>JAIMBD010000032.1 GCA_023511625.1 Bacillota bacterium | reverse complement strand
CCCCCCCCCCCCCCCCCCCCCCCCCCCCCCCCCCCCCCCCCCCCCCCCCCCCCCCCCCCCCCCCCCCCCCCCCCCGGATCTGGAAATTGCCCGTGCGCTGCTCCTGGGGCACCTGAGGGGATGAGCGCGGCGGGCAACGACTGGATTCTGCCCCACCGCCGCCGTCCCTCCCGCCCCGCATGGGCACCCCCAGGAGGGAGGCGGCGATGACCACCCCGCAATCTGCGCTCCCCGATCTGACGATCGCCTTCCAGCCCATTTGCCAGCTGGCTACGCGCGCGCCCATCGGCTATGAGGCGCTGCTCCGCGGCCCCGGCGGCCGGCCCATCCCCGTCTTGGCCTGGATTGACCAGGCGGCCCGCGAGGGCTGGCTTCCCCGGTTGCTCCACCGCGCCTGGGCCTTGGCCGCCCAGCATGCCGGCGACGTGTTACGGCCATCCGAGGTGTTGTTTGTCAATTGGGACCAGCGCGCCGCGCCGCCCCCACGGCTCCCTTGGCCCAAGACTGTCGTGGAACTCTCAGAGCGTCTGCCCCTCACCCCGGACGCCGTGGCCGCGCTACATGCGCTGGGGGCCCGGGTGGCGATGGACGACTTCGGCCATGGCGTGACCACCATGCGGGTGTTGACCCCGCCCGGCGTTGACGTCATCAAACTCGACATGACCATCGTCCGGGGCGTGGACCGGGACCCCGCCCGGCGGGCGCTGCTCCGCGGCCTCGTGGATCTGTGCCTCACGTTGGCGCCGGGGGTGTGGATCATCGCCGAGGGCATTGAAACGGAGGGAGAGCTCCAGGCGCTGGTCGACTGCGGCATCTCCCTGGGCCAAGGGTTCCTCCTGGGTGTCCCCGAACTGGCGCCGGCGTTCCGCGCCCCAGCGACCCAGGGCGCGCCGCCCGGCCCGGCCTCCGCGCCCATGCCGCCGAGGCAGATCCCACGACCGCGGCGGGGAGGCGACCGATGATACGCTGGAGGCGCCCGCGCCGTTGGGAAGCCGGGGAGCACGCGGACCTGCCCACCATCCCGTGGCGGATCCGCTGGGTCGGCGCCATTCGGCACGGTTGGGACCACCTCCTCCGGACCGCCCGCTTCTGGCGCACCCATGTGACGCAGGCGGCGCTACGCCGGTGGACGCATGGCTACACGACACCCCTGCCGCGCCCGGCGGCCACCATGATGGAGCACGCCCACTGGCACTGGGGCGCGGCCTGGGTCGACGAGCAGGGCCACATCCAGGTCCGCAACCCGCGCGCCGCGCCGGGGGTCTATCCTGTGCTGGTCGTGCCTGAGGACGGGTTGCGGGTCTGGGTCAACGGCGCGGCCGTCAGGGGTGACGTCGTGGTGCAGGAGGGGGACCACATCGAGGTGGCGTGCGACCGGGTTCCCGCCCATGCATCCTTCGCGATCACGGTCGACCCTGCCGGTCTCGAGGCCACGATCACCCTCGACTACGCCCCGGGGGTTGAACGGCACCTGCCGCCGACCGCTCCGCAGTGGCGCCTCGCCCTCTGCCCCACCACCGCCATCGTGATGCCGCCGCCGATCCCGCTCGCCGACGTGCGGACGGCCTTGGACCGCCAAGGGATCCACATCGGCCGGTGGACCGACGAGGCGCTCGCCGCGCTGCTGGCGCACGGGCAGTCGGGGCAATGGGTCATTGCGCGGGGCAGGCCACCCGACCCGGGCGAGGCGGACCGCTACGACCCCGTCCCCCGACTCCCCGCCGTCCGGCGTTTCGGGGACATCAGCTGGGAGGAGCCTGACCGCGTCGAACCCGGCACTATCGTCGGGGTGCTGCGGCCGGGCCGCCCCGCCCGCCCCGGCCTTACGGTCTGGGGCACGCCCCTCCATCCCCCGGCGCCGCCCGCACCGGCGTTGACAATCGGCCCGGGCATCGCTCCAATGCAAGGTGGAACGCATTTGGTCGCCCAGCATGCTGGGCGCCTTGTCTGGGTGGGGGAGCACGTGACAGTGGTGCCTGAAATCCTGCGCCTGGAACGCGTCGAGGGCACCCTGTTTGTGGCCTCTGGCGATGCGATCGTGGGCAGCGTGGGGCGGCGCGCACGGGTGTGTGTCGCGGGAAATCTGACCATCCTAGGGTCTGTGGACGATGCCGAGGTGGTGGTTGGAGGACGTCTCCGGGTCTTCGGCCCGGTTCTGCGCAGCCAGATCTGGCACGGGACTCCGGCCGCGGATTACACTGCGCTCCAGGCCATCGGCGCTGCGCTACGCCGGGCCCTCACCGCCCTGCAGGAGGCCTGCGATCAGGTGATGCGGCACACCGGTGGCGCCTCCTGGCCGCAAACGGCCGTTGTCGCATGGCTACTTCAGGCCAAGTTCCCCCAGATCGCCCAACAGGCCACCGCCCTGCGCAATGCCCTCCGACGGCCGCCGTATCGAACCGACGCCTGGGCCCGAGTATGGGGCGAACCCCTGCTCGCGGCCCTGCACACGCTGCTCCGACGGCCGGAAGCGGGCGGCGGCGCCCTGGATGCGGTGGTCCCCGCCCTGGACGCCGCCCTCCGCGAATGGCAGGCCGGCGCCCCCGCAGGGCTGGCGGCCGGTGGAGATGCCCGGCTCGCCGCCGTCGCCTACTCGACCATCGCCTCCGGACGCACGGTCATCCTGGATCACGCCGACGGCAGCGACGTGGACGCCGCGGACGCCGTGGAGGTCCACGGCGCCTGGGCCGGTGGATCCGTCACCGCGGGGCGCGCCATCAGCATTCACACCGCCGGCAGTGCATGGCGGGAGACGCCGACCACCGTCGTTCTCCGGGATGCGAGGGGGCGATGCGCGATCTACCGGTGCTACCCCGCCACGAAAATCCTGGTTGGCCCCCATCTCTGGGAGGTGAGCGAGGAACTGCGGCACTGGATCTGGGAGGCCGGCGCCCTCCGGCGGGAAGGCCTCGACGAAGCCTAACCCCGCCGGGGCGCCGCCTGGTACGGCCCGCCACGGCATTCCAGGCCTCCGCGATCCTCTAGCCGCTCAGTGCCGCCCCGTGCCTCCCCGTACCGCCGCGTCCCCGGCAGCCCGTGCCGCACGACGGCGGTGTCTGACCATCCATTCCGTGGTGTGGCGGTCCTCAACCCGACAAACTGCGCTTGGCGGCCGCAAGACCGTCGAGGGGCTGTGTGCAGGTCGGGATATAATTTTGGTGTGGTTTCAGGGCTCCAAGCACCGCGAAGGAAGCCCAGGGCGAGGGGGTTGCAATGCCCGAGATTTCACGGTTCTTTGGAATTGTTATTGCCATGTTCTATCGCGACCACGATCCCCCGCATTTCCGCGCCCGGTACAACCAACACCGGGCCAACATCGCCATCCACACGCTGGAGGTGTTGGACGGTTCGCTTCCTCCGCGGGTGCTGGGTCTGGTCGTGGAATGGGCCGCCATGCACCAACGCGAGCTGCTGGAAAACTGGGAACGCGCCAGACGACATGAAGAGCTGCTGAAAATCGCGCCGTTGGAATAGGAGGGAGGACACCGGCCATGATCGTGGACGTGGTGGCGGCATCCCCTCGGCCTCCCCGGTTGCTGGACGTGGTGTTCGACGACGGCACGGCAGGCGTGGTCAACTTGGATGAGGTGGTGGACGTGTATGAGGGCGTCTTCGCACCCCTGCTGGATCCCGACTTCTTCGCCCAAGTAAAGGTGGATCCGGAGTTGGGCACTGTGGTGTGGCCCAACGGCGCCGACATCGCACCGGAAACCCTGTACGAGGCCACACGAGGGCAACGGTGATGCCCGGTGGCCTGAGCCTCCAGGCATCACCGCATACGCGAAACCACTAGGCACCGGCGGCCCCGCCCCACAAGCCGTGCAGATGGATCTCATGATCCCTGGTTGAGTTCGGCCACATACCACGGCGTCCCCGGCGCCGCCTGTCGCACGATGGCGGTGCAGGGCAGGGCCGTGATGGGGCAGCTCGCCACCACCCGTCCGGTGGTCTGAGTAGAGTCCGGTATTGTGTGTAAAAGGGCTTAAGGATTTAGGAGCCATTGGGATCCCTTAGTAGATTTGAAAGCGACAACCACAAATCCCCAGGAGGATCGCGCAATGGCTCACCATCAGATTACGCTAGATGATCAAACAATCCAAGCCCTTATGGGGCAAAAGGACAATGCGCTCGCCGTGCTGGTGCAACCGGTGTTAAACCAGGTACTCGAGGCCCAGGTGACCGAATATCTCCAGGTCGAACGGTATGAGTGAACCGAAGCGCGCCGGGGGTATCGCCATGGCTCCCGGAGCCGACAGCTGACAACGCGGGTCGGGAGGTTGACGCTGGAGGTCCCGCGGGCGCGGGACGGGGAGTTCCGTCCGACGCTGTTTGAACGCTATCAGCGGCACGAAAAAGCGCTCGTGTTAACGTTGATGGAAATGGCGGGGAATGGGGTGTCTACCCGCAAAATCCCCGAAGAACTCTGTGGCACCGAGTTTTCGGAGTCCACCGTGTCGGACCTGGCGAAAGGGCTAGATGGGTCAAGTCCTTTTTTCTGTGTAAAAGCGCCCCTCTGGTCCACTACGGTTAAGCGGTGGCGGCTGGCGTTTTGTCGGGGGCGGGATTCCGCTCCGCCCAATAGCCGTCCAGGTTCCCGGATCGACGCCCCGTGCTCCACCCTTCGTGGAGTTCCATCCGCAACGCCCCTAGGAGCCGCTCGGCCGAGGCCCGGTTCGGGAAGATCCGGATGACCCGTTCCCGCCGGCGAATCTCCCGGTTCAGGCGCTCCAGGTCGTTCGTCGTCCGCAAGCGGAGCCGGACATCCGCCGGATACCCGAAGATCGCTAAGGCATCCTCGACGCCCGCTTCCCAGATGGCCACCGCCCGGGGGCCGTCGCCTGAAAGTCGGCGAGGAGTTGCTGGCTCAGCCAGTCCGCCCGCTTACGGTCCGGGGCGTCGAAGACCGCCCGCATCGCCGCGGTGAAACTGTCCTATTTCAGATGATAAAAAACACGTCGTGGAAGCGTTTGGGGCAGACGTCTAGGACGTTCCGGCTGAAGTGCGTCTGACACCGCTGCCAGCGGACCCCCTGGAACTCCCGCTGCAGGGCGCGCACCAGCCCGGCGTGGTGGTCCGAGACCACCAGGTCCACCCCGTGGAGGCCCCGCGCTTTGAGGTCCTGGCCCACCGTGCGCCACGTCGCTTCCGACTCGCTGTCCCCGATCCAGAAGCCGAGCAGTTCGCGCTGGCCCGCCGCGTGGACGCCCCTCACGACACCCCCCGCCCGCGGCCGTACATGCCCGTCCTCGCGAATCCGCAGGACCAGCGCATCGACCAGCAGGAAGGGGTAGGGGGGGGGGGGCAGCCAGGGACCGGGTCCGCCAGGCCGTCACGATGGGGTCGAGCTGCTGGCACAGGGCCGAGACGGGCGACTTCGACAGCTCGGTGCCACAGCGTTCCTCGGTGACCTGGGTGACTTTCCGGGTGGACACCCCGTTGATGACCATTTCCAGTAGCGCCAGGACGAAGGCTTGCTCGTGTCGTTGGTCGCGGGCGAACCACTCCGGGCTAAAGCTCCCATCTCGCAACCGCGGCACCCGCAGTGTCCGCGTGCCGACTCGGGTGGTAAGGCCCGGTCGTAGGTCCCGTTGCGATAGCCCCGACGCTCCGGCGTGCGCTCGTAGGGGGCGGCGTGCAAGGCGGCTTGGGCCAGCGCTTGCAACACTGGATTGAGGACTTGCTCCAGCAACCGCGCCACTCCCCCATCTCCCACAAACAGGTGCTGGACAATGTCGTCTGTCAAGGTCATCGGATATTAAGCCATTGAAACCCCTCCTCGGTTGGTGGGCGTGGATGTGACCAATCTACCAGAGGGTTCAATGGCTTGATCCCTATTTCAAAGATCTGTGCCAGCTTTTACACAATCATACGGACTCTACTACGCCGTGGCACTAGGGGCGGGGCGCAATGGTGGGCGGCACCGCAACGCCCGCCACCCGGAACGCCTGTGTGGCGGTCCCCACTAGCGGCGTGCGGCACAGGTACGCCTGCTCGTTGACCGTCCACGGCACCGCGTGCACCCGCTCCAGGTCCGCGAGCACGGTCCGGGTCGAGGCCGTGACGCCGGCTTCGCGCAACACCCGCTGCAGGGTGTCTTCCAGCACCAGCGCAAGGACGCAGATCGTGACATGGCCCCGAATGCGGGCATCGGTCCAGTGGAACATCGGCTGGAGGTCGAGCTGACTCTTCCGGGTCCGGAACGCCCGTTCAATCTGCCACGCCTGCTTGTACGCGGCGACCACCTGCGCCCGGGGCAGGCGCGTGTTTGTGCGGAGTACAAACTTCCCATCATACCGGGCGTCCTCGCGAAAGGCCCGCGCGTTGAGCCGCACGGTCGTGCCGTCGGTGACCACGTACCGCCGGCACCCCTTCAGCAAGGGGCGCACCGACCCGCGCGCAATCGCGGCGGTCAGTTGGTCCCGCAAGGCTTGGCGGAGGGTGGCATCCTCGGCTGCGCGGCCCGGATTGTAGGCCAGGATGAGCCGGTTGTGTATTCCGGAAACCTTTAGCCACCATTTCCGATTAAACTTCCACCACCGATTCCGCTAAACTTCCGCCACGGAT
>JAIMBD010000031.1 GCA_023511625.1 Bacillota bacterium | reverse complement strand
CCGAGCCCCTGGGATCCCGGGTGGTGCCAGCCCAAGCCTGTTGTGCCGCCCTCCGCTCCAACCAGCGGAGGGCGTTGCCGTTTTTGGAGCCGTGGGCAGGCGCAAGAGGAGGCGGTGGACATGGCCCTGGCCATCTCGGTGGTGATTCCGGCGCACAACGCCGCGGCCACCCTCGGCGATGCCTTGGATAGCGTGGCTGCGCAGTGCTACCCGGTGGCCGAGACCATCGTGGTCGACGACGGGTCGACCGACGGGACCGGCGCCATGGTGCGGGAACGCTATCCGTGGGCACGGGTGATCGCGACCCCGGGCTTGGGGCCGAGCGGGGCGCGGAATGCCGGCATCGCCGCTGCGCAGGGAGAGTTCGTGGCCCTGTTGGATGCCGACGACGTGTGGCATCCGGAGAAGCTGGCGCGGCAGGCGGCCGTGGCCACCGACGCTGCTGTGGCCTTGGTGGCAGCGGATTGGGTGCGAGAAAAGGGGCAGCCATGGCCGCCGGTTCCCGAAGCGGTGCCGAGCCGGCCCGTCGCGTATGGCGACCTTTTGGTCTTAAACCGGTTTCAGACCTCGACGGTCTTGGTGCGGCGGGCGGTGTGGGCGGCAGTTGGCGGCTTTGACCCGTCGGTGGATGGGGCCGAAGATTGGGACCTGTGGCTGCGCGTGGCCCGCGTGGGGCGGGTGGTGAAGATCGATTGGCCGCTCGTCGTCTATCGCGACGTGCCCACGGGGTACAGCAAGGACGTCTGGCGCGTGTACGAGACGATGTGGCGGATGCTGGAAAAGCACCGGGAGAGCGCCCCGTTCGGCCCCAAGGCGCGCGAGGTGCTTTGGACATGGCACCACTTGCGCTTTTGGGTGGCGTTTGCCTTGGCGGGAGACTGGGAGCGGGCGGAAGCAGTCCGCCGCCGGATCGGTGCCGAGCGGCGGTGGCGTTGGGTCCCGGCGGCCACTCGGCGCTATCTGTTGCCGTTTTTGTGGCAGCGCGGCCGGCGGCGCCTGGGGGGCAGGACCTGACGGCCACCGGTGTTCTGCGGTATAATGGCTCTACCAACCATGCCAGCAGCGAAGGGGGAAATGCGGCGTGTTTCGCGACCTCGACTTAAGTGGCGTCTTTACCCCCACCTACTTCGTGTCCGTCCTGTTGATGGCCGTCATTGCCGTGGTGGGGCTGTTCGTCGGGTCGACCATCAGCCCCTGAGGCGGGGCGGAAAGCAGGGACGGCGATGGCAGTCTTGGTGGGGCTCTACGCTCCGAACACTCCGTCCTTGGTAGGGGATCTGGGTGTCCGGCACGACGCGACACTCAAGGCGCTGCGGGAGCTCGGCGAAACCTGGGGTCCCCAGTTGGACGCGTGGGTGGTGATTACCCCGCATTTTGTGACCGGCGGCGGATTTGGGGTGGTGTATCAGCCCACGTTGCGCCAGATCTACGACTACAGCGGGTTCCCGCCGGAATTCTATCAAATTCGATACGTGGCGCGCGGGCACGCCGGAGTGGCGCGGGCCATCGTGGCGGCGGCCGCGGCGGCCGGGATCCCGGCGGAAGAGGTTGGAGACGCGTGGGGCATGGATCACGGAGCGTGGTCTCCCTTGCTGCATCTCAATCCCGAGGGGGCCGTGCCGGTGGTGCCGGTGTCGATCTGTGCCACCTTGGACGAAGAAACGCACCGGCAGTTCGGCAGGGCCATCGCCGTGGCCGCCGAGGGCTTCCGCATCGGGGTTCTCGCTACCGGCTCCTTGATTCACCGGCTGGACCTATGGGGAGGACGCGGGGGACCGTTGCCGGACGCGGCTTACGCCTTTCTCGATCGGGCGCGCGCGGCCTTTGCCGGCGGCGTCTGGGAACCTCTTTGGGCCAGCAACCCTGAGGAGATGGCAGCGGCGGCTCCAGAGGGCGGCCGGCGGCCGGTGGCCGTGTTGCGCGGCGCAGTGCCCTGTTTTCAGGGCCGCATTGCCGCCGAAGAGATGGAGTTTGGCGCTGCGTCGTTGACGACGGCCGAACTCATTCCCTGTGCGTCCTAGTCGATCGGAAAAATTTTTCAGATCCCCCGTGTCAGGCGGGGGATTTTTTGGTATAATGCCCTCGAAGGACAATAAAAGTCAAAGTCAGAGGTGGTTTCCTTTGGCCCGGTTGAGCGATGAGATAGAGGCCTACCTGCTACAGCTCCTCGAGTCGTCGCCCAACCGCTGCGTGGAGATTCAGCGGTCGGAACTGGCCGTGCGCTTCGATTGTGTGCCGAGCCAAATCACCTATGTGCTGATGACCCGTTTCACCTCCGATCGGGGATACTTGGTGGAGGGGCGCCGGGGGGGCGGCGGCGGCATTCGCCTGACCCGGATCAAGACCGACCGCCAAGACATCCTGGAGGCGCTCGGCGGCCTCGAGGCCGTCGACCAGGCACGGGCCCAGGACATCGTGCAACGGGCGCAAGAGGCGGGGCTGGTGCGGGAGCGGGAGGCCAATTTGATCAAGAATGCCTTGCGCCGGGAAGTGCTGCAGATCGACCTGCCGGAACGAGACCGGCTGCGCGCGCGGCTGTTGAAGGCCCTGATGACGGCGGCCCTGAGCGCCGAGGAGGTGTGAACATGGCCGAAAATCCAGGCGCCGGCGGAGCCTTGACGCTCTGCCAGCGCTGCCACCAGCGACCGGCGACGGTGCAGGTCGCCACCGTCGTGAACGGCGAAAAGCGGGAACGCCGCCTGTGCGAAGAGTGCGCGCGCGAAGAGGGCGCCTTTCACCTGGTGCTGACGCCGGTCTTCACGGTGCAAAACCTTCTCGGCGGTCTGGTGGGACAGGGGGTGGGGCCGCTCCGGCCGGTGTGGGGCGACCGCCGTTGCGGCTACTGCGGCTATCCCTTCCAACGCTTTGCGGAGACCGGACGGCTGGGGTGCGACCGCTGTTACGAGGCCTTCGCGGATCAGTTGGAGCCCTTGATCCGACGCATCCAAGGGCGCAGCAGCCATCACGGCAAGGTGCCACGGCGGGGCGAGCGACAGCTTTTGCGCCGGCGCGAGTTGGAACAGCTCCGGGCAGAACTGCGCGGCGCCGTGGAACGCGAGGAGTTTGAGCGGGCGGCCGAACTACGCGACCGCATCCGCGCCTTAGAAGAGGAGGCGCGCCAGGTGGGGGCAGGAGGCGAGGGGGCATGAATCCGGAGTTTGGGCGCTTCAGCCGCTGGATGGAGGGCAAGGGGCCTGATTCCGACATCGTGCTGTCGGCTCGGGTCCGCCTTGCGCGCAACCTCCGCCAGCTGCCCTTTCCCCACCGATTGGACGAGGGGCAAGCGGAGACGACCTTGGCGCGGCTGCAAGAGACATTTGCCGCGCTGGAGGAAGGGTGGCACCTTCGGTTTCACCGCCTGGCCGAGGTGGCGCCGCTCGACCGGCAGGTGCTGGTGGAAAAACACCTCATCAGCCCACAGCTCGTGCAGGAGCCGGTCCGATTTCAGGCGGTGGCCATCGACCCCGGAGAAAGCATTAGTATTATGATAAACGAGGAGGATCACCTGCGCATTCAGGTGGTGTTGCCGGCGTTGAGCCTCAACGAGGCGTGGCAGGTCGCGGACCGGCTCGACGACGCGCTGGAAGAGCACCTTGACTTTGCCTTCGATGCGCGGTGGGGGTATCTCACGGCCTGTCCGACCAATCTGGGCACGGGGATGCGCGCCTCGGTGATGGTCCATCTGCCGGGCTTGGTGCTGACCCGACAGGTGGCGCAGGTCTTTACCACCCTTTCGCAGGTGGGCATGGTGGCGCGCGGACTGTACGGCGAGGGGACCGATGCCCTCGGTAACATCTTTCAGATCTCGAACCAGGTGTCGCTGGGCTTGAGCGAGGAGGAGTTCCTGCACAACTTGGCGGTGGTGGCTCAACAGATTGTGGGCAGCGAGCGCCATGCCCGCCAGCACTTGCGCCAAGAGGCCGGAATCCGCTTGGCCGACCGCGTGGCGCGCGCGTACGGGATTTTGACCCACGCCAAAATCTTGACTTCCGAGGAGGCGTTACGGTTACTCTCGGAAGTAAAGTTGGGAGCCGACTTGGGCATCGTGCCGGCGCCATCTCGGGCCAGCTTCGCGCAGCTGGCCGTCTTGACCCAGCCCGGGTTTCTCCAGTTGCGGGCGGGGCGCGCCTTGAGCCCGTTGGAGCGCGACGAGTTGCGGGCCCGGCTGATTCGAGAACAGTTGGTCGGGGAAGCCGCCTGAGGCGGAGACCTGGGCCGAACGGGATCGCCGCCGAGGATGCGACGTGGACGGGAAGGAGGAGTACGATGTTTGGCCAATTTACGGAAAAGGCGCGGCGGGTGGTGATCCACGCCCAGGAGGAAGCCCGCCGGATGGGGCATAACTTTGTCGGGACCGAGCACCTGTTGCTGGGACTAATCCGCGAGCAGAATTCGGTCCCGGCCAAGGTCCTGCAATCGATCGGGTTGGATTTAGAGACCGTCCGGGCTGAGGTGCTGAAGGCCACCGGGCGAGGACCCGCCATCGGCCCCAACGAAGAGGTGGCCTTCACGCCCCGGGCCAAGAAGGTGGTGCTGGAGCTGGCCGGGGAGGAGGCGCGGGCGCTCGGGCACAACTACATCGGGCCGGAACACCTCTTGTTGGGGCTGATCCGCGAGGGGGAAGGCGTGGCGGCGCAGGTGCTCTTGGCCGCCGGGGCCGACCTCAACAAGGTGCGCCACCAGCTGGTCCACACCACCGGGGCAGCCCAGGGCAGCCAAGGGGGGCCGGAGCCGCCGACGCAGGTGGCCACGCCGACCTTGGACTTGTATGGTCGCGACCTGACCCAGATGGCTCGCGAGGGCAAGCTGGATCCCGTCATCGGACGGGATAAGGAGATCGAGCGGGTGATCCAGATCCTCTCGCGCCGCACCAAGAATAACCCGGTGCTGATCGGGGAACCAGGCGTGGGCAAGACGGCCGTAGTCGAGGGGCTGGCCCAGCGCATCGTCGAACAGCAGGTGCCGGAGATCCTCAAAGACCGCCGGGTGGTGGCCTTAGACCTCGGCGCCATGCTGGCGGGCTCGAAGTACCGGGGCGAGTTCGAGGACCGGCTCAAGCGGGCCATGAACGAGATCCGCGAGGCCAAGAACGTCATCCTGTTCATCGACGAGATGCACACCATCGTCGGGGCCGGCGCGGCGGAGGGCGCCATCGATGCGGCCAACATCCTCAAGCCGGCCTTGGCCCGGGGGGAGTTGCAGGCTATCGGCGCCACCACCCTGGACGAGTACCGGAAGTACGTGGAGCGCGACCCCGCCCTCGAACGCCGCTTCCAGCCTATCATGGTGGAGGAGCCCACCCCCGAAGAAACGGTGCAGATTTTGGAGGGGCTCCGGGATCGGTATGAGGCGCATCATCGGGTGCACATCACCCGCGAAGCGATCGAGGCGGCCGTGCGGCTCTCGGACCGGTACGTGTCGGACCGCTTCCTGCCCGACAAGGCCATCGACCTCATCGACGAGGCGGCCTCGCGGGTGCGGCTGAAGAGCTACGTGGCTCCGCCGGATTTGAAACACTTGGCCGAGCGGCTGGAGGAGCTGCGCAAGGAGAAGGAGGCGGCTGTCCAGGCTCAGGAGTTTGAGAAGGCGGCCCAGATGCGCGATGAGGAGCAGCGCCTGCGCGACGAGCTCGAGCAGGAGACGCAGAAGTGGCACAGCCGCCAGGGCGTGGAGCCCATCAACGTGACGCCGGAGGACATCGCCCAGATCGTCTCCTCGTGGACGGGGATCCCGGTCGAGAAGTTGAAGGGCGAGGAATCGGAGCGGCTGTTGCACCTCGAGGACGAACTGCACCGGCGGGTGGTCGGGCAGCACGAGGCGGTGCAGGCGGTCAGCCGCGCCATTCGGCGGGCGCGGGCAGGGCTGAAGAACCCGCGGCGCCCCATCGGGTCGTTCCTCTTCCTCGGGCCTACGGGGGTCGGCAAGTCGGAGTTGGCCAAGGCCTTAGCCGTGGCGCTGTTTGGCGACGAAGACGCGATGATCACCATCGACATGTCGGAGTACATGGAGCGCCACGCGGTGTCGCGGTTGGTGGGGGCTCCGCCCGGGTACGTGGGCTACGAAGAGGGCGGGCAGCTGACCGAGGCGGTGCGGCGACACCCGTACTCGGTGGTGTTGTTGGACGAGATCGAGAAGGCGCACCCGGAGGTCTTCAACATCCTTCTGCAGGTGCTGGAGGAGGGGAGGCTGACGGAGGCCAAAGGGCGCACGGTCGACTTCCGCAACACGGTGATCATCATGACCTCCAACGTTGGGGCGGACGTCATTCGCCGGCAAAGCCGGATCGGGTTTCGGCGCGGCGACGAAGAGGAGAACTACCGGGACATGAAGGACCGCCTCATGGACGAGGTCAAGCGCACCTTCCGGCCGGAGTTCATCAACCGGGTGGACGAGATCATCGTCTTCCACGAGCTCAACGAAGAGCACTTGGCCGAGATCGTGGGCATCATGCTGAAGGAGGTGGCCGAACGGGTGCGCCAGACCGGGTTCGAACTGGAGGTGACCGACGCCGCCAAGCGGGTCATCGCTCAGGCGGGGTACGACCCGGTGTTCGGCGCTCGCCCGCTGCGGCGCGCCATTCAGCACTTGGTGGAAGATCAGCTGGCCGAGGAGATTTTGGCCGGCCACTTTCCGGAGCACGCCCGGATCTTGGTCGACGCTGAAGACGGCAAGTTGGTGTTCAAGCGCGTGGACCAGCCGAGTGAGGCCTTAAACCGGTAAGGCCGCGTCCCACTGCGCCGGGGGCCCCTTTAGAAGGGGCCCCCGGCGGCGTTAGGGGGAAAGATTTTAGTTCGAGCCAAGCCTGGAGTTTGTGACGCCAGTCACGTTGATTAGACCGGTCGGGGAGGCGGTCTTCCCCGAATTTGCCCCGGCTTTGGCGCC
>JAIMBD010000019.1 GCA_023511625.1 Bacillota bacterium | reverse complement strand
CGGTCACTGGCCCGGAAAGGCGCATCACACCGTGACGGGCCCAGCCAAAGACGCCCAAAGCCAACCGTTTGGTGTCAAACTCGAGCCAGGCCCTGATCACGACGCCTGTCCAGGGGCCGATGCCCGGGATACCCCACAGCCATTGCAAGACCGGCCGATCGTGGACCCGGCGGAGAATCTCGGCCCGAATCCGATCAGCCTCGGCCTCGAGCTACCCGCAAGGGTCAACGCACTCGTGACCAGCAACTGCGTATCCTGGTCCCACTCGGTCCCGTGTTCGGAGAGCCATCGGCCTAGATCGGTGCCAGCCCGAACCGCCCAGCCCGCCAGCAGCACGGCATTCTAGGCCCGGGTTTTCCCCGCGGCCGCCGTTTCCTGGCAGGCCGTCACATGGGCAATCAACGTCCGGAGAGTGCAGATCTCCGCCGGAGGCACCCAGACCTGCGGGCCGGTGCCCAGGACCAGCCAGGTACGCGGCGGTCCGGGCGCAACGCGATTCCGAGGTTCGGTTCACGAAAGTAACTTTTGTCTCCCACACCATAATTCCTTTTTCGTCCTCTTTCGTCAAATAATGCTGCATCCGTCTAAGCCATCACCCACCACCACGCCCACATAAAATGGCTGGGCCTTTCAAAGGCCCAGCCCACGCTGTTTCACGCCGTCACTTCGGGTTCATCGCCAGAGCCCGGACACCCCTAGCCCTGCCAGGTCACGGTCCCTTCTTGGGTCACGGTAATCTGCTGACCGTTCACCGTGAGTGTCGCAGGTGGGTTCATACTGAGCACGATGGCCCCGTTCGTGCCGGGTGAGCCATTCACAAGGTTGCTAGGCGCGTTGGATGTTCCGACAGGCAAGAACCAGAACACCGCAGTGCCGGAGTCGGCAGAATTCAACACGCTGAGGTCCGATCCGAACTGTGCAGGACCAGGCGTGTTGGTGTTCGGAACCACCGGAGACCCGGTGTAGTACGCCGACACGCCGTCCGACAGCGTCAGCTGCACCTGCCCGTTGCTGTTGGTCTGCACGGAGATCACGCCGTTGGCCGCGTCGACCACCCCGGGGATGACCACGCTGTTGTAGCCGAGGGGTGGAATACTCTTGTAAACGCCCGTCGTGGTTGTTGGAATTTCAGCCGGGTTGAACAGCGGCAACGGAGTCGGCTCCTCCTGGGTCGTGGACCCGTTCGGCTCCTCGAGTTGCAGCGTCACCCCATTGATGGCCGTGATCCACAGGTCGGGCATGTTGGAATACGTGAAGTTGACCGTGGTGTTCGGCACCGGATTCCCGTTGGCGTCCTGCACCGTAATCGTGATCGGAGCCGAAGTTTGACCGGCACTCAGATTCACCGACGACGGCGATGCGGCACCGAGCTGGGTAGCACTGGTGGCGCCAAACGTAAGGTTCGCCGTGGCACTCACCGACCCGCTCGTAATCGTCACCGTCGGCGACTCGCTGGTGGTGTCGGCCACCCCGATCTCAAGCACAGGACCGTACGTCCCCACATTTTGCTGCAGCCACGTGCTGTAACTGGCGCCATTCGCACCGGTCGTAGAGCCGTTAACCGTCACGGTGTAGGTGCCCGAGCTACCTCCGCTGAAGGTGACCCCGATTTGGACGGACTTGTTCACCTCAAACGTGGAGGAAATCGGTACGCCGTCAACGCTGTAGACGCTGGCGTTGCCGCTGGCCTGGACCGTAAACGTCTCAGTCGCCCCCGTGCTGCTCGCAGTGCTGGACGTCGGATAAGCCGCTCCGCCGGAGAAGCCCTCAATGTACAGCGTAGCCAGGCTCGGCGTCTGGTCGGTTCCGATATAGCTCGACGGAGTAGCCGGCGCCTCGATGCCACTCACGGATGTGTCGGTAGACTTGATGCTGGGCACCCCCGCCACGCCGATCGACGTCACGTTGCCGGACACCTGCCAGTCAATTGCCGGTACGTCACCATTATTGGTGAACATCGTGCCGCCCGGCCCCGGCCCGCTTTGGATGGTGCCGTTCTCTACCGCATACACCAAGTAGTCGTTCGGCTGGCTGAGGATGTTGGTGTTGGGATTTGTCGTTAGCGTCGCCGTGGTGTTGGTGACCGTGAAGTTGAACTGCCCCGCCCCGTTGGCCGCGATGGTGAACCCATAGCTGGGGCTCGCAGCCACCTGGTTGTTAAGGCCATTCACTGGGGGGAGCGAACTGTAAGGTTGTCCGTCGCTCTGTAGAATTTGCGGCGCGCTCAGAACGTAGGGGAACGGCTTGGATTGCCCGTTTACCACCATGGCATCCGTGTTGTTGTCGTTACCCCCTGCCACGACGAAGAGCTGCGCGTTCGGCACGGGATTGTTGTTGGCATCAAACGCCTGCCCGTAGAAAGTAACGTCCGTGCCTACCTGGGCGGTGTAGACCTCTTCCGACCCGATTACCCCGTTTTGTACGCTCGAATTGGGGTTATAGGTACCCGTCACTCCGGACACACCATAGTTGATCGTGTGATTGGGAATCCCGGCCGTCCCCCAGCCAAACCAGGTTGTACCACTGAACGTTCCGCCACCGTCAGTCGCCGAAGCGGACACGGTAACGAATGCCCCACTGCTGGTACTCGCCACATAGGCGACCGCCTGACCATTGGAGTTTGTGTTGACCGTCTCGCTTCCTGTGCATTCGAAGGAATAGATAGGCCCGTTGGGCACGGGCTGGTACGTGGCTGCCGTGGTGTTGCAGTTACTTAACGTTGCAAGCGTCGAGCCGTCCGCATTGGCGAAATACGCCTCTTGAGCCGCAGACGCGCTGTTACCGTACCCACTAACCGTGAACGTCGCCGAAACATTTACGGGCGCCTGGCCGTTTAAGGGTGGCAAAGTGAAGACCAGCGGCACAACTCCTCCGGCCGAGTTGCCCGGGCTCCCTGCAGCAAAGGACTGCGGGGGAGTGGTCTGTTCTGGCGAAAGTGCCGCTTGGTTCGAACCTACGAACTCCAGATAGACCGGTGGCGTGTTGATCTGGACACCATTGGCAGTGTAGGGCCCCACATAATGAGCCACGTCTGCCAGTGAGGAGCCCGCAGATTCGGACAACTGCGCGGCCGCAACCCCTTCTGCGTTGGTCGGCACCGCAAAGTAAGTGCCGTTTTGATCCGAGCCTTCAGCCAGTGCTTGCCCGTTCGATGTCACGGACGTAGGCGGCGTGGTGTTCAGGATAAAGTACAAATCCACGTCCACGCCCGGCACCGGGTTGCCGTTGGCATCGGTCAGGGTCGTCGACAACGTCATCGGCGTGCCGCCTACCGCCACGGCGGGATTGGCGGCTGTGCCCTGCCCAAACGACTGCCCGCTAATCTGGATAAGACTCAGATTGCCGCTAGTCGTGGTCGGCGTCGGCGTCACCACGCCCGCGATGGTGTTGACGATCTGCGTCACCGTGCTCGAGGGAATCGACGCGGTGCCGCCGAAGACGTTCACCTGGGTGACGCCCTTCACGAGGCTGCTCGACAGGAACGACTGCAGGCTCGGGGTGACAGTGGCGCCGTTGGTGAAGAGGATCGGGGCACCCTGCATCGCCGCCAAAGGCCCGCCGGTGATGGCATCCACCAAGTGGTAGGAGACCGTCCCGTTGGCCTCGGTGTCGAGCTCGGTGCTGCTGTCGTTGGCGATGTCAATCGTGGTGTAGCCACTCGAGGGCGCCATCTTCTGGGCAATGGCCACCGCGTTGGCGTAGTTGCTGTTGCTGCTGCTGCCGATGGTCTCGGGCGTCGCGTCACCCGGGAAGGTGAGGTTGTAACCCGTGGCCGCCCCCACCACCACCGGGGTCTGGCTCGACTGGCCGGTGATGAGCGAGGCCTCCGACGACGGCAGCGAGGTCTGGCCCGGCGCCGCCAAGAGCACCGGGTCGCCGTTGGCCGCCGCCCACGGCGCGATCGCCAAGGCGTCGCTCAAGTCGGCGTCATCGCCCGACGCCACGTACACGGTGCTGAACGAGGACTTGTTCTCCACCTGCGCCAGCTGGTTCGCGATGGCCGCCGCCGTCGCGTAGCGGTCTGCGCCGGTCAAGGTGACCGTGGTCACGCCGGTCGGCAGCTGGCTCTCGATGTTGCTGTTGGCCGCCGCGCCGATCAGGTAGACCTTGCTGATAGCGTGCGAGGTGAGGTAGCTCATGGTCTCCGACCCGATCGTGTTGGCGTCTTGCGTCAACAAGATCGGGGCGCCCAACGCCTTGGCCAACGGAGCGGCCGTGACCGAGTCAATCAGGTTGGCGTCGGCGCCGGAGGCAAGAATGACGGAGCCGTTGGTCGGGCCGTTCGGATACTCGGCGTTCGCGATCTGGATCGCCGTCGCCATCCGGTCGGCGCCGCCCAGCGTGGTCTCCTGCGGGGCGTTGGCTGCAAACACCGACCCCATCGGGGCCAGCGTCCAAGCCATCAAGCCGGCCGCCGCAAGGATGCCCAACTTCGACCGCGCTTTCAGTCGCTGTTTAGACATCTAAGTGCCTTAGCCCTCCTTAACCTACGTACTTCACTTGCGTAAAGTAACGCTCGGGTTCATTTCGAGACTGTGAGGCGACGATGGCGGGCGCCTTCATACCGCCGGCATCGTTTCTGCGGTCTCCCCGCTCTCCTCGAGGCGCTCGAAGTAGCGGCGGATCGCCTCCACCACCACCGCGTTCTGGCGCATCCCGTGGAGCCACGCGTACCGCTCGATGCGCTCCTTCCAGTGAGGCTCCATCGCCACTTCCAGTCGGCAAACGGGCTGCCCCATCCTAGTCGTCCTCCTTGTCCAATCCCTCCTCGATCCGCGCCCGTTCCTCGGGATGCTCGCGGGCGAGATGGTCAAAGTACTGCTCCAACGCTTCCTTGACGATGGCCACTTGACTCTTGCCGGTGGCGAATGCGCGTCGCACCAGCTTTTCCTTCAATTCGGGCGACAACCGGACCTGGAAGGCCACATACGCCTTGGTGCGCGGACGCCCGTAGTAATCGGCCATTGCGGATCACCTCTCACCCCCCACAAGACATCCACCGAAGAGGTATCCCCGCCCAAGTCTTGGAGAGAGGTGCCGGCCGTACGGTCTGACATCACGACTGTGCGGCGGGTTGATACCTGCCATACCTATTCGTGCCGGACCGACAATTTCCTGCCGCTTCAGGGAAAATTTATTTGCCGGTCCGCTGAGGGGTGAAGGAACGTTGCTCCAACCGAGGGAGGCGCTCCCGGCGACCCATTATATCAATTCGTCCGGCCCGATCCAGATTCTATGGCGGTTCAGATACATTTCAGGCCCTAACCTTAGTTCAACGGTCCCTAACCGTTGCCATGGACGGAGCACCTTGGAGCGTGTATCATCATCGATATGTAATCTGTGTTCACACCATGCAATCCGTTTGCCACATTCGGCACAGAGGAGGAATTCCATGCGACTGCGTTGGATGGTATTGGGCGCGCTGTTGGCCGGAGCAGTGGGCTGTGGCTCGGCGGCGTCCCCAAGCCACCCGGCTGTGAAAACGCCAGCGCCGGCCAAAGCCGCCCCCCACACCGCCGCCATCAGTGAGCCCCCGGTCATCGTGGGGGCGGCCCAATGGAAAGACTTGCCGAAATTCCAAGCGGCGGTCAAGGCCAACCCCAACAGCGCTACCGCCTGGTCTAACCTGGCGCACTCGGAGTTCGTCAACAACAACCCCGCCCAGGCCCTTCAGGCCTACCTGAAGGCGGCGCAATTAGATCCCAAGGACGGCATCCTCGACAATGACATCGGAAACCTCTACAACTACACCTTCAAGGAGCCCCAAAAGGCCCTGCCCTACTACCAGGAAGCCGTAAAGAAGAGCCCGAGCTATGACTACGGCTGGTACAACCTCATCCTGCTCGAAAAGAACCTCGGCAACACCGCCGCCGTCAAACAGTACCAGGCCGAAGCCTTAAAGGCGGTGCCACCTTCGGACAAGCTCTATAAGTACCTCCAACAAGGTTATTGAACCCCCGCCCCGGCCCGGGGCGGGAATAGCCTCCTTTGCGGCACCGCACACTAAGCGCGACGGAGAATCCCGTAACCGGCGGGTGCCAAAGGAGGCAAAAACACCCATGGCTTTGGTGGGTCAAAAAGCGCCCGAGTTTGAGATGCCGGCCATCTTGCCCTCGGGCGAGATGGGCACAGTGCGCTGCCGCGACTATCGCGGCCGCTGGCTCGTGTTCTTCTTCTATCCCCACGACTTCACCTTTGTCTGTCCCACCGAGATCACCGCCTTCTCCGACGCTTGGCGCGACTTTCAGGCCGAAGGCGCCGACATCGTGGGCGTGTCCACCGACAGCCCCCACGTCCATCGCGCCTGGATCAAGACCGATCGGGCGCACGGGGGATTGGGCCCGCTGCGCTACCCCTTGGCCAGCGACTGGACCCACCGGGTCTCGCGCGACTACCAGGTCTACTACCCCGACGAAGGGGCGGCGTACCGCGGCCTTTTCCTCATCAACCCCGACGGGGTGGTAGAGTACGAGGTGGTCCACAACCTCAACGTGGGCCGCTCAGTCGACGAGGTGTTGCGGGTGCTGAAGGCGCTGAAGGCCGGCGGGCTTTGCCCCGTCAATTGGCACCCCGGCCAAGCGCTCCTGGAGCCGGTGTAAGCACTCCCCGTCCGGGGCTCGGGGTTGTCCCGAGCCCCTTTCCGCGTTTTTTAGGAAAACTTTAGATCCCCCCGAAATCCCTGTCCCGACGCCTTTTCGGCACCGTCGCCCGACCCTTCTTCCGCAATTCCCGTCCCCGGCAAAGAGGGATCCCATCTCCCGAGGCGAATTCGGCCTTCACCGGCATTTCCCGGCGTGGGCCCGCTCCGTCGACCCTTGTCAACCGAGGGCCAGAGCGCGCACGCTGGGGCGAGTGAAGACCTCGAAGACGGGAGCGTTCTACATGCTGCGACCGCGTGTTTTCGCCTGGATTTGTGCCTGCCTGCTCGTCGTAGCCGGAATCGGGATCCCGGCCGCGGCCCGGGCCCAATCCCCACCGCAGATCACCGCCGTCACCCCCAGCGTGGCCCTGCCCGGCCAGACGCTGACCATCACCGGCCAGGGCTTCGACTGGCAGATCAGCGCGCCGGACATCAACGACGTCGTCCTTTTGGGCAACGTCGCTTGTCCCATCTTGAGCTGGTCCACTACCCAGATCACGGTGGCAGTGCCCAAAGACGCCACCTCAGGAAACCTCGTGGTGACGGCAGACAACGGCAGCTCCAACCCCGTGCCGGTGGCCGTCGGCCCCCGCGGCCTGTACGTCCTGAACGCCGCGGGCGGCGTGCACCCCCTTTTCGGCGCCGCGCCTTACGCCGGGCCCACCCCGTCCGGCCCGGCCGTGGCCATCGCCGCGACGCCCGACGGCATGGGGTACTGGGTACTCGAAAGCTCAGGCCAGCTTCTCGCCTACGGGGATGCGCTGCCGCTTAGCCCCCAGGGGACGGTGCCCGCCCCGGCCGTGGGACTGGCCGTAGAGCCCAACGGCCAAGGCGGCTGGATCTTGAGCCAGAACGGCACCGTGACGCCGGTGGGACAAGCCCCCGCCCTCGGCAATGCCCCGGGGCCGGCCGTGGCCATCGCCGCCGCGCCAAACGGCCAAGGCTACTGGGTGCTCGAGCAAAACGGCACCGTGGTGGGCTTTGGCAGTGCCGAAGGGGGCGGAGAAGCCGGCCCGAACCCGGTGGCGCTCGCCGCCGATCCCCAAGGGGGACTTTGGGTCTTGAACGCCGACGGCAGCGTGGTGGGGCTCGACGGTGCTCCCACCTTCGGCAACCTTACCGCAGCGGTGTCGGCGGCAAGCCTTCAGCCCGCCGCTATCGCCCCGGCGCCCGACGGCCAGGGCTACTACATCCTGACCGCGCAGGGGTATCTTTACGGCTTCGGCGACGCCGTGGTGCCAAATCCCCTGCCGCCGCTCCCCAATAATGCTCCGGCTTCGGTGGCGCTTGCCGTCGTCGGCCCGTATCACCCCTACGGGCTTAACGACTTCGTCTACTGGTATCCGACGGGGGACTTAAATCAGTACCTCCAGTACCAGTCGACCATGGGCCAAGCGCTCAACATCATCTCCCCCCATTGGTTTTGGGTCAACGGCGACGGGACGGTGGGCGGCCCGACCCAGGACATTACGCCCCTCGTAGCCGAGATGCAGGCCCATGGCCTCAAGGTGGTACCGATGTTCGGGCGCAGCTTCGACGGATCGTTGGGCCCACTCGCGACCCCCCAGGGGCAGGAGACCATCGTGCAGGGGATCCTGGCCGACGTCAACCAGTACCACTTAAACGGCGTCAACATCGACTTTGAAGGGCTGCCGAGCCAATCCGCGGGATACCTCGACGCCTTCGCCCAAAAGCTCAAGGCGGCTTTGGGGCCCAACCGCATGCTGGCCATCGACGTCTATCCCGACTGGGCGGCGTACACGGACTCCCACGGCAACCCCGAGCCGGCCTACGTCGACACCGAGTACGACTACCACTTCCTGTCCCAAGTCGGCTACCTCGTGGTGATGGCCTACCCCATGTCCTGGGACCCCGGACCGCTGTCGTCCTTGGTGAAGGACTCGGCCATCATCGACTACATCCTGCACGGCGTCAACGGATCCGGTCCCGTGGCCAATCCCGACCACGTCTTCTTTGGCGTCCCCGGCTACGCCAAGGCCTGGGAGGGGGTAAGCGGGTACGGCTCGCTGCCCAGCACCACCGTGCCTGCCATCACCCAAACCCTCGCGCAACAAGGGGTGTCGCCCCAGTACAACCCCACCTACGGGGAGACCGAAGCCCAGTACACGGTGCCGTTTACGGTGCCCCAAGCCACCCTACAGTCGGGCTCCACCGGTACCGGCGTGGTGGCCTTGCAGTACGCCCTCAACACGCTCTTGGCCAATCCCAGCCAGTACCGAGCGAGCTCGACCGCCGGCTCCTTGCCGTCCAACTTCCCCCTGACGCTCGACGGGGACTACGGCCCTTCCACGGTCCAGGCGGTCTATGCGTTTCAGATCGACTGGGGGGTCCAGGGCGACCCGGCCGGGGTGTACGGGCCGAACACGCAGAGCAAGTTGCAATGGATCGCCAGCAACACCGATGCCTTTTCCAGCGGCGGCATCCCGGCCGTGACCTGGTATGAGGACGCCCGCGGCAACCTGGCGCACGCGCAGCAGATCCAGTCGTCGGGACTGTCTGGCATCGCGCTCTGGTCGATGGGCGAAGCCGACCCCAACTACTTTTCCACCCTGGCCGAGGGGGTCCACCTTGCCGCCAACGGCGAGGTCACCGTCACGGCCGATCCCGCCACCTTGTATCAAGGGGTGACAGAGACCGTCCGCTTCACCGTCACCCAAGGGCACGGCTTTCCCATCGCCAACCTCACCGTCTCCTTCCTGGGCGAGACCGCCACCACCGACGGCAACGGCGTCGCCGCCTTCACCGTCACGCCCACGGCGACAGGCGGCGCGACCGCCACCGTCACCGACCCGGCCGGGGAGACGGTGGCTACGACCACCGTGACGGTGGCCGCCCCTTCCGTCGCGCGGCTTGGCGGCCAAGACCGCTTCGGCACCGCCGAGCTTTTGTCAAACCTGTGGGTGGGCCAATCCCAAACGGTGGTCCTGGCCACGGCCGATAACTACCCCGACGCCTTGGCCGGCGCCCCCCTGGCCTTTGCCCAAAACGCCCCCATCCTGTTGACGGACCCCAATGTCCTCACCCCCTCTACGTTGGCGGAGATTGAGCGGCTCGGGGCCAAGCGCGCCATCCTCCTCGGCGGGCCGGACGCCATCTCCGACAACGTGGCCCAGGCGCTCGAGGCGGCCGGGATCCAGGTCACGCGCTACGCCGGCCAAGACCGTTTCGGCACGGCAGCCGCCATCGCCGAGGCGCTCGGGGATCCCAGCGGGGTGGCCGTGATGGCCTCCGGCCAAAGCTACCCGGATAGCCTCACCATCGCTCCCATCGCGGCGGAGAACCACTGGCCGCTTTTGCTCGCGGGCTCGGCGGCCGGACCCGGCACGCTCTCTCCGGCCACCACCGCCGCCATCACAGCGCTGAACATCCACACCATCTACCTCATCGGATCGGTGAACTCCATCCCCCAGAGCGTCGCCACGGCGCTTTCAGGCATGGGGGTGACGGTCGAGCGCCTAAGTGGGGGGACCGACTTTTACGGCACCAACCTCGCCGTCTTAAACGCCTTTGCCAGCCGGCTCGACTTTACGCACCTGATGGTGGCCACCGGCGAGAACTTCCCCGACGCGCTGACGGCCGGACCCGCAGCAGCGGCCCTCGGCACTGCCATCCTCTTGGTGCCGGGCTCGGCGTCGACCCTCCCGGCCGCCCAGTCGGCCTTCCTCGCTGCGCACGCCGCGAATATCGGCAACCCCATCGTGGCCGGCGGGCCGGCGGCGGTCTCCCCGGGCATCGCCGCGGCCCTCGCGTCGCTCCTCCCCTAACCCGAAATCGGCAAAGCCTCGGAAGGGGCCGGAAACATCCGGCCCCCTTTTCTTTGCCAATCCTGCCAGCAACTCCCGCCCCCGCCCCGACAGGAGAGCGCGGCGGGGGCGTCGAACTTCGGCGAAAACGCCAAAGCGAGGCGACTCATTTCGGTGTTTGGACCAGGAAGACCGCGGCCACGCCTTCGGTTAAAGCCCGAAGTCCACGAACATCACCTCTTCTTGGAGGGAGAGACCTGTCCCATCCTCGCCCGCTGCCGAATTCCGTTCGGGGCAGGGGCGCTATTCATGGAGGCCTGGGTGGTGCGCCTGCCCTCCCAACCGCGGCCCCGGGTGGCCATCAAGCCTGCCGGCCAACCGCATGCCGCACCGCGCCTTTTGGACCTTGCCGAACTGCGCGAGCTCTGGGACCACCTCGTTGCCACGCCGCTTTTGGAGGCGGAGGAGGCGTTTGACACCTTGTACGCGGCCGGGGCGTTCGACGCCCTCGACCAGATGGCGGCATGGAGCGTCGCCACCGATCCCGAGGGGGCGCCGGTGGCCACGTGCGCCGGCGAACCGGCGGCGGTGACGGTGGCCATCACCATACCGGCCAAGGCCGTGGGCGCGGCGGGCGAATGGGTGGCGGGGTGGGCAGCGGTGTTGCGCGGGCGGCTTTGGCTCCTCTGGCAAGACGAGGGCGGCGCCCTGCACCCCCTCGACCCCGACCAGGCGGCGGCCGTGTGGCGGGCCCTGGCCGACTTGGCCCAGACCTTGAGCCCCAACCTTCGCCCGGCCCGGCAAAAGGCCAACCAGTCCCTCGAGCGCCTGCACCGTCTCGGTTTTCCCCCGCCGCCGGCCAGCGCCTAACCCCCCTCGAGGACCGCTTCCAAGGTGGCTGCCTCGCGGTTGCGCACCGTAAGCGGCGGCAGGCCAAACCGCCGTTGGATGGTCTTTAACACCGAGGTGTGCTCGAGCACCGTGTGGTCCACCCGTCCCGGATGGCTTAAGCGCGGCGAGAGGACGATGGCCGGCACCCGCATCCCGAGCCCATACGCGTCCACCACCGGCGGCGGGACGTGGTCGTAAAACCCGCCCCCCTCGTCGAAGTTCAGCACCACGAGGGTGCGCGACCAATACCGGCTTTGTTCGAGCGCGGCTACCACCTGGGAGACGGCCCGAAACCCGGGGCCCAAAAAGGCCCCCGGGTGCTCCGAGTCCCACCAGCCGGGAGCGAGATAGGCCACCTGGGGCAGGCGTCCGCGGCGGAGATCGGCAAAGAATGCCGCAGCCGGGCGGATGCGGCGGCGCAGGGCAGGCCGGTCCCAGAAGCGAGGAAACCACAAAAGGGGACACATGATGAGGCTTTTGGCCCACTCGTAAAGCCCGGGGCGCCAGTCGCGCACGTAGTAGGCCCAGGAAACCCCCGCCGCCTCCAACTGGTCGAACAACGTGGCCTGATGAAAGCGCCACCGCCGCCCGTTCGGCAAAAGCGGCGGGTCGTCGCGCACGCCAGCCGAGGTGCCCGAAACGAGAAAGAGACGGTTCGGCATGGTGGGGCCGAGCACGGCGCAGAAGTAGCGGTCGAGCAGCACCCCGCGGCGGGCCAAGGCCCAGTAGCCCAAGACCATCGCCTCCGGATAGTAGCCAAGTGCCTCGCGGCCGTTGACGCGGGCAAACCCATCCATGGCGCCTTGGTTCCATGCGGCGTGGATGGCGTTCCACGAGTGGTCGGGGTCGTGCAGGAGGTTAAACCAGGGAGAACGGATGGGCCAAGGGCGCACGAGGTGCCCTGCGCGGTCGGGAAGAGCCACCCTCGGCGGGATGCCGTCCGCGCCCGGAAAGGTTCCGAAATACTGGTCAAAGGTGTGGTTTTCGTGGGTCAGCACCACGAAGTGGTCGATGGCGTCGATGGCCGACACCGAACCCTCCCCCCTCTCGTTTCAGGATATGGGCCGCCGGCCTTCTGGCGTCTGTCCTCGCCCTCAAAGTTCAGCCCCGCCTCAGCCAGCCGTAAGCCTTCCTTGAGCGGGCCGCAACCGGTTCGAAACAGCGTCTCGATAACCTCGGGGCCAAGGGAGGCGCCCCTGGCCTCAAGTCCCCATCTACCACCGCTAAGGGAGGAGATTCTCGATGCGGTCTTCCCGGTTGGTGCGGCTCGGTGCCGCCGTCACCCTCTTGGCCCCGATGGGCTTGGGCCTGGTCGGGTTCACGTGGGCCCCGCCAGCCCACGCCGCCCACGGCTCGGCGGGCAGCCCCGCTCCCGGCCACCGCGGACGGCTGGCCGGGCCGGCGCGCGGACATACGGGCCCTCCGGTGCCCCTGCGGGGCGGTCCTGCGCCCTGGGGTTGGCCGCCGGCCACGCCGCACCTTGGGCCTTGGGCGAACGGAAACCCGAACCGGCTTTGGTCTGCCGTGGCGCAAGCCTTGGGGATTTCGGACAGTGCGCTGCGTTCTGACCTTGCTCAAGGGATGACGCTTTCCGACGTGGCCCAAGCCCAAAACCGCTCGCTGGCTGCGGTCGCGCAGGCAGTGGTCGCCACCCTCGAAAAACCCGTGCAACAGGCGCGGTCATCCGGCCGCTTGAGCCAGACGGCGGCCAGGGCCATCGAGGCCCAGATCGGCGCGGCGGTGGCCCGCCTCTTCGGCCAAAGCCTCGAGAACTCGGCCACCGCACCGCAAAACCTCACCGCCAGCGAAAGCCCGAGCGGCGTCACCCTCACCTGGTCGGCCCCGGCAACCCTAAGCCCGACCGGCTACACCATCTTGGAGGCGCAAGGCCACGCGGCGGCCCTCGCTCCCATCGAGACCGTCCCGGCTGCCACCACTTCGGTCACGGTGAGTAACCTTGTGCCGGGGACGGCGTATCAGTTCGCAGTAGAGGCCGTTTCCAGCTCAGGGCAGACCTTGGCCCCGGCCCAAGTGGCGGTCGACTTCGGCCCGGTGGCGGGCCCGGCAGCGGTCAGCGCCCTTAGCTTGCCGTCGGACGGCGAAGCCGGCAGTGCCGTGCTGACGATACCGTTTGCCGTCATGGGCGGAGAGAGCGTTTCCTTTGAGAACCTCAGCGCCCTGACCGTGACCGACCAAAGCCAAGGCAACTTGGCCTTGCCCGTGACTGGGGTGTCGACGAGCGGCAACGCGCTTGTCCTTACGGTGTCGCTGCCGGCCGAAAGCGCCGTGTCGGCCGAAGACCAGATCGCAGTGACGTCAAACGGCAGCCCTGTGGCGCAAGACAGCGCCGGAGTGGCCGCCCCGGTGAACCTCGGGGCCACGTTGTGACGGGAAGGGAAAGAAAGGGAAGGAGGAGACAGGTGGTCAAGCGGTGGGAGCGCGTGTGGCGCCGGGGCATCGTGTGGCTTATGGCGCTCGAGTGCATGGCAGGCGGCATCGACCTCGTGCTGCGGGCCGAGTTCCAAGGGGCCGGGCTTTTTGCCCTCGGCGCGGCCGCCGTGGCTTGGATGGCCAGCACGCCTGTCTCCGACGCCGGCTGACCATACCAGGACCAGCGGGGGACCGCCGCGCTCCGGCCGGTCCCCCCGTCCTTTCCCACACCCCTTACTCGCTGACTGCCGCTCCCGTCGCCAAAGGGGCTTGACGCCGGCTTTCGCCCAGGATCAGGGCCAGGGGGAAGATGAGGAGGAAGATGACGCCCACGAGCGCAATCGCGCTCGGAAGGCCTCCGGCACTGGCCACAAACCCCTCGACGATGGGAAAGACGAAGGTGCCGATGATGACGCTGGTGCCGTTTGCCACCCCCATGGCCTTGGCCTTGTCGCGCGGGTTGACGAGCTCGTTCAGCACGGTGGCCGCCGAGATGGGGATGACCGAGTAGCCGCAGATGCCGGAGATGGCCAAGAGCACAAACAGCGCTCCGAGCGGCATCACGGTGTGGCTTAGGAGCAACAAGAGCACGCCGTTGATGAGCCCGGCCCCTGCCAGCACCGGCCGCCGCCCGATGCGGTCCGACACCCAGCCCAGGAGCAGCATGCCGCCGAATCCCACGAGGCCCCACACCGACAGGAGCGATCCCACCTGCACCAGGGAGACGTGCTGCACCTTGGTCAGAAACAGGGCCGCAAATCCGCTGAACCCCGTCAGCCACGCCACCCCCAGCATCTGGATGGCCGTGGCCAGCCAAAACTTCCCCTGGCGGAACATCTCCACATAGCCTTGAAGGTGTTCACGAGCCGTCATTTGTTCGGGGCGCACGCGCTCGCGCTTGGGATCGAGGACGAAGAGAAGGATGAGGCCGACCACGAGCCCGTAGATCCCGATCACCACGAACGCGCCCTGCCAGCTCCAAGCCTCCGCAAGACGGGTCATCACAAACGCGCCCACGCCGGCACCGACTAGGGTGTAACCCCCCGAGAAGATGGTCTGGGCGATTCCCCAGTAGCGGTATGGCAGGTTGTCGCTGATGATCGACTCCCCGGCCTGCCAGCCCACACCGTCTCCGAGGCCGGTCAGCTCGCGGATGAGCAACAGCGACCAGAAGCCGCCGGCCAATCCGGTCAGCATGGTGAAGACCGAGGTGAGGAGAAACGCGGGCACCATCACCTTCTTGCGCCCGACGCGGTCGGCGAAATACCCGCCCACGTACGAGGAGATGGCCCACGTCATAGACAGGCCGGAGATGATGATCCCCACCTGCCAGAGCGCGAAATGAAACTGGGGCACGATTTTCGGCATAAGGTAGGCGATGCCGAGGCGGTTTAGCCCCACGCCGCCCCACATCAAGGCGAGAAGGATGGTCACCATCCACCCGTAGGCCACTTGGCGGGAGTCCTCCATGATCCACTTCCTTTCTTGGCCCTTGCCTGCCCGACCGTCCCCGTCCCGCCTCCGGGTCAGGGCAGCCGGTCCGTCTTAGCCGCGGCGAACCCCTCAACCCCCGGGGATCCGACTCCGCGTTCTTTCTCGATTTTACCTGTTTTGTGTACCGGTTCTACTGGGAATTTTCTGGACTTAGGACCAAGAAAAGATTTTCCTCGGGCGAAGCCCGACTTCGCCCGAGGGTTTGGTCTTACTCCCCAATGCCCAGAAGTTCTTGGGCCGTCCGGCCGCGGATGGCGGCGCGAGCGGCTGCGTCGAGGGGCAGTTGGTCGAGAAACTGCAAGTGGTAGGCGAACAGAGCCTCGGTGCAATACGGGTAGTCGGTGCCGAAAAGCAGCCGTTCCGCTCCCAAGACCTCCAAGGCTAAGCTTGACGCCCGCAGCGAGCCGCTGACGGTATCGTAGTACAAGCGCTTTAATCCGGCTTCGAGCTCCGCCGCCTGGCCTTGGCGCAGGATGCGCTCCCACAAGAAGGGGATGGTCCCGCCGAGGTGCGGCACGATGAAGCGAATGTCGGGATAGCGCCGGACGATGCCCGAGGCCACGAGGCGAATCGCCGCCACGGTGTCCTCGAACGGCGCCCCCACCTGCCAAGCCAGGTTGTGCTGGGCGAGCCACGGTAAGGTTTCGTGGCCCACCGGGTGAAGGAAGACGGTGGTGCGGCGCGCGTTCAACGCCTGCCAGAGCGGCTCAAACAGGGGGTCGTCGATCTGGTGGTCGGCGACGCTGCACCCGATCGTCACCCCTACCACCTCGCGGTGGCGAAACACCCGCTCCACCTCCCCCAAGGCCGCCTCCACGTGGGGTAGCGGCAGGGCGGCGAAGACGTAAAAGCGCCCACGGTGGCGGCGGGCCAGCTCGATGTAAAGGTCGTTGGCCAACCCCGCCGCCGAGACCGCCTGGGCGAGGTTCGGCAGGTAGGGCTGGGCCTGAGAGACCGAGAGCACCTGGCAGGTGACCCCGACCCGATCCATCAGCCGAATCCGGTCCTCGATCCCCTGCTCGCCCAACGTCGCCGACTGACGAGGCGGAAGGTCCGGCCGTCCCAGGCGGTCGAGGTACGGGCGCGGGTAGTAGTGGGCGTGGACGTCGATGACCACGGCATGCACCCCTTTCTTGGTCCACCGGCAGGCCGATCCCCGAAGGGCCGCGCCGGCCGGAAAACCCCAGAATCTTCGTGCGCGTTCCACTTTCCACTGTACGCCTCGCCCCGCCGCGAAAAAAGTCTTGAGCCGACGGCGGCATCCGGGCCGTCGGACAAGAGTCGATAACATTCACGGTAGCCCCTGGACGGCGCCTTCCAGGTCCAGGGTCTCCCGTGGTCTGGTACCGGAGGGCCGACGCCCGGCCGGGCCACCACAAGCGAAAGCGGGCGGGAGCAGCCAAGCGCCCGCAAGGGTACCTGAGCGCAGGTTCGACCGGACCTCTTTTAGGCCCTTGGGACCCGCACACCTCCCGCTTCCGCGCGACCAAAGCCCTAAATGGACCGCCCTTGGTCATTGCCGGCCCAACAAGACCTGCAAAAGCTCCAGTGCCCGCTTGTCCCAGGAGTGGCGGGCGCGGATGGCAGACAAGGCGGCCCACGACCACCCTTGCAGGCGCGCGGGGTCATCCAGGGCCCAAGTCAGGGCCTCGGCCCACGCCGAGGGGGTCGGCGGCCACACCGGCGCCCCTGCCCCCTCGCGCGCCACCCACTCGGCCGCCTCGCACCGCCCGGTGACCAACACCCCGAGCCCGTGCGCCCAGTAATCGAAGAGCTTGACCGGCAAGGCGATGCGGTGGTACGCCGTGTCAAGCCGAGGGATGACGGCCAAGCTCGCCGACCACAGCCACGGCGCCAGCGCCTCTCCATGCGCCGCCACCCGCACGGCCCCCTCGGGCAAAGCCCAGCCGGGCCACTCCTCCGGCCGCACCACCACCACGAGCTCAGCTCCCGGATGGCGGCGGCGCACATGGGGCCAGGCCTCGAGCAACAGGGGCACCCCATCGCGCGGATGCGCCGCCCCCACGTAGACCACCCGGGCCAGCCGGTGCCCCTCCGCCGGCGGCTCCAGCACAGCCCCTCCCGGTGGCAGGAGGTGGATGCGCCGGCCACCCACGAGCGCGGCCAGCCCACCCGTGGGAAAGAAGAGGACGTCGGCCATACGGCGGTAGGCGCTGAGCGTCGCCGCGTACGCCGCCGCCATCAGGCGCTCCCGCGCCCCCCGGGGCGGGTAGAGGTCGGGAAAGCGCTGGTAGTAGTCGCGCACGAAGATGCCCAGGGGGATGCGCCGGGCGCGGACCCAAGACAGAAAGACGAGGTCGGCCGGAGTGGCGGTGGAGCTTGCACTCTCCACGTAGACCGCATCGACCTGTGGCCCGGGGCGCTTTCGCATCCACGCCCGAAGGCGTTCGGCCCGTGGACCTCGGCGGTCGGCGATGAGGGTGACGGCCGCGTGGGCCCCAAGCGCCGCCGTCAGGGCGCGGATGCGCACCGCCGGTGCCCGATCGGCCGGATCCACGGGGTAGTGGCCCACCACCAGGATGTGCGGCCTCACGGCGTCCGCACCTCCTCAGACGAGGCGGAAGGCCCTCGGCTCCACCAGAGCGCCCGCCAGCTCACCTCGGGATGAAGCCGCCGAAACCCGACCCCCAGCACTCCCGTCGAGACGGCGTAGGAGATTGACTGCCCGGCGGCCAAGGCGAGGGGACTCTTGGCGCCGCCCCCCACGGCCACGATCACCACCACCGCCAACCCCGCAAGGGACGACCAGGTCCCCCATTGGGGATGGCCGCGGCCGGCCAAGTCCGCCGCCCAGATCTTGCTCCAGGCAAAGAGCGCCGCGCCGGGCAACACCGCCCACAGGAGGGCGACGGCCGGCCGATACCCCGGGCCCCACACCCGGGGAATGACGGCCGGCGCCAAGGCCGCCATGGCCGCCGCCATGCCCACCCCGAGCCACCCGAGCCGCCGCGCCTCGGCGGCCGTCTCGCGAGGAACCTTCTCGGCGCCGGCCACGGCCGGAAACCAGAGCGCGGCCGTGGCCGCAGGAAGATACCACAAGAGTTCGGCCAGGTTCAGCACCAGCCAAAAGCGCCCGGCGTCGGCGGCCGAATCCCAGCGCCCCACAAGATAAAGGTTCAGCCGGTAGTTGAGAAACTGCGAGACGTTGCCCCAGTGGCCGCGCATGCCGTAGGCGAGCGCCTCGCCCGCTACCGGCGACGACCATGTGATGGCGCGCGCGGCCGCCGGAATCCCGACCGCCACGGCCGTCCACGGCGCCGTCACGGCCACTGCCAAAAGATGCCCGACCGACAGCCGATGGACCGCCCACAACAGGCCGAGGCCCCCAAGCTGCGCCGCGCGCGGAGCGGCCGCGACGAGAAAGTACCGGCGCACGGCCCCCCGGGCCAACCAGTAACTCCCCAGTGCCCCGCTCCACACCGAGGCCGGCACCCATAAGGCAAGCGCCCACGGGTGCACGATGCCCGTACCTTTCAGGGAGGCCTCGGCCCCGGGCCAGAGCGCCAAGAGCAGCACGGCCCCCCCGCCCACTGCCAAGCCGAGCGCGGCGGCCCAACCCAGCACGGCCCCCGGCGGCCGTCCCCGGCGCAAGAGAAAGGTGATGGCGGCGCTTCCCCCGATGGCCGCCACCAGCACCCAGGCCTGCAACGGCAAAAGGGCCAGCGCCAAAAGCCCTTGGCCCCGAGGGCCAAGGGTCCGGGCCACGGCCACCCCGAATCCGAGCCCCAGCCCCAGATTGGCTACCTGCGCCGCTAAGACCCAACCCGAACCCCGCACTACCCGAGCCCCTCCACCCAGGCCCGGGCGATGGCGTCCCAGCGGTAGCGCTCGGCCACGAACCGGCGTCCGGCCTCGCCCATCGCCCGCCACTCCCAGTCGGCGATGCGGGTCAAGAACTCGACCGCCATGGCCAAGGCGGGGCCGTCCTCAGGCGGCACCACCACGCCGGCCCCGGACTCTTCCACGAGCCGCGCCATCTCGCCCTCGCCGGCGAAGATCACCGGCACGCCCGCCGCCCAGGCGGGAAACACCTTGCTCGGCCGCGCCCCCGCAAACAACGGGTGGCGCCGCAGCGGCACCACCACCCCTCGGGACAGCGCAAAGTAGTGGCGCATCTCCCCGACCGGCCGCAGGGGCTCAAAGCGCACGTTGGAAAGCCCCCGGCGCTCGGCCTCGGCCATCATCGCCGCCTTCACCGGCCCTTCCCCCACCAACAAGAAGAGCACTTCCGGCAAACCCTCGCGCAGAAGGTCGGCCGCCTCCAAGATAATCTCCAGCCCTTGAGCGTAGCCGAGCGTGCCGGGGTAGAGGAAGACGTGCCGGCCCTCAAGGCCGAGCCGCCGGCGGATCCGCTCCGGGTCTCCGCCGGTAAACGCGGCGGGATCGACCCCGTTCGGAAAGAACAGCACCCGCGAAGCCGGGATGGTCCCCGAGGCCGCCACTGCTGCTCGGATGCCCTCGGTCACGGCCGACACGTAGGCGGCGTTGCGATAGAGAAAGTGCTCGAGCCTGCGCGCAAGGCCGATCAACTGGGGATTGGTCACCAACCCCAAGGCCACGGCCGAGTCCGGCCAGAGGTCCGAGACCGACAGGATGTAGGGGATGCGGCGCAAGCGCCCGTAAGCCCACGCCGTCAGGCCCAAGAAGAGCGGCGGGGATTCCACCACCAGGTAGTCGGCCCGCCCTGCCCGCCACAGCCCAAAAAAGCTGGTCACGACAAACGAAAAGTAGTTGAGGAGGCGCCGCCAGAACCGCCCCGGCTTGACCCGCCAGATCCAGGTGCGGAGGACCCACACCGCGCCGTCCCGCTCTTCCTGCCACAGCCGGAAGGGGCGACCGGCACCGGCCCCGAGGTGGTGCGGCAGCGCCGTCACCACCCGCACGGCGTGCCCAAGGCGCACCAGCTCTTGCGCCATGGCCTGAAGGCGCAAGGAGGCAGCTCCGGGTTCGGGTGGATAGTATTGGGTCAAGAAGATGAAGGTAAGCCGCCTTTCGGCCGCCTGGGGTGCCCCCTTTCCCGGCTTGTCGCGCAAGCCGGATGCGCTGTCTCGTCCCGATGTTATCAAACTTCGCGGGCCGAAGGTACTCTGCTATAAAGTCGGTGTGTCACGGTGATCACCGGCTTCTTCGTGCCCCGAAGCCGTCGGCAAGCCGACGGGTTGCGCTTCGTCTCTGACAGGCGTGACTTTCCCGCCGATGTCGGAGGGATCCGACACCGTCGCCCCCCTCACGGAGGACGTCGCCACAGGTAGGGCAGTTGGGGTTGCCAGCCCTCGCAGGTTGATCGCCGCGTTCACGTCCCGGTCATGGACGACGCCACACCGCGGACAGCGCCACGTGCGATCCCGGAGCGTGAGATCTGCGTGGACATACCCACAACCCGGCGTCGAACAGCGCTTGCTGCTGGGGAACCACCGGTCGGCGGCGACCAACCGCGTGCCATACCGCCGGGCCTTGTAGCGCAGCAGGGCGAAGAATTGGCCGAAGCCTTGATCCGCCACACTCCGCGCCAGCCGCCGGTTCTTCAGCAGTCCCTGCACCGATAAATTCTCGATCCCCACCGTTTGGTTCTCGCGGCACAGCCGGGTCGAGAGCTTGTGCAAGAAATCGCGGCGGGTGTTGGCGACGCGCCAGTGGGTGCGGGCCACCCGCCCCTTCGCTTTGTCCCAATTCCGGCTGCGTGGCAACCGCGGGCCTTTGGGCAGGGGATCGCGGGCGCCAGCCCGATGCGCCCTTTGGCGGTCTGCCTCTTACGGGTCACGGCCCGCTGGCGGATACGCAACCGGCGCAACGCCCGGCGGTACGCTTGTGGCCCTGGGATTTTCTCCCCCGTCGACAGCGTGGCAAAGGTGGCGACGCCCACATCGACGCCCACCACGCCGGAGCCGGTACGCGGTCGCAAGTAGAGGGCATCCGGAACCGACACCTGGACCGTCCAAAACCATTGATCCGCCTCTCGCACCACGCGGGCCCCTAGAATTTTCCCAGAGAACCGCAGCGATTCCCGCAGGCGCACCCAGCCGAGTTTGGGCAACCGGACCCGGCGACCGACGGGCCGGAATTTGTCATTCGCCACATAGAAACTGTCTCGGGCATCCCGCTTCTTCTTGAACTGAGGACGACGGTTCTGCCCAGAAAAATACCGCCGCCTCGCCTCCGCCAAATCGGCAAACGGCTGGGCATGGGCATCCCGGTGGATCTGCCGCAACCACGGAAACTCCCGATACTTGAGGGCGTTGAACGGCTTCTTCAACGCAGCGGTCGTGGGTTTTTGTCCGGCTGCGGATTGCCGGTGCCATTCCGCCGGCGCCCAGTTCCAGACAACACGGGCAGTCCCGGCTGCTTGCTTAAAGTCCGGGATCTGATCCGGCGTCGGATCGAGCCGGATCTTGTGGGCCAACGTCGGCATCCAGCGCCTCCCGGAGTTTTTTTCGATAGTGACGCAGACCGTACAAGCGCGCGAAAAGCCATGGGTGATCGTCAGCAAGTCTTGAACCAGTTCTTGCTTGCTCAGGCGATAAAGGGTCTTGGTTCAGCACCAACCGTTCACAGTCGTGTCGTTGGCAAAACCGTTCGAACCACTCGTAACCAAACCGCGTCAGGCGATCTTTATGGGCAACAAGCAGTATCTGGATCTCACCGCGTTCCACTGCATCCATTCGCGCTAAAAACGTTTTGCGGCGAAAGTTCAGGCCCCCGCCAATCTCTTCGATAAACTCAACCGGGGCCAACCCACGGGACACACCAAACTGCTCCCACGCCAATCGCTGGTTTACCAAATCGGGGCGTTGGCTGCGACTGCTAACCCGGCAATAAGCCACAATCTTGCGAAGAGCTTTTGTGGTCCTCCCCCGATCCCCCCGAAAGACCCCGGTTGTCTCCCCCCTCGTGGAGGGTAGCGGCCCTGCCTTTGGACCGCCGATGGCCGGCATGGCACCAGCTAGCTCCTCTCTCACAGAAGAACCGGAGGACCCCTGGGGGATCGCGTCCAGGGATCGTGTCGTTGGCCCTGACCTGCGACTTTACGCCGGAAGGACCTACATGGGCAGTCCTTGGGCCTTTGTGCCCACGCCGGCGAGAAGGCGGAAGCGTTCCCTCCCTTCACATCCTGCAGCGCGGCCGTCATCGCCGCGCGGTTCCCAAGACCCACCGCGGGGCGCTTTGTAGCCGCCCAAAGTCGCTGCCGCGTTGGCTTACGGTGCCAAGGCGGCCGTCACCAGCGATCCCGTACCGCTCGGAATCGAGGCCGGTCCCCCCAAGATGATGAGATCGGTCAGGGCCGAGGCGTTGACGGCATTGAGGTACTGGGCCGTCGCAGGAGGCAGTAGGCCGCCTTGGGTCAGCACCAGGGGCGCCTTTAAGGCGGCGGCAAGCGGCCCACCGGTCAAGGCGTCGACCAAGTGCGTCGTCTCGCCGTTGGCCACCACCAGGGCCGTCGGGTGGGGAAAGAAGGTGCGGTCGATGACGGCAGCCGTGGCATAGCGGGAATCCCCGGAAAGCCGCGTGGCCCCCGCCGGCAAGGCCAAGGGATAGCCGGCTGCGGCCCCCACGACATAGACGGTGTCGGCCGCGTCCAAGAACGGCGCCTCGGCCGAAGGAACGGCGCCGGTTTGGGGCACCAGGAGGATGGGCGCGCCCAACAGGGCCGCAGCGGGGTCCGCCGTGAGCGCATCCACGAGATGGCCGTCCTCGCCCGATGCCACAAACACCGTGGTGATGCCGGTGGGGTCTAGGGCCGCGACGGCCTGGGCGACGGCCGCCGCCGTGTCGTAACGGGTGGCGCCGCCGAGCAGGGCCGCCACCGAGACCCCGGCCGGCAGGTGGTCGGCGAGATGGGTGTCGGCTCCCACCAAGATGACGCGGGTGACGCCGAGTTTGGCCAGCGCCGCCGCCGTGGTGGTCCCCACCGCAGACGGCGAGTCGGTAAGCAGGATGGGCACGTTTAAGAGATGAGCCAGCGGCGCGGCGGTGAGCGCGTCGACCAGGTTGGCGTCTTGGCCGGAGGCCAAGATGGCGGTGTGGCTTGGCACCCCGGAAGGAAAGTCGGCTTCGGCAATGGCCACGGCGGTGGCGGTCCGGGTGGGTCCTGCCAACCGCTCGACCGGCAGGGTGCTCGCGGCCCAACGGACCGTCAACGGACCCGCCGTCAGCGTCGTCGCGCCCATGGTGGCCTCGGCCGTGACGGTCGCCGTGCCGGGCGCCGTCGCCCGGAGGGTAAATTGGGCCACGCCCTCGCTGTCGGTGGTGGCCGTGGCGGAAGTGGCTGCGGCGCCGTTGACGACCACCGGCATGGGAGCCGACACCAAAAGCTTTACCGTGGCTCCGGCCTCGGTCAGGGGCTGACCGGCGGGGTTTTCCAGGGAGGCTTGGATGGTGATGGCCTCGCCCACCGGCGCCTCGGTGGCCGAGGCAGTCAAGGCGAGCTTGGCCGGAGCCAGTGCCGCGAAGAAGGCGTCGATCCACACCGACCCCAAGCCGGTGACCGGGTTCCAGCCCGGGCCGGCCTGGTAGACGGCGTTACCGCCCTCCGTGACGGGGTCAAAAAGGCTGGGGTGCGCAGTGTAGAGCTGATAGAGGGTCGGATTGAGAAACCCAAGCCGACCGGACAGCACGGCCATGTCCGCCACCCAGCCGGCGAAGGTCGGCGTGGCGGCGGAGGTGCCGCCCATGGAGGTCCACTGCCCGTTGTCGTAGACCTGGTAGTAGGGATAGGTGGCGAGAAAGCTGATGTCCGGCACCCCGCGGTAGAGCTCGCCCGGCGGCAGGACCGGCTTTTGCCAGGCCGGCGCCGGCTCAAGGCTGCTGTAGCCGCCTCCCGAGCCATCGATCTGCCCCTGCCAAAGCCCGTCGGGACCCCAGGCCCACTGGCTTGCGATCTTGAGGTTCGGCGTCAGCCCAAGCTCGGTCCCGCCCACGCCGGTCACCCACCGGCTCGCCGCCGGCCAGTTGACCACCGGCTGGTTGGTATTGGGGTCGGCATAGGGGCCAGAGTCGCCCGACCCCGCCACGAGCGTCATCCCCTCGCTCGCCGCCTCGGCCATCAGCGCGTTCCACTGCGCCGCCTCGGCCGCCGACAGCTGGTCTTCGGGCATCACCACGCTCATGGAGAAGACCTGGTCCTGGTCGTTCTGGATGGCCTGGGCGAGCACGTCGAGGGGAGAGCCGGAGTCGGCCGGCAGGGTGTAGAGGTCCAACGTCGCCCCAGGGGCCGAGGAGACGGCGCGCTCCATGTCCAGCATGAGCTCGCCGTGCCACCCGGAGACCACCTGGTTTTCCCCTCCGTCGATGGGGATGATGTGAACCGCCGAGGCCGGAAGCCCGTAAGCGTTTTCAAAGGCCTCAAGGTCAGAGAGGGTGGGAGCCGAGGAGGCGAAGATGCCGATGCGCATCCCGCCTTTAGCCCGCGCCGCCGCCACCAGGTTTTGGGCCTGATAGGCGCCGTTGACCTGGTTCGGCGTTAAGGGCTGGTCTAAGACCTCAGGTCCGCTCCAGGTCAAGGCGGGCAGCGTAGCGGCGTAGGCCACGATGCCGTTCGTGACCTCGACCTGCCAGGGCCCCGTGTAGGACTGGTTGAGCACCAGGACCAAGACGTCCCGTCCGCTCTGGTCGAGCTCGAGGTTGCCGTTGAGATCGCTCAGCGCATAACTAGAAAGGTTTCCGGTGTTGCCGGTGGGGGTCGCCGTCACCTGCCAGCCCGCCAGCGGCAACCCGCTCAAGGGATCGGTGGCCTGCACGGCCACCCGGATCGGTTGGCCAGTGGGCACGCTGGCCGGTCCCTCGACCGACACCGTCACGTTTCCCGCCAAAAGGGCCACCTGGGCAGGCCTTCGGAGGGCGGTCGGAAACCGCTTCACCAACGGAGCCATGGCCCGCGGCGCCGTGCCGAGGTTGCTGATGTAGCCCACGGCCTCGGCTTCCGGTCCCCGCAAGACCACCGGCCGGGTCTCGGTCCAATGCCCCTGAGCGTCGAGGACCAGGCCGGCCTGCCAGACCCGGTTGACCGTCCCCACCGTCGCCGCCACCCGCAGCCCGAAACCGGCCGCCGTGGCACCTTCCACCCGGAACCCTTCTTGGGTCAGCTCTTGGCGCACCGATTGCACCACGGCCGGGGCCGGGCCAAACCGCGCAGCGAGCTCCGCCGGCGAAAGAAAGTGCCGGTAGAGCGGCGATCCGGGGGTGCAGACGGCAGTGGCATACGCCAACAGCGCCGCAAGGTGCGGATCCGTAAGATACACCGTGCCTTGCCAGGGAGTGCCGGCCGCTGCCGGCCGCCATGGCCCCTCCAAGGCCGCCGGATGCATCCACACCGACCGCTCCGGCGTCTTCGGCCAGGCAAAGGCCACCGTAACTAGAACCAGGGCCGCGGCGCTGACCAAGATGCCCCACTTCCGCAGCATGCGCCCACACCCTCTCTCGGCCGAAAAGGGCCCTCGGTGGGCCCCCTTCCGCGCCGGCCGGAACTCGCTTCGACGTAGGCACTTCGCCCCCCTTGGCCTAAATCCTGCTACAACCGCCTAAAATTGGCCTGAAGCCGGCATGAAAAGGCTTTGAGAATGGGATGCGGATATGGGGGTCAGGACTCGCTCGAGAGGATGGGGTTGACCTCCCCCTCCTCCTCGTCGTGCGGCTCGAGGTCGTAGTGGAAGGGTGCCGTGAGCTCCACCCGCGTGCCCTGGCCCGGGCGGCTTTGAATCACCACCGAGCCGCCGAGCTCGGCCGCCCGCTTTCGCAGGTTGCGCAGCCCGTAATGGCCCGGACCGGGAGGCACGGCAGGGTCAAAGCCCACCCCGTTGTCCTCCACCGTCAGCTGGTACTGGGCTCCCGCGCGCCGCCACGTAACCTCGACCTGCGAGGCGTGGGCGTGCCGGTTGACGTTGGTCAAGGCCTCCCGCACCCAGGCCAGAAGACTCTCCACCTGCTTGCGGCTGAGCTCGCGGTAGTCGAGGTCGGTGGTGTGGATCCGGATCTGGTGGGTCATGGCCAGTTCCGCCGCGATCTCTCCAATCCCTTGGCGCAGGTCGAGGTGGTCGGGCTTGAGGTCAAAGATGTAGTGGCGGATGTCCTGGGTGATGCGGCTTAAGCGGTCGCCGAAGGCGTCGAGCTGGTCGCGGATGTCGCGCATCTCCTCGGGAATCTTGTCCAACAGCCCGTCGATGCCCAACATTACGGCGTAGATGGCCTGGATGGTGCCGTCATGCAGGTCCATCCCGATCCGCTGCCGCTCCTGCACCACTGCCAAGGCCTCTAGTTCGCGGTTGAGCCGGGCGTTGGTGATGAGGACCGCGGCCTGGGTGGCCAGCATGCCCACGAGTTCCTCGTCGACTTGCGTGAAGGGCCCGCCGGCCTTGTTGGTGAGATACAGGTGGCCCACCACCTGATTCTGGTGGATCAGGGGCACCCCGAGGAAGGAGTGCATGGGGGGGTGGTTCGGCGGCCAACCCACCGAGGCCGGATGGCGGCTGATCTCGTCCACCCGCAAGGGCCGCTTGGTGCGGATCACCTCGCCCAAGAGCCCCCGTCCGCGCGGCAGCGATCCGATCTTCTGGATGTCTTCGGCCTTAATGCCCGAAGTCACGAAGCGGGCGATGCTCTCGTCGGGATTGAGCACGGCCAGGGCCCCGTACGCAGCCCCGGTCAGCTCCCGGCTTAGGTCCACCACCCGCACCAAGATGGACTCCACGTCCCGGTTGGAGGCGATGGCCGTCATCCCTTCCTGCAAGAGCTTCATCCGGTCGCGCTGCTCCTCGACCTGTTTGAGCAGCGCCCCCATCTCCAAATAGCGGGGGTACATCACCCGCACGATAAACAGCGTGTAGGCCAAGACCAACACGGCGGCGATGGCCACCGTGAGAAGATCGGAGAGATTTCGCCCCAAGACGCCGGCCAAGCCCCAGCGGTCGATCACCACCAGGACGGCCAACGTCACCAAGGGCACCGAACTGGCCAGCCAATAGTTGGTCCGGCTCAAGCCACTGGGGCGTTTGTCCACCTTACCCTCCCTGCCGCTTGGCCACAATCGCCGCCGCCTCGGCCCGCCGCGAGATGTTGAGCTTCGAGAAGATGTTGCTCACATAGTGCTTGACGGTGGCCTCGCTGAGATAGATGGCCGCCCCGATCTCGCGATTGGTCTTGCCTTCGGCGATCAGCCGCAGGATGCGGCGCTCTTGCGGCGTCAGCTCATCGAAGGGGTCGGCCTCCGACTGGGGCTGGCGCAGGCGCTGCATGGCGCGACCTGCTACGGCCGGATCGAGAATCGACCCGTTTTTGGCCACCGTCCGAATCGCCTCAATCATGGTCCGCCCGCGCGCATTTTTCAAGAGATAGCCGCTGGCTCCGGCCTCTAGCGCTTGAAACAACAGGGCTTCGTCGCCGAACGAGGTCAAGATGATGACGTGCGTCGGCAGGCCCCGCTGCTGGATGGTGCGGCACAGGTCTATCCCCGACCCATCCGGCAGGCGGATGTCGAGGAGGAGCACATCCACGGGGGTGCGCTCCAAAAGGCTCAGCGCCTCATTGACCGACCCCGCTCCCCCCACGAGCTCGAGGTCCGGATGGCTTGAGAGCAAATTGGCCACGCCGGTCCGCACCATTTCGTGGTCGTCCACGATGGCGACTCGAATCTTTTGGCTCTCTTCGCGCTCGTTCATCGCTCGCACCCCTATCTTCTGCACACCGCGCGCCTCGTCGAGCATCGGCAGAGCGTGCCTCCCCGCCCTCCCGGCGAACTATTCCTCATGGTAGCCCTCCAGACCCACTCGGCCAGGGTCACTCGTTCCCTTCGCCATGGTCCATTCGGCGCTTTTCTCCCGAGGCCCGCCCCTTCTGCGCCGCGATGGGACCTGGCTCAAAAGCCCGTCGTCCTGCCTGGATTATCGTCCCCGGACACGGCCGCTACCACGCCCAACCGGCCCCCGAAAGACGGTCCGGTCGGTCTGGGTTTGCCCGCGCGGATGGCCAGGTCTGAAGAAATGGTCGGAGGATTTCGAAACAATCCCCAACTTGCTCGAAATCGGTTATACTAGCGAAGTAATGGCATAGGATTGGGGTTTTCGTCGCGCGCGGAGGTTTTGCAGGAAAGGGACGGTCAAGGTGGAGGAAAGTCCGATTCGGGTCTTTATCGTGGAGGACCACGAGGTGGTGCGGGCGGGGTTGAGCGGGCTTTTTGACTCGCACCCCGACATCCAGCTGGTGGGAGAAGCGGGCACCTTAGGCGAGGCCGAGCGCCGGATTCCCGAGCTGCGCCCGGATGTGGTGCTGCTCGACATCCGCCTGCCGGACGGCTCCGGCATCGACCTCTGCCGGCAACTGACGCAGCGCTTTCCAGAGATGCACGTGGTGATGCTGACCTCGTTTGGAGACGACGACCTCCTGTTCCGATCCCTGGAGGCGGGCGCCGCCGGCTACCTCCTCAAGACCGCCCGCGGCCACACCATCGTGGAGGCGATCCGCACCGCCGCAGGCGGCGGGTCCATCCTCGACCCGGCCGTGGCCGACAAGGTCATGCAGCGCATCCGCCATCCTGCCCAAGTCACTGATCCCTATGAAGAGCTGACGCCCCAGGAACGGCGCATCCTGGAACTCATCGCCGAGGGGCTCACCAACCGCGAGATCGGAGCGCAGGTCTACCTCAGCGAGGCCACCGTCAAGCACTACGTCAGCAACATCCTCTCCAAACTGGGGTTAAGCCGCCGGGCAGAAGCCGCCGCCTACCTCACCCGGCGCAAGAGCCGGAGCGGGGCCTCCTAACGAGGAGGCTCCGCTCCCCGGAAGGCCGACCGCACCCGGCGGTCGGGCCCGGTGCCTTCTTCCGCCTCCAGGTCCTCCTCGGTCCAGTAGGAGCACTCCGGAAAGCGGTCGCAAATCCAGTAGGGATCGCCCGTCACCGCAAAGTGCCGAAGCAGAAGTTGCCCCTTGCGGCACCGAGGACACCGCCGTGCGTTTGCCATCGCCCTCTCACCTCTCCGCGCGGTCCTAAGGGAGCTCGATTCGACCCTCCTCCCCTAAAACCGCCGCCATTCGCCTTTCTATTATCACCCAGCCATGGCCCCAAGGCCAAGCGCGCCTTCAGTAGTGAAAGGTGTCCCCGGCCCCTACCCGCTGGCGAAAGACCCAATAGGTCCACGCCTGGTAGGCCAGCACCACCGGAAGAATGACCACGGCCGTGATGGACATCACCGAGAGGCTGTAAGGATTGGCCGCCGCCCCGGCCACCGTCAGGCTCCAGGCAGGGTTGAGCGAGCTTATCATCACCCGGGGCCACAGGGTCAAAAAGACGCTGACAGTCGACAAGATGATGGTGACGCCGTTGAGAAAGAAGGCAAGCAGCAAGGTTCGGCGCAAGAGGGCAAAGCGCACCGCCACCATGGAAAGCCCCGCCAAGATGGGGATGGCCCCGGGGTCTACGCCGAGCTTGCGGGCAAAGTCGCTGTAAAAGTAGCTCATGACCACAAAGAGGAAATAGGCCGCCGTGGCGGCACCCCCCACCCGAAACGCCGCCCGCCGGGCGCGCTCGGCCAAGGGAGGCGGCGCCTTCAAGGTCAGGTAGAGCGCACCGTGGAGGGAGAACAGCAACAGAGAGGCCAAGGCGCCCTCAAGCGCGTAGGGCGTCACCACTGCGCCGATCCCCCCCACGAGGTCTCCGGCCCGGTCGATGGGCACGCCATGGAGTAGGGCCCCCATGAGAAACCCCCAGGCCGCCGCCAAAAACCCCGAGGCGGTGGCAATGGCCGCGTCCCAGGTGCGGCGCCATCGGCCCTCGTCGCCCTTGCTGCGAAATTCCAGCCCCACCCCGCGCACGATCAAGGCGCCCAAGATCAGCGCCAAAAGGGGGTAAAACCCGCTGAAGAGGCTGGCGTACCAGGCCGGAAAGGCGGCAAAGAGCGCGCCGGCGGCGGTGATGAGCCAGACCTCGTTGGCGTCCCACACCGGGCCGATGGTGGCGAGGATGGCGCGCCGCTCGCCGTCGGTGCGCCCGAGGACGGGCATCCAAACCCCGACGCCGTAGTCAAAGCCCTCGAGGAAAAAGTAGCCCACGAACAACACCGCAATGAGCACAAACCAGACCGTCGGCAACATGCCTCGCTGCCTCCCTCCTCCTCGTGCCCGCCCTCGGCCCCAAGCGGGAAGGCGGCTCTCCAAAAACGCCTCACCCCGGCGGTTTAGGCCGGTGCCGGGTGAAGCGGCGCCTCGGGCTCTTCAGCCCCGAGCCCAAGCCGGATGTACTTCAGCATGAGGTAGGCCTCGAAGGCCGTCATCACCCCATAGCCCAGGCCAAAGCCGATGAGAGTGCCCCACACGGCCCCCGGGCCCACGGCCGGCGAGATGGCGTCTTGGGTCTTCTCAAGCCCGAACACGATCCAGGGCTGGCGCCCCACCTCGGTCATCACCCAGCCCATGATGTTGGCAAAGAGCGGAAGCCCGATGGCCCAAACCATGAGCCGCAGGTAGCGGCGGCGCTCCAAGAGGTGCCCCTGGTGATCGGCCAAGACGCCGTACGCCGTCAGAGCCATCATGAGAAAGCCGGCCAGGATCATCAGCCGAAAGCTCCAGAAGGTGACGACCACCGGGGGGACGTACCAGCCAGGCCCATACCGCCTGACGTAGAGGTGCTGGAGGGTATCGATGCCCGGCACCCGCCCCGACAAGCGGTTGTAAGCCAGGATGCTCAAAAGGTCGGGAATGGCCAAGACGGCGGTGTTGCGCTGCTGGTGAGGATGGATGAGGGCCACCACCGTCCATGGGGCATGGAGGGCACTGGTGTGCCACAGGGCTTCGGAGGCCGCCATCTTCATGGGCTGGGCAGCCATGAGGTGCTGCGCCTGGTCGTGGCCTAACACCACCACCAGCACGCTCGTCACCACGCCCACTGCCAGGGCCAGTCGGAAGGGGCGCAAGAACCACCGCACATCGCGCCCGCGGGCCAGAAAGTAGGCGCTGACACCCATCATGAAGAAGGCGCCGGTGGCCAGCGCGCCGAGCTCCACGTGGGGAAACTCCACCCACAGCTGGGGGTTGGTCACGAGCGCCCCGAAGCTCACCATCTCGGCCCGCCCGTGGACCAGGCGGTAGCCGACCGGCTCCTGCATAAAGGAGTTGGCAGCCAGGATCCAAAAGGCCGAGATGGTGGTGCCGAGCGCCGTCAGCCACATCGACCAGGCGTGCAGCCGAGGAGAGAGCCGATCCCACCCGAAGATCCAGACGCCTAAGAAGGTGGATTCCAGAAAGAAGGCGGCCAAGGCCTCCACCGCCAAGGGGGCTCCGAAGACGTCGCCCACGAAGCGAGAGTAGTTGGCCCAGTTCATCCCGAACTGAAACTCTTGCAGGATGCCGGTCACCACTCCCACCGCGAAGTTGATCAAAAACAGGCGGCCGAAGAAGTCGAGCACCTTACGGTGCCCCGGCTCGGGGCGGCGCCAGTACCAGGACTCCAGCACTGCCAGGAGAAAGGCAAGGCCGATGGTGAGCGGCACAAAAAGAAAATGGTAGATGGTGGTTACCCCAAATTGCAGCCGGTCGAGCCCCACCAGGGTCATGCGCGCCCTCCCCCCACGGCGTCTTCCAGATCTTGACCGGTAGCATGTACCGCCGCGGGAAAATCCATGCGGCGGGGAGCCGAGCGTGATCCCGATCACGGTGGCCCGATCCCCACAGGCGTACGCTGCAAGCCAGACCAACGCCGAAAGGAGCAAGAGGCGATGGCAGCGGTTACCGAAGAAGCCGTGTTGGAGGCGCTCCGCGACGTCATCGATCCCGAGCTCGGCTACAATATCGTCGACCTCGGACTGGTCTACGGCGTGACGGTAGAGGGGTCCACCGTCGAGGTGGTGATGACCATGACCACACCGGGCTGCCCGGCCACCGAGTACATCCGCGAGGGAGCTGTGGAGCGCCTTTCGGCCCTCGACGGGGTCGAAGCGGTCAACGTGGAGGTGGTGTGGTCACCGCCCTGGGACCCCTCCATGATGTCTGACGAGGCCAAGGCCTATTTCGGATTCGACTGACCTGGGCCGCCTCTGGCGTGACGCCACGTCGCCAGGCTCCCCCTTTCTCCGGCGACGGGTCATGGCCGTTTGGCCATAAGCAAGAGAAAGAGAAGAGCGAACGAAAAAGGGGCGCCCGCCGTCCCGACTGCAGTGGCGAGGATCCGGAGCGGCGGGCGGTAAGCCTGGGCCTTCGGCGAATGCCCTTAGGCCTCGTGCGACTCCAAGGCCGCCGACTCCCCGGGACTTCGGTGGACGTGGACGCCGGGGTCGCGGGTGAACATGGCGTGGTGCAACGTCACCCCGAGCGCCAGCACACCTGCCGCGATCACCGGCCAGGAGGCAAACACCAGTCCATAGCCCAAAAGCAGAATGGCCAAGGCCAAAAGCAGGGGACCGATGGTGGGAGCGGGCATGTGCAGCGGCCCTGTCTCCACCGCCGCCGGCTTCATGCGGCCATCGCCCCACCGTTTTTCCACCCACAGGGGGTCGCGACCCCTAACCAGCGGGATTTCGGCGAAGTTGTAGACGGGAGGCGGGGACGGAATCGACCACTCCAAGGTGCGGCCGTCCCACGGGTCGGCCCCCGCGAGCGCTCCGTGGCGCCACGACCACACCAAATTGACGGCCAGGGCCCCCACCCCGAGGGCCAGGACGAAGGCGCCCACCGTCGAGACCTCGTTCCAGAAGGTCAGGCCGAGATTGGGCGCATAGGTGAAGATGCGGCGCGGCATGCCTTCTAGCCCGAGAAAGTGCATGGGGAAGAAGGTGAGGTTGAACCCGATGAAGGTCAGCCAGAAGTTCCAGCGCCCGATCCGCTCATTCAAAAGCCGTCCGCTGAACTTGGGAAACCAGTAATAGAGCCCGGCAAACAGGCCGAACACGGTCCCGCCGATGAGGGTGTAGTGGAAGTGCGCCACCACGAAGTAGGTATTGTTGTACTGCAGATCCGCCGGGGCCATGGCCAGCATCACGCCGCTCATGCCCCCCACCACAAAGCAGATGAGAAAGCCGAAGACCCAGAGGACGGCGGTGTTGATGCGCAGCTGCCCGCCCCACAGGGTCGCCAACCAGTTAAACACCTTGATCCCGGTGGGCACGGCAATGGTCATGGTGGTCAGGGCAAACAGCGCGTTGACCCAGGGCCCAAGGCCAAGGTCGTACATATGATGGATCCAGACCATGAAGGCCAAGAAACAGATGGCCAGCATGGCCAGCACCATGCTCGGGTACCCGAATAAGGGCTTGCGCGCAAACACCGGGATGATCTCCGACATGATGCCAAAGACGGGCAAAATGACGATGTAGACCTCAGGGTGCCCGAAGATCCAGAAAAGATTGGTCCACAAAAGCGGCGTACCGCCGGCGGCGACGTGGAAGAACTGGGCGCCGGCGATGCGCTCGAAGGTCTGCAGGAAGAGGTCGACCGACAGGGGCGGCATGGCTACGACGATCAACACCATGGTCACCAAGTTGCCCCACACAAACATCGGCAGCCGCATCCAGGTGAGGCCCGGTGCGCGCAGGTTGATGATGGTGACCAAGAAGTTGATGCCGGTGATGATGGTCCCGAGCCCCGAGATCTGCAGTCCCACGTCGTAGAAGGTAATCCCGAGTCCGGGGTCGTACTGGGGCCCGGAGATGGGCACGTAGTTGAACCACCCCGCGTTGGGCGCGCCGAAGAACCAGCTGGTGTAAAACAGGATCCCGCCGGCCAAAAACAGCCAGACGCTCAGCGCGTTAAGCCGCGGAAAAGCGACGTCGCGCGCACCGATCTGCAGCGGGACGATGAGGTTGGCCAACCCGAAGATGATGGGCATGGCGGCAAAGAAGATCATGGTGACGCCGTGCATGGTAAAGAGTTGGTTGAAGAAGGCGGCGCTGACGAGATGATTGTCCGGGCGTGCAAGCTGCAGACGCATGAGGAGCGCCTCGACGCCGCCCAACACGAAGAAGACCAAGCCGCCGGCGAGGTAGATGAGTCCGATGCGCTTGTGGTCGACCACCGCCAACCATTCCCACAGGCCGCTGTGCGCGACGGCCGGACGAGCGGCGGGATGCGCCTCGGGAACCGTTGTGACCGCCACCGAGAAACCCCCTTTTGGCTCGCGCGATTGCCGCCCTCCGGAGAGCGACCGCGCCCCGAGGGCGTCACCTTCACCCTAATGGCCCCAAGGGCCCGCCAAAACCTCCGAAAAGCCGGGGGCCCATTGGGCCATTCCGCCCCATTTGCATCCCCCAAAAGGAGGAGGCGCACTGCACCGCCGGCCATCTCCGTGGGTGGTACAATACCTAGAAAGCCCCGACGAAAACGCCGAGACCACCAGCAAGGGGGGAGACGCGCATGGAGGATCGCCCGGTGCCAACATCGGTAGGAGGACCCGGATTTCGCACCTTTTGGGCGCTGCGCCGCGACCCGCTCGCCTTTTTCACCGACGTGGCGCGCAAGACCGACCTCGCCGATATCCAGGTGGGCCCGCGCCGCTTCCTTTTGGTGAGCCATCCCGAGGATATCGCCGCCATCCTCATCACCCAGCATAAGAAGTTCATCAAAGGGCGCGGGTTGCAGTTCACGCGCCCAGTGCTCGGCAACGGGCTTCTCACCAGCGAAGGCGAGTTCTGGCAGCGGCAACGCCGCTTGGCCCAGCCCGCCTTTCACCGCGACCGCCTCGCAAGTTACGCCCGCGACATGGTGCGGGTGGGTGAAGCCCTAGCCGAGGAGTGGCGGGCCGGGGGAGTGCGCGACGTGGCCCGCGACACCACGCGCCTGGCGCTGGCCATTGCCGGCAAAACCCTGTTCAACGTCGAGGTCGGCCCCTTGGCCGACCAGGTCCACGCCGACCTCGGCACCTTGATGCGCTACACCAATCGGCGCATCCGAGCCTTCGTGCCGCTGCCCACCTGGCTTCCCACGCCGGCCAGCCGCCGCTTCCGCCACGCGTTGAGCCGGCTGGATGCGGTGATTTACGACATCATCCGCCAGCGCGAAGCGACGGGCAAGACCGCAGGCGATGTCCTCGACCGCCTGATGGCGGCCACCGATGAGGCCGGCGGTCACATGAGCCACGCCCAACTGCGGGACGAGGTCATGACCTTGTTCTTGGCCGGCCACGAAACCACCGCCAACGGACTGGCCTGGACCTTCTACCTCATCGCCCAACACCCCGAGGTGCAAGAGCGGCTGCACCAGGAGTGGGAGGAAGTTCTGCACGGTCGCTCCCCCGACCCCGGAACGGTGGAGCGCCTGCCTTACACCCAGGCCGTGATTCAGGAGGGGCTTCGGCTGTATCCCCCGGCGTGGATGATGGCGCGGCAGGCCGTGGCGCCCTTCACCTTGCGGGGATACGAATTCCCCGCCGGAACCCAAGTGGTGATGAGCCAGTGGGTGATGCACCGCCATCCCCGTTATCACCCCGAGCCCGAGCGCTTCTGGCCCGACCGCTGGCTTGACCGCAGCTATCCCCCGGGGCCGGGTCTCACCTATTTCCCGTTCGGTGCCGGCCCCCGCCTTTGCATCGGGCGGCCCTTCGCCCTCTTGGAGATGGCGCTCCTCTTGCCCATCTTGGGACAGGTGGCGTGGCTCTCCCCGTGGCCCAAGCCTCCGGTGGTGCCGGAGCCGCTCATCACCCTGCGCCCGAAGTACGGGCTTTCGCTTCGGCTCGAACCCCTGCCGGCCCGTGCCGACCCCCGAACGGTGGCCGAAGCCCTACCATGAGAGGTCAGGAGAGGTCAGGAGAGGTCAGGAGAGGTCAGGAGAGGTCAGGAGAGGTCAGGCGGCGGTGGTAGGGTGAGAGCGTGCGCCACGGCCGCCGGAACCAGATCAGGGCCCTTCCGTGGCGTGCCGTGGACAGGGATGGGGAGCGGAAATCCTCCGCGTGGATGAGAAAGGCGGGAATGCGATGTACGACGTGGCGGTGATCGGTGCCGGTCCGGCCGGAGCCAGCGCGGCCATCTTCCTGGCCAAGGCGGGGCTGAAGACGGTGGTGTTCGACAACGGGCTCAGCGTCACCCGACGGGCGCTCATCAAAAACCATTACGGGGCGCCCGACATCATCGGGCCAGACCTTGTGGACCGCGGCAAGGAACAGGCTGCCGCGCTTGGGGCGGAGATGGTCTCGGCTTCGGTCGAAGACGTCCGGCGCGAGGAAGACCACTTCACCCTCGCCACCAACCAGGGGGCGTATGCAGCCCGCGAGGTCATCTTTGCCACCGGCCTATACACCGACCTCGCCGAGCGCATCGGCCTTCGCACCAAGCCAGGCACCGAGCCGCGCATCAAGACCATCATCGAGGTGACCGCAGAAGGCCGCACCTCCATCGACGGCATCTGGGCGGCGGGCACCGTTGCCGGCGTCAGCATGCACACCATCATCACCGCTGGCGACGGGGCGAAAGTGGCCATCAACCTCTTGAGCGCGCGCAAGGGCGAGCGCTACGTCGACCACGACGTCTATCAAGCGCCGCGCAGCTGATCCGGTTTTTGCGGGGGAGGGGGGAACCCGCATGGACGCAGAACCCCGGCCCCTGGCCGATAAAGGGGCCAGGGGCCTTGCGTTTTCCCCGGCCACCACGTCCATCTTCAAGAGGTCCGAGCACCCACCGACTCTTTTGGTTCCCGGCCCATAAATTTGTTGACGGCCTGGACCCGGCAAGGTACGCCGAGTTTGCTGTAGACCCGCTTGAGATGGTCCTTCACTGTATAGAGGCTGATGTGAAGCACGTCGGCGATATCCTGGTCGCGCAGCCCCTGCGCGACCAGCCGCAACACTTCGGCCTCGCGCGGGGTCAGGCGTTCCACCACGGGCGACGCCCCCTCGCGGGTTCCATCGACTGCTCCCGACATTGGGCCCCTCCTTTCCCCGCCCAGGACACTCGGGGGCGGCACCCAGCTCCATCACTATCCTGAAAATTTCTACGTGAATCATGGTATGAAAGCGCCTTCTCTATCGTCAACCGGATTTTTGTGCTTTCATTCCCGCTATCCCAAGGCTCTCTTGCCCGGAGGAGGCAGGGTTGGGGAAATCTCGGACCCAGGGGAGCAGTATCTTTGACCGCCGCCGTCCTCTCCCCGCCTTCCCCTCGTTCGAGGGATGCGTGCCGGGATCCCGCCGCGCGATAATCGAATCGTCTTCGCGCTCTAGAGGGAATGTTCTTACAAAATCCGGCAAGGGACAGGAGGAGGCGAGGGATGGAGCAGGAAACCATTCGGGTGGGGCGTTTGGTCTACCGCCGACGCGGGTATGTGGCGGTCCTCTGTGCCGTGGTGGTGTTGGGGGAGATCCTGTCTGGCTTTGCCTCCGTGACCCGTGATGTGACGCTCCCCTTGATCCTAAAATCCCTGCACCTCGGGGTGGCGCAGGCTGGACTGATCTTCAGCGGCTCCTTTGTGCTCACGGTGTTGACCAACTTCGCCCTGGGTCCCATCCTCGACCGCGTTGGCCGAAAACGCGGCTTTCAGGGCGCCGTGTTGGCAGCAGGGGTGATCACGGGAATGACGGCCCTGGTGAGCAGTGCCGGTGCGTACGCCGTGGTGGGAATCGCGGCCGGGGTCTCTCTCGCCCCGCAGATCACGGGTCCTGCCCTGGTCAGCGAAGAAGCACCTGACGACGTGCGCGGCCTTTTGATGGGCATCGCCGGCGTCGGGTTTACCTTCGGCTCCATCATCGTAGGATTGGTCGCCCACGCGGTATTGCCGAGCGGACATTGGCGCTGGATGTACCTTTATTGCTTCGCTGCCCTCCCCATCGTCGCGCTCGCCGGGGGACTTCTTCGGGAAACCCCGTATTTCACCGCCGCCCAGGAGCGCCGGAGTACCGCCCGCGCCTTTCGCGACGAGTGGCGGCTCTTTTTCCAGCCGCGATTTCGGCGGACCACGGTGGCACTCTTAGCGTACGGGTTCGCCGGCAACCTCCAGTCGGTGTTCTTTTTAGCCCTCGGCGTGACGTTTCTCACCACCTATCAACACTTGGCCATCGGGACCGCCTCCTTGGCCGTAACCCTGGAAGGCCTCTTTTCGGTATTGGGGGGAATCGTCCTCGGCCGCATCACCGACCACCTCCCGAGCCGCAACGTGGCTTTCCTCTCCCTGCTTTTGGGATCGGCGGCCATGGCCTTGCTATCCCGGCCGGGCGGCGCCACCTGGGTCTTCGTTCTGGTGGCCGGCTGGTCCTTCTTCACCCTGGGTGGCATCGGCGGCGCTCAGTCGCGATACATCGCCGAATCGTACCCGACCGAGATTCGCGGACGCGCGTTCGGCATCCTCTTCGGCGGTGCCTTCATCGCCTCGATCGTCACCACTGCTGCCTTCGGTGCCCTGATGGGGAGCGGCCACGAAGCCCTGGCGCCTCTGATTGCCATGGCGGTGGGCTTGGTGGGTGGACTGTTGCTCCTGCTGGGGCGGAGCATTCCCGCACGGGCGCGGCTGGAGGAAGGCGCTCTCACGGCTGAAGAACCGCGCCATCCGGCCACTTGGTCCTAATGCCCGAACGGTTCTCCCGGGCTTCTTCTCCTGGATGGTGCATCCTGGATTTCTTCCTAAGCTTCCCAAGGAGGGATAACCAGACGATGCTCTCTCCCCAAGATAACGCAATTTTGACCCACGTCGGACCCGATACCCCGATGGGGAAACTTTTCCGCCAATACTGGTTGCCGGCCCTGCTTTCGAGCGAACTGCCCGCCCCCGACTGCAACCCCGTCCGCGTGCTCCTCCTCGGAGAACGCCTCATCGCTTTTCGCGACACGTCCGGGCGAGTGGGACTCATCCAGAACCACTGCCCTCACCGGGGGGCAAGTCTCTTTTACGGGCGCAATGAAGCCGGAGGTTTACGTTGCGTCTACCACGGGTGGAAATTCGACGTCGCCGGTCGCTGCCTGGACATGCCGAACGAGCCCCCCGAGAGCGACTTCAAGCATAAGCTCAAGGCGCGAGCGTACCCCTGCGCGGAGCGCGGAGGCATCGTCTGGGCGTACCTTGGGCCTCGGGCCACGCCGCCGCCGCTGCCCGATCTGGAAGCCAATCAACTCCCCCCTGCGCGCGCTAGAGTCAGCGCCTTTATCCGCGATTGCAACTGGTTACAGGCCCTGGAGGGGGATATCGACACCTCCCATTTCAGCTTTCTGCATCTGGGATCCGTCACGCCCGAGGAGGTGACTCCCGGCTCATTTCTCGAATATACGTTGAGAGACCGAGCCCCGCGCTACGCCGTCGTCGACACCGAATACGGCTGCATGTACGGGGCGTGGCGCCCGGCTACACCCGGCCACCGTTACTGGCGCATCGCGCAATTTCTGTTTCCTTGCTTCACCCACATCCCGACGGGGGTTCTGGGCAAAAAGGTGGAGACGCGAGCTTGGGTGCCAATGGACGACCACCATACCTTGTTCTTCTCCATGGAAGAGGATCGCAGTCAGGACCCGAACCGCGAGAAGACCTTGGTCCAAGAAGGATATGTCATGAGTCGGAAGATGGACAACCGCGACGGTCCTCCGCTTCTTCCAGCCTTGCCCAACACCAGCGATTGGTTAGGGCGGTTTCGCACCGCTGCGCATACCGACAACGATTACGGTCTTAACCGGGAGCGCCAGCGCACGACCGATTACAGCGGTATCTTCGGTATCCACACCCAAGACCAAGCCATGACCGAGAGCATGGGCCCGATTTACGACCGGACTTCGGAGCACCTTGGTAGTTCCGATGTGATGGTGATCCGGGTCCGGCGTCGGCTACTCGGAGCGGTAAGACACCTCGTCGAGGAAGGGACTACGCCCCCAGGAGTCGACGAGCCCTGGGTCTATCGCACCCGCTCCGGCGGCGTGATCCTGCCAGAGGACGCGGACTGGCTTCAAGCTACGGAAGCCCAGCGCGCTGGGCAGACGTAATTAAAGGGGAGATGGGGGATGGCACGCGAATGCTGGGTCGACCTCAGTCACGGACGCACGCGGTACTTCGAAAGCGGCGACGGGCCGCCCGTTCTCCTGTTGCATGGAGCCGGCATCACGGAAGGCGGAGACAGTTGGGCGTGGAACTGGGACGCGATCGGAAAGGTCGGTAGGGTTATCGCGCCCGATTTTCTGGGTTGGGGACCCGGAGACCGGTTTGACCGCGAGTACTCCTTCGCCTATCTCACCGATTTTGTCCGCGAACTGCAGGATGCCTTAGGCATCTCCAAAAGCCACGTAATCGGCCACTCCATGGGAGGTTGGGTCGCTGCGCTATTCGCCTACGAGAGCCCAAATCGGGTCGAAAAACTGGTGCTGGTGGCCAATGGCGGGATGGCGGCCCGGACGTTGCCGGGCTTGGCCCATTTCCGCCCCCCTTCTCTGGACGACCTCGAGACGCTATGGGCGCGGCGGCTACCCCAAGGACGCGGAGACCCGAGGCGCTTGGCCATCCGCGACTTGGCTAAAGTCACGCCGCAGGCCGTAGCGGCCTATGAGAAGATTCTTCGCCATATGAACGATCCGGCCCACCGCGAACGCTACCTCCTGTTCCGTCGACTCCCTCATATTCAGGCACCTACGCTAATCCTCTGGGGTCGGCAAGACTCGGTCAACGCGCTGGAGCTCGGAGAGGAAGAAGCCCGGTTGCTACCCCATGCGCGGTTGGTGGTGCTTGAAGGGGGTCACGGGCTACCCATTGAACAACCCGAAACGTTCAACCGCCTCGTTTGCGACTTTTTAACGGCGGAGTAACGCCCTCGGGGGAGGGCCCGCGGCCGCTACGATGGGGGCCCTCCCCGCTTTCGCCCCTGCGCCACCCTTGTCTAGCCGCAAGCGGATCGCGTAAAACGAGAAGGAATCGGCCGGCTCCACTCGGCAAGCTCAAGGAACCCTGCAAAGGGAACGGGGCCCGCTGCGGCGCCGGAAACCGGATCTTGCTTTCCATGGGGGGACGCAGGGCGTATGATGGTACCGTTTGGCGACTACCGGCCGGTGGTTGAAGGACCGGTGTATCTAGCCCCCGGTAGTTACCTCGTAGGCCAAGTCTATTTGGGTCCCAGGGTTTCGGTCTGGTACAACGCGGTGTTGCGCGCCGACACCGCCGAGATCCGGGTGGGAGCCGAGACCAACATTCAAGACGGGTGTGTCCTGCACGTTGACGGCTCCACGCCGACCATCCTCGGTCGGGGCGTGACGGTAGGCCACCGCAGCATCGTTCACGGGGCCGACGTGGCTGACGAAGTCTTCATCGGGATGGGTGCCATCCTCATGACAGGGGTGAAGGTCGGCCGCCACTCCATCATCGGAGCTGGGGCCCTGCTCCCGGAAGGGATGGCAGTGCCCGAGCGCAGTGTGGTGGTGGGCGTCCCCGCGCGCGTGGTGCGGTCGGTGCGCGACGAAGAGATCGACACCGTGATCCGCGGCGCCATCGCGCATTACCGCGACCTCTGCCAATCGTTGTGGAGCACTGATTGGGGGACCGACTAGGTTCCCCGGCTGCGGGCCAAAAATCTCCCAACATCCCGTCCCCCGCCTCGGCCGGAGGCCTTCCGTACGTCATCGCCCCAGGGTCTCGTCCACCCGCTGCACTGCTGGCCGGCTTTCTGTGAGGAGGGGCGTCAGGGTTCTCCCAATCCTTCCCAATGGGGGCCCCGCCGGGGGCACCGTCGCCAGGCGAAGCCCTCCGGTACTCTCGCCCCCATGCGCAGGTGCGGGCACAGTGGTGTCTGCCTTCGGGCCACAGTCCCCGGGGAAACGAAGTCGAACCATCGCGTCGCGCAGCACCTCGATTTACGGGCGCGATTTCGGGCGATCTTATGGGGTCCTCCTCGCCTCAGGAGATAACCCCAGCGGAATACGAGCACGACGCGCGCCTTTGGGCAGGTCGGAACGATGCGGGCAGACGCTTGAGGCATTCCCCCTAGCTCAAAGAAGCTGTTTTGGGGAAATACCCCCGCCCCGGGGCCCCTTGCTCGGTACTCGCTCAAACCCGACGAGTTCCGGGCCCACTCGGCCATGGCAGCGGCGCTGCCATCCACCTCGCAACCGCCGTGTTCAAAGACCATCCCCATTTGGTCCGATTCGCCGGCGTGGTACCACCAAGCGAGCGGGGCGTCGCGGCGTTGGCCGCAAACCCCGCCTACCTGCGCAACCGGCGCCCATCGCTTCCCGGTGGCAACCCAGAACTCAGCCCCCTACGGTACCGACACCCCTTCTACAAAGGTCTTGCCGCTTCCAACAGGCCAGGGTTGGCTTGGTAGGCAGCCATGCCCGGGCGAAGGGCCGCCGCTTCGGTCCGGGAAGAAGCCGACCGAGCACCGCGGCACGCCGGCGGGGGGGGGGGGGGGGGGGGGGGGGGGGGGGGGGGGGGGGGGGGGGGGGGGGGGGGGGGGGGGGGGGGGGGG
>JAIMBD010000004.1 GCA_023511625.1 Bacillota bacterium | reverse complement strand
GATTGGGCCTGGGCCCGCGAACGGTACGGAGGCATGGTGCGGTGTCCCTATTGTGGCGCCGAAAGCGCGCCCCAGACGCCCGAAAACTGCCCGTTGCCGAAGCGCCTGAAGACGAGCGATTGGCGGATGTTGCGGGAAAACATCCCGCGCGGGGCGCCGGGCGCCTCGGATTCCGCGCGCCGATTGTCTCGCCATTTTCCGCGAATCGCCGAGGATACGCGGGCGGTCGAGGAGGCGGAACGCTAATGGCCCGGTATCTCATTCCCAAGCCCATCACCCGGGGCTACGAGCTCTTTCCCGGGTGGAACTGGACCCAGGTCGGGCTGGCCGTGGCCGGCCTGGTGCTGGGCGGGGCGCTGTTTTTCGGAGCGGGGCTGGTCGGGCTGCCGTGGCCGCTGCGGGTGGTGGCGTTCCTCCTCCCCGGAGGCCTCGGCGTGGGGCTCGCCATTCCCCCGCCGAACGAGCCGCCGCTCTACCGCCGCCTGACCGCGGCGTGGCACTACTACCGCCAGCCCCAACGGTGGGTCTACGACTGGCGGCGGGGCGACTGGGACGACGTCAACATTTTCACCATCGTCAACGGCGCTCCCCTGACCGAAGGGTCGGGGGCGCGGCGTGTTTACGGAACATCGGGAGGGATGCCGATGCCCACCTGGCGGCCCCGGATTCTGGCGAAGGGGCCGCGGAACGCCAAAACCCAACCGACCGCCGCCCAGCTGGCCGCGCAGGCCTGGCTCCCCATCCGCGACCTGCGCGACGGCTGCCTGGTCCGCCCGGACGGGGCGGTGGTGGCGGGCGTGAAAATCGCGCCGTTTTCGCTGGCGCTCAAAAGCGACCGAGAACGCGCGACTGCGATTCAGGGGTTCCAGGCCGCGCTCAACGGCCTCACGGTGCCGTGGCAGATTGTGAGCGTGTACCGGCCCGTGGACCTGGACGCCTACCTCGGCCACCTGGACCGGCTCCACGCCGAGGCCGCCGGCCCCCGCCGGCAGGCGCTCGGGGAGTACGCGCGGTGGGTCCGGGGCCTCGTGCAGGCGGGGGAGACCGTCGAGCGGCGGTACTACCTGCTCCTGGTGGGGCAGGGAAAGGATGCCGTCGCGGAGCATCGGACTGCGATCCGGGGGCTGTTGGACGACTTGGGCCGGATTCGCGGGTTTCGGGCCGACGCGCTGTCGGACGCCGACTGGCGCGAGCTCTTGTTTTTGCTGTTCCACGCGAGCGAGGCGGCGGTGGAGGCGGTCCCGGACGGCTTTCCGCGGCCGACCCCCATCTACCGCAAGGGAAAGGAGGGAGTCACCGATGGCGAAGGCTAAACCGCCGGCCTCCGTCCCCACCGCCAACGCCCTGGCCAACCTGTTCGCGCCGGAGGCGTTGGACTTCCGGCCCAAAGACCTCCTGGCCGGGGCCGAGTGGCGGGCGGTGTATGCGATTCAGGCCTTTCCGCCCACGGTGGACGATGGCTGGCTCAGCAAAGCGGCGAATCTGCCGGGCGTAACGTTCGCGCTGCATGCCATCCCCCAGGACGCGTACGAGCTGGTGCAGGCCCTCAACCGGCGGATTGGAGCCGTCCAAGGGCAACTCGCGCTAGGGAAGACCCCGGCCCTGACCCTGCAGCGGCTCCAGCGGGAATTGGACGATGCCCAGGCGCTCCTCCGGCAGATTGACGCGGAACAGCAGGCCGTGTTCCAGGTGGGAGTCTACCTGGTCGTGGCGGCGCCGGACGCCGAGACCGGCCAGCGCCGGGCCAAGCGCCTGGTCGGGCAGCTGGCGGCGCAGGGCATGCGGGTCCGGCCCTTGGTCTACCTGCAGGAGGCGGGCCTGCGGGCCTCCGGGCCGTTTGGGCTGTGGCCGGCGCCCCTGCGCGGCGACCACCTGTGGCCCGTCGCCACCATTGCCGCGGGCTGGCCGTTCGGGGCGGGCGGCATCAATCACGGCAGCGGCATCGTCCTGGGCCATGATACGGACGGCGGCATCGTGCTCATCAACCGGTGGAATCCCCCGCCGGATGCCGGCATCACCAACAAGAACTTCGCCATCCTGAGCCCGCCCGGCGGCGGCAAGAGCCATGCGACGAAGCTCATGATGCTTCGGGAATGGGCCATGGGGGCGAAGGTGTTCGTGATCGACCCCGAGCGGGAGTACCGCCCCCTCTGCCGGGCGGTCTCCGGGACCTGGATCAACGCCGCCGGGGGCCACACGCGCATCAACCCCTTGCAGGCCCCGGACTTGCCGCCGGACCTGGATGACGAGGGGGCGGCCGGAAGCGGGCTGCACACCCACATCCAGCGCGTGCTGGACTTCTTCCGCACGTACGCGCCGGACCTCACGCCGATGCAGCGGGCACTCTTGGAGCAGGCCGTCGAGGCGGCCTACCGGGCGCGGGGCATCGCGCTCGACGCGCCGCCGGAGGCCCTGGCCCGGCTGGGGCCGGAGGCGTGGCCGCACGTCGGCGACGTGTACGCCTACTGCCGCGGGCAGTCCGGAACGGAGTGGGAGACGCTGGCCGCGCTGCTCCGGACAGCCGGGGAGGGCGTGCTGGCCGACCTCTGGGCGGGACCGTCGACCGTGCCGCCGACGCGGGACGCGAATTTTGTCGTGATCGACATCCACGACCTGCAGGATGCTCCCGATCAGGTTCGGCGGGCGCAGTACCTCAACGTCCTCGGCTATTTGTGGGATTTGGTGCGGGCCGACCGTTCCGAGCGCAAACTCCTGGTCGTGGACGAGGCGTGGATGCTGATCGACCCCCGGGCCCCGGAAGCGCTGAAATTCATGAAAAGCCTGTCGAAGCGCATCCGGAAGTATGGCGGCTCGTTCATGGTCGCGACCCAAAACGTCGTCGACTTCTTGGCCCCCGCCGTCCGGGGCGACGGGGAGCAGGTGCTGAGCAACGCGGCCTTCACCCTGCTGTTGCGCCAGGGTGGCAAGGACTTGCAGGCCTTGACCGAACTGTTCCAACTCTCGGACGCGGAGCAGGACCGCCTGGCGAACGCCCGCGTCGGCGAGGGTCTCCTCATCGCCGGCAACCAGCGGGCCTGGGTGACCATCGACACCGCCCCCCACGAGGCGGCCTACCTCTACGGCCGGGGAGGCGGGTAGGATGGACGACCTTTGGGAGGCCGCCCAGGCCGAAGGGCGGCGGCGGCTCCTGTGGTGGCTGATCGGGGGCGGGGCGGGATGCCTCGCCCCCTTGCTGTTGGTGCTGGTGGCGGTCATCGCGGTGGCGGTCCTGGTCGCGGGCATTGGCGGCTGGATCGCGGGCTTCTTCGGGTCCGGCGCGGCCCCGGCCATCGCCACGCCCATGTCCCGGCCCGCCGAGTGGCTGGGCCTGGCCACGGCCGCAGGCCTCCGGGACGGCGTGCCCAACGTGGTGGCCCTGGCGGCCATTGAGCAGGCCTCCGGAGGCCAGGCGCTCAACGACCGGTATTACTGCGGCAACGGCCTGACCACCGGCGGCCCCTGCGCGGACTTTTATCCGGGGGTCGCCACGCTCGGCACCGGCTACGGGCTGGTGGGGATCGGGTCGCGGAGCGGCCTGGTCCCGGCCGGGCAGGACCCGCACGACACCGCCTGGAATGTCCAAACCGGGCTCCAGGCGCTCGGGCGCTACCTGGCGCAGCCGTACTGGCAGCAGGCGCTCGACGCCTTCCACCAGGCCGTCCAGGCGCCGCCGGGGTGGCATTCGGCCAGCGACTACGCCGGCCGGATCCAGGCCCTCATCCAGCAGTACGACGCGGGCCCCCAGCTCGGCGCGTGGGCGCTCGCGCCCTGGAACGGAAAGACCGGACAATGGGAGGATCCCGGGAACCAGCCGGAGTGGGTGTTCGCGGTGGCGGCGGCCCCGGTGGGAGCCACCGGGGCCCACCAGTGGCAGCCGCCGACGACGGTGTGCGACAAGAATGGCTGCCACACGGAGTACCACTGGCTCACCTACACCGACCTCGCCCCGCCGATCCAGGTGTGGGGCACCACCGCCCGAGGCCAGCACGTTCCCTTTCGCCTGTCGACGGCCGACTCCGCCATCCCGGTGTGGCCCGGCGGGACGGTGTGGGGGGCGCAGGCGGCGCTTTCGGGCCCCAACCGGCTCACCTTGATCAGCGCCGAGTGGGCCAACGGTGTCATGGACACCATCCACTGGCCGCCCCAGAGCTCCGGCGGGACGGGTGGAACGGGGTACGTCCAGCGCGTCTCGGACCAGCAGGCGCTCGACGAATGGTGGCCGGAGATCCAGATCGCCAGCCAACAAACCGGCGTGCCCGCCAACTGGATCGCCGCGGAGATGCTGGTCGAGAGCCACGGCGACCAATTCGCCGGCCAAGACGGCCTGGCCGGGGCGTACGGCCTCATGCAGCTGGAGCCGGACACGGCCCGCGGCCTCCCCGGCTGGTATCCGGGCGCGCGGCAGAACCCGCAGGAAAACCTGATCCTGGGGGCGGAATTGCTAGCGGAAAATTACGCCCAGACCGGCTCCTGGGAGCTGGCCGCGGCCGAGTACTACGGCGGCCTCGGCAACATGGAGCGCGTGGGGTACGAGCCGGGCATGACCTGGGAGCAGGCGCAGCCGCTCCTGAGCGCGCCGGATGCCGTGCCCGACCCGGGGGCGGGCAATTCGCTCACGATGGCGGCCTATGCGGAGACGGTGGCCGCCACCGCCCAGTGGGTGGCGCAGCACGCGCCAAGTTCGTCATAGACCGGGCCAGCCCGTTGCGGAGAAAGGAGGTGAGGGCGATGCGTGTCGTCGCAGAGTTTCTGGGCATGGCCGCCGCATCGGCGGCCGTGGCCGTGCTGGTGTGCGAAGGGGCGCTGCATGGGGTTCCGGAGCGGGCGCTGCTCGCCGGGTTCCTGTTGGCGAACGGTGGCGTCGGGATCATCCTCGCGGCCCGGCCCCACCAAGGCGCCTAGCCCTTGAAGGAAGGCGGTGGACGGCCTCGGCCCGTCGGGCCGGGGCCATCCGTTTGGGGAAGGGAGGTGAGGGTATTGCGGTGGTTGCTGATGGGGGCGGAAGCCGACCACCCCCGCGCGCAAGCCCTGGAGGCCCTGGGCCATGCCGTGGATGCCTGGCCGGAGGGCGGGGCGGCGGCGTGGCAGGCCGCGAGCCGCACGGCCTGCGACGGGATCTGGGTGCTCTGGGAGGCCGTGGAGCACGCCCCCAAGCCGGTGGCCCGGTACCGGGGCCTCAGGCCCGAGACGCGGATCGTGGTGGAAATCCCCGACGACCTGGCGCCCCCGCACGCGGAGGTCGCGGCCTGGGTGGCGCTCGGCGTTTATGACTGGGTGCGTGCGGATGCAGAGACGGCAACGGTACTCGCGAAGCCCGCCACGGTGGCGGATGCCCTGCCATGGTCGGGATTGGACGGGTTGGAATGGGAGGAGCCGGCGGCCTCGGTCAAAGTCGTGGAGAAGAAGGTGCCGCTCACCAACCGGCCCGCGCTGGTCGCGGTGTGGGGGGCGGTGCCCGGGGTGGGGACCACGACCCTGGCATGGGCCATCGGCCACGTGCTGTCCGAATACGGCGACACGGCGGTCCTGGATCATGCGCTGCCGGTGGACCGCCACGGCGTGCCCGTGGAGGGGGAGACGGGCCTGACGGTGCTCACCCGGCGGGCCCCGGAGCGCCCGGGGCTGACGGCCTGGCCGGTCACCTGGGAGTTGCCCAGCCCTGGGGACCCGCTGCCCCGCCCGGTCGTCCCCGGCGCGCTCGAGGCCATGCGGATGCGGCGGTGGGCGTATGTGGTGGTGGACGCGGGCGTCGCCGTGGAGGGGGCGAGCGCCCCCCTGTGGCAGCAGGCCGATTTGAACATCGTGCTGCTCCCGGCGGCGTCCACCCGCATGGCCGGCTGCTGGCACTGGATTGGGCGCGACCTGCAGGCGAACCTCGGGTTCGTCGCGGCGGCGTTCGGCCCCCGCTGGGCGGCGGCGCTCACCGAAGAGAACGCGGGGGCGGCCGTGGCGGGCCTCCCCTGGCCGGGCGAGCCGGGGCATGCCGAGGCGGTGGAGGCCCTGGTGGCCCCCGTGCTCCCCGAGGAGCCCGCCCGCGTGCGGCGGCAACGGCGGCGGCAACAATGGCTTCGGGTCACGCGGAAGGCGGCGGCGGCCGCGGCCCTGGCCGTGGGGGCCTGGGTCGGGTGGATCCACGTCGGCCCCGCCATCTCCCACTGGATTGTGAGCCGATGGTGATGATAGGGCAAGAGCAGCGGAAAGGGAGGGGTGAAGCCATGGAAGCCATGGAAGAGAAAGAGACACGGGTCCTGATCAAGCCCTCCGAGGCGGCGCGCCGGCTGGGGCGCACCGCCCGGTGGGTGGTGAACCTGGCGCGAAACGGCGAGATACCGGCCGCTCGCGTGAGCAATCGCTGGCTGATCGCCTGGCCTGACGCCCTGGAGGCACTGCTGGCGAAGCGGGGGGGCCGGCCATGAACAGGCGGGCCTCCCAGTGGCCGAAACGGTTTCGGAGCGAGGCGCGGGCCCCGGCCCAGGCGCCCGTTCCGGTACCGACCGAACGGACACCGGACCCGCGCATCCAGGTGGAGGTGACCGCCGCGACCCCGCGGCGGCCCTGGCGGGTGGGGCGGACGGCCTGGCGGGCGGTGCTAAGCCTCTTGGACTGGGCATTGCTCGCCCTGGTGCTGGGCATCGTGGCCTGGGCGCTGGGGCAATTGGCGTTGCGGCACTACTTGCCACCGAACCCGCTCACCGATTGGCTGGGCCGCGTGAGCCAGTGGGAGGGACATGCGGTGATGGACTTTTGGCAGAGAGGAGGCACTGGGCATGGCTAATCGAGGACCGCGACGACACGCGCTGGCTACATTGGCGGGGGCTGCCTTGATCGCGGCCCCCTGCTTGCTACCCCAGGCGCCGGCGCAGGCGGCGCTGGATTGCCGCCCGGGGACGGTCGTCGAGTCCTGCGCCGGCGTGCGACAGGGCCCAGGCTGGTGGCAGCCGGCCGCATTCGTCGTGAACGGCGTCAACCCAGGGAGGGTAACGGTAACGGGCGCTGCGACCCTAGACGTCCCGTATTATGTGACGACCCACGGGGACACGGAGATTGTTCACCCCGGGCCTAGCGGGGTGACGACCTGGACGCTGCCCGCGAATGCGGGGGCCACCGTCTACGTGCTCCCGACGCAGCCCACCATGGCCGGAAGTGCGGTGGTCACGGTGAACGTCCCGCAGACGGGCCACGAGTCCGGGACGTATGTCGTGCCCTGGCCGGCCCTCCCCCCGGGAACGCCGGAGCTTCAGCCGATCACGATGCAATGGCTCGGCGTGACCGGCCAGCACCACCTCCGGAACACCATTCCGGTCACGTACACCGCCAACGCGCCGATCTTCAGCCGGACGCCGCACGGGCCGTGGGTGAGCACCCTTGACCTGCCGCCGGCGACCCCGGCCTGGATTCGGCTGCCCGTGGACCAGGCGGGTCTCACGGTGACGGAGATTCCCCACTTCCACGGCCATCCCTACGCCAATGGGACCGAGTACTCCCTCCCCCCGGTCGGCATAGTCCGCTTGGTGGCGCAGGAGGCGGCAGCGGGAAACCCCAGTCCGAATCCGTCCGCTGGCGTCGGCCATCCAGCCCTGGCCGTCCAGGCCCCGGCGCGGGCCGAGCAAGGCCATCCGATCCCGATCACGGTGACGGTGATGGAAAACGGCAAGCCGGTGGCAAGCCAGGCAGTAACCTTGACCGCCAGCGCGGGCCAGCTGGCCGCTTCGACCGTCGCCACCGACGCCCAGGGCCAGGCCGAGGACACCCTCTCCGGAGCGCCGCCCGGAACCGTGACGGTCACGGCGCAGGCGCTCGGGGCGCAGGGATCGGCCCGGATTCAGGTGGCGGCGGTGGCTGCCGCGGCCTCGACGGGTCCATCGGCCCACGGTGGCGGGAGCGGGCGGGAGCATTCGGGCCCTGGGTTCCCGTGGTGGCTGGTGCTGATTCTCGCGGTGGCCGTGGCGGTGTTGGTTCTGGGGCTCGTCCGACGCCGCCGGAATCGGGCAGGGAAAGCAACGGAGGCCTCCGACCCTTGATGGGCTCGGGAGGCCTCGGAGCAGGAGTTTGGCGGCTAAACCCGAATGGTATGAGCAAAGGAGGGTGGCGTCGGATGCGAACCCGAAGGGGCGTCCTCGCCCTGGCTAGCCTGGTGGCCGTGCTGGGATGTCGGGTTCCAGCGCTGGCTTACGATAATTCCCAGTGGACTCCCATGACGAGCTCCAATGCACCGTTGGAAAAGTGGATCTATAACCAAATGCCGAATGCGCCGGCAATTGATTTTGTCTTCCAAACCGCGAACGGACCGTTCACCGTCGCTTTTGGACTGGACCACCCCGTTCCGGCCGACGCTGCGACCAAATGGAGCGGATGGGATAACCCGGCCCCGCTGCTCTGGTACGCCCAGCACGTCGACCCCACCTGGCTTGGCTGGCGCGTCTTCGGGTGGGGGCCAGGCCCGGACCAGCACACGCCGCTGAGCCCGCAGCTCATCGCGACCATGAATGCCGAGCACTTCGCCCCGTCGATGGTGGGCGGCTACGACGTGCCGGGGCTGACGGCGGCCAGCGCCGCTCCTTCATCCCCGGCCCCGGCCGCTCCGGCGCCGCCGTCGGCCACCGCGCCTCCGAGCCCCCGCATGGCGCCCTCTGGGCCCTCGCAAACGACATCGGCCGCCACGCCAGCGGCGTCTGCGCCAACCGGAACGGACGCCAGCCAGCCGACCGCTTCCACGACCCCTACCGCCCGGCCCGTAAGTCCGGCGACTCCGGGGAATTCCCCGGCCCCGCCGTCCGCCCCGGGACCGTCCGGTACGGTCTCCGCGGCACCGACACCGGCCCCCGCGGTGCCGACCGGCACTCCGGCCAGTCCATCCGCAGTCGCAGCCCAGGCCGGGCCTGCCGATCCGCATCGACCCCCGGCCCGGCCCCATGGCTTCCCGTGGCCGGAAGTGGTCGGCGCGGTCATCGTGGCCGCCGCAGGCGGCTACGGCGTGTGGCGGTGGCGGCAGAGCCGGTAGCCGGCGGACTCCGCGTCCCATCTCAGCAGGGAGCCCCGGACGGACGGTCCGGGGTTCCTGATTGTTGCCTTGCCTGAAGGGAGGCCCTGGTGCATGTCCCATCCACATCCGCGGCGGCGCACGCTCTGGGCCGCGCTGCTAGCGGTCCTGCTGGCCGTCATCACTGTGGCGGCCTGGGTCCGCGCCGCGAATTTGCCGGCCTACGACCAGACCCCGGAGCGCACCCGCGTCGTGACCGGCGCCACCGCCGGCGTCGCGCAGCAGTACTACTCCGACATCCCGGTCTACCTGGAGATTCCCCCCGGCACGCAGTCGATCTCCACCCCCACCGTGGTGGGGAGCACCATCTACCAGTACACCTTCTCCGCCGGGGGCACCGGCTACCTGTCGGCCCTCGCCCTGCCGGCGCTCACCGCCCAGCAGGTGGCCCAGCTGGCCGGCAGCAAAGGGTATGTCACCTTGCCTGCCCAGTATCCCGGCGGCGTGTCCCCGATCCAGTTCCCGGCCGGCTTCAACTCCCAGGGGCTCAACCTGGCCGGCGGGCAGTCGTCGCTCTCCACCGGCCCCACCGAAGGCTGTGCGGCCACCGGGGACTGCCTGGGGTACCAGGCCATTGGGGTGGGGAAGTATCTGTATACGTGGCCGGCTAATGCCTACCCCACCAACGGGTCGCCGGGCAGCGGTTACCCCATCACCGGCAACCCCGGCAACCAGAACTGGCAGGTCGACACCTCGCCCTTGATCACGCCGCCGGTGACCGTGCAGGGCCTTGACGCCAACGGCCAACCCACGTCGTGGACCTCGCCGGTGGCGGTGGTGGGCTCCTGGGACGGCGGAGTGGTAGCCGTTCCCACGTTCATTCCCCCTGGAGACACCCCGAATCCCATCCCATACTTCACGAATCAGACGCAACCCAACGGCATCCACGTCCAGTCCTACCCGAACTCCACCGCGGCGGTCACCTCCGACCCCACCTGGATCGGGGCGGTGCCGGGCGTGGGCCAAAACTGCGTGGCCTTCGGCCTCTCGGGCGGGGCCCATCCCCGCATCGTCATCCTCGACGTGACCACCGGCGCCTACACCAACTGGGGCGTCGGCCAGATCGCGGCCGGCATCGCCGACACCACCGTCTACGACGCCGCGACGCAGACGCTTTTCGCCCAGGACCTTTACGGGGCGCTGTACGCTTTCGACCTGCAGGGCCAGCTCGTGGGCTCGTTCACCCGCGCCAACGACGGCAACACCGGGTGGGTGACGGCGCAGACGGAGGTCGCCAAGGAGATGGTGCTGGACGGCAACGCGCTGGTGGCGGTCGGCTGCGGCGGGGGGTGCCTCGGGATCTTTCTGGACCAGCCGCCGCTCGGCAGCCCGGTCGTGGAGCCCCTGGCCAGCCTGGGATACGGGACGCTCGACTCCCCCGCGGCGCTCAACGACCCGAGCGGCGCCGCCGTGCTGGTGCTCACCGGCGAGACCAGCGGCCAGACCCGGGTGAGCGTGCTCACCCCCAACGGCACCCCGTTCGTCGGCGGCGGGCTGACCAACAACCCGAGCGCCGGCCCGGCGACCACCTACTGGGCGGCGACCACGCCCACCGACACCAACGGCTACGTCGGGTTCGTGCCCGACGCGGGCCCCAACCATGACTTAATCGGCTGGACCAACCACGACCCCAATGGCAAGCCCGCGGTGGTGCTGTTCGTGCCCGCGCCCTACACGCTGAGCGCCACCGTGCAGCCCCAGCCCCCGTCCCAGGGCCCCGCGACGGCGATTACCGTGCCCTCCGGGACGCCGGTGACGATCCGGGCCTACCCCCTGCCGAGGGGCGTCACCCAGGGTTCGGACGACGGGCCGGACGGCCCCAATCCGAACGCCTCGCCCACCACCTACCCGCCGGTGGAGTTCCAGGTGGGCGGCAACGCGGTGTGGCAGCCGATGCAGCCCGACACGGGCGCGGGGCCCGAGGTCTGGTCCGCCACCTGGCAGCCGCCGCCCAACGACGGGCTTGCGCCGGTGACCTACCAGATCACGGTGGCCGGTTGGCCCAACAACGACTTCAAGGCGACGCCGGAAGCCACGGCCACCGTCACCGTCACCGTCAAACCGGCCCCGCCGCCGTCCCAGGAGAACCCCAGCGGGCAGGGGACGCTGGCGCTCCAGTGCGGCTGGGACGGCCCGCAGCCCGGGCAGAACGGGTCGGGGCCCGTCCAGTGGATTCCCAACGCCGTGCCGCACAGCTGCACGCTCGACGCCGCGCCCCCCGGGGAGCCCGCGAGCTGGTTCGTCCAGCACCCCCAGGTGGGGGCCAAGTTCGGCGACGTGGTGGCGATCACGCTCACCGTGCCCACGCCGCCCGTGCCGGCCGGATGGCGCATTGCCAACGCGGTGTTGGACGCCAAGGTGCCATACACCGAGGGCGTGCCCAACATGCCGACCCCGGCGGGCGATGCCCCGGACGGCCAGAACCTCTACGACCCCAACGCCGGGCCGGTGCTGTGGCAGGAGCCGACCCAGGTGCACCTCCTCCAAACCTCGGGCCAGGACGGCAGCGGCCCCATCACCGCCGCCGGGTGGCTCGTGGTCTCGTGGACCGGGTACCCGCCGGACCTCGCCGCGGCCAACATCGGCGACACCACCATGCTGACCGCCGACTGGACGCTCACCGTCACGTGGCAAAAGTGGGTGCCGAACGAAGGCTGGGTCACGAAGCCCAAGCCGACCGTCACGGAAGGCACCGCGAGCGCGCCGATTACGGTCAACGGCACCGACTACTACGAGGTGGCGACGCCCTTCGGGTACTGAGCTCAGGCGTGGGATGCCCAAGGAGGCGCGTAGACGCCCCAGGACAGGCATTCGGAAGGGGGAGCTGCCCTGGGACCCACCCGCCTCCCCAACGCTCCGCGGAAGGCCCGGAGAAATTGGCAGACATGGAAAGGACTGGAAGGAGTGAAGGCCGATGGCGTTGCGTTGCCCTCGGTGCGGTGGCGCGATCATCCAGGGTGAGATCCCGGGTGAGCGGTATCGCTCGGCCGCCGCCGACTACCTCGGCCTGCCCCGGGCCCATCCCTCCGCGCAATGGGCGGCCCGGCAGGCCCAGGCCATCGCGGACCTGGCGGCGTTTGCGTACTTGCGACAGTTAGCCCAGAGCACGACGGAAGGAGGGGAAGCGGATGCGGGTGGCGCTGTATGCCCGGGTCTCGACCCGGGACAAGGATCAGAATCCTGAGACCCAGCTCATGCGGCTGCGGGATTATGCCCAGGCCCACGGGTGGACCGTCGCGCGGGAGTACGTCGACTGGGCCAGCGCGGGCGACTTTCGGCGCCGCACGGCCTGGCGGACCCTGATGGACGACGCGGCCAAGCACCGGTTCGATGCCGTCCTCGTCTTCAAGTTGGACCGCGCGTTTCGCTCCGTGAAGGACTTGTATGACCACCTGGAGGCCTGGAGCTACCTCTCCGTCGGCTTCCTGTCCGCCCAGGAGCGGTTCGACACCACCACCCCGCTGGGACGGCTGCTGCTGAACCTGCTGGCCTCGCTCGCCGAGTTCGAGGTGGCGCTGATCCGCGAGCGGGTCGTGGCCGGCATGGAGCGCGCCCGGCGCCAGGGCAAGCGCCTGGGCCGGCCCCCGGTGAAGGCCGACCCCGTGCGGGCCCGCAAGCTCCAGCAGGCGGTCCAGGCCGTCCGCGCCGGCCAGCTGTCCTACCGCCAAGCCGCCCGGCAGGCCGGGGTGGCCTTGTCGACGCTCCAGCAGGCCCTGAAGGAGGAGGGGTAGGCCGTGCTCTACCACCTGGCCTGGCTGGCCTATGACCTCACCCACTGGCGGGGGCCCTGGACCCTCTTCTGGATCGCCATGGGGGTGTGGGCGCTGATCCGCGGCCTCTGGGGGGCGTACCGAAAAGGGAGGCGGCGGTCATGAGGCCCGCACCCCGCGACGGGCGCGGAGCGCCACGGGCCCCGCCCCCCGTGCCGAAAAGAGGTCGTTCTCGGTACGGTCCCTTGGATTTGGATTAGGAGGTGATTTCCGATGATCCAACTGATCCAACGCTGGGAAGCCGTGCGACAACGCGCGCTACGCCGGGTCAATCCCTATACCCTGGCCGCCTTGGCGGGGACGGTGGGATTGCTCCTCGCCGTCACCCCCGGCTCGGCGTTCTCGCGGCTCACCGGGGCCGCCGCCGCGGCCGGGGCGGCCATCATCTGGTTCGGGCTGCCCGAGCGGCGGTAAGCCCGCGCAACCGGCGAAAACTGTCCTGCATTGCCCCGCCCTGGAGAGGGCGGGGCGTTTTGTTGCCGATGCCATGGATTGTGGGAAAGGAGGAATCACCGATGGCCATAGACTGGGAGGCCTTGAAAACCATTCCGACCGAACGTCTCGCCACGGAACGCTACGGCCCGCCGGACCCCCTTAAGAGCAGCCGCACCACCGCGGTCTGGAAACGCACGGAGCATGGGACGCTCCTGGTGGAGCGGAGCGGCCCCAAGCAGGGCCGTTGGAGCTTTCGCGACGCCCAGGGCAACACGGTGCTCAAAGGCCCTGGCCCGATTGCGTGGTGCGAGCGGGTCCTGGGGATGTCCGCCCGGGAGGCCGCCGCGTACCTGGCGGAGCGGGCAGCCGCCGCGCCCGTGGCGGCTCCCCAACCCGCCCAAAACGTTCGCCCGCAGTATCACCCCATGCGGGACGTCCCGCTGGCCTGGCCGGCCGTCCGGCGCTACCTCGTGGAGGCCCGGGGGCTCCCGGCGGAGCTGGTGGATGCCCTGCGGCAGGCAGGGCGGATCCGCGCCATCCGCCAGGGCCCCGGCATCCCCTACGCCTGCTTTCCCCTGACCGACGCCCAGGGCCAGGAGGTGGGGGCGAGTCTCCGCTGTGCCGGGACCCCCGCCCAACAGGCGCAACAGGTGGCCGCAGGATACCCCCTCAAGAAGATGGCGCCGGGGAGCGCGGCCAAGTCCGGGTTCTGGAGTCCGCACGCGCCGGACGGCGCCCGGTATCTCCTCTTGGTGGAGGCCCCCGTCGACGCCCTGGCGTGGCTGGCCTGGGCGCGGGCGCACGGGGTGGACCTGGCCCAGGTCGCCGTCCGGGCGACAGGAGGCCGCGCCCTGTCAGAGGCCCACTGGACCGACCGGCCGTGGGCGGCGATCTATGCCGCGTTCGATGCCGACGAGGCGGGGAGGGGGCAGGCGACCCTGGTGGCCGCCTGGGGCCTGGCCCATGGGGTGCCGGTCATCCGCAAGGCCCCGCCGCAGGGCAAGGACTGGGCGGAAGCGTGGCAGCGGGAGGCGACACAGGCCCGTGGCGACCAAGCCGCGGCATCCGAGTGGGAGCCGGAGTAACGCGGACAGGGGAGGATGGCAGGATGCCCGAGTTGGAACTCACGCCCCGCTTTCGCCGGCAGTGGAGCCGCCTGCCGCCGGAGGCGCAAGTCGCCGTAGCCCGCGCCTTGGCCAAGCTCGGCCAGGGCACGGGCCGCCGCAAGGCCTTGGCCCGCTTCGCGGGCCTCTTTGAGTTGCGCGTCACCGACGACCTCCGCCTCACCTGGTCCTGGGGTGTTGCGGGCCGGGTGGTGGTCCGGTCGGTGGGGCGCCACGACGTGACGCTGAAGCGGCCTTGATTCTCTGCATCGGAGTGCAGTCCGACCCAACGCAGGAGGGACCGATCATGTCGCATCCACCCCTAAGAGTCTATCTTCCGCGGCGTGTACGCGGGTGGGAGCTGGCTGCCCTCGCCCGCCACTTTCACCCGCATCTGGGTGGCCAGGTGGAGGTGGCCACTTGGGAGGACCCGCCACGCGGGCCTCGTCCGTCCGCTACGCATCACATTGGCCGCCTGGTCGCCGTCACCGCGTCGGGGTTCGTGCTCGAGGTGACCGGGCGCGGCGGGTCCTACCGCTGGTTCTGCGGCTGGGTCGACCTGTGGACCGGCCATGTGGTGATTCGCACCCCCGCCCTGGCGAAGGCGGTCCGCGCCTACTGGAAGGACCCCAAGGAGCCTCCGAAGGCCTCGCCGGCGACAGTGGGGGCCGCCCAGACTGGCCGCGAGCCGGTACCGGTCTAAGCGATTGGTGCTCCTCGAAGGAGGTTGACGGGTTCCATGTCCTACGTCTTTGAAGTCCAGCAGGTTCCCCACGGGTTCGCGATACTCCAAACGCTTCGACAGTCCCGGGCCGCCCGCCACTCCCATTGGTGGCCGGAGGAATCCATTGTCCTGCACCCCGCTCGGGGCGCGACGGTGGAGGCCGCCCGCGCCGCCTGGCTGACGGCCCCCGAGCGGCGGTGGGTCCTCCAGGCCCGCTCGCTGCCGGACCAGATCGCCGGCATTCCCGTGTTTCCCTTGTGGAGCCGCCAGCCAGACGAGCTGCCGCTGTGGGGCCTCTTCCCCCGGGCGGTGCTCCGGCCCTGGCTCGACCGCGGGTGGATTGCCCCCCGGGTCGACGCCTGCTGGGCGCTCGGGTTCGAGCTGACCGACGCCGGGGAGGCGATCCGGCACGCGACGCGGACCGGCGAAGACGGGCGGATCGTGCTCTGCCTGCCGGAGGGCGGCGCCCCGGCCAGCCCCTCCTGGGGGTCGCGGCTCCTTGGCAGCCTGGACCGGATTGCCGCCGCGCTGCCCCCGCCGGAGGCCTCCGCCCGCGCGCTGGCGCGGTGGTGCCAGGCCGCCGAGGCGGCCATCAGCGGCCAACCGACCCCTCCGGGCCTGCCGCGCGGCGCGCGGGAAGCCCTCACGGCCTATTTCCGCGCCGTCCGGCCGCTCCCGGTTCGGGATCCCTGGCCCGCCGCCCAGTGGCGGGCGTGGGCCCGGCAGTGGGTCCGGATCGCCCACGCCCACGGGGTGCTGACGGCCCACGGCTGGCTCCTCGGGCGCCTGGCCACCCCGGAGGCCCCGGCTGCGGGACACCGGACCCGCCGGGGGCGCGCCGCGGCGGCCGGGTAGCGCACTCCCAGCACAGGACCGCGCGAGACGCGGCAATTGCCAATATTTAGGAGGTGCTTCGGCCAAAATGGCCGGAGCTCAGCGGTCGCTGGGTGACCAAGCGTCACCTGCGCCGGCTCGAGTTGATGTTGCCTTACTACGGAGGTGTCATCTCATGCCGTCGTTCATCGATCCCAAGCGGCTGAAGCCGCATCCGGCCAACACGCTCTTCGACCCGTTGCCCGAGGCCGTCTACGAGGCCTTGAAGGAAGACATCGCGGCCCACGGCATTCATGACGCGCTGCTCGTTACCCCGGACTTCACCCTCATCACCGGCCACCACCGCGCCAAGGCCGCCCTGGAGCTCGGCCTGGAGGCCGTCCCGGTCGAAATCCAGGACGTCGACGCCGCGGAAGCCGAGCGGCTGCTGATCGCCGACAACGTGCTGCGCCGGCAGCTCACTCCGATGGAACAGGCCCGGCTCATCCGGCGCCTGAAGGAGGCGTATGGCATTCGCCAAGGCGCTCGTGTCGACGTTCACAAAACTTCGGACATAATGTCCGAAGTACAGGAGGCACTCGGCCTGACGGATCGCCACCTGCGCCGCCTCGACCGGCTCAACGACCTCATTCCGGAACTGCAGGCCCTGGTGGCCCAAGGCCGTCTCGGGACCGCCGTCGGCAATTGACTCCCATGGAGCAAGCCCGGCTCATCCGCCGGCTCAAGGAGCAGTACCACGTCAAGCCGGGTCGACCCTGGGAAGGACAGGGAACGGCAAACTCGGCCAAAATGGCCGAATTAGCCCAGATCCTGGAAATTCCCGAGCGCACCCTGCGCCGCCTCGACCGGCTCAACGACCTCATCCCCGCCCTCCAGGCCCTGGCCGAGCCGCCGCTCCGTGGCGGGCACTTGCTCCTTGCTCGGAACTACGTGGAGCCTACTTTCCTCGGCGCGGTATAATGAGATTACTAGTGACGAGAGGGCGGAATGAGCATGCCGAACCCAGAGGTTGCCTTCATTTTCGCGGGCCTGCAGATCGGCAGCGTCGGGCCAGAGCAATTCGTTGGCCCGCCCGGCCCGCTGGGCCCGACGCCGTTCGTGGTCGTGGGCCCAACGTTGCTGCTGCGGCCCCGGCACGTCCCCACGGAGTTTACCTTTGCCGTGGTCATTGGGGTACGGGGAATAGCCCCGAACCCGGAGGAGCCGCCGAGGTTGGGCTTGCGCCTCCTCGCACCGGACGGCCAGGTCGTCTTTGAGCCAACACCGGTTCCTTTGCGTTTCCATCCGGAGTCAGGGCACCCAGCTGTACCCGATGAGGACGTCCAGGCGGTCGTAGGACTGAACTTGCAGAACCTGTTCCTGCCAGTGGAAGGACGCTATTCGGTGGTCGTCGAGGTCGACGGAGTGGCGATCGGGAGGCAGACGCTAGCAGTGTGGGCTCTTTCTCGGGGAGGTGTCGGGAATGACGTCGGATCTTGACTTTATTTGCGACACCGATTCCAGCTGGACAGGGAGTCCATGGGCCATTCCGGTGGTGTCGACAGGCCTTGAGACGTCCACGACGGTTTCGTTTGCATTCCTCTTAGAGCTGCCTTTCGAGAACCTTCCTCGTTGGCTCCCGCGGGTTGTCAGGACTCAGGGCGCCCCGGTCGTGGTTTACAACGGGGTCACCGGCACCCAGGGAAAGTCGTTCGTCTATAGTGTTCCGATTGTGCAGTCCACCTATGTGGTCCGTCGGGGCCCGCGCGAGCTGGTCGAGGTCGATGGCGAGGCCCAGGAGCTGGTGGGGCAGTTTTCGCAGGCGCTTCCGAGATTTTGGGATGTGGTGCGAAGCGTGGCTCAGAAAGCCTGCGAGCTATGGGGCGGACGGCCCGAGGCCGGTTGGCATGTGGCATTGGTACAAGACGACACTGCCGACCAAGACGCTTTGCTCATGGAGATTCCTGGTACCGATGACCCGGAGGGCGACGTGGGGCGCCTCATACGCCTCATCGCGTGGTATGGGAAGCAATTTCCCGAGCAGGCGGCATCCTGGCCGCTGACCTTTATCGTGGAGGACACCGAATGACATGCCGCCGTTCGATTGGCAGGACTTTCTTACCTTAGCCGACCACATCACCACCCACAGCAGCCTGCCAGCAGGCCACGAGGAAGGAAAGTGGCGTACCGCAGTCAGTCGAGCCTACTACGCAGCCTATCACCATGCCCTGAACAAAGCGGCTGACAGTGATGCATCGATTAACCGCAACTACACGAAGCACGAGTGCCTAATCGAGTGGTACAAAACCCAGAGCCGACTTCCGAACGCCCTTGAGGTCGGAAATCTACTGAATACCCTGAAGACTTACCGAGTTCGAGCAGACTATCGGGAGTCATACCGTATAAGCCAAGGGAAGGCCCAGCGCGCCACCTTCCTTGCTCGTGAAATTGTGCGAAAGTTGCCCTAACGACAACGCTGCCACCTGGTGCCAGTCTGACCCATGGCTGCGGGTGCCTCTGCTCCAAGCCGCTGCCGAGTCTTTTTATGCTATGCTGTACCGGAAAGGCTCGCTTGCCGGTACAGTCGGCAGGCTTTACCGTGGTGATAGTACAGGATGCCCCGAGGCCCGAAACAGCCCTATGCCATTGACCCCCGCCAACTGCCGTCGGGGCGGTGGAAAGGCGGCGTGGAAAGTTACCAATATGGACAGGGAAACGACCCTGGTGCGCGGGTATTCGCCAAAGGAGTCGGCGCATGAACCGCCCGCGCAACCCAACCGGTTTCGTCCGCCAACATCCCGACACGCAGCGCAAGCGTTGGCAGGGCATCGTCAAATATCCGGATCCCGACCAGCCCGGCCGGTGGAAGACTCGGTCGAAGACGTTTGAACGTAAGGCGGAAGCTCAGCAGTGGGTCGACGAGGCCCTGGCCGAGCACCGGCGAGAACCTGCCTGGAGGCCTCCGAGTGAGGAGACCTTTGCCGAATTTTATGAGCGGTGGCTCAACAGCGTCGCCGCCACGCGGGTCCGCGACACGACGGTCAAAGCTTACCGGCGTTACGGTGCACCACTCATCCAGGCCCTCGGGCAAAAACCACTGAAGTCCCTGTCGCCAAGCGATTTCCAAACGGTTTATGCGCAGATGCTCATGGCTGGTAGAGCTACCAGTACCATCCATCATACTCATGTCGTGGCCCACAGCGCCCTGGACCAGGCGGTGGCCTGGGGCCTTATTCCGGCCAACCCCACGGATCGGGCGAAGCCTCCACGGGTCACCTCCCCGGAAATCGTGCCGCCTACGGTGGAAGAGTTGCGGCAACTTTTCGACGCGGCGGCCGACGATCGACTGCGGGCGTTATGGTGGCTCATCGCCCTGACCGGGATGCGGAAAGGAGAGGCCTTAGCCCTCAAGTGGAGCGATGTAGACTGGGAGCGCCAGGTCTTGCGCATCACCCGGACGGTTGCAGCCGATGGAGGACTGCGCGTCATTCACGACGCGAAAACCGCAGCAGGCCGCCGGACCGTGGCGTTGTCTCCGTACCTGCTCGCAATTTTGAAAGGGCATCAGGAACAGCAAGCGTTGGAGCAGGCAGTCAGTGGGCCGGAATGGAACGCCGAGGGATGGATCTTCTGCTCGGAAAACGGGACGCTGCTGTGGCCGGCCAATGTCAATCGGCGCTTCCGCGCCTTGCGGAGCAAGGCCGGATTGCCGGATACGGTGCGCATCCACGACCTCCGGCACGCGATGGCGACGATATGGCTCTCCCAGGGTGTGCCCGTCAAGGTGGTGTCGGAACGGCTCGGGCATGCCAATGTGTCGATCACGCTGCAGATCTATGGTCATCTCCTGCCTACGATGCAGGCCGAGGCCGCTCGGCAGATGGATACCTTGTTTGCGCCCGGCGTCACCACGGCGTCACCAGGAGACGAGAGAAATGCGGACACCAGAGAAAGACGGTAATGCTCGTGATACCGTGAAAGCATTGTGTCACAAGGAATTCTGCAACACCGGGAGGCGACAGCATACCCCTGAAAATCCAGCCTAAGGGACTTCTAATCCCGGCGTCGCAGGTTCGAATCCTGCCGGGGACACCACCCCAAACCCGCATGGCACAAGGCTTGCGGGATTTTTTGTTGCGCAATTTCAGGCCGATTTCGGATCGCGGGCCGCTGAAAGAGAGCATGACGTTTCGGGACGCCATCATAATATTGCGCAAATTCCTCCGCTCTCCGTTTGGGCCGCAGACTCGGGCCCCAACCGTGACAGAAAGGCCGATCCCCCAATTAGCCCCACGAGCGCAGCATGGCCATCAGAGTTTCCCGCTGCTGTGGGGTCAATTGCGGCCAGCGGGCTGCTAACTCTCGAAACATGGGGTCTTGAAACGAGGAAACCGGACTCTCTGAAAGGGAGGTGGGCACAGACGCGGCGATCGTCAGCCCTGCAGGGGCCTCTTCTAGCCGGAGATCCTGGGACAACAACGTCTTAACCACTGCGCGAAGCCGTTCCCGGTCGAACGATTCGGGGTGTAACCACGATCCCCGCTATAAAGAGCCACAGGTTGCGGCCAAACGGTCTATGGCGGCACCGGCCCCCGACTGCACGGCCAGGCGGCGGGATACCCGACCCATAAGGGCTGCCATGCCAACCAAATCCCTTAAGTCGAGTTCGGAAGCCACCGTCGTCAACAGGACCCACAGCCATGCCCCGGGGAGAACGCTCTGGGGCGTCCCGGCGCTCGACCTAGCACAGCCATTCCTAAATAGCGTGCGCATGCCGCCGCGGGGCCGCCGACTGGTATCGGGGCAGCTTGCGGGGGCTGGCGAGGAGCCTGATCTGGAGGAAGCCAGCCTCATGGTACAATGATACAAAAGAGCTGCGGAGAGAAGGCAGTGAGTCGCGTCGTATACCGGGTGCACGCCTTGCAGCGCATGTTCGAACGTAATATCTCGCCCGCGGTGGTGGAAGCGGTGATACAAGGTGGCGCCATCATTGAACGCTACCCGGATGATACCCCCTATCCGAGTCGGCTGCTGCTGGGGTGGGAAGGGCGTCGTCCGGTCCATGTCGTGGTTGCGGACAATCCCGCGGAGGACCAGGTCATCGTAATCACCGTGTATGAGCCGGACCCTCGCCGGTGGGACGCGACGTTTTCCAGGAGGAAGTTATGACCTGTGTGATTTGCAAGCGCGGTATCCCGCAATCGGGCACGACTACAGTGACCGTAGAACGGCCAGGGACGCTGGTGGTGTTTCGACAGGTGCCGGCGCAGATTTGCCCCGACTGCGGGGAACGATATCTCGACGCTGAGGTGATGGAGGCGGTATACGCAGCGGCAGAGGCGGCTGCGGCCACGGGCGCCGAAATCGACGTGCGGACGTTCCACCCGGTTTAGGCCTGAGGAACAGGGCCGCGTGTGCCACCCCACGTGCCTCATTGCGCGTTTTTTGTGCTATCCTGTCCCGGAAAGGCTCGCTTGCCGGTACACTTGATAGGTTCCCCGCGGTGATGGTGCAGGATGCCCCGAGGCCCCAAACAGCCCTATGCCATTGACCCCCGTCAACTCCTAGTTGCCCCAGGCTCAGGCCGCTAACTCGGTCGTGGTGGGCAACCCCGCCATCAAAAGGCCTCGACAGCCGCGAACGGGGCTCACGAAGGTGAGGCCAACACCTCAAGAAACGTGGCCTTTTTCCACCACACTCTGGGACTCTATCCTCGGCCGGGTGCAGACGCGTTAATGCCTGCCGCGGACCATGAAAAGGACCCGCGGACTACCAACAACGGCACCGTGTAGGCCGCATCTGCGCCAACGAGGTTCCCTTGCCCGACCACTGGCACTGGGTTGACCGGCGGGGGATAAGGGAGGGGTACGGGCTAAAGCCTCATGCCACCGTGCTACTGCGAATACGATGGCCACCACTGAGCCGCCAAGCTGTCCCCTGCTGGCAAGAGAACCTCAGTGCGGCCCGTGGCAGCTGTTTGCCCCGTAACTGGGCACTGCGTCTGCGATCCCTCGTTAAGCCCGGCGGGCCACCAACTTCGGCGGGCACAGGACTCAGACAGCTCGATGGCTACCAATTGGGAGGCCATCGCACGGTCGACCTAGAACTGACAGGGCGAGAAATTGGGAGATTTGAGCGAGTGTGTTGGTTCACCCGCGGAGAAGAAATCGGAAGACTTCTTCTGATAAAATCATTTTCGGAACGCCAGACCGCCTGATGGCGGGGAAAGGAGCAGGAGGATGACCGACGCCGAGTCCCAAGAGTTGGAAGGTTTGCGGCGCGCCGTGGCCGAGCTTTCCCAGCGCGTGAGCCTGATGGAAGACCGCGAGGCCATTCGTGCGCTGCAGTACAAGTACGGCTACTACCTCGACAAGTGCCTGTACGAGGAAGTCGTGGCGTTGTTTTCGCCGACCGGCGAGGTTCGCTTCATGGGAGGGATTTTCAAGGGCACCGAGGGGGTGCGGCGACTGTACTGCGGGCGGTTCCGCGAGCGCCATGGGCAGGGACGCGACGGGCCGAACTGGGGGTACTTGCTCGACCATCCGCAGCTGCAGGGCGTCATCGATGTCGACCCCGATGGACGACGGGCGCGGGCGCGGTTCCGGTCTCTGATGCAAGCCGGCCGCCATGTGCTGGCGCCGGGGGAGACGCGGCAATGGTGGGAAGGCGGCATCTACGAAAACGAGTACGTGAAGGAAGATGGCATTTGGAAGATCCGCGTGCTCGACTACCGCACGCAGTGGCAGGCAGATTACGCCAGCGGCTGGGCGCACACGCCACCGAATTCCTTCCCGTTTTACTCGGTGACCTATCCGGACGACCCGTTGGGCCCCGACGAATTGATGGACCCGCATCCGGCGTTGTGGCCGGATACGGAGGTGGTGCCGTTTCACTATCCACATCCCGTGACGGGCCAACGGTGGACGCCGCGGGAACGTCCGGCTCCACCTCGACAGGAAGCGTAAGCGGGCTACTCGCGGACGGCCGGACCGGCGTCGGGAATGAGCGATCTGCGAAGCATCGGGCACAGCGGATATACTCCCCCTGGGCCGACCCGGGAGGGCCATCGCCGGGGACGCAGATGCGGTGTCCGGGATGGCCCTCGCGGTGCGTCGCGGAGTAGGGCGGCTAGTCCGTGGTTTCGAGCATGTTGCGCTCCTTCGTTTCGGGGCCGGCCCAGGCTCCCCAGGTGACCAGGACGCCTGCTACGGCGATGAGCACCAAGACAGTATACTGGTACGGCATGATGCCGCGAAGCGCCAGCAGAAAAAAGGACGAAAACCCGGGGATGACGGTCGACAGCGAGTAGACGGCCCCGAAACCGGCGGCCCGGATGTTCAGAGGGTAACGTTCCGTCAGGTAGGTAAATCCGATCCCCGAGAAGAACGCCAAGCCTAAGGTATCGACCAAGGCACCGAGCACCATGATGGTGGTGGGAGACCCGTGACGCGCGGCGGTATGAATCATCCACCCGAAGAGGGGCGTGACGACGAAGAGTGCAATCAACCCGCCCAGGATGAGCCCCCGGCGCCGCCCGATCTGCTGGGCCCACGCGCCCAGGGCCAGGGCCAAAATCAGGACGCCGACGCTCCCCCAGGTGAGGCTTTGGGTGACGATGGCGGGGTTCTGGTGTAGGTACGTGATGAACAGCGCGGGGATGAAGAGGGGGATGTTTTGGGCCAGGAAGAAGAAACCCAGGTTCAAGATCAACGTCTGAGCGAAGGTCGCGAGGTTGCGGCGCGAAAACACCTCCACCAAGGTAAACCGCTGGCGTTCCCGCCGGGTTTGGGCTTCGGTAAAGTACTCAAGGTCACTGGTGCCGAACAGCGTGAGTAGCGTTTCCAGGATTCCGATTCCGGCGCCGACCCAAAACGGCAGGCGCCAGCCCCACCCAAGGAACCCCACCGGGCCATGCGCCACTGCCAGGCTGCCGATTTGCACCAGCGTGAGCAGAAGTACGCCACAGGTTGGGCCGATGCCGAGGACGGCGCCCACGATTCCACGGGCCGGGGTCGGGGTACGTTCTAAGGCCAACGGGATGGCACCGGCGGGCGAAGAGCCCGCGAAGACGCCGTTGCAGAAGCGTAGAAACAACAACACCGCGATGGCGGCGTAACCCCAGGCGGCGTATCCGGGCAGTAAGGCGATGGCGGCGGCAATGGCCGTGTAGCCGATGTTGGTAATGGTCATCAATGTCCGGCGCCCTAAGCGGTCGGCGAGCGGCGAGAGGCCAAGGCCGCCTACGGCGTTGCCCACCGCCGAGACGACAGAGGTGAGGGTCACAATCGTGGCCTGGACGACGGCGGGCAAGGACGCCGGAACGAAGTAGGTGATGGCGGCAGACAATACAAGAGCGGGCAGGGTGACGTCGTACGTCTGCAGGATCATCGACACGACGCCTGCCGCCACCGGGCCGCGATTGGCAGGGGTGAAGATGCGTCGATCGGCAAGGGCCGGGGTGGCCATAGAGATCCCTCCTGCGGAGATTTGGGAAATTTATTATTGGACCTATCGCTAGAACAACTGGATGAGAAAAAAGAAACTATTGACACCTATTCTAATCTTAAAGGGGATCGTTTAGGGAGGGAAGCAATAAATTTTCTATACAAAGGATGAGCGGGTGGCGGGTTACTTTTTACTGGGATACGACCATGGAGATGGTGGCCGCGGTTGCTTGGAAACCAGGGGAACCACTGACGGCAGACACCCTTGATCTAGAGGAGCCTCGTTCCGACGAAGTCTTGGTAAAGATAGAGGCGGTCGGCATCTGTCCTACGGAAATCAGGAGGACATCAGGGCGCGCGACGGCCGATTGCCGGTGGTCTTATCCATGGACCGAACGCATTGGGGGTGAGCATGCCGAGCACCCGGCCGTCCTCGGTGATCAGGGCCGGGATGCGTTCGGTCACCACCCGCCGGATCCGCTCGCGCCAAAGCGCGGCCACGGCGTCGATGGAAATCCGTTCCAGGGCACGGTGGACGTCCCACACCGTCTCCAACTCGACGTCGCTACAGGCGTGAATCAGGACATTCCGCAGTGCCTTGAGTTCTCGCGCCGCGATCCCGGGATGCGCCTGCCGCAAAGCCTCCGACAAGCGACCGGCCGCTTCTCCTGCAATCTCGAGTTGTCCAATCACCGCGGACTGACGGAACTCGTCCGCGAAGAAGGCCTGGCGGGAAGAGCCCGCCTAAGCCATCGCCTTGGCGATCGCTTCCCGAATGTGGCGAAGATACAAAGCGTCGTCATGGCGCGACATAGATGAGCTGGGCCTCCCGCAGGACGGCATCTCGAATGAGCGGGTCCAGATTCTGCGGCTTGACGAGATCCACCGGGCGTCCCCACAGGTCCTCGAGACTCAGCTTGAGCCGGATCCACCCGAGGCCTCGGGCCGGGGAGTCTGGCTTTAAGGTACACAGGACATCGATGTCGCTGGTCGGCGAAAAATCGTCCCGCAATACTGAGCCGAAGACGGCAAGGGTTTGCACTCCATACTGTTGGGCGATTTTCGCCACACGCTCAGGGGGCAGGGCTATGGGCAGGGAAAGGCTGGCTGTCCCCTTCGGATTCCCGTGCTTGCGCGTGGAGGATTTCATTGGCCCCGTGGCTCCCCTCATCATGTTGGTTCCTGCATTAACATTCATTGTCCACTTCGGCAGGGCACTCCTCAGGAGTCCCCATGTTCCCATCCCAGCTTAGGCAACACGCCGATGGGCCTTTTTATGGCTATGCTGTACCGGAAAGGTTCGCTTACCGGGACAGTTGGCAGGCTTTACCGGGGTAATGGTGCAGGATGTCCGGAGGCCCCAAACAGCCCTATGCCATTGACCTCCGCCAACTCCCCTCCGGGCGGTGGAAAGGCCGAGCCATCGTCTACGAGGCGGAGGCCGGGCGGCGCCGCGAGTTAACCCAGACGCCTCATGGCCTCGCCTCGGCAGGCCTCCGGAGACCCGGCGGGCTTTCTACCATGTCGGCGTCCGCCGACTGTATCATGTTGGCGATGCCATCAGCCGGGCTCGGGGCATCCGGGACACCTACCCTGGGATATGCCTCTGACCCCTGACCTTGCCTGAGAGTTGATATATACGAGGCCGACCTTATGGTCGAGGAGGTGGTTATTCAAAACGCTACTGCCACCCAGGTCGTGTTCGGCCTGCCATCTGATCGGGTGCGCCACCAGCCTCACGATCAGCCCGTACAACATGAGCACAAGGAAGAACGAGTTCTTAGCCAACACACTTGTACAAGAACAGGATATATTACCCCTGCCACATCTCTGGCTATAATTTCAAATACACCAACAAGGCGCCTTCCGGCTACTCCCCCGCCATATGGATTGGGTCGGCTATTCATCCCTGGTGGGTCCGGCGGGCGGCCAGCAACACCAATCTTCCAGTGTGGCCGCATATGCTACGGGCGGTCTCCCGATGTCCCCTGGACTGCTCCCCGAGGTCACGATATCGAGGCTAAACGGTTCATTCCGCGCCCTGGGACTGTCCTCCCTTCGGGGTGGAGACGGTCTATGTTCCTTGCGGCCGCTGGAAGGCCGCGGTGGCCTCTAACTTGACCGTCCTGTCAATCGCTTGTCTTGTGGCCGCTCCCAGGCCTCGCAGCGGGGCCCAGTCGCGGGCTTCCGCGCAGGCTACGGGGAGGGAATCGACTCGACCGACTGCAGGTGGGCTTGCGGGAGGGGACTCGAGGCCGAGGCCGGCACGACGTAGTAGTAACTTTCCCCCACGTTCTCCAAAAGATAAAGGTGTAGGTCCTCCCCGCTTTTGGCATGGAGGATCATCCGTTCGCACTGCAGGGCCAGGCGAACCAGGCCGTCGATCGAACCCACCTGAATACTGCGCTCAAAGGGCGAGAATGGGAGGTGGTCGACATCGACCAGAATTGAGGCGTATCGTTGGGCAATCCGGCTGGCCGGATCCAGCCGGCTTTGGACGCGCTGGCCCCACCACCATGCCAGTCCTGCTCCCAACAGGAACAGGGTAGTCGCCAGGGGGCCGTAGCGTCTGGTCTGACTTAGGGGCACTGCAAGCCCAAAGGCGGTCAGGGCATTGGGCACGACTTGAGAATACTGGCTTGAGCCCGTGCTGACCGGATTGAGGTATTGGTTTAGGCTGATCGTGTCGGGCACCTGGAGTCTTAGCCAGCTTTTGTTGAGGTCGAAGGCGATTGGCTGGTCGAACTGGGCCGAGAACAGCTTTCCATGGCTCAGGGCGGTGGCCCGGACCATCGGAATGAGGCGAAGCTGATAGGTGTCTAGCTGGTCCTGAGTCATATCTGTGACCTGGGACACCGTGTTCAAGACCGACGTGGGGTCGAGTGCCACCGACAGCGCAGTGGAGGCGCCGGTGAACCGCCGGGGAGAGATCAGGGGATAGCGGTAGTGCCAGCCGCTGGTACTCACGATTTCGGCATCTAGCCCGGCGGTTCCGCCCAGGACCTGGCCTTGCCTTAGGTCTAACTGGTATTGCAGCCCCACCGTCATCGCTTCGACCGGGGGCACGTAGACCGGGTCGCCTGGCCGGAGCTTTCCTAGTGGATAGAGCACGCTCTTAGCCACCTGGGCCTGATAGTCAAAATGTACGCTCTGCGAATAGGTAATCGGCCGGGATTGAACGGTGGTCAGGGGATGGGTGTAGCTCCATCCGCTGATCGCCAGCGACGCGGCCGCAACTGTGGCCAACGCGCCGGACAAGATCCACCAAGGGCCTGGACTGCCAGCGGCGGCCAGCCCCAGGGGCGCCTTCTGTTCGACTCGTCCCATTCTCCGTCTCCTCCTTGGGGCGGTGAGGGTGGTCACCAAGGCCAAAGCACCCACCAATAGGGCGGCATGCATCGGTTGGCGCCAGAAGATGAACCAGCTGCCTACCCCGGGGAGGGCGAACCACAGGCGACCGATGATTTGTTGGCGGGTCGGGTGATAGTTATCCGCCACGGGGTTATTGATGCCTTGAAAGACGTAGCGCCCGTCGACCCGGGCGATAATTTGGTGGAAAAAGATCGAGTGAAATGGCACATAGTGGTATGCGGCCAGCGTTCCTACCGTATAGTGGGCGGCCTGGCGCACCACCACCAAGTCGCCAGCGTGAAAACGCGGCAACATACTGGTTCCTTGGACCAGCAAGATCGTAGTTTTGCCACCCAGCTGAGGAGGGGCCAAGGTATACCAGAAGGCCGCAATCAATGCCGTAGCGATCATCCACCTCAGCCAGCGCCGGCCATGAGGAGCAGCCTTCACGACCCTCCCCCTCTCCTTGTCGATCGTCGATCTATGGTCTTTCGCCACCAAGGGGGGCCTGGGGACGAATACCGCTCGTCCCCAGGCCCCTTCGGTGTCGCTTAGTGCGCCGCGGCGACGTCCAAGGCGGTGGAGGAGTTGGCGCCCGCCATTTGGTTGAGAGCCGTGACGTTGCAGTTGACGGTGACGCTGTTGCTGTTGGAACCGGACTGGATCGTGCAGTCCTGGTTGGCGCTGGAGGCCACATTCGCCGTATTGTTGTCAAACCACACGGCTACCGACTGTGCTGGCAAGCCGTTGCTATCGGCCGGGGTCAGGGTGAACTGCACGTTGGTAATTTGGTCGGGGTTCCCGTTTGCACTGCTTAGCGTGTAGGTGATATTGCTTACATTGTAGCCGGAAATCGTGCCTGAACCGACGCCCGCACTGGATTCCTGGACGGAGTTGGATGCCATGAAGGCGTAGGCCGAGCCGCCTAAGGCCACGGCGAGGGCGACTGGGGCTGCGATCCGGCCTAACTTCGAGTGCATAAGACGCATGGGGTATTTCCTCCTTAATTTCGGATGTAAATCGATTTGCCGGGGAGGGTTCCCTGGGCGAGGCCACTTTACTTCAAGCACCTCTGCGACTTGCCTTCGGTTTGGTTGTCGAGACTGCGCCTTTCCCCCGAAGCAAGATGCTCGACGGTTTGACTGACCTCTGGGGTCAGTGGGCGGCGGCCACGTTCAACATGGTCGCGGTGGGCCCGGGACCAGCCTCTTGATCCCAGCCTTGCAGGCCGCACGACCATCCGGTGACGCCCTGGGAGTCGGGACCAAACGTCTGCTGGCAGGTGTGGTACCAGGTCGAAGCCACCGCTTGCGTCTGGTTGTCAAACCACACCGCAACCTGGGTGGCGGGCTGGCTTGGGTCGGAGGGAACTAGGTCGAAGGTCACCAACCACAGTCGGCCAGGATCGGGAGCCAGAGCATTGAGGTCGTACTGAATATCGGTCACGGTGTATCCGGTGATGGTCCCCTGGCCTGCTCCGGCCGACGACTCGGCGACGCTGTTGGAGGCCATGAACGCGTAGGCGGACGCCCCCAACGTCGCTGTTAGGAGCAACGGTGCCAAGATCCTGCGTCTCCATCGCGTCATCTTCCACATACCCTTTCCCCCTGTAGAAGGCAAAGGGACGAGGCTTGGTCCCTTTCTCCTGGGAATACCTTCGTTTCGGGGCGGCTCTCGCCGTCTCTGAGGGCGGCGTACCACCCCTCCGACTTCCCATCTCCACCTTACGGAGGAGACACCGTGGTGGAAATTGACTGTGCTTCCTATTTTCTCCTGGCAAAATTAGGTCACTAGACCTAATTTTGCCAGCTCCATCGGTTTTGGCAGGAAAAAGTCAGAATGGTAAAGAATGTAGTGCTCGGAAGCTGATTTTGTTGGTCGGCACAGAACCTGGGTGTTTTCCGTTGTGGCCTGGCGAGGGAGGAACGCCGATGATTGAAGGGGTCGAGGCTGAGAGTGCGCGCCTTGTAATCACTGGGCTTCAGATGGGGGCCTGCCGCCTTTTGGCCCAGTGGTTGACTGAGATGGGCCGTCAGGTGGTGGTGGCAACTACGCCCATGGAATACCCGGGGCGGGGGTCTTTGGTCTGGGTGTGCCTGGCCAATAGCCGAGAAGACCTCGAGCACCTGCCTTCTACTCCTCGCCACGCCCTCGGTAATGACCGCTCGTGGCCGCTGGTGGCCATCGTGGCCAACCCTTCGTGGTCGCTTCTCCTTGACGTGCTGCGCCGGGAGGTGGACGCGGCGGTGGTGCTGCCGGTTTCCAGCGAGCTTTTGCTCAGCGTATTGGACACCGTCGAGCGCGCCGCGCCGTTTCCCCATCCGCTGGTGCTTCTGCCCCAGCGCATGGTCTTGGAGGTGCCTCTGTTCTATCCGGATGAACTGCCGATGCCGAAAGTGCGCCTGACTCGCCGGGAACGAGAGATCTTGGAGCTTTTGGACCGCGACTTCAGCAACGACGAGATCGCCCGTCGGCTGTTCGTCTCTCCGCACACCGTCAAACGCCATTTGGAACATCTTTTTCGCAAGCTCGAAGCCAGCTCTCGGCACGAGGCGACCCGAAATGCCCACCAGTGGGGATTGTTGCGCACCCGCAAGAGCGATCGATTCTGGGGATGAAACCGCAAGGAATGCCAAGCCCCGGAGAAGGGGGCCGTCGGTTCATGGCGGTGGAAGCAGACATCAAGGAAGCGTAGTCATCCCGGCAAGGTCGAATCGCTCCACAACTGGTCCGAAAGGCCCTGGACCCTCGTTCGCTGGAGCTGGGCCACCGGACGTCCGGCACGACGCACGCGGGCTCGTCCCTGGACCGGGACCAGAATGCCGCTGGGAGCTTGGCGGCCGCCGTCGCCGGGAGTGGCCCCGAGAACGAGAACGGTCGGGGAGGGGACGTAAGACCAGCCGGCAGGCGGGCGGTCCTGGGGGAAGCGGGAAGCCGACTGGGTGTCAACCGCAAGACCTGGGTCATCATCTGGCAACGGGCGGATGTCGGGAACACAATACGATGCTCGCGACGGCGGTGGCGCCATGCACCGTACCAACAAAGTGGCGGCCGGCTGGGGCTCTGGCGGCCGGGGAGGCTTGCCACGGGCCCAACATCCTGGCATCGGCGTTTTCGGCCTCTTGCGGGACGCGGGGCAACCCCCGATTTCCCCCTGATCGCCAAAAGCCGCCCCCAGTGCATCCGGTGGCGGAGGCGACCGTGCCGGCGGGGATGTCGCTGGCCGGCGCCATGTTGGAGGTGACCAGGAACCAAGCCCGGATCGGCAAAGAGCGAATGCCCGGGACCTACCTCTTCGAGTCTGCGCTGTCCCGCCCCAGTCACTGGCGGGTGGAGTTTGAGATCCCGCTCAATGTGTCGGTATCGAAGGGATTGCGCGTCGGCTAAGCTCTCAGCCCAAGCCGCGCCGCCCAATCGGTGCCCGAGGCCAACTACCTCTTCATGCGCCCCTTGTCCCACGAGGCCTTCGACAAGCTGTGCTACCACTGACCACCGGGGAGGCCGATTGTGCATTGGTGCTTACTCCCGAAGGCCAGGGGTTGGACCGATCTTGGGACGCGGTAGCAGTCCACCGTTGAGCCATTCCGAGTGGCTCGGTTTGTTATACTGAAGCCTAGAAGCTGAAAACCGGGCATGGCGGGTGAAGCAAATGGCGGCGGCGCGCGACCCCTGGCGGATCCTGGGGATTCCCCCTGGCAGCGGAGAGGGGGAGATCCGGCGCGCCTTTCTGGGATTGGTCCGGCGGCATCATCCGGACCAGTTTCCCCGTGGCTCCCCGGAGGCGCGCTGGCACGAGGAACGGCTCAAGGAGGTCATCTGGGCCTATCAAGAGGCGCGACGGCGGACAAGCTCGGCCGCCAGGCGTCCGGTCGCCGATGCCCCGTCGCCCCGCCGGCCGTCGTTCCGCCTGCACTGCAATGCGCACCAACGCTGGGCCGTCATTTACTGCACCGCCTGCGGGGCCCCGCTCTGTTCGCGGTGCGACCCTGCCCTGACCGGTTATTGTGGGCAGCACCGGCGGCAACGAATGCAGATGTGAGGGGAGAGCGAAGACGGCGACCAGGCGGGATGGGACACGCGGTACCGGAGTAGCCCAGGAAAGTGCGAGACAGATGGCGGAATGCGAGCCGAGCTTTTTAGGCAAAACCGATCCCAGCGCCTGTGGCTCGCAGGCCTCTGGTGGATGGCCGCGGTGGGGGCGGTGGCATGCCTTGACGGCTGCGGCCCGGCAGGTCGCCCTCCAGCCAGCCAGAATTCTCCGGGTGCGACTGCAATCGGTGTCATGCCAGCCCACCGAACATGGCCCATTGTGGTGGGGAGTGTCCAGCCTGTAGCCCCGGGGCAACAGCCGACTTTGCCCCGGCCCGTGACGCTACCGCCTCACGGATATCCCGTAGGGATCTTTGCCAACGGCCTCCTCGTGCATACCCCGACTGCGCTGGCTTGGCGAACGTGGACGGGCCGGCTGATCCCTCTGCTGCGGGAGCCTGGGAATCTCGGGGAGGCTTGGCGGGTGGCGGCCATGGGGACGAGCCCCTGGGTGCTGCTCGGCCAGAGCGCCCAGCACGGCGGCGCCTGGACAAACCTTGTGTGGTGGAATATGGCCACGGGTTACCTCGCCGCGGCCTCCCTAGCCAACCTTCGCGCGTGCTCCCAGATGGGGCGGCGGTCGTGGTCGTGGGCGGATCGCGGCCCGGCCTCTACCGGGCGGGCCGTCGCGTGGATGCCCTGCCGGATTCCTTCGTGGGGGCTGTCGCCGCAGGCGCGGATGTCTTTGGCACCTGGCACGGGCAATGGGGATTCTACGATCTGCCATCCCGTCGGTTTCGGCCGGTGACGCTCCCGACGGTGGCCGGGCATCGCATCCCCCAAGGGTCGTACAGCGTCAGCTGGTTGCCGGTCTGGGGTCCGACGTTCCTGATGGGACCTAGCCGCCATCAGCCCTGGCCCGACCAACCCTATGTCGTCTCAGGGTCCGACCGGTGTCCGGCCTTGCCCGTGCCAGGACTGGTGGTGGGGCTATCGGGGCCGGTCCTGGTGCACTGTCACGGGGCGAGCCGCCGCAACAACGCTAGGGGCGAGCGCCATGCACTGACGCTGGCCGTGGCCGTCCCCGCGTGTGAGAAGCTGCCCACACCTTTCCGTAGGGCCACCCAAAATCCTTGGCGTATCGTTTAAGCCTGGCTGTGGTCTTGCACAGCACCAGCAGGTAGCCGGCTCGGAGCCAGAAGGTTGTCTCGCGCTGCAAAAAAGCGCAAGAGGGTGCCACATGAAGAGCGGGTTGCCGTACCATACCACGCCCTTGTCGCGATGCAGGGAGCTTAGGGCCATGGGAGTGCGTGGCATGGGGCTCATAGCGGCAGCGTGTCTCCTGGGGACGGCTACGGGGTGTACGGCGCGCCCCGCTGCCCGGGGGGCTCCTCCTGCTTTGGCTGCGACGGTCCAACGTTCCCCCGTACCACTCCCCGCTGCGCCCGTAAGCGCGGGCACAACGGTACGGATGCTCACAGCCCAGCTAGGGCTGGCCGTCACGGCGAGGGGAGCGGTTCTCCAGACGACCGACGGGGGGCGAACGTGGCATAACGTGACCCCTACCGGCTTTCGGGTCGTGGGGCCCCTGGCCTCGGTGACCTACGTCGCCTGGCTGGTGGCAGACGATGCGGACGGTCGCCCCTTGCTGTTAATGACCCCGAACGGGGGTTTCTCCTTCCATGCACGGCGATTGCCGGCGGGGATCAGCGCCACAGCAGTGGCTGGTTTGGGCTTTACGACCGTGGACCGGGGGTGGTTGGTCGTCGATCGCCACGGCCAGTATACCCTCTATGTCACTGACAATAGTGGATATTCGTGGCACGTGCCCAGCCAGGCGCCCACCTCCGCGGGTCGCCCCGCCTAGAGTGTCCTCGAGAAGAGGGTAGAGAACGGGAGGTCGCGGGCCGGGCTGTAACCAAGGCGTTCCATGGCTCTGAAGAAGCGTAAGAGCGCTCGCTGTCGGGGCAACTCGCTGGATGCGGCTCCCCGCAGCGCAATCACGGGGCCCGCTAGCGCCTTCTCGCTCCTTATTGGGGACCTAAGTCGGGCGGTCTCTCCCGGCATGGCCACTTAGGTGTAGACCAGGGCCGGTGGCGGCGGCTGTGTTGGCACATTGAGGTAGCTTCACCACCCGAGCTACACGATGGGGCGTTTGCCCTCGCTGCAAAGAACCCCCTGGCCACCCTCGGTTCGCGAGGCTGATCAATGAGATTTGGCTGGGAGAGATTTGGCTGGGAGAAGAGTCTGACCTCCGATGGTCAGGGAGGGTATTGGAGCCACTTCGGCCTCGACCTTACCGCCATGGAGGAATGCGGGGCCGATTGTGCGGCGACCCAGGCTTGGCTAAACGAGTTGGAACGCAGGGCCTCGGTGGAGGAGGCGCTGTCCCCCGTGGTGCTGCCCAAGGCTGCGGCGCCGTTCGTGCGCACCTTGCGGGCTATTGCCCTGGCAGCGCCACCTTGGTCGGTGGCGGCGTTTTTGTATGGCCGGGAAGCGATCATTCCCGATAGGTTTCGCGACCTCCGGGAGTACCTGGGCCCTTCGGCCCCGGTTCAACCCTTCCGCTGTTATCTCCGACGCCACATGGCAGTGGACGCCAGCGAGCACGGTCCTTTGGCGGCTGAACTGTTGCAGGCGCTCATCGGGGGAGATCCTGCGCGCGGCCGAAGCTCAGGCGACTGCCGAGCGCGCCTTGGAAGCGCGGATCGCCTTGTGGGACGGGGTGGTGGACGCGATTCCGGAAGCCCGCGGCATCGGTTAGGAAAAACGCGGCATGCGTCAATGCCAGGGCGGCGGCTCCACACCGCTCCGGTGCCCGTCGGTCCAGGCTGGGTGGCCGTCGGCAAGCGTCGCCCTTCCTTCGGATGCGCGGATGTGGCCCGCCTTGCGACGCGTAGCGGTGGCGTGGCGGCGATCGGGGCAGACGGAGGGCGAAGGATGGCCTTGGCCCTAACGTGGGCGGCGAACCCGAGGTGTCGTCCGTCCGAGTCGCCAACCGAGCACGGCGCCCAGCAATCCCAGCGGCGGTAAGGCGCCGGCCCATGCCACCTCTGGTAGCTGTCCGGCCGGTACCGTCGCGATCGGGGCGGGAGAGGACACCCGCAGACCGGCGGGGGGGAGCTGCGCGGGAGGGTCAATCCGGGCCGGGGAGAGGGAAGGGTTGAACAGTTCGGCGCCCGGCGGCAGGGGCTTGGCCAGTTTTATCCGGTATTGGATCAGTGCCGGCGAGGGTCCTCCGAATGGTGGGCTGACGATGGTCGGCGCCGGGAAAGGCTGCAACGTCGCGGTTACCGCGGGGCCGAGACGGTTTCGGCCGCGCGGCCTGATCCAGAACGTGAGCCGGGGCGAGAAGGCCAGGCCGGATGATGGGTGGCGAGCCCAGGGGAGGGCTTCCAGGGCGACGGTCACCGCATAGACGCGGTCGGTACCGGCTTCGGGAGTGACCGCTACGACCATCCCGGGCACTCGAAGCGGCGCATGGGGGTCTTGGGCTTGGATGGCGCTGTGGGTGACCCCAAGCGCCGCAAGGACCAAGGCGAGGGTAGGAACGGCTGCGCCGAGCCATCTCGGCCATCGCTTAGGGTCGTTCAAACCGGCCATAGGCGCTTCCTTTCCTCTCGGGGGCTCTAGCATGGGATCGTGGGGCGGCGGACGTCTTTCCCTAGGGAGATTCGCTGGCTTTTGGTGGCTCGGCGTGGTTAGGAGGATCGGCATCAAGGTAGCATGGGAGCGGGAGTGAGCACAGTCCCGAGGAGGATATCGGCCGCCGTATCCCCCTTATACTCGCTTACGGGCCTTCCCCGTGGACCAGCGAAGCCCAGTGCGAGGGACCGGGGAGCTCTTGCCCTAGACCGCAGCCGGAATGCTCTTTCGCCTGTGCCGGGTGCTGACGCGGCGGGGGCTCGTTAAGACCCCTTCCGCGGCCTTGCCCGAGTGCGGGCTGCCCTTCGGAGACAGGGAGCTGCGGGGTGCTCCGTGATCGACCGCAGTCCTGAGACCGAGTCCCGTCTACCGGTACCCTGAGACGAGGAAACGCCTTTGGGTCACGCCGGCGGCTTTCGGCCCCAGGCCCTCTGGGCGTGGGCGGGCGTCCGGCAATCGCCCTCCGCCTCTTGCATCTTGCTCACCCTGGTGCTATGCTAAAAGCGCCCTCGGACCGAGTGCAGACCGGTGCCGTAGCGCCGGGGTGTGACGTGGTGGATGTAGCTCAGTTGGTTAGAGCACCAGGTTGTGGCCCTGGGGGTCGGGGGTTCAAGTCCCCTCATTCACCCCAAATTTTGACCTACGCGAATGCGTAGGGTTTTTCCGCGCCCGTAGCTCAGGGGATAGAGTGACGGACTTCGAATCCGGAGGTCGTAGGTTCAAATCCTACCGGGCGCACCAGGAGCGGCCGCGAGGGTGATGGAATGGCAGACATGCGAGACTTAGGATCTCGTGCCGAAAGGCGTAAGGGTTCAAGTCCCTTCCCTCGCACCAGACAGCTTTTGCGGAAGTAGCTCAGGGGTAGAGCATCGCCTTGCCAAGGCGGGGGTCGCGGGTTCAAATCCCGTCTTCCGCTCCAGGTTTCGCATCGACGGGCAGGCCTCCCTGCCCTCTTTATATTTGGGGTCGGGGACAATCCTCAAAGCCTCGTGCTATAATAGGGCGATTTGGAACGGTTGAGGAGGATCTGGCAACGATGCAGGTGGTCATGGAGCGGCTGCCCAACGCCGTGGCGAAGGTATCGGTCACCATTGAGCCGGCAGAGCTGGAACAGGCTATGGACAAGGCCTTCCGGAAGGTGGTGCGCCGGTACAACATCCCGGGATTTCGCCCCGGCAAGGCTCCGCGCCCGATCTTCGAGCGGTTTGTGGGCCGTTCGGTCATCCTTCAAGAAGCAGCGGAGTCGTTGGTGGAGGACCGGTATCGCCCGGCCCTGCAAGAAGTTGGCGTAGAACCGGTGTCCCAGCCGCGCATCGAGATCATCAGCCTCGAGGACGCCAAGCCCTTCCAGTTTAGCATCGAGGTTGAGGCGAAACCTGAAGTGGAAGTCCCGGCTCTCGAGGAGGTGTTGCGCCTGCCGCTGGTGGTTCCGGAGGTGAGCCCCGAAGACATCGACCGCGAGGTGCAGAACCTGGCCAAAAGTGTGGCCCAGCTGGTGCCGGCGGATGAGGAGCCGGTGGCCATGGGCAATCGGGTCCAGTTGCGCCTGAAAGGGTTTTTGGAAAACGAACAGGGCGAGCCAGAATCGGAGCCGTTCGCGGAGGAGGACAGCCTATCGTTAGAGGTCGGCAGCGGCATCTTGGTCGAAGGCCTTGAGACTCAACTGATCGGCCTCAAGGTAGGAGAGCCTGCCGTCCTGCGGTTAACCTACCCCCAAGACCATCCCGACGCCGCGTTGGCGGGGAAGTCGGCGCGGTTCGAGGTGGTGGTGCTAGAGAACAAGCGCCCGGAGATCCCGCCCGACGACGAGTTGGCCAAGACCTTGGGGTTCGACTCGATAGAGGAATTACGCCAACAGGTCGCGAATAGGTTAAGCGAGCGACGGGAGCGGGAAGCCAAGGAAAGCCGGTTGGCAGAGATTTTGGGTAAACTGAGGGAGCAATTGGAGGTAGAGCTGCCTCCCAGCATGGTGCGGGCGACGGCCCATCGGATGGTCCACGAGGTGGCCGACAACTTGGCCCGCGTGGGGGTGAATTTTGAGGACTACCTCAAAAGTCGCCAGCAGAGTGCGGAGGCATTCGAAAACGACTTGCTTCCCGGAGCGGAAGAACGCGTCAAAAACCAGCTGATCCTGGAGGCAGTGGCGCGGCAGCGGGGCCTCGCGGTGGACGACGAAGAGGTGGTGCAAAGCCTCAAGCCCGTGGCCGAATCCTTCAAGCAGCCTCTCTCCGTAGTGGTGCAGCTGTTCCGCCAGCGCGGTGAGTTCGAAGAACTGAGGAACAATCTTTTGATCTCCAAAGCCCGCGAATATCTGGCTTCCACCGTAGTGGAGTAGCCCCCGCAAACCAGCGAGCGGTCGAGCGGTAAGGAGGAGTTGGACCTTGAGTTACCTGATTCCCATGGTGATTGAGCAGACCAACCGAGGAGAGCGGTCCTACGACATCTACTCCCGACTCCTCAAGGAGCGCATCATCTTCCTCGGGAACGCCATCGACGACGACGTCGCCAACTTGGTGGTCGCGCAGCTGCTGTTTTTGGAGAGTGACGATCCGGAGCGGGACATCCACCTCTACATCAACTCTCCCGGGGGCTCAGTCAGCGCGGGACTCGGGATCTACGACACCATGCAGTACATCAAGCCGGACGTGTCGACCATCTGCGTGGGCATGGCGGCCAGCATGGGCGCGCTCTTGTTGGCAGGCGGCGCACCGGGGAAGCGCTTTGCCCTCCCGAACGCCCGCATCATGATCCACGAACCGTGGATCAACAACCTCGGGGGCCGCACCACGGACGTCGAGATTCAGATGCGCGAGCTTTTGCGCAGCCGCGAGACGCTGGCGCGCATTTTGGCCTATCATACCAATCACTCGGTGGAACAGGTGCTGGAAGAAACTCAACGCGACTACTGGATGACGGCAGAGGAGGCCAAGGCGTATCATCTGATTGACGAAGTGGTGGTGCCACGGGGGAAGTCACAGGCCGGCGGTCAGTAAGGAGGGTGGTCGCATGTTCAAGTTCACCGACGAAAAGGGACAGCTGAAATGCTCGTTCTGCGGGAAGTACCAGGACCAGGTCAAGCGCCTGATCGCCGGACCAGGGGGCGTCTACATCTGCGACGAGTGCGTTGAGCTATGCTCGGAGATCATCGAGGAGGAACTCAACGATGACGTCGAGTTCGAACTGAAGGACATCCCCAAACCGCAGGACATCAAGGCCATCCTCGACCAATACGTGGTGGGACAGGAGCGGGCGAAGAAGACCCTCTCGGTGGCGGTCTACAACCACTACAAGCGCATCAACATGGGCAGCAAGATCGACGACGTCGAGCTGCAGAAGTCTAACATCTTGATGTTGGGACCGACCGGCTCGGGCAAGACCTTGCTCGCACAGACGCTGGCCAAGATTTTGAACGTCCCCTTTGCCATCGCCGATGCCACCTCCTTGACGGAAGCCGGGTACGTGGGCGAAGACGTCGAGAACATCCTGCTCAAGCTGATCCAGGCGGCCGACTATGACGTCGAGAAGGCCGAAAAGGGGATTGTTTATATCGACGAGGTGGACAAAATCGCCCGCAAGTCGGAGAACCCGTCCATCACCCGCGACGTTTCCGGCGAGGGCGTGCAACAGGCCCTGCTCAAGATCCTGGAGGGCACCGTGGCCTCGGTGCCGCCCCAGGGGGGCCGCAAGCACCCGCACCAAGAGTTTATCCAGATTGACACCACCAACATTCTATTCATCGTCGGCGGCGCGTTCGACGGGATCGACAAGATCATCAAGCGGCGCATCGGGCGCAAGGGGCTCGGGTTCAACGCCGAGATCCAGAGCAACAAGGATGCCAACATCGGGGAGATCCTGGCGCAGATCATGCCGGAAGACCTCCTGAAGTTCGGCCTGATCCCGGAGTTCGTGGGCCGTCTGCCGATCGTGGTCACTTTGGACGCTTTGGATGAGAAGGCTTTGATCAAGATCCTGACCGAGCCGCGCAATGCGCTGATCAAGCAGTACCAGAAGCTTTTGGCGCTCGACAACATCGAGCTCGAGTTCAAGGAAGACGCCGTGGCGGCCGTGGCGGCCGAGGCCATTCGGCGCAACACCGGCGCGCGGGCGTTGCGGGCCATCATCGAGGACATCATGCTGGACGTGATGTACGAGATGCCGTCGCGCAACGACATCGCCAAATGCGTGGTGACGCGCGAGGTGGTGGAAAAGCGTGAGCCGCCTCTCTTGGTGACCCAAGACCGAGCCAAGCGGGCGAAGAAGCAGAAAGAGGAGACGGCGTAGTCGGCGCTTGACAACACCGCCGGGCCTTCAGACAGGCCCGGCGGTCTTTTTTGGGTTGACGACCCAGGTTTGGATGGCCGGGCCAACGGACATAATTTCCATGACGATGCCGCCCCATCAATTGCCGATATAGCCCCCGGGGCAGGGGGGACACTATCCGGGCGACGCCATCCTGTGGACGGTGCGGCGTGGAAAGGAGGGCCCGATGACGTTCACCAACCTGGTCACGTGGGTGCAATTCATTTTTGCCATCATCATCGGACTCTATTTCTGGAACCTCCTGAAGTCCCAGCAGGGCAACAAGATCCTGATCGAGCGCGAGTCGCGCAAGGAGATCGAAAAGCTGCGGCGGCTGCGAGCCATTCGCCTGACCGAACCGCTCTCTGAGCTGACCCGGCCCACGCGGTTTGAGGAGATCGTAGGTCAGGCCGATGGCATCCGAGCCCTCAAGGCGGCCCTGTGCGGCCCGAACCCTCAACACGTCCTCATCTACGGGCCTCCCGGCGTGGGCAAGACGGCCGCTGCCCGCCTGGTATTGGAGGAAGCCAAACGCAACCCGCTGTCCCCGTTTGGGCCTGACGCCAAGTTTGTCGAGATCGACGCCACCACGGCGCGATTTGACGAGCGCGGGATCGCCGACCCGCTTATCGGCAGCGTCCACGACCCCATCTACCAAGGGGCAGGGCCGCTGGGCATCGCCGGCATTCCACAGCCAAAACCCGGGGCCGTGACCCGGGCCCACGGGGGCATCTTGTTCATCGACGAGATCGGAGAACTGCATCCGATTCAGATGAACAAGCTCTTGAAGGTCTTGGAAGACCGCAAGGTGTTCTTCGAGTCGGCCTATTACAACCCTGAGGACCACAACCTGCCGGCTCACATCCAGGATATCTTCGAGAACGGGCTGCCGGCCGACTTTCGCCTGGTAGGAGCCACCACCCGGCAACCCAGCGAGATCCCGCCGGCCATCCGCTCGCGCTGCCTTGAGATCTTCTTTCGCCCGCTGACGTCCGACGAGGTGGGCGAAGTGGCCGCCAACGCAGCCCGGCGCATGGGGACGGAGGTGGAGCGGGGGGCCTTAGACGTGATTAAACGGTACGCCACCAACGGGCGAGAGGCGGTCAACATGATGCAGCTTGCGGCTGGCGTGGCCCTGACCGAAGGTCGGTCCCACATCGCCCAGACCGACGTGGAGTGGGTGGTCAACTCGGGTCAGCACAATCCCCGCCTGGACAAAAAAGTGGGGACACGCCCGGCGGTGGGCGTCGTCAACGGCCTTGCCGTCTACGGGCCGAACCTCGGCACGGTCTTGGAGGTCGAGGCCATTGCCGTACCGGTGCGGGGCCGACGCGGGCGCCTGTACGTGACCGGCGTGGTGGATGAGGAGGAAATGGCCGGACTCGGCCGGGTGGTGCGGCGGAAGTCGACGGCCCGCGCGTCGGTGGAGAACGTGCTCACGGTGCTCCGCGGACAGGGGCTCGATCCGGATCGCTACGATTTGCACCTGAACTTCCCCGGCGGCATGCCCCTCGACGGCCCTTCGGCTGGGGTGGCCATCGCGACGGCGCTGTACTCGGCCATGACCGGGCGACCGTGTGACAACCGCGTGGCCATGACCGGGGAGATCTCCATCCTGGGCGCCGTCAAACCGGTGGGGGGCGTCGTGGCCAAAATCGAAGCGGCGCGGTTGGCTGGGTGCCGCACGGTGCTCATTCCTCGCGAAAACTGGCAACAGTCGATGGCCAACTGGGAAGGCATCGAAGTGGTGGCAGTGGCCAACCTGGCTGAGGTCTGGAGCCGGGCGTTGGTGGCGGCCGACGCCGAAGCCCCCGCAGGCACTTTGGCTCCGGCTGAGCTGTTGTCCGCCAGTGCGCCTCCGGCCCCCACCGGGGGCTAGAGTGGCCGCGCAGGCACCCAATTTGGGAGCCGGATCTTGACAGGGGCAGGATTCTCGACCCGAAAGGCGAATAGTGTAAACGTTGAGCCCATGGCCTTCAGGGCCGCACGGGCCCTCGGCCCGCATGTCGCCGTCCCCCGGGGGAGCGACGGAGCGATAAAGGAGGAACCACGGTGAAACTCGACGTCTTTACCCATTTCCTGCCCAGGCCCTTCATGGAGCGGATCGAGAAGCTGACCGGACACCTCGAGATCGCCAAGCGCGATGCCCACATTCCCACCTTGTGGGACCTCGATGCCCGCCTGCGCCTGCTCGATCCCTACGACGACCTGCAACAAGTCCTCTCCTTGGCCTCTCCGGCCCCGGAGGTGCTGGCCGGACCGGACGAGTCGCCGGAATTGGCCCGCATCGGTAACGACGCCCTGGCCGAGATTGTGGCGCGGCATCGGGACCGGTTTCCCAGCTTTCTGGCCGCGCTGCCTATGAACAATCCCGAGGCGGCCGTGCGGGAGATGGACCGCGCGTGGGACCAACTGGGTGCGGCCGGGGTCCAGATCTACTCCAACGTCAACGGGCGCCCGCTCGACCACCCCGACTTCTTTCCCATCTTTGCCCGGGCGGCGGAACGGCACATCCCCATGTTTCTCCACCCTACCCGCCCTGCCACCTTTCCGGACTACCAGACCGAGACCAAGTCCCGCTACGAGTTGTGGTGGGCCTTCGGCTGGCCTTACGAGACCAGCGTGGCCATGGCCCGCCTGGTCTTCTCGCGGGTCATGGAACGGCTGCCGGACCTGGTCATCGTCACCCACCACATGGGCGGCATGGTGCCCTACTTTGAGGGGCGCATCAGCCCGGGCCTGGACGTGATGGGGCAGCGGAGCATCGGAGAGGAGTACGAGCCTTTGGCGCGGCCAGCGCTCGAGTACTTCAAGCGGTTTTACGCCGACACGGCCCTGTTTGGTGCCGCCAACGCCACCCGTTTGGGTTACGAGTTCTTTGGCGCCGAACACTGCCTGTTTGCCAGCGACTGTCCTTTTGACCCCGAGGGGGGAGCCCGCTTTATTCGCGAGACCATTCGCGTCCTCGACCAGTTGCCGATTCCCGAGGCCGAACGCCGCCAGATCTACGAAGGCAATGCCCGCCGCCTGATGCCGCTCCGCTAAAAGGCGCCCTTCGGGCAGCGGGTGGGGTTCACCACCCGCTGCCTGGCGTTCTGGGGCGCGGATAGTATCCCCCCGGGGCTTGGGATAGAATAGGAAAGGTGAGGGGGGTCAGCATGCCGATCGAATTGCCGTTGTTGCCGCTCCGGGGGGTCTTGGTCTTCCCCTATATGGTGGTGCCCCTCGAAGTAGGCCGCGAGCGGAGCCTGCGCGCGCTCGAGGCCGCCATGCTGGAGAACCGCGAACTCATCTTTGTAGCCCAAAAGGACATTCGTCAAGACCACCCCGGGATCGATGACCTCTACCGGGTGGGCGTCATCGGCGAGGTCAAGCAGCTCCTGAAGATGGCCGGCGGGGGCTCTAAGGTCGTGGTCGAGGGGCGGGCCCGGGGCAAGGTGGTGGCCATCGAGGATGCCGATGGGTATTACCGCGCCACGGTAGAGCCAGTGGAAGAGGTGACCGAGACCGGCGCCGAAACCGAAGCCCTGATGCACGCGGTGGTCGAACTCTTCGAGCAATACATCAAGAACTCCAAACGCATGCCGGGCGAGGCCTCCCTATCCATGAATCTGGACGATCCCGGTCGCCTGGCCGATACCATCGTCAGTTACCTCGACGTCCGCACGGCCGACAAGCAAGAGGTGTTGGAGACGTTTTCGGCCAAGGAGCGGCTGACCAAGGTCTCGGATTTGCTCTCCCACCAGATTGAGCTGTTGGAGATCGAGCGGCGGATCAACGTGCGGGTGCGCAAGCAGATGGAGCGCTCGCAGAAGGAGTACTACCTGCGCGAGCAGCTCAAGGCCATCCAGCGCGAACTCGGGGAGCGCGATGACCAGCAGACCGAGATCGAGGAACTCAAGGCGCGCTTAGAGCAACTGGGCGACGTCGGCGAAGAGGTGCGGGAGAAGATCGAGCGGGAGATCGACCGCTTGGCCAAAATGCCACCCATGGCCGCCGAGGCAGTGGTGGTGCGCACCTATGTCGATTGGCTGTTATCCCTGCCCTGGGCCGTGACCACCCCAGAGCGCCTCGACATCCAAGAGGCAGAGCGGATATTGGATGCCGACCACTACGGCTTGACCAAGGTCAAGGAGCGCATCCTCGAATATTTGGCCGTGCGCCAGTTGTCCAAGTCGCTCAAAGGGCCCATCCTGTGCCTGGTGGGGCCGCCCGGCGTGGGCAAGACGTCGCTCGCGCGGTCCATCGCCCGGGCTACGGGGCGCAACTTCGTGCGCATGTCCCTGGGCGGCGTGCGCGACGAAGCCGAGATCCGCGGGCACCGGCGCACCTACGTTGGGGCCATGCCCGGCCGGATCATCCAGGGCATCCGCCAGGCCGGTTCCAAGAACCCCTTGTTTCTCCTCGACGAAGTGGACAAGATGGCGATGGACTTTCGCGGTGACCCGTCGGCGGCGTTGCTGGAGGTGCTGGATCCCGAACAAAACGTGCGCTTTTCCGACCATTACATCGAATTGCCCTTTGACCTGTCACAGGTGATGTTCATCACCACTGCCAATGTGCTCCACACCATTCCGCGACCGTTGGCCGACCGCATGGAGACCATCGTCATCCCCGGCTACACCGAGGAGGAGAAGCTGCACATCGCTCGCCAGTACCTGTGGCCGAAGCAGCGGGAGCAGCACGGGTTGACGGCCGAACAGGTGGAGGTGACCGACCGCGCGCTGTCGCTGGTCATCCGCCATTACACCCAAGAGGCGGGGGTGCGGCAGTTGGAGCGCGAACTCGGCAGCATCCTGCGCAAGGCGGCCCGCGAGATCTTGACCGGCCATGCCGTGCCTATTCGGGTCACCCGTAGCCGCGTGGCGCATTACCTCGGGCCCGAGCGCGTACGCCACCGCGCGGCCGAGGAGAAGGACCAGGTGGGCATCGTCACCGGCTTGGCAGTGACGGAGGTTGGGGGCGATGTCATGCCCATCGAGGTTACCACCATGCCGGGCAAAGGGCAGTTGCTCTTGACGGGGCAACTCGGTGACGTCATGCAGGAGTCGGCGCGGGCGGCATTCAGTTATGTGCGCTCGCGGGCGCGCGAGCTCGGCATCGACCCCATGTTTCACGAAACCCTGGACCTGCACGTGCATGTGCCCGAAGGTGCCATCCCCAAGGACGGCCCTTCAGCCGGCATCGCCATGGCCACGGCCATGGTCTCAGCTCTGACCAACACCCCCGTCAGTGCCGACTTGGCCATGACCGGCGAGATCACCCTGCGCGGCCGGGTGCTCCCGGTGGGGGGGATCAAGGAGAAGGCGTTGGCGGCGCACCGTGCCGGGATTCGCGAACTCATCCTCCCCGAAGAGAATCGACGGGACCTTGAGGAGATCCCGCGGCCGGTGCAGCGCGCCATGACCATTCACTTCGTCCGCCATTTGGACGAAGTCCTGCGCTTGGCCCTGAAAAAGCGCGTGGAGGATCATGTCGGATAGGCGCCGTCCGACCCCTTCGGCCTTTGCCCTTCCGGATGCGGGCTGGCCGGAGTTGGCCCTCATGGGTCGGTCCAACGCCGGCAAGTCTTCTCTGCTCAACGCCTTGGTCGGCCGCCGCCAGGCACCGGTGAGCGCCACGCCGGGCAAAACCCAGACGGTGAGCTTTTACCCCATGCGCGGCTGGTACCTGGTCGACCTTCCGGGATACGGCTATGCCCGGACCAGCAAGTCCCGCCGCGAAGCCATGGGGGAAATGGTGGAATGGTACCTGACCCAGCGCCAGCCGCTACTGGGCGGCGTGGTGGTGCAAGACTGCCGCCGGGATCCGGAGGCCGAGGAGTATCAGCTGCTGGAGTGGGCGGCCACGCGCAACCTCTGGTTGGTGGTGGTGGCCAACAAAGTGGATAAACTGAACCAAGCCGAGCGTCGGGCACGGGAAGCGGCGCTCGCGACCGCGTGGGGACGGCCGGTGCTGATGCTCTCGGCCAAAACCCGCGAGAATCTCGAGGCGCTGAAGACCGCCATTCGCGGCTTGGGGCTGGCGCTCTGAGCGCACCGTTTGCCGAGCCTGTCCAGGCATACCGCCTTCGTCCATCCTTGCCACTGATCTCTGCCCCCGGCCCGAAAGGACCCGGGGACTTTTTGTCGAATCTTGAGGACCGACTTCGGTTGGCGAGGTGACGGGAATGATAGTCGCCCTCGAGGGCAGGTATCGCTGGATTCGACCGCTGGCGGAGGCCGATGTGCCGACCTTGAAGGCCTGGGAACAAGACCCCGAGATCGCGTACTTTTGCGGGCGGAAGTTCCCGGACGGCGAGGAGGCAGGCGGTTGGTGGCAAGCGCTCCAACGCGACCGGCACCGCACGGGGTTTGCCATCGTCAGCCAAGACGGGGCCCTCATCGGCGACTTGGAGTTGGAGCACATCGCATGGCGGGCCGGGAGGGCGGAGATCCGCATCTCCATCGGCGACAAGCGGTATTGGGACCGCGGGATCGGCACGGCCGCTCTGCGCGAGGGACTGGAGGTGGCGTTTGCGGAACTGGCCTGCGAGCGGGTGTACCTGCGGGTGACCGAGGACAACGCGCGGGCGCTGCACGTCTACCGCAAGCTCGGGTTTCGCAAGACGGGCGTCTTGCCCCCGTCGGATCGCCTGCCGGGTTCTCCGAGCCTGTTTTTGATGGAAATCGACCGCGCGCGCTATTACGGCAAGAGCTGCAACGCCGACAGCGCCGCCTCTGGCTCGACTGCCGCGCGGTAGTCGGGCGCAGTCGGCTGCCACTGCTCCAACCGGTGCCACAAGGCGGCGTCGGGATAGGTGGTGGCGGGCCACAACCGGTAGCGTCGACCGAGGGCGTCGAGCTTGGCCCACTCGGCTGCCGAGCGCCCGTCCACTCCGGCCAGCAGGCGGCCGATTCGGTTTGGCGGCTCGGTGTGGAGGTACCACAGGCCGAGGTTGAGGCCGGCGAGAAAACGGATCAGCGCCGGATTGCGCCCATTGACTGTCAGGATCGGCAAGGGGCCTGTGGACCCGCCCAGGAAGGCGAGGATGTGCGTGGTGGGGCAAAGGCGTTCCAGGGTAGGCACTGCAGTCAGCGGGACGACCGCGTACGGCAGGTATTGCCGAGGCCAGAGCTGGGCGATGGCCTTTTGGGAGAGCGGCTCCCAGGAGCGCGGTCGCACACTGTGTTGGGCCAGGACCGCCTCGGTCCAGGTCCGGACGGCGGGGTCGTCGGCCTGGTAGGCCAGCGGTAGTGCCTGGACCTGGGCCCAACGAAAGTGCGGGTCGGCAGTGGGCGCGACCAGCACCACGTCGGGGCGCACGGCGAGGTATCCCATCACCGGTGCCGTCCAGGGTAGGGGAGGCCCAAGACGGATGCCTCCCGGAGCCGGTTCGGGCAAGACGCCGACGGTGCGGAAGGCTCCGAGGCGCTGGGCCACGAACCACGGCATGGCCAAAAGGGGATCGCCGCCGGTCAAGGCCACCGGCAGCACCGGGGCCGGCGGTTGGGGCGGAAGCAGGAGGCGCCAGAGCGCCACGGCACCGAGAGCTGCCACCAGGGCCAACAGGGCCCAAAAGGGTCTCACGCGTGCCCTTCGCCCCATCCCGCTTCACCTCTACCGCGCTCAGGGTCCGAGACCCGTTTGGGCCATGGGCCTCGGCCTTCCGGGACATGGCTATGACCTGCGGGGTGGGGCCAGAACCGGGACAACCGGGGGTACCCGATCCCGGGGCTGGGGCGTCCGCTGGAGCGGTTTGACAGCCCCTTTGCCTGCGCTATAATGAGGGGTGTTGGCTAAGGCTTGCCCCATCATTTGACGCGAGGAGGACACGGAATGCAGGTACGACCGCTAGGGGATCGGGTCTTGGTGAAGTTGGTGGAGGAGGAGCAGCGGACCCAGGGGGGTATTTACATCCCGGACACCGCCAAGGACAAACCCCAGACCGGCATTGTGGTGGCCGTCGGCGACGGGGAAGAGGTCAAGGTGAAGGAAGGGCAGAAAGTGCTCTTCGCCAAGTTTGCGGGCACGGAGATCAAGATCGACAACCAAGAGCACCTCATCCTCTCCACCGACGACATTTTAGCCGTAGTCGAAGGCTAACCACCCAAATCCGCTTCGCTTGGCGGCCTTTCCGGACCCCCGCGCATGGGGGGAATTCCGGTCTTGCGTCTCGAAGCCCAACGACGATCCTTTTCGCCCCAGCGCGAAGGGGGTCGTTTTCTTGAATGATATCCGGGGCGTGACCCTGGTCGGGCACGCCCTCCCCTGCGTTTGGCCGCGGCTTGCCGAAAGGGTTGGAGAGGACAAGAGGGGGACCGGTGGATGACGGAACTCAGCCCGCGTTACGACCCGGCCGAGGTAGAGGCCAAATGGTACCGGTACTGGAAGGAGGCCGGGTTCTTCCGCGCCGATCCCAAGGCGCCGGGGCCGGTATTCGCCATCGTGCTGCCTCCGCCCAACGTCACCGGTATCCTGCACCTCGGGCACGCGCTGAACAACACCTGGCAGGATGTCTTGATTCGATTTCACCGCATGCGGGGCGAGAACACGCTCTGGCTCCCTGGCATCGACCACGCCGGCATTCACACGCAGATGAAGGTGGAGGAGCGGCTGCGCGAGCAGGGCATCGACCGTCGCGCCATCGGCCGGGAAGCGTTTTTGGCCGAAGTCTGGCGTTGGAAGGCAGAGTACGGGGACGAGATCTTGCGCCAGATCGAGCGGCTCGGGGCCTCCGTGGACTGGTCGCGGCTGCGCTTTACTCTCGATCCGGGCTTGTCGCGGGCCGTCACGGAGGTGTTCGTGCGCCTTTACCGCGAGGGGCTGGTCTACCGCGGCCACTACATCACCAACTGGTGCGTCTCGTGCCGCACGGCGCTGTCGGACATCGAGGTCGAACACGTGGAGGAGGCCGGCACCCTCACCACCATCCGCTATCCCTTGGCCGATGGTAGCGGGGCCATCGAAGTGGCCACCACTCGGCCCGAGACCATGCTGGGGGACACGGCCGTGGCCGTGCACCCCGATGACCCCCGCTGGCGGGACTGGGTGGGGCGGGAGGTGGTGCTGCCGTTGGTGGGCCGCCGCATCCCCATCGTGGCCGACCCGTTGGTCGACCCCGAGTTCGGCACGGGAGCGGTCAAGGTGACGCCGGCGCATGACCCCACCGACTTTGCGATTGGGCAGCGGCATGGGCTTTCGGCCATCCACGTCATCGGCGAGGACGGCCGGATGACGGCCGAGGCCGGCCCTTACGCGGGTTTGGACCGGTATGCGGCGCGGGAACGGGTGCGGCAAGACCTTCGGGCCGGCGGGTACCTGGTGCGCGAGGAGGCCATTACCCACGCCGTCGGCCACTGCGAGAAGTGCGGAGCCGTCATCGAGCCGCTGCGCTCTCTCCAGTGGTTTGTGCGGGTGGCGCCTTTGGCCGAAGCGGCGCTGGAGGCGGTCCGAAGGGGTGCAGTGGAGTTCGTCCCCGAACGGTTCGCCAAAGTGTACCTGAACTGGATGGAGAACATCCACGACTGGTGCATCTCTCGCCAAATCTGGTGGGGCCACCGCATCCCCGCTTACTACTGCCAACAGTGCGGGGCCACAGAAGTGGCGGCGGATCCCCCCACGTGTTGCCCGCACTGCGGCGGTCCCATGGAGCAGGATGCGGACGTCCTCGATACCTGGTTTTCTTCGGCCCTGTGGCCCTTTTCCACCTTGGGATGGCCCGAGGACACCGAAGACCTGCGGGTCTACTACCCCACTGCCGTGCTGTCCACCGGCTACGACATCATCTTCTTCTGGGTGGCGCGGATGATCATGCAAGGGGTGCACTTCACCGGCCAGGTGCCCTTCCGGACCGTCTTGTTGCACGGGCTGGTGCGGGATGCCCAAGGGCGCAAGATGTCGAAGTCGCTGGGCAACGGCGTCAACCCGAGCGAGGTGATCGACCGCTACGGGGCGGATGCCCTGCGCATCGCTTTGGTCTTGGGATCGACACCAGGCAACGACATCCGCTACAGCGAGGAGAAGGTCAAGGCAGGCGGTCACTTCGCCAACAAGATCTACAACGCCGTCCGCTTCGTGCGCTTGAATCTGACCACAGAGCCGGCGGTTTCCGACCGCCCGCGCCATCCCGTCGACCGCTGGATCCTCTCGCGCCTTGACGCGGTGGTGGCACGGGTCACCGACCTTTTGTTGGGCTTCGAGTTCGGCGAGGCGGCGCGCGCCGTGTACGATTTTTGGTGGGACGAATTTTGCGACTGGTACATCGAACTGGCCAAGGTACGCCTGCGCGAGGAGGCCTGGCGGTCGGAGGTGCTGGGCGTCCTGGTGACGGTGGCCGAGACGGCCTTGCGCCTCTTGCACCCGTTCATGCCGTTTGTCACCGAGGAGTTGTGGCAGTCGCTGCCCCATCGCGGGCCGAGCATCATGGTGGCGCCATGGCCGGTCGCGGCCGGCCGGGCCGATCCGGAGGCCGAAGCGCGAGTGGGTGTCGTCCAGGCGGCGGTGCGGACGGGGCGCAACCTGCGCGCCGAATTGGGCCTAAGTCCCCAGGCCAGGCTGCCTCGAGTGGTCCTGGTGAGCGAGGCGGCAACCGTGCGGGAGGCCTTTGAGGCCCTGTCGCCGGAAATGGCCGAGCTTCTGCGCGTGGAGCGCGTGGAGGTGACGGCCCGGGGCCGAGTGGCTCAAGCCATTGCGGGCGTGACCGAGGGCGGCACCGTCTACCTGCCCTTGGCGGGCGTGGTAGACCCCGAGCGGGAGCGGGAGCGCCTGTTGAAGGCGCAACGGGAAAGTCAGGCGGAGTGGGCGCGCACGGTGGCCCGCCTGGGCGATGCCGGGTTTCGCAATCGCGCCCCAGCCGAGGTGGTGGCCAAGACCGCCGCGCGCGTGGAGGAGTTGGAGGCCAGGCTAAAGCGGATCGCCCAGCGCTTGGAAGACCTGCAGTAACGGGGGGAGGCGGGGCCGTTGAAGGACGCGTGGTGGGGCGGCACTCGCCCGGAGGTGATGCGGCCTGGCCTTGAGCGCATTCAATGGCTGATGGAGCGCCTGGGCCATCCCGAGCGGGCCGTGCCGGTGGTGCATGTGGCGGGGACCAACGGCAAGGGCTCCACCTCGGCCATGATTGCGGCGGCCCTGAGAGGACAGGGGTGGAAGGTAGGGCTTTACACCTCGCCTGACTTGGGGCGTATCAACGAGCGGGTGATGATCGACGGCGCGCCGCTGGACGAAGCCACATGGGATCGGTTGGCCGACCAGGTGGAGGCGGTGGGCTGGGACTTGCCGGAGACGCCGACGTTTTTTGAGGCGGTCACGGCCCTAGGCTTTCTCGCCTTTCGCGAGGCGGGGGTGGACGTGGCGGTGCTGGAAGTGGGCTTAGGCGGGCGCCTTGACGCCACCAACGTGGTGCCGAACCCGCGGCTGACGGTGATCACGCCCGTCGCCTACGACCACATGGACCGATTGGGAAACACCATCGAGGCCATTGCCGGGGAGAAGGCCGGCATCCTCAAACCGGGGGCTCCTTTGGTACTGGCCACCCAACCCTATCCCGCTGCGGCCCGGGTCATCCGGGAGCGCGCTCAGGCCCTGGAGGTGCCGGTCTTCAGCCCCCGCGGCCAGGCAGAGGCGTTGGGCGACCGGGTGCGGTATCAAAGCCCGGAAGGGCGTGCCGTGGAGGCGGCCTTGGCAGGCCGCTACCAGGCTGAGAACTTGGCCACGGCCTGGACTGCCGTGGAGGTGCTGCACCGGTTGGGGTTCTGCCCGGACTTGGACGCGGCCGCGCGGGCCCTGCGCCACGTCGAATGGCCGGGGCGGTTTCAGGTGGTCTCGCGCCGCCCGTTGGTGGTGATCGACGGCGCCCACAACCCCCACGGAGTGGCGGCGCTGTGCGACACCTTGGGCCAGCCGCCGTGGTCGCGCTACCAGTGGCAGGTGGTGTTCGCCGCCCTGCAGGACAAGCCGGGCCCGGCCATGGCTGCCCAGCTGGCTCAGGTGGCGGCGGGCCTGTGGGTGACGGAGGTGCCGGGGGAGCGCCGGACGCCAGCTACCGCACTGGCCGCGGCCGTCGGGGCGACCCCGGTCCCGGATCCGATGGCGGCGTTCCAAAAGGCCTGCGACGCCGCTCGGAAGCGGGAGGGCACGGCGGTGTTGGTGACGGGATCCTTGGCCCTCCTCGCCTGGCTCAGGCGGGCCGGGGCCTGGAACGCGGGCGCGCTCGGCCGGTGAATTTCTCCAATTGCCCTGGGTTTTTGGGCAATGGTATGCTGGTCTTCGGCAAGGGCCTGGCAGATGGCGCCGTCGGCGGTGGCTTGGCGGGACAGGCCTCCCCCGAAGGCTCGGTGCAAAGCCGAAACGCGGGGCGGGTGGTGGGCGAGGCAGAGATGGGGGGACCATGGCGACACTGATTTTGGCCAGTGCCTCCGAACGCCGGGTACAGTTGTTGCGGCGCCTCGGGATTCCCTTTGCCGTCGAGCCGGCAGCGGCGGATGAAACCCCCCGGGCGGGAGAGCGCCCGTACGCCCTGGTTCGGCGCCTTGCGGCCGTCAAAGCCGTCACGGTCGCCCGGCGCCACCCCGAGGCGCTGGTGCTGGCCGCTGACACGGTGGTGGCGCTGGGGGACGACATCCTGGGCAAGCCTGAGGATGTCGAAGCGGCACGCGCCATGCTGCGGCGGTTGTCCGGCCGCCGACACCAGGTCTACACGGGCGTGGCGGTCTACCAAGAGGTGCGGGGACGCGGGTTTGTCCGCGTGGAGGTGGCCGAGGTCGGCTTTCGCCCGTTGGCGGACGAGGAAATCGCGGACTACGTGGCCACTGGCGAGCCGTTGGACAAGGCCGGCGCCTATGCCATCCAAGGGGGCGCGGGACGTTTTGTGGAGGCGTTCGCGGGGAACCTGGAAGCCGTCATCGGGTTGCCGTTGGACGCCGTGCGGGCGCTGTTGCGACATTGGCCGGATGGGTGATGGAGGGACGGGGATGGCGACGTCGATCAAGGCGCTGCCGCCCGACGAGCGGCCGCGGGAGCGGTTGCTGCGCCACGGTCCGACGGTGCTGGGGGATGCGGAAGTGGTGGCCATCCTGATCGGCCACGGCGGGCCGGGGCAATCGGCCCTGGAATTGGCCCGCGCCCTGTTGGCCGACGGGTGGGGCGGGCTGGCCCGGCGCTCGGTGGAAGAGTTGGTTCAGGTGCGGGGGCTCGGCCCGGCCAAGGCGGCGGTATTGTTGGCGGCCTTGGAGGTGGGGCGGCGTGTGCGCCTTGCGACGGCCGGAGAGGCTATCGGCGGACCGCAAGATGTGTTGCCGTGGGTTTCGGACATGGAGCGGCTGACGCAAGAAGAGTTTCGGGTGTTGCTTTTAAATACCAAGCATCGCGTGTTGGCGGTGGAGACGGTGTTTCGCGGGGGGCTCAACAGCGTCGAGGTCTTTCCCCGAGAGGTGTTCCGGCGAGCGGTGGCCCATTCCGCGGCGGCGGTGATTGCCGTGCACAACCATCCCAGCGGAGATCCCACTCCCAGCCCTGAAGACCGGGCACTGACCGTTCGGCTGGAACAGGCGGGCGCCGTCATGGGCATTCCGGTCTTGGATCATCTCATCGTGGGCCATGGGCGTCATGTCAGTTTGCGGGATCATCAGGTGACGGAGTTGAGATAGGAGGACAGGGTTCGGGATGTTTTGGAAGTCGCTGTACGGGGCCTTCTCCCGCGACATGGGAATCGACCTGGGCACTGCCAATACGGTGGTGTTTGTCAAAGGCAAGGGGATCGTCCTCCAAGAGCCCTCGGTGGTGGCTATCGACCAGATGACGGGCGAGATCATCGCCGTGGGGCAAGAGGCCAAGCAGATGGTGGGGCGGACGCCGGGGAACATTCGCGCCGTGCGCCCGCTGAAAGATGGGGTGATCGCCGACTTCGACATCACCCAGGCCATGCTGAAGTACTTCATTCATAAAGCGGTGCCCAACATGCGCTTCTTCCACCCGCTGGTGGTCATCGGCGTCCCGTCGGGGGTGACGGGAGTAGAGGAACGGGCCGTGCGCGATGCCGCCATCCAGGCGGGCGCCCGCGAGGCCTTGGTGGTGGACGAGCCGATGGCGGCGGCCATCGGCGCCGGGCTCCCGGTGAACGAGCCGACGGGGAACATGATCGTCGACATCGGTGGAGGGACGTGCGAGGTGGCGATCATCTCGCTCGACGGGATCGTGACTTCGAAGTCGATCCGCGTGGCCGGCGACGAGATGGACGAGGCCATCGTCAACCACATCAAGCGCACCTACAACATGATGATCGGGGAGCGGACAGCGGAAGAGGTCAAGATCACCATCGGCTCTGCCTATCCCCCGGACCACGAGGAGTACATGGATGTCCGCGGGCGCGACCTCGTTACGGGGTTGCCGAAGACCCTGAAGGTCAACTCCACCGAGATCCAGCGCGCCTTGGCCGAGACCATCAACCCCATCATCGAGGCCATCAAGGCCACGCTGGAAAAGTCGCCACCGGAGCTGGCGGCCGACATCATGGACCGCGGGATCGTCATGACGGGCGGCGGCTCCCTGCTGCGCAACTTCGACAAGCTGGTCAGCGCCGAGACCGGGATGCCGGTCCATCAGGCCGAGGACCCGCTGTTGACGGTGGTGCGCGGCACCGGCATGGTGCTCGAGGATCCGCATCACCTGGCGGCGCTGCGCCGCCGCAACCGGCGGTAAACCCCAAGACGGCGCTCGCGGGTGGGAGGGGTTTGGATGGGGGGGCTCTGGCAGCGTTGGCGCCGGCCCGTGCTGCTGATCCTGATCATGGCGGTGGTGACCTTAAGCTTAAGTTACACCGCCCAGGTTCGCGGCCGCCTCATCACCCTGTCGGGCCTCTTGGCCTGGGCGGCGCTGCCGGTGGAAACCGGGTTCGCAGCAGTGGGCCAACACGTGGTGCAAGCGGCGGCGACGGTGCGCCAGTTGGGTCAACTCCAGGCCGAAAACCAGCGGCTGCGCCAGGAAATGGCCGACTATCAGAGCGTGCGCGCCGAATTGGCCCAGGTGTTGGCCGTCAACGACCAGTTGGCGGCAGCGCTGGGGATGCAGCGGGCCTACCGCGGGTGGCGCCTCGTCCCGGCTACCATCGTCGCCCGGAGCCCGGATTCGTGGTTTGACACAGTGGTCATCGACCGCGGGAGCGATGCCGGCGTGCAGGTGGGCATGGCCGTGGTGGTGCCCCAAGGGGTGGTCGGGCGCGTGATCCAGGTCACGCCCCACACCGCCACCGTCATGCTCCTGTTGGACCCCAATTCCGGCGTGGGCGCCGTCGATGTCCGCTCACAGGCCGCCGGCATCGTACAGGGGCAGGATCCGGTCAGCGGGACGGTCAACTTCCTCCTCTTTGCCCATCGCCCCGACGTCGCCCCCGGGGACGCCGTGGTCACCTCGCGCTTCAGCCAGTATTTTCCGCCGGGTCTGCTCATCGGGCGGGTGGTAGCCGTGCGCCACACCCAGTTTGGCCTGACGGTCACCGCCACCGTCGACCCCAGTGTCCACTTCGACCAATTGGCTACGGTGATGGTGGTGGAGTACGCGCCGCCTGGAGCGGTGGCGCCGCCCTTGTACGGCGGAGGAGGGTAAGCGTGCGCTGGCATTCGCGCGCCTGGGCCTGGGTGGGGTTGGCGGTGGCGGCGCTGGTGGTGGAGACCTCGTTGTGGACGTTTTTCTTTCCGCCCGGCTACGCGCCCGACCTGATCCTGGCCTTGGTGGTCATCCTGTCCTTCTACGAAACCCCGCGGCGCGGGCTTTGGTTGGGCGCCGTGATGGGGCTGATCCAAGACGTGTGGGTCGGGCGGCTCATCGGACTGCACGCCGTGACGCTGGCCGCCGTGGGGGGCGGCGTGGCCTACCTCCAGCGCCGCTTGGTGCATGACCGGTTGTTTGTGCCCGGCCTTTTGGCGGGCGTGGCCACGGGTGTGGCTGGCCTGGCGGAGGCGGCGTTGATGCATCTTGCGGCGGTGCCCATCCCGTGGAACGCCGTCTTGGGGCCGCTTGCGTATCGGATGCTGACGGCGATGTTGCTGGCTCCGGCCCTGGGGGAGATTCTGGGCATCAAAGCCGTGCCGCGGATCGACTATCGTCGGAGCCGTCTTTAGCCGAAAGCCCCCTGCTTTCGCCGGATTTTCCGCTTCGCGTCGCCCGGTGGCGCAATTTGACCTCAAAAACTTCGCGATCCCTTCGGGCTCCTGGAAGGAGTTCTAATGCCAAGGGAGAATCTGTAAGTTGGTGACGCTGGATGGAGGAGGCGCCGAGGGTGGCCAAACGGAGAACGGGCGAGATCTTTCCCGAGTGGGCGGGGCACGGTTGGGAACCGGAGGCGAACGGGTGGCGCGGGGCGGGGGCCCGGCGCGGGGACGCGGAGGCGCAAGGACCGGCAGATTGGAATGAAGAGGCGCGCCGCCACCCCACCGTCCTGATCCGGCGTACGCTCCGTTCCGGGCAGACCGTGCGGTTTGGCGGCAACGTCGTGGTGTTGGGCGATGTCAATCCGGGGGCCGAGATCACCGCCGGAGGCGACATCGTGGTCATGGGTTGGCTGCGCGGCGTGGCTCATGCCGGGGCGCGCGGAGATCAGCGCGCCATTGTCAGCGCATTTCGACTGGCCCCCACCCAGTTGCGGATCGCGCACCTCATTGCCCGGGCACCGGATGACGGCGAGGACCACGTGCCCGATGTCCCCGAGTACGCCGAGATACGCAATGGGCAATTGGTGATCGATCGCTGGCCGGCCAACCGCTGACCAGCGTATTAAGGGGGAGTAGAGCCGATGGGGGAAGCGATTGTCATCACGTCCGGCAAGGGAGGGGTCGGCAAAACCACCACTACCGCCAATTTGGGCGCGGCTTTGGCGCAGGCGGGGCGGAAGGTGGCCTTGGTCGACGCCGACATCGGGTTGCGCAACCTGGACGTGGTGATGGGACTGGAGAATCGCATCGTCTACGACTTGGTGGACGTGGTGGAGGGCTTCGCCAAGCTCAAGAACGCGCTCATCAAGGACAAGCGCTTTGAGAACCTGTACCTGTTGCCCGCCGCGCAGACCCGGGACAAGACGGCGGTCAGCCCCGAGCAGATGGCGGAGTTGGTGGGACGGCTCAAGGACGAGTTCGATTACGTGTTGGTCGACTCGCCGGCCGGCATCGAGCAGGGGTTCCGCAACGCCGTGGCCGGTGCCGACAAGGCGCTGGTGGTGGCCACCCCGGAGGTCTCCTCGGTGCGCGACGCCGACCGCATCATCGGGCTTTTGGAGGCCCAGGAGAAGCACAAGCCAAGCCTCATCATCAACCGCATCCGCCCCAACATGGTCCGCCGCGGCGACATGATGGACATCGACGACATGATCGAGATCTTGGCCATCGAACTGTTAGGCGTGGTGCCGGAAGACGAGACCATCGTCGTCTCGACCAACCGCGGCGAGCCGGCAGTCCTCAACCCGCAGTCGCGGGCCGGCGAGGCCTACCGCAACATCACCCGCCGGTTGATGGGCGAGGATGTGCCGCTCTTCAAATTGGAGGAGGAATCGGGGTTTCTCGGCCGAATCCGCAAGCTCATGGGATTACGGGGGTAAAAGGTGGGGAGGTCCGTGTTTGATCTGCTGGCGCGGGTTTTCGGCCGCGAAGAGTCCAGCAAGACGGTGGCCAAAGAGCGCCTGCGGCTGGTGCTGGTGCACGACCGGACCAGCCTGTCGCCGGAAACCCTGGAGCATCTCAAGGACGACCTGATTCGCGTCATCTCCGAGTATCTCGAGATCGACGACCACGGATTCCGCGTGGATGTGGCTCGCCAGGACGACTCCATGGCACTGGTGGCCAACATTCCCGTCAAGTGGGTGAAGCGCCCGGCGCCGTGAAGCAACGGGGCGCCGGGACGGCGCCGGCGCGGCGTCCATGAAAAGACCTTTAACCAGTTCTCATCGCGTTTCCACCCCAGCGGGAGGCGTGCGCGGTAGGCTGTCAAGATGAGGGAAGGGCGTCGAACCCTGGCCTGTCCACCGAAATCTGGCCGCGAGGGGGGCGCGCCTTTTCGGTATACTGACCGCGAGAGCCGCCGAGGGGGGATACCGGGTGTCGGAGCGCGGGGTCTGGCGCCATTTCGACTATTGGAGTTTTGCCTTGATGGTGTTGTTGTCGGGGCTCGGCTTGGTCTTGATCACCACCGCCACCCAGCCGGTGGTCCCGCCGCACCACCCGCTCTACTACACCCTGCGGCAGGGGGTGTGGATCGCGCTCGGGATGGGCTTGTTGTTTTTGACCTGCGCCATCCCCTACGAGCGCTTGAAGGCCTGGGCGCCCTTCGTCTGGGGCGGCGCCGTCCTCCTGCTGATGTTGGTGCTGGTCAAGGGGCACACCGCCCTAGGCGCCCAGCGCTGGATCCAGCTCGGCCCCTTTGAGCTTCAGCCCTCAGAATTTTCCAAAGTAGCCGTCATTCTGGCCTTGGCCACCTACCTTGACCGCGGCGAGCGCCTGGAGCGATGGCGCGACATCGCCCAGGCGCTGGGCGTGGTGGCCGTGCCGATGCTGCTGATCTTAAAGCAGCCCGACCTCGGCACGGCCCTGGTCCTGGTGGCCATCGTCGCGGGCATGTTCTACGTGGCTGGCGTGCCCTGGCTCAAGATGTTAATCCTCTTTCCCGGGGGGCTCGGCGTGGCCGTGCTGTGGATTTACCTGCACCTGCGCTTTCACCTCTTCATTCCCATGCACCAGTACCAATTGAACCGCTTGATGATCTTCTTGCACCCCGAACGCGACCCCTTGGGCGCCGGGTTCAACGTCATTCAGTCGCGCATCGCGGTGGGCTCGGGGGGGCTCTTCGGAACCGGCCTCTTCGGGGCGCCGCCGAGCCAGCTCAGCTTTCTTCCGGAAGCCTACACTGACTTCATCTTCGCCGTCATCGGCGAAGAGCTCGGGTTCGTAGGGGCTATGGCGGTGCTGTTTCTGTACCTGTTGCTCATCTGGCGAGCTCTGGCCATCACAGCGCACGCCCGCGACCGCTTCGGCAGCCTCTTGGCGGCCGGCGTGACCGCGTTTTTCGCCTTTCACGTGGTAGAAAGCGCCGGGATGGCGGCAGGGGTGATGCCGGTGGCAGGGGTGCCGCTGCCGTTTATCAGTTACGGCGGGTCGGCCTATCTGACCGATGCCGTCGGCCTGGGGCTGTTGATCAACGTGGCCATGCGGCGGCATGCGGTGCCGTATCCCGAAACCACGCCCCGGGTTGTGCTATACTCTACCCGTCAAATTTCCGAATGAGGACGGTGCCGCTTGAAGGTCCGAACCGCCCACACGTTTCCCATCTTCTCCATCGATCGCCACGGCGCCCTGGCCCTAAACCAGCTGGGCCTCCATCACCACCTGGTCGGCAGTGTGGCGGCTCTCTTGGCGAAATACAGCCCCGAGATCTGGGCCGTGGTCTTCCTGTTGCTCTGGTTTTGGCCACCGCGGGTGCAAAATCGCGCCCGACGGGCAGTGGTCTACGCGGTGGTGGCCGGCGTGTTGGCCTTGGTAGTCAATGCCGTCTTGGGCCACCTCTTGCCGTACCGGCCTCGCCCCTTCGTGGCCTTGCCCGGCCTCATCCATCCGCTCTTGCGCCACGCCGCCGACACCTCGTTTCCCAGTGACCACGCCGCCGGTAGCTTCGCCTTCGCCGTGGCCCTGGCCTTCGCCGGCGCGCAGGACTTCTTGTGGGGCCTCCTCTTGGCGGCGGCCGTGGCCTGGGCGCGGGTGGTGACGGGGCTGCACTGGCCGACGGACGTGCTGGCGGGGGCCTTGGTGGGGATCGCCAGCGGGCTTTTCGTCCTGGCCATCCGCGCGCGCCTCGAGGGGTTGGTGCGGGTGTTGTTCGGCCTGTTCCGCATCCAAGGGGGAAAGCGGTACCGCTTTCGGCGCTGAACGGCGGCGACAAGCCGAAAGACCAGACCGGGCGCGCCGACGCGCCCGTTTTGCTGCCAAACCCCGACGCATGTTTGTCCCTCGGCGGGCATAAGGAACCCCGGAGGGATTCCGATGCAGGCGGAACCGTTTTCTTCTTCTACGCTGCCCTCCTGGTCGCCCCCGCCGCGGCGGCGCCCGCCCCGGCTCTTGACCCAGGCCGTGGCGGCTTTGGTGTTGTTTAGCCTGGTGCGGGGCGGTTTGGATCGCTTGGGTCCCCCGTGGCGCGCGGTGTTGAGCGCCACCGTCACCCGGTGGCTGAACTGGAACACGCCACTGCCGCCGACGTGGCGCGCGGTGTTGCCGGCCTTGGGGGGCCCCGTCGGTACGGCCCCGCCGTCGATGTGGCCGCCGCCGGTGCGCGGGGCATTTGCGGTGATGGAGCGCTACGGGTGGCAGGGCACTGGCTTGAAGGCCGCCTTCTTTCCAGGGGTGCGCATCGCCGAGGCCGCCGGCGCGCCGGTCCGTTCGGGGCCCGGCGGCATGGTGGTCACGGTGGCGTCGGGGCCGACGGGGGCCACAGTGGTAGAGCGGGTGACGCCCACCGTGGCGGTGGCGTTCGTGGGGCTCGGTCGGGCCTCGGTGAAGGTGGGAGAGCGGGTGGGCGCCGACGCCGCTATCGGCGTGGCCGGCAGCAGACCGTGGACGCTCGAGGTGTGGGTGCGGGGCATCCCCACCGACCCCCTGGCGGTGCAATATTTTGGCGCCCTGTGGCCGCCTGCCGGCACCGTGAGGCGGTAGGTGGGGGCAGTGGGGCGGATTTGGGTCCACCCGCTCTTTTGGCTGGCAGTGCCCTGGTTTTTGGCCACCGGCCAGCTCCGTTGGTTCGTGGTCGGATTTTTGGCGGTACTGCTCCACGAGCTGTCCCACGCCGCTATGGCGGAACTGTTAGGGTTGACGGTGCAGCGGGTGGAGATTTGGCCGTTCGGCGGCATCGCTCGCATCCCTGGGCTCGAGGGCCAGGACCCGCCGGTGGAGGCCATGGTGGCAGTGGTAGGGCCGTTGCAAAACGCGGTCTGGGCCACGTTGGCCACCTGGATCGGGCCCCGGGCCGGCGTCGACCCCGGTTGGGTGGCGGCATTTAGCCGCGCCAACCTCTTCATCGGCCTCATCAATCTCCTACCGGTGTGGCCGCTCGATGGCGGACACCTCGCCAAGTTGGTGCTGGCCCGGCGGGTCGGGTATCGCAGGGCGGAGTCCTGGGTGCAGGCGGGGGGACGTTGGCTGGGGCTAGGGTTGATGGCGGCCGCGTTGGCCGAGGCCGCGCTCGGCCATCCTTCGCCGAGCCGCCTCCTCTTTGCCGGCGTCCTGTATTGGGGTGCCCTGCGCCACCCGCGTTACGGTGCCGTCTGGGCCGTGCGCGACCTCGCGGCGCGGGGGGCGGCCTTCGCCCGCCGGCCGCTGTGGCCGCTGGACGATTTCGCCGTGCGCGACACCGCGCCCTTGGGGCTGGTCTTGGAAGCCATGCGACCACTGCGCTATCACCGGGTGGCAGTGGTGGACGAAAACCTGCACCGCTTGGGCATCTTATGGGAGGAGGACCTGTGGGCGGGGCTTCGGCGCTGGGGCCCCACCGTTCCGGTGGGGCGGCTTCTGGCCTCGCGTTGACGCCGCCCCCGGCAAACCTCTATGATGAGGGCGAGGGAACGCCTGGGAAGGCGGTATGCCGCCAGAACCGGCGCCTTTTGCCGACGGAGCTTGGGGGAAAGGAGTTATCGCATGTCACGGCGCAAGCGTCGCCGTTGGGGGATTCTTCCCGCAGAAGAAAGCGGTAAGGCGGTCAAAGAATCCGGCGCCGAATCCCCTGGGGACGCCGGAGCCCAAAGCGCCCCCATTGTGCCGGAGCGGAAAGTTTTTAAGGAAGTTTTGGTCAACATTGGAACCCGTCACAGCCGCATGGCCATCTTAGAGGACGGGCAACTCGTCGAGTTCTACACCGAGCGCGACGACGAAGAGCAGGCGGCCGGCAACATCTACAAGGGGCGGGTGGAAAACGTCCTGCCCGGCATGCGCGCGGCGTTCGTCAACCTGGGACTGGACAAAAACGCCTTCTTGTATGTCGACGACGCCCATGGGCCCGAGCGCGACCGGCGCAAGACCACCGCCATTCAGGATGTGCTCAAGGTGGGGCAGGAGATCGTGGTCCAGGTCGCCAAGGAGCCCATCGGCACCAAAGGGGCGCGGGTGACGACCAATCTCAGCCTGCCGGGGCGCTATCTGGTGCTGACGCCGTATTCGGATACCATCGGCGTCTCGCGCCGGATCGAGTCAGAGGCCGAGCGCGAACGGCTTCGGGCCATCGCCGAGAAGATCCGCCCGAAGGGCATGGGGCTCATCGTGCGCACGGTGGCAGAGGGCGTCTCGCAGCGGACCCTGATGCGCGACCTCGCTTACCTGCGGCGGCTTTGGACCCGCATTCGCCAGAAGGCCAAGACGGCCAAGGCCCCGACGGTGCTCCACCGGGAGGCGGGTCTCATCGCCCGGACCATCCGCGACCACTTCGACGAGTCGGTAGACCGGTTAATCATTGATTCGCCGCGCGCGTATCAGCGGGCGCGGGAGATGGCCGCTTCGCTGTCGCCAGGATTGAAGGACCGCATCGAACTGTACCAGGGCGAGGTGCCGCTGTTTGAGGCGCGCGGGGTCGAGGCAGAGCTGGAGCGGGCCTTAAAGCGCCGGGTGTGGCTGAAGTGCGGCGGCTATTTGGTCATCGACGAGACCGAAGCGCTGACCGTGATCGACGTCAACACCGGAAAGAACGTGGGCACCACGGACCTCGCTGACACCGTGCGCACCACCAACCTCGAGGCGGCAGTGGAGATCGCCCGCCAACTGCGGCTGCGCGACATCAGCGGGATCATCGTGGTCGACTTCATCGACATGGAGCAGGAGGCCGATCAGAAGGCGGTGGTGCGGGCCTTTGAGGAGGCGCTGCAGGAAGACCGCACCCGGGTGACGGTGTTGGGGATGACACGGCTTGGGCTTTTGGAGATGACGCGCAAGAAGGTGCGGGAGTCGCTGCTCGACCAGATGACGCGCGTCTGCCCGCTGTGCGAGGGGCGTGGCCACATCCTCTCGGAAGAGGTGACGGCGCGCCGGTTCAGCCAGCGCATCGCCGAGAAGCTTCGGGAGACCGGCGCCGAGGCCATCTTGGCCGAGGCGCACCCGCACGTGGCGGCTCACCTCATCGGGCCCGGCGGCGTCAACCTCCGGGAATTGGAGCGGGAGACGGGGCGCGCGGTCTACATCCGCGGATCCAGCTTATGCGAGCTCGATGAGCTGAAGATCGTGCAGGTGGGGAGCAAGAGCGAGGTGGAGGCCATGGCCCTGCCGGTGCGAGAGGGCCACCGCATGGAGGTGGTGGTGGAGGAGCGCCACGCCACCAATCCGCGGGACGGAATCAGCCGGCTGTCGGGGTACGTGATCGACATCGAGGGGGCCGGCAACCGCATCGGGGAGCGCGTGGAGGTGGAGATCGTGCGCACCATGCGCACCTTTGCCACGGCGCGCATGGTCGAGCCGGCACCGTTGGCCCCGGCGGGATTGGCGGCGCCCGAGTCCCCGGCGCCGGATCCCCACCCGGAGGCGGTCGAGGTTTGGACCGGAGGCGGGGCGGTTTGACAAGGGCTTTTGGGGTGTGATAGGCTCAGTGCGGTTTGGCGCCGGCAAGGCGCCGTGGGTGCAGGAGGGGTAGGACCGTGTACGCGATTGTAGAGACCGGCGGGCGCCAGTATCGGGTGGAGCCCGGGCAGGTGGTGGTGGTCGAGCGGCTGCCAGGCGAAGAGGGGGCAGAGATCGAGATCGATCGGTGCCTCATGGTGGCCGGCGACCAAGGCGAGACCTGGGTGGGCACGCCGTACGTGCCCGGGGCCAAGGTGGTGGCCCAAGTCTTGCGGCAAGAGCGAGGGCCGAAGATTCTGGTCTTCAAGTACAAGCCCAAGGTCAACTACCGCCGCCGCCAGGGCCATCGGCAGAATCTGACCCGGCTTAAGGTGCTGGCCATCCACCTTCCCGAAGCCGCCTCGTGATCCGTGTCCGCCTGGTTCGCGGCCCCGATCAGATGCCCCGGAGGCTTTGGGTGCGGGGGCACGCGGGGGCGGGTGCGGCCGGGCAGGATGTGGTCTGTGCGGCCGTCAGCGCCTTGGTCGAGACGTTGGCCTTGGCGCTCCCAAAGACGCCCGGCTGGCAGGGGCAGATCCGGGTGGAGGAAGGGGCGGCCGATTTTTCCTTTGCCGAGCCGATCTCCCCGGAGGTGCGGGCGGTGGTGGAGGCCATCGCCGCCGGGCTGGCCGACCTCGGGACGAGCCACCGGCGCTACGTGCGGTATGACGACGTCGAAGAGCCGGCCACGGCCGGTCGAGAAAGGGGGGATTGACGATGCGGCTGCAGTTGTTTGCCCACAAAAAGGGGGGCGGAAGCTCCCGCAACGGGCGCGATTCCAACCCCAAGCGGCTCGGGGTCAAGCGCCACGACGGGCAGGTGGTGACGGCGGGCAGCATCTTGGTCCGCCAGCGCGGCACCCGGATGCACCCGGGGCGCAACGTGGGGCTGGGACGGGATTACACCCTCTTTGCCCTGGTCGACGGGCGGGTCAAGTTTACCCGTAACCGCTTCGGGCGACGGTTGGTTGAAGTGCTGCCGATGGAGGGGTAGTCTCCATGCGAGGCTGGGAGCGAACTCCAACCGCGCTCTGGCTCGGGATCGCCCTGTGTGGGGCGGGGAGCTATTGGCTGCCCCGCCCTTGGTGTTTGCTGGCGGCCCTGGCCGGGATGGGATGGGCGTGGGGTTGGACCCGGTGGCAGGGCGTCTTCGAGGCCGTGGCTTGGGCCCGGCGGCTTCGACACCGTACCGCCAACCAGCTGCAAGTGGTTGCAGGGTGGCTGGAGCTCGGCCAAGCGGGGCGCGCAGAGGCGGCCTTGGCTGGCGTCAACCGCTGTCTCGCGGAGGAAACCGGGCGCTGGTCAGGTCTTGACCCGCTTCGGGCCTACGTCTTGCTCGAGGTCGAGCACTGGGCCGAGGCCCGCGGCGTGCGGTGCCGCTGGGAGGGGCGGCTTGGCCCTGAGCTCAGCTGGTGGGGGCTGATGTGGTTGCGTTACGCTGTGGCCCGCGTGCTTCCTGTGGCCGGGGAGACCCTCGACGTGCGGGTGGCCCCTGACGGCGGGGGGTTTTTGGTCTGCTGGCAGGGATCGCTCCCTCCGCCGCGGCTGTTCGGCGGGTTTAAATCCCTCGCGCACGAGGACACAATGTGCCTTGGATGGGGGCGGTGGCCCAAGCTCCCGGTCGCGGCCACGACGATCGAGCCTGGCGGCGATCCGGCCGCCGAGGCCGGCAACGGGCCGCGGTAGGGCGGGGCGAAGGGGGGAAGACGGTGTTCGTCGACGAGGTGCGGGTCTTCCTTAAGGCAGGAGATGGCGGCAACGGGGCCATCTCGTTTCGGCGCGAGAAATACGTGCCCCGTGGGGGGCCGGACGGCGGCGACGGCGGGCGCGGCGGCGACGTCCGCTTGGTTGTGGACCCAGGGCTGTCCACGCTGGCCGATTTCCGCCATCAGACGCATTACCGGGCCGAGAACGGACACCCTGGGGGCGGCAACCACCGCCGCGGCGCCGACGGGCGCGACGTGGAAATCCCTGTGCCGCCCGGCACCCGAGTGTGGAGCGAGGACGGTCGCCTATTGGCAGACCTCAAGGAACCGGGACAGAGCCAGGTGGTGGCGCGGGGCGGGCGCGGCGGGCGCGGCAACGCCCGGTTCAAGAGCTCGGTGCACCAGGTTCCGCGTTTGGCCGAAAAAGGGCAGCGGGGCGAGGCCTTGTGGGTGCGGTTGGAATTGGTGCTCTTGGCCGACGTCGGGCTCGTGGGCTTCCCCAACGCCGGGAAGTCGACCCTCATCCGCGCCGTCTCCGCCGCTCGCCCCGAGGTGGCCGACTATCCCTTCACCACGCTGCGCCCTCATCTCGGGGTCGTGACGGGTTACGGCACGCCTTTCGTCATCGCTGACGTCCCTGGCCTTATCGAGGGGGCGCACCGGGGCGAAGGGCTGGGTATCCAGTTTTTGCGCCATCTCCAGCGCACGCGCCTGTTGCTGCACCTTTTGGACCTGAGCCCCTTGAGCGGGCGGGACCCGGTCACCGACTGGCGCATCATCCAGCACGAGCTCGAAGCCTTCTCGCCTCAGTTGGCGGCGCGGCCGACCTTGGTGGTGGCCAACAAGATCGATCTTGGGGAGGCCCGCGAGCGGCTGGAGGCGGTGCGCGCGGCGCTGGATCCGGTGCCGGTGTGGGCCATCTCCGCCGCCACCGGGGAAGGGGTGGACGCCTTGATGTGGGCCGTGCGCCACGCCCTCGATCGATTGCCTCCGGCGTCGGAGCCGACACCGCCTACGGTGGTGATTCGGCCAAAGCCGGCCGGGTTTCGGGTGGTGCGGTCAGCGAGCGGGGTGGCCGTGGTCGGCGACGTCGAAGAGCGGGCTGAGATGACCTACTGGGGCCATCCCGAGGCGGAGGCCTATTTCTGCGAGTACCTGCGCCGCCGGGGGGTCGTCGAGGCATTGGCCCAGGAGGGGCTTTCCGACGGGACGCCGGTGACGGTGGGCCCGGGGACGCTGATTTGGTACCAAGGCGACCTCGTGCCGGAAAGTCAAGCCCACGAAATTCTTTTGCCGCGGGCCGCCTCGAAGGGCAGGAGATCGGCGGCGGACGGCGAATAAATGAGGCAATGGGCAAAGCACGTCGAGCGGTAGGACTCATGGGAGGAACCTTCAATCCAATCCATTACGGACACTTGGTGACGGCGGAAGCGGCGCGGGATGCCTTTGGGCTGGACGAGGTGGTGTTCATCCCGTCCGGCCAACCCCCGCACAAGCCCCCGCGGGAGGTTGCCAGAGCCGAAGACCGGTATCTGATGACGCTCTTGGCGGTGGCCACCAACGTGCACTTCGATCTGTCTCGCGTGGAGTTGGATCGGGGCGGCCCGTCCTATACGAGTGACACTTTGGCCTATTTTCACACGTTGGATCCGACGGTCGACTGGTACTTTATCAGCGGGGCGGACGCCATTTTGGAGATCGCCTCGTGGCATGCTCCGGAGGACATCTTCCGCTACGCCCACCTCATCGCCGCCAGCCGCCCGGGGTACTCCCTGGAACGCCTGACGGCCCTGGAGAGTAAACTGGGCCGCGAGCGGATGGCCCGCATCCACCAGCTCGAGGTGCCGGCGTTGGCCATCTCCTCTAGCCAGATTCGCGAGCGGGTGCGGCAGGGGCTGTCGATCAAGTACCTGGTGCCGGAGGCTGTAGAGCAGTATATTGCCAAAAAAGGTTTGTATCGGGATCCCGAGGGGTAGCGGGCCGGTTCTGCATACTCTGCAGAAGAAGCCTAATACTATACTTAGTGTCAGTGGTTTCCCAGCATCACGAGAATCTTTATCCATTCGAGCGGATAATCGAATTCGGGTGCCTGGGTCCCTGGCCAGGTGCCTTTGGGCGGATTTTCTCAGGGGGGGTACTATACCGTGGCGAGAACCCTTTACGTCGGAAACCTGCCGTGGTCGACCAGCGAGGAAGAGTTGGCGCAGGCGTTTTCCCGGCACGCACAGGTTTTGAGCGCGCGCATCATCACCGATCGCGAGACTGGTCGGTCGCGGGGCTTCGGCTTCGTGGAGGTTTCCGACGAGGACGCCGAGCGGGCGGTGGAGGCGATGAACGGGACCCAGTTGGGAGGCCGTGACATCATCGTCAACGAGGCGCGGCCTCGGCAGAGCAAATATTAAGACCGCAGCGGCAACGTTCGCTTGGGCGAGCCCCCTCAAAGCGCGGGGGCTCGCGCGCATTTTGCCCCAGGCTGAGCGAGACCAGGAAGGGAGGCGCCATGCAGGCGGATCACGAGTGGTTGGCGCAGCGCTTGGCGGCGTTAAGCCCCCACCGGCGGGGCCACATCCACCGGGTGACCGCACTCCTGGTGGCGTTGGCCGAGCGCCATGGGCTCGACCGCCAAGCGGGGTGGTGGGCAGGAATGGGCCACGATTTGGCCCGGGAGATGGCGCGGGACGCCCTCTTGGCCGAGGCGCGGCGCCTTGGCCTGGCCATCGGTCCCGCGGAGGCGGCCGAACCGCTGCTCCTACACGGGCCGGTGGCAGCCGCATGGCTTCGGGAGCGGGGCATTGGCGGCTCGGCGGCGTGGGAGGCCATCCGCTATCACACCACGGCCGGACCCGGTTTGGGCCCGCTGGCCAAGGCGCTGTTCATCGCCGACGGGGTGGAGCCGGGACGGGGCGAGTATCCAGGACGGGCCGACCTTGAGGCCTTGGCCTTCCGCGACCTCGACGCGGCTTACTGCGCAGTGGTGGCGTCAAGCGCCGCCTACCTGGAGCGCCGGGGCTTGACCCGCCATCCGGACATGGCCGCAGCCGAAGCCGAGTGCCAAGCCGGCTCCGGCGAAAGGCGCCGGATTTGACATGCGCCCGGTCGGGGGTCCGTGGTATGCTGAACCCGGGCCCGCCTCCGGCAGGGGCCAGGGCGTCCTTCGGGTCGGGCGCAGAGAAGGAGGGACGAGCGACGGACGACGCCAAAGCGGCCGCTTTGTTGGCGGCCTCGGTGCTGCAGTCTAAAAAGGGCCACCGGGTAACGGTCTTGGATTTACGCCAAGTGACCCTCATCGCCGATTACTTCGTCATCGCCTCCGGCTCTACTCCGCTACAGGTGGAGGCGCTGGCCGAACACGTCGACGAGGCCATGGCCAAGGCCGGGGTGGCGCTTTTGCAGCGCAACGGGCGCCATCGCGCGCATTGGGTGCTGCTCGACTACGGAGCCGTGGTGGTCCACCTCTTTACCGACGAGGAGCGCCAGTACTACAACCTCGAACGGCTGTGGGGCGATGCCGAGGTGGTGCTGGCGACCTAGGTGGGCGAAGTCGGCGCGTTCACCTCCGCCTGCAACAGGCGCTGCAGCGCCGGCGCGATGCCCTCGGGGGTGGTGATGGGGGCAGCGCACACCGTACCCCGGCAGAGGTAGAGGGCCGGCATGGGCACCTCGGCGTAACCGCCGGCGCGAAAGGCCTCCGTCCCCTGCTTGACGGTGCGGAGCAGCCGGTTGGGAGCGTAGACGGCAGCGGCCGCCTGGCGCAAGGTGTGGCCCGGCCGATGGTCGGACTCCACCACCGTCAGACTCAAAAGCGGCGTGTTGATCCCCTCGGCCACCAGCGCCCAGGGCGCCCCGAAGACCCCCTGGGCCGCGGCGAATTCCTCAAAGGCTCCGAGCAGAGCCTGCGCGCGGGTGATGAGGGCCGTGTCCTCTTGGATGAGCCCGAGGCGCCAGAGAAAGCGGGCCATGGCGGCATTGTCGGCCAAGGGGTGCTGGCGGTACTGCAGGCGGCCGGCCTGCCGGCTCGGGTCTTCGATTTGGTCGTAATAGGCCGTGCCGTCGTAAAGGTGCTGGTCGGCCCAGTGTAGTAAGGCTGTGGCTCGTTCGACGAAGATGGGGTCGCCGCTGTACTCGTATCCATCGAGGAGGGCATTGGCCAAGGCGGCCACATCGACCAACAGCCCTGGCAAGGAGGGCGTGCCGTCGTCGTAGTGGTAGAGGCCGCGCTCCGGGTCCCACATCCGGTCCCACAGCGCTTCGAGGGCCGTGAAGGCAGTGGGCGCGTAGACGCCGGGGTTGATGAGCGCCGCCGCCAACAGCTGGGCCGAGACCATCCAGGCGTTGGCGTTGGTGTGGATCACCGGGTCGACGCGGGGGGGCGTAAGCTTTTGCCGGGCCTCGGGATCCTGCTGGTAGTACGCCTCGTCGGCATCTTGTGAACCGCCCCACAGCCCCTCAGGAGTGATCAGGGTGCGGTTGGCCCACGTCAGCACGGCGTTGGCCACCTGTCGGTAGGCCTCGTCGGCCAAGATCTGGAAGGCCCGGAGGTAGACGATGGCCAGCTGGGCGTTGTCCTCCAGCATCTTTTCGTAGTGCGGCACCGTCCACTCGCGAGTGGTGGAGTAGCGGAAGAAGCCACCCGCGACGGGGTCGAAAAGGCGGCTGCCGGCCATGGCGTCCAGCGTGCGAATGGCCATGCCGGCCGCCGGGGAATCCCCGACCGTCAGATAGTGTTGGAGGCACAGGTGCCAGACGTCCGGCAGGGGGAACTTGGGCTGCAGCCCAAGTCCCCCATAGGCGCGGTCGAACTGTTGGCGGATGGCCTCTACCACCTGGTTGACGGCTGCCGGCTGGGGCTGGGTGGCGTCGCGCTTGAGCGGGACCGGAGCCGGCGGGTTCTGGGCGGCCAGGACCTCCTCCCGGTGCTCCTGCCAATAGGCCTGAGCTTGGTCGAGCAGGCTCAGCAGCTGTTCCGGATTGAGGTAAGTGCCGCCGGCCAGGATCTCGCCCCGCGGCGTGAGCACGGCTGTGGTCGGCCAGCCGCCGAGGTTGTAGCGGAGGTTGACGTCCGGACGCTGGTCGTTGTCGACCCGCACCGGGATGAAGTCGCGGCTTAACCGGGCGATGACGGCGTCGTCGGAGTAGGTGGTCTCGTCCATGACGTGGCACCAGTGGCACCAGACCGCCGAGATGGAGAGGAGCACAAGTTTCCCTTCGGCCTCGGCTTGCGCGAAGACCTCGGGGGAAAACGGTTGCCAGGGGATTTCCGCTGCCCGGTTGGGGCGCGGACTAAATCGGAATACCACCTCGGCCATGTTCCCATCCTTTCCTCGTCGTCGCCTCGTCTCCGCGCGTCTTCTGTGGGCCAGCTGCAGACAACTTTGGGCCAGGCGCGCGACGCGCTATTATGATACCAAAATCGTCCCGGATGCGGGCGGCGGGAGGCGAGCGGCCAGCGATGGAACCTGCGCGGCGGCTTTTGGCCACCGGCCTCGGTTCGGCCATCGGACAGGCGCTGATGGCAGCCTTAGGCCCGGCATGGCAGGTGCTGGGGATCTCGCGGCATCCTGCCTCGGGCGGGGTGGTGGCCGACTTCCGCGAGTCCCCTGACCGGTGGCGGCCGGCCTTGGAGGCGGCCCTGGCCCGGCCGGGGTGGGAGGTCGTGGATGGGGTGGTGCACCTGGCGGGGGTGGTGTACAGCGACCGCTTTGAATCCACCACGGCCTTTGAATGGGAGGCCACCCTTGCGGTCAACCTCACGGCGGCGGCGCATCTTCTGCAGGTCGCGAGGCCCCATCTGCGGCCCGGCTCCAGCGTGGTACTGGTCTCCAGCGTCGATGCCTGGCATGCGGCAGCGGCCGGCCCGGCGGCGGCGTACGGGGCCGCCAAGGCGGGCCTGGTGGGGTTGGCGCGGCACCTCGCGGCGGAGTGGGGGTCGGCGGGTATTCGCGTCAACGTCGTGCTGCCGGGGGCCGTGGCGGCCGGCAGCGGTCCCGAACCGGCCGTGGCGCCTCGGGTGGCGGCGCGTACGGCGCTCGGGCGCCTTGGGCGTCCGGAGGAGGTGGCGTCGGCTATCCGCTTTCTTTTGGGCCCGGAGGCCTCGTATATCACCGGGCAGGTGCTGCGCGTCGACGGCGGCCTGAATCTCGGCTACTGACGGCATCGGGTCGGGATTTGCCTTTTCCCGGAGGGCCCGGTAAAATAATTCAAAAATCCTTCCGGTCCATGGCCTGGCGCGATCTGGCGGCCTCTTCGCAAAGGCCGGGGTCGCGGTGGGATTTTCGTGATCCGGGGCCGCGCCCCGCATCGAGCGGCCCGAGGGATGGAGGGCGAGGTTGGACGCATGCAGATGGAGCGGGATGTTCCGGTACAGGCTGGCAATCCGGACCGGTACGACGTCAAAGCGGTCGAAGGGTATTGGCAGGCCCGGTGGGAGGCGGACGGGGGAGCCCGGGTCGAGGCCGGCGAGCGGCCGAAGTTTTATTGTCTCGAGCAGTTTCCGTATCCCTCTGGGCACCTGCACATGGGGCACGTGCGGGTGTACACGCTGGGCGACGTCATCGCCCGCTTTCGCCGCATGAATGGCTACGCGGTGCTCCACCCTATGGGCTGGGACGCGTTCGGCCTGCCGGCGGAAAACGCCGCCATCAAGAGCGGCATCCCGCCGCGCGTCTCCACCATGGACAACATCGCCTACATGAAACGGCAGATGAAGGAGATGGGGCTCTCCCTGGACTGGTCGCGGGAGGTCACCACCTCCGAGCCGGAGTACTATCGGTTCACGCAGGAGCTGTTTTTGCTCTTCTACGAGCGGGGCTTGGCCTACCAAAAAGAGGGGCCGGTCAACTGGTGCCCATCCTGCGAGACGGTGCTGGCCAACGAGCAGGTGGTCGAAGGGGCGTGTTGGCGGTGCGATTCCCCGGTCACCAAGCGCGACCTCAAGCAGTGGTATTTTCGCATCACCCAGTACGCCGAGCGCCTGCTGCAGGACCTGGAAGGGTTGGATTGGCCTACGGAGATCAAGGTCCAGCAGATCAACTGGATCGGCAAGAGCGTGGGGGCCGAGGTGGTCTTCCCGGTTCCTGAGTTCGACACCGAGATTCGGGTCTTCACCACTCGCCCCGACACGCTCTACGGCGCCACCTACGTGGTCTTGGCGCCGGAGCACCCGTTGGTGGAGCGACTGGTGGCGGGCCGTCCCACGGCCGAGGCGGTACGGCGGTTCGTGGCCGAAGAGCGCGTGCGCAGCGACATCGAGCGGACGGCGGAGACCAGCGAGAAGCGCGCCATGTTCACCGGAGCCTACGCCCGCCATCCCTTGACGGGCGAGGCGGTGCCGATTTGGGTGGCCAACTACGTGCTGATGGATTACGGCACCGGTGCCGTCATGGGGGTGCCGGCCCACGACTTTCGCGACTGGCAGGTGGCGCGCAAGTATGGTCTGCCTATCAAGGTGGTGGTGACGCCGTCCCTGCCCGTTCCCGAGGACTTGGTGGCGGACCGCGAATACGCCCAAGCGGGGGTCCTGGTCGACTCGGGTCCCTTTACGGGCATGGCCAGCGAGGAGGCCAAGGCGGCCATCGCCCAATACCTTGCCGAGCGCGGCCTCGGTGGGCCTCGCGTCACCTATCGCATGCGCGACTGGCTCATCTCCCGCCAGCGGTACTGGGGGGCGCCGATCCCCATCATCCACTGTCCCCAGTGCGGGGTGGTGCCGGTCCCCCGGTCTGACCTGCCGGTGTTGCTGCCAGAGAACGCCACCTTCACCGGTCGCGGGGCCTCTCCCTTGGCGGGGGTGGAGAGCTGGGTGCACACCACGTGCCCCCGCTGTCAGGGCCCGGCTCGGCGCGAGACCGATACCATGGACACCTTTGTCGATTCCAGCTGGTACTTCTTCCGTTACACGTCGCCGCACGAAACCGATCGCCCCTTCGACCCGGCCCAGGTGGCGTACTGGCTGCCGGTGGACGAGTATGTGGGCGGCCGGGAGCACGCGGTCTTGCACCTGCTCTACTCGCGCTTTTTCACCAAGGTGCTTTACGATGCCGGATGGGTCCCCATCCAGGAGCCGTTCAAGCGGCTTCTGGCACAGGGGATGGTGGTCTACCGGGGCGCCAAGATGTCGAAGTCCAAGGGCAACACCTTGAGCCCCGAGACCATTCTCGCGGAGTGGGGGACCGACGCCACCCGGCTCTTCATCCTCTTCGCGGCGCCCCCCGAAAAGGACTTCGAGTGGACCGAGCAGGGAGTAGAGGGGGCGTACCGGTTTTTGCAGCGGGTGTGGCGGCTGGCCATGCGCAGCTACCCCGAAGGGGCGGGCGAGCCGGCCCAGGACGAGGCGGTGGCGCGAGCCCGGGCGCGCGCGGTCAAGAAGGTGACCGAGGACTTAGGCGATCGGCGCGCCTTTAACACCGCCGTCAGTGCCCTCATGGAATACACCAATCTCCTCTACCAGGCGTTGCCGCAGGCGTCGCCCTCGGTGCGCCGGGAGGCCTTGGAAACCCTGGTCCTGCTTTTGGCCCCGATGGCCCCCCACCTGGCCGAGGAATTGTGGCATCGATTGGGCCATCGCGAAAGCGTACACCGGCAGCCGTGGCCGACCTACGACCCGGTGTGGCTCGAGACGCCGGAAGTCGAGATTGCGGTACAAGTCAACGGCAAGGTGCGGGCGCGCGTGATGGTGCCCAAGGAGGCCGAGGCCGACGCCTTGATCGACCTCGTGCGGTCCGACGAACGGGTTCAGGCGGCCATCGCCGGCAAGACGGTGGTCAAGGCGGTGGCAGTCCCGGGCCGGTTGGTCAGCCTGGTGGTGCAGTGAGACTGGTTTTGGCCTTGGCCGTGGCCATGGCCACGAGCGTGGTCGGCGTGGCCGTGGGCCGTCATCAGCGGCCGTGGTCCCGCCTGCCGCTGGCTTGGGTGGTCGCGGCGGCTGCAATCGGCAGCGGGCTTGCAGAGCTGGGCACGGTGTGGGTCAACGGGCCTCCCCACTGGGTGCTGCAGCCGATGGCAGGAGGATTGGTCATCGGCTGGGTGGCGGCCTTCTTCTCGGGCCGGCGACCGCCCGCCGGCGGCCCGCGGGGCTGAGAGCGGAGGGAGCCCTCCGCTCTCCTGGCGGGACCTTATTGGACGTGGCGTACGCTGACCCGGCGCCGGCGCCCACCCAGGCGGGCCACCCGCACCGACAACAAGCCGTGGCGGAAGTGCGCCTCTGCCGTCTCGGGGTCGACCTCGGTGGGGAAGGTGACCACCGAGTGGAACCGGTCGCCCTCTGCCTCGGCTTCGCCCTCGCGCGCGGTGGGCGGCGGCGGGAATTGGCCGCGGACCGTCACCGATTCGCCGTCGACCTCTACCTCGACCTGGTCAGGGTCGACCCCCGGGAGCTCAAATTCTACCAGATATCCCTCGTCGGTCTGATGAAAGCGGGTGCGCGGACGCGCCCCTTCCCAGTTCCACTCCTCGCGAAACCGGTTCCAAAACCGCTGCATGTCTTCGCGGAACCGGTCGACATCGGTGGGATCCCATCGCATCAACGCCATCTTGGTGGCCTCACCTCCGGGAGAAATATGCCCCGCCGGGCGGCAAAGCTTGCATCCGCCTCAGGCGGGACCGGTCTGGTCCTCGGCCAGGTATAGCTGCTCGCTGTCAGGGTCGTAGTGGAAGAGGTCGGCCCAGCGCCCCCAGTTGATGGCGACGTCCAGTTGCCGTTCGGCCTCGGCGGGGGAGAAGTGGCCTTCCAGCACATCCAGAAAGAAGTCGCGGCCCATGCGGTGATTGGCCTTGGAGTGGAGTACCCGGTGAATGAGGCGAAAGAGCGGGATGTCCAAGAGCCGTTCCCGGATGATGGCGCGGCGCTCGGCGGGGGAGGCGGCGACGAAGCGCTGCCCGAGGGGAGTGACGATGAGGTCGCCCTGTTCGACCAGAGCCAGCCCTAACAGTTCGGCCGCGTCGGTGACCGGCAACAGGTCGTCTACCTCCAACAGCAGTTCGGCGCCGAGGCGGTAGAGGTCGTCGCGCCCACCCCGGTCGACGACCAGCTCTAACAGCCCGGCCAGCATGGGGGGGTGACCGGCCGGGATGGGGGCCAACTTGGCGCCGGCGGGGCCGGGCTGAATCAGCTCTTCCACGGTGGGTTGGGCCGGCTCCTCGACGCCGGTGACGATTTGGTAGACCTGGTCGACCCAATGGAGGAACTCGGGCGCCTTGCGGTTGCGCGGATAGGGGAGAGGAATGGCCAGGTCGGCGATGACCCGAGCGGGGTTCTTGGAAAGGATGATGATGCGGTCGGCCATAAACACGGCCTCCTCGATGCCGTGGGTGACCATCAGGATGGCCCGGGTGGGAATCCGGCGCTCGATCCACAGGTCCAACAGTTCGCTGCGGAGGTTTTCGGCCGTGAGAAAGTCCAGGGCCGAGAAGGGTTCGTCCATGCACAAGAGCTCGGGATCCACGGCCAGGGCGCGGGCGAATCCCACCCGCTGCCGCATCCCCCCCGACAGCTCCTTGGGCAGGGCGTCCTCGTATCCGTCGAGGCCGATGAGCGAGATGAGTTCGCGGGCCTTGGCCCGGCGCTGGGCAGCCGGGACGCCTTTGGCCAAAAGGCCGATCTCCACGTTTTGCTGCACCGTCAACCAAGGGTACAAGGCGAAGGTCTGGAACACCATGGCCGCGTGGGGGTTCGGACCCGCGACCGGCCGGCCCCGGTACAGCACCGTGCCGTACGAGGGCTGGGCCAGGCCCGTGACGATGCGGAGCAGCGTGGATTTGCCGGAGCCCGACGGACCCAGAAGGGCCACGAACTGGCCCGACCAGATGTCGAGGGTGATGTCCTCGAGCACCAGGATGTCGTAGGCGTCGGGTTGGGGATAGCGCTTGGTGACGCCCAAAAGGCGCAGCAAGAGCTCTGGCTTCTCGGTGCGCCCTTTGGCTGGCGATGCTGGCACGCGTGCCCTCCTTTCTGGATCCCTAGGCTTCTTCATCCCTAGGCTGACCTGACCGCTTTACCGAGCCAAACACCGGCCGCAAAACCGGGGATCGGGCGGCCCCGGGCGACGTCCCCTCTGCCGGTGTTTTTGGGGGCCGGGGGATGTTTAGGACAAGGTGTAGCGCTGGCTTGCCTTCTGATACAGGCGGCGCCACACCAGCCGGTTGATGCCTACCACCGTGAGTGCGAGGGTGGCGGTGGCGGCCAAGAGCAGGGGGTAGTGTGCGGCGGCGGAGGACTCGGCGATGAGGGCTCCCACGCCGAACACGGTGTACACGTGCCCCTGGAAACTGACGTACTCCGCGACGATGCTGGCGTTCCAGGCCCCGCCGGCGGCCGTGACCAATCCCGTGACCAGGTAGGGGAAGATGGCGGGGAGAATCAGGGTGCGCCACAACAGGATCCCCTTGAGGCCAAAAAGGTGCGTGGCCTCGCGCAGGTCTTCGGGGATGGCGGTGGCGCCGGCGATGACGTTGAAGAGGATGTACCACTGGGTACCCAGGACCATCAGCAGTACCGAAGCCACCGCGAGCCCGCCGCGAAGGTGGATGAGCAGGGCCACCAACCCCGGGAAGAGGGCCGTGGCCGGCACCGAGGCGGCGATTTGGGAGATGGGGGTCAGGCGGGCCGACCACTGGCGGTGGAGTCCGACCCACACCCCCACCGGTACCGTCCAAGCAGCCGAGATGGCAAGGGCGGCCGCCACGCGGCCTAAGGTGGCAGCCGTGGCCGCCAGCACCGTCCCCCACGCTGCTGCCGGTACGGCAGCGAGGAGATGGGCCGCATCTTTCAGGGCCGCGAAAAGGGAGTAGAACAGGCCGGCCACCACCAAGGCCCGGACCAACCCCAACACGGCTCCGACCCCGGGAATGGCCCGGGCGGTACGCCCGGCGCGGGCCCACCCCTGGTCGAGGGCCTCGCCCAGGGGCTGCCAGAGGTGGTGGCCCGCCCAGGCCAAAAGGCGCGACCGGCGTAAAAGGCGCAAGATGGCAGAGTGGGCGCCCGCGCCTTCGGCCTGCCATCCCTCGACCTTGAACTTGTCCGCCCAGGCCAAAAGCGGGCGCCAAATGACCTGGTCCATGGCCACGATCATCGCCACCAACGTCACCAGTCCCGCCCCTTCGGCACCCCAGTCGCCGCGGTTGGCGGCGGTCTGGAGAAAGGAGCCGAGGCCCTCCAGTTGGTAGTTGCGGTTGCCCAAGGAGAACATCTCGCAGGCCATGAGGAAGAACCAGCCGCCGGCCCAGGACATCATGGAGTTGTAGACCAATCCCACCATGGCATAGGGTAACTCCAACAGACGAAACCGCTGCCAGGCCGAAAGGTTGAGGGAACGCGCCAGCTCCTCGAGGTCGCGGGGCACGGTGATGAAGCTGTGGTAGCAGGCAAAGACCATGTTCCAGACCTGGCCGGTGAAGATGAGCAGGATGGAGGCCAGGTTGACCCCAAGGCGCGAGCCGGGCACCAGGGCGATGAACGCTTCCAATACCACCGGCAAGAACGACAGGACCGGGATCGACTGCAGGATGTCGAGAATGGGGATGAGGATGCGCTCCCAACGGGCGTTGAAGGCCGCCAGATAGGCGTAGACCAAGCTGAAACCGAGCGAGAGGAGATAGGCGGCAGCCATGCGCAGCCAGGAATAGGCGGCGTCTTGGGGCAGGGCCGACCAGGCCAACCGGATGGTCCCGGTTCCGGCCGCGTAGTGGGGGCCGCGCGTGGCCCACGCCAAGAGGAGCGAGAAAAGGGCGAGAACCAGCGCGCCGACCAAGACATCGGCGACGGGGGTTTTGACAGACTCGGCCGAGTTCACTCCGGGCTTCCCTTTCCCTTGTGGGCACCTCAGTGGCCAAACCAGCAACGGGTTACTTAGCCATCTTAGCATGCATCGCTGCCGCTTCGGCCCATTCTCGGGCCAGTCTGCCGGATTTTCCGCGGGGCCCGGATGCGATGGGCTATACTGGAAGCGGCGCGGGGCAGGGCTGATCGCCGGCCTAGGCGGACGTTTACCAGGGGGCGATGGCATGCAGTGGGCGGTGTTGGAGTGGGCCGGGGGGCCGACCGACCTGGCAGCGGCCTCGGAGGCCGTGGCTGTCGCGGAGGCCCTCGCGCAGGCGTGGGGCAGCGGACGCGTGCTGCGCCTGGACTGGGCCTGGCAGCTCCTGGCTCCGGATGGGGTGGGCGACGCGGCCGTGGATGTGCCGGCAGGAAACCCGCGATTAAGGCTGCGCCTGTTTTCGGATTGGTTCCGGCTGACGCTCGGGCAGGGGGCTCAAGCATCCCCGGCAGGGCCGCGGGTGGCGGTGGTACCGCGCACCACGCCGGCCGCCCGCGAGTGGATCTGCCGCACCCTCTCGTTCTACGCCGACGCCGTGGGGTGGTGCCGACTGGACGCCCACCCGATGCCGGCCCAGACCCTGGCCGAGGCCTATCCGGCATTTTTGGCCGGGGGCGCGGGACCCTGGGAAGAGGCCTGGTGGCCTCCCGTGGCGCGCCCCTTTGACCCACAGGCGCCAGAGGCGGGACTTTGGGCGCGCACCCAGAAGGTGACGCCAGATGGAATCTTTGTCTATCTTTCCGCCGCCTTGGGTTCGGACCGCTTGGCGGCACAGGTCTACCGGCTTAAGCCGCACGGCCGCGGCAACCGCCGCCACAGTCACTCTGACGTGGACGAATGCTATGCCATCTTGGCCGGCTCGGGGGTGTTGGACATGGGCTGGCGCACGGTGCCGGTGTCCCAGGGCGACATCGTGGCCAAACCGGCGGGCGGTGGGCTCGCCTTCGCCTTCGTCGCCGGTCCTGAGGGCATGACGGTCCTCGACGTGGAGGGCTGGCGAAGCTTCTCCCAGAGCGATGTGGTGGTCTACCCGGATCACGCGGAGCGATACCTCCGGGGTCCGGGCCTTGAGGTGGGGGTGCCGGAGGCGGCGCTGTTTCCCGCTCGGGAGATTCTCGCCGCCTACGACCAGCGCTACCGCCGGAAACCGGACGGGAGTCGGTCGCCGGCGCCGTGACGCGCCGGCAAAAAGCCGGGCCGCCAGGAAGGATTTCCTCAAGGGAATCGCGAAGAAAACTGGAAATATTTGTTTGCCGGGGTGGTGAATGCCGTTTGTAGATGGGATGGGAGCCCCTCGGGGCCGCCCGGCGAAGGTTTGACCGTCGCTCCTCATTTTCGATTCGCACTTTGACCGATGGAGACGGTGGCATTGGAACACGCGACGTCCTTTACCTTTACGGTCATGCCCTCGGTGTTGCTGGCCAACGATTTTGCGGTGCGGCGCGAGGCGTTGGGCCTGTTGCCCTGGCCGCTCTTCTGGGCCGGCGTAGAGGGCGAAGGGCTGTGGGCCAACGCTGCGGCAGCGGCCGGCGGCGTCCAAAACCCGTTTACCGTGCGTTGGGAGCATCGCGCCCGCCGCGCTCACGGGGCCCAGCGGGCCTGGATCGAGGCGGGGCCGCGCCGGTTGCCGGCGTTGGTGGTGCCGGTCCGCAATTTGGTGGGGGCTCTGCAGGGGTTCTTGGGGTGGGTGGACCAGGAGACGCCAGAGGATTGGCTGGCCCAGTTAGACACGGGAGTGGCCGTGGCCCGAGAGGGCCGCTTTCGTTACGCCAATCCCGCCGCGGCGGCGGTCTTGCGGGGGGGAGAGGCCCTGGAGGGCATCCGCTGGGACGAGGTGGGAATCTTGCCCTCCTGGCAAAGCCTGATGACTGCCGATGCCCAGGGGCGCGTAGTGGCCAATCACGGGCGCGTCCAGCTTCGCATTCGTCCCCTGGGGCAAGCGGCGCTGGTCGAGGCGGTGCCGGTGCCGTTTCGCATCGAGGAGACCATCTCCGGCGAGGCGGCGGCCAATGTGATGCACGAGCTGCGCAATCCGCTGACGGCCATCGCCGGCTACCTGGAGCTGGCCGTGGCCGAAACGCCGGAGGAGCCGGTGCGGGGATGGTTGTTGGAGGCCATCCGCGAGGTCGAGCGGTTGGCGCGGTTGAGCGAAGACCTTTTGTGGCTGACCCGCCCCCTGCATCTGGAGTTTGGCTGGGTGTCGCTGGCGGCGTTGGTCGAGGCGGCGTGGAACATGGTCGACCCGCGCCTGCGCGGCCCGGTAGACCTAAGCACTGCGCTCGAGGTGGCGGAGGTCTGGGCCGACCGCGACCGGCTGTTCCAGGTGCTGCTCAACCTCTTCAAGAACGCAGCCGAGGCCCTGGCGCCCGGCCCCGGGACGGTGACGGTGAAGGCGCACCGCGAGGGGGAGTGGGTCGCGATCGCGGTGGCCGACGACGGGCCTGGACTGCCGGCCGAGGTGATGGCCAACCTCTACAACGTGGTGACCACCAAGCCCACCGGGGTGGGCCTCGGGCTCGCCATCGCCCAGCGCTTGGTGCGGGCGCACCGCGGGGACCTGGAGGTGCGGTCGACGCCAGGACGCGGGACGACCTTCATCATCCGCCTGCCCGGGGGAGCGGGAACCCCGAGCGAGGGCCGGGAAGGGGGGAAGCCGGCATGACGGGGTGGGAGGCATGGCAGCGGGCGCGCCGCGGCCAGGTGGAACCGGTGTACCTTATCGCCGGACCGTGGACGTTCTGGGTGCGGGAGTGGTGGCGGACCCTGCGCGAAGACGGCCGGTGGCCGGTGACGGAGCTGGAAGGGCGCGTCGGCTGGGCAAAAGTGGCCGAGGCCCTGGCTCGCGCGGAGTGGTTTGCCCGAAAGCGCGTGGTGCTGGTCCGGGAGGCCGGGTTCAGCGGGAAGGAGGCTGGACTGCGCGCCTACCTCACGCATCCGGCCGAGGGCGCGGTTCTGGTCTTGAGCGAGTCCAAGCCAGCGCCCCGCCTGATGGAGCTTTTGGGAACGGAACGGGTGATCGAGCCGAAGCCGCCCACGGCGGCCGAGATGCGCGCCTTTGTGGCCGAGGAGGCCCAGGCGCGGCGCGTGTCCTTGACTCGCGGGGCCGTCGAATGGATGAGCGAGGTCCTGTTCGACCAAGGGGACCAGGTGCGCAGCGAACTGGAAAAGATGGCCTTATGGGGTTCGGTGCATCGCCGGGGGATCTGGGACCGCGACCAGGTGGCGGAGTTTGTCACGGCTCCGGAAGGAGGCCCGCTGTGGCGCTTGGTCGATGCCTTCGTGGAACGCGATGTCCAGCGGGCGCTGGGCGAGGCCGAGGCGGCGCTTGAACGCGGCGAGTTGCCGGTGGTCCTGGTGGTGATGCTGGCTCGGCAACTGGAGGCGCTGCTTTTGGCTGTGGCCGTGCGCGAGGGCGGCGGCGATGTGGCCGCCTTTCAGCACCAGGCTCGCCTGAATCCGGCCGCGGCACGGCGGCTGTGGGCCCGGTCGGCCCGCTGGTCGCGCGGCGAACTCACCTGGGCCCTGCAATGGGCCAAGCGGGTGGACCAAGCCGTCAAAGGCGGCGCCGGCGACCCCGGGGTGTGGCTCACGGCCTGGATCGCCACCGTGACCCCCCGGCGGCGGGGGCAAAACGAACCCCCGCCGGACCGGCTCGGGGCGGGGGCGACGGAGTTAGCTGGCCGCGCGCGCGCGTTGGAGTTTTAGCGCCAACCGCGACTTTCTGCGGGCGGCCTTGTTGCGATGGATGGCCCCTTTCTGGGCCGCACGGTCCAGGCGCGCGTACACAAACCGCAGTGCCATTTCCGCCGCCTCGAAGTCCCGCCGCTGGAGTGCATCCTCAAACCGGCGCACGGCGGTGCGGATCATGGTCTTGCGGATCTTGTTGCGGAGCGTGCGCACCCGAATTTGGCGAATGCGCTTCTTGGCAGATTTGGTATTGGCCACGCCGATCCCTCCCGCGCGATTATACCAGTCCCAACGGACGGGGTAAAGGCAGGCACAAGGCCCGTCGGCTAAGGCCCATGGGCAGTCAGGACGAGGAGGCAGGGGCATGGAACTGGATCCGGAAGCCGAGGGCGGCGATGCCCTCTACCGCTGGCTGACGACAGTGGTGGTGCCGCGGCCGGTGGCGTGGGTCACCACCCGATCTCCCCAAGGCAAGCTCAACGCGGCCCCGTTCAGCTTTTTCACCTGTCTTGCGGCGCATCCGCCGCTTTTGGGAGTGACGGTGATGCGGCGGCGGGGCGTCCTGAAGGACACGGCAAGCAACGCCTTGGCCACCGGCGAGTTTGTCATCAACACCGTGACGGAGGCGAATTGGCTGATGGCCAACGCCACCAGCATCGAGGCGCCGCCGGACTACGACGAGGTCGCAGCGGTGGGGTTGACTCCGGTCCAAAGCCACAAGGTGTCCGTGCCCGGCTTGGCGGAGGCACCGGTGCGCCTCGAGTGCGTGCTCGAGGCGGCGCTGGAGTTTGGGCAAGCCGACGGCCGGTCGCATCCCGCGACCTTCCTGGTGGGGCGGGTGGTCTGGATGTGGATGGCGGACGACGTGGTCGACGAGGCCGGCGTGGACCCGAGGCGGCTTCGCGCCATGGGGCGCATGGGCGGCCCGGCGTGGACCGCGACCCAGGAGATCCGGCGCGCGGAGCGCCCGCGGTGGGAGCGGTAGATTGCACAAAGGAGGCTGAGGCGTCGGACCATGAATGGGGCGCGCGAAGGAGCGCTGTTGTGGACCCCGAGTCCAGAGCGGGCCGCGGCCAGCCGGCTGTGGGCGTACGCGAAATGGCTCGGACGGACCGGGACGGGCCCGGATCCCGACACCTATGCGTCCCTCTGGCAGTGGTCGGTGAGCGACCTCGAAGGGTTTTGGCGGTCGGTGTGGCGGTATTTCAGGGTCGGCCCGGAACCGCCGGGGCCGGCCATCCAGTGGCCCCCCACCGGGCGAATGCCCGGCGTGCGCTGGTTTCCCGAGGCCTCGGTGAACTATGCGGCGTACCTGGTCGAGGCGGTGGCACAGGCCCCGGTGGCGCTCTGGTGGGGGGACGAGGTGACGCCGCCGATGCCAGTCTCGGGGCCGGCGCTGGTGTCGGCTGTAGCCCGGGCTCGGCAGGGGCTCAAGGCGCTCGGGGTAGCAGCCGGCGATGGGGTGGCCGGCATTTTGCCGAACCGCTGGGAGACGGTGGTGGCCTTTTTGGCTACGGCCTCGCTGGGTGCCGTGTGGGTGTCGTGTGCGCCCGAATTCGGGCCGACCGCCTTGGTCGAGCGCTTGGTGCAAATTCAGCCCAAGGTGGTGTTGGCCGCCGATGGCTATCGCTACGGGGGCGTGGCCTACGACCGCCGGACGGTCCTCGGCGCGGTGCGGGACCAGCTGTCGCCGGACACGCGCTGGGTGTGGTTGCCGGTGTTGGGGACGGTTCCGGAATGGGGGGCAGGGACTTGGGAGGACTTGGTGGCGCATCCCGGGCCCTTCGAGTGGACGAAGGTGCCTTTTGACCACCCCCTGTGGGTGCTGTTTTCCTCTGGGACTACTGGCCCGCCCAAGGCCATCGTCCACGGCCACGGTGGGATGTTGCTGGAGCATTTGAAGGCTTTGGGCCTGCATTTGGACCTCGGCCCGGGCGACCGCGTCTTCTGGTACACCACCACCGGGTGGATGATGTGGAACTTTTTGGTCGGCGCCATGTTGGTGGGGTCCGAGCCCGTCTTCTACGACGGCCATCCCTTTTTTCCCCACTCCGGGCGCCTGTGGGAGCTGGCGGCAGCCGGCCAATGGACCTGCTTTGGCACCAGTGCGGCCTACCTTGCGGCCTGCCGCCAAGCGGGATTGGAGCCGGGGAAAACCTTTCCCCTCTCCTCTCTCAAAACGGTGGGGTCGACCGGTTCGCCCTTGGGACCGCAGGACTTTGGGTGGGTGTATCAGGCTGTGAGCGACGCGGTGTGGCTGACGTCGATCAGTGGCGGCACCGACGTCTGTAGCGTGCTGGTGGGAGGGATTCCGTGGTTTCCGGTTCGGGCCGGAGAATTGTCAGGCCCATGGCTCGGGGTGGCGGCTGCCGCCTTTGACGAGATGGGGCGAGCCGTGGTGGACACGGTGGGGGAACTCGTGGTCACTCAGCCCCTGCCTTCGATGCCGGTGGCATTTCTCAATGACCCCCACGGCGCGCGGCTTTTGGCCACCTACTTCGGGCGGTATCCCGGCGTGTGGTGCCACGGCGACTGGGTGCGTTTTACTCCCGAGGGGAGCTTGGTCATCTACGGACGCTCCGACGCCACCCTCAACCGGCGCGGGGTCCGCATCGGCACGGCCGAGATCTACCAAGTGGTAGAGGCCCTGCCCATGGTTCAGGAGAGCCTGGCCGTGGAGGTGTCGCGCCGGGCGGTGCAAGGCGTGGCCTTATTTGTGGTCCTAGCTCCAGGACATCGTTGGGAGGCCGACACGGCGGCCGCCATCCGCCGCCGGTTGGCCGAGCAGCTCTCTCCGCGCCACGTCCCCGACTGGGTGGTGGGGGCGCCGGCCATCCCCAAGACCTTGACGGGCAAAAAGCTCGAGGTGCCGGTGCGCCGGATCCTGGCCGGAGAACCGGTGGATCAGGTCGTCAACCTCGGGGCAGTGGCCAATCCCGAGGCGCTGGCATTTTTCGTGGACTGGGCCAAGGCCACGCTCGGTCCCGCCTGAGCCCAGAACCTTCAGCGGCGGAGGTTCTCAAAGACCGCCGCGATGCCCTGCCCGCCGCCAATGCACAAGGCCACCAGCCCAAAGCGGCCGCGGACGCGCTCAAGTTCGTACAGGAGCTTGACCGTGAGGATGGCGCCGGTGGCGCCCACCGGGTGGCCGAGGGCGATGGCGCCGCCGTTGACGTTGGTGCGCGCCCAGTCGAGGCGGGTGTCGCGCATCACTGCAGCCACCTGGGCCGCAAAGGCCTCGTTGAGCTCCACCCGGTCGAGCGCCTCGGGGCTCAAACCGGCCCGCTGGAGCGCCAGGGCGATGGCCTCCGTGGGGCCGTAGCCCATGATGGCGGGGTCCAGGCCGACGACGGCGCTCGACACCAAGCGGGCTCGGGGCTCCCAGCCCCGTCGGGCGGCGTGCACTTCCGTGGTCAAGATCAGCGCGGCCGCTCCGTCGTTGATTCCCGAGGCGTTGCCGGCCGTGACCGTGCCGCCGGGGCGAAAGACGGGAGGCAGGGCGGCCAGCTGCTCTAACGAGGTCTCGCGCGGGTGCTCGTCGCGGCAGAAGGTTTGGGTGGCCTTGCCCTTGGACACCGGAACCGGGACGATCTGGCTTTCGAAGCGGCCTTGGGCGATGGCCTCCCGGGCCCGGCGGTGCGATTCCCAGGCGATGGCGTCCTGGGCTTGGCGAGAAATGCCGAAGCGTTCGGCCACGATCTCGGCCGTTTCTCCCATCGGGTAGCCAGCGAAGGGGTCTGCCAGCATGCGCTGCACCCCGTCTTCCAGAGTCCAATCCCCCAAGCGGCGTCCCCATCGGTTGCGCACGTAATAAGGCAGCCGGCTCATGTTCTCCACGCCCCCTGCAGCGACGACCGACGTTTCTCCGGCGCGCAGCGACAAGGCGGCCGTCAACAGGGCCTGCAGGCCCGATCCGCACAGGCGGTTGACGGTGTACGCGGTGGAGCGCACCGGCAAGCCGGCGTCGATGGCAGCGGCGCGGCTGACGTAGGCGTCCTCGCCGACTTGACCGACGCAACCTAAAACCACTTCGTCGACCTCTTCGGCCGCCACGCGGCTTCGGACCATAGCCTCGCGCAGGACGATGGCACCCAAAGTGCGCGCGGGCACCTGGGCCAGGCTCCCGCCAAAAGCACCGATGGCCGTGCGGACCCCATCGAGGATGACCACAGATGGCTCGGACACGGCGTACCTCCTTCTTCCCTGAGGGGGGTCTCGGGGAACTCCGTAGCTGGGTCGTTCACGCGTTGCAACCGAAAAAGGTTTTGAACCGACCGGGAGGGCATCCCGCCCACCCGACTCCTCCGTGTGGGCAGTCAGGATGCTGGCACCAATGTAACAGCGACCAAGGCTCGGCGCAACGCCCGAGCCGCCGTGGCTGAACTTCGGGAAGCCACCGGGGATTGGGTTCTGGTCGCGTAATGGGCGCTCGGGGGCGGTCGCCGTCGTTTAGTTAATGCCGCGGCCCGTGGGGCCACCATCACCCACTGCTGGGGCGTTCGGGTGCTCCCTGGTGGAGGCGTTGACCCCGTTATGCCTGGGCTCCGGTCGATTAGGGGCTTCCCGGGAACGGCGGGGTTATACGGGGTTCAAGGCTTGCGGCCGGGACCGGGAAGCGGAGCCCTGCGTGTTGCCTAACGTGTTGTCTAAGTTGTCTAATTTGTCTAAAAGGAAGGGGTCTGTGGGACCTGGCCCACGCGACGGCCACGTCGGTGGAGGTCGTAGCGCGTAACTTGGGGGGCTGGCCGAAATGCTTCCCGGGGCGGCTCCCTTGGGGCACGGCCGTTTCGAAGGTGTCCCCGGGAGAGCGGATTTGCGGCGTTCCTCGGCCGGCAGTTCTAGGTCGGCGACCTTGTCCATAGTGTTCGGTATCAAGGACGCGGGAGAGGAGGAGGCGGGATGGCAAGACGCTGGCGGGCGCCTTGGGTGGTCTTTCGGGTGCGGCGTCTGCCTCCTCGGCCCCGGGCGCCGCGGCCGGCGCCGCCTCGAGTGCCGGCTCGCCGCCCGCCGTCTGGGGCGGCGCCGCGCCCGCCTTCGTTGCTCTGGGCGTATCTCGGCACGCTGGGCCTCGCGGTAGGGGTCCTGGCGGCGACCCGCCACCCGAGCCCGGTGACGATCCCGGTGACGGCGCCCATTGCCGGTTCTCCCTCCCGCCCGTCGTGGCTCAGCCGATGGCTTCGCGACGCCGCCCGCTCTCCCCATTCGCCGGCGGATTGGCTCCGGCAAGGCTTAAGCGGGCTAGGAGGGCTTCACGCGGCCCGGGTCGATTGGCGGGCGGCGGTGGTGCAACTGGCGGAGAGCCTCACTGGGGTGCGTTTTGACGACCTGGCCAGTCTCTTGCGCACCGAGCTGCCGATGTTGCCGGCCGAGCCCTCCCCCAAGACCCCTGTGCCGGCTTCGCCCGGCGGTCGCGACCAGATGATGGCCGGCCTGCCGGGCCAGGGGGGCCGGGTGTGGGCCGTCCTCGGGGCTCGGCCCGTGGTGGGGATCTATCAGACCCACAGTCGGGAGTCCTTCTGGCCGGCGTTACCGCCGGGCACCCCCACGCCGTATACTACCCAGTGGGACAAGACCATCGTGCAGGTGGGCTGGTGGCTGGCCCAAGACCTCTACCGGAACGGGGTGGGGGTCGTGCAGTCGCGGGTCGACAACATGGCCGACGGCATTCTGGCCAGCTACAACCTCTCGTATTACACCGCCAAACGCCTCTTGCGGTGGTACCCGTCGGTGCGCATCCTGATCGACCTGCACCGCAGTCAGGACCCGGGTTCGGAGACGACGGTGGTGGTGCACGGGCAACGGGTGGCGCGGATCCTGTTGGTGGTGGGGACCAACCAGCTGTTGCCCAATCCGTACTGGCACGAAAACTACCAGTTCGCGTTGCGGCTGGCCCGGGCCTTAAATCAGGTCGCACCGGGGGTGGTGCGCGGCAACGGCATCGAGACGGTGCCGTACCGCTACAACCAGCAGTTGATGGCCAACGACCTCCTGATTGAGGTGGGCGGCCCCGACAACACCTTGGCCGAGGAGCGCTATGCCGTCGACGATTTGGCCGAGGCCATCGCCGATGTGGTCCACGCGACGGTGTCCCCCGCTAAGCCGTAAGGATCCGGCGCACGGTCGCCACCGTGCGGTCGATCTCGTCCGCGGTGTTGTACGGAGCCAGGCCCAACCGCACCAGGCCTCCGATCTGGTCGAGGTGCCAGGCCTGGCGGAGGCCGTAAGCGTAAAAGTCCCCGGCCCAGGCTAAAATCCCCTCGGCTCCCAGTCGCCGCGCGATCTCGCCTGCGCCCAGCCGCGGATGGGTGAAGGCCACGGTGGGGGCGCGGCGCGGCGCGGCATCGGGCGGGGGGCCCCACAGGCGCAGGTCCGGAATCGCCGCCAACCCTTCGTACAACGCGACGAAAAGGGCGTGTTCGTAGGCGTAGATGGCTTCCATGGCCGCCACCAAGGCCTTGCGGGTGACGGTCTCGGACCCTCCCAGGCGAGCGAGGAAGCCGATCGCTGCACAAAGGCCGGCGAGCGCGGCGTGATTGAGGGTGCCGGTTTCCAGCACGGCGGCGCCATCTGCCACTTTGGGGCGCACCTGGTCGGGCTGCAGGTGAGCCCAGTGCCTGCGGGCTACGTAGGCGATACCCACGTGAGGGCCGAAAAACTTGTAGGCGGAACACAACAGGAAGTCGGGGTCGAGCGCGGCCACGTCGATGGGACCGTGCGGCGCCCAATGTACTGCATCGACCACCACCCAGGTGCCGTGGCGATGCGCGGCGGCTACGATAGGGGCGAGGTCCTGGACGGTGCCGACGGCGTTGGAGGCCCAGCCTAGCGCGACCAGGCGCGGCCCCTCCTCGATCCAGCGAAAGAGGACCTCAAGGTCCAGCCGTCCGTCGGGCAACACCGGCACCGTTTTTACCCGAGCGCCCTTCGCCTGGTAGCGGAGCCAGGGGGCCACGTTGGCGTCGTGGTCCAGGGCCGTGACCACCACCGTGTCGTGAGGTTGGATGTGGGCCGCTAAGGCATGGCTGATCTGAAAGGCCAGCGTGGTCATGTTGGGGCCAAAGGCGATGGCCCGGGGATCCGGCACTCCTAAAAACGCCGCCGCGCGCTCGCGGGTTTGGGCCACGAGGCGGTCGGTCTCTTGACTGGTGACGAATGGGCCGTGGGTGTTGGCGTTGGATTGACGCCAGTAGGCCGTCACGGCCTCCATCACCGGATAGGGTACCTGCGTGCCTCCCGGTCCGTCTAAAAAGACCAGCGGCGCGTCGCCCTGCCGGCGCTGGAGCGCCGGGAACAGGGCGCGGCACCAAGATAAGTCGACCATGGCAGCGCCTCCTTTACAGCGTGTCCCGTTGCATCTTCTTTGATTTGAGCGGTTTTTCCAGATCACAGGGGGCAGACCCTGGTCTTCTCACTATACACCACGACTGCTCGGGCTCGGCCGAAGGCGGGCCCCGTGTCCTTTTGGCCTAGCCCAAAAGGGGTAGCTCTCCCGGGCCGGTGCGACTAGTCGAAAGGGATTGCATTGCGGTCGGGGATTTGCTAGGATGCCTCAATAAGAGCGATAGTCTGAATTGACGCGCCCCCATGCGGGCCATGGGGGGAGAAAGGAGATCGTCGATGTCCAAACCCGCGCCCGGCCCGACTGCGCAAGGTCTTCGGCGTCGCCCGCGCCGTCACCGCCCGGCCCGCCAGCCCCTGTCGCCTCTGTGGATGGGGGTGTTGGCCTTGGTGTTGGTGGCCTTTGACGTGCCCTGGATCGCTGCGCTGGTGCGGGTGGGCCTAAGCCAGGGATGGGGGCCCTTCGTGGGGCTTTTGGCGTTTACCCTGGCACCGGTGGCCACGCTGGGGTTTCTTTTAGGGGTGCAGCTGGCCCGCCGCCCGGCGGCGCGTCCGCCTTACCTGCGCGTGATCCGGCCCGAAAAAAGCTCCAAGGCGCCAGGCGTCCCGTCGGTCCTCTCCCCCCGGCGGCGGTAGCCTCTCCCCGCCGGAACGAAGATGCCGCCTTCGGATGGGTCAGGTTCCTTCCGCCTTCCGGACGCCTTTCCCTCGGCCAAGACCGGGGGTTTTGTTTTGGTGGCGGCCAGTCGTGATAGCATGGGGGAGAGGGAGGGAGCGCGGTGGACCCGAGACGGATTCGCAATTTCTCCATCATTGCCCACATCGACCACGGCAAGTCCACCTTGGCCGACCGGCTCATCGAGCGCACGGGTGCGCTCGACCCCCGCCAGATGACTCCCCAGGTGCTGGACTCGATGGACCTGGAACGGGAGCGCGGCATTACCATCAAGGCGCAGGCCGTGCGGCTCGAATACGCGCTGGGGGGCGAGACCTACGCCTTGAACCTGATCGACACGCCCGGTCACGTGGATTTCACCTACGAGGTGTCGCGGGCCCTGGCGGCCTGCGAGGGGGCGTTGTTGGTGGTAGACGCTGCCCAAGGGGTGGAGGCGCAGACCCTGGCCAATTTGTATCTGGCGCTGGAGCACGATCTGGCCATCGTGCCGGTGATCAACAAGATCGACCTGCCCAACGCAGACCCCGAACGCGTGCGGGAGGAGTTGATCGAGATCGGGCTCGACGGGACCGAGGCCCTGTTGGTGTCGGCCAAGCAAGGCATCGGCATCGACCAGGTCTTGGACGCCGTAGTCCAGCGCATCCCACCCCCTTCGGGGTCGCCCGAGGCGCCGCTCAAGGCCTTGATTTTCGACTCGCGCTTCGATAGCTACAAAGGGGTGGTCGTCTACCTGCGGGTGGTGGACGGGCGCGTGCGCCTGGGCGACCGCATCCGGCTCATGTCCACGGGAAAAGACTTTACGGTGGACGAACTCGGGGTGTTTCGCCCCCATCCCACGCCGGTGGAGGAGCTCGGCGCCGGTGAGGTGGGCTACCTGACGGCGGCCATCAAGGCAGTGGCCGACACTCAGGTGGGCGACACCGTGACGCTGGCCGATCGCCCTGCCGCTGTGGCGCTCCCGGGTTACCGTCCGGCCCGACCGATGGTCTTCGCCGGTTTGTACCCCATCGATTCGGCCGAGTACCCCCGGCTGCGCGACGCCCTGGAGAAGTTGAAGTTGAACGACGCGGCCTTGACCTTCGAACCCGAAACCTCGGCCGCGCTCGGATTCGGGTTTCGCGCGGGCTTTCTCGGCCTGTTGCACCTCGAGGTGGTGCAAGAGCGGATCGAGCGCGAATACCACATCGCCCTCATCACCACGGCACCCAACGTGGTCTACGAAGTGGTGCTGCAAAACGGCGCCGTGCGGCGCATCGACAACCCGGCCGCGCTGCCTCCGGCGGGGGAGATTCGCGAGATCCGGGAGCCGGTGGTGGAGGCCACCATCATCGTGCCCAGCGACTACATCGGCCCCGTGATGGAACTGGCCCAGGAGCGTCGGGGCACCTACCAGTCGCTGACCTACCTCGACCCCCGTCGGGCGATGCTGACCTATCGCCTGCCCTTGGGGGAGATCATGTACGACTTCTTCGACCAGCTCAAGAGTCGGACCCACGGCTACGCCTCCTTGGACTACCAGTTTTACGCCATGGAGCCGGCGGACCTCGTGCGCATGGACATCCTGCTCAATGGAGAGCCGGTCGACGCCTTGTCGGTCATCGTGCACCGCGACCGAGCCTATGCCAAGGGGCGGGCATTGGTGGAGAAGCTGAAAGAGGTCATTCCCCGGCAACTGTTTGAAGTGCCCATCCAGGCGGCAGTGGGGGGGCGGGTCATCGCCCGCGAGACCGTAAAGGCCTTGCGCAAGGATGTGCTGGCGAAGTGCTACGGCGGTGACATCACCCGCAAGCGCAAGCTCTTGGAGAAACAAAAAGAGGGCAAGCGGCGGATGAAGGCCGTGGGCAGCGTCGAAATCCCCCAAGAGGCGTTCATGGCAGTGCTCAAGGTCGACGAGGGGCGCTAAGATGGAGTGGGGACTGTACGTACACCTGCCGTTTTGCCGGCGGCGCTGTAGTTACTGCGACTTCCCCATCCGCGTGGGGGCGGGGTCGGCGGAGATGGCGGCCTACGTGGGGGCGGTGTTGCGGGAGGGGGCACAGCAGCGCGAGCGGTGGGCCATCGCCGATCCGCCGACGACGGTCTACCTGGGCGGGGGTACCCCTTCACTGGTGGACCCTGGCGAGGTGGAGCGGCTCTTGGAAGGCCTCGGGCGGATCTTCGGCGGGCTTGGCCGCGAGGTGACCCTGGAAGCCAATCCCGAAACCGTCGACGGCAACCGGCCGGCCCGTTGGCGCCAAGCCGGTATCAACCGGCTGTCGATCGGCGTTCAGAGCTTGGACGACCGGCTGCTGGCCGCCATGCGCCGTCCCCACCGGGCCGCCGAGGCCCGGGCGGCCGTGGCGGCAGCCAAGGCGGCCGGGTTTGAGAACCTGAATTGCGACCTGATCTACGGCTGGCCGGGGCAGTCTTTGGGAACGTGGGCGGCCACCTTGGCTGAGGTCATCCGCTGGCGCCCGGCCCACATTTCATGCTACCAACTGCAGGTGGAACCCCATACGCCCCTTGCGCACAGCCAGCTGCCAGGGCCGGGGGATGAGGCCGAGGAGGCGCTTCGGGCGGCGATGGGCGACTTGGCCGAGCAGTGGTTGGAGGCTGCCGGTTACCGGCGCTACGAACTGTCCAATTTTGCCCGGCCGGGATTTGCCTGTGCCCACAATCAAGGGTATTGGCGGCTTCGACCCTACCTCGGGCTCGGGGTAGGAGCCCACAGCTTTTGGGCCGGGCGACGATGGTGGAACCTCGCCAGCGTACGCCGCTATGTGGCGGCCCTGGAGGCCGGCGCCGGGGTCGAGGCGGGCGGGGAGGCGCTCGACCCGGTGGAGTTGATGCGGGAACGGCTGTGGTTGGGGCTCAGAGAGCGCGAAGGGGTAGAGCGGACGGCGTTTTTCGCCCAGTTCGGGCTCGACTGGAACCAGGCCTTCGGGCGTACCGTGGCCCGGCTGCAGGCTCTCGGACTGGTGGTCGACACCGGGGACCGGCTGTGCCTGACCCGGCGCGGACGGGAGGTGGCCAACGTCGTGGCGCGGGCCTTGGTCGACGCGCCCTGGGAAGGGGCCGAGGCCGCAACGGCGGCGCCGGTGGCATTCCCTTGACAGGGGATTCGCCCGCTTGCTATGGTCAGGAGGAGAGAATTAGCACTCCCATGCCCCGAGTGCTAAGTCCGGAGGTGAGCGTCGTGGACGGGCGTAAACAAAAAGTTTTGGCCACCCTGATCGACGACTACATCGCCACCGCCGAACCGGTCGGCTCCCGGACGTTGGCCCGCAAGTACGCGTTCGGTGTGAGCCCGGCCACGATCCGCAACGAGATGGCCGACCTCGAGGAGCTGGGGTACTTGGAGCACCCGCACACGTCGGCAGGACGGATCCCTTCGGACAAGGGGTACCGCTATTATGTGGACCGCTTGATGCGCCCTTCGGCCTTGGATCCCGACGTCATCGAGCAGATTCGCGCTACCTACCGCGTCCGGGTGCGGGAGCTGCAGTGGTTCATCCATCAGACTGCCCGCCTGGTGGCGGAAATGACGGCGTACCCTACGGTGGTGCTGGCTCCCCCCCTGCACGAGGCGCGGCTGTGGGACCTTCGAGTGGTGGCGATCGAGCCGGAGACGGTGGTGCTGGTGCTGCGCACCGACACCGGCATCATCCAAAACCGCACCTTGGCCCTGCCCGAAGGGCTGGATGCCAAGGATGTCGCGGCCATGGCGGCCGATTTTACCACCCGCTTTCGCGGCACGCTCCTGGCCGAGCTGCAAGAGCGGGTATTGGATGGGCTGTCGCACCAATTGGGCCACTCCTGGCGGCTGTGGGAGGAGCTCTTGGGCTGGTTGGCGGAGGCGCCGGATGAGGCCGAACGGGTTACGCTGGGCGGCGCGCTCAACATCTTGAATTACCCCGAATTTCGCGATGTTTCCAAGGTGCGTCGGGTCTTGAGCTTTCTGGAGACCGAGGCCGCCATCGATAGCCTGTTGACCCGACGTCCGGAACACGGCGTCCTGGCTTTGATCGGTTCCGAGATCGACCGGGAGGACATCCAGGACTGCAGCGTGGTGATGGCCAGTTACGAGCTCGGCCACAAGGTGGTGGGCACACTGATGGTGGTGGGCCCGAAGCGGATGGAATACCGGCGGGTCTACGCCATTTTGGAGACGGTGTCGGAAGAGCTGTCGCGGGTGTTGAACTGGGCCTGAACGGGTCGGGGCCCGCGGAGGGAGGGGCTTGAGGCAGGTATGGCAGAAGAAGAGCGGCAGGCGGAACCCGGCGCGCCGGGCGCCGACGGGTTGGCGGCAGAGGCCGACGGGGTCCCGGAGGGGCCGATGGAGACGGCGCCTGCCGAGCCGGCGCCAGACTGGGAGCAGGTGGCCAAGGAGCGATACGACCAACTGGTTCGCCTGCAGGCCGACTTTGAAAACTTCCGGCGGCGGGTGGAACGTGATCGAGAGGAACTGCAGGGCCAGATCACGGGGATGGTGGTGTTGGCCCTGCTGCCGGTTTACGACAACCTGGACCGGGCGCTGAAGCTCATGCCCAATGAGGGGGAGGCCAAGGCCTGGCGCACCGGCGTGGAGATGACGTTCAAAGGGTTCGAGGAGGTACTGGCCCGACTTGGGGTGACGCCCATCCCCAGCGTGGGCCAGATGTTCGACCCCCGGTATCATGAGGCAGTCCAGCGCGAAGAAGGCGACGCCCCCGAAGGCCAGATCCTAGAGGAATTGGCGCGGGGGTTCACCTGGCGCGACCGGGTGATTCGGGCGGCCCTGGTCAAGGTGTCGGCGGGACGGCCAGCCGCAAAGCCCTCCGACGAGGCGTAACGGGCGTGGCAGTGGGGACGGTCGGCAAGGGGGGACGAGGCTCCGATGGCCAAGCGCGATTACTATGAAGTCCTGGGGGTTTCCCGCAACGCCTCCCAGGAAGAGATCAAGCGCGCCTACCGCCAACTGGCGCGCCGATTGCATCCGGATGCCAACCCCGGAGACCCCACGGCGGAAGAACGCTTCAAGGAGCTGAACGAGGCCTACGAGGTCCTGTCGGACCCTGAAAAGCGGGCCCGCTATGACCAGCTGGGAACGGCCGATCCTCGCGCGACGGCGGGGTTCGGCGCGGATTTCGGCGGGTTTCCGGGATTTGGCGGGTTCGACGAGATTTTCGACATGTTTTTCGGCGGGGGGGCCCAGCGCCGCCCCGGTCCTGAACGGGGGCCGGATCTGCGCGTGGATCTCACCGTCGACTTAGACGAGGTGCTGACTGGGGCCGAAAAAGAGGTGCGGGTGGTGCGGGAGGAGGTCTGCCCGCGCTGCCACGGTAACCAGGCCGAACCGGGGACGCGGCTTGAGGTCTGCCCGTTGTGTCGCGGACGCGGGCAGGTCGAGCAGATCCGCGATACGCTGCTCGGGCGCCTGCGCCAAGTGGAGACCTGCCCGCGCTGCCAAGGCAGTGGGCGTTGGATCGAGACGCCGTGCCGGCAGTGCCGCGGCCGCGGACAGGTGCGGATGGAACGCAAGATCGCGGTGCGGGTGCCGCCGGGGGTCAACGACGCCACGCGACTGCGGTTGCAGGGAGAAGGGGGAGCCGGGCGACGCGGAGGGCCGCCGGGGGATCTCATCGTCTTCGTGCACGTCCGCGAACACCCGCGGTTTCGCCGCGAAGGCGAGGATTTGTGGGTCGATGTCCCCATCGGATTTGCCCAGGCCGCGTTGGGCGCGGACATCACCGTGGAAGGGCTCGGCGGCGAGCGCGAAACCGTGCAGATTCCTCCCGGGACCCAGCCCGGTACGGTTTTCAAGATTCCCCGCCTAGGGTTGCCGCGGCTCGGTGGCCAGGGCCGGGGGGCGCTCAACGTGCGGGTGGGCTTGGAGGTTCCGACGCATCTGACCCCCAAAGAGCGGGAGTGGCTGCGCCATTGGGCGGAGTTGCGGCAAGAGCCGGTGCACGGCGAAGAGCGCGGTTTGTTTCGAAAGATGAAGGATGTCCTCGGTGGGCGCTGAAGACCAAGGGACAACCTGGTGGCGGGTGGTGTTGGAGGGGCCAGCAGAGGCCGTGGAGGCCATGGCGGCCTCCCTCTTTGCGGTCGGAGCGACCGGCGTGGAGTTCGAGGATGGCCAGCCGGTGGCACCGCCGTTTGCCGACGTCGTGCCGCCGCCCGGCTCGCCGTATGCCGCGGCTTACTTTCCCCAGGATACCGCCTTCGACCGGCGGTGGGCGGCACTGAAGGCGACGGCCGAGGCCCACGGCTGGCAGATCGGGCGCCAGGCCTGGGCCTCGGCCGCCTGGGAAGAGGCGTGGAAGGCGCACTACCATCCGGTGGCGATCGGGGACGGGTACGGTATCGTCCCGGCCTGGTATTCCGTGTCGCCCTATGCTCCCGCGCGCACCGTGTGGATCGATCCCGGTATGGCGTTCGGGACCGGGACCCATCCGACGACGCTGTTGTGCCTGCGCGCGCTGCTGCGCGAAGGGACGCGCGGCCGCCGGGTGCTGGACCTCGGCAGCGGGTCCGGGATCTTGGCCCTGTTCGCGGCGCGGCTTGGGGCACAAGCCGTCGACGCCGTGGAACCGGATCCGCTGGCCGTCAAGGCGTTGCGGGGCAACATCGCCCGCAACGGCCTTCAGGACCGCATCCGCGTGGTGGCAGGGGAGCTGAAGGACCTTGAGCCTTCCTGGCGCTACGGCGTCATCGCCGCCAACCTGGTGACAGACCTTCTCCTCAACCTATGGCCGGCCCTGGCCGGCCGGTTGGATGGGGAAGGCGCTTACGCGGTCCTGTCGGGGGTGACCGAAGCCCGCCTGGATGAGGTCGAAGCGGTCATCGAGACCACCGGTCACCGCGTCCTCGACTATCGCCTGTGGCAGGGGTGGGCGGCATTGGTGGTGCGTCCGCGGTGATCCGGCTGGCGGTGGAGCCGGCGCGATGGGGTGGGACGCGGATTTGGCTGACGGCGGCGGAGATCCACTACTTGAGGCGGGTGATGCGCCGGCGCAGCGGAGACCTGGTGGAGGTGCTGGGACCTGACCAAACCGTGTATTTGGCGCGCCTGTCGGAGGACGGGCGGGCCTTGGCCTTAGTCGGCCCACGGGCGGCGCCTACGGCACCGCCCGGCCCGGCCTTCACGCTGTACCAAGCCGTGCTGAAAGGGGACCGCTTCACGGAAGTGGTGGAGAAGGGCACCGAGCTCGGCGTGTGGCGGTTTGTTCCGCTCATCACCCGGCGCACGGTAGTGCGCGAAGTCTCCCCGGCCCGCCGGCGGCGGTGGGAGACGGTGGGGCGCGAAGCGGCCGAACAGTGCGGACGGCCGGCCCTGCCCGAGATCGGGGGCGTGGAGCGGTTGGAGGCGCTCGTGGCTCGGGGGAACCCGGAGCCGGGGTGGGTGCTGGACCCGAGCGGGATCCCGTTCGCCGTGGCGATTCGCGAATGGCTTCCCGACCTGCACTGGAGCCTGTGGGTCGGCCCGGAGGGCGGGTTTGCTCCCGAAGAGGTGGCGGCCTTGACCAAGCTCGGGCTGGAGGCGGTCTCGCTCGGTCCCCTGGTGTGGCGCGCGGAGAATGCCGGGCTTTGGGCGGTGGCCATGCTGCGCGGGGCGTGGCTTGCGCGCGGGGAGGGATGAGGCCGAACGGCGGACGGTGCCAAGGCTGGGGAGAATTCGCGCGGTCGGGCGGGAATGAGCCCAGAGTCGGCGGCCATGCTAATACCGCGAGGAGGGTCGCCGCGATGGGCAAAGTCATCGAACTCAAGTTTTGCGACATCTGTCATAAGCCGGTGGTCCGGCGCGAGCCGCTGCCGACTCCTGCAAGCTTTCTCGACAGCACACTTTGCCGCGAATGCCTGACCAAGTACGGCCACCTCTACCGGCCGTGGTAGCACACAGCGGCGCGGGGACGGTCGGGAAAGCCGTGGGGCGACCGCCGTTTGACACCGCTTTCCACGAACTCGTATAATGTACAGAAGTTTACCCCGACCCGTTCGGGACGAGGGGAGGGAGAACGGTGTCTGAGGTCAAGGTCGGCAAGAACGAGAGTCTGGAGAGCGCGCTTCGGCGGTTTAAGCGCCAGATCCAAAAGGCCGGCGTGTTGGCGGAGGCGCGGCGGCACGAGCATTACGAGAAGCCGAGCGTGCGGCGCAAGAAGAAGTCGGAAGCGGCACGGAAGAAGGCCAAGCGATAACAGTGGGGAGGAGACGCTCCCTTGTCCTTGCGCGAGCGGTTAGACGAAGACCTCAAGGCGGCGTTGCGGGCCAAGGATGCCACCCGACTCGGGGTCATTCGCGGGATCAAGGCAGCCGTCCTGGCCCAAGAAACCCAGTCCCGGCGGACGGTGCTCGACGACGACGGCATCATTGCGGTCATTGTGCGGGAAGTCAAGGAACGGCGCGAGGTGTTGCCCCAGTTCGAGGCTGCGGGGCGCCAAGACTTGGTGGAAAAGGCCAAGGCGGAGATCGCGGTGTTGGAATCCTACCTGCCGGAGCCCTTCAGCCCGGCAGAGTTGTCGGCACTCATCGCCGAGGCCATCGCTGCCACGGGGGCGGCGGGGCCCAAGGATCACGGCAAAGTCATGGGGTGGCTCGCGCCGAAGATTCGCGGACGCGCCGACGGGCGCCAAGTGGCCGAGCGCGTGCGCGAACAGCTGAGCCACTGACGCGAAAAGGGCTCCAGAAGAGGGTGCGCGGTCCCGTCATGGGGCCGCGCGGTTTTTTCGTTAGCGGACGTCTTGCGCAGAAGGCAGCCCCAGTTTCATTCGCGTGGCTGCAGCCACCAAATAGTCGCGAAAGGCTTCCGCGAGGCGCGGGAGGATACGGCCGGCGCGCCAGATCACGCCGATGCTGCGCCGCAGGTCCGGCTCGAAGGCGCGGATTTGGAGGACTCCGGCCCGGGCGTCGTGGATCACCGAGCGCTCGGGGGCGATAGACACGCCGAAGCCGGCCGCCACATAGCCGATGACACCGTTGAGACTGGTCAAGGCGAACAGCACCCGCGGTTGAAACCCGGCCGCTTGGGCGGCCCGGTACAAGGCGTCGCGAAGCCCATAGCCGGGCTCCATGGTGATGAAGGGGACCTGGGCCAAGGTCTCAAGGGCGATCGGCCCTGGATCCAGGGCCATCTCCGGCGGCGCGATGAGGACCAGGCGCTCTTGCCACAGGCGGTGGACCTCGATCAAGGGTTCGGTGAGGGGCAGGTCTAGCACCGCCAGGTGCAAATCGCCGCTCAACACCTGGCGCAAGAGCCCTTGGGTGGGCAGCTCGATCAACTGGACCGAGACGTCGTCGCGGGTGGTGAGGAATTCGCGCAGGATGGGGGGGATGTAGTCGCGGGCCAAGGTGGGCAGCACGCCCACCTTCAAGTCGTGCAGCTGGGGCTTCTTTGCTCCCAGTTCCTCTTCCAGGTCGTGGACGGCATGCAGGATGCGCAGGGCATGGCGCTTGAAGACCTGGCCCGCGGGAGTCAGGGTGACGCCGGTGGCCTCGCGCCGCAACAGCGGCTGTCCGATTTCGGCCTCCAGGGCCCGCAGGGTCTGGCTGACGGCGGGCTGACTGACGTGCAGCGCCTCGGCGCCTTTGGTGACGCTGCCGTGGTCGGCCACGGCCAAGAAGTACTCCAGTTGCCGAAGTTCCACGCGTTCCGTTCCCCCTCCAGGTCGGGCGGGGCATCAGGGCCTCTCGGGGATACTATAACACCGCCGCATGGCGGGTGCGCACAGGGGCCATCATCGGCGTCTGGGCCCGGGCATAGTCATTGGCGAAAGGGGGAGGTGGCGACAGCGTGCCACCTCCGAAGGGAGCCCCGAAGATGCGCAACCGACGCTGGTGGTACCGGGTGGCCGAGACGCTGGAAATCCCCCCAGAGGTGCTGGGGGGCGTCCCGCGGGTGGAAGTGGTGGGTGCCCTGCAGTTTCGCGTGGAGAACCATCGCGGGGTGGTCGCCTTCGATTCGTCGCGGGTCCTCGTCAACCTGCCCGACGGGCGTCTTTTGGTCGAGGGGCGCGACATGGTGATCGGCTGGCTCGACCCGCAAGAGATCGTCGTCACGGGCCGGGTTACCGCCGTGCACTGGGTGGAGGCCCGGCGGCGATGAGGCGGCGATGGGAGCAGTGGCTGGCAGGCTGGGTGGCTGTCACGGTGCGGGGCGGTCGCCGCGGGCCGATCCTGACCGAACTATTGGCGCATGGCCATCACATCTGGGGGGTGCGGACCCGCCCGGGCGCCTTGGACCTGGTGGTGGGCTGGGAGGCCGTGCCCACCTTGCGCCAGATGGCCCGCCGCTACCGCCTGACGGTGCGCTTCGGAGCCCGGGGGGGCTGGCCGCGCTGGCGCCGGGCCTTGGTCCGCCGCCCGGTGCTGCTCCTCGGCGTTTTGGGGCTGGGGCTGTGGTTGCAGTTTTTTGGCGGGCGGGTGTGGTTGGTCGATATTCCCGCGGCCGGGCTGGACCTCGCCCAGCGCCGGGCGGTCATCGCGGCCGCCGCGGCCGTCGGGCTTTCAGCCGGTCAGCCCAACGATCCCGCCTATCTTCAGGTCGTGCGCCGCCGCTTGCAGGCGGCCTTGCCGCAATTTGCCTGGATCGGTCTCGAGCGACAAGGCGTGGTGGTGCGCATCGCCGCCGTGCCCTTGCTCCGGCGCCCGCCGCCGGCCACGGCTCCGTATCTCGTGGCCACGGCGGGCGGCACCGTGCGCCAGGTGGTGGTCTTCATCGGCCGGAGCTTGGTGCATGTGGGCCAGTCGGTGCGCCCTGGCCAGCCCTTGATCGCCGGCGCAGTGGTGGCCGAGGGCCCCGAGGGGCCGGGCCAGCCGGCGCGCGAGGTAGCCACGCCGGCGGCCGGCGAGGTGTGGGCCGATGTGACCTACCGCGAAACGGTGCGCCAGCCGCTTCGGCTCGAAGAGGCCGTGGTGGGGCGCACGATACGGGTGGTGCGGTGGCTTGACGGGAGCGGCCGGGTGTGGTGGCAGGTGGGGCCCGACCGCCCCCCCTTCGCCCACTGGCGGGTGACGGTGGTACGGCAGCCGCTCTACTACCGCGATGTCCTGCTCCCTTTCGAGCGCGAGGAAATCGTATATAATGAGATGATAAGCCGGGTTCGTCGGTTGGATGTCCAGGGTGCGGCGGCCCTGGCCCGGGCCAAGGCAGAGGCCGAGCTCCGCGCCCGGCTGCCGCAGGGGGCCACGGTGGTGCGCCAGGCGGAGACGGTGCGGCGGGTGCCCGAGGGGGTGGAGGTGAGCCTGGTCTTTACGGTCCGGCAGAACATTGCCGGTCCTCCGGCGGCGAATTCGGGGTCTGGAGCGTCGGGATCCCCAGCGCCCACCCGTTGAGGGGGGCAGGGATTGGCAAAGGCAAAGGGGGACGCGGATTGCCACTGACCCAGTGGGCGATTGCAGACAACCGGGCGGCAACCACCTTGTTTGGCCACGGCGATGAACACCTGCGGTTGATTGAGGAGCGGTTGGCAGTCAAGTTGACGGCCCGAGGCAACACCATCGCCATTGCAGGGTCCCTCGATGGGCAGAATCAGGCGCGCGAAGTCTTGGATTTGTTGGCAGAGTGGGTGGCGGCAGGAGAGCTGGTCTCCCGCCACACCGTGGAGACCGCCATCCGGGCGGTGCGGGAGGGGGCGCAGGTGCAGTTCCTGCACCTTCTGACCGAAAGCATCCTCACCACTACGCAGGGCAAGGTGGTGCGGCCGAAGACGCTGGGTCAGCAGCGGTATGTCGAGGCCATCCGCAAGCGGACCTTGGTCTTCGGGATGGGGCCAGCCGGGACCGGCAAGACCTTCCTGGCCATGGCCATGGCCGTGCAAGCCTTGCGCGCGCACGCGGTGGAGCGGATCGTGCTGACCCGGCCGGCGGTGGAAGCGGGCGAGAAGTTGGGATTTTTGCCGGGAGACTTGGAGGACAAGGTCGACCCCTACCTTAGACCCCTGTACGACGCCTTGTACGAACTCTTAGGACCCGAGGCCACCGAGAAGTACCGGGAGCGCGGCCACATCGAGATCGCGCCGTTGGCCTACATGCGGGGGCGCACCTTGAACCAAAGCTTTGTCATCTTGGATGAAGCCCAGAACACCAGCTACGAACAGATGAAGATGTTCCTCACCCGGTTGGGCCAAGGGTCGCGCATGGTGGTGACCGGCGACCAGACCCAGGTCGACCTGCCCGCTGGCCATATCTCCGGTCTGGCTGCCGCCGCTCGCATCTTGGCCGGGCTGGAGGATGTGGAGGTCGTGCAGTTGACCGAGCGCGACGTTGTCCGCCACCCGTTGGTGGCGCGCATCATTGCCGCCTACGAGCGGGCGGAGGCCGGCGAGGCAGGAGACGTGCGGCGATGAACCTCCCGTTTTCGTCGTGGTGGCCTGCGGCCTCCCTCGGTCGGCCGGTGAAGCCGGGGCCGAAGTGGCGGTGGCCGCCGGCGGGGCTTGAGACCCGGTCCAGCCGGCTTTTAGCGGTGGCGGTGGCGGTTTGGCTGGCAGTCAGCGCCGTCTTCAGCGTCACGCTGTTTTCGCAGCGGGTACATGTGGCCGTGGGCGACTTGGCCCCGCGCAACGTGGTCGCTCCGTATGGGGTGATCGACTGGGGCGCGACGGCCAAGGCGCGTGAGGCGGCCGCGGCCAACGTCCCCGACGTGTACACCACCAATCCGGCGGTCTTAGGACAGGCGCGGGCAGCCGAGACGGCGGCGTTTCGCCTGTTGTTCGCCTTAAGCGAAGCCCCCGGCGTGCCGATGGCAGAGCGGGTGGCAGCCGCCGCGAAGGGCACCGGCCTCGACCTTTCTCCGGCCGTCTGGCAGGAGGTGTTGTCGCTGGCGCCGCCCGAGTTGGCCCAGTTGGAGCAGGATTCGCTGGTCATCTTGGCTTCGGTGATGGGCAACGGCAACGGCGTGCGCGACACCGCCACCGGGCTGGCCGAGGCGCGCGGGTTCGTGGCGCAGCTTGCGGCCCAGCAGGAGAGCGATCCGGGCCTGCGCGCCTTTCTCACCGCCTTCGGCCAGGCCAACGTGCGCCCCAACACCTTTGTCAACCTGCCGGACACCTTGGCCCGCAAGGCCGAGGCCGCGAGCCAAGTGCCCTTGGTCAAGATCCTGCGGGGTGAGCAGGTGTTGGTGGAAGGCCAGCGGGTGACGGCGGCCGACATCCAGGTGCTCAAGGAACTCGACCTCCTGGACCAGGGGTTCGACCCCGGCCCTATCGCCGGATCGCTGCTCTTTGGCGCCTTGATGGTGGGCGTGCTGGCGGTCTACCTGTGGCTGTTTCGGCGTGCGCTCTTGGAGCGGGAGGGCTTGGCCTTGATGGCGGGCCTGTTGTTGGTGGCCGGGCTCATCGCCGCCGACGCCTTAAGCGGGCTTTCCGTGCTGGACTATCTCGTGGTACCCACTGTGGCCATGCTGGTGGCGGCGATGGTCGACAGCGGGCTTGGGCTCTTGATGGCGGGGGTTTTGGCACTGGCGTTGGCGGTGCTGACCGGCAGCGACGTCGACGTGGCCCTGGTTTCCTTCTTTGGCGGCGTGGCGGCGGTGTTTGCGGTCTCGGTGCTGTCGCGGCGCCACGACCTCGTCTGGACCAGCCTGTTGGTGGGCGGGGTCAACGTCCTGGGGCTGGCGGGGCTAGACGTCATGCAGGGAGCCTCGTTGCTGCAGTACCACCAGTGGCAGGGATTGGTGTGGGGGTTTGTCGACGGGGCCTTGGCCACATGGGTGGCCCGGGCCACCATCCCCTTGTTGGAGGGGCCGTTCGGCATCGTGACGCCGATGAAGTTGATCGAACTCTCCAACCCCAACCAGCCTTTGCTGCGCAAGCTGTTGGTGGAGGCGCCGGGCACCTATCACCACAGCATCATGGTGGGCAACCTGGCCGAGGCCGCGGCCGAAGCCGTGGGCGGCAACTCGCTGTTGGCGCGGGTGGGGGCGTACTACCACGACGTGGGCAAGGCCAAACGTCCCTATTTCTTCGTGGACAACCAGTTCGGGGGCGAAAACCCCCACGACAAATTATCGCCGGCGCTGTCGGCGTTGATCATCTCCTCGCACGTGCGCGATGGGCTGGAGATGGCCCGCAAGGCGCATCTGCCCGAGGCCATCGTCCAGTTCATCCGCGAACACCACGGCACCACCCTCATCGGCTACTTCTACCGCAAGGCGGTCGAGAGCGACACCGGCGAAGGGGTGGTGGAGGAGGATTTTCGCTACGACGGGCCGAAACCTCAATCGAAGGAGACGGCGATCGTGATGCTGGCCGACGCCAGCGAAGCCATCTGTCGTACTCTGCAGCACCCCACGCCGCAGCAGATCGAGGCCACTGTGCGCAAGATCATCCAGGATCGGCTGCAGGACGGGCAGTTGGACGACTCCAACCTGACGCTGAAGGAGCTCGACGTGATCGCGCGGACCTTCACCCGGGTTCTGACGGGGATCTTTCACCAGCGCATCGAGTACCCCGAGCGGGTGCTCAAGGAGATGGAGAGGAGTAAGGGACGTGGAGGTGTGGGTGGAAAGTCACCCCGAGCACCGCTACGGCGAATGGGAGGACACGGTTCGGCAGGCGGTCCGCCAAGTGCTGGTTAACCACGGCGGAATGGATGACATCGAGGTGTGCGTGGTCTTGACCGACGACCACGAGGTGCGGCGGCTGAACCGGGAGTACCGGGGGATCGATGCCCCCACCGACGTGCTCTCCTTCTCGCAGCGGGAGGGCGAGGACGGATTCGACCCGGGGCCGTTATTGGGCGACGTGGTCATTTCCATGGACCGTGCCCGGGCCCAAGCAGAGGAATTCGGCCATTCCCTGGCCCGGGAGGTGGCCTTTTTGGCCGTGCACGGCGCGCTGCACCTCTTGGGCTACGACCACGCCACTCCACAGGCAGAGCGGGAGATGATGGCGCAGGCGGAAGCGGTGTTGGCAGGGTTGGGATTGACCCGTGAAGCGCGCTGAGCATCTCGGGCAATCCTTTGCCTTTGCCTTCCGCGGGCTCGGGTACGCCGTGGCCTCGCAGCGCAACATGCGCATCCACCTCTGGGCCGCATCCTTCGTGCTGGGGCTGGGCTGGCTCGTGGGCCTGCCCGCCTCGCAGTTTTTGGACTTGGTCTTGGCCATCACGGTGGTGCTGGTGGCGGAGATGATCAACACCGCCGTGGAGGCAGTGGTCGACTTGGCCAGCCCCGAGTTTCACCCCTTGGCGCGGGTGGCGAAGGACGTGGCGGCCGGCGGGGTGTTGCTGGCGGCGTTTGGTGCCGCCGGAGTGGGGGTGGGGGTATTCCTGCCGCAGTGGGTCCGGATTCCGATCGCGGTTATGTTACAGTTTAGTCGGCACCCCGTGCCGGTGGTGGCTTTGGCCTTGGCCTGGGGAGGGCTCGGGGGCTTCCTGTGCTGGAGCGGGGCCAGGGGGCTTAAGCGCGAAGGAGGGTAAGGTAGCGCCGGTGAACGATACTCGCTGGATCCCCGTCGCGGTGCTGGTGGTGTTGCTGCTCTTATCGGCGTTATACTCGATGGCCGAGACCGCGATGTTGGCGCTGTCGCGCGGGCGGGTGCGTAGCCTGGTGAGCGAGGGGGTCAAGCGCAGCCGCGAGGTGGAGCGGTTGATTCGCGATCCCAACCGCCTCTTGGGGACGGTGTTGTTTGGCAACAATGTCACCAACGTGGTGGCCTCGACCATCGCCACGGCCGCCTTTATCTCCTACTTTGGGCCGGTGGGGGTGGCGTGGGCCAGCGTGGTCATGGCCGTGGTGGTGTTGTTGTTGGCCGAGATCACGCCGAAAACCTTTGCCGCCCACAACCCGGAGGCGGTGGCGCTGCGGCTGGCGCCGTTCCTCTCGCTTTCCGAGCGTTTTTTTTATCCAGTGGTGCGCCTGTTGACCTTCATCGGAGAAGGGGTGATCCGGCTCTTCGGGGGACGCGCCGAAGGGGGCAGACTGATCACCGAGGAGGAGATTCGGACGCTGGTCGAGGTGGGGGAAGAGGAGGGGCTGATTGAGGCCAACGAGCGCGAGCTCATCCAAGGCGTGTTCGACTTCGGGGATACGGTGGTGCGCGAGGTGATGGTGCCGCGTATCGACGTCAAAGCCCTGCGCGCCGACGCCACCTTGAGCGACGCCTGGGATGCCTTCATCCACTGGGGACATTCGCGACTGCCGGTCTACCGCGAGACCATCGACGACGTGATCGGGATGATCTACGCGCGGGACCTCTTGGCCTACTTGAAGGAACGCGACCCGAAGACACCCGTGGCGGACCTCGTGCGCCCGGTCCACTACGTGCCCGAGACCAAACCCATCAGCGAACTTTTGGCCGACTTTCGCCATCGCCGCACCCAGATCGCGGTGGTGCTGGACGAATACGGGGGGACGGCCGGGATCGTCACCATCGAGGACCTCCTCGAGGAGATCGTGGGCGAGATTCACGATGAGTACGACACCGATGAGATGACGGTGCGCGAGGTCGAGCCCGGCGTGTACGAGATGGACGGGCTGATGCCCATCGACGAAGTCAACGAACTTTTGCGCACGCGCTTCCCGCACGAGGACTTCGACACGGTCGGCGGGCTCATCTTGCACCTGCTGGGACGGGCCCCGGTAGAGGGCGAAGTGGTGGAGTACGAAGGGTGGGAGTTTACCGTGGCCAAGGTGGTGGGGCGCCGGGTCAAACGGGTGGTGGTGCGCCAGCGCGCGGCCCCCGTGGATCCGGCCGCTGAGGGCGAGGCGGAGGGAAGCCGATGACCGACGAAGTCCAAGCCTCGGCTGCGGGTCCCGCGCCGGCGCCGCGCCCCTACCGGGCTGGTTTTGTGGCCCTGGTGGGCCGGCCCAACGTCGGCAAGTCGACGCTGTTGAACGCCATCTTGGGGCGGAAGGTGGCCATCACCACCCCGAAGCCGCAGACCACGCGCAACCTCATCCGGGGCATTTACCACCTGCCCGAGGGGCAGATCATCCTGGTCGACACGCCGGGGATCCACCGGCCCCGGACCAAGCTCGGGGAGCGGATGGTACGGTCGGCGGAGTCGGAGATGAAAGACGCCGACCTCTTGTGGCACGTGGTCGACTTAAGCCGCCCGCCCCGCCCGGAGGACGAGCGGGTGGCCGCGCTCTGCCGGGCTGTGCCGGTGCCGGCGTGGCTGGTGGGCAACAAGGTGGACCTGGTGCGCGACGGTCCCGGAGCCGCCGCACCGTATCTCGCCCTGGGTTCGTATCCCCGGCACTTCCTGATTTCCGCCCAGAGTGGGCTTGGGCTCGACGCGCTCGTGGCCGAGACCTTGGCGGCGCTACCCGAGGGGTATCCCTACTTTCCCGAGGACGTGGTCACCGACCAGCCCGAGGACTTTTACGTGGCCGAGGTGGTACGGGAGAAGGTGCTGCTGTTTTTGGCCCAGGAGATCCCGCACTCGGTGGCGGTGGTGGTGGAGGAGCGCACCCGCCGCTCGGAGCGGCTGGTGTACATCCGCGCCGCCATCGTGGTGGAGCGGGACAGCCAAAAGGGCATCGTGATCGGGGAGGGTGGGCGTATGCTGCGGCGCATCGGCGAGGCCGCGCGGCTGGAGCTCGAGGCGTACTACGGGCACGCCGTCTACCTCGACCTTTGGGTCAAGGTTCGCAAGCGGTGGCGCGACCAGGAGGAGTGGCTGCGGCGGTTCGGATTTTCCGAGCCCAAGCGGGAGTAGCGATGCCCAAACTGCAGGACCACGGGGTGGTGCTGCGCGTGCGCCCCTATCGCGAGGCCGACAGTTTGGTGCGCATCTTCTGCCTGCGCGAGGGACTGGTAGACGCCGTGGCCCGGGGGGCCCGCCGGCCGAAAAGCCGGCTGTTGGCGGCCGTGCAGCCGTTGGCCTACGCGTATTTCCACCTCTACCGGGGGCGCAGCGGCCTCGACACGGTGGAGCTCGCAGAACTGGAGAGCGGGCATCCCCGCTTGGCGCACGACCTCGAGCGCATGGCCTGGGGCTACGCCTTGGCTGGGATGGTGGAGGATCTCTTCTCCCTCCACGATCCCGCTCCGGACGCCTTCGCCGTCCTGGTGGGGGCGCTTCGGGCCTTAGACGCGGGCGGGGAGGCGGCCGCCGTGGGGTTGCACGCCGGCTTCCGCCTCCTGGCAGCGGCGGGGTTTGGGCCTGACCTCCACCGCTGCGGCCAGTGTCAGGGGCCGCTTGCACCGCCTGCCGGCTTCGACCGCTGGGAGGGGGTCTTCCTGTGCGCGCGGTGCCACCAAGGGCTCTGGGACCGGCAGGATCCGGTCTCGCCCGGCCTGTTGGCCACCTTGAGCCGGTGGGAGGCCTTGGGACCGGAGCGGATGGGCAGCGTGGGGGCCGAGGGCCGGGTGCGGCGGGAGGCGTTGGCCGTCTTGCGCCAGAGCCTGTTGGTGCACAGCGGGCGCCTGCCGCGGGCGTTTGGGTTTTTGGACCAAGTGGTCGGCGCGGGGGAGCGGCCCCGGTCGGGACACCACACAAGAAGGGACGAATCCGGCGCATGACGTTGCAAGAAGTGGTAATGCGGCTCAAGGCGTTTTGGGCCGAGAACGGCGCAGTGCTGGCCGAGCCGTACGACATCGAGATGGGGGCAGGCACCATGCACCCCTGGACCTTCTTCATGGCTCTCGGGCGTCGCCCCTGGCGGGTGGCCTATGTCCAGCCTTCGCGCCGCCCGGTAGACGGGCGCTACGGAGAGAATCCCAATCGACTCTACCAGCATCACCAGTTTCAGGTGCTGCTCAAACCCAGCCCCGATGACGTGGTGGAGCTGTACCTCCAGAGTCTCGAGCGCCTCGGCATCGACCGTCGGCGCCACGACATCCGCCTCGTGGAGGACAACTGGGAGTCGCCCAGTCTCGGAGCCTTTGGGCTCGGCTGGGAGGTCTGGCTCGATGGGATGGAGGTGACGCAGTTCACCTATTTTCAGCAGGTTGGGGGCTTCGAGTGCCGTCCGGTTTCGGCCGAACTGACCTACGGCCTGGAGCGCCTGACCAGCTACCTGGCTGGCACCGACGACGTGTGGTCCATCGAGTGGGCCCCAGGCGTGCGGTACGCAGAATTGTTTCAGCGCGTGGAATTCGAGCAGGCCACCTACAGCTTTAAGGCCGCCGATCCCGAGGTGTTGTTCACCCTCTTTCGCACGGCGGAGGCCGAGGCGCGACGGCTGTACGCAGCCGGGCTGGTGCGCCCCGGCTACGAACAGGTGCTCAAGGCGTCGCACCTCTTCAACACCCTCGACGCGCGCGGGGCCATTTCGGTGACCGAACGCCAGGCCTACCTCGGGCGCATTCGGGCCTTGGCCCGGACCGCCGCGCGGTTGTGGTTGGAGCGAGAGGCGGAAGAGGAGGGCCAAGAAGACCGTGGATAGCGTGCGCTTTTTGTGGGAGCTCGGCGTCGAGGAGATCCCGAGCCGGTACCTGGACGCCTTGACCAGCGACCTTATGGCCCAGGTGACCGAGCGGCTGCAGGTCCACCGCTTGGAGGCGGGAGCGGTAAAGGCCGCGGCCACCCCGCGCCGGCTGGTGCTGTGGGGGCCGGTGCGGGCGCAGCAGGCCGAGGCCCGCGAAGCGGTGCGCGGGCCCCAGTGGCGCCAAGCCTTCACCGCCGAAGGGGAGCCCACGCCGGCTTTGGCGGGGTTTTTGGCTCGGGTGGGGGCCGATCGCTCCGAGGTACGCGAGGCGGTGGTGGGCGGACGCACGTACGCCGTGGTGGAGGTGCGAAAGCCAGTAGCTTCGGCCGAGGCCGTCCTCCCTCAAGCGCTGGCCGAGGCCTTGGCGGCCGTCCCCCTGCCGCGGAGCATGCGTTGGGGCGAGGGCGCGTACCGTTTTCTTCGGCCCGTGCGCTGGACGCAGCTGTGGCTGGAGGACCGCTTGGTGCCGTGGACGGTGATGGGGGTGGAAAGCCAGCCCAAGACGTACGGCAACCGCACCGATGCGCCCGAGGCCGTGCCGGTGGCGGGCATCGACCACTACTGGGCGCTATTGCCGACGATCCGGGTGATGGTGTCGGGCGAGGAGCGCCGCCGTCATATCCTGGCCGAGGCGCGGCGGCTGGCGGCGGAGGTCGGGGGCGTGCTCGGGGAGTCCGAGGATCTCTTGCAGGAGGTGGCCAATCTGGTGGAGTGGCCTACCCCCTTTCGGGGCGAGTTTGACCCCGAATTTTTGGCCGTGCCCGATGTGGTCTTGACCACCTCGATGCGCGTGCACCAGCGCTACTTTCCGGTGTACGGCGAAGACGGGCGGCTCCTGCCTTATTTCGTGGCGGTGCGAAACGGCGTCGGGGAAGACCTCGAGGCGGTGCGGCGGGGCAACGAGAAGGTGCTGCGCGCGCGCCTGAACGACGCCGCCTATTTTTACCGCGAAGACCTCCGCCAGCCCCTCGCCGAGCGCGCCGAGGGGCTTCACCGGGTGCTGTTTTGGGAAGGGGTGGGAAGCTATCGCGACAAGGTGGAGCGGATGACGGCGCTCGCCCGCCGTGTCTTGCCAGAGCTCGGCCTTGAGCCCGCCGCCGAGGCCTGGGTGGTGCGGGCCGTGGCCTTGTGCAAGGCCGACCTCCTGTCCCATGTGGTCCAGGAGTTTCCCGAACTGGAAGGGGTGATGGGCGGGATCTACGCCCGCGCCGCCGGCGAAGCCGAGGAGGTGGCAGAGGCCATCGCCGGCCACTACCTGCCGCGCGGGGCCGACGATCCGGTGCCCTCGAGCCGATGGGCGCAGCTTTTGGGGCTGTTGGACCGGGTCGACACGTTGGTGGCACTTTTGGGGCGCGACATCCGCCCCACCGGTTCCGAAGACCCCTACGGGCTGCGCCGGGCCGCCCTCGGCATCGGGCGGATTTTGGCCGAGGGGGCTTTGGGGCCGCGGCTTTCCTTGCGCGCACTTTTGGCCGAGGCGGCTGCAGTCGCCGAGGTCCCGGCGACCGTGGCGGACGAGGCGCACGACCTCATCGTAGGGCGGCTGGCGTACCACTGGCAGGACCGATGGCCGAGCGAGTGGGTGATGGCGGCAGTTGCTGCCGACGACCGGCTCGGCAGCTTGCCGGCGCGCCTCGAGCGCTTGGCCGCCTTCCGGCGCGATCCGGGCTTCGAGGGCTGGGTCACCGCCGCCAAGCGCGCGGCCCGGGTGCTGTCCCAGGCGGCGGCCGAAGCGGCGCCGGAACCGGTGCTTCCGGTGGAGGCGGAACTATGGGCGGCCACTGCGGCGGCCACTGCGGCGTGGTCGGACCGCCCCGAGGAGTGGGGCCGATGGTGGGAGGCGATCCCCCGCTTGGCCCAAGCCGTGGACCGGTTGTTCGAGGCGGTGTTGGTGCTCGACCCCGATCCGGCCGTCCGGGCGCGGCGCCTTGGGCTCTTGCGGCACGCGCGGGCCGCGCTGATCCTGCCCGCCGACCCCGAACGGTTGTAGAGGCGAAGGGGGAAGGTCGATGACCCCAAGTGAGCCCCGCGGCCACGCGACGGTATTCGTGGTCTCGGATTCCTTAGGGGAAACCGCTGAGCGGGTGGCGGCGGGGGCCCTGGTGCAGTTTGAGGACCGCGCCGAGATCCGGCTTGAGCGGGTCACCCACGTGTCCAGCGCCGAGGGGCTGGACCAGGTGGTGGAGCGGGCCGCTCGCCACCGGCCAGCCGTCATCGTCTTTACGTTGGTGCGCCCCGAGTGGCGCCGCTACCTCCAAGAGGCGGCGGCGCGGCAAAAGATCGCCGCCGTCGACATCTTGGGGCCGATGTTGGACAGCCTGGAGGCCGCGCTCGGGGTGGCGCCACGGTTGGTGCCGGGCCTCACCCACCGCCTGGACCGCGAGTACTTTGCCCGCGTGGAGGCCATCGAGTTCGCCGTGAAGTACGACGACGGGCGCGACCCCCGCGCCATTCGCCAGGCCGACCTCATTCTCTTGGGGGTGTCGCGCACCTCCAAGACGCCGGTCAGCCTCTACCTCGCCAATCATCGTCTCAAAGTGGCCAACATCCCGCTGGTCCCGGAGGTGCCGGTGCCGCCCGAGCTGTTTGTGCTCGGGCGGGACAAGACGGTGGGGTTGACCATCGAACCCGAGCTGTTGGTCGAAATCCGCCGTCAGCGGCTGAAGAGCCTCGGGCTGGAGGCCAACGCGCAGTATGCCACGCTGGAACGAATCCTGGTAGAATTAGATTATGCTTGGGATATCTACGCCCAACTCAAATGCCCCGTGGTCGACGTCAGCAATCACGCCGTCGAGGAAACCGCCAATCGGGTGCTGGAGATCATGCGCCAAGGAGGAAAACGGGTATGAAACGGTTCGTTTTTGACTTCGAAGAGGGCAGCGCCGCGGATCGAGCGCGCCTCGGAGGGAAAGGCGCCGGGCTGGCGGAGATGAGCCGCATCGGGCTGCCGGTTCCCCCGGGGTTCACCATCACCACCGAGGCCTGCAACGCCTATCAGCAACTGGGCCGCTTCCCCGACGGCATGATGGACGAGGTGTGGCAACACCTTGGGCGGTTGGAGGAAAAGCTGGGCAAGCGACTGGGGGACGCCGAGAACCCCTTGTTGGTTTCGGTGCGGTCAGGCGCCCCCATTTCCATGCCGGGGATGATGGACACGGTCCTCAACCTGGGCTTGAACCCCGAGACAGCGGAGGGTCTTGCGCGCTTGACGGCCGACCGGCGATTTGCGCTCGACAGCTACCGCCGCTTCATCCAGATGTTCGGCAACGTGGTCATGCACCTCGAGCACCGGCGCTTTGAGGAGATCTTGGCCGAGGTCAAGGCCGAAGAGGGGGTGCGCGACGACCCGGCGCTCTCGCCGGCGGCCTTGAGCCGCGTCATCGCGCGCTATCGGGAGCTCGTGCGGGACGCCACCGGGCAGCCGTTTCCCGACGACCCCCGCCAGCAGCTGGAGATGGCCATCCGCGCCGTGTTCGACTCCTGGAACAACCCGCGGGCAGTGGTCTACCGGCGCATCAACAAGATTCCCGAGGATTTGGGCACGGCCGTCAACGTACAGTCGATGGTGTTTGGCAACATGGGGGACGACTCGGCCACCGGCGTGCTGTTCACCCGCAACCCCAACACCGGAGAGCCAGGGATTTACGGCGAATACCTGACCAACGCCCAGGGCGAGGACGTGGTGGCGGGCATCCGCACCCCTCGCTCCATCGAGGAGATGGCGCGGGAGATGCCGGCTACCCACCAGCGCTTGGTGGAGGTGGCGGCGCAGCTCGAGCGTCACTACCGGGATATGCAGGACATCGAGTTCACGGTGGAACGCGGCAAGCTCTACCTTTTGCAGACCCGGTCTGGCAAGCGCACGGCCCGGGCTGCAGTCAAGATCGCGGTGGACATGGTGGACGAAGGCATCATCGACCGCAAGACGGCCCTTTTGCGCCAAGACCCGGAGCAGGTGGCGCGCCTGTTGTACCGGCAGGTGGATCCGGCGGCGACGGTGGAGGTGTTGGCGCAGGGGTTGCCGGCTTCGCCTGGGGCGGCCTCCGGGCGGGTGGTGTTCGACGCCGATGAGGCCGAGCGGCGCGGCCAAGCCGGGGAAAAGGTGATCCTGGTGCGCCCGGAGACTACGCCCGACGACATCCACGGAATTGTGGTCGCGCAGGGCGTCCTCACCAGTCGGGGGGGGATGACCTCACACGCGGCCATCGTGGCGCGGGGCATGGGGAAGCCGGCCGTGACAGGGTGTGAATCCATTCACATTGACTTGGACGCGGAGCAGTTCACCGTCGGCGAGACGGTGGTGCGGCGGGACGACGTCATCACCATCGATGGGGCCACCGGGCGGGTGATGCGCGGCGAGGTGCCGACGGTGGAGCCTGAACTGTCCGCGGAGTTCGAACGGCTCTTGAGTTGGGCCGACGAGTTCAAGCGCCTCGGCGTGGAGGCCAACGCCGACACGCCCGAAGACGCCGCCCGCGCGCGCGAGTTTGGGGCCCGCGGGGTGGGGCTGTGCCGCACGGAGCACATGTTCATGGCCCAAGACCGCCTGCCGGTGATGCAGGAGATGATCCTGGCCGAGACGGTGGAAGAGCGCAAGCGCCACCTGGACCGGCTCTTACCGATGCAGGAGGGCGACTTCTACGGGATTTTGAAGGCCATGGACGGATACCCCGTGACCATTCGGTTGTTGGACCCGCCGCTGCACGAGTTCCTGCCCGACATCGCCGAGACCGAGGCGGCCTTGGCGCGGGCGCGGGCGGAAGGGGATGCCGAGGCCGAGCGCGAGTGCCAGCGGGTGTTGCGGCGGGCCCGGGCTCTGGCCGAGTTCAACCCGATGTTGGGCTTCCGCGGCGTGCGGCTGGGCATGGTCTACCCCGAGATTTACGAGATGCAGGCCCGCGCCATCTTCCGCGCCCAGGCGCGCCTTTTGGCGGAAGGGTTCCATCCGGTGGTGGAGGTGATGATCCCGCTGGTGGGCACCGAAGCCGAGCTCGAGCGGATGGCCGAGTTGGTGGAGCGGACTTGCGCCGAGGAGGCCGAGGCCGCCGGGCGGGCGTTGCCGTACCGCCTCGGGACCATGATCGAAATCCCGCGCGCAGCCTTGATCGCCGACCGGCTGGCCCGCACGGCGCGGTTTTTCTCGTTCGGCACCAACGACCTGACGCAGACGACGTTCGGGTTCAGCCGCGACGACGCCGAGGGCAAGTTCCTGCCGGCATACCTGGCGCAGAAGGTATTGCCGGAGAACCCCTTCATCGAACTCGACCGCGAGGGGGTGGGGCGGCTCATCCGCATCGCGGTGGAGGACGGCCGCAGGGCGCGCCCCGATTTGAAGGTCGGAATTTGCGGCGAACACGGCGGCAATCCCCGTTCCATCGAGTTCTGTCACCAAGCGGGACTGGACTACGTCAGCTGCTCGCCGTATCGGGTGCCGATTGCCCGCCTTGCGGCGGCACAAGCCGCCTTGCGGGCCGAAATCGGGGCCTGACAAGACGATTGCGGCGAATTATACTAGTTCTAGCGAGACGAACCGCCGGGGGAGCATCCCCGGCGGAAAAGTCTGGGTTTTGGAAGATTTAGGGGTCGCCCCGTTTTCGGCAGGAATATTTCGTTCGGCGGCGAAGTTTCCTCCTTGAAGACGGGAGTGATCCGACATGCCTTCCCGGCCGGAGGCCGAGGCGTGGATCGACGCAGTGCGCGAGGCCACCGACATCGTCGAGGTGGTAGGGCGGTGGGTGGTGCTTCGCCGCAAAGGGCGACACTGGTGGGGCCTGTGCCCGTTTCACCGCGAAAAGACGCCGTCGTTTAGCGTCGACCCGGATCGGCAACTGTTCTATTGCTTTGGTTGCCATGCGGGGGGGACCGTGTTCACCTTCCTCTCCCGCATGACGGGCAAGTCGTTTTGGGACGTAGTCCAAGAGCTCGCGGAGGCGGCGGGGGTGCCGGTTCCGGCTCAGGTGGGGGGCGGCGCCCGCGCCGAAGGGGCGCGCCGCCTGCGCCAGGTGTTGGAGTGGGCCCAGGAGTTCTTTGTGGAACACCGCGCTCGGCACCGCCACCTGGTCGCGGAAGCTTTGGCCGCGCGCGGCATCGGCGAAGCGTGGGCCGACCGCTTTCAGTTGGGCTATGCCCCCGACGGCTGGGACGGTCTGTGGCAGATGTTGCAGCGCCGCGGAGTGAGCGCCGCCGAGGCGGAGGCGGCGGGCGTGGTCGTGCGCCGCCAGGCGGGGGAGGGCGTCTACGACCGCTGGCGCCATCGCTTGATGTTTCCGATTCGGGACGCCCACGGGCGCTTGGTCGGGTTTGGGGGCCGGGCGCTTCGGGCCGACCAAGAGCCGAAGTACCTCAACTCGCCCGAGACGGCCTTGTTCCACAAAGGGCGGGTGCTGTTCGGGCTGGAGGTGGCCAAGCCTGCCATCGGGCCGGGCCGCCCGCCGCTTTTGGTGGAGGGGTATTTCGACGTGGTGGCGTGCCACGCCGCGGGCTTAAGCCAGGCCGTGGCCACCCTGGGAACCAGTTTGACCGAGTACCAGGCTCGGCTCTTAGCCAAACTCGGGGCGGAGGTGGATCTGCTCTATGACCGCGACGACGCCGGTCGGGCGGCTGCCGCACGCGCGTTTTTGGTGTTGAGCGCGGCCGGCCTGCGGGTCAATCGCGTGGACTTGCCCGCCGGCAAGGACCCCGACGAATGCCGGCGCGTAGCGGGCGATGCGGCGCTGGTGCAGGCAGTGGCGAACCGGCGGCCGTTTGTGGCCGCAGCCCTGGCCGAGTTGGAGGGAGTGGGCGGGATCCGGGAGCGCGCGGAACGGTTTCAGGCCATCCGCCCACTGGTGGAGGCGGTCCCAGACCCCATCGAGCGGGTCGGTTATCTGGAATCCGCCGCGAGGGTCCTGCATATGGATCCCAGTATCCTAACACAGGGTTTCGAGGGAGCGCAAGGGGAAAAGCATACATCCGGAAAAAATAGGCATAATATGGTGAGAACCAAGCCGGTGCTGCCCTCGGTGGTTTCGCAACTGGTGGCGACTCTCATTCGGCATCCCGAAGAGGTTCCGCGGGTTCTGGCCGAGTTGCCGGAATGGCAAGCGGACCCCGTGTGGGGACGGCTGTTGAGCTCTATCGCTGCGGGCGAGGCGGCCGACCCGGCGCGGTGGCTCGACGCGTTGCCGGCCGCGGCGCAGCCGTGGGCTGCGGAGGCGTTGGCCTGGGACGGACCGGACGGCGGATCCCAAGCCGTCGCCGATTACCTCCGCGCTTTGCGGGCGGAGGCTGACTTCCGGCGATGGCAGGGCTTGCAAGAACGCATCCGGCGAGGAGACGAGACGGAGGACGTGTTGACCGAAATTCGAGAGTTGGCCGGGCGGTTGCAACGACACAAGGTCCGGAGGGGGGGATTGTGATGGCACAGAGCAACAAAGAGGTCCCAGCCATTGACGAAGTCAAGGCGCTCATCCGCCGTGGGCAGGAACGCGGCAAGCTGACGTACGGTGAGATTGTCGACACCTTGCAAACGGTCGATCTACCCCCGGACCAGATTGACAACATTTACGAGTTGTTCAGCGAGATGGGCATCGAACTCGTCGGCGACCAAGGGCCGATGGAAGCCGAGCCCAGCGTCGCGCCGGAAGAAGAGGCCGACGCCGCCGAGGCCACCGATGACGCCATGCTGGACGGCGTGGCGATCGACGACCCGGTGCGGATGTACCTGAAGGAGATCGGGCGGGTACCGCTGTTGACGGCGGAAGAAGAGGTGGAATTGGCCAAGCGCATCGAGCAGGGGGATGAGGAGGCCAAACGCAAGTTGGCCGAGGCCAACCTGCGGCTGGTGGTGTCCATCGCCAAGCGCTACGTGGGCCGCGGGATGTTGTTCTTAGACCTGATCCAAGAAGGCAACCTGGGGCTGATCAAGGCGGTGGAGAAGTTTGACTACCGCAAGGGCTACAAGTTTAGCACCTACGCCACGTGGTGGATCCGGCAGGCCATCACCCGCGCCATCGCCGACCAGGCCCGCACCATCCGCATTCCGGTGCACATGGTGGAGACCATCAACAAGCTGATTCGGGTGCAGCGCCAGCTTCTGCAGGAGTACGGCCGCGAACCTACGCCGGAGGAGATCGCCAAGGAGATGGGCATCACCGTCGAGCGGGTGCGCGAAATTTTGAAGGTGGCCCAGGAGCCGGTGTCGCTGGAGACCCCGATCGGGGAGGAAGAGGATTCGCACCTCGGGGACTTCATCGAGGACGAGGACGCGCCGGCGCCGGCCGAGGCCGCAGGCTACCAGCTTTTGAAGGAGCAGCTGGAGGAGGTGCTCGACACCCTGACCAACCGCGAAGAGAAGGTGTTGCGCCTGCGGTTTGGGCTCAACGACGGGCGGGCGCGCACGCTGGAGGAGGTTGGACAGGTGTTTGGGGTGACCCGCGAGCGCATCCGCCAGATTGAGGCCAAGGCCTTGCGCAAGTTGCGCCACCCCACGCGGAGCAAGAAGCTCAAAGATTACCTGGATTAGTGGCGAAGGGCCAACCGCGCGGGCGGTTGGCGCCTTTTTGTGGTCCAATCATTGGCGGTGGACGGGATGCGGCCGCGCTGGGTAAGCTAAGGGCAACCAAAGCCGCCGGGGGGAACCCGGCGAAGGGGGAGGGGTTACCATCTGCGGGATCGCCGGCGTCTGGCGCCGCGAAGGCCGGGTCCGGAGCGAAGAGGTGGAGCGCATGCTGGCGGCTCTGGCCCACCGCGGGCCGGACGGAGAGGGCCGGTTCTTTGACCGCCAACTGGGCATGGGGATGCGCCGGTTGGCCATCGTCGACGTGGCCCACGGACATCAGCCGTACCGCTCCGAATCCGGACAGGTGGTAGCCATCTACAACGGCGAAATCTACAACGCCCCGGAACTGCGGGCCGAGCTCGAGCGCCGCGGCCACCGCATGGCCAGCGGGGCAGATGGCGAGGTCTTGGTCCACCTCTACGAAGAGTACGGCCGGGAGTGCCTGGTCCACCTGCGCGGCATGTACGCCTTGGCGCTCTGGGACGGCGCCACCCAGTGCTTGCTGTTGGCCCGAGATCGGACCGGACAAAAGCCGCTCTACCTCTGGGAACGGGGGCAGTCGTTGGCCTTTGCCTCGGAGATGAAGGCCTTCTTTCCCTTGGAGGACTTCCGGGCCGAGATCGACCCGCGTCAATTGCCGAGCTATTTGGCGCACCGCTTTGTGCCGGCTCCCCAGACCATGGTCAAAGGGGTGACCAAGCTCCAACCGGGTGAGGCCCTGTGTCTGTACCCGGACGGGCGTCGCCAGCGCTGGTTCTACTGGCAGCCGGACCTTTTCCGCAGCGTGGCGGCAGAGCTCCCGGAGCAGTGGGAGGCCGAGCTCGACGCCCTGTTGGAGGAGACGGTGCGCGAGCATCTGATGGCCGACCTGCCGGTGGGTCTTTTCCTGTCGGGAGGGCTTGACTCCAGCCTCCTGGCGGCCCTGATGGCGCGGCACTATCCGGGCCCGCGGGTGGCGTGGTCGGCCGCCTTCGGCCGCGCCTACCCCGGCTACGACGAGTCGGCCTGGGCGGAGCGCGTGGGCATGGCCTTCGGGTTTACCGTCGAGCGGGTAGAGGTGGAGTGGGACATCCATCCCGACCGACTGGCCGAGCTCGCCTTCATCTTGGACGAGCCCATGGCCGACCCCACCGTGCTGCCCCTCGACGGCTTGGCCCGGCGCGCGGCCGCAACGCACAAGGTGGTGCTGTCGGGAGAAGGGGCCGACGAGGTCTTCGCCGGCTACGCCGGCTACGGCGAGATCGAAAGTCTCGAACGCCTGGCCTGGCTTCCTGCCGGACTCAGGGCCTTGTGGGGCCGGTCGGCCCTGCCCGGGGCCGGTGCCGCCCGCCGTTCCTTGGAGGCCGTCCAGGAGCGGTACCGGGGAGTAGGTTTCACCTTCGACCCGGCTCAGCAAGACCGCCTGCTGCGGGCGCCGTGGCGTGGGCCCGACCGCACGGCAGCCGTGGCCGCCTATTGGGACCAGGCGCGGGCCCTCCACCCGCTTCAGGCCATGCAGGGCTTCGACGTGCGCTGGTTTTTGGCCGACGACGTGCTGCTCAAGGCCGACCGCATCGGCATGCACTATCACCTCGAGGTCCGCGTCCCCTACTGTGACCACCGGGTGGTGGAGTTGGCCCTGGCCCTCCCCCCTGCTTGGCGCTGGCGCGCCGGGGGCGGGAAGTACCTCCTGCGCCGGGTCGCTCGCCGCCACTTGCCGCCGGCAGTGGCGGCCCGCCGAAAGCAGGGGTTTCCCACGCCGTTGGCCCGGCTGTTGAGCGGGCGGTTGCGCACGGTGGCGTGGGATACCTTGACGGCCTCCGGGGCTCTGCTCCGCCAATGGATGGACCCCGAGGAGGTCGAGCGCTGGTTGGCGCAGCTCGACTTAAAGGGCCCCCAAGTCTCCCGGCAGATCTACGCCCTGTTGATGTTGGAACTGTGGGCGCAGGAGATGGCGGCGCACCGCCTTAGGATTCGGGAGGCTTTGCCCACTCCGCTTCCGCGGCGGATTTAGGCCGGGCAAGCCCCGCTTCGGCCCGGAGCCGCTGCAGGACCAGCGAGAGCTGTTCCTCGGCCGCCTTCAGGCGCCAGATGTGATAGTCGAGATACTCCGGAGGGCTCTCGGAAAACGCTTGCCACGCCGCTTGCCATTCCCGTACGGCGCGCCAGAAGGGATGATCGGCAGGGTGATCAAGGTGTGCCGCCATGGTCTTGGGCCTCCCGTTCCCGAACGCCGCCGCTCGACCTCGCTCATGATGAGATATGCCGGGGCGGGCGTTCCTAGACCAGGAAGGTGGCGGGCCAGGCCACCGTTATGCCTTGAGCAGCCTCAAGACGTCTTGGGCCCGGTGCGGGTCCGAAAATTGTCCCCGGGTGGCGATGGTGACGGTTTTGCTGCCCGGCTTTTTAATCCCGCGCATGGTCATGCACAGGTGCTCCGCTTCCACCACCACCATCACCCCGTACGCCTGGAGCTCAGTCTCCAAGATGTCGGCGATGGTATTGGTCATGCGCTCCTGAATCTGCGGCTGTCTTGCCACCACGTCGACCAGGCGCGCGAGCTTGGACAGGCCGGTGACGGTTTTGTGGGCCGGCAGGTAGGCCACGTGGGCCATGCCGTAAAAGGGTAACAGATGGTGTTCGCAGGCTGAGTAAAAGGTGATGTCCTTGACCAGTACGATCTCCTCGTGTTCGACGTGAAACCGCGCGGAAAGCACCTCGGCCGGATCTTGGTGCAGCCCGGCGAAGATCTCCTCGTACATGTTGGCCACGCGGGCCGGGGTGTCCCGCAATCCCTCGCGGTCGGGGTCCTCCCCGATGGCCTCTAGGATCATGCGCACCGCGCGCTCGATCTTCTCGTGATCGACGTGCCGAACTCCGGTCTCGACGCGGGCGGGAAGACTTTTGTGGTTGGCCGACCAGGTCGGCTGCATCGCATCGGGCATGGCTCTCCTTCTCTCTGCCGCAGGATCGCGAGAGGGTCCGGCGTTGCGGCTCCCGCCGAGGCCAGTCTGGTCGTATCTTATCCTCTTCGGGAGATTCCGGCAAGGGCGCGGGGACGCAGGCCCAAGGCGGGGGTGGTACAATACGGGCAAACGACGATCGGCGGTGCCCAAGGAGGTGGGTGGCGTGGCGGTATCAGAGGCCAAGCGACCGCGAGCCTCGCGCCTGGTGTTGGGGTTGGTCCTAGCCATGGCTCTCGTGGGGGGGATTTCGCTGGGTTCGCTGTGGTGGATGTCCAAACACGTCGCGCCCGCCAGCCAGGTCCCGGCGACGGCGGCGTACAACTCGGCCCCCCGGCGACCGGTGACGGCTGCGACGGCCGCCGCGGCGCTGTTGGCCTTTCGCCCTGCCAGCGACACCGACACGGTGCAGGCGGCCATCCTCACGGCCACCGGCCAGCACCTCGGGCCGGACGGCCGCTTTCCCGGACGGATCCAGGTGGCGGCGGGCCCCGACGGCCGCTTTACCGTGACCGTCACCGTTCCCGTCAACGTGGCGTATCTTCGCCGCATCGGGGCCATCACCACCGGGCGGCTGCCGGGGGCTTCGGACTTGGCCACCGGTCGGCTGGAGGTCTCCGGCACCGAACACGTCTTTGCCGTGGACATGAACCCCAAGACCCACCTGGCCGTGTTCCGCTTTGAGCTCTCGCGCGACGACGCCTTTTTGTGGCCGCGGAACTGGAACGCGGTGGGCGTGATCAGTCAGAACGATTCTCTAAGTTGAAGACCAACCGGAGTGAAAAGGCCAGGACCACCGGTCTGTGCCCCCCGTCCCTGGGCGCCTCACGGGCAGTGCCGGCGGCCTGGGCCGTCTGGGCGAAGACGGTGGTGGCCTGTCGACGTTGCCCGCGCCTTTGGGCGTGGCGCGAAGCCCATCGGGGCCAACCGGGGACGGCGGTGTGGGGACGGCCGGTGGTCGGGGAGGGCGACTTCGAGGCGGAGCTCGTGGTCTTGGGGCTGGCTCCGGGCCTTCGGGGAGCACACCGCACGGGACGTCCATTTTGGGGCGACGCCAGTGGGCGCTGGGTGCGGGAGGCGCTGGCGGCGCACGGGTGGGTCGATCCCGTGCGCGGAGTGTTGGTCGGCGCGTTTGTCACCAATGTCGTACGCTGTGCGCCCCCTCAAAACCGGCCTTGGGCTAAGGAGGTAGCAGCGTGCCGCGCGCACTTGGCCGCAGAGCTCGCCCTGTTGCCGAAGGCGCAGGTGGTGGTGGCCTTGGGGCGGGAGGCGTTCTTTGCCTACTGGGCGCTCCGCCGCCCCGGCACGGCGCCGCCGCCCTTCCGGCACGGAGCAGCGGTGCGGTTTCCCGACCCGCCCCACTGGCTTTTGGCCAGTTACCACCCGTCTCCGCTAAACCGCGCCACCGGGCGGCTGGACGCGGCCGCGTGGGCCGGAGTGTTTGCCCGCGCCCAAGCGCTCCTGACCGGTGGCGACTACGGCCCGCAATCGACGCCGCTGTCAGGAAATTGAACCAGGTTGAGCCGCCCGCCCCACGCCGCCACTTGGGACACGGCCCCCTCGGCAGGACATCCGGCATAAAAACCGTGAAATCCGAGGAGGTTTGGCCCCGAGACGATCGGGGTGTTGCCGGGGATGGGGCTGACGGCGACGATGGCAGGCAAGGCCACTTGGGCCAGGTTTCCGCTTTGATACTGGCTTTGGGTGGCGTAAAAGGCTGGCTGGAGGCGGGTGTCCACGGACCAGATGCCTTCGGCCCATCCCCATAACCACGCGCTCCACTGGCTTTGGGTGGCGGGCAGCGCGTTGAACCCCTCGGGATCTAGCACCAAGTAGTTGGGGCGCCAGGGGCCGGGGTATTGGAGCACGGTCTCGGCCGCCACTTGGCCCGCCCGATACCCGGCCGCCTCGAAGCTGTCCCCGCCGGCGGGACCGGAGACGGTCCAGAAGGATACCCAAAACGGCAAGGGTCCGGAAGTTTGGGCCAACGCTTGGGCGATGTAGGCATCGGGGTTCGGGTCGAGCGCTGCCGTGTAGGGACTTTGGGGCGTGCCGAGCCCTGCCGTCGCCGCCACGCCCGGCCAGCCCAAGGTGATGGCTTGGGTGACGGCGGCGGGAGAGCCAAAGGCGGCGTAGAGCCCCACCCCTTCGGCGTTGGGAGGCACTGGGAGGGCGCAGGGACAGGGGATTTTGGACAACGCCGAAGGCGCACACGCGGCGGCCGGGGCGACGGCGGAGGGGAGCGGCGGCAGTTCGGGCAAGACCCGCCCCAGGGCCGCTGCGGCGAGCCCGGCTGTCCGCAAGAGGGTCGCGAAGCGGTCGATGCCGGCGCCATTCCAAAAGGTGCCAGCCGGGGGCGGCAGGGCCTCGCTGGGGCCAGGGATGGCGTGGAACGCGGCCTCCACGCCTCGGGGTAGCGGCCACTGGCAGGGGTTTGAGGTCAATGCCGCCGCAGCCGGGGCGCCGACGGCGATGAGAAGGCCGTCGCCTTGCGCCACCTTTTGGCAGGCGGTGACAAAGTCGGTCGTGACTTGGCTTGGCGAAAGGTTGACGAGACTCGCCACGGCCAGGGCGGCGCCATAGTCGACGGGGTCGGCCGCGTACAACCACACTTGTGCCGGACTAAGAGCCATGACAGACCTCCTTGGGGGGCAATCAACGGCAGGGACACGCCACGGCGTCCGCCATGTCGGCCAGGCAGGTCATGGTAGGGGAGACTGGCGGCCACAGCGTGGGCAGTTCCGCCGGCGGGGTCCCGGCCAGCGCGAATTGCGCGAGGTAGAGGCTGCGCAGCAGGGTGGCCGTGCGGTCGACCCCGGCTCCGTTGAGGTAGCGGTTGGGTCCGGGCAAGGTAGCGAGCGGGCCGGGAACGGCCAGAAAGGGCGTGGAGCCGGCCGGGGTGCCGGCGGGGTTGGCCCACCCGCACGGGTTGTAGTAGAGGGCGCTATGGGCCGGGCCGCCCACAGCGATGACAAGGATGGCGCCGCCCGCGACGGCCAGCCAGGCAGTGACGAAGCGGCCCGTGACGGCCGAGGGGGGAAGTTCGAGCAAGGCCCCGATGCCTTGCGCAGTGCCCAGGTCCACCGGGTCGGCGGCGTACAGCAAGAGATTCTCTGGGGCGACGGCCATGACGACCACCTCCTAGGCCCCGGGCGGCTTGGACCGGGGCCTAGGTTTTGGCCTTCGGTCCGCCGCCCGCACGGTTATGGAAAGCCTATGCATGAGGGGCAGTCGCGGCCACCGGGCATAGCGGGGGGCATTGCGCTACAATAAGGGCCGGGACTGGAAGGGGGCAGGGGCGTGTTCAAGGGCTTTCCTCCGGCGGTATGGGCGACCGCCTTCGCCACACTGGTGGCGTTCATGGGCATCGGGGTTGTAGATCCCATCCTTCCCCTCATCGGCCGCTCGATGGGGGCCTCTCCGGCTCAGGTGGAGTGGCTGTTTACGAGTTACATCGCCATCATGGCCGTGGCGATGCTCTTGTCGGGGGTGGTCGGCACTCGGCTCGGGGGCAAACGGACGCTGATGTTGGGCTTAGGGTTGGTGGTGGTTTTTGCCACCTGCTCCGGCCTTTCGCCCTCGATCTCGGTGCTGGCGCTGTTTCGCGCCGGGTGGGGGCTCGGCAACGCCTTCTTTACCTCTACGGCGCTGTCCATCATCGTGGGGCTGTCGAGCTCGGGGATGGGGGCAGCCATCACCCTATACGAGGCGGCACTCGGGCTCGGGATCGCGTCGGGCCCGCTCTTGGGCGGATTTTTGGGCAGCCTCTCCTGGCGCTACCCCTTTTTTGGCACGGCGAGCCTCATGGCCATCGGGTTTCTCCTCACGCTGACCTTGGTGCGGGAGCCGGCGCGCCGCGAGGCGCCGCGCACAGCGCGCGACCTGTGGCAGGCGTTGGGCCATGGGCCGGTGCGGACCAACGCCCTCATCGGGCTCAGCTACAGCTTCGGCTTCTTCGTGGTATTGGCCTACTCGCCCTTGACATTGCCCCACCTCTCAGCCATCGACCTCGGCGTGACCTATTTTGCCTGGGGCGTGTTGGTGGCGGTCTCCTCCGTGGTGGTGGTCAATCGCTTGCTCCGCCGCTTCCACCCGCTGTCGGTGTTGACGGTCGACCTCCTCGTCCTCTTGGTGGTGCTCGGCCTCATGGGGTCGGGGGCCGGAGGGACCCTCTTGATCTGGGTGGTGGTGACCGGCTTTTTCTGCGGGATCGCCAACGCGCTGTTCACCACCTTGGCCATGGAGATCTCTCCCTATCCCCGTTCCATCTCCTCGGCCGCCTACAACTTCCTGCGCTGGGCGGGGGCAGCAGTGGCCCCGGTGCTGGCGGGATGGGTGGGGCAGCGGTGGGGCTTGACGGTGCCGTTCTACATGGCCGCCGGCGTGCTCGCGGTGGGGGTGCTGGCGCTGTGGCGGCAAGGGCGGACCTTGCGGCAGGCGCTGGCGGCGCGCCTTGTGGAGGCGGAGGCGTCGTCGGGCACGGCTCCGCGGTTGTAGGGAGGGAGGCGCGGAGGGGGGCACGATGGCCGAGGAAGAGGTCCGGGCAGGGCGAGGACCGTCTGCCGACGTCCGCGGTCGCGGGCTGCCCCCGGTGGTGGACGACCGGCGGCACCTGCACGGTCAACTCGGACGCCGGCGTCCCCGTGGCCTTGCCTACCGCGGGGCTCGAGTTCGGCTTGGCCGGGTCCACCCCAAAGCGGGGCGAGCTCGGCGAATCTCTTGGCCCTGGCCAGATTGCTGCTGACACGGCTGACCTGGCGGACCTCGGGGGCCAAAGGCCGGTCTTTATGGCTGGCATCGGAGTGTTCTCGGAGGATTTGCGGAGGCCGATACGCTGTGGGCGGGGATGCCGCCCCGGCCGCGGCGCCCGATGGTTTGGGGAATCCTGGGACGGGTCGGCGCCGCCGGCGGCCTTCCCTCCACGCCCCCCAACGCCGCCAGGACCCACGGGGCTGTCGGGGCACGGGTTTTGGGCGGCCTGCTACGCCGTGTTTGCCGCCGGGCTCGTGGCGGAGTGGGTGGAGGCTAGTCGCCCCCGCCGACCTGGCAACGGCCCCGGGCGGGCCAATGCCGTGGCCATGGCGGCGGCCGCCCCAGGGCGAAGGGGTCCAGGGCGCTAGATAGAGCGGACAACCCAGGACAGGGAAGGGCAGGCGAGTGAAGGTGGCACAAACCGACGACCGGTCCGCCCGCGCGGTGGCGCGCGAGGGCGGCCAGCGCCGTTATCAGACCGGCAAGCACCTCGAGGCGTTCCTGCTGCTGCTCTTGCAGCAGCGGCCAGACCACGGCGGCGCCTTGTTGAGCCGGCTCGAGGCGCTGTTGCCCGAACAGTGGACCATCGACAGCGGACGCGTGTACCGATTGTTGCGCGAACTCGAGGCCGAGGGCGCGCTGACCTCGGAGTGGGTGGCGGAAGCCAGCGGGGCCCCCATCCGCGTGTACTACATGACGCCGCTCGGACGCATGCGGTTGGCCGACTGGAAAGAGGATATCGCCCTGCGGCGCGATTCCATGAACCGGTTTTTGGCGTTGTGGGAAGAGCTGTTCGGCGCCTAACAAGCCCGAGGGAACAGGGAGAAGGGCTTTATCCTACCCTATTTTCCCCATCGGAGAACTCGTCGGCCCTTCGCTTGCCGCCAGCCGGTGGCGAGGGCCGAAGGTCTTGCCCTTGCGGTACCCTAACCTGCGCATTTCGGTTCGGTGGCGCCAGGCGGTACTGCGAGAGGAGGGGATATGGCGTGTGGCTTCAAGCCCGGGATCGAGACCCGGAGGATGGCGCCGCCTGTCGCATCCGAAGCGGGTACCAGCTCTTGGAGCGGGTGCTGTCCTGAGAGCCTTCGGCCCTCGTCGCTGTGGTCGAGGCCGCGGGGTTGCGGGGGCAGGGCGGGGCGGGCCTTCCCAGCGCGCGCAAATGGCAGGCGCTAGGCCGGGACCCGTCGCTGCGGGTGGTCATCGCCAACGGGGAGGAGCCAGAGCCCGGGGGCCTGAAGGACCGCTGGCTCACGCGCCAACGCCCTCAACTCCTCCTCGAGGGAAGCCGCCTTGCGGCCGTCGGGGGCGCGGCCGACCGCGTGGTCTTCACCGACTCGCCGATAGGCCGGCTCCACCACGTCCGCGAGCGCACCCAAGACCGCTATCCCTGGGTGCATCGCGTGCCGACGGCAGGCGAACGCCTGCCTTTGGCCTGCCATGGAGCCGACCTGGTCACCGGAGCCTTGCTTTTTCTCCACCTCTGCCATGCCCGGCTGGCCCTGCAAGAGATGGCCCGAGTGGCCGGGCCGGGTGGCGAGGAGGTACTCGATGTCGTCGTGGCATTCCCCTGGCCGCCGGCTTGGTTGGAGCGGCAGCCCGGCAAACCGGATGCCAAGCGGGCTGGACGCGTCCTCGCTCGCCAACACTAGGGCGGCAGGACAGCGACCATGGCCGACTCGCTCATCCCCTTCCTGCCGCCAGGCACGGCGCTCGGCGTATCCACATGTAGACCCCCTCTCGGAGGCAAGTCGGTGACCAAAGGCAGGCGAAAGTCCCTCAACGTGGTGGCCCAGGGCTGCCTGCCCTCTCCGTAGGCCAACTCTTCGAAGAAGGTAGCCCCCACCCCTTCTGCCATCTTCCGATGATTTGTCCCACCACGAGGGTAGGGTTGACCATCACTCCGCAGTCTTCTACCACCACGTAGCACTCGGTCTGCACCTCGACCGGTCTTGAGGGCGACGGCGGACACCGGGGGCGGTACGTGGGGACGTTGCAACGGTCGGCGCCATTCCGCTCCCAGACCTCTGCTTCCATCCATAGCTCCAACCACCCTTCCAAGGTCTGACGCAAAAACTCAAGGTCCGCGGACCCCTTGCGCACGAGCTCCTCCAGATTCACACTACCGGTAGCCCTGGTTGCACTCCTTCCGGATTTGGCGTGACGCCCTCAGGAAACGCGACCAAGGCGTTCTTGGCCAGGAAGATCCTGGATTAGGCCCTTCACAAGAAAGTCGACCCCATTGCGGGGCTCAGGCGCTTCGGCAATGGGGCCATCACCATCTTACTTAGGAACGAGCGGTCCTATCCGGTCACCTCAAGCGGGGAGGCTTGCGGCAATTGCCAAACCCCTGCCCCGAGGTCTTTCGGCGCGACCCCTTCGGCAATGCGTAGGTGGCCGAGGCGGCCGACCCGGTTCGGATAGAGCGGGAAGAGACGGTGTGCAAAGCGGCGCGCGCCTGTCCTATTGAAGCCATAGTGGTCACTGACTAGGTGCGGGGGGAGGGGAATGCCACTGACCGGGTGCCTGGACCCCGGGGGCTTGCCCGAGGGGGTGGTGGTGGGCATCGACGTCTCACAGTCCCGGGGGCTTGATGTGGCCGTCTTGGACCACCGGCTTCAGCTCGCGGCGCCGCTGCGGCGGCGGGTGGAGCGGGCTTGCGCGGTGCGGTGGGTAGCGGCCTTGAGCCCGCTTGCCGTGGCCGTCGACGGTCCCGCGTCTTGGGCTCGGGGGCCAGGCGGCCGCACGGGGGAACGGGCGCTGTTGGGCCGGGGCATCCGGCTCTTTCTGACGCCCCCGGCGGCAGGGGCGAGATCGGCCTTTACCCGGTGGATGGAAGAGGCGGTGGCTCTTTTTCAGGCCCTGGCGGCTGTCGGCTACCGGCCCTTTCAAGGGCGTACAGTCCGGGGCTCCAGCCTTGAGGTTTTCCCGCACGCCACCGCCACCGTGCTGTTGGGCCGGGTGGCGGCCAAGGCGGAGCGGCCGGCGGTGCTCCGCGCCCAAGGGGTGGCAGTGCCCAGGGGGGCCTCGCGCGATGGGATCGATGCCCTGCTCTGCGCCTTGACCGGGTGGTGGGCCGTGGCGGGACGGTTTACGGCGTTGGGCGATGCCCTAGAGGGGTGGATCGTGGTACCAGGGGATCTCAAACCCCACTATCCTCCCCGCCGGCGGCCCGAAATCCCCGCCCAGTCCGAGCCTTGAGGACAAAGCAGGCCGGACCCTGTTGCGCAAGGATTTTGCAAAGGGCACCTCCTGCAAAGGCTTGGTCTTTTGCGTGCCGAGCTCTGCCACCGACCTCGTGTACGGGCTATGCTGGATACGGGGCGGGCGGAGTTCCGGTAAACGCTGGTTCAAGCGACCCGATGGGTTGGACTGCAACACTGGTGGTCGCCCCGCCCTCCTCCCGCCTTTTTGGAGCAGTGCTCGGCTTTCGGCTTCCCCCATCTAAAATAATCGGGCGATGTCGCGGGAGGAGCAGATCTTTCGTGGGTACGGGGTGGGCGCCGAATGCGATGAGGAAAGGAACGGGAAACAGATGCAAGCCATTCGTCACGCGATCCATCTGACGGAAGAGGCGGCGTGGGAGATGATTCGAGCCGCCCGCGCCCAGGCTCAAACGTTGGGCATTGCGGTGCACGTCGCAGTGGTAGATGCCAGCGGGGAGCTCATTGCCTACTCGCGCATGGACGGGGCTTCGCTCATGAGCGGGGGCATCGCCCAAAACAAGGCCTACACGGCGGCCTCCTTTGGTTGGCCGACAGCCAGTTGGTACCCGATTTTGGCCAAGGACCCCGCCAGTTTACACGGTTTGGTGCACACGCCGCGCCTGGTCATCTTCGGCGGCGGGTTGCCGGTACGGGTCGAGGGGCAGGTGGCCGGGGCCATCGGTGTCTCAGGAGGGACTCCGGCGCAGGATGTCGAGTGCGCCGAGGCTGGGATCGCGGCCTTGCGCGCCTTAGGGGTGGCGGTGGAGTCGGCAGGAACCGGGTAAGGCGCGGAGGCCTCAAGCGGCATGGCCTTGGGGGACCCTGGCCGCGGGTTGGGGACGTTCTCTTGGCCGAATGGGTCCACAACGCCGCTTTGGGCCACGGGGCGGCCGGGAAGGCGGAGGGTTCTTAAGCCCGGTCCGGCTCCGGGGCACATCCTTGGGAAGGGGGCGTTCCGCCGTAAAAGACGCGGAGGCTTCAAGGCCGAGGTGGCGAAGGGGCGAGCCCCTTTTCCTCTTTGCAGGCTTAGGGCCGTCGGGCGTGTGGCGGGGGACGCAGTCGGCCAACGGTCCGCCCTGTGGCACGGCGCGGACGGGAGAGGTCTTAAGGCCGGTGCTTGGAAAGGTGCTCCTGGCCCGGGACCTTGCGCAGGGGAGTGCAGGCCACAGGAGCTTTGCCATGACTGTGGTCGGTTTCCGTCGGGGGAGACGTGCAGTGGGTCGCACCTTCGGGAAGGCGGTACGGCAGATTTCGCGTGCAGGAGGGAAAACCTCGAAAGAAATGGTGGGCGCGCATGGGATCGAACCATGGACCTCTTGAATGTGAGTCAAGCGCTCTACCACTGAGCTACGCGCCCGTTGCCAAAGGCTATGGTACCACACGGCGCCTACCTTCCGTCAAGGTCCCGAACGCCCGGCCGGGGGGCGGCGGGCAACCTCCGCACAAGTGCGGGCGTCGTCCCGCAAGGGTGCCGGTGCTCACCCGTCGCAGGGGCTGTCGGTGGCCGCAGGGATTCGGCTCGGTGTCTGAGCCTGCAGTTGGGGAACACTCAGCAGGCGTTGCTGCTGACGTTGACGGCGTAGGACACCGCCCGGACCACGACCGCATCCCTCCGCAAGCAACGGACGCAGGGCCAAAACTCCACCCAGTCGAGGGCGGTGTTGGCCAATCCATCGGCGAAAAACCGCCCCCGCACTGCGAAGCGGGGCCGTGGGGCGGTCACCTTCGGTTCGGACAGAAGGGCTGACGAGCTTGGCGTCGGCAAAACGACCGTCCAAGACTCGGGCGGTCGGAGACGCATGACCGAACCCGAAAAGGGGAACGGCCCAGGTCCCTCGCCGGCGGTGCAGAGCAGCGTCTCAAGCCGGCTTAGCGACGCGCCGGCGAGGTCTGCCGCCGACGGCGGCGGGACGGTTTGGGGCTGGTGTCGGGGGGTGCCGGATTGGGCAGGCGGCCCAGGAATTCTGCGGCCACGGCCTGGCAGACGTCTACCCAGGCTTGGGCGATGGAAGACAGGGGGGCCGGCAGGTAAACCAGGGAGAAACGGCGAACGGAGGCTTTGTCGGCCTCGGGGGCAGGGGCGACAAAGGGGATCGCCTCGAGCTGCTGATCGTGCAGGTAGGGGATGTGGGCCGACCCTGGCAAGATGGTCACCCCGAGCCCCACCGCCACCATCGCCTGCAACACCCCGACGTTGTCGATTTCCATGCAGATGATGGGATGGACGCCAAACGTCGAGAAGAGGGCGTTGAGATCTTGGCGGAGGGCGGCGCGGGCCGTCATCGTCACCATGGGTACGCCGTCGAGGTCCTGGGGATGCACCTCCGACCGCTGTGCGAGGGGGTGGTGGCTCGGAGCGATGAGCCACAGGCGGTCTTCAAACAAGGGATGGGTGATGATGATGGGGCGGTTTTGGGGGGCCGAGACCACGCCGACCTCGACCACACCCGATGCCACGAGGTCGTAGATGTCCTGGCTTAAGCCGGTGTGCACCACCAGTTCGGCTTCCGGGCGCACGGCGCGGAAGCGGGCGACCGCCCGGGGCAAGAACCCGCCGAGGGTGGTGAGGCTTGCTCCCAAGGTCAACAGCGGATGGTCTGGGGCGCGGTCTCCGACTTTTTGGAGCTCCTCGATCGCTTTGAGCACTTGGCGCGCGCGGACCAATACCCGCTGTCCCAAGGGGGTCAGCTTGAGTTGGCGGCCGACCCGGAGGAAGAGCGGGCCCCCGAATTCGCGTTCCAGCTGGCGCAGCTGGCGCGAGAGGGAGGGCTGGGCCACCATCAGCGCCTCCGCCGCACGCGTGACCGAGCCCGCCTCGGCGATGGCCACAAAGTGTTGCAGGGCCTCGATCTTCAACGGAAACGTCCTTTCTAGGTCTGTCGAAGCGTATTATATACCTCTTGGGTTATGGATAAAGCCGAAAAGAAGTATTTGATGAAATCTGAAGTCATTCGTACGGTGAGAAGGGGGGCTTGGCTGGGAGAGGGGCGTTGCCCTGGGAAGCCCGCCAACAGTGAAGAAGGGAGGGGGCAAGCCATGCAGTTGACGGACGAGGAACGGGCCATGTTGGACGGCCGGTATGGGGAAGCTGTGCAGCAGGCCATGGACCTTTTGGTCCGCTACGGTGAGGCGCTCGGGGCCGAACGCATGGTCGAGGTGCGCAATGTGGCGGGAGCCAATATCTTTACGCCGGCCCAACGGGCGCTGGCGAAGGCGCAAGACCATGCGGCGGCGTTTTCAGAGTTGAGCCTGAACAGTGCCAAGCCGTTGACCATTCCCACGGTGCGCGTGCCCAGTTGCCAGCTGATCGGTCCCATGGACCGCGAGCAGTGGGCCGTGCAAGGCTTGAGCGAAGCCGACCAGCAGGCCATCTTGGAGAGCGAGTCTTTCAGCGCCAGCCTCGGCATTCACCTCTTGAACACCTGCACGCCTTACCAGGTGGGCAACGTGCCGGTCAAGGGGGAGCACTGCGCCTGGATGGAATCGTCGGCTGTGGTCTACATCAACTCGGTCCTGGGCGCGCGCTCCAACGTGGAAGGGCGCGAAAGCACTGCCGCCGCCATGTTGACCGGCCGGGTGCCGTACTGGGGCTATCACCTGCCGGAGAACCGCTTCGCCACCCACCTGATCCAGGTCGAGGTGCCGGTGGAGAGCATGATGGACTGGGGGCTCCTCGGCTACTGGGTGGGGGAGATGGTCGACGACCAAGTGCCGGTGTTGGACGGCATTACCCAGGTGCCAAACCTGGTGCGCCTGAAGCACTTTGGGGCGGCGGCCGCATCCTCCGGTGGCGTAGAGCTCTACCACATCCCCGGCATCACGGCGGAAGCTCGGACCGTGGAAGAGGCGCTGGGGGGACGCGCGCCGAAGGCGGTCCTGCGTTACGGGCCGGCAGAGCGGCGCGCGGCTTACGAGCACCTAAATGCCACGGCGCGCGACCGCAAAGTGGATCTGGTGATGATCGGCTGCCCGCACGCCAACCTGGAGCAGGTGTGGGAGGTGTGCCAGCTCCTCGAGGGCCGGCACGTGCACCCCGAGACCGAGCTTTGGATCTTCACGCCACGGGCTCTGCGGCAGGTGTGTGACCGCAACGGGTACACCGACATCTTGACCCGCGCAGGGGCGCGCCTTTTGAGCGACACCTGCCCGGCCATCGGCCAGTTCCTCCCTCCCGGCGCCCGGGTGGTGGCGTTGGATTCCGCCAAGCAGGCGCACTATCTTCCGGCCATCATGGGCGTGCAAGGGTGGTTTGGTTCCACCAAAGATTGCGTCGAGGCTGCCATCAGCGGTACCTGGCAAGGAGGGCTCGAGTGATGGGGCGTCATATCGTGCTGCACGGGCGCAAGGTGGTGGGTGGCGTGGCCGAAGGGCCGGCCTTGGTCACCCGCCAGTCGATCTCCGGGTGGGGCGGGGTCAATCCCCGCACCGGCACCATCATCGAGTCTCGCCACGAATTGAAGGGGCAGTCGTTTCAAGACAAGGTCTTGGTGTTTCCAACGGCCAAGGGCTCGTCGGGCTGGTCGTCCATCTTTCACACCACCCGCCTGGCTGGCACGGCTCCGAAGGCCATGGTCTTCAATCGGGTCAACACCAAGGTGGCCTTGGGGGCCGTGGTGACCGGGGTGCCGGCAGTGACCGATTTGGACCAGGATCCCCTGGAGGTGATCGAGACCGGCGACTGGGTGCGGGTGGACGGCGACCGCGGGATCGTCGAGGTCTTCAAGGCCGATCCGGACGAGGCCGCACCCCGAGCCTGAGCGCTCCAAACGGCGCAGAATCGGCGAGGAGGGAGAAGTGGCATGGCTCAAGAGCAGGCGATGCGGCCCATCGCCACCCAGGTGGTGCGGCGCACGGCTCCGGCTCCAGTTTCCTTGCAAGTCGACGTGGCGGTGTTGGGTTCAGGCATTTCCGGCGTAGCGGCGGCACTGGAGGCTGCACGCCTAGGGCGCCAGGTGGCCATCATCGACGGTCTGCCGGCCTTGGGCGGTCAGGCGGTGCACTCCATCATCGGTACGTTTGCCGGGCTGTACTCCAACGGGCCCAATGCCTATCGGTTGACGCATCTCGTGGCCGACCAGCTGTTGTACGACCTCGAGCAGGTGGGGGCCGTGTACTACCGCCGCGGCCCCTTGACGACGGTGGTGATGTACGACGAAGTGGCGCTCGGCCGCTGGGTGGAAGAGTCGGTGCGGCGGGCCGGCATCACGGTGGTGCTGGGCGCCGTGCTGCGCGAGGTCGTGCGCGATGGCCGCCGCATCCGCGCGCTGCGGTTGGCGACGCGCTACGGCGAGGTGGAGGTGGCGGCCACTGGTTTCGTGGATGCCAGCGGCGACGCCGCCTTGACCTGGATGGCGGGCCTGCCTTGCCGGGAACCGAAAGATGCGCCCATCTACGGGACCCAGATGGTGGTGCTGGAACAGGTCGAGGAGTCCGAACTGCCGGGAGCCGAGACCATGCGTCAGCGTCTGGCTGAAAAGGCGAACGCTTACGGATTTCGAAGGTTGGACGGGTTTGCCTTCGCCTATCCCGGGCGGGGAATGGCCTTGGTCAACATGACCCACATCCCGACTCCCTTAGATCCGGTGGGCATGTCCCGGCAGACGCTGGAAGGCAAGGCCCAGGCCGACGCAGTGGTACGCTTTTTGCGCGAGGAGTTTCCGCAGGCCTTTGGGCGCGCGCGGGTACGCGCCTACGGGTTGCCGGGCATCCGCCAAACCCGGTGGATCGTGGGGCGGCATCAGCTGACGGCCGACGAGGTGCGCCAGGGCGTGCGCTTTCCGGATGCCGTGGCGCGCACGGCATGGCCGATCGAGCTGCACGACCGCGAGGAGGGCTACGTGTGGGAGCCGTTTGGGCCGGACCACGTCCACTACGTGCCCCTGGCGAGTATGACCCCGCCCGATGTCGATAACCTGGTGGCCTGTGGGCGGTGCATCGACGGCGACGCGTTGGCCCTTTCCAGCGTGCGGGTGATGGGGCCCGGAATCGCGATGGGCGCCGCTGCGGCTCACGCTCTGGACTTGGCCGGGACGGGCAGCGTGCACGCCTTGGACCTCGACGCCTTGCACCGCCGGTTGGCCGAGAACTTGGATCGACGCGATTGAGGTTTTGGGCCCTGTGAGGGCATGGAGGAGGAGAGTCATGGCCAGACGATTGCGCAGTCGAGTGGAGCCTGGGACCGTGCAGTGGGCCGTCCGGCGCGCCGAATGGGGCGTGCTCGGCCTGACCGAAGCCGATTTGGACAAGCCGAAGATCGCGGTCGTCAATTCGTCGTCGGGCTTGGCCGCCTGTTTCGCTCACCTAGACGTGGTGGCGGCCAAGGTGAAAGAGGCCATCCGCGAGGCGGGGGGCGTGCCTTTCGAGATTCGCACCGCCGCGCCGTCTGACTTCGTGACCAGCGCCGGACATCGCGGCGGCTACATCCTGTCGGCCCGCGACCTCATCGTGAACGACATCGAGGTGGCCGTGGAGGGGGCGCTGCTCGACGGGATGGTGTGCCTGGCCTCCTGCGACAAGACGGTGCCCGGTCACCTGATGGCGGCGGGGCGACTCAATGTGCCGACCATCGTGGTGGCCTGCGGCTATCAGCCGAGCGGGCGCTTCCGGGGCGAGGCCATCGACATCGAGGAGCTGTGGCTGCGGGCTGCGCAGCGGGCGGCCGGCGGGGCTCAGTGGACCGACGAGGAATTGGCGGAGATGAGCCGGCAGGCCATCTTAGGGCCAGGTGTGTGCCCGGGGATGGGGACCGCCAATTCGATGCACATCGTGGCCGAGGCCTTAGGTTTGGCGCTTCCGGGCACCACGCCGGTGCTGGCCATGAGCCCGAGGATGTGGGATGCGGTCCAGCGGGCCGGTCGGCGCATCGTCGCGATGGTGGAGGAGGACCTGCGCCCGCGCGACCTCTTAACCCCCGATGCCTTTGCCAACGCGGTGATGGCGATGCTGGCCGTGGGCGGCTCTCTCAACACCATCAAGCACCTGCAAGCCATCGCCACCGAAGCCGAGGTCGATGTCGACATCTATCGCCTGTTTGAGGAGTACGCCGATCAGGTGCCGCTGTTGGCGGCAGTGCGGCCTAACGGCGAGTACTTTATCGAAGACTTCGAGGCGGCAGGGGGAGCCTTGGCCGTCCTCAAGCAGCTGGGGCCGCTGGTGCGCCAGGAGGCGCGCACGGTGGACGGTCGCCGGTGGAGCCAGATCCTGCCGGAGGTCACGGTGGCCGATCCCGAAGTGATTCGTCCCCTGGATCGGCCCTTCGCGCATCACCCGGCCATCGTCTTGGTGCGGGGGAGCCTCGCTCCCGAAACCGGCGTGGTCAAGTTGCCGGTGCACCTCGACAACCGCCCGCTGAGCTTCCGCGGGCCGGCGCACGTATTCAACGCCACCGATGAGGCCATCGCGGCGGTGCATGCCGGCGCCATCAAGCCGGGAGAGGTGGTGGTGCTGCGCGGCCTCGGACCGAAGGGCACGCCGGGAATGGGGATGGCCTCTAATTTGGTGTTTGCCTTGGAGGGGGCAGGGCTCATCGACCAAGTGGCGGTGGTCACCGACGGGCAAGAGTCGGGCCTTTCCAACAAGGGGCTGGTGGTCAAGGAGGTTTCGCCCGAAGCGTATGACGGCGGGCCGTTGGCGTTGGTCGAAGACGGCGACCCCATCTTTATCGATGTCAACCAGCGCGTCGTCAACCTCGAGGTGCCGGAGGAGGAACTGGCGCGCCGGCGGGAGCGGATGCTGGCGCACTGGCCGAGCGGCGAGCGGGGATGGCTGGCGATCTATCGCAAGCTGGCGAAGCCATTGGGCAAGGGCGCGGTCTTGGTCGACTAACCCAAGGCGCCGGTCGGTGGCCAGGGGCAAGAAAAGCCCCTGGCCACCGCCTTTTTGCGCAATCCGGCTCCTAAAACCGGCCAACCTCCAGTTTCCAGGCGGTAGAAGGCGGGTTGACGTCGGCGCCGAGCAGGGTATACTGCTATTGCGAACAAATGTTCTCGATAGAGAGGAGCCGGAGCATGGCCTATCTGGCGTGGAGGCTTGGGGCCATCGCAGAGCCGACGGTCTTGGCTGCCGCTGGAGGGTCGACCGATTACGCCGTGGTTCGGGGCGACACGGTGTGGGATGTGGGTGAGGCGCTGTGGGACCGCGGCGGACGTCCCGGCCAAGCCTTTGCCGCCCTCAAGTGGTACGGAGGGGAGCCTCGGCTGTTGGCGTGGCGCGCCTCCTGCTATCAGGCGGTTGAAGAGGCCTTGCGCGTGTGGTTGGAAGATCAGGCGCGGCGATTTGCCCTGGAATCGACGGCGGGTATGGCGGGATGGGGGGAATGGCCGGAAGCAGACACGCCGTCAGCCTGGGGATCCGTACTCGAGGCACTCGTTCCCCGCTGGGCGCGCCGTATCCAAGGCGGCGTGGCCAGCCATCCGCTGTTGGCGCGGTGGGCGCGAGACGAAGGGGGAGCCCATCGCCTGCCGCACTGGACCTTAGCCGGGGGCGTGATCTACGCCGTGCCTTGGCAGCAGGAGGCGGCGTGGTGGGCAAAGCTGCCCCTGCGTTACGTCGAGGACCCGCCCGCCGCTTGGCGGCGGCGCGGGTGGAAGCGCGTGGGCGATGTCCCTGGTCTCATGGAGCAGTTGCGCTGCCTGCCCCCGGCCGGGGAAAAGGGGGAGGCGCCGGTGCGAGCCCGCTGGGATCGGGAGCTTGTGGCAGGCGAGGAGCGGTGGGAAGGGGTGCTGGAATATTTCGGGCAACGGCTGATTAGTTTGTTGGCGGAACGGCGTGGGGGGGTACTGCGGTTGGCAGTGGAATGGCAGGGGGAAGCGGGGCAACGGCTGCGGCGGGAGCGCCGTTGGCCGGAGGCCGCTGCAGAACCGCGGCGGGTCAAGGCGCGACTGGTCGACCTTTTGCAGCTGCTCCCGCCCTGGCCGGCTGCAGCAGTGGCCGTAGAAGCTGAGGTGGGGCCGATCGCAGTGCGGCAGATGCGGTGGTGGGGGCCTGATCTGCGCCCTGCTGCGGCCGGGATGGGAACGGACGGGGCGCTGGATCGCCAGGAAGTCCTGCGCGGGTATTGGGATCCGTGGCGCGCCGTGCGAAGGGGCAAGGGCAGGGAGTAGCGTGCGGGCGATAGAAGCGGTATGGCCCGACCGGCAGGGCCGGCCGCGCGGGTTTCGCTGGCGGCGGCGGTACGTGCGGGTGGCGACCGTCTTGGAAAGCTGGCGGGAGGTCAGGGCATGGTGGCGCGGGGAGCCGGAACTGCGATGCTGGCGGGTCGAGGGAGAGGATGGGGGAATCTATGAGCTGGCGCAATCCGCCGACGGCTGGTGGATGCTCAAGGTGTATGACTGACAGGCCGGGCCACGCAGGCCGGAATGTCTTGGGCCGGGTGATCCCGTTTCCGGGCGCGCAGTGGGAGCCGGGGGAGGCGTGGGTGTCGTGGGGCCGACGCCGCTACCGCATCCGCCCGGGCAGTTGGGCGGCGCGCTGGGTGGTTCGCTGGCGGCGATGGCAGATGCGGATCAGGCACTGGGCATAAGGGGCCACGGATGGCCGGAGTGCATTTGCACGTCCATTCCGCCTTTTCCTTTTTGGAGGGCACGGCGTGGCCGCAGCGCTTGCTGGAAGAGGCGGCGCGGCAGGCGATCGAGGTGGTGGCCCTCACCGACCTGCACCGGGTGTCCGGCGTGGTTCCCTTTTTAGAGGCGGCAGCGGCTTACGGGGTCAAAGGCGTGGTGGGCGCAGAGGTGACCGTGGCCGGGTGGGGGCGGCTGGTGCTGCTGGCCGCGGGCGATGCCGGCTATCGCGCGCTCTCGGAGGTGTTGCAGGCGGCCCACCTGCATCACCCGCGAGGAGCTCCGGCCGTAGAGTGGGAAGACCTTGAGCGTTGGGGCCCCGAGCTGGTGGCGTTGACCGGTGACCGCAGCGGAGTGATGGGACGGGCGTGGTGGGAGGGGGGGCCACGCCTGATGGAAGAGCGCGCGCACATGCTGCAGCGCGTCTTTCCCCCCGGCCGGCTGTACTTAGAGATGACGGCCAGCGAGCTGCCAGGGGATCGGCAGTTTCATCGCCTGTTGGCGGACTTAGGAGCCCATCGGCGAATCCCGCTCGTGGCCACCAACGCCGTGCACTATCCGACCAAGGCCGACTTTGGCCTCTTTGACCTCTTTGCCTGTATCCGCCTGGGGCAACCGGTCGAGGCGGTGCATCCCGAACGGCGGCTCAACGCCGAGAACTACCTCAAGCGGTGGGAGGAGATGGCGGCGGTGTTGGCGCCTTGGCCGCAGGCGCTGCGCAATGCGCTGGCATTGGCCGAACGCTTGGAACCGCCGAACCTGCTGCGCCGACGCCACTCGCCGCGCTTCCCGCTGCCCGCCGGCGGCGATCCCCAGCGGTATCTGACCCGGTTGGTGGAAGCGGGCGTGCGGCGCCGTTATGGAGCGCGTTGGCGGGCAGTGATGGGGCGTGTCCGCCAAGAGCTGGCGGTGATCGCCGACACCGGGTTTGCCGACTATTTCCTGGTGGTGTGGGACGTGGCGCGCTGGGCCCGGCGGCAGGGGATCCGGTTTGCAGGCCGCGGATCGGCAGCGGACTCGGTGGTGGCGTACGCGCTGGGGATCACGGCAGTGGACGCGTACGCGCGCGGCTTGCAGTTTGAGCGCTTCATGAGCCGCGAGCGGCGCGAGACGCCGGATATCGACATCGATTTCGACGCTAGGCGTCGGGATGAGGTGGTGGAGTACGTCCGCAGGCGGTACGGGGCGGACCGGGTGGCGCGGGTGGCGACCTACCAAACTTACCGCCGGCGTTTAGCAGTGCGGGAGATCGGCAAGGCGCTGGGCTTTCCGTCCCAAGAACTCGACCGCTTGGCCAAATCGCTGCCGGAGGCGCCGCTTGGGCAGATCCGCGAACGGTGGGAGGCGATTCCGGAATTGCGCCGGTTCCGCGCCGAGGCCGCACGCATGCGCGAGCTTTTGCGCTGGGCAGAACAAGCCGAGGGGCTGCCGCGCCACCTGGGGACGCATCTGGGCGGCGTGGTGATCAGCGGGGAGCCGGTGGTCGCGGTAGGCCCGTGCGAGCGTTCGGCCAAGGGCGAGGTGGTCTTAGCCTTCGACAAGCGCGATGTGGAGCGGCTAGGCCTACTCAAATTGGATCTGCTGGCACTGCGCGCCTTTACTGCCGTCGAAGCCGCAGTAGGCGCCGTGCGGCGGCGCGCGCCGGAGTTTTCCTACGAGGCCATTCCCGCCGAAGATCCTGCCACCTATCGGCGCCTGCAACAAGGGGAGAGCATCGGCGTCTTTCAGCTGGAGAGTCCGGCCCAGCGCGCGCTGGCCCTGCGCCTGCGGCCTGAGTGCTGGGAGGACCTGGTGGCCAGCTTGGCCTTGATTCGCCCTGGGCCGATTAAGGGCAACATGGTCGACCCTTTCGTGAACCGCCGCCGCGGCCGCGAACCGGTTCGGTACCCCCATCCCGACCTCGAGCCGATCTTGGCCAAGACCTACGGAGTGGTGCTGTTTCAGGAGCAGGTCATCGCCATCGCCAGCACGCTGGCCGGGTTTACGCCTGGCGAAGCCGATGCCTTGCGGCGGGTGATGACCCACGGCCGCTCCCACGCCGAGATGGCGCGCATCGGCGAGCAATTCAAGGCCAAGGCCATCGCGCGGGGAGTCGAGCCGGCAGTGGCCGAAACGGTGTTCCAACAACTGGCGGGATATGCCAGCTACGGGTTCAACGAGGCGCATGCGGCGGCCTTTGCCGAAACGGCTTACCGCACGGCCTACCTCTTGGAGCACTACCCCGCTGAATACTTTCTCGGGCTCCTCAACGCCCAACCCATGGGCTACTATCCCGTCGACATCTTGCTGGTGGAGGCCCGGCGGCGGGGGGTGGTGGTCGAGCCCATTGACATCAATCGCAGTGCCGTGGCGGTGACCCAGCCGGCACCGGGGCGGTTGCGGCTGGGATTGGGCATGGTCCCCGGATTGGGGAGTGCAGGCGCGGCGGCCGTGGTGCAAAATCGGCCGGCCGAGGGATACCGACACCCGGTGGAGGTGCTGGAGCGGGCCGGGCTGGACGAAGACCAAGTGGCGACCCTGATTCGAATCGGCGCCTTTGACGGCATCACCCAAGACCGCACGGGGCTTCTGGCCAGCTTGTGGGCGAGGGACCGGCTGGGGCTGCTTCCCCCTCGCGGCATCGAGCCATGGCCGTGGGAGCGACGGGTGTGGTGGGATTACCGGTATCTTGGCTTTGGCCAACGCGCCCAGTTTTTGGCACCCTGGCGCCGGGAACTCGAGCGCCAAGGGTTTCTGAGCGTGGCCGCGGTGCGCCGACGCCCGCTCGGGCAGCCGGTGCGGATGGTGGCGACGGTGTATCGGCCGCACCGTCCACCTACGCGCAGCGGGCGGCTCGTCGTCTTCCTGTCGCTGTACGACGAGACCGGCGTGCTGGAGGCGTGGTTGGGACCCCAGGGGTACCAGCGATTTGGCCAGTGGTTGTTCGGGCCTCGATGGCCGTGGGTGACAGTGATCGGACACGTCCGGCCGCAGGGCTTGGCGATCGACGCGCTACGTCCCTGGCGGCCGCCTCGGATGCTGGAATGACCCTGCTCTCAAACGGCCTCCTTGGGGCATGGATTTACCAGAAAAGGTCCCCCGCATGCTTTCGCAGCCACTGGTGGTGGTGCGCGTAATCAGGGACGAGGCGGCCGACGGCGCGCCAAAACGTCGGCCGGTGATGCGGATACCGCCAATGGCAAAGTTCGTGAACTACGACGTAATCCACGACTGCCGGCGGCGCCTGCATCAGGCGCCAGTGAAAGGCCACCCAATGTCCGGATCGGCAGGCGCCCCACCGGCTGCGATAATCGCGAAGGCGCACCGGCGGCGCGGCCATGGCCAGGCTAGGGCTGAAGGCGGCCACCCGTTCCGGGATCCAACGCTTGGCCTCCGCTTGGTAGAACTGCACCAGGGCTTCGCGTACCGCATCGGGGTGGGGAACGACGACGGCGAGCCCTTCGTCTGTCGTGCACACCCCGGGCGAACACTCGGGGGCGATGGTCACCGTCAGCGGCTTCGGGACCCCGAGGTGAAAAAACTCTTCGCCGGTCTCAAACCGGCGCCGAGACGCGCGAGATTGAGCCAGGCGGTCGAGAAGCCAGGAGGCCTTGTGCCGAATCCAGCCTTCGAGGAGTGCGGGATCTACCCCTCCCGGCGGGACCAATATCGCCACCTGCCCTTGGGCGTTGACGACCATGGCGAACGATTTGCGGCGCGGCCGCACCTCCACCGTGTAGGGAATCCAGGATCCATCCGGCAACTGGACGGTCGGCATCAACCCTCTCCTCTTCCCGATGACTCCAGTATACCCCAGGGCGCCTCGCCGGTCCCAGATCCCGCGACGGTTGCACTGCGGGGGACCATGCGATAACCTAGTTTGCGAACCGGTGAACTCAGGATTGAGGGGAAAGGAGTGGAACCCACCCATGGCCAAGCCTTTGGTGGAGATTGAGTACTGCACCAGCTGAGGCTACCTGGACCACGCCACCCGGGTGGTGGGGGAAGTCCTGGCGGCTTTCAAGAACCAAGTGGACAAAGCGGTGCTCATCCCTTCGAGCGGAGGGGTGTTCCAAGTTCGGCTCGACGGCCAACCGATCTTCTCAAAGGCCGAGACGGGCCGTTTTCCCAACCCTGGAGAAGTGGTGGATCGACTTAAGGCCCGCGTCTGATTGCGCCGAGGCGGGCCACAAGGCCGACCGGGCTTGGGCCCGCCTTCGGTTTTTGCGTGCCCGGCGGCTACAGCAGCTCTAAGGCCTGGGCCAGCCGCTGCGGATGGAAACCGAGGATCACCGTGCGGTCGGCACCCTCACCGATGACGGTGGTCGGAGTTCCGGTCGACCCCAGCCGTACCAACTCCTGGATCCACTCGGGATTTTGGTGGATGTCGCGCTCCTCGAAGGGGATCCCCTGCTGCGCAAGCCACGCCTTTTCGGCCTGGCAGGGGCCGCATCCGACTTGGGTGTAGACGACGATCGGCTTCATGGCTGCACCATCCTTTCCGACAGGTTCCCGTTGGCTCCTCCATGATACATATATGGAATTTATTTATCAAATAACATGCGGAAATGGAATCATGCAGTCGGAGGCACCCATTGAGGAGCTGCCGTCCCTTTTGCGGCCGGTCGACAGGTCCTCCCATCCCCTCGTTATCGCCGTCGTTCCCCGCTCCAATTGGCGAGCCGAGGTGGGCCGGTCCGGGAATTTGGGGGGATGTTGGCCAACGGTCCGATTTTTTGCGGGAATTAAAGAAGTCCCGCAACGCCCTGCGGGACCCAAAATTGCTGGTGGAGATGAGGGGAATCGAACCCCTGACCTCGTGAATGCCATTCACGCGCTCTCCCAACTGAGCTACATCCCCAAGCCGGACGTGGTTTATTGTATCTTTGGGAGCGCTCGGCGTCAAGGGCAGCCCGCAGAACCACGCGGGGCCGTGCGCGGTGCCGGGCAGACGGAGGGGTGGCGTGATGGAGTCGTTGGCCCAAGAATCCGTGTTTTCGGCCGTCATCCGCCGTTCGCGGTTTATCGCCTGGGCGAGGGGCGTGGGGGACGGCGCTGCCGTGGAGGAGGCACTTTCCGCCGCGCGCCGGCGGTGGCCGGGAGCCGATCACTACCCCTATGCGTGGAGGCTTGAGCCGGCTTCAGATCTGCGGGCCTCTGACGACGGGGAACCTCGGGGAACGGCTGGCCTGCCTATCTTGAACGCGCTGCGCCGAGCCGACCTCTGTTTTACGCTGGTGGTGGTGGTCCGCTATTTTGGCGGAGTGCGGCTGGGAGTGGAGGGGCTCAAAGACGCGTATCGCGCGGCGGCGGAGGGGGCGCTCGGCGCGGCTGCGCGGGCGCCCGTGGTGCTGGCGCGAACGGTCGCCGCTGAGGTGGCCTACGGCGAGTGGGGGCGGTTGCGCCACTGTCTGGACCAGGCCGGAATCGCGTACACCCCTGCGTTTACCCAGGCGGTCCACGCGGAGATGGTGGTGCCGGAGGCGGCTTGGCAGTCGTTGCAAAGGCACTTGGAGGCGATTGGGGCCGACGTGCGGTCGGTGTCCGAGGTCGGATGGCGCCGAATGCCGGTCAGCCCTGTGTTATAATCGAGAAAGCCCGCAAATTGCGGAAGGAGGCGGGCCGTGAGCGCGTTTCTATGGGTCATTGGGGGCCTCGGGGCAATCGGGCTGGTGGCGTTTTTGGCCATCATCCCCAAGGGGTGGGCGATGGAGCGCAAGGTGCGGCAGATCGACCCGGCTGACGGCCGTGACGCCGCTTCGAATACCACGGCGCGCGATTAGCCCCCCCATGGCTTCTTCAGGACCCGACTTCCGAAGCCTTTCGGCACCCGAGGAGCCGGGCAGCGAGCGACGCGGAATTCCCTAGAGGTGGGGAGGGTGCAGCCGGATTTCTCGTCTCCCGAACGTCGGACGGTGCGTCGTTGGCAAGACGTGCTGGGGTCATTGCCTTCCTGGTGGTGGCCGTGGTGGGCCTTGGCAGGCCTTGCGGTGGTTGGGCTCATGGGAGTGGCGTTCTTTATCGGATGGCTCGCAGGGCTTGCGGCGGTCGTCCCGGCAGTGCACCAACTCAACCAGGAGATCGCGGCCGTCAAGGCCCAGCGTCCCCTGACGGTGGTGCGCGTGAACTGGGGAGCCGCCGCCGGAGGGTTTGGCCTCGGGGCGTTGGTCGTGTGGCGGATCTTGAGACGACGCGACCCGGCGCCTAGGGCGGAAGGCCAAGATGGGCCGGTGCCCCAGAGGTCCGGGGCGTGGGCGGCGTGGCTCGCTTTGGGATTGGCCGCGTTGACGGTGGCCGCCGCCGTGGGATGGCCGGCCTGGTCGGGAGCAGTCCTCTGGTGGCAGCGCAGCGGGGTCGGACTCCACGCCCTGTTTTAACGCGAAAACTTCCTCGAGGTCAGGGATCGCCCAATCGTCCAAAGGGAAAGCCTTTCCGCGGAGAATCGTCGAGATTGCCGCGAACTCTCTGGGGGCTTGATTGCTGCGAGCGGCCGGAATCCCCCGGGATGACGCGATCTTTTGCAAAACGAGGCAAGACGATGCGCATCGTCGAACGGTCCCGGACGAAGGACGCCGGCATTTTTCCCGGGACGCGGCGCTATCTTGGAGCTGTCGGAACGATTGCCCGCCGGGGTCCCCAATCGCCATAGGGAGCTCGGATCTTCCGGAACGGATTCAAGACTGTCTGACTATGAATCGTTGGCACGCGGTGGTGCAACGAGTGGAGGCACGTCGGGCGCAGTAACTGACCGGGCGGCTTGGGACGGGGTTAAAAGCCCCTTCCGCGTTCTGGAAAGAAAGTGGCCGTCTGCTCGAGCCAGATCCCGAGGTCGATCTCGCGGGAGAATCGATACGAGCATCCGTATCCGAAACCGGGGAGGGCGATTTGGCCACTCTGTTCTCACGTCCCAGTCAATGTTCCGGTCGATCCTAAGGCCGCGGCCACACTCTTTCGCGATGGAGGGATCCATCGACCCTATGACAACTTGGCCCGCATCGCTCCAATGGTTGAACAGGCCGTTTTGAGGTGACTGCCGGGGATGACGACCCCTTGATCGGGGGGATCGCGCGCTGCCGGATTGGTGCTATTGCGGCGACTGATCGGACCTGGCCGGGCTCATCCCTACCAGCGCTCTGGTATCGGATGGGTCTTGCTGCAACGCGTCCAGCAAGCGATTGCTGACACGGCGACGCGGAGCCTGGTCTCCGGCCTTTCGCGCACGGACCCGGCGTTTGAGGTGCGACCCAAGCGGCAGGGGCTTGCAATCTTGAGCGCCGGGGGGACAGTCGGCGAAGACGCGCACGGTATCCGCAGCGCTGGCCTTCAAGGACCATCCGCCTATTCGGTGCTTCAACGCCGTAAAGAACGCAGGAGGCCGGGTCGCAGTGGCCTTGGCGGTGAGTGGGGTGGTGGGAGCTCTCTTCGCTTTTTGGGTCGGCGCCCCGCGGGGTGCTCCGGACGTTGGGGCGCTCCCCGGGGCGACCCTGGGCCGGCCTCACGACGCCTGGTGCCCCCTTGCTTTGGCCGATGGAAGGCAAGGTTCGCCCCCGAATGGCGTCCCAAGGCGCCATCCGGGGGCGGTTGAAGGGGAGGTCTGTCACCGGGTGGCCCACCGGGGGATACGGCATGGGGCGCAGTGGAGTGAGGCGGGCAGCGCCCCCCTGGTCCGGCTGCTGGCGGCCGCAGCGGAGCCTGTGCGCGGGTTCGGCCGACGCCGGGGGCATCGGTTGGCCCCTCTGCCGGCCAGTGTAGGGGCGCCCCGACCGTCCGTGCGTGCGCTGGGTGCTCCGCGAACTGGCCGGATTAACCGCCAGCAGATCCCAGGATCGTCCATCCGAGGAGTTTCCCTACGCAACCTTGACACGCCCCACCTGGTTTGAGGCGCGGCTCTAGGTCAACAACTGTGGGATCGCGGTCGGTGGCAGGAAGCCCAGGAACATCTTGCGCCGATACCGGTCCCGATTGCGAAATCCATC
>JAIMBD010000018.1 GCA_023511625.1 Bacillota bacterium | reverse complement strand
CGATCGCCGTGGGATTCGACGGTCGCCGTCACCCAGCCTTGGGCTTCCAGCGCGTGCAGGACGGGGTACAGGGTCCCTTCCCCCACGCGCAGCGTCGCGCCGGACCATTCAACGATCCGGCGACTGATTTGATATCCGTGGGCCGGCCCCGCTTCCAAGACCGCCAGCACCAGACCCACCACCGGATCCCGCGCCACGTGCGGCATGGCACTCCCTCCTCTGCATCGAATACGTAATATATTGTACCCGAGGCATCGATGCGCTGTCAACGCGCTCCAGTCCACTGCAGCCACGGCCTTGCCGGGGGTTCCCTCGGATCGGGCTCGGGATTGCCGCGCCAGCTTCTTCGTCGGGTCGTGGCCGTCGCTGCCTCACGCGGTACCCCGGTGGGGAATTTTCACCGTGCTGCTGGGGATGGGTGCCACGGCGCTGGGCCGTGCCGTGTAGCAAGCCCGGTGGGTGCCACTGCCCGGCCTGTTGGGGAGCACCTGGCAACGCTTATGGGGCGCGCTCGCGGGGTGGGTTGGGGCCGTGCCGATTGGGGCCCTGCTGGTCCGGTTCTGGCTGCTGCATGGGGGTGCGGTGCGGACGAGCGTCTGGCTGCCTTTGCCTGCCGGCACACCCTTTCCGATCGTGAGCCAAGACGGTGAGAAGACGAAGACCTGGGGGCCGGCGTCCTAGCCCCGGGATACGCGGGAGCAGCTCCCCCCGGTGGCCCAGAATCCTTCATGAAGTCGAGGTTACGACACGTTTTCCCGGTCCCGCGACTGGGCGAAAAACCAATACGAGGCAACTACCAGACCCACTCCCCAGAGCATTGCGATGGTTACTGTCACTATGCCCGACCAGGCAGTCGGGAGCGCCAAACTAGCCGCAACCATGGCCAAGCCGGCCACCACGCCTACCTGCCCCCCGAATCGGTGCGTCCGCCGCCAGACCGCTTCATCACTCAGAGTCCAAGGCGTGCGAATGCCCAGCCACCAATTGGGCTGCACCCGAGGCAACACATTGGCTAGCAGCACGACAAAAACACCGACCGACGCGCCGAGCAGCCGGGCAGCGTTCCAGGCTACCCATCCGAGCGCGTGTAGGAGGAGGAAGGTCTGCGCCAGCGCCAGAAATCCAATGATCAGGCCACCCACCCAGCGATAGGTTAGAGCCATCGCCGTATAGTTGCGGCGCCGGGGATCCAGGCGCCAGAGCACCTGCCACCCGAGCAAGAGGATCAGCATGATGCCCGGCTGCAGCAGTGCTCCCACCCAGCGGTTGCTATATCCGTTCGGGGCGCCGTTCACCCCAAAATGGGTGGCGATGCGAGGCGGCAGATGGGGGGCCGCCAGCACACTGCCCACAGTCACCACACCCCACACGACCCACGCCCACCAAGGGGCTCCCAGGGCTTTTGGATCCTCGTTCATGTGTTATGGTCGCCTCCCCAACGGTCCCATAGCCACTGGAGCCAGCTTTGCAACACCGTGGCATTGAGATGGTAGATGACATATTGGCCTTGCCGTTCGTCGAACACTAGCCCCGCCTGCTTCAGCACTCCTAAATGTCGGCTGATCGTCGGTTGGCGCGACGGAAAGTGGGCCGCGATCTCGCCCGCGGTCATCGGCCCAGCTTTGAGCAACTCCAAGATGCGCCGTCGCGTCGGGTCAGCCAAGGCTCGAAAGACACCCTCGTGCATGGCGACATTATATAGCCTTTTTGCTAAACCTCAAATATCTTTCTTGGGGAATCAGGGATAGATAGGAGGCCAATGGAGCTGGAGATGGAGAATCGTCCCTCCAGGGATCCCTGCTAACCGTTAGGTGCCATTGGGCATCGGCCGCAGGGGCTCTCCCCTATGTGCATCGCATCTGTTACCTTATCGTCAGGATCCCGTCAACAAGTCCTCGGAACCTTCAATCTGGGATCTCTACCGTAGGGGGCTTCCCGGGGAACCCGTATGATGTGCGCCACGCACTGGCGGCTCCACGACCGGTCTCGGCCTGCGTTCAGCGCGTGGCAAACCGCTCGCGAGGAACTCGTGCCCCGCTGTCAAGCTCGCCTCGCGTCGTCCACTGTAGGCAGGGCACTGCGCGCCATTCCCCAGTGGGTCCGGTAGGCACAACCAGCTGGGGGAACCGGAAGGCACACAGCCAGCGTTCCGGTGGCGGTGCGCCTCCTCTCCATCCCAAGCGCCTACGGCATCAGGCGCATCCCGTGCATCCGGCTACCGTGTCGCGGGAGCTTAACCAGAACCTGACTCGCCCGGCGCCGTGGCCAAAAACTGCTGCAACCACCGCCCAAACTCTGCGGGCTGGTCCAACCACGCCGCCGACACGGCGGCGTAGCCGGGACGCTCGTTCCCAGGTCTCGTCCCGGGGCTGCGCCTGCTCCGACCGGACTTGGCCGCGCTGCTCCAGGACTTGGCGGCCGCCGCCGACGCGCACTGGCGCCGGCCGCCGCTCCGGTTGACCGGCTGGGCCGAGTTCTTGCACCGACTAGGCCCTCCAGCCGAGTGAGCCGGAGGGAGGAGCTGGTTCGCACAAGCGGCGGGGAGCCTCTCGCGACAACCATCGGGCAAATCCACAGGCACGGGGTTTGTGGGCCGGGACTCGTGGTCGCGGGTCCCCGCCCCTTCGGCCCGGGGGATGCGGATGCGATCCCGAGGTCTTGGTGCCATCTCCAGCGGGGGATCGGCGTCCTGATTTCCCGCGCATTGATGACCTTGGAGAGAACCAATCGGCTCCCTCCGGGATCCTCTAGGGTAAACGCAGGACAGGAGGCGAGTCCCGTGAATCTGGCGACCACGATTGCAGGATGTCTCATGGGCCGGGCGGATGCCTGGGAGACCTTGGTGAACACCTTCAGCCCCCGGGCCCACAGGGTGGCCCAGCAGTTGTGTCGGGACGAAACCTTGGCCGACGATGTGGTGCAAAGCAGTTGGCTGACGGCCTTCCAACATCTGCGGGAATTGCGGGAGCCGGAGGCCTTTCCCGGCTGGTTCCTGCGCATCGTGCGCACCCAAGCCTATCGCATGCTGCAAACCCCTGGCCCGACACACGTCCTTTCGGATGCCGCCGTCTCGGTGGACAGGCTGGACGAGGCATGGACACTCCAGGCTGACGTGGATCGCATTCTCGCCGCCATGCCGGTCGCACTGAGTCAGGTCTTTTTCCTCGCCGGGATTTACGGCTGGCCGCTCCGCGATGTGGCGCGGTTTTTGGCGATGCCGGAAGGGACGGTGAAGTCCCGCCTCGCTCGCGCTCGCCAACAGATACAGGCCCAGCTGGGCGACGCCCCGATTCGGTTCGCGTCGGAGTCGGGATCCTGGGACCGGCTCCTCCGGGCGATGGCGCGAGGCCCCCTGCCCACGGCGGACACGGTACGGCGCGCCGTGGCCGAGCGCTGGGCCGGATTGCATAGCCTTAGGTTTACCGTGCGCCGGACGTGGGCCGAGCCCCACCGCGAGCAAACGGTGGCGTATGCGTGGCGGAGACCGAATTGGCTCCGGTGGGAGACCGCCACGCCCGAGATGGGCCGCGTGGTGACTGTGGTCCATGGGCGCCAGATGCGCATGTGGTGGGAACGGACCGGCGTAGTGACGCGAGACCCGTTGCCCCGCGCGGTCGGTCTCGACGATCTCCTGATGCAACTGTGGCGACGGTTACCGACCCATCCCGGTTTAGTCGTGTTGCCGCCGGGGGAGTACGCCGCATGGTGGCACGTGTGGTGGCCGCTGGAGGCGGAGGCGTCCGAAGCCAGTGTGCACGTGTGGGTGGACCCCGTCGACGGATGGCCCCACGTCGTGGAGGTGTGGCGCGGCCACACGTGGACTTGGCGAGCGGAAGTCACGGACCTCGAAAAAAATCCTGGGCTCACCCGGCGGGATTTTCTGTTGCCGTGCAGCAATTCCGGACCGCGCCCTTTCCCGCGTTTGCAGGACGCGCTCGGTGGCGTGGGACGGGAGGTGCCTCGGGACGACGTCTCGCGCCGGTGCCCGTTCCCGTTGATGGGCCTCGACCCGGCGATCCTCGCCCAGCTCGGGGTTCCGACGGAACCCCAGGTCTACACCTACTACCGGGGCACGGAGTGGATGGTGCGGTACGGCCCCGCGGTCGGCCATCGTCCGCCCCGCGGGCTCCCCCTCGTGCACCTGTGGCAGGCGGCGGCGCCGACGGCAGCCGTCCGGCGCCATTGGCGGGTCGACGGGGCCGAGGATGCCGTCCCGGCCCCCGAACTGGGCCCGGCGGCGCATTGCCGGGAAGTGATGGGCCTGCTGCCCATGGTCTCGGTCTATTGGGAACACAATGGCCGGCCGTTCCGGTTAATGGCCTTCCACCTGCCGCGGGAGACGGTGTTAAACCTGGCATCCCATCTGGTCCCGTGGGACCGATGAGGGGAACGCGGTGCGCGCCGGGTCAGTGGTCCCTGGCCCGGACGCTCCGGTGGCGCCCTGCCGGACGGTGATGCGACCACAGGTTCGGGGTCGGGAACGGCAGGCACGATCCGGCGGTTGTTCACCCCTGCCTTGCCGCCCTCCGGAGTCGGGGGTATCCTGGAACACGAAACGTCTCGCCGAATCGACGCCCGCCGGGGCCAAGGCGGGGGGCGCTACAGCATGGGAGCGACTGGGGGACGCCGGGCGCTCGACGCAGGCGACGGCGAGCCCTTGAGCGGGCCGACTGCCAAGGGGGCGGCATCCGGGGTTCGTAGCGGGTTCGGGTCCCAACCGAAGGATCGAGAAGGGGGTCGGTCGGGCCGGTTCGCCGCCATCGTCGGTTCGAAGGCGCAATGGGGTGGGGAGAGGGGGAGACCCGATGCATGCGGTGTCATTGTGGGTGATGACCGGCGGGTGGGGATTCCGCGCGGTGAAGTTTGTCGCGGTCGTCGCGGCGGCAACCGGGCTGTTGGCAGGGGCGCGGGCGCTCGATCGCGGGCTACGGCGGTTGGGGAAGCGCTGAGCCGCAGGCGATGCTCCGCACGGCAGGAGAGCAAGGCCCGTGATGAGGGGATCGGGGGATCCGACCCTTTCTTCGAACGAATGGCCGTCTGCGACCGGGCTCCCGTCGCGTTTCCGCGAATCCGGGAGCGCGTAGCCCTGCAGCAGCAGGTGTTGCGCAGACGCGTCTGCCGGGCGCTGCTCCTTCCCCGAGGACCGTGATCTACGTCCCCGACCGGCCTGACCCAGGAACTGGGTCAAAGGGGAGGGTACGATGTTTCCGCCTCGCAGAGGAGCCGGGAGCCTTTCAATCTGCACAGAAGGCGGCAGCACGCACGGGACCGTCTTGGAAGTGCAATCCTGTTCTTCTTCAAAGCGGGAGCGTAGGAACATCGGGAGCTGCGGGAAGCGTCTCCTCGGAGCCTAGGATGAGTGTTCCCCTTGGTCTGAGGACGGATCCGACGAACTGGACGCGGCGGCGTCGACTAACTGCTTGGCCTCGACCAGTGAACAGCCCAGGGTCTGGCGCACGAGGCGAATGGCCGCGAGTTTCTGTCCCTCGGCGACGAGCGCCGCGAGTTCCGGAACCAAGGTCGTTGGAGAGTGCGGATCGGACTCGGCCGTCGGCGGAGGCGTCCGGCTCCCCAGGGCGGCCAGGGCCCGGACGAACGCCAACGCCAGCCACACCCCGGCGATCAGCAAAGCCTGGACTTGCCGCTGTAGCGAAAGGCCCGGCCAGACCTCGGCGAGTACACAGATGCCGGCAGCCACCAAGCCATAGAGAGCCGGCAGGCTGAACGGGCCCCGAACCCCCGTCACGCGTTCCAGCCACGGCCTTGGCACGCCCTGGAGCCTCCTTCCTGCGATGGGTGGCGCCGCGGAAACGCCGATACCCGGATCGTACCACGGATCGGCCCACGATTCCATGGGCGGCGTGCCGCCCTCCGGACGGGGGTATCGGGCCGAAGCGGCCGACGCGCGGGCGGCGGAGGCGCCGTGGTGCGAAGCCCCACGGGGAATTCGTTGGACCGTGGCCGCGTCCGTTGCCGGTTGGGGGGCTCGATGGCGGTTGCGGTGCCGGAACCCGCGAGAGGGCTGCCCCGGGCTATCCGCCGTGCGAGCCGAAGCGGGGCCACAGCCAGCATGACCGCACCCCCCAAGACAGACACGGCTCGAACGCCGCATGACCTCAGCGGTTTCCCAATTGAGGCTTTTTCATAACTCGAAGCCTATGCTACATGCGGTCTTTACGTCGTGGGAAACATGCTTTCCCCCTAAATGCGACGCAAAAAGGAGTTCCTCCCCTCATTCGCGAAGTTTTGGTTAGCCCGCCAAACACGCATGAGGAGGAACTCGCTTAATGGACTTACTTCGACAAACATCCTTGTTTTCCTTGGACGAGTGGATCAAAGACACGGAGTGGGATGACCGGCTCCAAGCCATTCTGGATGCGGTGCCCTTGGGACCCGCGCTCAGCGCCTTACCGAAACCAGCCCGCACGGGCCGGCCAGAAACGCACGATCGGGCCCTCATGATTCGGGCCTACGTTGCGAAAGCGGTGGAACAAATCCCGACGACCGAAGCCTTGCGGGCGCGGCTTCGCCGCGATCCCGTCTTTCGCTGGATTGTCGGCTATCGGGGCAAGTCGGATATCCCCTCCGCGGCCACGTTTTCCCGCCTGTTTGACCAACTCAGCCAGTGCATCAGCTTGCAAGCCGTGCATGCGCAACAAGTGGAGACTGCCCGCGAGCGTCAGATCGTCTCGACCGACGAAGCCGCCTACGACGCCTCGGATGTTCCGGCATATGAAAAGACGCGTCGGCATGCCGACGCCCAAGATCCGGAACGCGCGAGCTGGGGGCTGAAGACCGGACCCAAGGGCCAGCAATATCGCTGGTTCGGCTATAAATTGCACCTCTCCGTGGCTGCCGGGAGTCTCTTCCCGTTGGCTGCTCTGACGACAACGGCCAAGATGCATGACGTCAACATGGCGCGGCCCTTGGTCCAGATTACCACGGACCGGGATATGGGGCAGCAGGTAGCGATATTCGATGCCGGGTACGACCAGGCGACCCTCTATCAGGATCTCCAAGCGCAAGGGCTGATCCCGATTATCCCACTGAATCGCCACGGGGGTGAGGCGCCGGAGGGTCGCGACGACCTGGGGCGTCCGACCTGTTCCATGGGATACACGCTGACGTTGGCCGGGTACGATGCGACCACCGAGACCCAAAAGTTTCGGTGTCCTCATGCGACGGGTCATGTCGATTGTCCCATGGGCATGGCCTGGTGTTCGTCCTCCAACTACGGCTATGTACAGAAAATCGCCATTACCGATGACCCGCGCGAGGTGGGGCGCATCGTCCGGGGGACTGCGACGTGGAATGCGCTTTATGACTTGCGGACTAGCGTGGAACGGGCGTTCAGCTACCTGAAGGAACAACTAAATTTAAGGAACAACTAAATTTACGGACCGTCCGCGTACGCGGACGCCGAAAGGTTCATACGCATACTCTGTTCGCGGTCGTTGCGTTGGCCGCCTCCGTGCTGGCTTCCGCACTGTAATCCAGTTCCGCTCCCATCATGCACCGGCGATGGGGCGAGCGACCCGGGGTCGTTCGCCGGGTATCGTGTTGCCATGGTGCGTGGATCACCCCCTCCAAACTAGTGCCAGAACGTTCGGAAGGACATCATCATTGAGGGGGCACTTATCCACAGCCGTGCTTCGTCGAGTTATGAAAAACCCTCAATTGGATGGGGATCTTCCATGCCGGAACGGGCACGTTTCCCGCCCTCGCACGTTCCTCCCAACGCGACCGGCTGCAGGGTGGATAACGACCTCGCCGAGCTCCTGGGTTTCCCTCACCGCTTGCCATTCGCCCGTGGCCGCCCCGAAGACCGGTGGTCGGGCGCAGGCGTCGGGCCGTAGGCCGAAGATGTCAGCCCTTGACTGGCGTTAAGGCGACGCGGATTCGGCGGCCAGCGGGTACCAGCGCAGGGCCGCCGAATCCGCGATGGGCCCCGGCGGGTAGCCGTAGTACGCGACCGGGCGGCCAGCCCCGTCGAGCGCGACCGGATCCAGCTGATAGAGGAAATACTGGCGCGACCAGCGGAAGATCACGAGGCGCTGTGGCACGACAGGCTGCACCTGCCGGGCCGCGAGCGGGCCTGGGCAACCCGGTCCTGCGCCGCCGCCTCTAGGGCCGCCAAGGTGCGCCAGACCGTCGCCACCGAGGCCACCGGCCCAAAGACGGATGGCTGGTCCGCCAAGACCTGGATAGGATATCGGTCAGCGTCGTCGCGCCGTCCGCCAGGGCGACCGCCAGATCCACCAGCACCTGACCCCGGTCGTGGCCTCGCCGGCGCTGTTTGGTCGGGGCCAACGCTTGGGACAGGCCCGCCTGCACACCAAGCACGTCGGCCAGGTCACACAGCAATCGTGCCCCGACATGCGACACAACCCGCTTGCCGCCGGTGGTGACGTGCAAGCGGGGTCGAACGGTGGTATGCTGCATCTAACAAGTGCCCTCCTCGGTGGGAACGGTGGGTTCTGGACAACCCCATTATCCCTGAGCAGGCGGGCATTTGCGTGTTCTAAAACCCCAATCCCCGTAACTTGACTGAAAAGCTTGGGTTAGGCGATGGAGAAAACCACCTTGCTGGTGGCGGGTTGGCTGAACAGCGACTCCTGGGCGTCCCCGGCTTCCTCCAAGGGGTAGCGCCGCCCGATGACCGGACGGGCCAGGCCAGCCCGCAAGAGCCCGCCCAGAGCGTGGTGAATCCGCACCCGTTCTTCCGGGGTCACCTGGCGATTGGTATACCCTCGCACGGCCACGGTCTTGCCGAGGAGGTCGGGGGTTTGCACCGTCACCGGCCCGGTGGCGCCGATCACCCATAATGGTGCCGAGCGGTTGGGCCAGCCGGAGGTCGCGGTCGAGGGTCTGGGCCTCGCCCATGGCCAGGATGACCAGGTAACCCTGGCCGCCGGAGGCGGCTCGCAATCCCTCGAGGTCATCGGCCAGGGCCGCTTCGGCTCCCTGCTCCGACACCGAACGCCGGCCGGCGTCGGTCGAGGCGGTGCCGACCACCCGCAACCCCCAGGCTCGGCCGATTTGCACCGCCGCCAAGCCCATGGCGCCCGAAGCGCCGTGGACCAGGACCCAATCCCCGGGGGCGGCCCCGCTTAAGGCCAGGGCCCGCCAGGCGGTGAGATACGGGATGCCGATGGCGGCCCCCTGCTCGTAACTCAGTCCCGGCGGCAGCGGCCACACTGCCGACTCCGGGGCGTTGGTCTCCTCGGCGTAGGTGGGGGCGCCGGCGCCGTAAACCCGGTCGCCCACCGCCACCCGCGTCACCCCCGGCCCCACCGCCACCACGTCGTTAACCCCCCACACTCTGAATAAGTTTGAAAAGGTTTGGCTAGTGACTTCCCGCACAGTCGCCTGCAGCACACGCAAAACACTCTGTGGGTCCCACCTGGGACCCACAGAGCTTGCACCGACCCTCAACCGACTTGGATTACCCTTGCCAGCTCACCGAGCCTTCGAGGTTGAGGTTGACCGTGTTGCCGTTCACCGTGATCTGGCTCGGCGGGTTCTCGCTCAGCACGATGCTGCCGTTGGTCCCCGGCGAGCTGTCGACTAAGGATGCCGGGCTACCACCGGAGATCTGCCCCGTTGTGCCTAGCGTCGCCCCGTTCGGCCAGAACCAGAAGTACGCCGTACCGCCTTGGGACGGCAGCGCGTTCAGATCAGACCCGAACTGCGCCACGTAGTTCTGGGAGGCTGGCGACCCGGCGTAGTACGCCTGGGCCCCGTTCGAGATCGTGAGCGTCACCTGGCCCTGGCTGTTGGTCACGACGCTGATGGTCGGCACCCCGCTGACGTACTGGGCGTCCACCACTCCCGGAATGACCACCGCGCCGTAGCCGAGCGGCGTTGCGAGCGTGCTCGGGTTGAACAGCGGCAGCGGCGTCGGCTCGTCGGCCGTCGCGTTGCTTCCGTTCGGCTCGGACAGCTGCAGCGTCACGCCATTGATCTGGGTGACCCACAGGTCGGGCATGTCGGAGTAGGTGAAGTTCACCGTCGTGTTGGGCACCGGGTTGCCATTGGCGTCCTCCACCGTGATCGTGATAGCGCTGGAGGACTGGCCGGGGCTCAGGGTCGTGGACGACGGCGACACCGCCGCGAGCTTGCTCGCCGACGTCGCGCCGAAGTTCAGGCTGGCGGTCGCACTGACCGTCCCGCTGGAGATGGTCACAGTCGGCGATTCACTCGTCGTATCGGCCAACCCAATCTCCAGCACCGGCCCGTAGGTGCCCACGTTCTGGTTGAGCCAGTACGAGTAGGACCCGTTGGACCCATAGACGGCCCCGGGGGCGTACCCGGTTTGCTGGCCGTTGACCGACACGGTGTACGTGCCGTTGGCGAAGGTCACGCCAATCTGAACGGACTTGGTCACCTGGTAGTACTGGGACAGCGGGACTCCATCGACGCTGTAAATGCTGGCGTTCCCACCGGCATTGACCGTGAAGGTCTCCGTCGCGGCCTGCCCGCTCGGCACCGTGCTGGAGGTCGGGTACGCCGCGCCGCCCGAGAAGCCTTCAATGTAGAGCGTGGCGGTCGCGGGCACCTGCGACGTACCCACGATGTTGGACGGCGAAGCCTGCGCCTGAATTCCGCTCACCGAAGTGTCGGTGGACTTGATGTCCGGAACTCCTGCCACGCCGATGCTAGTCAGGTTGCCCGACACCACCCACTCAATCGCTGGCACGAGTCCGTTGGTGGTAAAGATTGTGCCGTTGCCAGGCCCGGATCCGGTCTGCACCGTGCCATTCTCCACCGGGTACACGAGGTAGTCGTTGGGCTGGCTGAGGATGTTGGTGTTCGGGTTGACAGTCAACGTTGCGGTCGAGTTGGTGACCGTGAAGTTGAACTGGCCGGACGCGTTCGCGCTGATCGTGAAGCCATAGCTGGAAGATGCCGCCGGCTGTCCGCTCAGGCCCCCGACGGTCACGTTGCTGACGTTCGGCACCGCCTGTCCGTTCGCCTGCAGAATTTGCGGCGCGCTGACCACGTAGGGGAACGGCTGGCTGGAGCCGTTGACAATCATCGCGTCGGTGTTGTTGTCGTTCCCTCCGGCCACCACGAACAGCTGCGCGTTGGGCACCGGGTTGTTGTTGGCGTCAAAGGCCTGGCCATAGAAGGTCACATCCGTCCCCACCTGGGCGGTGTAAAGCTCCTCCTGGCCGTACTGCCCGAGCGTGTTGGTGACGCCCGACACGCCGTAGTTGATGGTGTGGTTCGGAATCCCGGCCGTACCAAACCCGAACGTGGTCGACCCGCTGAAGGATCCGCCGCCGTCCGTAGCCGATGCCGAAACCGTCACCTGCGCCCCACTGGTGTCACTGTTAACGTAGGCCACCGCCTGCCCGTTGGAGTTGGTGTTCACGACCTCCTGGGCCGTGAAGACCGTCTGGCCCTGGGCATTCGTGGTCTGGGTGTTCTGGACCGAGGCCGCGCCGTCGCTGTTGGCGAAGAAGGCCGTGTTGTCGTTCGCCGCGTTGGTGTAGGTCTGCGTGAGCGTGAAGGTCACTGGCACATTCACTGGCTCCTGCCCGTTCAACGGCGGCAGCGTGAAGACTACCGGCACTAACCCCGCCGTGGGATTGCCGGGGCTGGACGCCGCGAAAGACTGGGGCGGCGTGGTGTCCTCCGGAGATAAGGCCGCCTGGTTATTACCGACGAACTCCAGGTAGACTGGCGGCGTGTTGATCTGGACGCCGTTGGCCGTGTACGGCCCTACATAGTGAGCGACGTCCGCCAACGAAGACCCCGCCGACTCCGACAATTGCGCCGCGGCGACCCCTTCTGCGTTGGTCGGAACTGCGAAGTAAGTGCCGTTCTGGTCGGACCCTTCCGCCAAAGGCTGTCCATTCGAGGTCACCGAGGTAGGCGGTGTCGTATGCAGAATGAAGTAGAGGTTGACGTCCACCCCCGGCACGGGGTTGCCGTTGGCGTCCGTTAAGGTGGTTGACAGCGTCATCGGCGTACCGCCTACCGCGACTGCGGGATTCGCTGCCGTCCCCTGCCCGAAGCTTTGACCGCTAATCTGAATGAGGCTCAGATTCCCGCCCGAGTTGGTGGGCTGCGGCGTCACAACCCCCGCGATGGTGTTGACGATCTGCGTCACCGTGGTCGACGGAATCGAAGCGGTGCCGCCAAACACATCCACCATCGTCACGCCCTTGACCGCACTGCTAGACAGGAACGACTGCAGGCTGGACGGGATGTTCGCGCCATCGGTAAAGAGGATGGGCGCGCCCTGCATCGCCGCCAGCGGTCCGCCGGTGATAGCGTCCACCAGGTGGTAGGACACCGTCCCGTTGGCTTCCGTGTCGAGCTCGGTGCTGCTGTCGTTGGCGATGTCAATGGTGGTGTACCCACTCGACGGGGCCATGGCCTGGGCAATCGCCACCGCGTTGGCATAGTTATCGTTGGTACTGCTTCCGATCGTCTGAGGTGTGTTGTCCCCCGTAAAGACCAAGCCGTAGCCCGTCGCCGCCCCCACGACCACCGGCGTCTGGCTCGACTGGCCGGTGATGAAGGAGGCCTCGGAGGACGGCAACGCCGTCTGCCCGGGCGCCGCCAACAGCACCGGGTCGCCCTTGGCCGCCGCCCACGGCGCAATCGCCAAGGCGTCGCTCAGGTCGGCGTCGTCGCCAGACGCGACGTACACGGTGCTAAACGAAGACGTACCTTCCACCTGCGCCAGCTGGTTGGCAATGGCCGCCGCCGTGGCGTAGCGGTCCGCCCCCGTCAGCGTCACCGTGGTCACCCCGGCCGGGAGCTGGCTCTCGATGTTGGCATTAGCCGCCGCCCCGATCAGGTACACCTTGGTGATGGCGTGCGACGTGAGGTAGCTCATGGTTTCCGAGCCGAGCGTGTTGGCGTCCTGGCTCAAGAGGATCGGCGCACCTAACGCCTTGGCCAACGGCGCTGCCGTGATCGAGTCAATCAGGTTCGCGTCGGCGCCAGAGGCAATGATTACCGAGCCGTTGGTCGGCCCGTTCGGATACTCGGCGTTGGCGATTTGGATCGCCGTGGCCATCCGGTCGGCCCCGCCGAGCGTGGTCTCCTGCGGGCCGCTGGCCGCAAACACCGACCCCATCGGGGCCAGCGTCCACGCCAACAGGCCGGCGGCGGCAACCACTCCCCACTTGGACCGCCCTTTGAATCGCTGTTTAGCCATTGAAGCGTCCTAGCCCTCCTTACCATGCGAGCGTGTGGCTCGCGGGTCTCCATTGCAACTTCCCGTGAGGCTGCCGGAGGCTTCTGGCGGCGCCTAGCCCGCGGTCGCGTGGTCGGGCACCTCGCCGGCGTCCTCCAATTGCGCGAAGTACCGGCGCAGGGCTTCGATCACCACCGCGTTCTGGCGCAATCCGTGGAGCCAGGCGTACCGCTCGATCCGGGCTTTCCAGCGCGGATCCATCGGCACCTCCAGCCGGCAGAAAGCCTGGCCCATGTTATTCGCCCTCCTTGTTCAGGCCCTCCTCAATCCGCGCGCGTTCCTCGGGATGCTCGCGGGTGAGATGGTCAAAGTACTGCTCCAACGCTTCCTTGACGATGGCCACCTGACTCTGACCGGTGGCCAGAGCCCGGCGCACCAATTTTTCCTTCAATTCGGGCGGTAGCCGCACTTGAAACGCCACATAGGTTTTCATGCGCGGGCGCCCGTAGAATTCGGCCACCGCGGATCACCTCTCACCCCCTACAGCACATCCGCCGAACCGGTACCATCCCGCAATCCCGGTCGGCACCACCGCACGGGCGGCATGCTGGCGGGGCGGCGGGGTGATACCTGCCATACCTATTCGTTCCGCATCGCCATTTTCCTGCCGGTTCAGGGAAAATTTATCGCGCTGCGGTACGGGGTGAAACGGTTGGGATGGAACCGTCTCCGGCGCCCCATTATACCAATTCGTCCCGAGGACGCCAGCATCTGGAGGCCATTCAGCGACTTTTCAGCGGACAGACCGTGGCGGAATTTGGAAGCCCTTGCCATGGAGCGAGGACGGTGTTATGCTATCCCTGTGTGCTGGATAGCCCTCCAGACACACCTACGTACAGGCAGCGCCCCCTCCGTCGGGTTGGGGGCGCTGTCAGCTGGGAGGCGGGCTGAAAGCCGGATGCCCGGCATCCTTCCCCCTCGACGGGCGGCGGTCCAGACGCGGTGCGGGGGCGGGCGGGGCCGACCAGCGCGCCCGGAGCTAAGGGTCCCCGCCTGAGAGAAGGGAGACCCCAAACGCTTGGCCGGCGTCCCAATCCGAATCCAGGAGCCCGAACACCAGCATGGTATGATACCCGCCTTTCCACCGCCCGAAGTCGCGCAGCGTGCCCTCGTGGCGAAATCCCAGGCGGCGTAACAGCCGCTGCGACGGCGCGTTGTCGGCCATGACAAACGCGGCCAACCGATGCACCTGGCGCTCCGCAAAGACGGCCGCAATGACCGCGCCCAGGGCCTCGCGCATGTAGCCTTGGCCCCAGTACGGGCGAGCCAGCTCGTACCCCACCATCCCTCCGGGGTAAAAGGGATTGGACGAGAGCGCCACCCCTACCGTCCCAATCCAGGTGCCGGTCTCGCGCAGCTCCACCCCGTGCCGCCCCTGATGCACGTACCATGCCCACAGCACCTGCAGCTCTGCGAGAGACCGGATCGGGCCAATCTCCAGAAACCGGCAGACCGCCGGGTCCGCCATCAGCGCGGCGAACGCCGGCAGGTCCTCCGATCTCAACGGGCGCACCCGCAACCGGGCGGTCTCCAGCATCATCCCGTGCCGCTCCCCCTCCGCAATGCGCGACAGACACCTTCCCGCCGCAAGGCCGCAAGGTTCAATTGTGGCGACCCGCTCCGCTGCGCCGCTGGACCTGCTTCACCGCAAGGTCATCCGTTGGCCGCCGCAGACGGGCTGGCGGACGGCGCCGACTGGCAGCCCCCCGGCGGATCCAGGCAGCTCCCCTGGGGCCCGGCCGGGTGGTGGTGACCGTCGAGCTCGCCCTGGCCCAGCCCCTGCGCCTGTCGGACCTGGAGGACCTAGCCAAGGCGGTGTGCGAGCGGCTTGACGGCTCCCTCCTGTGCACGCACGGCGCCCGCCCGGGCTACGTGTTCCGCACCTACCGGACCACCAGGGGCCACCATCCGGGCGACCCCGAGTCGTACGACTTCGAGATCGTGTGCCCGAACCCCGGCTGCCCGCTCGCGCGGCCGTGGGGCGAGCTGACCCCGTCGGGCGGCCTCGACGACGAGTTCCTCGCCGACCGCGTCCGGGGACACGGCGACCTGCCCGAGGCGCCGGACCGCCGCGGCTGCGCGGTCCGCCCGGTCCGCGCATATCGGAGGGCGCCTGACTCTCACTGGGGCACCCGCATCCCCATTCCTGCCCTGACCGTGGACGAGCAGATCTGGCGCCGCGCGCCGAGCATCGTGGTGGCCACGGCCGACAAGATTGCCCGCCTGCCCGCCGAGGACCGCAGCCGCATCCTGTTCGGCAACGTCCACCGGCACCACCCCCAGCACGGATTCGCCCCCGAAGGGCAGCGGGACACCACGCCGGTGCGGCCCCTCCCGCCGCCGCTCCTGGTGGTCCAGGACGAGCTGCACCTGATCTCCGGTCCCCTGGGCAGCCTGGCCGGCCTGTTCGAGGCGGCCGTGGACGCCCTGGCCCGCGAGCGGGGAGAGCTTCCCAAGTACATCGCGTCCACGGCCACCGTCACCCGGGCCGGAGCCCAGGTCGAGGCCCTCTACGCCCGTCAGGCCGAACTCTTCCCGCCGGGCGGGCCGGACCCCGAGGACGCGTTCTTCCTCCGCACGCCCCCGCTGGGAGCGGGCGGCGTCCTGGAGGACGCCCGGCCCGGGCGCCTCTACCTGGGCATCGCCGCCCCGGGCCGCGGCCCCCTCAGCCCGGTCCGGGACATCTGGGCGAGCCTGCTGGCTGCGGGGGCCCGGACCCGGCAGGAAGCCGACCCTGCCGAGGCCGATTCCTTCTGGACGGTGGTAGGCTACTTCAACGCGATCCGGGAGCTGGCCCGGGCCCGCAGCCTTTACCGCCAGGATGTCCGCGAGCGCCTGGAGGACCGGGCAAGCCGGGAGGGACATCCGCAGCGGCCCCTGGACGAGGGGCGCGTCATCGAGCTGTCCAGCCGCATGGAATCCGGCGACCTGCCGGCGGCCCTCGACGCGGTGGCCCGCGCCCTCCCGGATCCGGGAACCCTCGACGCGGTCTTCACCACCTCGATGTTCGGCACCGGCGTGGACGTCGACCGCCTCGGGCTCATGGTGGTCCACGGCCAGCCCAAGAGCATGGCCGAGTACCTGCAGGCGACCGGGCGGGTCGGTCGCCGGCGGGGCGCCCTCGTGATCACCTTCCTGCGTGCCAGCCGGCCGCGGGACCTGACCCATTACGAGTTCTTCGTCGGCTTCCACCTCCACGCGGACCTCTACGTGGAACCCGTCACCGTCTTTCCCCTGGCCCCGGGCGTCCTTGCCCGGGCCCTGGGTCCGGTCACGGTCTCATACCTCCGGAACCGCCCGCACCCGGCCGGCTGGACCAGCCCCCGGGACCACGTCCTGCGGCGCACCGCCGATTCCGCTTCCGTGCAGCGCTGGGTCGACCACCTGGAGGGGCGCAACCGCGAGCAACCCCGCGGCCGCCAGCTTCCGCCGGGCGCGCTGGCCCAGGCCGTGGACGAGGCCATGACCCGGTGGAGGAGCATCGCACTCCGCGAGGAGCAGCTGGCCTGGGCAGAGTACCTGCGCGCCACCCGGCCGGTCGTGCTGGGTGACCCGCCCCACCGTCACGGCAAACTGGCCACCGTGTTTCCCGACGTCCCGCAGTCGCTCCGGGAGGTCGACGAAACCCTGGGCTTCGAGACCTAGGAAGGAGTCCGTACCGCCCATGGCACACCCACTGCAGATGCGCACCGCGCAGTTCGTCACCACCTACGGCCCTGGCGCCCTGCTGGAGGGCCGGCTGAGCCGCGTCATCCCACGGCCCGATTGCGACGGCTTGGCGAACTGGCAGGCGACCGTGCAGGCCTTCGAGCTGGATCCCGGACCCCTGGGCGCCGTGCTGGCCAAGGCCGGCCGGCCGGCCCCTCCCCGCCTCTTCCGGGTCCCCTCCAACCCCGCACTGGGCCGGGACGAGCAGGCCGTCGTCTACCGGACGCGCCCCTTCCCCCGGTGGCGCCTTTGCTGGAACCGGGCGGCGCACCCCGGGCGCCACGTCGTCCTGTACCCCGGGCGCGCGTGCCCGATCTGCCGCAGCGAGAACCCGGACGACCTCGAGGCCGTCCGGTTCGTGCTGGCATGCCCCGCCGGCCACCTGGACGAGGTACCCTGGGAGCAGGTGGCCCACGACCCAGCCCCGCGCTGCCCCAGGGCTCCGGGCCGGTCCGAGGAGATGCCTTACTACTTCTGGGAAGGCGGCGGTGGCAGCCTGCGCGAGCTGCGAGTCCGGTGTCCGCGGTGCCGGCAGGGGGGGTCCCTGGGTCGCGCCTTCCAGCGGGAATGGACCTGCCGCGGCCGTTTTCCCGAGCAAGAGAAGGCCGATGCCGTCCGACCGGTCCGACCGGGCGGTTGTTCCGTCCCGGCGCGGCTCATGCAACGGGGCGCCGCCGCGCTGCGCGTGGCCGACATCCTCACCGCCTTCCGGATCCGGACGGACGCCCTCCAGGCCTGCCTGGAGCGCCCCGCAGTGCGCCGCGCCTTCGAATACGTCCTGCTGGGGCGCCACGACGGCTCCCTTTCGCCGGAAGTCCTCGCGGCGGTGTGTGACCGATTGCTCGGCGACCGTGAGTTGACCGCGGCCGAAGCCGACGCGATTCGCCAAGCCGGACCGGACCGCGTGCTCCGGCTGGTCCGCCGCGTCCTGACGATGGGAGCCGGGGCCCGGACCGTCGCGGAGATCGTCCGCCGGGAGTTCGGCGAGCTCCTGAGTCTTGCGCAGCCAGATGCCCCGCCGGCCGAAACAGGCGCCACCCCGCAGTTTGCCACCGAGCAAGCCATGACCGTGCCGTGGACGGGTTCCGGACCGGCGGCGCCCCTGCGGGTCGTGCCCGCCGTGCGCCTGGAATCCCTGCTGGTGCAGCACGCCTACCGCCGGCTCGTCCCGAGTCAGTCGCGGCAGTCCGATCCGGTTGACATCGGCGTACCGACGGAGGAGGGCACCTGGTATCCGGCCGTGGAACTGCAAGGGGAAGGGCTTTTTCTCACGGGCAGCCCGGCCCCTCTGGACGACGGCGCCTGGACCGCCGCCGCCGGGAACGCCGCGGCCTGGTATGCAGGAAAGGAGTTCCTGTTCCGCGGTGCCAGCCTGCACCAGCCGGACGAGCTTTCGCCCCTTTTCGTTTGGTGGCATTCCAGCCCGGTCGCCACGGCGATTACGGCCAGCAAGCTCGTTAGTCCCCGAGTCGAGGACATCCTTGCGGAAGCCCGCTGCATCCTGGCCCAGCGTCAGCCGAGCGCCATCCCAGAAGGCGAGTTCTGGCAATGGGCATTTCACCCTGCGGTTCTTCATGCCGTGTGTCAATTCCGCGAGGCCTTCCTGGAGGACTGTAGCAGCCCCGTCCGGTTGGCGCTCCGAGGTATTATCTTAGGCGCACTACATGGCCCGAAACAGAAGACGTTTCCGAGTTACTTGTCGAACCAGTGCCCACGAACCTATGCGCCCAAACCGGCCTACGCCATCCGCTTTTGGCAGCACCATCGGCTCCTTCCGGAATTCGTAGACGTTTTAGCGGTCATCGAACGGCGCGCAAACCGTTACTATGCGCATCCGCTCGACGTGTCGGGAGCAGTGCGGTTAGGAGACAGCCGGGATGCCGAGACCCTGAGGCCCACCGCGCCAGGGTTGCGTTTCAGATGGGTAATCACCTCACCCCCCTACTACGGGATGCGAACTTACATCCCGGACCAATGGCTTCGGCACTGGTTTGTCGGAGGGCCAGACGTAGTGGATTACTCTCGTTGCAACCAGCTGGTGCATTCCAGCCCCGACCACTTTGTGGATGATCTTCGGCGCGTGTGGTTAAACGTGAAGGAAGTATGCACCGACGATGCCATCATGGTAGTGCGTTTTGGAGGAATTAGAGATCGACAGATTAATCCGCTGAAGCTGATTCAGAGGTCTTTAGAGTTTACGGGTTGGCGCATTACCCGTGTTGAGGAAGCAGGACATGCCCAAGCAGGTAAACGGCAGGCAGACGCCTTTCTTCGCCAGAAAAGCGAGCCCATGATTGAATATGACATCTGGGCCAGCCGGAATTAACGCTCCAATTTTACCTCGCTTATTGGAGTTCGATTCAGAGTGGTCTCGCCACCGAATTCTTGTTCTCTGTATGACTCCGTTAACTCCGTAGCCACGGCAGACAAGCGACGTGACTAACGCAGGAATCCGAACGCGTTTGGTAAAGAGGGACCCGTATCCTATCCCACACGTAGGAGGGTATATAGTCTGATGTTCCCTCAAAATGTGATTGCGGTCATATGGGACTTCGACCACACCTTAATACCCGGCTACATGGAGGATCCCATATTGGAGGCGTACGGGATCGAGCCCCGACATTTCTGGCAAGAAGTCTTCGATTTGAGAAACAAGCTGACGGAATTGCATCCCGATGTCCGGATCGCTCCAGACAGTCTTTATCTAAACCACTTGCTAAGCTACGTAGCATCAGGACGTTTGCCAGGTCTTAGCAACCAGCGGCTGCGGGACCTAGGCCGCAAGCTACAGTTCTATCCCGGTATGCCGGAGTTCCTTGGCCAACTAAAAGAGAAAGTGGCGTCCGAACCACGGTGGGCGAAGTATCGCGTAGAATTAGAGTACTACATCGTTAGCAATGGACTACGCCAGACAATTTTGGGTAGCGCCGTCGCTCCCTGGGTCACCGGGGTATGGGCCTGCGAATTTCTGGAAGTTTGGCCACTCCCAGGCCTTGGAACAATGCCCGAGGACCAACAGGAGCCTCGTACGATCCGGCAGGTCGGCTATGTCGTTGACCATACCACTAAGACCCGGGCCCTGTTCGAAATTAATAAGGGTTCCAACGTGCATCCAGAAATCGACGTCAACGCGAGTCTTCCGGAAGCCGAGAGACGCATTCCGTTCGCAAATATGATCTATATTGCGGATGGACCTAGTGACATTCCAATGTTCTCGATTCTCAACCGCAACGGCGGCAAAACCTTCGCTGTCTATAATCCCAACCATTTGGAGGAGTTTCATCAAAACTACGAACTGCAGCGGCAGGGCCGAGTTCAGGGATTTGGACCCGCTGATTATCGACCGGGATCCCACACAGCCCTGTGGATCGAACACTCCGTGGAGTTAATCGCGGACGCTATCGTGGATCGCCTCGAACAACGGTTGTTTTCTCATGTAGGACTACCTCCTCGCCATATCACCACCACTGACAACCTCACCTTACCTGAAGTTGACCCGGCAAGGAACGGCAATGTATTAGGCGATACCGTCACGTCATCCCTTCTGCGCGTCCCGCAGGATGGGCAAGCGGGTGAACAAGCAGTGCGGTAAACCCGTAGTTTTGAAAAAAACATGCCCGCACTGAACAGCCTAAACGTCTAGCCGGTCTCCGAATAATGAAGTTCAGCATTTCTTAACCCTGAGCACCACGAGCCCCTACCCAGTGGATATCTCAAACCTACGGTTTAAGGCTACCCAGCGTAGCCATCGTAAATCGAGGGATTTGCCTATACGCGAGACCCGCGATCTGATGGTCGCCCGGGAACAGCGCCCCGATATGCCCCCCGGCGGGCTTTGCCCCTAGTCATCTGGAGTTTGGCCCGCCCGTCAGAATCAAAACGGCAAATCGTCGGGCAAGGGTACAGGCTCGATCTCCGCCTCCCACTGCTCCCGTGCGGCGCGCCGGACCGCGTCGTCCAGGTCATGCCAACTGGTCGGCTGGCCACAGACCCCGCAGTACCGGTACCCCGGCGGCAACGGGACGTGATGGTAGGCACACTCCGACCATTCACACGCATTGATGAGCAGCTGGCCGCATCCGCCGCAAAACCGCTCCAGCGGTGCGTGCGGACTGTCGTTGACGAACCCGCACACCGGGCAGGCGGCCAGTTTCGGAAACCGGTCTGAGCCGCCGTTGGCCACGAACCACGTCACCCCATTGCCGTCCGATGCACCCGGCGACCGACCGTTGCCGCTTGTCATCCGATCTCCCCGAACCTCCTCTTCCGGCAGGGGCGCGGCGGGACACGCTCCCCGATGGGCCGGAACGCCTTCCCGCACGGCCTGTCGTGGCGGCCGACGCAGCAGGTTCCGCCCTGCTTCCAATTCCTCCAGCGTGTAAAAGCGCAGCCACCCCCGCTTCAGATCCTCCAGGCGGTTGGCGGCCGCCTGCAGCGAGACGCCGAACCGCCGGGCCACCCACCATGCGGGCGCCTGCCGCACCTCCAGGACGGCGCCGAGCGGCATCAGGAGCTCCGCCGCGAAGATGTCCGCCTGGCGGTTGCGCCATGGCGTGTCCCGCGCCGCGGGCTCCACCGCGTGCCCGAGCACGATGTGCCCGAATTCGTGCGCCAGGGACCACCAAATCCGCGCCAGCGGACGCTCGGGCACGTAAATCACCAAGTAGCGGACGGTTCCGTCTTCGCGACGCTCGGCGACCACCTCGGCGTCGTACTTTTCCGGCTTTGGCGGGCAGTCCGGGCCCAGAATGGCGCGGGCCCGGTCGAACGTGATGACCTGCGTCGCCACGGGCCACCCTTCCATCGCCGCCACCAGCCGCGGCCCGAAGGGCGGCCCCTCCCACCCGTTGCGCCGCCAGACCATCTGCGCCAGCCGGACGATCCGGGCGGGGTCGTCGCTCCGGTCCTCCTCGGCCTCCCAGGCGTCCTGCCTACCCATCGGCATCCGGCGGCTCCCCGAACACCACCTCGAAGAGCTTCTCGAGCTGCTCCCGGCGCCAGGCCGGCCCCTCGGCCGCCCGCCGCAGGATGTAGTAGCCCTTTGGCCATTTCGCCATCAAGGAGGCCTCGGGGTTCTCCTCCCCCAGCAGCACGCTCTGCGGCACGCCCAGCTGGTCGCAAAAGCGTTGGATCAGGCGCAGATTGGGCGACCGGACCCCCGACTCGATCTTCTGGTAGTAATCCCGGCTGATTCCCAGCAAGTCCGCCACCTCCTGCTGGGTCATCCGCCGCATCTTGCGGACCTTGCGCATGCGCGCCTGAATGGTCGTCTCGTCGCGTGCCATCTTCCCCACCCGCTTCCGCCTCCATCATACGCCCGCCGCGTCCGGCAGAAAACACCCAATCCGACCGGATTCTGCAAAATCCGAAGCGTGGCAGAAATAATCCCCAGCCACCAGCCGATACGCGCAGTCCTGACGGGTCTTCTCCTTTGTTTACTGACACATTGTCTGTATCATAGGCCTCGACAGCTGTTTGTTGGCCCTCGGTCCTTCGCGCTGAGGGTGTGGCGGGTCCGGTCCTTCGCGCTGGATCCGCGGGTCCCGCCTCCGGCCGCAACCCGCGCCGGGGTGCGTCATGGACCCGAATACGTCCGGTCTCGGAGACCGTGCCGACGCGTGCCGTGGCCGCGTCGGCTCCGCGACCCCCAAGGGAGCAGTCTGCCCTTTGGCCTGCCCGCCGGTCCCCGGCGGGCTTCGTGTTGTCCCGACACCCCTGGAACCCTGTCGCCGGTCCCCATCCCGCTGCCCTTTCCACGCGCTCGCTTGGCTTGAGCTTGGAAGGATGTGACGCTGGCCATGATTCTCGTCTTGGATCCCCACGGACGCCGGGTCCGCACCATGGCCCCCCGCCGCGCCCAGGAGAAGGTCGCGCGCGGCCGGGCCGCCTGGTGCCATCAGCCCCGCCACCTCCCGGATCGCCGGTATGGCACCATTCTCCTGGGCCGCGCGCCCCGCGATCCGGTGCCGGAGCGCGCCGGCACCCTGCTCCTGGACGCCCATGGCGTGCCGCTCTCCCAAACCCTGCATCCCCGGGTGGCGCGCGAGCTGGTGCAGCACCCCGAGCGGTGGGTCCGCAGCGACAACGGACGCGACCCCCTGGTCACGGTGGTCGGCACGCTCCGCGACCGGCGGTGGCCCCGCTGCCTCATGCTCACCCAGTCCCTCACCCCGCGGGCCGTCGACGAGCTCCTGCTGGCCACGGCGGCCGGGGTGGTGGACGAGGCCATCCGCCTGCGGACGTTGCAGCAAACCCTGGAACGGCTGGCCGCCCGCGCCTACGGCGGTGTCGACCTGTCCCTCCGCCAACTGGAGCGCGCCCTCGGCGAAATCGCCCGCCTGGGAGACTGCGAAGCCGCCTGGCCGGCGCTCGCCCACCGGATGCGGGGGCTCGTCGCCCCGATGGGGCACCACGTGCTGTCCCGGTGGCGCGACGATCCGCTGCGCATCCTGTACGCCACCCTCTGGGTGCTCAGCCGGCTGACCGGCCAGCCCGATCCGTTCCTGCCCACGCTGGCCGGCCTCCGGGCGGACCTGGCTGGGATGCGCTGGCCGGAAGCGCTGGCCATCGTCGCGGAGGCCGAGCCGGCCGTGTACGCCGCCTGGGCCGGGGCGCATCGCGGCCGGACGCCCGGCCCCGCATCCGCCCGCAGCCGCGCAGCCGACTCCCGGCGCCAAGCCCCCGACGATCGGCAGCACGCCAGCATGGCCCCCGTGCCGCCGCGCCGGGGGGAAGCAGCGCCCCCAGCCCCGTAGCGCTCCTGCGCCCCCGCGGCCCGTCCGGCCCGGGCCACGTCTAGCCGGTGGCAGCCCCTCATACCGTAAGGCGGAGGTGATCCCGGTGCCGCCGCACGCGGGGCGACCCGCATCGCCCGACGGTCCCCGAGCTTCCGCGCGAGCGGACGCGGTCCGGCTGCGCCTCGTCGTCCAGCCGCAGCCGGATCCCCAGGCCCTCGCCGCCTTCGTGCAATCCCTTGCGGATATGATACGATCCCGGGTGCAGCCCCGAAATCCAGAGTAGGAGGGAGCGGATTGCGGGCCGCACTCTACAAGCGCGTCTCCTCGGTGGCCCAGGCGCGGGACGGCTACTCCCTGGAGTTTCAGGACGACATTCTGCGCGCGCACTGCGCGCGCGAGCACCTGGAAATCGCCGGCGTCTACGAGGACGGGGGCCGGTCCGGCGCGAACACCCGGCGCGAGGGATTGCAGCAGCTGATCGCCGACGCCAAACGGCGCCGCTTTGACGTCGTCCTCATCTTCCGCGTCGACCGGTTCAGCCGCGAACCCCTGGACCTCTTGTTCCTGGTCAACGAGCTCAAGGCCCTCGGCATTCAGCTCCGTTCGGTCACGGAGGCGGTCGACGCCAACGACCCGGCGGGCGAGCTCATGCTCACCATCCTCGGCGCCATCGGGAAGTTCGTCCGCCAGAACATCCTCGACAACGCCATGAAGGGCAAGCGGGTCCGGGCGGGGAAGGGCAAGTACACCGGCGGGGCCGTGCCCTATGGCTACGTCGTCCAGGACAACGGCGTCTACGCGCCCGACGACCGCCCGGTGACCGGCTCGTGGACCCCCGCGACCGTGGTGCCGGAGCTGTACCGCCGGTACGCGGCCGCGGCGCGGGCGGGCCGGGGGATCCAGGCCGTCGTGGACTGGCTCCTCGACACCCAGGTACCGCCGCCCAAGGAGCGCTGGACGAAGACGTCCGTGCGGCAAATCCTCCGCAACCCGGTCTACACCGGCGATTTCGTGTACGCGAAAACCAGCCAGGCCGGCCACGGCACTGCCCGACCGGCCCCGCCGGATCGCTGGATTCGGGTGCCGGACAACCACCCGCCGCTGGTGGACCGGCCCACCTGGGAGCAGGTGCAGGGGCTCCTGGACGCCAACCGCCGGCATACGCGCCCCCGCCGGCCGGAATCCGAGCAGGACGTGCTGCTCGCCGGATTCCTGACGTGCGCGGTGTGCGGGAGCAACCTGGTGCCACGGCGCACGGTGTACCAGTACAAGGGCAAGGTCGAGCCCCGCGTGCATTTCACGTGCGGCAGCCGCTACAACTTCTCGCGGAAAGCGGCCCGGACCGCCTGCGCCTTCCCGTTCCTCCGGATGGAGGCCCTGGACGCCCTGGTCTGGCAGTTTCTCGTGGGCCTCGCCACCGACCCGCACATCGTGGCCCGGGTGGTAGAGGAGGCCAAACGGGGCCACCAACCCCGGTTCGAGGCGTTGCAGCACCAGCTGGAGTCCCTGCGGAAAGACCGCGCGGCGGTGGAAACCAAGATGCGCCGGCTGGTGGATCGGGCGGCGGACGGGACCATTCCCCCGGACCTGCTGCAGGAAAAAATGCAGGCCCTCGACCAGCAACGCCAGCACCTCGGCGCCCAGATCCAGCGGCTCGAAGCCGAGGTGCGCCGGGTGGCCCGCACCGCCCCCCAATTGGTCGCCGACCCGGACAAGGTGCGCGCGTACCTGCACGACCTGCTCCAGGGCGCAGCCCTGTCCGTGTCCCAAAAGCGGCAAGTCCTGGCCGCGCTGGTCGGGCACCGCGGGATCACGGTGGCGCCCGACGGCACGGTCCAACTCAACCTGCGGATCCCCCCCGACGCCCTGCGACGCCCGGTGGAGGATTTCATAGTCGAGACGGACGCGGTGTCAAAACTCAATTAACCACTATGACTCTGTCGGCGCAAAGCGACGCGTCGTGGTCCGTCTTTCTGGGTGCCGCACTGGCGTTAACCTTAAGTGCAGCGCTCGGCGTGCTCTTCGGCGACGCCATCACCCGCTTGGTGCCGACGCATCTTATCCATCTGGGGGCCGGGGCGGCCTTCATCGTCATCGGCACCCTTTTGATGCTGGGGAGGTTATAGGGGCAGCCCCTAGACCCAGGGCAGGCCAGTAGGGGCTACCCACCGGACCATCGGACCTACCAGGGGGGACAGACGAAAGTCTTCACGGTTCGACCGCACGGCGGTCCGAGCGGAAGCACCCGCTGGGCAGCGGGATGACGGGCCCCGTTGGGGTCTGCCGTTCCAGACGTAAAGGGCGCACCCGGCAACGGTCTGCCCCCTGCAAACAACCCGGTCCACTGGCACACCCGCCCCTGGCTTCGGCACGCCGGCAGCCCTCCCTACAATCGCCGTCTCCAGGATGTCGGATCCGTCAGCGTTAGGCGCTCCTCCAACGCGGCGTCCGACCGGAAGAAGGGACGCTGACCCGTCACGTTGTTCCCCTGGTCCTTCATCGCCGAGAACAGACCCTCGCCGCCCCGGGTTCGCACGATGAACGCCTGTGCCATTCCCGCCGTGCGGCAATTCTCCCTAACCGTCCACTCCGTCAGTTTAGAGCGAACACCTGTCTTCGCGGCTCCCCGACGCAGAGGAGCAGCGCGGGCAAACCTGAGCTTCCCGCCGGAGGCTCTGTCCCTTGGGCCCCCACCCAAACATGGCGCAACTCCCGCCGTCTCCGGACGGTCGAGGACTTGAGCAGTAAAAAAGCCGAGATTCCTCCACGGCGAAGGAACCTCGGCCCTAGACCGCCTCTCGCAGACGCCGGAATTCGCGGTAGCAAGCGTAACACCACGTGGCTTGGGCCGTTACCCGGTAGGTGTCCCAGTCGATGGGTTGGCCACAAGCCTGGCACCCTCCGATTTCCACAAATGGAGCCCGACGGGATCCTGCACGCGCCACAGCGCCATCCCCCCTCGCCCCACGCGGACAAGGCCTAGGCGGAACGGCGAGGCGCGTCGACACCGGCATCGGCCTCCCGGCGGCTGGACGCCCTGACCGGCTCTCCCGTAGCGGGTCGAGGAGCGCCTGCGAACAGCCCCACCACAAACCCCATTAAGGCTACCAAGAGTCCCGCCGAAGTCACAAAGCCTGCCAAGACCCACGGATTGTGCAGGGCAGACGGTTGAATCCAGGGGAAAACCTCCGGATTCGGATACCAAACGGGCACCAGCATGGCCAGCACCTCCTTATCTCTGGCAATCCGGAGAAATCTCCGGCCTGCCCATTTTCGGTAGTTCCCGGCAATTAGCACTCCATTTACGAGAGTGCCAACTGATTCCGATCATTAACCTATCAGGTACCGCCATGCCCATCAAATACCATTAAGGTCAAATAAGGTCAATTTATCCTGAGGGTCTTCGGCCAGTCACAATTTTGGGGCCGAGAAAACGGTTCCCCCGACTTCTTTCATTGGGATGACTTGGCCCGGATTGATCAGCGTTTTGTACGGGTCCCCCAGCCGTTCGAGCGCCTCGACCACCGGTTTGACGCGCTGAAGGCCCACCTGCGCGGTCGCTTCGAGGCGCTGGAACCCGAGATGCACGGCCGCTGCCAGGCTATGGAGCAGCGCCTCGGGTTCCGCGTCAACGGCTGGGTGCCTGTCGTCATCGCAACGCTGACCGCCATCCTCAGGGCGCTAGAAGCCCACATGCGGTCTGGAATCGCCGCAGGGCACCGGCCCACCCAGTGGTCCTCGCTGCCTGCTGTGGTTTATCACATCTGATGTCGGACAGTTTCACCGCGGCCATTCCCCCAGTTTCACCGTCCGAAATTGCCCAGTTTCACCGCGATCTTGACGAATCACGCAGCCTCCTTCGACGATGGCCTCCGTACAGAAATTCTTCTCAAGGAGGCAAAAAGGATGGCTTGAAGCATGGAGTACGTGGCCGAAGTCTGTAGTTTATACGCCCAAGAATGGAGTATTTCCGCGATTGCGGTCTCTACTGTGGCCGCGACCGCAAAACCGTCCGCCAATATCTCGAAAGAGTTTCTCTCCAACGCCCCCTTCCCCGGTGGTCCGTCCTTCAAAACTGGATCCCTTTAAAAAATCCAGGGCGAAAATTAGGCACCCCTATATGTTTAGCCCAGTTCGGCAGAAAGCCGGTTTCCCCGACGAAGGGGATCTTAAGTGAGGGACCAATGTCTGCAAGAGGTCGGCGCATCACGCGGTGCAGATGGAGGATCCGCGGTGTCGCCGCCAGGGGATGCCGATCGGGTCGGGGACAGTCAAGAGCGCCTGCAAAGTCATGATAAAACCCAGTCAAGACGGCGTGTGGTGGTCGGGGGCGGGCGCACCAGCGGTGGTCACGCTGTGGCCTGGTATCGGATAGGCGCCGGACACCCTTGTGGCCCCCTCAACTGTTCACGCGGCAGGTGCCGCCTCGTCGATGCCGTGCAGCCTGACCACCCCTACGATACCAACGGGCTGGTGGAAATGGTGGAAACGGTGGCCAAAAGCCCGCGGTGCGGGTAGAACGGGCGGAGGATTTACACCCGGCGGGGTTTCAGAGGGTAGGCGGTCGGCGTTACCGTCGGTTATCCGGCGGGCCGCGCCGCCGCCAGCTCCACGTTCAGCACCCACGCCACCCCGAGCACCCATTGGACAAAGGCCGTGGTCCGCCGTGGGCGGGGCGCCACGTCCGTCAGGCGTTCGACCAAGGGCTTTCGAGAGCAGGCCGGGTTGTCGCAACAAAAGCGCCGCAGTGGGATGCGGGGCCGGTTGGGCTGTAGGCGCCACAGGGTCGTTCACGGCGTGCGCGTGACCCAGCCGGCCGCGCGGGTGGACGGCTGGTCATAGGCCGGGCACTGGCCCATGCAGGAAACCGAGACCTCGTCCAACTAAATCACGCCATCCTCTTCGTGAATGCCGATGGTCTGGAAGGACGGCTGGGTCGGTATGGTCAAGAGGGAGGACACAAGGGATCACCGGGAAATGCAAGGACTCCTGTCCTCCGGATGTTGCCAGCGCCGTCGTCCGCGCTGCTACACAAAGTGCGGGAGAGCCACCATTACTGGAATAAACCGCAAGAACAAGGAGAAGCAGGGAGTCCTGGGTGTATTCGGGATTGACCCTGCGGTTCCTGCTTCCTGGGCCTAACAAGAGTCCCCGGGTCCTTGCTGGCCCTTCAGAGCCCGCGCTCCGCTCGCGGCGCCCTGTCGGCTCGTGGCCGGGTCCCCCGGGGCGCGGGCCATCCCCTAGGAGACCCCTGGAACCACGGACGCCCCTCCAGGCGCAGGAGCCTGCCGAACAAGGTATGCCTTGCGGGCAGGCGCCGCGGCGGTTTCCCCGCTATCCCCAGCATCCATCAGCGTATCCCCCCGCGCCCCCTCCCCAGGAGCTACGGAGGAGTTATCTACACCCGGGGTAGAGCGTATCAGGAATTTCAGTTCCCGCCCCGCTCTTCCCGCACTGGCCCGACGGGGGGACGGCAACACGGGGTTCGGCGCTCGCAATTCCAGGGAGAAGCGCATCCACCGGGTTCAACGTGGACGCCTCATGGCATACGGCCTGTGACCAACCCTCCTGGCCGTACCGAAGGGCACGAGCTTCCACCAATACCAAGGCCCCCGTAAGCCTCACGGCGTCGTGACCAAGAGTTACAAGCCCAGCTCCCGGCCCAATTGGAATCAGGGGATTGAGTTCCCTCGCCGTCTTCTTAACCCAAGAGCCTGGTGACACACGTATGGCACGCCCCCGCATTTGCTGCATGGCTTACCAAGGCGCCCTCTCCCCCTGTATTGCTATGAAACAAATTTTTTCGCCGTCAAGGTTCCGTTTGGCTACTGTATGGACGCCGTAAGGGAACCGTATGGCAGTTCTGGTAGCGTATACAGTAGTGAACTTTGTCTTTACTTCATCCAAATGTCCCAGTCATTGGACAGCTTTATATTACCGGACGACATGTTACCGGGCACACGGCAAAGGAGGAGGTTACATCTTGCAATGGTGGACAAAATGGCGCCGGAATTTACGGCACCGCCCACAGCTCGCCCGGCTGAGGCGAATCCTGCTGATCATCTTGTGGGTTTGGACCTTTCTGATACCGGGCTCAACGGCCGTCGCGGCCCAGAGCAGTACAGGCTCTCCCCTCATTGCAACCGTCTACTTTGTCACACCTACTCCCACTAATAACAATGCTCAGCCCATCGCAGGAGCTACGTCGCAGTGGGAGACCGAGGCCTTTGTCTACCAAGCGGTGTACGCCCCGGTAACCATCCAACTAACCGGTCCGCCAGGCACCCAGTTTCCCCTGGATCCGGGGGATTACCAGATCCTCCCCGGAGAAGGCTCACCCTCTTCATTTGTGGCGCCGGTGGTGTCTGCAGTGTATGCGGCCAGTTCCGGGGGGACGACCGACGCCGTCAACTTGGTCACTGCACCGGGACCCGGGGCCCCTTCCGGGCAAGCCATCATTCCGAATCAGGGCTTTGACCTCTTTATTTCCAACGTGGTCAACCCGCCCGCCAACACCTACCCAGCCAGCGATTTTACCCTGGGCCTTAACGAGACGACACCTACCAGCCCCGGCGTTGGCCTGACGTTTGCCACGCCATTCATCAGCCCTCTTGCCGTCGCGCCCACCTCTTTACAGGCTGCGGCAACGAACGCCTGGACGGTGAGCTTTGCCGTATCCAACCAGGTGCTGAGCCAAAATGACACGCTAACCTTGACAGGTCCCCCCGGGACTATCTTCACCCAGAACCAGTCACTGTATCACCTCAGTACCCCCTCAGGTTCTGTCCCCATCACGAATCTCTTTTTGTCCAACTCGGGCCCGTCCAACCAGATTACGCTGGTTCTCGGGGGAAATCTCGGCTCATCCTCGGCCACCACGCCGGTGACGATGGCGGTGTATGGGGTGACCAATCCCCCAGCGGGCAGTTATCCGGCCACCGACTTTTCCCTGGCGTGGAACAGTAGTACCACCACCGGATTGGGGGCTACGGCCTATGCCGCGCAAGGCCAGGTGTTCGGTGGCCTCAACTGGACGCCCGACTCTAGCCTGGTGGCAGGGGCACCCGCGACATGGACGGCATCCGTGACCAGTCCGGTGGCAGTTCCTGCAGGGAGCTCGTGGACGTTCTCGGCGCCGTGGACGTTCCCGAGCCAAGCGAGTGCGTATACCGTTTCCGTCAACAACGGTGGCGCGATCACGCCCAGCAACGTGGCGGCATCCGGCAGCTCCGTCGAACTTTCGTTGCCAGTGGCGGTGACCGCCGGGGATACGGTGGCCATGACAGTCAGCGGCGTCATCAACCCCGCCGCTGGAGCCGTGCCAGGCAGTCAATGGCAGGTCAGCGCAGCCGGGGTCACTCTGAGCAGTACCGAGGGGTACACCTGGGTCAGCGCCGAACCGCCGGTCGCCACCTCCGTGACCTCCTATCAAGCCGATGCCCCGGGTGTGACCTGGACGATGTCGTTTCCTGCAGAGGCGGCCTTGAGCGGAGGAGACACCCTCACGCTGTATGCGGAAGGGGCGCAATTCCCTGCCGATCCCGGCGAATATGCGATCAGCGTCGAGGGAGGACAATCCGAACCCGCTTCGGCAGCTGCAGTGTTAAATACCGGGCCTGGAGGCTGTTCGGCCAACTGCGGGGTGACGTTGACGCTACCCAATACCGCAACGGCCGCCCCGCTTCAGACGGTAGCCGTTCAAATCCGTGGCGTGACCAACCCGTCCACGGCCACGGTGGCAGTGGCCGCGGCCACCACCGGGGTGCCGGCGGGCACGCCCCAGGCATGGCCGCCCGCCGGGGTGGGAGCCTTTGGCACCGTAGGCGCGTCGGGAACGCCTTCCGCTCCCACGGTCAACCTCGCCCCGTCGGGCGTACATCCGTTGCCGGCCGAGCCGCTTAAAGACGGCAATGGGGGTACGCTATCGGTGGCCATGCAGGGGCTGACCAACTTCGCTTGCAGCGACCCGTTCAATCAGGACCTGCAAAACGGCGCCAACTTCAGCAATTACACCTGCGCGAGCGCCCTATGGAACCCGACGAATCCGCCGGGGTCGGGCGGGACGCCACTGGCCGATGCCTTCCCCAACGGCTCGAACAATCCGGGGGTCTTCGTGGCCCAAAGTCCTACGGTCACCATGCCCATTTACGACGCCACCGGCTGTCCGACGCTGGCTACGGAGTTGAGCGGCAGCTACCCCGACCTGACGGGCTGCCAACTGAACGTGTATGCCGCGGCGATCGAAGACGTCTCTAGCAACGGAACCGTAACTCCCCAACTCGTCCAGCTCCCTTCCCAGTTCAATTACACGCCACCCCCCCAGAACGCCCAGGGTTACCAGACCGCGGTCGGGGTCGATTCCCTGAGCTTCACCTTGCCGAACGTGGCCACCACCCTGACCATCGTGGAGGCGGTGACGTATCAATACATCAACGTCAACAATGCCGCGTGTCCCACGTTTACAGACCCTGCCACGGGACAGTGTGAGGATACGCTCTACGCGTACGCGGCTCCCATCGAAGTCGTCCAGGTTCCCTCCGCCATTGAACAGCTCGACGTACTGCCGTTCAAAATTCTCTACCAGCCTCCTGGAGACAACAGCAGCGCTCAGTATTCCGTCCAGCAGGGGCAGTCCACCAGCACCGACTATAGCTTCACCCAGTCGACGACCAACAGCACGACGTCGACGTTCGATACCAGTCTCTCGGTGGACTTGGCCTTTTCCTACGACGGATGGGGAGCTGAAGTCAAAAATAATGCCGAGTGGGATCAGTCAGCCACCAATTCCTCCACCAACTCGTCCACCTCGGATCAAGGAGTTAGCTACACCTCTAGTAGCAGTCAGACCTGGACCACAGGGTCGGGCAGCAGCAGTCCCACGCAGGCCCCTTGGCGTTCCGACCAGTTCATTCTCCTGGTTCATCCGCAGTTTGCCATCTGGGATGAGGCGGTGTGTGCCAATGGAGCGGCACCGGTCACCGGCGGCGGGGCCCCCAACTGTCCCCAAGGGGCCCCACAGGCGGCCAATCAGAGTGGGGCCATGCTGCCCTATGCCATGATCGGGGCCAACCAGACGCTTTTGACCGTCTCGGCCGGAAAGCTGGCCTCTTGTGCGCAAGGGACGCCCCTACAGGTCGGCGCCTACACGCCCACGGTGGAGTTGACGCCGGCCGAGTGTCAAAACCTCTTGAATCTCGATCCCTTTGCCGCCACCAACAACCAGGCCGCCAATCCCAATACCGTCTTTCCCAATCTCAACGCTCCGACGGTCACTCAGGCGATTACTACCGGGGGAGTACAGGGAACCTACACCGTGGACCTCTCCAACTCCCAAATCAACACCAGTAGCTTGTCGAGTTCGACCGAATACGACGCCAGCGTAGACACCGCCTTTGTGGATACGGCAGCCATCTCCTCGGGACTAGACGGCTCGTATGCTGGTGGTCTGGTTTCGGCGAAGGCCCAAGTGGGGGCAACCTTCACCATGGGCACCGAACACTCGATGACCCAAGCTGTCTCGGTGCAAACCTCCAGCACTTCCACCACCACCTGGCAGCAGGACGCGCAGGCCACCCTGGGAGATACCACCAGTCCGATGGCGGTCAACGTTCTGCTCGATCCCCGTTGGGACACCCTGATGTTTCAGGTGCCCTCGCTTCAGATCAGCGGGATTCAGCCGAGCACCGGGAACGCCGGGCAGACTGCGGTAATCCAGGGGCAAGGCTTCGCCGATGGGCCGCTTGCCGTCTCATTCTGTCCAACCGACGGGGGACCTTGCGTGCCCACGGGCGCCCCCACCCCGGTGGCGGGGAGTACCAATACCGAAATCCAAGTCACCGTGCCGCCGACCTTAAATCCCGGCACGTACACGGTGACGGTCACCTCATGGGGAACAACCAGCACGCCCACGTGCGGTACGAGTTCGTGCCCGCCCGTCACCTTCACCGTTACGCCGCCGTCCAGCAGCACGGCACCAATTATCACCGGCGTCACTCCCAACGCCGGCCCGATAGGAGGCGGCACGGTGATAACCATCACCGGGGAGAATTTGCAGGGGACGCAGGCGGTATGGTTTGGCGGCAGCAAGCCCAGTGTGGACCCGCAGCTATGGAACGCAGAGCAAAGTAATCCTGGCCAGGCTGCCAGTCCCTACGTGGCCCCGGCTCCCGCCTTTGAGATCCTCAATAACAACACCATTTTGGCCTGTACTCCGGCCGTACCGAGTGGTCAGGCGGTTACGGTGGCAGTCGTTGGGCCGAGTGGACTTTGGAGTAGTGCCACCACCGGCACGGCGTTCACCTATACGGGGGTGGGCAGTCAAAGCTGTGGGCCCGCAGAGTTACAAGCCACCCCTGTGATCAATGGAGTGACCCCCGACACCGGACCGACCGCAGGTGGCACCCCAGTGACCATCACAGGGCAGAATTTTGCGCTTCAGCCAACCTCGGCCGTCACCAGCGGCAATGCTATCGCCACCCTCCTTCTCCCCCCCACGGTCGACTTCTGCACGCCGGGGAGCCCAGCGGTCTGTGTTTCGGCGTTGGGCGAGCAACTGGTCAACAGCACCACCGTCCAGGCGGTGGCCCCGGCGGGCAACACGGGCACCGTGGACGTGGTGGTTAATCAAAACAATACCGCGAGCGTCACGACGCCAGCAGACCAATTTACCTACGCCGGCGCCAGTAGTTGTACGGTCGGCTCGGCGGCCTGCACGCCAGCCAGTCTCGGACTGACCGCCTATCCCGAGGCGGTGATGGCGATGCCCAACCAGCAAGACGCGACGACATTAGCCGCCACGGTGCTGACGAGCAATGGGCAGCCGGTAGCAGGTGCAACGGTCACGTTCACCGCTACCAATGGTAGCTTAAGCGCGACGTCCGCGCCGACCAACGCCACCGGGGTGGCACTCGTGACGTGGTCGACCGACACCCCCGGAGCTACCACCATCAGCGCGGAGGTGGCCGGGTCGCCGCCGCTGCAAGAAGAGACCTCGATAACTGCCGACCCGGTACCGGTAGTCACCGGGATCAATCCCACCGGCGGGAGTTACGCGGGGGGTACCACGGTCACGGTCTCCGGGACCGGCTTTACGGGTGCCACCACGGTCTACTTCGGGCAACAGGCGGTTGCGGCCCAACCCGGACCCAACGGGACCCTGCAGGCTATCACGCCGCCGGGGACGGGGCCGGTCGGGATCGCCGTCGGCAATGCGGCCGGCATCGGTCCCGCCCTTGCCAACGCCTTCACCTATACGGGGGGATCCCCGCTGCAACTGACCACCACCTCGCTGCCGAGTGCGGCGGTGGGCCAAGCCTACGCGGCGACGCTGACGGCCACCGGGGGGGAAGCCCCCTACACATGGCAGCTAGCTCCCGGTAGCTCCCTGCCCGCCGGGCTGAGCCTCAATGCCACAACCGGCGTCCTCTCTGGGACCCCCTCTACGGTCGGGCCGGCGACGTTCACGGCAATGGTCGTGGATAAGACGGGGGCCACCGCGAGCGTGACGCTGGGTCTGCTGGTCACCGGGTCCGGCATCCAACTCTCTGCCATCACCTCGGCCGGGAGCACCACCAGTGCCAGCTCGTCGACCACTGCTACCGTGTACGGGAGCCACCAAACTCCCACCATTACGGCCACCGCGTCCGGAGGAACCGGTTCCGTGACCGTGAGCCAGTACACAGGCAATCCGGTTGGAACATCACCGAGCGGAACCGCATCCGGCTACTACGACCTTAGCACCAGTGCAGGCAATAGTTTTACCGCAGTCCAAGCGGCGTTCTGCGGCCTTCCCAATGGGAGTTCCCTCCAGTACTGGACCGGATCTAGCTGGGCCGCAGTGACCCCGCAGCAGTATGACGCGAGCACGGGATGCATCACCGTAACCTTCTCTGCTACCTCGACTCCCCCCATTGCGGCTTTGACGGGCACGCCATTTGCGGCGGTTCAGACCAGCGGCGGGAGCGGGAGTGCCAACCCCGGAGCGGCAGGCGGCAGCGGGATGGGCGGGATCTCCGGCCCTCCGTCGGCGGAGACCGAAACCGTCAATCCCGGGGCGGGGGCCACGCTGACCGCCACCAGCGCTACAGGGGTAACGGTTACGGCCGCGCTACCGACCAATGCCGTAACGGGGCCTGTCACCGCGGGGCTTAACGCGACGCCGAACCTTCCCAACGGGGTCACTTTATCCACGACGCCCGTCGCCTTGTTGGCCTTGACGGCCACTCCCAATGGGTCCGAGGCCACGCTTTCGGTGTTCGCCGCGCCCGTGGCGCTTACCGTGACGATTCCGGGGATGAGACCCCTATCCGACGCCGTCGCCGTTTGGAACCCCCTACGAGCGGTCTGGCAGCCAGTGGCGGGGGTGCAGGTCACCGGCACCACACTGGAGTGGAGCGTCAGAGAACCTGGGCTGTTCGCCGTAGTTCCGGCTGGGGCCCTGCCCACCGTGACCCGGGTGGCCGGCACGGACCGTATAGGGACCGCCATTGCTGCCGCCGAAGCCGCGTACCCCAATGGCGCGCCGGCCGTGATTTTGGCCAATGCCGGCGCGGGGACGCCTAGTCCCGATGCCTTGGCAGCGGCCGGGTTGGCCGGGGCCCTGAAAGCCCCCATTCTCCTCACCCCGGCTGAGATGTTGCCCTCCTCCGTGCTTGCGGCCATTCAAGCGCTGGGCGCCCGGACGGTGTACGTGGTCGGCGGACCGGCGGCGGTTTCCGATCCTGTGGTGGGGACGCTGAAGCAAGCAGGGCTAACCGTCGTTCGTAGCTTCGAAGGCCAGGATCGAACGCAAACCGCAGCGTTGATCGATGCCTACCTCTACCAACAACACCTTAGCCATGCGAGCACCCTCTACGTGGCTAACGGCGTGAGCATGGTCGATGCGTTGGCCGCCAGTCCTGTGCTGGCCCAGGCGTCGGCGCCCCTGTGGTTGGTGGCCCCTGGGCAAACCCAGCTACCCTCGACGGCGTTGGCCTTCGTACAGCAGGTAGGCATACGTCAGGTGGTGATTCTCGGCGGGCCGGCGGCAGTGGCACCCAGCATTGCCCAGGAGGTGGCGGCGTGGCCGGGGGTGGTGGTCACCCGTCTCGGCGGAGCCGATCGGGAGGCCACGGCGATCGCCATCGCGAGGCGTTACTTCCCGCAGGCCACCGGCGCAGTGTTGGCGGCCGATGGTAGTGAGGGCAGCAGCTTCGTGGACGCGTTGACCGCTGGGCCATTGGCGGCGCTCGCCAACCTCCCGGTGGTGTTGACCGGCCCAACTCAGCTGCCCGCTTCCACGACCGCCTACCTGGACCACCTCCCTGCTATCGAGGCACTGTGGGTGGTCGGAGGCACGGCGGCGGTCGAGTCCTCCGTTGTAGAAGGTCTCAAGAGACTGCCCGGAACGTCGTCTTAACGATCCTAAGCGCCTACACGGAATGCCGGGGGCCTTCGGGCCCCCGGTTTTTGGTGGCGTTAACTGCGAAACGGGCCTATGACCCCATAAGATGTAAAATGGCAGATAGTGTGAGATCTATCATCCGGAAAATGGGATTCCCACAATCATACCAAACATTGATAGTATCAAGACAACAGCGGGCACGATTCGACCACCTCTACGTCTGAAGGATTGGGACCGAGGTGAGGGGGATGTCCGTCATGCGGATCGAAATGCTAGGCCCTCCGCGCGTGGTAGCTGCCGGGCGGGTAGTGGAGATCGCAACCATACGAGCGGCCGCACTGCTTTGGTTTCTCGCGGCGCACCCGGAAGGAATGTTTTCACGAGACGAGATCGTCTCCTTGCTGTGGGATGCCGTGGGCTTGGACGAAGGGCGCAACCGATTGAACACCACCTTGACGCGGCTTCGCCAGTCGCTGCCGCAATGCCCGGTGCGCAGCGACCGCCGGGCAGTAGGGTGGGACAACGCCCCAAAGCTCACGGTGGACACCGTCAGCTTTCTTCAAACGCTGGATGAGGTTTCCGGCGCGAGCGAGCCAAGCGACGCCCGCCGCCGACTCGAGGAAATTTTAGCTTGGCGGCGAGGCCCGTTTCTCGCGGGGTTTCATCTTCCGGACGCCCCCGGATACGAAGAGTGGCTATCGCACCAACGCCTGGAATGGGACCAACGCCTCTTGGATAGCTGGGAGCGATTAGTGGGCCTAGATGCCAGGGTGAAAGACTGGCAAGCCGTCCATCGCCACGCCGCAGCGGCCCTACACATCGACCCTTGGCAGGAAAAATTCCACCGCTGGATCATGACGGCCCACCATCGGTTGGGGGATCGAGCGGCCGCGTTGACCCACTTTCAACGGCTCGGCCAACGATTGCGCCAAGAACTGGAGTCCGAGCCCGATCCCGAGACTATCGCCTTGGCGGAGAGTATTCGGCGCGGCACCGTTCAAGCCGTTCTACCGACAGAGAGCGCTGCTCCCCGTGCAGACGCGCCGAGACCGGTGGCGGGCTTGCCACGGACTCAGGAGTCTTCCCCCTGGGAGCTACCGTGGGTGGGCCGGGTCGAGGAATTACAGCGACTTCGGACCATGCTGGAACCCGGCAAGGCGGGAGCCCGCCTGGTCGTGGTGGAGGGACCGGTGGGAATTGGAAAGACGCGCCTAATCCGGGAGGCGCTCAACCTACAGGTCGGGGAGACTGATCGCTGGGCAATCTGCTACCAGACTATGCAGACGCTGCCCTATGTGCCCTGGATTACCCTGATAAGGGAAGAAGTGCGAAGGCGAGGCGCCGAGTCGGTGCCGCCTCCTTGGCGTGGGGCACTGAGTCGGATTTTACCTGAACTGGAGTATCCCCCGGGTGTGCAGGGACCTCCCGTAGAGAACGACTGTGGCACCCGCCAGCGCCAGATCTGCGAGGCGGTGGTTCATTATTGGGCGAGTTTGGACGAACCCCTCGTGGTCGTGCTCGACGACCTTCAATGGGCGGACGAGGCCTCGTGGGCTACGCTCACCCTGGTGATGGAATCGCGCGTATTGGATCACTTCACAGTAGTGGCGGCCCTGCGACCGGATGGCTTGCACTCGGCGTGGAGGCAACAACTCGAGGTGTGGCGGCGGGAAGAGAAGGCCGCCTTCATCACTTTGGGGCCACTTTCCGCAGTAGAAGTCGAGCAGCTAGCGCAGGTGATATGGCCTCACCGGTCCCGGGAGTGGGCAGAAACCCTCTACCGAGACACCAAAGGGCACCCCCTGTTTCTCACTGAGGTGGCGCGCGCCGCCCGGAAATTGCCCGCCGGCAGTCAAGACCCGGCACGCGTGCCGAATTCTGTGCGCGATGTGGTGCAATATTGGCTCGGACACCTCTCGCCCTCGGCCCAGCGCCTCGCGGAGGCGCTGGCGGTCTTTTCCACACCGGTGGCGTTGGCATTTCTACGCCAGGTGGCGTCGATGCCGGAAGACAGCGCGCTTGAGGCCTGGCAGGAGCTGTTGCACTCTGGGGTGATTGAAGAGGAGTGGGGACTGGGGCAGAAGGATTGGCTGTGCCAGCGTTTTCCCGGGGTTCGCGGGGTTTTGTACCATGACCTGGTGCGCTCGGTGATTCAAGAGTCCATGCCGCGGTCCAAGTGGGCGGTATTACACCGCCGAGCGGTGGAGCTGGGGATTGGGGCGGCCAAGGAAGGCGTCTATGATGCAGGGTTTCTCGCCTATCACGCCGGGGAAGCCGGAATGTGGGAGGAAGCCACGCGCTGGAGTCTCATCGCCGCCGAAGCAGCGGAAACGTTGGGCGCCTACGCGGAGGCGGTGCGATGGCTCGAGGTCACGGCTGCCCATCTGCAACGCCTCCCCGAAACTGCCGAGCGCCGCCGCGCGTGGGTGGACGTCCGCTTGCGACTGGCCTTGTTGTCCTGGCACACGGCTCCGCATCAAGGGATAGCGGCACTGGAGGCCATCGATCCTGAGCGAGCATTGCCCGAGGGTGGGGAGCTTCGTGCGGCCTGGTGGCTGCGCCGGATGGAAGGCATGCTGCTCAGTGGACGCCTAAACCAAGCCCAAGCGGTCCTGCGACGAGTGGTGCCGTGGACCGAACGGCTCGGCCCGGCGCACTTCCGCGGGATTGTCCTCCTCCGCTTGGGCCAGTTGCGGGCGACCGCCGGGGAATTGTCCGCTGCCAGTCAGGACTTTGCGCTGTGCGCGCCCCTCCTGGAGGCGGCGCCGCCGCCGTGGTACGCGGAATGCATCGGCACGTGGGCCACCGTGCTGGCCGCCTTGGGAGAATTTGAGCAAGCGCGGCGGGTGCTGCAGACACTGGCTCAATGGACCCCAGGGTGGCGTCATCCCACGGTACCCATCGTGGCGACCGTCCACGAGTTAACGGTGCACAGCCAACAGGGAGATTGGTCACGCGCCGTGGAGGTAGGGCGCCGGTTGCTGGAACGACTTAAGCCTGGCGATCATCCGACACTGGAGTACGTGGGGCTGATCTACCTCGCACTACCTATGGCAGCCCTGGGAGACGCATCGGGAGCCGTCGGCGTGCTCCACCAGGCGATGGACTTGGGGACGCGACTCGGGATGCGCATCTTGCGCGACCGCGCTTGGGCCTGGTTAGGCGAGATCTTGATTGCCGCAGGCCAGTACCAACCCGCTTTGGAGGCAGCCCAGGAGGGGCTACGGATTGCGCAAGAGGATGGGTATCGCGTCGGCGAAGGCATCAATTTACGCGTCTTGGGGGCCGCCCAAGCCGCCCTGGGAGACCGCACACACGGGTTGGCTACCTTGCGCCGGGCCTTAGATATTTTGACGTCACTGCAGGCGAGACCCGAGGTGATGTGGTGCCATCGCCGGTTGGCGGCCTTTTGTGATGGACTACAAGCGGTTTCGCATTATCAGCTCGCGCAGGCGCTGGCCGGTGAGATGGGCATGCCCTGGCGACCAGAAGTAGAACTAGCCTGCTGGTAGGGTAGGATTTAACTTTTTGGGCCGGCCAGGGGGAAATGCCTCTCACGCTCCCTGACCAAGGACGGCGGACGCAGAAACCGCCCTGACTCCGAAGGCGTCGCCGAAGGGGCCAAGGTGGGGGCCGTCGTCAACCCCGGGTTTTGGAATTGTCCGTATCGCGTTGCTCCCGCGTCCCTCGGTGGGCTTCGGTAGCAGTGTCGAGCGTTTGTCCCAGGAGGAGAAGGCGAAGGCTTTCGCTGTCCGCAGTGTGGGGGCCGTCGCACCCGCCACCGTGGGCGCCCCCGCTGGGTAATTTGGGCGCCGGGCCGGTGGGATCGGCTCCGGCTCCTGCGCGTGCGCTGTCCGCGCTGTCGGACGGTGGAGCCCGGCTTTCCCCCTGGCTCTTGCCCTATGAACCAACCGCCCTGTGGCTGTTGACCGCGTTGTGTGATGCCATGGCCCTGGCGGGGCAGTCCTGGCCCGTCGTCGAACAGCACGGAGCGTGGCCGCGGCATTGGCTGCAGCACCGCCTGAGGCGGTGGCTCCGACGGGCCGCGATCTGCCGGCAGCGCATTGGCCAGCCATGGCAGGCCTGGGGATGGGAGTGACCGAGCTGCCCCCAGACGTGGCGACCGCCCGCCACCGCTCCGTTCATGGAGTGCCGGGCTCGGATTGCTGCCGGCGTCGAGGAGCCCAGTGTCTTGGTGCTCACCGGCGAACGCGGTGTCGCCAAAGCACCGCCCTGTGAGCGGCTCTGCACCCGCTCCATCCCACTCACCACGAGGATGTCGACGACCACAAGGGCATACTGGACATAAAGCGAAAAAGTATACCAAGGGCGACGGGACCATCGTTCCGTGCGCGGAAGCACCGGCTGCCTCTTGGACGGAAAGGCACGGCCAAGGCCTTGCCCTCCCGCCGCACTTCTGCAAGAACCCGTCCGTCAGCCCGCTTTTGGCTCCGCTCCCGGGCTTATCTGAAGGGACCATGCGGTGATCGATGACTTTGGCCTGCGCTGGAGGCAAGGTAAGGATCCGCGTGGCGGTGCCTACCTGGCCCGCCGCCGGGCTGGTTACAAATTCAACCCCCGATACACCGCGGCCCGGTCATCCCGCGTAATCCCGATGTAGGCTAAGGTCGTAGCCGAACTGCTGTGGTTCAAGAGGTCTTGTAACAACGCCAAGTCGATACCGCTGCGGCCGGCATGGTAGCCGAGAGTCTTCTGTAGCGTGTGCCTCCCAATCGAATCCGTCTGGCCGACCGCCCGCGCCAGCTGCCACTGCGGTGGTGCGATGCCGCCACCGTGACGCGGGCCCAGGCCGACCCGGACGGGCCGGAGCGGGCGTGGCTGGACCGGTCAGACGCGGCCTCGACACCGTCCAGTGCGACCCGGTGGTCCTAGGCGCGCTCCTGACCTGGAGCGGGCAATACTGGCCGGACGCCGAGCGGCCCGCTCGGGCGCGGTGGGTGGAGGCCCTCGTCGCCTGGCCCGGGGTGCAGCTCGCCGATCGCGCCCATCCGAGCCGCCCGCCGCGGAAGCCGGCCCTCCAGCAGGTCGTCGCGATCGGCTTGGCCTGGATTGCCCCCGACGGCGCCGTGCAGCGGATCGGGGCCTTGGGCACCCCCGACAGCCGGGAGGCAGAGCTTTTGCGCCAGTTCTTCCAGTTCGTCGGCGACCAGCGGCCCCGCCTCGTCGGCTGGAACTCGGGCAGGTTCGACCTGCCGGTGCTGACCAACCGCGCCGTGCGCTGGGAAATTCCGGCGCCAGGCTTCTACGCCGTCGACGCCTACCGGGGGCGGTACGACGAGGTCGCGCATCGACCTCATGGACCCGCTCGGTTCCTACGGGGCCGCCCCGCGGCAGGCCCTGGCCGAACTGGCCGTCGCGCTCGCCCTGCCGGTCAAGCCGCTCGGCACCGGCAGCGACGTGTGGGCGTGGTGGCAGGCGGGCGCCGTGGAGGCCATCCGCCGCTACAGTGTGCATGACATCTGGATGACGACCCACATCTTCGCGCACTACGCCTTCCACCGCGGCTGGTGGCCTGCCGTACAGGCCACCCGCTGCCGCGAGAGCGCCGACGCGGCGTGGGCGGCGGCCTTCGGCACCGCGCCGTGGGACGAGCCAGAGGTTCCGGCGCCGCCCGGCGAAGGCGGAGCGAGCGGGTGAGACCCCCGCGGGTCCGACGCCATCGGCTGGCCGCCTTCGCCTCCCTGGCGGGTTTCCGGATGGGGGATGGCGGCGCCTGCGGTGTCTTTCCCATGCAAATCCAGTTGGGAACCGCGGCAAACCGTGCGGCCCCCGCAGAAGCGGAGGCCACAGCTGCCGAACGATGGCGCGCATCGATTGGGCGGTCGGGGCGGGACCGGCACGATCTCAACCCGCGTCGCGACATCCCGAACGTCGTCGGGATTGGCGGTGTACCGGGGAACCCCTCGGCCAACGCGGCGGCAATCAGCCGCCGTCGCCGGCAGTGGACCGAAGACGCAAAACGCCTGTGGACGGGATGGAAGCCCCGCCGCCAGCCGGGCAATTCCGGAGGAAGCGGGAACCTGGCGGGGCCCCCGCCCCTAAGCCCGGCGCCTCCGTCCGGCAACGGGCGGATGGCGGGAAGAGATTGCGATGATCCCGGCAACGGTGGTACAAACCTTCCGCGCGAGCAGAATCCCCATCCCCTCTCCCGGCGGCGCCGCCGCACACCTGCGGATAAACCGGGTCGTCCATCGCGGCTATCGAGCAAGGGAAACCGGTGGCCCCGGCCTGGACATCGTCGACGGCCCCGTGCCATCGGCCGGGCCCAGGCAGTACAAGACCGCCTGGGCCACTCCCCGAACCCTTACGCTTACAGTCGGATCCCTGTCCCGATGGCGTTCATTCCAGACGCCCAACCGGTCACGGCAGCGCCCACCATAAAGACCTCAAAGGTGAACGCGGGCACGTTCACGACGCCATTGGCCTCGTAAGCGTAGTAGACTCCGTCTAAAACCAGCCCTTGCCCCGGATAGCCGACAAAGCGCAGCTCGGTGTCTTCAACCGTTTGCCGGGTCACTGCCCCCACGACCCCTCTGGCCCCCACAATCCGCTGGGCGTCCTCGCGCAGGCGCTCGAGCGCTGCGCGCCGCACTTGGGCCAGCCGTCGCGTCAGCCCTTCCCATTCGGCGAGGGCCCCACCGGGAGGCGCTGCGGACGACTCGGCCCGGTACCCCACCGGCCAGGTCTGCCGCGCGTACCCGAACGCCGTCCCGACCGGCCGGATTCCCACGGCCCGAAGGCGCGCGGCCTCTTGCGCGCTGAGGGGACTGACCACCACCGTTCCGGTTTCCGGCCCCCGAAAGGCGGTCCCGTGAAGGCGACACTCCACGACGGCCCCATCGCGCCGCCACTCGGGGCGCGCTCCCAACACCAAGGTGCCTCCCAGGGTTTCGGCCTGCGCCTGAGCCCGCTTCATGGCGGTATCCCGAGCCGTGTAGTACGCCCGAGCCCAGGCCCTCGCCACCGACTCCACGTCGCCGTCTCCCTCCACGGCCGCATGGATGGCGCAGGCCCCGCTGACTTGTCCCACCGGTTCCCACCCGAAGGCGTAAAGCGCCGCCAAGTCTCCGGCGCCCCAAGCCGCTGTCCAGGGCCACTCGCCGCGGGCCGTGCGCTCAAGACGACCGGCCGCCTCTTCCCTCGGCACGGCCGGCGCCGCGCCGCGGCCAGCCGCACGGGGCGGCCGCCAGAACCTCGGCGGGCGCAGTACGCGAGGATCCCGGCCGCCGCCCGGTCGGTCTACCGGTGGCATCTACGACGCGCCTCCACGGGTATCCAGGGCCAAGAACAGCTGGGGGGTGGGCAACGCCGATTCCTGCAATCGTTGCACGGCCGTGCCCATGGCGAACCACTCCACAAGATGCGCCCCCCATCGGTGGTGATCTTCGGCCACCCGCACCTCGACCACTCCTGATGCCCCCAGCGCCGCGGCCGCCGCTTGCATCCGGCCGATGGCCACCTCCCGCCCCTGGATCACCTCTTGGGTCAGCTCCTCGACCTCGACCTGATGGCCAACCTGTCGCAAGGTTTGCAGCAATCCCGGAAGATGGCGATGCATCACGCAGTTCCCCATCACCACGCGCAGGGGGCGCCACCCTGCCCGCACCAACATCCAGAACGCTTGGCCCAAAAACCCTGCCGTAAACGGCGTCTCGTCCGCCATCCGCCAGGGCCCTGGGGCCCGGGCCCGTACGGCTGTGCCGCCGGCCCAAAATTCAGCCACCTGCTCGCCCCACTCGCCGTGCCGGACCGTAACCTGCACCCCCACCACGCCGTCGGCGCCGAGCGCCATCGCTTCAGCCTGCATCCGGGCCAGGGCCCGCTCGCGGGCCGTGCGCAACACCTGCGAAAGCGCCGCCACCTCAGGTTGCGTCCGCCCGTGCCCACCGCCCGAACCCAAGTGAAAGACGGCGGTCCCCATAACGAGGCCGAGCGGGTCAAACCCGGCATCCGCCATCAAGACCAGCTCGTCCACACTCCAATCGCAGGTAAACACCGGGACGCCCTCCGTCGTCCGTCCCTCCAATGTCTGTCCCGCCGTGGCCCCCTCTTCCATGCGCGGCCCTCCTGTCCTTGGAAGTCTCTCCTATCTCAATGTTTTGTCGCAGTCTGTCCCGTTTTCTCAGCGTTTCACGGGGTCGGGTGCCGGCAACCTCTTGGACGGTCCCCATTGGTCAACCTAGGCGAACCTTCTCAGGTCTCCTAGAGTCTTAGCCCGACCAATCCTCCGTTCAACTCCGTGTCAACCGCCCAGGACGAGGCGGCGGAACTGGTCTCTGGGGTCACTCCGGACGGCGGAGGCCCAGAAGGAGAGAACAACCTGCCTCGCCCCCGGCGCTGCCGACGCCCGCACTGTCAGCCCGCCACCCCCCAGGCGTGGGCGCGGCGGTGGGCCACGTACGGGGTGCGCTGCCGTGCACGCGCCCACGCCCCCCGTACGAGTTTACCGGCCACCGCGACCAGCGCCGCCTTCCGCGGCAACGGGAGATCCGCCCGCTGACATCAACGCTGATACCACCCCCGCCACACCGCATCTTTGGCAATGGCCACGACGGCGGCTTGATACGACGCACGGAGGACGGCAGGAGACCCCGTTTGCTGCTGTGCGCGGCGCCCCGGGGATGCCCGGAACGCTGCTGGGTCAGGTTCAGCCCGGCCATCTTGAGGGCCTGGCGGGGGTCGGCAAAGCGCGGGAGATCCCCCAGCCAGCCCGGGAGCGTGGCCACCACCACGAGGCCAAAGCCCGGCAGACTCAGTAGCACGTCCCCATCGCCCCTTTGGGTCACCAGCTCCCGCTGCCGGGCTTGCGTCCGTGCCAGCATCGCGCGGGCCCCTCGCCACCCGCGCAGATAGGCCTGGAGGTGATAGCGCGCCGCCTGCGCGCCCGGGGTCACGCCAATGGACTGCGCGGCTACGGCCACCCAGGCGGTCGCGCGCTTCCGGCCCACCCGGTGCCTGGTCGGCGCCAGCATGCCGGCGGCCAAGGTGACCACCCCCTGCGCCACACAATCGGCCGGCAACGGTTCCGGTCGCAAGCCCCCCTGCGCCGCCTTCCCCCGCCAGTCCTTATACACGGTCGGAAATTCGGGAAAGTACTGCGCATACCAGGCATGGATCCGGGTTTCCCACCGGGTGACTTCCGCCCGTGGCTGTTGGGGGACGATGGCCAGCATGCGCAATTCGGCCGAGACCGCGTCCCGGCAGGACCACCCCAGCCACCGTCCCGGGGCCACCCAGCGCGCAATGACGCCGGCATCGTTCGGGTCCCTTGTGGTCGGCGTGTTATCGTCCCGCGCTTGGGCCCGGTGGACGCGGGCCGGATTGACCAGCACCACGGTGACACCCGGTTGCTGGGCTAACCAGTGGGCGAGGGGGTGCCCCCAGACGCCCGTCGACTCGAGGCCGATGACGACCTCGGCGGGGGGACGGTGCGCCAGACTGCGAGCCACCCCCTCCCGGCTGTCGGCCACCCGGATGGGACGGCCCTGCGGACGCCCATCGGGCCGCAGCCACTGAACGTAATGCCACCCCTCCGCTACGTCCATCCCGGCCACCCCCTTTCCCTTGCACGAACCCCGGCTTTGGGTCGACACTCTGCGGGATTATCGATGATGTCCTCCCTGGCGGGTGGGGTTTAGCGGGAACGGCTTTCACCCGATGAGGGAGGTGCTGCTCTTTCAACCCATCCCTTGGCACCTCTTACGCCCCATTCCAGGATTCTTGTACCCTATCTTACACCCTACAGCCCTTACCCCTGGCCTGCTGCCCTCCGCTCGTCATTCGCACCCGGCGAGACCGGTCCCCCTCGCCCGGGGCCCTTGCCTAGAGGCTCCCGGCCCGGCATGGTACAATCGATTCACCCGATAGCCAGGAGGCCACATCTCGGCCTCCGCGAGTGAGACAGGAGCCGACGGCCAGCCGGTCACGACCGCCCTTCGGCGGTAGGACCCGGTCCAACCATAGCCTCGGGGGAAGAAGCGTATGGACAGCGCGCGGTCCGGGATCCAATACATCATGCGCCTGAGCCTGAGCCGAGACCGAGTGACCTTCAGCGACTTGGCCCGGGCGGTGGACGGGATCGGTGGAGACATCGTGGCCCTAGACCTTGTGCGCAGCGAAGGAGCCAAGACGGTTCGTGACCTGACGGTGGAATTGCCCCAGCCGGCGCTCGTCGACGCCCTGAAGGCGGCCCTGGAGAGACTGCCTGGGGTGGCGGTGGAAAACATTTCCGATCGCACGTTCCTCATGCACCTCGGGGGCAAAATCGAAATCGCCCCCCGGGTGCAGGTCAAAACCCGCAGCGATCTCGCCCACATCTACACTCCCGGTGTAGCGCGGGTGGTGGAAGCCATCGCCCAGGACCCCACGAAGGCCTTTCAGTTGACCCTCAAACGCAACACCGTCGCCATCGTCACCGACGGATCGGCCATCCTCGGCATGGGAAACCTCGGCCCGCGGGCGGCCTTGCCGGTGATGGAAGGCAAGGCGGTCCTGTTTAAAACCTTGGCCAACGTGGACGCCTTCCCCCTGTGCCTCGAGGTTTCGGGCCCTGACGCCATCGTGGAGACGGTGGTGCGCATCGCCCCGGCGTTCGGGGGCATCAACCTCGAGGACATCGCGGCACCGGCCTGTTTTGAGGTGGAACGGCGACTGGAGGAAGCCCTGGACATCCCGGTGTTCCACGACGACCAGCACGGGACTGCAGTGGTGGCCTTGGCCGGCCTCATCAACGCCGCCCAGGTGGTCAAAAAACCGCTCCCCGCTCTGCGGGTGGTGGTGGCAGGAGTCGGCGCCGCGGGAACGGCCATCACCAAATTGCTGCTCCACGTCGGCGTTCGCGACATCGTAGGCTACGACCGCGAAGGCGTCATCGTACGGGGCCGCTCCTACCCCGATCGCCCAATCTGGGAGGAGTACGCCGCCATCACCAATCCGTACCGCCGCACCGGCACCCTCAGGGAGGTCCTGACCGGTGCCGACGTCTTCATCGGCGTTTCGACTGGCCACCTTTTGCAGCCAGAAGACCTCCAAGTCATGGCCCCAGGAGCCATCGCCTTTCTTTTGGCCAATCCCGAACCGGAAATCGCGCCGGAGATCGCCCAGGAATACGCGGCCGTCGTCGCCACCGGCCGGTCAGACTACCCCAACCAGATCAACAACGTCCTGTGCTTTCCCGGGCTCTTCCGCGGCGTGCTCGACAGCCGCGCCCGCCGGATCACCATGGGCATGAAGGTGGCTGCGGCCGAGGCCCTGGCGGGGGTGGTGCGACCAGATGAGCGCGGGCCCGACTACATCATCCCCGGAGTCTTTAACCGCTCGGTGGTCGACGCCGTGGCCGAGGCCGTCAGTCGGGTGGCAGCCGCAGAAGGGTTGGCTCGTCGGGCCCGACCGACCGTCTAGGCGCCCCGGCTTGCTGAGCCGCTCCCTTCCCCGAAACCCATACCTTCGGAAAAGCCCGGAGCGTGTAGACTTTTCCTAGGTCAGGGATCGTCAAAACAACGAGACCTTCCACAGGGACTCCCGGGGATTCCCGCGAACTCCTCGGGTGTGACCAACATCAATGAGGAGGGCTGAAGGTCTCGCGGTGTGGACGGTTCGGCAACTGACGGGCATTCGCCGGCTCCTGAGGGAGGGGATCCGGCAGCAGTTCACGACGGCCCGGGATTTCTCGGCCTGGGAAGCCGGGGTGCAGGACCTGTGTCAGCAGGCGGCGCGACAATTGCTGGCCGCCGCGTTGGAACAGTGGGACGACCGGTTGTGGGCCGAACCGGGCCCAGCGGGAACCGTCGTGCGCAAGGCGCCTCGGAAACTC
>JAIMBD010000017.1 GCA_023511625.1 Bacillota bacterium | reverse complement strand
GTCGATCTGGTGGATGGGCGAGAGGGTTCGCAGAAGCGCGCGGTCGTGGCAGAGGCTACCGTACTCCGCCTCCCGCCACGCCCGGCGCCAGGGGCTGGTCCGTTCCAGAAAGGCCTCGAGGTCGGCCATACCCACCATTTCGATGCCCGCCCGAAACCACTCGGGATACCGAATGAGCGCCCACAGCGCGAGGTATCCCCCGTAGGAGGCCCCGAACACGGCCAGGCGCCCGGCATCGAGGTCGGGCCGCGCCTGGATCCACGCCACCACGGCCGCGATATCCTCCAACACGTCAAGCCGCCGCTCGCGGTCGTCTCGGGCCGCATACGTCTTTCCGTAGCCGGTGCTGCCCCGCACGTTGGGCGCCACCACGGCCCATCCTGCCGCCAGCAGCATCTGGTAGAGCGGCGAGAACAGCGGTCGTTCTTGAGCCTCCGGACCGCCGTGCAGGGAAACCACCACCGGCGCCGGCCCCTCGGAAGCCGGCGGTAGGTAGACCCAGAATGGCACCGTGACGCCGTCGCGGGCGCGGGCCCGGTGGAGGCTTGGCACCACCAGCTGGTCCGGGTCGACTCCGCACCAGGGGGCGCGGGTGACCGGTTGGGCAAAGCCGCGCTCGGCGGAAAATACCCAGATGTTCGGGTTGTAGTTGGGCGCCTGAAACTCGGCCGCCACCCACAACCCATCCGGAGAGAATACGAGGTCGGTGACCACTCCCGGTCCGAACCCTTCCACCAAGACCGGGCGCCGGGTCGCTACGTCGTAAAGATAGACCTCTGAGTAGCCGTCGCGGTTGACGGCCCAGCACAGCCGCTGGCCGTCGGGACTGCCCGCCAAAAGGTCGATGTCGTAGGGGGGATCTGCGATCCACTCTAGTCCTTCGCCGGCGGGATCCACCGCTGCCACCCCGAGGTACTCCCGCTCAAAATCGGTCAGGCAGTAGATCCGGCGAAACCCGAACACCGGACGGACAAAGCGCGCCGCGCCCTCGTGGGGGGTCAGCCACGTCAGCTCGCGCGAGCCGTCGAGTGCCAGTCGGTAGAGGTCCACCTCCCAGGTCGAGCGTCGCCGGCTGAGCAAGAGGGCCTCGTCCTGGGGATAGAAGCCTTCCACGCACCAGTCCCCTTCACCCTCCCACACCTGCACCGGCTCTGCCCCCGGCTCTACCGCCTGGATGTAGACGTCGAAGTCGGCCGGGTGACGCCGGTTGGCGGTGTAGGCGATGGCTAGACCATCGTGGCGGAACCCCCCGAGCCGACAAATGGCTTCTGAATCGGGGTCGGTCAGGGGATGAAGCCGGCTTCCGTCGTCGACCATGGCCCAAAGCGCATCGCGCTCGTCGCCGTCGTGGTCGCGCGCAAAGACCACCCAGCGCCCCACCGGCGCGGCCAGGACCCGCGTAACGCGGTCTTCGCCCTCGGTCAGCAAATCCGGCCAGCCGCCGTGCCGCGGCACGGCGTAGACCTGGAAGGTGCCGGTCAAGTTCATGCGAAACAACAAGGTGGCCGATTCGGCGGCAAAGGTCGGGCCGAGGGCCCGGCGTACCGCTAACAAGGACACGGCGCGATTGGCGACTTCGGTCTGCATGCCCTTCCCTCCCTCTTTTTTCATCTTATCCCGGCCAACGCTCCCCTATGGGACATCCTCCGCGCCGGCTTTCGCTTGCGCCAAGGTCTCCCGGGCACTTGGACGCATGGGCCAGTCTTGGAACCTGCAGAAACCCACCGGTCGTCACCGCGCGGGTGTAAAGACGCCCCTGGCGGTAAAAGCATCGCCCAAACTTCGGTCTCATAGGCGATGACGGCGGCCCGACTCATGGTCGTGGCCGACGGGCATACTACTGAGAAGACGCCCGTGCGAGGTCAAATAGACAAAGAAGGGGTTGCGAATGATCATCCGTTGCACTATGTTGGATTGGGGAGTCGGAGGGAGGTGGAATGCCATGCTTGTGCAACCGTCTTTGGCGGAGGGTGGACCGCCGAGCGAATGGCTCGTCGAGATGTTTTTCGAGCAATTCTCAGCCCTCGCGCAGCAAGTGCGTAGCCGGTGCGGTACCCGTGATGGCTACCGGCAATTGGCTGACGCCCTAGTGAGGGCGTACCAATCTCGGGATTCCTATCCTCAGCATTTGGCGCAGGCCTGGTTAGATCCATTCCGATATGAGGCCGTTTCTCATGAACTCTTGGAGTTCGGGAAACGATTAGTCGAGTCTGCGCAATCGACAGAAAGCCTGGAGCTCGTCATTTGTTGGCTATCGTACGCGCGGCAGGAGCTGCTAGAGACCTTGCGCGGGGAGCAAGCGTTGGGATCGACTGGTCCGGCGGAGTGGAAAAGCTCTAGGAGTCCCACCTTGTCATTGCCGGATACCGTCGCCGCGTAACCGGTGCAGCCATGGAGGGTAGCGCTTTTCGTCTCCGGTACGCCGAGTTTGTGCGTAATGTTCAGTTAATTGACGTATTTCTTCGAGAGTCCGCCGGAGGGCTTCACCTAGACGCCTCTTTGCTGCGTAGGGCAACTCCCCTTCCCTTCGAACCCGATGTGAAATGGGACCTCTCGGAACCTCATCTCGAAGAAAACGGTGTGATGGATGGCACCGGCACACTCAATATCAGCGTCTTCGTCCGTCATCTCAACCGTCGGCGAAAAGGGTTCGCGTACCGGGCATCTTGGACTGCACGTTACCAAGTCGGCGAACCCATGCGTATGCAGTGGCCAAACATGGACGCTGCCCTTCAAAATCAAATCTTAGAGACCTTTCGACAATCCAATGTACCTGTCAATATCTGGCCTTTCATGCGCGCCGAGCTGTACCGGTTTAGCTCTCTCTGTGGGATTCCCCCCATCGTGTTGGGAGTTTGGATCCGTGCCTGATTTTTATGCTGTTCCAGGGAACCCGAATCCGACATCGCGCGTTGCTCTGGTAACCGAGATCCTGGACCCTTACTTAAATTCTAAAGGTCTCATTCATGCCCTCTGGTTTTTGGCTGCCACCTGTCATTCGTCTACCGTGTATTGGGAAAGCGGGCGTTGCGTCCTACAGCGAGCTCTTTCTGTCGTAAAGGGCCAACGGAAAAATACTGTCCTCCAGGCGTTCGACGACATCTACGACCAAACTCGCCCCACTCAGCAGCTGCATGACGACTTGGGCCATCTTTTGGAATGGGTCTTCTTCCTGCTGGTGAGGAGCAAGCGACATGAGCCACTGCGCCGCCACCGGGGACAATATACGGTCTTACGCCAGGTGAGAATCCGGGACCCCCATCATAATTTCTTGGATACCGGAGAGATGCCGGGAAATGGCCAGCGTAATCTAGACGTCTTGGCAGCTGTTCTCGATCCTCGAAATTCGACCCTGACGGCAGGCTCCGGTTTTGAGGTCAAGTATAACCTCCTCACCTGGCTCGGAACGGCAACGTTTGACCGGAAGCTGCGCTATCTAGCGCATTTGATGCAACACCTGGCCCACTTCACCTCCTACGTAGTCGTACCTCGTCCCGAACATGTGCAAGCGTTGAGCCCGTGCCTGTCCCAAAAATGCCAGTCCCTTCAGATTGCTGATATTCGTCTCGTTTCCCTCTCATCCTTCGTCGACGGATCTTAGAAATCCGCGAGCCACTTTACTCTCCCGGGTATTCAGACTGGTAAAGGTCCTTCCCGGCCCCTCCGATAATACTGCGTATCAGGTGGGCAAGTTTCACCAGGGCGCCGGTACGCTCGGCGAGTTCTATCCAGTGATTGGGCGTTTTTGGGCCCGATTCCCCTTGCGAGGTCACGGCCGCAGCTCTCTCCGCTGGGGGTCAGGAAGTCCGGCGTCGCCTCCAGAATTCCCACGCCGACGCCAAACATCGGTCCCGCTTTTGGCATTCGCCGGGCAGTCTGCTACCATGGGGACGAGCGGGGAGGAGGAACCGGAGGGCCATGCGGCGTTGGTTGGAAGGGATTTGGCGACTGGTATTGGCAGTCTTCGTGTCGACGAGCCTGTATCAGGGATACCTTACCCTGCCCGGCCTTCACGGTCACTCCCTCTTTAGCATCCTTCAACGCCTGTTGGTCTTCTTGGTGCCGGTGGCGGTCCTCATCGTGTGGTGGCGCGGCCGCTGGCGGACCGGGACCCTGGCTCTTTCGGCCTTGGTCCTGTGGATCGGGTGGCTCGGCGAGCGGTATTGGACCGCCTCCCCTCACACCTACTACGCGTTCTACTACCTCTGGACCCAGGTCGGCGGCGTCTTGGTCGTGTTGAGCCTGTGGCTTCTGGCTCGCCGCCCCGGCTGGTTCAAGGCGACGCTGGCGGTGGCGCTCTTGGCCTTTTACGCCGCCTCCGTGGCCGTAGCGTTCTGGGAGGTGCGCACGGCCCACCATTTGGCCCAATCTCGTTCCTGGGGCCCCCCGCCGAGCCATGTGCCCACGGCCTTCTTCTTCGACCCCAACAACCTCGGCGTCGCCTTGGCCATCCTCCTCCCATGGGTCGCGGCCCTGCCGGTGTGGAGGCCAGATCCTTGGCTAAAAGTAGTGGTCGGCATTGGGGTGGCGTTGGGATTGGTCGTCCTCTACGAGACCGGAAGCCGCGGCGGCGAACTGATGGCCCTCATCGAAGCCGGCATCGCCATCGCACTCTTGCCGGCCCCCCACCGCCGCCGGTGGGCCGTCGGCGCCGGCATCGCGATCGCGGCCTTGGTGCTGCTGGTGGTGGCCTTAAACCGCCTGCCGCCGCAACACCTGCCGTTTGCCTTGGTCAAGCTCCGCGACTTGGCCCACTTGATGGGGGAGGGGACCGGTCCCAACGGCGGTCCCGGCTCGGTGCGCATCCGCCTGGCGCTTTTGGCCGGCGGGATCCGGGCCGTGCTGCACCACCCCTTGGGGCTCGGACCGCGGGGGGCCGAGCGGTACTTCACCTACTGGGTCCATCATCCTGCGCCGTTTAACACCTACGGGGTAGTCGACGCCCACAATCCGTGGCTCGAGGCCGCCATGGATGGCGGGTGGCCGGGACTCGGCCTCTGGGTACTATTCTACGTCCGCGTGTTGGTGCACGCCGCCGAACTCGGCCAAGGCCGCGACCCCTTCGTGCGCTACGCGTATTGGGCCAGTTGGCCGGCGCTGTGGGGCTTTCTTTTGGGCGGACTTTCGCCGGCCAGCGTCTTTCTTGGCTTCAACGTGCTCTGGGTGTGGCTTGGAGCCGTGGTCGCAGCGGCCGCCCTGTCAGCGCAACTCCGCCAGCAAGCGAGTCGGATCCGCTATCAGCTCCGCCACTTCGGTTAGGCAGCGCGCCGCCATCATGCCATCGGCCACCCGATGGTCGAAGGTCAGGCTGATGTGCCCCACCTCCCGCGGCACGATCTCTCCCTGATGAATCCAGGGCTTGCGCCGGATTTGATATAGCCCGAAGATGGCCACCTCGGGCACATTGATGAGGGGGGTCGCGAAGAGCCCGCCGAGGGTGCCACCGGCGGTGATGGTGATGGTGGAGCCGGACATCTCCTCTTGGCTTAATGCCCGGCGCCGGGCGCGCTCCGCCTTGTCGGCGATCTCGCGGGCGATGGCGAAAATCGACTTCTCCTGCACGTCGCGCACCACCGGCACCACTAGGCCGTCGGGGGTGTCTACCGCCACGCCCAAGTGGATGCGGCGGTAGCGGTAAAGGCCGTCCTTCTCCCAGCGGGCATTGAAGTCGGGATACCTGGGCAACACCACCGCCAACATCTTGCCCACCCAAGCAAGGTAGGTCAGGCGCACGCCGGCCGCCTCGGCCACCGGCTTCAAGCGCTGGCGCAGCGCGACGAGCTCTGTGGCATCGACCTCTTCGACGACCGTGACCTGGGGTATCTCGCGGATGGAGGCTGCAAGGCGCTCGGCAATGCGCCGCCGGACTCCGCTCAAGACGACCGGCTCGCGTTCGGGGTCGCTAGCGGCCGCCTGCGCTTGAGCCTGGTAGCGGCGTACATCCTCTGGCGTGATCCGCCCCTGGGGGCCGGTGCCCGTCACTGCTTCGAGCGCAATGCCCGCCTCCTTGGCCAGCCTTCGGGTATACGGGGCCGCCTTCACGCCCCCCTCGGCCGGCGACGGGGGAGCAGACGCGGGGGATGCAGGGACGGTTGGGACCGGTTCCGGGGGCGTCGGCCCCGCATCGGGCGTGGATGCCAACGTGGCCTCGCCGATGACCACCAAGGTGGCCCCCACCGGCACCACGTCCCCTTCCCGCCCGAATCGCGCCAGAATGACTCCGGCGCGCGGCGCCGGCAGCTCCACCACCGCTTTGTCGGTTTGCACCTCCACCAAGGGCTGGTCCAGCGCCACCTGGTCGCCCTCTTGCACCAGCCACCGGACGATCTCGCCTTCCGTGGTCCCTTCTCCCACGTCGGGCAACTTGAATTCAAACGGCAAGACATCCACCCCTACTCTCGCAAGGTCTCGCGCAAGGCCTTCAACAGACGCTTGGACCCCGGCAAATAAAACTCCTCCCAGGCGTACGGCGGATAGGGCAGGTCAAAGCCTGTGACCCGCGCCACCGGAGCCTTGAGCCACCAAAACGCGGTTTCGTTGATGGTCGCCACCACCTCGGCCCCGACGCCTCCCGTCATGGGGGCCTCGTGCACCACCACCGCGCGGCCGGTCTTGCGAACCGACCGGCCGATGCCTTCGACATCGACCGGAGCCAGCGTGCGGAGATCCACCACCTCCACCTCGGCCCCATCCTCGCGCGCGATCTCTTCTGCACAAGCCAAGGCCAAGGGGACCATGGCTCCCCAGGCGAACAGCGATAGGTCCCGGCCTTCCCGCGCCACTCGACTCGGCCCGATGGGGACCTGGTACGGGCCCTCGGGAACCTCCATCCGCCCGAGGCGATACAGGCGAATCGGTTCTAAGAACGCCACCGGCGAGTCCTGCGCCAAGGCCGCGTACAAGAGGCCCTTGGCATCGTAGGGGGTACTGGGCACGACCACCTTCAATCCCGGCGTGTGCACGAGGTAGGCCTCGGCCGAGTCGGCGTGCTGCTCCGGAGCGCGGATTCCGCCCCCGTACGGGATGCGCACCACCATCGGCACCGACAACGCTCCGAGGCTGCGGTGACGGATGCGGCCGGCGTGCGAGATGAGCTGATCCAGGCCGGGGTAGAGAAAGCCCATGAATTGGATTTCGGCAATGGGCCTTAATCCCCCGACAGCCATGCCGATGGCGGCGCCGAGGATGCCGGATTCCGCCAAGGGCGTATCCATCACCCGGTCGCGGCCAAATCGCTCGTACAACCCTTCGGTGACGCGAAAGACCCCTCCGTTTACGCCGATGTCCTCCCCCAACAGCACCACCCGGGGGTCGCTCGCCAAAAGCTCCGCCAAGGCCTGGTTGATGGCGGTCACCATGTTGATCTCCGCCATCACCCGATTTCCTCCTGGAGCGCTTGCATCTGGGCCAGAAGGCGCGGCGGCGGCTCCGCGTACAGGTAGCGAAACATGGCCGTGGGGTCGACCGGCGGCGTGGCCTCGGCCGCCTCCACTGCGCGGTTGATCCACGCGCGCGCCCGCTCCTGTATCGCCGCCTGCTCGGCTTCGCTCAGCAGCCCCCGTTCGGCCAGGTACCGGCCCAGACGCACCAACGGGTCGCGCTGGCGCCAGACCTCCCACTCCTCCAAAGGGCGGTAGCGGCTGGGGTCATCGGCCGTGGTATGCGGGCCCAGCCGGTAGGTCAAGGCCTCGATCAAAGTGGGGCCCTCGCCGGCCAAGGCGCGCTCGCGTGCCGCCTTAACCGCCTGATAGACCGCCAAGGCGTCGTTGCCGTCCACGCGCTGCCCGTGCACACCGTAGGCCAACGCTTTCTGGGCCAAGGTGGGGCTAGCGGTCTGCCAGCGCACCGGCACGGAGATGGCCCAGCCGTTGTTCTGACAGAAGAAAATCACGGGCGCCTTCAAGACGCCGGCAAAATTGAGCGCTTCGTGAAAGTCGCCTTCGGAAGTGCCACCGTCCCCAAAGTACGCCATGGCCACCACTGCCTCCCCTTGGCGGCGCGCCGCCCAGGCCAAGCCCACGGCGTGCGGCAGGTGCGTGGCGATGGGAATGGAGGTGGGCAGTGCCCGAACCTGGCCGGAGATGCTCGAGGCCTTCCCCATCGCAAAAAGGATGACATTTTCGAAGGGAACCCCGTGCACGTAGAGCGCTCCGTGGTCGCGGTAGGAAGGCGCTAGCCAATCCTCTTTCGACAGCGCGTGCGCCGAGGCGATCTCCGACGCCTCTTGCCCAATGGACGGCGGGAAAGTGCCCACCCGCCCCTGGCGCTGCAGGGTGATGGTCTTCTCGTCAAAGGTGCGCAACAGCACCATGTCTTCGTAAATCTTCACCTTGACCGGATCCGGCACGCGGTCCTCATCGTTGGCATCGGGACCCATCACGCGGTAGATGGGCCACGTCTCCATCGCCGTCCCTCCCATGTTGGGCTTCGGTCTTAGCCAAGGCGCCCAAGCCCCGGCCGAGCCGGAAACCCCTGCATCATAGTAGCATGGGCCCCAGGGCATGCCAACCGGCGCCGGGGGAGACATGCGCCGCCGAGGGTGCCGCAGAAAAAGGGGGTTGGTTATAATGAACCCGGTGCTTGACCCCGGGGGCAGAAAGAGGGGGGAGTCGCCGGTGCAATGCCCGCGCTGCCTGGAGACCATTCCCGACGACAGCCACTTTTGCCCGCTGTGCGGAGCCGAGCAGCCGCGCGCGGCCCTGGCCGACGACGGGGCCGACGGCCTTCGGTCCGCGCTCGCCGCAAAACCTCCCTGGGCCGAGCGGCTTCGGGCCTGGTGGCAGGCGCCGGCCGCTTGGTTGAAGACCGGGTCTGTGCTGGCTCTGGTCGGGGTGCTAACGAGCCTCCTCGGCCGAGGCCGTCCCCTGGAATGGTGGGCCGCGGCCCTCTTTGCGGTCCTCGTGGCCATCTACCGGCGCTTGGGCTAGGTCCGGCCCCAAGGGGCCTTTAGCCTTCCGCGCATCCCGCCAGGGTCCTTGGAAGTCCATAGTCGGTGGTAGGAGAAGTCCCTAACAGTGTATAATCGCAAATATGGAGCGCACCTTTACGAGCCACGAGGTTGCCCTGGGTGGAGGTCCCCGTCAAAGCCGTGCGGCGCTGGGACCGCGAACGCCGTTTGCAACCGGCAAGGCCGAAAGCCACGGGTCGTCGATACGGCACCGAAGATCCCAGCTTGGCCGTTCGACGTGAGCGCAAGGTGCCAGCGGGTCCGCGCAAGGTCGTGGCCTGTTGTCAGGTCATCAGCTTAAGCCAGCGCCCAGATTTGGCGAACCAGCGCATGGCAGGAGAGCAGTTCTGCCTATCCCGTGGATTGGCGCCCGTCGAGTGCATCGAAGCAGTGAGCGGAGGTCTGCATTTCCATCGCCAGACGTGCTGGGCGTTGAGGGACGTGGCAGCAATAAGCGAGATGGAGACCGGGATCGCGGCCTGCCAAAATCGTTGGACGCGTTTTGGCAATGCCTGGTTGGAGCTGGGCTTTCACCCACACGGTTTTAAACTGCGGGTCCTCAATCAGGAACCGCTCTCCCCGGAACCCGAACTCGTGCAAGATTTACTCGCGATTCCCTACGACCGCAAGCGTACGGGGTCCAGTGTGGTTGGGGTCGATGGGGTCGTCAAGACTTTGGTCACGCTGTCGACGGGGGAGCAAATCCTGGGGCCGCCAGCGTAGCGGCGGGCGCTTGGCCGGTGGAAACTGCGTCAGCGGGCCGTTACCCGCAAGGCGCAAGCGGCCAAGCCGCGAATCGGGCCGACGGCCCGCGATCTCCTGCCCCAGGGGACACGGTCGCCGGGCAGCCGGAAGGGGGACCAAGCCCGAACCCGGCTGGCCCGGACCCATCTTGGCAGCGCCAACATTCGTCGGGGTTGCTGGCCCAAAGTCTCCACACGGCTCTGCCGCGAGAACCAACGGGTGGGGATCCGTTGTCGGTGCCGGGAATGCTCGCCCATCATCGGTCGGCGCAGGGCGTGTAAGACCCTGGCGTTGGGCCAATTCTTCTCCGCGCTGCGCTACCAGGCCCAGCGGTATGGAACGCGATCGACCGAAGTCGACCGCTGGTTTCCCAAGCGCAAGCAGTGCGCGAGTCCAGGTTGTGGGTATGTCAACCAAGGTCTTAGGCTCCGGGATCGCACATGGACCTGTCCGGGTGGTGGCGTCACCCCCGACCGGGATGTTAACGCGGCGATCCAGCTGCAAGGACTGGCCGCCTACGCGGTCCTACCGGTGGCGACATGGCCCGCAAGGGCCGCGACAGCGCCGGGGGGGCCCGGCGTCGGCGGAGATGTTACGCCTGTCAGACACGAAGCGACCCCCCTGGGGTCAGTCAGGGGTTTCGGGGCAGGAAGAAGCCGGTATCACAGCGGTACACCGACTTTATCGCAGGGAGGATGGACCCCCACGTGCTCAAGGGACTGCAGCCGGGAATGACCGCCACCGTCTCCACGGTGGTTAGCGAGGCCATGACGGCACACCTCGGCGGTCAGCCGATTCATCCCGTCTTGGCCACGGCGGTGATGATCGAGTGGATGGAGTGGGCCAGCCGCAAGTTGATTCTCCCTTACCTGGAGCCGGAAGAGGACGCCGTCGGCTACCGGATCGAGGTGGTCCACCTGGAGCCGACGCGGGTAGGCGAGCGCTTTACGGCCACGGCCGAGTTCCTGAGCCTGGACGGCAACCGGGTGGAGACGGCGGTATGGGCCGAAAACGCCCGCGGCCGCATCGGCCACGGGCGCATCACCCAAGTGCTCCTCGCCAAGTCCGAAATCGCGCGCCGGTTTGGGGCCTAGCCCATCCCGTGGAGGAACCCCACCACCACCAACGCCGTCATCACCACGATGTAGACCCTGAGCCCCCAGAACGCCCACACGGCCCAGCCCTGAAGGGTGGCTCGCCCGAGGGGCGCGGCCTCGTTGCGCCCTTCCACCACCTTCAACCGCTCTCCCTGGCGCACCGCCGTTCACCTCCTCCAAATCTCCGCCGGCGATGGGTTACAGCCAGTGGGCAAAGGCGTGGGGGAAGACCACCGACAGCCCGTACAGCCCGTTCATGGCCACCAGAAACAGGACGATCCCGCCTGCGGCCCAATTTTGCCAGCGCCGATTGACGTGCTCACCCATCACTTCGGGGTCGTTCAGCAACAGGAGCAAGAAGAGCATCGCGGCCGGCATAAAGATGGTGGCAATCACCTGCACCGTAAGGTTCAAGAATCCGAGCGGCATCCCCGGCACCAACACCACCAGTGCCGCTGCGACGAGGCTGATCAACCCCGGCAGGTAGAACCGCCACGCCACCTTGGGCGGCAGGTTGATGCTCTTCGGCCATCCGAACGCCTCGCCGCAGGCCCACGACGTGCTGGCGGAGATGGCGATGGCGGCGATGGTGCCGGCCTCGACCAGCCCCAGCGCGAAGAGGTCCTCGCCCCACCGCCCGAGATGCGCCCCCAACGCCACGAGGATGCGCTGCATGTCCCACTGCCCGGACCCGGGCTGTCCGTACAGCCAACTGCCAGTCAGGATCACGATGGCCAAGGCCACGGCCACCATCACCGCCGCGCCGATGGCCGTGTCGACCTGTCCGTGCCGGATCTCGCGCTCCGTCAGTCCCTTATCCACCACCGAAGACTGCTGGAAGAACAGCATCCAGGGGGCGATGGTGGTGCCGAGGTTGGCCAACAGGACGTACAAAAAGGCCGGCGTGAATCCGCCCCGCACCTGCCAGTGCAGAAATGCGGCGCCCACAGCCCCCCAGTGGGGTTTGGCCATCAAGGCCAGGGGAATGAAGACCAGGTTCCCGGCAGCAATGCCCAGCGACACCCGTTCCCAGGTGTAATACCGCAGCCCCAAGAGCACCGCCGCGATCAGGGCGACGGCTGCGAGCGCGCTTGCCACCGGTGGCACCCCCAGGACCTGCATCCCCAAGGTGATGCCGATGAACTCGGTGACCAAGGTCAGAAAGTTGGCCACCACCAGGTCGATCAGCGAGAAGGCGCCCCAAAAGGGCCCGTAGCGTCCCCAAATCATCTCCGCGTGCCCACGCCGGGTGACGGCACCGAGTCGCACCGTCATCTCCTGCACGATGTAGGCCACGGGACCCAACAAGACCAAAAAGGGCAGGTAAAACCCTAATCCGTAGCCGGCCCCGGTTTGGGCGTAGGTGATCACCCCGCCTGCGTCGTTGTCGGCCACCATCACCAAGATTCCCGGTCCGACCAATAGGAACAGCAACCACCACCGGCGCCACCCGCGCGGATCCGCCTTCAAGGCGGCGATCCGGGCCCGGTCGCGCGCGCGGATCTCGGCCTCGACCCAGGCCGTGGCTGCCGTGTCGAGCCACTTCGGCATCGCGCACACCCCCGCCTCGGCGGGGGCGGCCTTTAGCCGGCGCTCCCCCGCCGCAATCTCTTACCGTACCGGTTCGCGCGCCACGGGCCCCACCACGGGCCTCGGGCGCGCCCACCACTATGACCGCCAGGGTCTCCTTCCACGACGGATACCTCCCCGTTGCTTGGCCCCATGCGTCTTGGGCCTGCGGCGGCAACCTCTCACAAAAAAATCCTCTGGCTCACCCAGAGGACTTCACCCGCTTTGGTCCTCCTAGTGGAGCTTCAGCACGATACAACGTAAAAACTCTCGCGAGTTTTAGCCACTTCGGAGGAAGCCTTAATCCGGCCACCCCTGTCCTACTCCTGAGCGTCTTTCGACGGGCCGGAGCAGTGGCTTCTGTTTGTATCGACGCCTCGCCTAACGAGGAACGTTTTCCTTCCCTACTATATGAGAGCCCCTCTTCGCCTGTCAACCCGCTCCGACGCCGTTCTTGAAGAAAAGTCCCGGTAAGGCGGGATCTCGAGTCTAGGCAGCTTCCCACCGTCTTTCACCCCCCGTTTCGACCGTCTGCGCCCCCTCGCCGCCGCATCCGGCGCGGTTGAGCCCCCGGGTTCCCTGTGTTAGGCTGAAACCAAACGCCAGCCGGCACGAAGGTCTTTAGAGATGGGCCGCGGCCCGCCGCGTTCCCGGCCCCGGCCGTGGGAAGGAGAGGCGCCATGGACAACCGTTGGGAACTCGACACCCGCTTGGTCCACGCGGGGGAACGCATCCCCCCCCAAGCCGGCTATCCGACCGTCCACGACATCGTCGTCAGCAACAGCTTCGTCCCTGAATCGCCGGAGGCCGCCGACGCCATCCTCGGAGGCCAACGCCAGGGATACACCTACAGCCGCCACAACAACCCGACCGTTGACGCCCTGGCGGAGGCCGTGCGCCAACTGGAGGGCGGCGAATTCGCCACCGCCTACGGATCGGGGATGGCCGCTATCCATGCGGCCCTTTGGGCGACCAAACCCCGCCCAGGCGACGCCATCGTGGTCAGCCGCGACCTTTATGGCGCCTCGATCAATTTGGTCCAGGAGTTCTTCGCGCCGCTGGGACTGCGCGTGGTGCAGGCCGACCTCGTCGACCTCGACCAAGCCCGCCGCGTCTTGGAAACGGTGCGGCCCAAGGCGGTGTTGTTCGAAATCCTTTCCAACCCGCTCCTTCGGGTCATCGATGGACCGGCCATCACCGAACTGGCCCACGCCGCGGGCGCGGAAGTCATCGTCGACAACACCTTCACCACGCCGTTGTTGGTGCGTCCTTTCGAATTCGGGGCCGACATGGTAGTGCACAGCGCCACCAAATACCTCAGCGGCCACGGCGACGCCATGGGCGGGGTGTTGTTGGCCCAGGGGCGCTACGCCGAGGTCATCCATCGCCAGCAGAAGCTTCTGGGCGCCGTACTGGGACCGTTTGAGGCCTGGCTCATCCACCGAGGACTGAAAACGCTGGGCCTGAGATTTCCCCGCCAGTGCGACAACGCCGCGACCTTGGCCGTGCGGCTCTTGGAATCGGGCCGCTTTCGGCGCGTGCATTACCCGCTTTTGCCGGACCATCCTGAGCGGGAGCGCATCGCGCGCCTCATGGCCCACGGGCGCGGAGGGGCCGTGGTGACCTTAGAGCTCCCCGGCGGGCGCGACGCGGTGTTTGAGTTCTTGCGCCGCCTTCAGCTGGTGGTCCCTGCCACCACGGTGGGCGACGTGTACACCCTCGCGCTATACCCGGTGATGGCGTCCCATCGCTCACAGACTCGCGAAGAACGCGCAGCGATGGGCATCACTGAAGGGACGGTGCGCATCGCGGTGGGGATCGAGGCCGTCGAGGACATCTTCGCCGACCTCATCGCCGCCGCCGAAGCCGCCGCGGCCCACGCCTAAGGCGGCGTCGCGGCACCGGTTCGCAAGCCGTCCACCGTCTTTACTGCCCAGGTTCGACGCCGTCTTCTTGGCAGTCTTCTGGCCAGGAGGGCAGAAAGGCAAAAGAGAAGAAGGGAAGAAGGGATCGCGATGGGGTTTGGCCCCACCTTACCCGACCGCCGGCGCGCCGTGGAAGCGGTACGGGACATCGTGACGCTCCTGTACCCCGAGCATGCCACCCCTGCTGCTCTGGCCTGGCTTGAGGCCATCGCCGCGGCGCTGTTGGAGGCGCGCGCGGCCTTGAGCTTTCGGACCATGGCGCAGTTTTTGGCCGACCCCGACTGGCGCAGGATCATCCTCGAGCGCGCCCCTGAGGCGAGGGGGCCTTGGGCCCCCTACGAAGGCCAGCCCCTCGACCCCTCCGCCCTCGACCCACACCTCGGGGCGCTGTTCGCCGACCGCCTGCAGACCCTGGAAGGCCCGCCGCTTGCCCCCGAATCCCTGGACCCTGGGACCGGGGACTAGGCGCCTCGCGCGGCAGCGCCCCCCACCGGTCGCCGGTCGTAGAACTGAAACCGGGAATGGAAGGGCACAGCAGCAGGCGCCACCACCTCGACTCGCACCGTCAGCCAACCCGTGACTTCCTCGGCCCGCGCTTGCACCGCCTGTTGCACCGCATCGGGGTCGTGGCCCGGCTCCACGGCCAGGGTCACCTCCAAAAGGTCGCGCCCCCGGCTGCGGTCCCACCTGAAGGCCACCTCCCACTCCCCGATCCCGGGAGAAGCCAACACCGACTCCGCCAACACGGCCGGCAACACCGGGCGCCGCCCGAGCCAACGCGTCTGCGCGAGGCGGCCGCGCAGGCGCGAGGTACTCCATCCCTCGGCTCCGCAGGGGCACGGCTCCTTGGGCAGCTCGACGAGGTCTCCGGTGCGGTAGCGGTACAAGGGCAGCGCCCGGGCGGTCAGATCAGTCACCCAGACCTCCGCGATCCGGCCTTCAGCGGCCGGCTCCCGGCGCCAGGGATCCATCCACTCCAGCGCCACCCCTTCCGCGAGCCAATGCAACCGCCCGGCCGGGCACTCCACGGCCAGAGGGCCGGGGTGTTCGGTCAAGGCATAGACCTCCGCCACCGCCAACTCGGGCGGCAAGAGGTCTTTTCGAGCTTCCACCACCCCGCGCCCGATGTCTCCCCACAGCACGAGCCGCCCGAGTCCCGAAAGCTGTCCGGCGCGGGCCAAAGCCAGCGCCATCCGCGGCTGGGTCACCAGCACCGTGGGCCTAAAAGGCCGATACGGGTCAAGACCGCTTTGGCCAAGCACGCCGTTGGCAGCCATGCCTTTGGCCCCCGACGCGGCCACGCCCTCTAACACGGCCCGGTCCCAATCCGGATGCCCCGTCGCCACCAGGACCCGGTCCTGCGGCCGCACCCCGACATTGGCCAGGGCCCGTCCCCACAGCACCGTCTCCCGTTCGCAGTCGGCGGCACTGCGAACCCACCACAGCGGCGCCCCTTGCCTTCCCGCTGAACGGACCACCCGGACTCCGGGGACTGCCGCGGGGTCGACTGCCGACGCCGCCGTGCGGTCCATGCCGTCCCGCGCCGCTGCCGGCCAAAGTCTCCCGCCCACCGTCGCTTGCCACGTCTCCCACGCCATGGCTGCCTCTGCCATACGAGCCTCCCCCATCGTGCTCCCGGCCCCAGGGCCGGGCCTTTTTCTTGAGTGTAGGTCGGGTTTCTCGTCCTGCCAAGGTGGATCCCCTCCCCAGTTCCTGCCCGAGCCTGCCCTTGACGAACTTCGCTCGTTTGTCCAAGATGGGAGCGAATCGGTGCCGGGTCGGATTTTGGGCGAGAACGGAGGATGCGCGTGCGACTGGGGTGCCACCTGAGCGTGGCCAAGGGGTTCTGGCAGGCTGCGGAAAATGCGCCGAAACTAGGGGCCAACTGCTTCCAATACTTCACCAAAAATCCGCGGGGGTTCCGCGGGGCCAAACCCCTCGATCCCGTCGACGCCGCCCGCGGCCGCGAGGCGCTCAGGCGCCTCGACCTTGTGGCCGTCGGGCACACGCCGTACCTCATCAACCTGGCCTCGCCGGAAGACGAATTGTATCAGCTTTCCATCGAGGCCCTGGTGCAGGATTTGGTCATCGCCGAAGCCCGGGGGACGTATGCCGTGGTGGTGCACTGCGGCAAGCCCAAGGGCGAGAGCGCGGCCTGGGGCGTACGGCGCATGCAAGAGGCGCTCGCGGCGGTGTTAGAAAAGAGTACGGCCCAGGGCGTGACCATCCTGTTGGAAAACACCGCCGGGCAGGGCTCGGAGATCGGCACCCACCTGGACGAACTGTTGGCCATCGCCGAACCGTTTCCCAAAGAGGCGGTGGGGTTCTGCTTTGACACCCAGCATGCCTTTGCCGCCGGCCAGATGACGGCCGAACACCCCGAGGATTACGCCGGATTCTCCGAGCCCGCCTATATGGACCGCCTTTTGGCCATCCACCTCAACGACAGCCTGGTGCCCTTCGGAGCCCGCAAGGACCGTCACGCCCTTATTGGCCAAGGCTACCTCGGGGCCGACGCCATCCGCCGCATCCTTCGGGATCCGCGCCTGGACCACATCCCGTTCTACCTTGAGACACCGGTCGAGCACGAGGCCCAGTACGCCGACGAGATCCGCACCTGTCGGGCCCTTTTAGCCCAGGCCAGCTAGCGGAGCGAACATCGATGCCCATGCGCGTCATCTTCAACCCGGTGGCCGGCGGGGGCAGAGCCCGGTCGGTGTTTGAGCGGTTAAAGCCCTTGTTCGACGAAGTGCACGCCGACGTGGTGGCCACCCGCTACCCCGGCCACGCCCGCGAGCTGGCGCGGGAGGTGGCTTCCGAAGCCGACTGGACGGTGGTCTCCTTGGGCGGCGACGGCACCCACCACGAAGTGGTCAACGGGCTCATGCCCCAAGCCAAGGCCACCCTGGCGGTGATTGCGGCCGGCACTGGCAACGACTTTGCCCGGGCCCTGGGACACGCCACCGACCCCGTGCGTCAGTGGGCCGTGGCTCGGGAAGGGGCGATTCGGCGCATCGACGTGGGCACGGTCAACGGGCGGTACTTTCTGACGGTGGCCGGCGTGGGGTTCGACGCCCAGGTCGCCGAGTGGGCCAACCACCACAAGCGCGGCGCGGGCAGCGGCGCGGGGCTCTTTGTGCGCGGCGTGTTAGCCAACTTGTGGAGCTACCGGTCGGCAGAGCTGACCGTCACCCTGCCCGAGGGCGTAGAAGAGGCGCCTACCTTTCTTCTCGCTTGCGCCAACACCGGCGTCTATGCCGGCGGGATGCGGATCTGCCCGTCGGCCTCTCCAGACGACGGCCGGCTGTCGGTGGTGTGGATCGGGCCGCTCGCGCCGTGGCAGGTGTTGCCGCTGTTGGTCCGCGTCTTCTCCGGGTCGCATGTGTCCCACCGGGCTGTGCGCATCCTGGAGGCCCCGCGGCTGGCCGTAGACGGTCCCCGCCGGCTGGCAGTCCACGCCGATGGCGAACTCATCGGGCACCTCCCCATCGCAGTGGGCTTACACCCCCAAGCGCTGGCGGTACGGGTCGGCCCCCCGGGCGGAGCTAGGGAGGCATGAGCGCCTGGCCTCGCTCCTTGCCCCCGTTTCTCTGGGGCGTGGCGACGTCCAGCCACCAAGTGGAAGGGCAGACGCATAACGACTGGACCCGCTGGGAGGCGGCCGGCCGGGTGCGCGAGGGGCAGCGGTCTGGGCGCGGGTGCGACCACTGGAGCCGGTACCAAGAAGACTACCAGCGCTTTGCTGCGCTCGGCATCAACGCCTACCGGTTTTCCGTGGAATGGAGTCGGATCGAGCCGGAGCCGGGGCAGTGGGACCGTGAAGCTCTGGCGACCTACCGCCGCATGGTGCAGGCCATGCGGTCGCACGGTTGGGTCCCGTGCCTGACGCTACACCACTTCACGCTGCCGCTGTGGCTGGCGGACCGAGGGGGACTGTTCGCCCCCGATGCCGTCGAGCGCTTTACCCGCTATGCCGCCACAGTGGTGGAGCACCTCGGAGACTTGGTCGACCTGTACGTGACCATCAACGAACCCATGGTCTGGGCCGTCATGGGCTACGCCCACGGCTCGTGGCCGCCGGGCCGCCGGTCGGTATGGCTGGCTTGGCGGGCCGCCAACCGCCTTGGGCACCTGCATCGGCACCTGTACCGCACCATCAAGGCGGCCCGTCCCACGGCGCTGGTGGGATGGGCCCATCACTACGCCGTGTTCTTCCCCTACCGGGAGACCAGCTGGGCCGACCGCCGCGACGCCGCCGCAGTCGACTGGCTCTTCAACCGCCGTTTCGTGGCCCAAATCGCCCCGGACTTTGATTTCATCGGCGTCAACTACTACTTTCGCCAATGGATGCACTGGCGCCAAGGCTTTCGCCCCATCACGGCCAAACCCGGCGCACTGACCACCGACATGGGATGGGAGATTTATCCCGCGGGGCTAAGGCACGCCTTGCGGGTGCTGGGACGGTGGCAAAAGCCGCTGGTGGTGAAGGAAAACGGCATCGCCGCCCGCGACGACCGCCTGCGCCAGCGATTTCTGGTCGACCACCTGCGCGAGCTCGCAGCCGCCCAGGCCGAAGGGCTCGAAGTGCGCGGCTACTTTTACTGGTCGGCCTTGGACAACTTCGAGTGGGCCGAGGGGTTTCACCCGCGGTTTGGCCTGTTTGCCGTCGACTATGCGACGCAGGCCCGCACCCCCCGACCGAGTGCCCGCTTGTACCGCTGGCTTATCGAGCAAAACCGCGACCGGTTCCCCATCGCCGTGCCTGACCACGTTCCCGACGCCGAGGAACTCCCCCCGTTAAAAGCCGCCGTGTCTCCCACCAACCACCCGGCTTGACGGTCATTCGGCCCCGGTCTGAGGGGCCAGCACCCGCTCGGGTTCGAGGAACCAGGGACCCTCTCGCTCCACCCGCACCCACACCGCCGCGCCCTGCGGCAACACCACCCACCGTTCGCCATCGAGGGCCAACGTGCCCCCCTCCGACTCCCGCAGCTCGCGGACTGCACCCAACGCCAACGGCTCCCAACGCTCCACCCAAACCGGCCGCACCAACCCGGGAGCCAAAATGGTCGGCACCGGTTGACCCCGCCCCGGCTCGGCGCACGCGACAAAGAGGCCCCCGTCGATCCCCGGGCCGACCGGGCAGAGGTGGCCACCGAGGTTGGAGAGGCCCGGCCGGGCCGGATCTGCCTGGGCGAGGACCAAGGCCCCCACCGCCTCCGGCTCCCACACCGCCCGCGCTCCGGTAAAGGAGCGGCGGACCCACGCCAAGTCCACCAAGGCCACCTCGGGCGCCTCCACCTCTCCCTCCACCCGAATCCACTTGACGCGGCGGGCCACGTCGCTCAACCGAAGTCCGCCGGCGGCGTACCGCGCTGCGGCCATGCCCGCGGCCGTCTCATCCCCCACCCAACAGGCCACGTTGTTGGTACCGCCGGCCACCGGCAACACCGGCACCTGCGGGCGCGCCTGTGCCACCAGGCGCTGGGTCCCGTCGCCGCCGACCGCCACCAACACCGACACGCCGACGTCCTCCAGGCGCCGCGTCCACTCCGGGGTGCGGGCGCTGCCTTCGGCTTGGCCTTCTGGAACCCGGTGCAGCCACGGCCCCACTTCGGCCGCGAGGTACGCCGCCAAGCCCTCGCGGTCATCAACCATCCACACCTCGGTGTCTTCCACGGCCGCCATCCCCGCCAAGAGGCGCCGGGCAGCGAGGAGTTTGTCGGCCGTGGAGTGCAATCCCGCCGCGGCCACCACCCGGCGAATGTCCCGTCCGGCCATGGGGTTGATGAGAAGCCCCACCCGTCCCGTACCGTCCCGCCTCGCTTTCCCGCCGCTTAAGGCGCAACCATGGCCAGCCGCTTCATGATGCGCACCAAGGCCGTCTGGTCCTCGCGCGGCAATACCGCCAAGAGATTCTGGAAGTACTGCACGTGCCCCGCCCGTTCTTGGTCTAACAAGCGGGCTCCGGCCGGAGAGAGCCGCACCCATACGATCCGCCGGTCCTGGGGGTCCCGGTCCCGGACCAGCAGCTGCTTTTGCACCAACGCCTCGATGGTGCGGGTGGCCGTAGGTCCCGCCACCCGCAAAAGCCCTGCCAACTCCATCAACGTGACGGTGCCGCGTTCAGCCACCAGCGCCAAGGCATGGTATTGAGTGGGGGTGATGTAGTGCGGCTCGCGCTCCCGGCGGAACCGACGGCCGAAACTGCGGAACAGCACAAAGGTGGATTCGAACAGCTCTTCCGCCTCCTGTCGTTCCATCACCACCGGCCTCCTCTCCCCCTGAAGCCCCTTTTGCCTTATTGTAGCAAAATCGCTGGGGGCGCCGCCGCCTGCGCGCTTTAGGCCCTTCGACTGCAAGGTGCCGCTGCTTCGCCGGCCGCGATGTCGTATCATGACCAATGAGCACTGGACCTTGGAGCAGGACAGGAGGATGGCCGTGGGCGAATGGGTCGACGTGTTGTTGGTGCGGCATGGAGAAAGCGAAGCCAACGCCCAGGGGCGCTTTGCCAGTCGCCGATGGGACCCTCACTTGACGGCCATCGGGCGCCGGCAGGCCGAAAAGCTCGTGGCGCAACTCGAGGGGGTGCCCATCCGCCACCTGGTCTCGAGTCCCTTGGCGCGCGCCCGCGAAACCCTGGAACCCTTAGCGCGGGCCCGTGGGCTTCCGGTGACCATCCTGGCCGACTTGAGCGAGGTCGACCTCGGCGAATGGGACGGCCGCCATTTTCGAGAGCTGTACCAACTCGAGCCCTTCGAGGCGTGGCGGCGGGACCCCGAACGGTTCCCCCCGCCGGGCGGCGAGTCTATCTTGGCCGTCGGCCGCCGCGTCCTGGCGGCGCTCGGCGCCTTCTGCGACGCCCATCCCGCAGGATGGGTGGTGGCCGCCACCCATGCCGACTGCCTGAAGGCCGCCGTCCTCACCCTCCTCGACGCCGACGGGCCGGCGGCTCGCCGGCTGTGGGCACCCAATCTCGGCCAGCTGTGGTTGCGTTACCGGTCTGGCCAGTGGGGCATCCACTTGGGCCCGTTGTGCCCCGCGGCCTTGGCCCATCCCTGACGGGTCGCCCCCCGTACGGGGCCCCCTCGGAGCGACCGCGCCGGGATCCCGGCGCCAAAAAGCCTAAGCCCAAGCCCTCGGTCCCGTTCGCCCCAGTCACGACCGAGGGGTTCGGCCTTTTGGGAGGAGATACCACATGGATGCTGCCGCCCAACCCGAACCGATCTTCACCGGCCCCTTCTTACGGCTTTCGGCCGCCAGTTTCCTGATTTTCGCGAGCTTCCAGGGGCTGATGGCCGTCATCGCCCCCTTTATGCTCCAGCACCGCATGTCGGTCGAGGCCGTGGGGCTAAGTGGCGCCGCCTTCGTGTTGACCGCCGTGGCGGTGCGGCTTCCGGTCGGCCACCTGCTCGACCGCTACGGCCGTCTCGGCTTTCTTCGGGTAGGCCTCGCCGTCATCGGGCTGGTGTTCGCCGCCTATCCCTGGGGCACCGTCCTGCCTGTGTTGGTCGCCCTGCGCATCCTGCACGGCGTAGGGTGGGGGCTCGCTTCTACTGCCTCGGCCACCTTGGTCCAAGACGTCGTACCGCCCCGCCGACGGGGCGAGGCCACCGGCTACTACGCCAACTTCGGCGACTTGGCCATGGCCTTCGGCCCCTTCCTGGCCGTAGCCGCCTTAAGCCATTGGGGATTCGCTGCCTTTTCCTGGATCGCGGCGGCGGCCATGGGTTTAGCGATCCTGCTCCTCGCCAAAATGCCTCACACCCAAAGGCCCCCCGCCCACGAAAGGCCTCGGTCCTGGGTCCAACGCGGAGCCGTATTGCCTTCGGCCATTCAGTTCTTGATGAACATCAATTTCGGCGCGGTGATGACCTTCTTGCCCGTCCTCGCGGCCCGCCGCGGGCTTCTTCACCCGGTGGCAGGCGTCGACGCCTACGGCTTTTTCTACGTCGGCTATGCCTTCACGCTGCTCCTGTTCCGCGGCTGGCTCGGGCGCCTTTCGGACACCTTCGGCCGCTTTGCCGTGATCCTGCCCGGATTAGGCGTCTTTGCCGTCGCCGCCCTCTTTTTGAGCCGCCTTCACACCCTGCCGTCGTTGATCGCCTTCTCGGTCCTGTTCGGGCTCGGCTTCGGCGCTGCCCAGCCCTCGGTGTTGGCCTGGACCATGGAACGCAACCCGCCCGCCGAGCGCGGAGCGGCCGCTGGCACCTACTTCGCCGCCTTCGACCTCGGCATCGGCGTCTCGGCCCTGGCGTTTGGCCCCCTGGCCGCCATCTCTTTCCGCCGGGTGATGGAGGTAGCCGCAGCCGCCACTGTGGCGGCCATGGCCTTGGCCGCGCACGCGGCCCGCACCCCTCGCGGCGCCGGACCCGGCTAGCGGACCTCGGTGCGCCAGCGCGGCCATTCCTCGCGAAACCATCGCACGGCCGCTTCCAAGGCCTGGTCGATGGGCGTCTGGGGCAAGCCGAGCTCCCGCACCGCCTTGGCGGCCGAAAAATACATCGGCCGCCGGGCCAGTCGCACTCCATCCCAAGGGATGGCGGGCGGACGTCGGAACAGCGGCGAGAGGATAAACTCGTCCGCCCAGCCGGCCGCGGCCGCGAGTCCCCACGGGATCTGCACCAACGGCCCCCGCCGCCCCAAAATCCGCTGGATGCGCTCGAGGATCTCGCGCAGCGAGAGGTTGGCGTTGCCTAGGATGTAGCGCTCCCCCGGCCGCCCGCGCTCGAACGCCAAAAGATGACCCTGGGCCACGTCTTCCACCGCGACCCAATTGAGCCCGGTCTCTACGTAGTACGGCATGCGCCCGGCCACGGCGTCGAGGATGATCTTGCCGGTAGGCGTGGGCTTGATGTCGCCCCAGCCGATGGGAGCCGACGGGTTGACCACCACCACGTCCAGCCCTGAGCGGGCGGCCTGAAGCGCCGCCTGTTCAGCCAGGATCTTCGAGCGCTTGTACGCCCCCGGGGCCCTATCGGGGTCTGCCCAGTCGGTTTCGTCGGCCGGCTCGCCACCGGGGCGGAGCCCCACGGCAGCCGTGCTGCTGGTGTAGACCACTCGGCGCACGCCGTGGGCCAAAGCCGCCGCCAACAGCCGCCGGGTGCCCTCCACGTTGACGCGCAGCATGGCCGCGGCATCGCGCTGGGCCAAGGAATACAGGGCCGCGACGTGAAAGACGGCGTCGACCCCCTCTAACGCCGGCGCCCACCGCTCGGGTTGGGCGAGGTCGCCCACTACCCACTCGATCCCCAAAGGCTCGAGGCGCCGCGCCGCCCAGGCAGGGTTGCGCACCAGCGCCCGCACGCTGTGCCCCGCTTCCCGAAGCGCCCGCGCCACGTGCCAGCCGATGAAGCCCGTGGCGCCGGTCACGAGAGCCCGCACGCCATCTCCTCTCCCTTCTCGGCCAAGGCCCGAACGCCCTGCGCCACCAGCACCGCGAGGTGCGGCACGGCGCGCCAGCTTTTGGGGCAAGCCAACACCGGTAAGGGGTCCTCGGGGCCGTCCAGCACCCAGCGGACCAGCGTGAAGGGGACCCCCACCGCCTGGCAGGCGCGAGCCCAGGCAAAGCCTTCTTGGTCCACCCATAGGGCGCCAGTGGCAGCGTACAGCGCCGCCTTGCCTGCCGGCGAGACCACGGGGCGGGCCACCGATACCATCCGCCCTTGGGCCGGATGCCCCGGCAGCGGAGTCAAGGCGAGCACGGTTCCCTCTTCCGTGACCACCGCGGCTGGATAGGCCCAGCTGCCGACTGCCGCTGGCGGATGCAGCCCGCCGCAGAAGCCAAGCCCGATCACCCACGTCGGGCGCCACCGGGCCAAGGCCCGGCGGGCCCCCTCGGCACCGCGCTCCGGGCCCATCCCGGTCACGGCCACCCTGAACTGGGCGCCCCTTCGGCCGAGACGGGCCACCAGCCCCACGGCCTCGAGGGCCAGGGCCACCAGTACCAGCGTCACGAGGCAAACAGCCAGCGCACCATGCGCCAGGCGTCGCGCGGGGTGATGGCCGACACCGCCGAGGCCTCGTAGCCGCTGTGCATCATGCAGCTCGCGCAGCGCGGGTTCTCGCCGTACCCGAACTCCTCCCAACGGGTTTCGGTCATGAGCTCGTCGAAGCGCTGGTAGTGCCGGTCGGTCAACAGATAGCAGGGGCCCTTCCAGCCCAAGGGATCGCGGGTGGGGTTGCCCCAAGGGGTGCACCGCAGGTGGCGCTTGCCCATGAGGAAATCGAGGTAGACCGGGGTGTTGTAATAGCGCACGCCGGGGCCGGCGGCCTCGGCCACGGCCCGGAAGAGGGCGATGGCCTCCTTGCGCCGCAAAAAGATGTCCGACCTCATGCCCACCTCTTCGTAGGTGAAGGCCGGGGAGACGATGCAGTTGTCGACCCCCATGGCGTTCAGTTCGCGCAACAGTTGGCCCACCGCCTTCGGATCGGCTCCTTTGTAGAGGGTGGTGTTGGTGGTGACGCGAAACCCTCGTTTTTTGGCCTCGGCGATGCCTTTGATGACGAGGTCGTACACCCCCCGCCGCTCCACCATTCGGTCGTGGTGCTCGCGGGGGCCATCGAGATGAAACACCAGGGAGAACCGGGGATGCGGCTTCAATTTGGGCAGCACGCGCCCCAACAAGATCCCGTTGGTGCACAACAGGGTCAACTTGCGCCGAGCCAGGATCCCTTCCACGATGGCCACGATGTCGGGATGAGTCAGGGGCTCCCCGCCGGCGATAGAGACTGCCGGCGCCCCGCACTCGTCGACGGCCGCCAGGCATTCCTCGACCGACAGCCGCCGTTGCAGCACTGCCGGATCCTGGCGAATCTTCCCGCAGCCGGTGCACGTCAGGTTGCACAGCTCCGTGGGCTCTAACATCAGCACCAAGGGATAGCGCCGCCGTCCGCGCAGGCGCTGGGCGATCACGTACCGGGTCATGTCCCACGTCAGCCCCAGAGGTTGCCGCATGCCCTCGCCTCCTTGCTTTTGCCAGCTTCCCCAACCGGCCCCGGGGCCCGCCTCCTTCCAGAGCGCGGCTCGCCTTGGCCCTGAGGACCGGGAAACCGTCGCGTCTTTCTCGGTTTTTCCGTTATAGAATAACAGAAAAAGGACACTTCGGGCCGCGAACGGCGAAGGCGGCCGTACCAAGGCCTAAAGGGCCAAAGGAGGGCGAGCGGCGATGCGGCGACCGCCGGGGTCCTCGTTGCCGTGGGGATTTCTCGCGCTGTGGGGGGCTATCAACTTCCAGCAGGGCGCGTGGCTGACCATCGCGTTGCCGTTAGCCGTCACCCGCATGGCGGTGGCCCAGCCGCTGTGGACCCTGGGACGGTTGGCCGCCTTGGCCCAATTGGTGGGAGTAGTGGCCCCGCCCTTGGTGGGGCGGGGTTGGGACCGCTTGCGCCGCACCCGTCCGCCGCTGTGGTTCTTAGGGGCGGGATGTGCCGTCAATCTGGCCGGGCTCGCCTTGGTCGCCTCGGCCACCCACGCCATCACGTTGGGCGCCGGGCTCGGACTTTTGGCCTTAGGGTTGGCCACGGCCGGCACCGGCGTGCAGGCCTGGGTACCGGAACTGGTGGGCCCGAAGCGCTACGGCGAGATGTCGGCGGCCATCGGCGTGGGGAGTCTCATCGGCAACGGCGCCGGCATCCTCGCGGCCGGCTTTTTACCGTTGCACGCCACCTACGCGCTAATGGCGGCGCTCATGGCCCTAAGCGCCGCAGTGGCCTTGTCGCGGCCGGCGCCCCCCCTGCCGTCCCCGGCGCCTGCCCCGGTGTCCCGGGGCCGCTTTACCCTCCTCTTTGGGGCCCGCATGGCCGTCCTCTTTGGCCAAACCCTCTTGATGACCTTCGTCCTCACCTACTTCCAGCGGGTGTGGCACACCGCCAACCCCGCTCGCGACGCGGCGCGCCTGGCGCTGTGGGCACTCGGCGCCGCGGCCTTGGCCGCGTGGTGGGTGGGTCGCCGCTCCGACCGCCGCTCGCGTCTGGCGTTGGTGGCGTGTTCCAGCCTGCCGATGGCCGCAGCCACGCTGGCCTTTCCTGCGGCCCCCGCAGCGATCTGGGCCGAGGCCTTGGGGATCGGGTACGGCGTGGGCTACGGCACCTTTTTGGCCGTTGACTGGGCCCTGGCCCTGGACGTGACGCCGCAGCCGGGGCGATTCGGCGAGACGTTGGGGTTTTGGGGCGTTGCGGCGGGACTGCCTGCAGTGGTCGCACCCCTGGTGGGCGCCTCTTTGGTTGCCACGGCGGGGCCCCCTGCCGTGGCCTACACCCACCTCTTCCATTGGGCGGGCGGCTTTATGTTGCTCGGTTCGGCCATGGTTGGCATCGCGGCCCTGCCCTGGCCCCGCTGGAGCGAGCTCGGGTTACGGCGCGCCGTGGCCGGGATCCTCGGACTTTGGGTGCGGGCCCACTGCCGCGTGCACCTATGGGCGACGACGCCGCTTGGCCGGCGCGGCGTGTTGGTGATCGCCAACCACACCCACGACCTCGATGGCATGTTTCTACCCGCCTATCTCTACGTGCACTTTCGGCTGCGCCCGTTGGCGGCCGTGGCCTCCTGGCGGCTCTTTGAGCCGGGATTCCTGGTGCAGCGCGCCCCACACTGGCTCAAGCCTTGGGTCCGCCCGATTCCCCTCGGCCCCATCCTCCGCCGTCTTGGCCTTCATCCCATCGAAGACGCCCCGCGCTTGCGCCCCCTCCGCTCCTGGGCCTGGGCCTTGCACCAACTGGAAGGCGACCTTCCCTTAAAGACGGTCTTTCCTCGCCTGGCCGTCCCTGCGCGCTGGGCCGGTGCCACCCTGCGCGCGGCGTGGTCGGGGCTGGAGGACTGGTGGGCCCAGCCGGTCGCCCTGCGCGAGGTGACCGAGCCGTACCGGACGCACCTTTTGGAGGCGGCCCGGCGCCGTTGGGAGGAGGATCTGAGGCAAATCGGGCAAACCCTTGCCGCCGGGGTCAACCTCTACCTCACCCCCGAGGGACACTTGAGCCGTTCCGGGCGGGTGGAGCGGTTCGGCAGCTTCGTCGACCGCCTCTATCCCCTGGCGCAGGAGGTGTGGTTGGCGGCCATCGCCTACAACCCCGCCTCCACCCGGCGGATGGACCTCTACTGCCGCTTGGAACCTGCCCACGGCGGCGACATCCCCCGCCAACTGGCGGCCTGGCGGCCCTTGACCCCGTTGCACTGGGTGGTGGTGGCCGTCTTTCGGGCCGCGCAACCGGTGGCCACCCGGGCCGGAGCTTGGGCCGAAGCCCGCCGGCTTTTGCAACTCGGTCCCTGGTGGGAGGCGCACCGCGCCTGGGCGCGCCCCCCGCGAGAGACGTTTGAGGCGACGTTAGGCCACTGCCTCAGGCGCGGCTGGGTGGAAATCGCCCGAAACGGCGGGCTGCGGGTGGCCCGCCCTTGGCGCGACCGGCGCTTTCCCCATGTAGAGGACCTTTTCGCCTGGCTCTTGGCCCAAGCCCAAGAGACGGTGGAGGCGAGGATGGCGTTAGGGCTGGAGCGGCCCCCAGGCCCCTTGCCAAGATAGCTAATATTTGCTAGAACGAAAGTGTTCACAGTGCCGGAGAAATTTGTCGCACCTTTTCTGCCGAATCATTCGGCGTTTCGCTAGAAGGGATGAGGCAAATGGGGCTTCTGGCAACTGGTCCGGCATTGACCCGCACCGCTGTGGAGTCGGCGGTGGCACACCTCCTCCAGCGTCAACGCGAAGACGGCAGTTGGTGGGGACTTCTGGCTTCCAACGTCTGCATGGAAGCCGAGTACGTGTTGTTGGCCCATTGCCTGGACCGTCGCGATCCGACCCGGGAGGCGCAAATCGCGCGCCATCTCCTCCACAATCAAACCCCGGAAGGAGCCTGGGTGTTGTACGCCGGTGGCCCCGGAGACCTCAACGCCACCGTCGAGGCGTACCAAGCCTTAAAACTCATCGGATACGACCCCGAGGCGGAGCCGATGCAAAAGGCGCGCGCCTTCATTCGCCAACACGGCGGCATCAACCAGACGCGGGTCTTCACCCGCGTCTGGTTGGCCTTGGTCGGCCAATACCCGTGGGATTATCTCCCCATCTTGCCGCCGGAGTTGGTCTTCTTTCCGAACTGGGCCCCGCTCAACCTCTACGACTTTGCCAGCTGGGCCCGGCCCACCGTCGTGGCCCTCTCCCTGGTCATGGCCCATCGCCCGGTCTTTCCCCTCCCGCCCGGCAAGGACGTCCAGGAACTTTATACCGAGCCGCCGGCGCGGGTTTTGACCAACCAGGAGGGGGGGCGGTTTTGGACCCTGCTCGACCAGTTTCTACACCACTACCATCACTGGGCTCCGGCCGGAATCCGGCGGCGCGCCGAGGCCTTGGCCCTGGATTGGCTTTTGGCCCGCCAGGAAGCCGATGGCAGTTGGGGCGGCATTCAGCCACCGTGGTTTTACGCCCTGCTGGCCTTAAAGACGCTCGGCATGACCGACCACCCGGCGTTCGAACGCGGGTGGCAGGGGCTCGAAGGTTTTGGCGTCAACACCGCCGACGGCCGCTGGTGGTTGCAGGCCTGTGTCTCGCCCACCTGGGACACGGCCTTGGCGGTCTTAGCCCTGCGCGAGGCGGGATGCGGGCCCGACCATGAGGCCCTGGTCAAAGCCGGCCGATGGCTCATTAACCAGCAGGTGCTGAAAGGAGGCGACTGGCAGGTCCGTCGCCCGCGCGTAGAGCCCGGCGGCTGGCCGTTTGAGTTCGTCAACGACAACTACCCGGACGTCGACGACACCGCCGTGGTGTTGATGGCCTTGCAGCAGCTCAAGTTGCCCGACGAAGAGGCGCGGCGCCGGGCGCTCACCCGCGGCTTTCGCTGGATGGTGGCGATGCAGAGCCGCGCGGGGGGATGGGGAGCGTTCGACGCCGACAACACCCGCCCTTTTCCCCGACGCATCCCGTTCAGCGACTTCGGATGGGTGACCGATCCCCCGACCGAAGACGTCACTGGCCATGTCCTCGAGTGCCTCGGGGGGTTTGGATACGACGAGGCGTGGCCGGTGGTCGCGCGCGCCGTGGAGTTCCTGCGCCGACTGCAGCGACCCGAGGGGCCGTGGTTTGGGCGCTGGGGGGTTAACTACCTCTACGGGACGGGGGCCGTGTTGCCTGGGCTCAAAGCCGTAGGGGTAGACCTCAGTCAGCCTTGGGTGCAACGCGCGCTGGATTGGGTGGAACAGCGGCAGAACCCCGACGGCGGATGGGGCGAGGACCCCATCTCCTACCGCGATCCCACCCGGGCCGGCATGGGGCCAAGCACCCCCTCCCAGACTGCCTGGGCGCTGTTGGCGCTGATCGCCGGTGGGCGGGCAGACTCCCCAGCAGCGCGGCGCGGCGTCACCTACTTGGTGCACGCCCAGCGGCCCGACGGCGGATGGCACGAGGAGGCCTACACCGGTACCGGTTTTCCGGGGGACTTTTACATCCAGTATGAAATGTACCGGGTGGTCTTCCCCTTGTTGGCCTTGGCTCGCTACGAAAAAGCCCAAGGCGGGCGGTGAGGGCCGTGCGCGCCGCTTGCGTGGCCGCCGCCTATCGGTACTGCGCCCGGTTGGCGGCCCGTCATTACGAGAATTTCACCGTCATCTCGTGGTTCGTGCCGGCACCCCTGCGTCCTCCCCTCGCTGCCATCTACGCCTACTGCCGCGGCGTGGATGACCTCGGCGACGAGTACCAGGGCGACCGGCTGGCGGCCCTCGACCGATGGGAAGCTGAACTCGACCGCGCTTATCGGGGCAACCCGAGCCATCCGGTGTTCGTGGCCTTGGCCGATGCCATCTCCCGCTGGCAACTGCCGCGGGAAGAGTTTCAGAAGCTGATCGAGGCCAACCGCCGCGACCAGCGGCAGTCGCGGTACGCGACCTTCGCCGAGCTTTTGGACTATTGCCGGCATTCCGCCGACCCCGTCGGACGGCTGGTCTTGGCCCTGTTCGGGTACCGCGATCCCGAGCGCATCGCCTGGTCAGACGCCATCTGCACGGCCCTGCAGCTGGTCAACTTCTTGCAAGATGTCGACGTCGACCGCGCCCGCGGGCGCTGCTACCTCCCCGAGGAGGACCTAGCGGCGGCGGGAATCGGGGTCGAGGCGGTCTTACAAGGACGTGGCGGCCCGGCCCTGGCTTCGGTGGTGGCGCGCGAGGCAGAGCGCGCGCGGGCCTTGTTCGACGCGGGCGCTCCCTTGGAACGGAGCGTGCCTTGGCGGCTCGGATGTCAGCTGCGCCTGTACCGGTTGGGCGGCTTGGCCATCTTAGACCGATTGCAGCAAATCGGCTACAACCCCTGGGCTGGGCGCCCGACGTTGAGCCGGGCGGCCAAACTGCGGCTGGCGGGGCGCGTGCTGTGGGGACGTGGCCTCACCCGGCCGGCTTCTCGCCTGGGATGAAAGGGAGGGGAATCATGGTTCCCACTGCCGCTTACGCCGCCTGCCAGCGGATCGTCCGCCAGGCGGGCACCAACTTCTACCTAGGGATGCGACTGTTGCCCGACCACAAGCGGATGGCGATGTACGCCGTATACGCCTGGAGCCGCCTGTGCGACGACGCCGTGGACGAGTACCGGGGGCCAGAGGCGGAGATCAAGCTCAGGGAGGCCGAGTCTCTGCTGGAGCGCGCCATGGACGACGGATGGGCCAGAGACGGCCACCCGGTGGTGGTGGCCTTGGGCGATGCCATCCGCCGCTTTCGATTAAGTCCCGAACCGTTCTGGGGTCTCTTGGAAGGCATGCGGATCGACCTCGACCGGGTGCGGTTTCAGACCGTGCCCGAACTGGTCCAGTACTGTCGCAAGGTGGCTGGCACCATCGGGCAGCTCTGCGTCGAAATCTTCGGGTACACCGACCAACGCGCGCGGGCCATCGCCATCGACATGGGCGTGGCCCTGCAGATGACCAACATCTTGCGCGACCTGCGCGAGGACGTCCGGCGCGACCGCATCTATCTGCCGAGGGAGGATTTCGAGGCCGCCGGCTATTCCGTCGAGGATCTCGCCGCCGGGCGGGTCACCCCGGCGTTCCATCGCCTCTTGGCCCTCGAGGTGGCCCGCACCCGCGCCTATTATCAGCGCGCTGCCCAACTCTTTCCCCTCATCCAGCGCGATGCCCGCCTGTGCGCGCAAGTCCTGTACGCCGTCTACTACGAGCTTCTGGCGCGCATCGAATCGAGCGGGTTCGACGTCCTCCGGCAGCGGGTGCGCGTCCCCACCCGACGCAAGCTGCAGCTGATGGGGGCCTTGTTGTGGCGGCGGGAGAGCGGATGACGCGGGCGCATGCGGTGGTGGTAGGCGGGGGGTTCGCGGGCCTCGCCGCAGCCAGCGGATTGGCACGCGGGGGCTGGGCAGTCACGCTGTTGGAGGCGACTGGCTATTTGGGAGGGCGAGCCTTCTCGTTCTTCGACCCCCGCTCGGGGATGTGGCTCGACAACGGCCAGCACGTCCTCTTAGGGGTGTGCGAGACCACTCCGCGCTGGCTCGATAGCCTCGGCGTGGAGCAGGCGGTCTTTTTTCAGCCGCGCCTGGACCTGCCGGTCTTCGCGCGCCATCGGTGGAGCCGGTTGACCAGCCGGCCGTGGCCGGGGCCGTTGCACCTTTTGCCTGGCCTTGCCGGGTTTCGGCTCCTTTCTCCGCGCGCGCGCTGGCGCGCCGCCCGGGCCGCGGCGGCGCTGGTCGGTCGCCGGGGTGTTTCGCCCCAGCTCACCTTTCGCGAGTGGCTCCGCCGCATGGGCCAGGGACCGGAGGCCGAACGACACCTGTGGGACCTCATGGGCACGGCCGTGCTGAACCTGCGGGCCGCCGAGGCCGACGCCGCCCTGGCCGTCCAGGCCCTCGGCATGGTCATCGCAGCGGGATGGCCCGGTGCCCGCATCGGCTTTTTCCGTCAACCCTTAGGCCATACCGCCGCCGCCGTCGGTCAAGCCCTCCGCCGTTTGGGGGTGACGGTGGCACTTCGGCAGCGAGTAGCCGCCGTGGTGGTGGCAGGCGATCAGGTGCGGGGCGTCCGATTGGCAGACGGCACCCTCCTCGAAGCCGAGGCGGTGGTGCTGGCCGTCCCCTTCGACCGGGCCCGGTCCCTCATCCCGCCCGACGTGGCCGATGCGTCCTGGTCGGACCTCGACGCCTGGGAGTGGAGCCCCATCTACAACCTCTACCTCTGGTTTGACCGCCCGGTGGCGGCCGAGCCGGTCTGGGCCCGAACGGAAGGGGTGGTGCAATTCGTCTTCGATCGGGGGCAGATCTTGGACCTCGCCGGTTGGGCGGGCCGGCACTGGGCCGTCAGCGTCAGCGCCGCTGACCCGTATCGCAGCTGGTCGAGCGAGCGCCTGGTGAACACCATCCTCGCGGAACTGACGGAGGCGGTGCCGGCTTTCGGCGTCGCCAGCCTCCTGTACCATCGCGGGGTCTGGCAGCCGCGGGCCACCTTTCGCGCCACGCCGGCGGCGGTGGCCGCGCGACCTTCTTTTGCCACCGCCGTGCGCGGCCTGTGGCGGGCAGGGGATTGGACCGCCACCGGCTGGCCGGCGTGCATCGAGGGGGCCATCCGCAGCGGGCTTGCGGTCGCGGCCGCCGTCGCCAAAATGGAAGGGGAAGGCTTGGCTCCGGTACTCGTGGACCGGCCGAAGCCGAGACCTTCTGCCACCCGGGCCGAGCCGCGGTGGGGCAGCCACTGACGGAACATCGCCGATTGAGGAGGGAGATGGAGATGCCAAGACCGCGTGCCGCCTTGATCCTGGCGGCTGGTTACGGCGCCGGGCACGTCCAAGCCGGGCGAGCCCTGGCCGAAGCCCTGGCCGAGGTGCTGCCCAACGTCGCCGTAGAGACCATCGACTACCTCGACTGGATGCCGCGTTCCATCGCCACCGGCACGCTGGGCCTGTACCGCAACCTGACCCGCCACTGGCCGACGGCCTACGGATGGGTGTACGGAACCACGGCGTGGTTGACGCACCATCCCACTTGGCGGCGCCACGTCTACCACCTGGGCATTCACCGGCTGCGGCGCGCCTTGGCCCAAGCCCGGCCCGACTTCGTCCTCTGCACCCACCCCTTGCCCATGGGGGCCTTGAGCCTGCTGCGCCAGGCAGGGTTTCCGGTGCCTTTAGTGGGGGCCGTCGTTACCGACTTTGTCCTCCATCCGGAATGGGCCCAGCCGCACCTGGATCGCTACTACGTGGCCACTGCCGATCTGGCCCAGGAACTGGCCCGCTACGGCATCGACCTCCGGCGCATAGAGGTGACCGGGATCCCCGTGCGCCGGGGATTCTGGCATCCGCCCCGCCGTGAGCCGGCCCCCTCCCCGTCCAAGCCTACGGTGCTCTTCATGACCAGTGCCCTCGGCACGCTGGGCGGCGTGCGGGAGATGTGCGAGGCGCTCTTCGCCCTGCCCCATCCCGTACGCTGGGTGGTGGTTACCGGGCGCGACCACCGCTTGCGCCACCGCCTAGGCGCCTTGGGCCCCCGGTATCCCTCGGCCGAGGTGGAGGTCCTCGGGTACCTCGACGGCGTGGCCGAACGCATGGCCGCCGCCGAGCTGGTCATCACCAAGGCCGGGGGGCTGACGGTTTCCGAGGCCCTGGCCCTCGGCCGCCCCTTGCTGCTGGTGCGTCCAGTCCCCGGCCAAGAAGCCGGCAACGCCGCCTGGCTGTCGCGCCAGGGGGCCGCCGTGGTGGCCACCGACAGCGCCGATGTGGCCCAAAAGGCGCTGGCTCTCCTAAAAGATCCCCAGCGTTTGGCCGGCCTCGCCCAGGCCAGCGCCCGGCTCGGTCGACCCCAGGCGGCGCTCGACATCGCCCGCTCCATGGCCCAGCTGGCGGCGGACCGCCCCGCACGCCTCGGCTCCTAGGTTCCGCCTCCGAAGGGCGCGCCTACCGGGGCCCACCGCGTGGACTTCAAGCCGCCGTCGAGGGGTCGTGCCGCCGGCAAGGACAGCGATCCAAGCGCCACCGGTTCCACCCGATCGCGCGGGTAGCCGGCCGCTTCCGCAATCCGACAGGTAAACTCGTAGCGCGTCAGACGCTCCGGGCCCGCGAGGTGCAGCACGCCCGAGAGCCCCGCGCGGGCCGCCTCCCAAGCGGCCGAAACCAGCGCCTCGGCATCGGTGGGAGTGTTCCACTGGTCTTCGGCTGCCGGCACCCGCTGGCCGGCGGCCAATGCCTCCACCACCCGGTGCACGAAGTTGCGGGGATGGCGCTCTTTGCTGTAGACCCACGCCGTGCGCACCACGAGCGCTTCCGGCACGTCCGCCAACAGCGCCTGCTCCGCCTCCAGCTTGTGCCGCCCGTAAGTCTGCAGCGGACGGGGGCGGTCGCCCTCGGCGAAGGGGCCTCCGATGCCGTCAAAGACGTAATCCGAGGAGAAGAAGACGGTCCGCGCTCCCGCCTGCGCCGCCGCCCGCGCCAACTTGAGGGGCCCTTTGACGTTGACCTGCCAGCTCCACGCCGGCTCCCGCTCGCACCGGTCCACGTCCGGCATGGCCGCCGGGATCCACACCCACTCAGTGCCGGCCACTGCCGCAGCCAGGGCCGCCTCGTCGCCGGCCAAGTCGAGGTAGATCAGGCCGGGCGCCGGACGGCTGTAATACGTCCCCACGGCCTGTTCTCCGATGGCCCCAAGGCAGCGCAAAAGATGGCTCCCCACCTGTCCTGAGGCCCCTACCACGATGTGTCGCATCCTCCGCGCCTCCTTCCCCCGTTCGGGACTCATGGTGGCGAGCCTGGCCCATCGGCCCGCCGGCGGTAAAGCGAAGGGCTCACCGGCTCCAGCTGAAACTGCCCGGGGTCGAGCAGCACCTCGGTGGCCCCGACGAAGAACCAGCCGCCAGGCTGCAGGCACGCAGCCAAGCGCCGCACCACCCGCAGCCGGTCCTCCGGCTGAAAGTAGATCAGCACGTTGCGACAGGCGATGAGGTCGAAGCGCTCCGAGGGGTACACGGCTCCCAAAAGGTCATGCACCTGGTAACGGATGCGCCGGCGCACGGCCTCGCGCACGCGCCACTGGTCGCCCTCCGGTTCAAACAAGGCCTCGCGCTCCTCGGCCGACAGCCCCTCCAGAGCCGCTGCCGGATAGCGGCCCGCTTCGGCCTGCGCCAGCACCGCTGCGTCCACATCCGTGGCCCACACCTGCACTGGGCGGCCGAGGGCATCGAACAGGGCGATGAGCGAAAGCGCCTCGGCGCCGGTCGAGGCGGCCGCGCTCCAGACTCGCCACGGCCCCGGGCGCGGGTCGCTGGCCACGGCCTGCTTTAACGCCGTCCAATAGGCCGGATCGCGGAAAAACCCGGTGACGTGGATGGTGAGGTGGTGGCGCAGGCGCGCGGCCAGCCCCGGATCCCCATCCAACGCCCGAACCAGCGCACTCGGGTTGTCAAAGCCCTCTGCCCGCGCAAAGCCCATCAGGCGGCGCACCAGCTGGGAGGATTTGTAGGCGCTGAGGTCGAGCCCTGTACGCCGCCCGAGGTGAGCCCAAAGAGCAGGGTGGAGCGCCCAGTCGGCATCGGCGGCGGGCGACGTGCTGGCCGTCATGACGGGTCCTCCGCCGCCACCGGGTGCGCCCACGCCCGGTGTAGCCAGGTTCGGATGCGCCCGAGCGGCCACACCGCTTCGGCCGCCCCTGCTTCCACCACCGCCCGCGGCATCCCCCAAACCACGGCCGTCTCCGGCGCTTCCACCACCACCCGAGCCCCCGCTTGGCGGGCCTGTTTGGCGCCGGCCGCCCCGTCTTCGCCCATGCCCGTCAGCACCACCACCCCGAGCCGGGGCCCAAAGGCCTGGGCGGCGTCCTCCAGGGTGACGTCGGCCGCCGGGATGACTCCGTGCCGGCGCGGCCCCAGCTCCGTCCACAGTTCCCGCCGGTTCAGGCGCAGGTGCCGCCCCCCGGCTGCAAGCCACGCCGGCGCCTCCCACAACGAGCGGGGGCGCCCGTCGCTCGGAACCTCCACCACCGGCCAGCCGGCGAGTCGAGTCAGCCGCTGGCTGAAGGGGCCCGTAAATCCCGCCGGCATGTGCTGTACCATGACCACCGGAGCCGGCGGTTCCGGCGCCGCTTGGCAGAGTTCGGCCAAGGCCCTGGGGCCGCCAGTGGACGCTGCCAAGCACCACAGCGCCACCCCCTCGGCCGACAGGTCGCAGGCGGCCTTGGGCGTCGAGGCGGCAGGCGGTCGGCGACTTAAGGCCACCCACTTCTGCACCAAGGTGTCGACCGTCTGGTCCAGTTCTCCCACCTCTGCCGGTTTGAGCACAAAATCGTCGGCCCCGGCCGCAAGCGCCTCGACCGTCACCTCTGCGCCGGTACGCGTAAACCCGGACAGCATCACCAGCGGCTTGTGGTATCCCGCTTCGCGCAGGCGCCGGACCGTCTCGACGCCATTCATTCCGGGCATCTCCACGTCCATGGTGATAAGGTCCGGAGCCACATCCGCCCAGCGGGCCAAGGCCTCGGACCCGCTGCCGGCCCATGCCACCCGCCATCCCCGGCGCCGAAACCGCTGTTGCAGCAACACCCGCGCCAAGGCGGAATCATCCACCAAGAGCACCGTGGGCATGTCTGCCCTCTCCCTTCGCCACGGAAGGCGTTTTCAGACCTAATTCGCTTCACCCCCCGGCGCTTCCTTCCGACGGCGTTTTCGAACTTTCACCGGCGTGCGCCGGCGGCGTGGCAAGATGGCAGTCGAATGGCGGCGCGGCGGCAGGAAATCGGCCGGGCCGACGCGAATGCGTGATCCCGACAGGCCAAGCGAACGACAGGCCGACCTTAGCCACAGGGAAAGGAGGTTGCCATGGCCGAACGCCCTTCGCCCGGAGTCCTCGCTCCGGAGGACCTCCCTCCTGTGAAGGCCGCAGTGGAAATCGAATGGCAACCCGGCCCGGAGATGCCGGTCGAACGGTATCAGTCGCGGATCATCTTGCGCGACGGAGGGTATGACTACCTCGACGCCTTGCGCACGGCAGCCGGCGAGGTGGTCGCCGGCTGGACACTGGTGGGCCGCCCGCTGAACCTCCTCTGGGGGCGGGAGAACTACCTGTATCGCTACCCCATCACGGTCGAGGAGGTCTTGGAACCATTGCCTGCCCTCCGCGTCACCTACCTCGGCCTACCGCGCCGCCACAACCGCCGGCGCGAGTGGCGCAGCAACACCAAAGTGGTGGGCCAGATCCGGCTGGCGGAGGTCACGGACCAGGACCGGCGGGGTCGGCCCATGCAGACCGTGTCCCGCAACATCTCCTACTCGGCCGTGCGCTTTTTCTCCCGATTCCGGCTAGAGCCGGGCACGGTGCTGGAAACGGAGTGGCGGCTTGCCCCGGGCGAGGTGTTGCGCGCCACCATGCGGGTATTGCGGACGGTACCTGGGCCAAGCCAGTATCAGGGCTGGGAAGGGGTGGATGTGGTGGCGCTGTGGGACCCCCCGTTGTCTTCGCCGGCGCGGGAGCAGTGGAAGGCCTTCTGCGACCGCCACCGCTGGGACTAGGTCTGGCTGTGGGGCCTTTGGGCCTGGCGCGCAAGGTAGACCAGCATCCCTTGGGCGTTGAGCTCAAGGTCGAGCGCCAACGGGCGAATCCCTTCCTCCGGCCAGCCCCGGCTTTGCACATCCCGGCGGACGACCGCCTCTAACCGCCGTGCCACCTCGTCTGCCGGGGCGTCGCGGGAGACTTGTTCCAGCACGGCCAGGATGGCCCCGAGGCCTCGCCGGGTTTCGGCCAAGGCGTGGGCAGCTGGGCGGGTCGCCCCGAAATGGGTGTGGAACACCACGTCCAGCCCAAGCGCCTCCAAGCGGTCGAGGGTGGCAAAAAGGGCCGGCGGGTCGAAGTCGACGGGCGTGGTGGAGGGAAACCAATACGGCTCCGGCCACCCGGTAAGGGCGGGGTCAAAGCGGATCGACACCGTGTCGCCGCTGAAGAGCCCCCGACTCTGGTCGTCGACCACGCCCAAGTGATGGCGGGCATGGCCCGGAGTATCGTAAAACGTCAACGTGCGCGTCCCCAGGGCCAGGCGGGCGCCGTCGCCCTCCACCACCACCCGTTGGGGCGCGACGGGCTCAGGGCGCCCAAACCAGGCCCGAAGCCGCTCCGCCCCGTACACGGCCATGGCGCCCTGCCAAAGCCGCTCGGGGTCGACGAGGTGGCGCGCCGCCCGCGGATGGCAGTGCAGCAAGGCGTGGGGTGCCCGCGCCATGAGGTGTCCAGCCCCGCCGGCGTGGTCGAGGTGGACGTGGGTCACGACCACATGCCGGAGGTCTTCGGGCCGAAGGCCCACTGCCGCCAGCTCGGCCACCAACTGGTCGTGGCAGCGGGCCGACCCGGTCTCGATCAGGGTGGGTTCTGGGCCTAAGATCAGGTAGGCCCCGGTGCGCCTGGAGTCCCCGAATTCTTCGAGGTCTAAGAGCCAAATGTCATCGCCTTGCGCCTCGGCCATGTCTGTCCTCCTTGTTTCAAGACCATCCCTGCTCCCTTAGGCTCCGCTCGGCGGGGCGCCAGACCCGGCAGATTGAAGGGCGGCCTCCCATCCCTGCCCGCGTACCCGCGCCGCCACCACCCGGGCCCACACGTCGAGGTCGTCCCCCGCCGGGACAGGGAGGGGATGCCACCAATGTCCCGTCCGCGTGGCGACCAACACGCTGCCCGCCACTTTCGACACCACCAGCCCCGAGAGGCCGCGATGCCGGTCGAGCACCCACTCCGCCAAAAGGGTGGTCTCCTCGCGCGTCTTGGGCGGGCGCGCACGGCACAACCACCCCAAGGCTGCAGGGCTCGGCAAAAGGTAATCCGCTACGGCCACGAGCTCCTCGCCCACCCGGCCCGACGGCTCGGGGTCCAGCGCCACCTGCCCTCCGTGGTCCTTTACCCACAAGGCCGCCACCAAGTTGGCCTCGCGCCGGGTCTCGCCGTGCAGCACGAGCCACTCGATGCCGCCCACGGCGTCGAGGCTCTCCAGCTGCCCGACCACCCGCGCCGGGTCCTCGGATCCAGCGGTCCCTTCCACCTCCCAGCAAAATCCGCCATCACGGGTGGTGACGGCCACAGCCGTGGCGGTGCCGGTGCCGCGCCGGCGGGCCACCCGCACGTCCAAGGCCCGGTCGCGCAAATCTCCCTCCACGACGCGGCCGGCGGCGTCGTCCCCCACCTGGACCAAGAGCACCGGATCTAGGCCCGCCCGCCCGAGGGCGCGGGCCCAGGCCAAACCCCGTCCCGCCACCTGCCACTGTCCCGGCACGGCCACGGCCTCACCGGGTCCCGGAACCCGCGGCGCCTTGAGGTGCAGTTCCAGCCGCACCCCGCCCAGGACCACCGTGCGTCCCATTGCGCCCCTCCTTGTCTGGCGTCAGCGACTGAGAGCCTCCAGCACCGCAGCCATCTCTGCCTCCGTCACCGGATGGAAGTCCCGGTAGGCCTGGCCCACGGCCCCGAGCGGATCCAAAGTCTCCAGCGCGAAGACCCGCACGCCGTACCGGGCCAGCGCGGCCAGGGCAGCCTTGGCCGCGACCGGCACGGCGGCCTCGACGGCCGGTGCCAACCCGGCCGCCTGGGCCCGCCGGACGACCCAGCCCACTGCGGCCCGAAGGCTGAGTCCGGTCGCCAAGCCGTCGTCTACCACCACCACCTCGTCCCCTGCAAAGGCCTCGGGACCAGGCAGGTAGGCAGCCCAGCGCTGGGCCACCGCCCGGGCCGCCGCCACGGCCTCGGCCACTTGAGCCGTCATGTCCCGCCGCGCCCAAGGCCACTCTGGGTGCCACACCACCTCCCCGTCGGCGTCCACGGCCCCGACAGCCAACTCCGGCTCCAAGGGATGGCCGAGTTTTCGCACCGGAGCCAAGCTCAACGGGACCTTAAACCGTCGAGCAACCGGAGCTGCCACCGGCACTCCGCCCCGTGGAATGGCCACCACCAAACCCGGTTTGATGCCTGCCTCTGCCAACCATTGGCCCAAGCGCTCGCCTGCCACGGCCCGATCGGCAAAGGGGAGCGCCGACCCTTCGCGCACCACGCCGCTCGCCTCCTCATCTCCCCTAGGCCAACCCCTTCGCCCCCGGCGCGCGTTTCCCCCGACCCGCCCGAGAAAGGGGCCGGCTACCGATGTCCCTCCATCTCCTCGGCGCCTGTCCAGGCGAGGACGGGCTCCCCGCTCGCCTGGCCTTGAGCCCAGGCCAAAAAGCGTTCCACGGCCGGCCGCCACCGGGCCATCCACAGGGCCAGCCTGCGGCGCGCCTCGGTGCCGGGCCAGGGCTCGGGCAGCAACGGGTGGGGGAGGCCAGGGTCGATGTGGAGAAACTTCCGAAACTCGTACACCAACGTCACCCACTGCCGAAAGGCCTCGGCGTCCTCCCAGCCCAAAGCGGCTTCCCGCGGGGCGAGCTCTTCGGCCATGAAGCGCCGGTAGCGCTCTGCCACCTCGTCGAGGTTCCAGGCCGACGCCACCAGAGCCGCCTCCGACATGCCTCCGGCCCACCGGCCCTCAAACGCCGCCACCCGCTCTAGGCCCAACCCGGCCAGGCGGTGCAACATGGTGGACAGGAGGGGACGGGGAGAGACCCACGTCCCCCCGCCGAGCGCGCCGAACCCGAGCCAGACCAGTTCCCGCCGCAGGCGGTCGCGCACCCCCCGGTGATCCTCCGGCACCGAAAACGAGATGACGCGCCACAGCCCGTCCCACAGCGGCTCCTCCTGGGCGTGGACGCGCTGGACGCCCGCCTCCAGCCATTCCTGCGCCCCGGGCGCCAGCCGGTACCGGCGCGGGCGCGCCCGATCGGAGGCCTCGAGCTGGCCTTCCTTGAGCAGCCGAAACAGCGCCGTGCGGATGGCAGGCTCGCCGAAGCCCAGCGGCTTCAGTAACCGCACCATCTCCGGCAACGTAAACCATTCCCGCCGCTTGAGGAAAAATTCCCCGTATACGGTGTAAAACGCCGGTTTGACCTTCATCCCAGAGCCTCCCTGCTGCGGCCACCGCTTCAGGCTCCCAAACGCGAGGAGTGCTGTCTATGGTTGAGCATACCACCGCCGTTCCTGGCCCCTCAATCGCGGCCCGGGCAATCGCCGACGAGGCTGTTGCACCGAAGCCGGTTCACTAGTATTATGATCGGGAAATTAATATATTGGAGGGGACGCCATGGAACGCGAGGCTTTGACGGCGCTGTGGAAGGCCTTCCAGGAGATTTTGGCCTGGCAGGACCCCGATCCGCGCGATATCTTGGCTTTCGTCTACGCCCACGCCGCTCCCAACACCGTCACGCTGGCCTCGAGCTTTGGCCTGGAAGACGTGCTGCTCTTGCACTGGGCGGCGGCGATCACGCCGTGTCCTGACGTGTTCTGCCTCGATACCGGGCTGTTGTTCCCCGAGACCTACGCCCTCATCGAGACCCTTAAGGCCCGTTACCGGTTTCGCCTGCGCCGTATCGCCCCAAGCCTCACCTTGGCCCAGCAACGCGCGACCTTTGGGCCAGAACTGTGGCGCCGCGACCCCGACGCCTGTTGCCGGCTGCGCAAGGTGGAGCCTCTGGGACGCGCGCTCGAAGGGTACGCGGTGTGGATCACGGGCATCCGGCGCGAGCAGACGCCCGCCCGCCGCCACGCGCAGTGGGTAGAGGCCGATGCGGCCACCGGGCGCATCAAGGTCAATCCCTTGGCCCACTGGACGGGCGCACGGGTGCGCCAGGCCGTCGAGGCGCTCGGCGTCCCTTACAACCCGCTCCACGACCAGGGGTATCCAAGCCTTGGATGTTGGCCCTGCACGCGCCCGGTGCGTCCGGGAGAAGACCCGCGGGCTGGCCGGTGGCCGGGATTTGCCAAGACGGAATGCGGGATCCACCAATGACGGCCCAGTTGCCTTCGCGCCACTTCGTCCCTGAGGCGGAGCAAGCCGAGACCCTGGCCCGGATGCAATCCTGGCCCCGGCTTCGGCTCTTTCCCGCATCCGAACAAGAGGCCCGCCTGTTGGCCTTTGGGGCCTATCACCCCTTGGACGGGTTCATGGACGCCGCCCAATACCGCGCCGTGCGCGACACCGCGCGGCTGCCCGATGGCCACCTGTTTCCCTTGCCGGTGGTGCTGCCGGTCCCCGAGGCCCAAGGACGTGCCCTGGTCCGGGCGGCCAAGGTGGCCCTGTGGGGCGCCGGGGGGTTTCGGGCCATCTTGGAGCCGCGCGAGCTGTTTTGGCGCGACCTTAGGGCCGAGGCCCAAGCCGTGTACGGGACCGCCGACTCTGCCCATCCCGGCGTCGCGCGACTCTACCAGGAGTCGCCCTGGTGTTTGGCCGGTCGTGTCATCGGGGTCGCAGTGGGAACCCTGCCCTTCCCCGAACCGGCCGACCCGGCCCAGGTCCGCCAAGCGTTGGCCGAACGGGGCTGGCGCACCGTCGCCGCCTTTCAGACCCGCAACCCGCCGCACCGGGCGCATGAATACCTGCACAAGGTGGCCCTGGAGTGGGTGGATGGCCTCCTTATCCATCCCTTGGTCGGCCTCACCAAGGACGACGACTTGCCCGCGGCGGCCCGCCTGGCGGCGTACCGCACCGCCCTCGCCCACTACTACCCCGCCGGGCGGGTACTCTTGGCGGTGTTCCCGGCCCCCATGCGCTATGCCGGTCCCCGTGAGGCCGGATTTCACGCTTTGGTGCGCCGGAATTACGGCGCCACCCACATCATCATCGGGCGGGACCACGCCGGGGCCGGCGGGTTCTACCCGCCAGATGCCGCCCGCGAGTGGATTGTGGCCCACCGCGATGAACTCGGCATCACGCCCATATGCTTTGAAGCAGTGGGGTATTGCCGACGGTGCCAAGCCATGGCCTCGCAGCGCACCTGCCCCCACGGCCCCGAGCACTGGCTTTTGCTGTCCGGGACCGATCTTCGCCACCGGCTGGCTCGCGGCGAGCCCATCCCGGCCGAAATCATGCGCCCGGAGGTGGTGGAGAGCCTGCGCCAGGCGCTGGCAGACGCGACCGACACCCTGTCGGCCCCGGACGCCTAAGCAAACCCAAGACCCCAAGGGAGGACCGCGCCATGGACCGCAAGCCGTCGACGGAGGACCGGATGTGGGGATGGGGGATGGCGATGTTGGCGGCCGTGGACCTGATTTTGGGCGGTGTGGACCTGACTTCCAAAGGTCAGGTGTTGGGCGACCTCCTGGTGGCCTTGGGTGCGGCGGGCGTGACCTGGCTCGCGCGTGCCGGTTGGTAGCCGCCTGATGGGGCCCCCGGGAGACGTGATGCCATCAAGGGCGGAGCGATTTTTTGGCCTCCGCCCTTTTTGGCCTTGACTTCGTCCGCCATCCCCCGTACTATGGTCTCAAAATTGCATAGCTCCACGCTCTTATCAAGACAGGCAGAGGGAACGGCCCTGTGAAGCCTGGGCAACCGGCGTCCATCGTGCGGTGCCAACTCCGGCGGTCGCAAGACCGAGAGATGAGAGAGTTCCGTGATCCACGGCCTCTCTCGACCGTGGAGTCTTTATTTTGGCGGCCTTTCGGGGATCCGCCAGAGAGAGGGAGTGACCCAATGGCACGGATCGTGGAGTGGAGGCCCACCGCCTCGTGTCCGCTGGACGTCGTGGAGTACCTCACCGTCCACGGCATCTACTACGAGCACTGGGACCTTGCGGGATTGCCGGATCGGCTGCGCCGAGGTTGGAACCTCGACGGGCGCGAGCGCATCGCGGTCATCGAGGCCTTGTCCGCACCGTTAAGCCGCATGGCGGAGGCATTTCACACCATTTCCTACGACCTCGTCCTCCTGGCCCCCGAACTCACGCCGGCTCTCGACGACGCCCTCTCCCCTTCCCGCCTGCCCCACCACCACAGCGAAGCCGAGATCCGGTTGGTGGTGGACGGAGAAGCAGACTACACCCTGACCGCCAACGGCGCCACCTTTACCGTGACCCTTGAGCCGGGCGACCTCATCGCCATCCCTGCCGGCGTGCGGCACGCGTTCGAACTGACCTCGCTGCGGCGGCTGAAGGCGGTGCGGCTGTTTCAAAGCCCGGAGGGCTGGATCGCCCGCTTCGACCCCGCCGAAGTCGAGGTGCCGGCGCGGTAGGCGCCCGGCTCACCACATCCAGCGGTTGGTGCGGGCCCGACCGCTGGCCACTGCCAGTTGCCACAGCCCGCCGACCAAGGCCCAGAGCCAGACTAGGCCGTGGATAGGGGCCAGGATGAAGGTACCGAGGCCGAAGGTCAAAAGGCCCACAAGCCAGATCAGGCCCAAGATGGCGAGCTGGACGAGGCCGGTCACCCATTTCCCCATCATCACAGTCCCGAGGCCCGGCACGAAGAGGTTGACGATAATCCCCAGGATAATCCACGCGCGGCTCATTCGCCTCACCCCTTTCTCTCTATTGTAACCCCTGGGCGATGGCGAGCAACCGCCTGCCCAAATCGGCTCGGGTTTGGGTGACGCGGTGGTATGCTCAAATACAGATGCTCCCAAACCGCCTAGGTAACCCAGGCGTTGACAAGAGGAGGGGTACGCTTCGTGGCATCCATCCGCTACACGGTATCGTTTCTCCGTCCGGCATCTCACGTCTTCGACCTCCGCTGCCACATCCCCGATCTTTCGGCCGGTCGGCACGTCTTGAGCCTGCCGGTATGGACGCCCGGTTCGTATCAGATTCAAGACTATGCCCGCAACCTCTTTGGCCTTGAGGCTTCGGCGCACGGGCGGCCCTTGGCCGTCGACCAGGTGGCCAAGAACCGGTGGCAGTTCGAGCTGGGGGAGCCGGCCACGGTGGACATTCGCTACCACGTCTTCGCCTACGAGCTGAACGTGCGAGCCAGCCACCTGGACGCCACCCACGCCTACTGGAATGGGGCCCAGCTGTTCTTGTTGGTCGACGACCGCCCCGAAGCCCCGGTGGAGGTGGAGATCGAGGCCCCGCCGGGCTGGAAGGTGGCTACGGGGCTGGAGCGGGTGGCCGATGCACCGCACCGTTTCTGGGCGCCCTCCTACGACGTTCTCATCGACAGCCCCGTCGAGGTGGGGACCCACCGTACGGTGCGGTTCGAGGTGGAAGGCAAGCCGCACACCGTGGCGGTGTGGGGCACCGGCAACGAAGACCTCGCCCGGCTGACCCAAGACATCCAACGCATCGTGGCAACGCAAGCGCGCCTGATGGGGGGCCTGCCCTACGCGGCGTACACCTTCATCCTGCACCTGACCGACCGCAACCGCGGGGGGCTTGAACATTTGAACTCCACCACCATCAACGTGGAACGGTTTCAGTTCAGACCGCCCAAGCAGTACCGCAAGGTGTTAAAGCTCATCGCCCACGAGTTTTTTCACCTCTGGAACGTCAAGCGCATCCACCCCGAAGCCCTGGGCCCTTTTGATTACGACCGGGAGAACTACACCCACCTGCTTTGGGCCATGGAGGGCGTCACCGACTACTATGCCGGCCTGACTCTGCTGTGGGCCGGCCTGGACACGCCGCTTCGGTACCTCGAGGGGTTGGGCGAGCGCATTCAAGCCTACGAAAAGACGCCCGGCCGGTTTCAGCAAAGCCTCAGCCAAGCCAGCTTGGAGGCGTGGACCAAGTTCTACAAGCCCTCGCCCGACTCCCCCAACCGCACCATCTCCTACTACCTCAAGGGCGACCTGGTCGGCACCTGCCTTGACTTGGAGATCCGGCGGCGCACGCAGGGACAGCGGGGCCTCGAGGACGTCCTCCACCGCCTCTGGGACCGCTATGGGAGACATCAGGTGGGATTTCCGGAGTCTGTCTATCAGGAGACGGCCGAGGAGGTGGTGGGCAGCTCACTGCAAGACTTCTTCGACCGGTACGTGGACGGCGTCGACCCCTTGCCCATAGACGAGTATCTCGGCTGGGCGGGCCTTGTGGTCGAGCGGGGCTGGCGCCCCCTCCCCGACGCCGAGGAGGGCGACGCCGCAGGCCCAGCCGGCTCCCCTCCGGTCCCGGCCCGCGCCTGGCTCGGCGTGGAGTGGGACCCTGAGGCTCGGGCGCCGGTGGTGCGCGTAAGCCTCGTCGGGGGTCCTGCGGCCGAGCTCTTGTACCCCGAGGATGAGGTGGTGGCGCTCAATCGCGTGCGGGTACGCACCCGCGACCAGCTGATGACCCGCCTCGAACGCGACTTCCAGCCTGGGGACACCGTCACGGTCACAGTCTTTCGCCGCGACGAGCTGGTGGAGGTTCCGGTGGTGTTGGGACCGGCGCCCTACACCAAGGTGGTGGTCCGTCCTCGCGCCGATGCCAGCGCCGCCGAACGCGCCTTGTTCGAAGCGTGGCTCAAGGTGCCGTGGCCGCAGACACAACCGGCAGAGGGGAAGTGATGCCGGTCAGGGTCCCGGGATCACCGTGCCTTGTCCCGACAGGATGGCCAGATGGCCCCCTTCCCACCCCACCTGATAGCGGAGCCGGTAGCGGGTGACGGCCAAGGCGCCGCCGGCCACCCGCGCCTTGGCCACGAGGTTGGCCGTGACCACCGCCGACTGGGCCGAGACATGCACGGCTTTGACGGCCGACACCTGGTCCTGCACGGTGTTGGCATATCCGGCCGCAAAGACCGACAAGGGAGTGCTGGTCCGCCACGCCGACCCCAAGAGAGACCAGGCTTGGGCGTATTGGCGTCGATTGAGGTCTTGGTAGAACTGGCGAACCAGGTTTTGACTGGCCGTCGCCAAGGCCTGGGCAGGGCTCGGCGGCGGTTCGGGGTGGGCCGCCCAGGCTTCGGCCAAGGCCTTTACCTGGTCGATGGGGATGGCGAAGCCGATGTTGCCTCCGACGTTGACCACGGCGGCCGTCTCGATGCCCACCACCTCCCCGTTGGCGGCTAAAACCAGCGGCCCGCCGCTGTTGCCGGGGGCGATGGGCGCCGAGATCTGAAACACGCCGCGGTAGACGGCCGGTGCGATGGCAAAATTGCGATCCAGCCCGCTGATGTTGCCTTCGGTGACGGTGTTCTTCAGGCCGAGGGGGCTGCCGAAGGCCACCACCGCATCTCCCAGGGCCACCGTTTGGGAGTCGGCCAGGGCCAAAGGCGGCACGTGGCTTAACGCCGCCACCCGCAGCGCTGCCACGTCACGGGTCGGATCCTCCCCGATGACCTGTGCGGCATAGCGTTGGCCCTGGGCCGTGCGCACCCACACCTGCTCGGCCCCGGCCACCACGTGGGCGTTGGTGAGGATATCGCCGCGACGGTCGTAGATGAACCCCGACCCTTGGTCAGAGCCGTCGGCCGCAACAGCCTCCACCGAGACCACGCTCCCGAGTTCCCGTTCCACGAGGGCCGGCAGGGAGAGTGGCGGAGGAACAGTCCGATGCGCCCCCACGAGGGGCCAAAGTCGCGCCGCGACCCCCACGCCTGCTGCCACGGCAGCCGCGACGGCCATCCCCCGCCACTGGAGGACGAGCCTGCCGCGCGGCCACAGCGGGCTTCCGCAAAATCGGCAATAGTTGGCCCATTCTTCTACTGTCGCGCCGCATCGCTGGCACCGCACCCTCGGCACCTCCGTCGGGCCTATTGTACCGGATCTGCCCCGGGGGAAGGCAGGGCGGGGAGCGCCGTCGAAAGGCCGGACCCCGGTCGGAGGCGCAGAAAGAGCTATCGGCGCCAGGAAACGCCAGAGCAAAGCGTGGGCGCCGGAAGGCGCCCACGCTTTGCCGTTACTGGGCCGTGCGGCTTGACTCCACCTCCTCCGTCGGCACCATGTCGACGTCGCGGGTCTCCGGACCGGCCCAAGCTCCCACAGCCGTCAGAAGCCCCGCCAAGACCACCAGCACCAGCACCGTATACTGATAGGGCATGAAGCGGCTTAGGCCCAACAGGATGAAGCTCGAAAACCCCGGGATGATGTTGGCGAGGGTGATGACGGCCGTAAACCCGGTAGCCCGGATCTGGATGGGATACCGTTCGGCGAGGTAGGTCAGGACCATGCCCGAGAACGGCGCCACGCTTAAGACGATGACCGCAAACCCGAGCAGTCCCACGGTGGCAAACCCGGCCCCGTGCGCGGCGGCCGCAATCATGAAGTAGTAGAAGAGGGTGGACAAGACGACGATCCACGCTCCGCCGAGGATGAGCGCCGTCCGGCGCCCGATGCGCTGGCTGATGGCCCCCAGGATCACGCCGCTGATGAGGATCCCCACATTGCCCACCAACACCAAGCCGGTCACCTGCGACGGCGGCTGCTTGAGGTAGTTGATGAGCAGGGACGGCAAGAAGGTCACGGCCACCTGAATGGCGAAGAGGTAGCCGGAGTAGAGCAGGAACCCTTGTCCGAACATGTGGATGTTGGCGCGGGAGAACACCGAGCGGATGGGGCGCGCCTCCCGCTGGTGGCGCCGGTGCTCGAAGTACTCCACGTCTCGCATGCGCAGAAAGACGGAGAACAGCAAGGCCACGCCCAAGACCGTGGCGAAGAGGAAGGGCGCCCGCCATCCGGTGTGCACAAAGGCCGGCCCCGGCCAGATCTTCAAGGCTGCGAGCTGTGCCGCGCTTAAGAGGATGACGCCACTCGTGGGCGCCACTCCGAGGCAGCCGCCTATCAGTCCCCGCCACGGTTTCGGCGTCCATTCCAGGGCGATGGCGACCGAGGCGCCGACGGTGGCACTGCTCATGGCACTGCCGAGGAACCGCAGGAACAACAAGGCGCCGATGGCCCCGTAGCCCCAGCTGGCGTACCCGGGGAGGATGGCCATCAACAGCGTCACCAGGGCGTAGCCCCCGCCGGCGATGACCACCAGCGTGCGCCGCCCCACGCGGTCGCCCAAGGGGGCCAGGATCAAGCCGCCGATAGGTGCAGCCAAGATCGAGATCAGGAAGGTCAGGTTGACCAGCGTCACTTGGACCACCGCCGGGAGGGAAGGCGGCTCGAAATAGGCGATGGCGGCCGGCAACACGATGACGGTCAGAAAAAGGTCGTAGGTCCCGAGTGCGCTGCTGAGCCATCCCCCGAACACGTACCGCCGCCGCTCAGCGGTAAAACCAGCCTCTTCCGCCCAACGGGCTAAGGCAAACGCCACGGATTCCTCCTCCTTTCTTTTCGCACATCTCCTTAAACGCCTGTGTGTTACCTAAGTTCTGTCTTTTATGCCGAAACCACCCCCTTTTGGTCGGCGGAGCGGACCCCGCCGACCTCGTTCGCGCGGCGTCCTGGATTACGCCAGGGGAGGATGGACGGCGTAGGCCCGCCGCAACTCCTCGGTGGCCGCGATCCAATCGGCGCCTTCGGGCAACAGCACACCCCCCGACCGCACGCGGTAGACCTCGGGTTGGTCCACGCCCGGCGGCACGGTCCCCTTTTGTTGAAACGCCCGGACGGCGGCCAACAGGCGGCGCCGGACGCGGATGACCATGACGTCAGAGACGGCCAGGTGCTCCTCGGTACGGTCGTAGATGGCCCCCATGCTCTCGGTGATGGCCTGGTCCTGGGTGTTGATGCTCTCGATCCCGGAATAATCCTCCGTGCGCTGCTTGTGGCGGTCGATAAGGTAGTCGTTCTCCGCTCGCGCCTCTAGCCGAAAGCGCCCGTACCATCCGGTGTCGTTGGGCAGCATCCCCGAGCGCACGCCGGGGTACTTGGGCGAGGTCCCTTCAATCGGGTAGCGGGGACGCGGAATCCCGATGTTGAAGTACATGGTGTGCTCGTCGTCCATCGGCACCCAGGCGCGGGTGAAAGCCTTGTGTCCCAAGACCCCTTCCGGCGGCTGGGTGTAGAAGGGAAACAGGAACTGGGCGATGCGCCAGTAAAGCTGGCCAGGCTTCGCCGGACGGTA
>JAIMBD010000016.1 GCA_023511625.1 Bacillota bacterium | reverse complement strand
CTCGTCGAACAAAAATTCCCCACCCCCCTGGGGAATTTTCTTTGACCAAACTCGGGATTTCCTCTTGACCAAATACACATAGGCGCTTAAACCTATGCCCTCGTTTTGTGTTTCTATCCCTCATAGGGAGGCTAAAACACCGATAGGCATCCCGTCCCTCTTCCTGATGAATTCGATGTTTCTATCCCTCATAGGGAGGCTAAAACCGTGGCTCGCCGAGGAGCGGCGCCGCCTCTGGCGGGGTTTCTATCCCTCATAGGGAGGCTAAAACCCTGGCCCGGCTCGAACCACTTCTCGGCATGGCGCTCGTTTCTATCCCTCATAGGGAGGCTAAAACTCTGGCACCCACACGTCCACACTTCCCCTACCGCTTTTGGGTTTCTATCCCTCATAGGGAGGCTAAAACCATGAGGCATTTATTGAACGGATTGAGAAGGTGGCCGTTTCTATCCCTCATAGGGAGGCTAAAACCACATTGTCAAAACCCGCCATTGCCGAGCCAGACAGGTTTCTATCCCTCATAGGGAGGCTAAAACGCAAAGGAACCTACAAAGCATATATGGCTCCTACGGTGGTTTCTATCCCTCATAGGGAGGCTAAAACCCCCATCTCCCTGCTGAAGAAGAGGAGGAGTAAGCTGAGTTTCTATCCCTCATAGGGAGGCTAAAACGACGAAGCGCTGGCCGTCTATCGCGAGGTCTACCGCGTTTCTATCCCTCATAGGGAGGCTAAAACCTCTTGGTGAAGGAAGAGGAGAATGGACGCATTTATGTTTCTATCCCTCATAGGGAGGCTAAAACTGAGGTGACGCCGGTAATCGTGTTGGTCCCGAGGTTGAGGTTTCTATCCCTCATAGGGAGGCTAAAACGAGCGGCGGATCCACACCGATCTGGAAGCCGGATAGGTTTCTATCCCTCATAGGGAGGCTAAAACACCGTGTGGTCTTTTCCGCCCTTTTCGTGGAGCGTAGTTTCTATCCCTCATAGGGAGGCTAAAAACCGCCGGAAACCAGGCGCCGAACCGATCCCTATCCCGGGTTTCTATCCCTCATAGGGAGGCTAAAACGGGTGATGTGGTATGAGTATGACCCTTGCGCCCATTGTTTCTATCCCTCATAGGGAGGCTAAAACGTGAGGTCCTTGCGCCGGATGTTCTCCTCCAGCTCGTTTCTATCCCTCATAGGGAGGCTAAAACGGAAGGACTGCCGCTGCACTTGGCCGCTTGGCATTTGTTTCTATCCCTCATAGGGAGGCTAAAACGCGAAGTGAGACGGTGATCGCTCGCGTCTTGGAGGGGTTTCTATCCCTCATAGGGAGGCTAAAACGGCTCGGGCCACGCCCAGGCGCAGGAGCGTCTCGAGTTTCTATCCCTCATAGGGAGGCTAAAACGTCACGTCCATGCCGGCGCACACCAGGTCCACAATCGTTTCTATCCCTCATAGGGAGGCTAAAACATTGGCGCTCCCAATTGTGGAACGCGGAGCATCCGGTTTCTATCCCTCATAGGGAGGCTAAAACCGTTGACGGCGCACGAATTCGGGTGTTCTCCGCAGTCGTGATTGTGTAAGGATTGGCCTAGTCATATTCTAGCATCGCCGTTTCCCATTGACCAGTGCGGCTTCGACGTAGTGCTGTTGGAGCATTTGATGTTGTCGAACGGCGTGGGTTTCGGTGCGACCGGGGGTCGACGGCAGTTCTCAGAAGATATTTCCTTCCATGGTCTTGGGCGTTCCTAACGTGCTTCGGGTAACCGAACCGGCACTTTCGACAGCGTAACAGACAATATAGTCCCGTTTAGGGTCAATTATTTTAGACAGTTCCGTGCGCAGCTTCTTAAGCTTGACCTCGGTTAACTCTCCCTCGAAAACGGAATTTTGTATCCAGTCTAGATATTTTCGACAAGTTCTTAGCACTTTCGGATCACGAATAGCCTGTGCGTCATACACCAAAATGACAAACATGTTTACCACATCGCTTCAAATGGGGTATATTCTTGTTCTCCCATGAGGTGTTTCTCGAGCTTGTAAAGCTCCAGACGAATGAGCCGCCTGTAGGAGACTGCGCGCTTGAGGGGCCGATGCATGACGGTGGTGTTGAGTTTGGCATCAAAATCGGCGACGAGCTGCTTTCGGGCGGATTCCGATAACCAAACCCCTCCGTGGTTTACCTCGAAATCTTTGGCTGTGATCATTTTTCGTCCCAGGACGCGAAAGATGGTGCGATCGGCCAAAATGGGTTTAAAGATCTCGGCAACATCCAAGTTGAGCGTGAACCGGCGGAAGTTCGTGGTGTGAAGGTATCCAATGCGAGGATCGAGATGCGTCTTGTAAATTTCGGACAGCACGGTGGTATATACGATGCTGTTCAAAAAACTTATTAATGCGTTTAACGCATTACTGGGTGGGCGTCGAGTCCGTCTAAGGTAAGAAAAAGCCGGTTGTTGAATGATGGCGTCGAAAGCTCGGTAATATTGCTCCCGAATGTTACCTTCCAATCCCATTAGTTCGCTGATCGAAGTCTGACCCTTTTCGACGTCAATGCTCTTAACGTGATCTACTAACGCCTCGATAGACGCGATGGACTTGGTTACGTCTTTGCCACGCCCTGCATAATATTTTAAAACTCTGAGCATGTTAGTGGCCGCTCCTGACACAAAGGCGCGCGCGATTTGCAGCCGTTTTTTTGTGTCTAGATAGTGCTCCGCTTGCTTGACAATCATGTAACCCGAATTGTAGTGTTCTCGAGGATAGAACGTCCCGACAAAATACCCATAACGGTTGAATATGTTAAGGAGAATTTCCCGATCGGCTAGAAACTCGATGAAACGCTTGTTAAAAGTTACCTCCCCATGAATCCAGATTTCCCGGACATTTTCCACCGGCAAATACCGAGGTTCCCCGGCTTCAGTTTCAAAGTAAAGCGTGTTGCTACGGCGTTCAAATTTGCCTGTAGAAAATACATGAATCACTCGTTCCATGATGGTTAGGTGGCCTCCTTTAGACCCGTTCCATGTTCGCAGCGAGAGAATCCGGCTCCGTTAGGCCCAGCACATCTCTGCGTAGGCGCATTTCGAACACCACCGGAGGCGTTTCGGGGGAGGGGGAGTAGGTAATCCGGAAACCTCGCGCACGATCTGGCGTTGGCGTAGTACGGCGCGCCGAAGATCGTCCGTCAGTCTTACCTCTTGTTTGCGACGTTCTTCGGGAAACCGAAGCTCGCCGATAGCGTTAATTCCCTGTTCCTCTAACACCATCAAATAGTGCCCGAGTTGAAGGCGGGTGCTTTCCAGCGCTCGGGAACTTTTCTTGATTTCGGCCACGACCAATGTGCCGTTACGAAAGGACACGACATCGAACCGGTTGCCGTTCACCTCAAATCCTCGCTTTTCGCGGAGGTACGCCGTTTCATGGAGAAAACGCCCGTACTCCAAATTCGGGTCATCTTCATCTGGGTTGATTTGATGCGCCATGAGCCATAACTGTCGTAGGCAGATGGAGCTGTACCAAATCAGGGTGCCGCCGATGGACAGTTCACTCGTAGCGGCATCAGGACTGCTCGGGGATGCGTTCACAGGAATACTGCACCTCCGTCCTCGTGGCTGATAAAGATTTCGGCCAACCCGGTGTCTGGTCGGTAGGCGGCAAGATCCACCCACCGGACCACTACTCGGTTTTCAAACCGTTCGACTTGTTGCAGGATGCGGCGAATAGGCATGTTGACACAGAATCGCAAAAGCAGGCTCATAAAGTACTTCCGAGTTGCGAAGTCTAACCGACTGAGAAATTTAGGATCCGTATAGCGCTCAAAGACTGTGTCAGGCGTTTGACATTGGAAGTACCGCAAACCTTGAAGCGTCGGTGCATCCGCCCAGGTTTGGTCGCCGAGGGTCGGCCCCAAGAGGCCTATGAAGACGGGAATGGCGGGGACGTCCGCCTCAAAAGGCTCTAGCCCACCGACGGCGCTCCACTGACCGTTGGCGGCTTGGACGAATTTTTGGAGAGTGCCTTCGAAGCTGTGTCGTTGGAAGTAAGCCCGGTAAAATGTCTCCAACACGCGGGGGATGTCGTGTTCGTCGACGACGGGGCAGGAATCGAGTAAACGGTCTGTCTCCTCGCGGGCAACGCTGTCTCGGTACACGAATGGGCGTGAGTCGTGGCCATCCGGCCGGATATAGGTAAAAACGCGAAGACGACCGGGACCAGGACGTTCTCCATGCCGATTGACGCGTCCCGCCGATTGGACAATTGACGGTATCCATGACCTGGCTCTCAAAATGGCATCAAAACTCAGATCGACGCCAGCCTCGAGGACCTGGGTGCTCACCACCAGGACTTTCTTCGGGGGATGCGTCGGGGCGTTTACCGCGTGAAAAATCTCCGAAAGGCGAAAGCGCTTGTGAATCCCGCTCATGGCTCCCGTTACCAAATACAGGTTGCAGCCTTCTGCTCGCTGGAGCAAGAATTGGTAGACTTCGGCGGCATCTCGGATGGTATTCAACATCACCGCGCAGGAGGTGCCCGTTTGCAATTCTTCCAGCGCCTGGTTCCCGACGTCTTCCGTGGTCCAACCGGGGGTCTCGACGTGTAATTGGTACCGCGAGAGCGGTGGTGTCGCAGTAGCTGGACCCAGGGTAATCGGAGGATGTCGCAATCGGGCAGGCCGTAAGGGAGGGAGCGTGGCGGTGGTTAGAATCGCGTGACTGTTGAGAATTTCAAGGGACTGCTCGAGGCCCTTTAGGAATACCGCCCACGCCGAGGGATTGATTACCTGCGGTTCGTCAATGATGACTACGGCGTGCTGGAGGGCTTGGAGTCGCATGGCTTCGTGGGCGCGGACGGGGAAGAGCGCGCGGAAAAACTGGTTGAATGTAGTGGCGACAATGGGGGCTTGCCACGACTCCTGAATCAGCACGTCTTCGTCTCGCAGGATCTCGTCGGTTTGTGGGGTTAACGAGGCCATGTGATGATGCTCTAAGACCTCGATTCCGGTTGCGCGGGTTACCACATCTGCAGCTTGAGCCAAAACCGACAAATACGGAGCGACGTACACCATACGCCCGCCACCCTGCTTTTGCAGTAAGGTGGTGGCAACTTGAAGAGCCAATAAGGTCTTGCCTGCCCCAGTGGGCAATTCCAAGGTCCATAGGCGACTGGACCGCGCCTCGAGGCCAGAAAGCCGAGATAAAACCTCCTGTGCCATGCGCTGCCGGTACCACGTCATGGGACTCCTCTGGGCTTCGTCGTCCAGCTGCTGTTCTACGTATTGTCGGATGTTCGCCAAGATCTCCCCAGTACGGGCTGCCGTAATTCCTGGATCAGGTGCCATCGCTGCCGCGTCAAAGCGGTCGGCCTGAATTAAACAGGCGGTGTGAACGCGAATGCTGCGCGCGACGGCTTCGTCCAGCGGTAGGTCATAGTCGGTACAGTCTTCAAGCCATCGTTGCCACAGGCCTGGCAATTTTCTGAACTCCGCTTGAAGCGTTTGGGGGTCGGTCGGGATGGGGGGGAGGTACGGGCATCGTTGGCGGAGCAATGTAGCTACGGCGGGCCAATCCACCTCCCCAAAGGCAGCGCTTTGCCATCCATTGAGCCACGGCGGTTCTTCGCGGAGATCGTCCAAGCTTCCATGATGATTGGCGATATCCCGGGTCAGCTGAAGGATTGTCGCCCACTGTTCCGGACGGGCGACGCGCGGACGGGACCAACACCAGAAAAACAGGGCGGCTCCTAAAAACGCGTGATTAACGGATCGCCCTGTATTCCGACGGATGTACTCTTGCCAACTGGTTCGCGCTTTGCCAATGTCGTGCAAAAGGCCAGCCGCATACAATGCCTGAGCCTCTTGCCCGGTGGCGCCGCGCGACGCCATCACCGCGACCTGTTCCAGATGGTCTACCAACAGCAGTTCGCGGTCACCACGTGGAGGCCGGGCCCAACATTGGTCCAAGGGAACTACCATAGTGCCACCACCTGACCCTGCCAGGGAACGAAACGGACTTCAGGGGCAAAGGGCCCGGTACTCGGATAAAACTCGATGGGCCTCCCTCGCTTTTCGTAAAGTACCGCCACCGAGCCTCGAAAGCGCCGGCCGGGGAGTATTTCATATGGGATACCTCCTACGCGGGCGAATTGGGCGCCAGCCGTGGCCTCAAGGGCTTGGACGGCGTGAACCGGAAGTACGGTGCGGGCGGACCAGCTGTCTGAGGTCGTCGGCGGCAGGGGCTCGACGTCATCCACCCCTACCGCAAACGGTACCGTGAGGGCGAAGGCAGATCCCAAATACGTATGGTACACACTGCGATTGGACGCGAGTCTTTCGGCCAGCGCGTCGAGATGGTCGCCAGCTACAAAAATCCGATAATGGGGGTTGACCAGCAGTTCGACCGTAGTCGGACGATTGAAGATGTCGCCATCTTTGTCCAGAAAGCCCTTCCCCAACATCGACAGTTGCTGCACTTTGGTCACCGGCGGACTTAACAGTTCGACACCGCTCCACAAGGATCCCGACCAGGATTCCCATCCCATGACCGCGGCTAACAATCCCTGGATGGCCGTACGGGTAATGAAAGGGTATGTGGCGTGGGTACTGGTGGTATCCGGACGCCGAAAGTGAGCCACAGAACTCTTTACCTCGAAATACAACAGCTTCATGGTCCCCACCTCTATGCCGATGGCCCTTCGAGTCCCCCTGCGACACCTGGCAGCTCGCCGACAACCTCTAACTCGGGGTCCTGCCACCACCGGACCCGGGCGATATGGGCGGCATTGGCCGCCAACCGATCGGAGAGTGCTCGTACATCCAGCTGGACCTGATCTAAACCCGTGGGGATGGGCTGGGTCGTCTCTAACCGAATCCCTTCTTCCAGGTAGCCCAAACGAAACAGAGGGTCCTGATACTCTACGTGAATCAACAGTAGCGGCTGTTGGAAGCCGCGACCGCGGGCCTGTCGAAATTTCGTTCCCCGCCAGAGTGCCTCGAGCAACAACTCGACGTCAGATGCATCCATCCCAGTTTGCTGGGCGATCGTGGCATTGACGATGCCCGGCATGGCGAACACGGCGAAGGGGAGATAGTAGGTCGACCAGATGGTTCCCTGCTGTTTGCCTTCGCGAGACCCCGATCCCGCGCTCCGCCCCTGGGACTCTGCGGAGGGGATGACGACTGTCCCTTGGACGTATCGGGTTTCCACCGCATGTAGGGAGTGCGCCCAGCCAAACTGTGTCGGGCCGGTGAGGTGGAAACTCTGATCGCCTACCGAATACACGGCGCCGAATGTGCGCACATCATACGCGTGGCGAGCTAACGCCGCACGCCGCTGTTCGAGCGAATCTCCCAATTCATTGGCAATGCCTGCGCGGTCGAAGATCCATTGGGCCAGCTCTTTACGACCCAAGAGGAATTTGTCGCGCCGAAGTTCCTGGATGTAGATGTGATGTCGCTGATCTTCACCTCCTTCCGGGTATTTAGCGAGGACGTAGTCGCGCACGTCCCGTTTGATGCTCACATCGGACAGCGATATCCGGCCATCGTCTTCCCCAAACAGACGGCGAGCGTCGCTGTCGGCGAGCGGATCGCGGTTGGGAATGCCGTCCTTCACGCATTTAACGAAAAGGATTTCGGAAGTGCGAATCATGTGCCCATGCTCCTTTCACAAAATTACCGGGAGTCGATGTCGGTGTCTAAATCAAGGCCGGAGGACCCCTGCTCGCGGCCCTATCGTTACCCCTCAGGGGTCGAGATCGCGGGTGCGGCGTTCCGATCAGCGCTTGGGGTGCCGGAAAAGGTCCGGTCGGCGAGGCAGTACCCGGACCAGAACCCGCTTAGAAACGCATCAGGGTCGCGGCTCCAGGTTTCCCGGTAGGTTTCCATCAACCGCAAAACCTGCCCCAAGCGGAGCATAAACGGGCGACCAAGATCGATATCGAGCCGCTCCGCCAAGTCCATCATGGGAATCAAAGCCCGGCGCCATAGCGTATCGGGGTCGAGGCGGCTACCGAAGGTCATGACCCGGGTCTTGAGGTAATCTTTTTCCTGGTCGGACCAAAAACGGCGGGAAAACTCGCGGACGACATTGCCGGCGACGAACCCGACATCGGCCGGCTCCTGCAAGTCCCAGATGGTCTCGGGATTCTGAATCATTTGCTGTAACTCGGTCAAACTGCGCATGGGTACCGAATCCTCCTCTGCGATGCCGAAATGCCGATGATAGAGCGTTAGGAATGCGCGGAACACGTATAGGAAGCGAACCTCTGAAGACAGTTCCGCGAACGCCACATGGTCGGGCAAGCGTTTGACCCAATGCTGCATGCGGGACGCGGCGCGGTGAACGAGCCGTCGGGTGGACAGGGGCCGATGTCGCAGGACTTTCTCCAGGCTCTGCCAAATATAGCCGCCCCCATAAGCCTTGGCCAGCCAGGCGGGGAAGGAGCGTCCGACCGGCAACGGCTCTTCTGCCAGCGTCTCGGCCGCCAGAGGAATCAGGGTATTCACGAGGGTAGCCACTGTCCCCGGTTCGATGTCATCGACCAAGGCATAGAGGTGGATGTCGGCGTTCACTTGGGTGTAGTAGACGGCAGTGAGCCGATAGGCGTCCGCGTTCAGCTCTTCCGGAATGAGGTTGTCAAACCCCAACAGATCTTGGAGGTGGATGTCGCGGGGACTGTCCTGTTGTCGGTGACGCATCCGCCGCACGCCGCGGAGAAACCGTCGGCTGTCGACGGTCTGGTGCCACGGGAGAAGCCATGCCGCTCCTTGAATGCGAGGGCCTCGACTGCTTCCTTGTCCTTCAAAAATGGCGCGGATGACGACCGGATCCACGTCGCGAGACAAGTGACCAAACAACTTGCCGCCATACGTTAAGCTCGCATAGCAGCGCGGGCAACAGGCGATTTCTTCGACGAGATCGGTTTTTTTCCATCCGCTCGGTCTGGGTGCCGACCACGTGGGGTTAAACCACGGCCACGCTTTGGAATAACTGGATACCACCTCGCCCTGCGCGCCACAAAAGGTGCAGACTCCGTGATCCTGACGACCGTATTCGGCGCCTTCTTCTTGTCTCGCCCACCAAAGCCGGGAGACGAGGTGTCGGAGATCCGCCGCCAACATCATCCCCGGCATGGCCAGGCTCGGCCCCAAATCTACTTCTCCCGGCGAGCCGAGTTGCTCTTCGGGAAGCACGCGATAAACGCTATCTGACCCCAACTGGCAGATCAGGATCAGGGAGTCTTTCGGCTCTATTTCCCTAAGCTGCGGCCACAATGCCGCGGAGACCCGCTCGGCCAGCACGCCCGCCTGGTCTTGGCATCCGAAGGTCCTTTGGAGGCGTAGTTCCAAGTAATGGCGCAATGCGCTGGGATCTTGCGGTTCCAGACAGGCTTGGTAGTCTTTGGCGTAGAAGTAATAGGCCGGCACGGCATAACGCCCCTGGGGCTTTCTGGGGTCTCCGCCGACCGGCCAAAAGGTCGGGGCCGCTACCGCCTTTTCGACATGGGGAACGAACTCGGACCGCGCCCGCTTGCCAGTGCCGGTGGTCTGCCACGTGCCCCAAACTTCGTAAGGCCGGCTGAAGGCCGAGCCGTTTTCCAAGACCTCAACCAGCCACACCGCTGCATAGAACTTTCCGGTGTTTTTCTCGATGTCACTTAAATCGCGAATCGCCGTGGTCAGGTTGTCGTTCTCGTCTAACAACAGCGATCCCAACCGTGCCAGCGCCTCTGTTAACACCGGCCTTCGACCTCCTTAGGCGCCCTCGCCCACCATTTCGACCAGCCCAAAGCCTTGGGCATTCCGGGAGCCCACTCCCGCATCGATGGCCAGCTGTAAAAGCGGAAGCGGACCGGTTAAGTAAAAGCGCCCCGTGTACCCCTTGATGACGCCGCCTTTGTAGAGCAGGATGTGTTCGCGCGCCGTGCCCACCGGCTCGATGGTCAGCGGTTTTTCGGTGGGGATTGCCCAGCCATGTACAGCCTGGTATTTCTGCCATAGGTTTTCCGCCACCAACGTTTGAAAGTGCCGGTCTTTCGGATGTAAATGCAACTGGTACGGCCGGCCATCGGGCCGCCATACGGTCTGGTGGACGGTGATGGGACTCAGCGTGCGGACGACGAGGTGCTCTGCCTCAACCACAGGGCGTTGGACGGTGATCGACTCGACCATGAGCCGGTTCGAGCCCAAACGGACTTCGGCCTCGCGCAGCAACACGTTGGCTACATCACTTACCACCAAATCCAGGGGAGACGAAATGGTCCAGCGCAGGGCACCCCGAAAGCTGACCGACTGCGCCTCCAGGCGGTAGGGACCTTCGAGCCGCGAGAAGGTAAACAGTCGAAACGTCTTCTGGTTGACAGCGAAGCCGCGGTCGTGAAGGTAGCGGGCCACGGCCGGGGAGAAGAGGTGGTAGGCGGCCGCCTGTAAGAGGTGCTGGTGGTGGATGGGTAGACGCAAGGCGCCGGTCAGGGGCCGCAACTGCAGGAGTGCACGCATCGAAGCCCACCCCCTTTCATTTTTTGGGACGCCGGCACCTCACTGAAGCACAGGGAATTTTTCGACATACCTAGGCGAATTTCCTGCATCTGGGAGGAACGGGCTCGATCCGTCATGCTTGGAGGTCGGCTGGCTATCTGGAGTAGGACCGCGCCGAGAAGGTGCGAACGAGTGCCATCCAGGCCCAGGCGGGCGGCAGTGCGGGGTCTCCTTCTGTTCAGCCGCGTCCAGACCGTCTTGGTCAACAGACGGGAGGGGGCCTCCGCGCCCTGAATTTTCCGGTCGCGCGGGGGTGACGATCGGTCGGGGCACGGGGCCCATCGAGAAGCGACGCGGGCCCATACGACGATACCGTAGGGTCTGAAGCCATAAAACCGGCGCGCTCCAGGCCGGGAGGTTTCGGCGGGGAGGTCATGGCAGGACCCGGTCTTGATGCCGGCATGGTGCCCCTAGAGGCTTGGGAGCGGGATCTGCCGCTTTGGGGCGCGCGATACCCACGAAGGCTGCGGGGATGCTAAGATGAGGACAAGTAACCAGACTGCGGTGGCGGAGGAGGATCCGGGTTGGGGGCGAATAAAGCCGAGATCGTTGAGCGAGCCCAAGCGCTCAACGTGCGGTTTGTGCGGCTACAATTTACCGATATTCTCGGCGTCTTGAAGAACGTCGCCATCCCCGTAGACGCCTTGCCGGACGCGTTGGATGGCAAGGTCATGTTCGATGGCTCTTCCATCGAGGGTTTTGTCCGCGTCGAGGAGTACGACCTCTTTTTGGACCCAGACCCCGATACCTTTGCCGTCTTTCCGTGGAAGCCCAAAGAAGGGACCACGGCCCGCCTGATGTGCGACATCAAAAACCCAGACGGCAGTCCCTTCCCGGGGTGTCCGCGCAGTGCCCTGCGGCGCGTCTTGGATGAGGCACGCCAGATGGGCTATGAAGTGACCATCGGAGTGGAACCGGAGTTTTTCCTCTTCCAGCAAGATGCCAACGGGCAGGCCACCACCCGCCCCATCGACCAAGCCGGTTATTTTGACCTGTCGCCGGTCGACCTCGGGGAAGACGCGCGCCGCGAAATGGTGCTGACGCTACAGCAAATGGGGTTTCGCATCGATGCCACCCATCACGAGGTGGCGCCGAGTCAGCACGAGATCGACTTGGCCTTCACCGATGCCCTGTCGGCGGCGGATAACATCGCCACCTTTCGTTTTGTGGTCCGCACCATTGCGCGGTTGCACGGGCTGCACGCCACCTTCATGCCCAAACCCATCTATGGGCTGAACGGCTCGGGCCTGCACCTGTTTCACATCCTGTGGGCCGACGGCAAGAATGCGTTCTACGACGCGCGCCAACCTCAGGGGTTGAGCCGAGTGGCGCTGCACTTTATCGCCGGCTTGATGCGCCACGCCCCGGCCATCACGGCGGTCACCAACCCCCTGGTCAACAGTTATAAACGCCTGGTTCCCGGCTATGAAGCCCCAGTCTACATCGCGTGGTCATCGGGCAACCGTAGCCCCATGATCCGCGTCCCTGCGCACCAGGGGGCCGACACTCGGATTGAACTGCGCTCTCCCGACCCGGCCTGCAACCCCTATCTGGCCTTGGCGGTCACCATTAAGGCGGGGTTGGACGGCGTGCGCCACCGGTGGGAGGCGCCGCCGCCCATCACCGGCAACGTATATCGGATGAGCGAAAGTGAACGGCGCCAACTCGGCATTCAGCATCTCCCGGGGAGCCTGGAAGAAGCGCTCAAGTGCCTCGAGCAGGATCCCGTGGTGCTGGCGGCGTTGGGTCCAGAGATCGCCGAATGGTATCTCGAGGCCAAACGGATTGAATGGGACATCTACCGCCGCCAAGTCCATCCTTGGGAGATTGAGCAATACCTCAACGAGTATTAATCGGTTTGCATAAAGATGCACATCCAAAGTATAGTAGGGTCGAGGTGACGCCTGGTGCGGGTAGCAGTGGTTGGGGCCACCGGATACGCGGGGATGACGCTTTTGCGTTGGTTGGCGCGGCATCCGGTCATGAAGCTGGCAGCGGCGGTATCGGGGCATGCAGGCGGCGAGCCCCTCGACGAATATCTGATCCCCTCGCCAGGTCTTCCCGATCGCCTCGTCGATTACGAGACCTTTGCCACCATGGACCCTCCCGACGTGGTGTTCGCGGCATTGTCCACCGGCGAAGGTATGGAATGGTTTCGCCGCTGGCTCGAGGCAGGGGTGCGGGTCATCGACCTGGGGGCCAGTTTTCGCTTTGCCGAGGCCGACCGTTTCGCCCAGTATTACGGCCCCCATCCGGCGCCGGAGTTGTTGGCGTACGGGTTCTCTGGCTATGCCGACGACCCGGCTATGACCTATCCCGAACGCGGCATCCTCGGGAACCCCGGTTGCTATCCGACTGCCTTTGCCCTGGCCGTGCTGCCGCTGGTGCGGGCGTGGGGGCCCATTGCTTATCTCGTGGCCGATGGCAAATCGGGGGTCACCGGTGCCGGGCGACGCCCGCGGGTAAATCTCCTGATGGGGGAAATGGCGGAGAATTTTGAGCCCTACAGCGAGCCGGGCCGACACCGCCACACTCCGGAGATGGAAGGGGTCAGTGGGGGCGTGGTCCTTTTTCAGCCTCACCTGGTACCCATGGCGCAGGGACTCTCGATGACCATCTACTGGCCGGATTGTCCGCACCGGCCGGAAGCGGTGGTGGAGGTGTGGCGCGCCTTTTATCGCGACAACCCCTTCGTCTTCATCAGCTCGCGCAAGCCCCGGACTCAAGCCGTGCGCGAGACCAATCAGGTGTGGTTGGCGGCAGCGCGCGATGACGCGCGGCGGACGCTAGTCCTCTACAGCGCCATCGACAACCTGGTCAAAGGGGCTGCCGGCCACGCCATCCAGCACGCCAACCGCTGGCTGGGGCTGCCGGCGGCGACAGGACTTTTGCCAAGGGAGCTTTGAAACGTGGAACCTTCCTCTTCCAAACCGGTCTCCTCGTCCTCTTGGGAAACCGGGATAGAAGTCGGCGACGCGACATTCCCGCGCGGGTTTTGGGCCTACGCCTGGGAGGGTGGCCCGCGGTTGCGCATGGCGCTGCTGGTTTCAGACCGACCGGCGACAGTGGCGGGGCGGTTTACCGTGAACGCCGCCCAAGCGGCGCCGGTCCAGCTGTGTCGGCGCCTCGTGGCCGGGGGGGTCAGTCAGGCCGCAGTCATCAACGCCGGGAACGCCAACGCCTTGACCGGCGCGCAAGGTCGAGCCGACGCCGAGCGCATGCAGCAGCTGTGCGGTCAAGCCTTGGGTATCGAACCGGCAACGGTAGCCGTGGCCTCTACGGGTGTCATTGGTGTGCCCTTGCCAATGGCGGAGATCGAGGCCGGCATCCACTACCTTGCAGAACGCTACCAGATGGGCGCTCCGAGCGAGGGCGAAAAGGCGGCACGGGCCATCCTCACCACCGACACCCGCCCCAAAACCGGCGCCTTGACGGTCTCCCTTTCCGGGGGGACGGTGCGAATTGGGTACATGGCCAAAGGGTCCGGGATGATCCATCCCGGTATGGCCACCATGCTGGTCTTCCTCACCACCGATGCGGCAGTAGCGCCGGCCGTGCTCGACCGCTTGGTGGGTGAGGCCGTTGATGCCTCCTTTCACGCGCTCTCTGTGGATGGCGACATGTCCACCAACGACACCGTGCTCTGCTGGGCCAACGGTGCAAGCGGCGTGGTCGTAGAGCAGGCCGAAGACGTCCAGGCGTTCGGCGCGGCCTTGACCCGGCTGGCCCAAGTGGCGGCGCGGCAGATCGCGGCCGACGGCGAGGGCGCCACCCACCTCATTACGGCCCGGGTCAGGGGAGCCCAAACCGTGGCCGACGCGCGGCAAAAGGCGCGGGCCATCATCGCCTCGGCCTTGGTCAAGACGGCAGTCTATGGTCGCGACCCCAACTGGGGGCGGGTCTTGGCGGCAGTGGGAGCCAGTGGGTTGCCGTGGGACCCGGCGCGAGCGAGCCTGTGGATGAACGGGCTCTGCCTGTACAATCAGGGGGTGCCGCTTCCCTTCGACGAGGCCGAGGCCAAGGCCCGCATGGCGGCGTTTGAGGTGGTGTTCGAGGTGGCCTTGGGGGAGGGCGAGGCCGAAGCGGAAGCGTGGGGCTGTGACCTGACTGAGGGGTACGTCGACATCAACGCCCACTATCGCACCTGAAAGGAGCCCTCGCATGTTGGCAGTGTTTAAAGTCGGGGGCAGCATCCTGGCCGAAGCGGGGCAACTTTGGCAGGAGGAGCTCGAGGCGTGGCTCCGCGAGGGCCGTCGCGCAGTGGTGGTGCACGGCGGGGGCGCCAAGGTCAGCGCGGCCCTCGAACGGCTGGGCGAGCCGGTGGAGTTCCTCGACGGACAGCGCGTGACAAGCCCTGAGGCGTTGGAGACGGTGGTGGCCGTGCTGCGCGGGGTGGTGAACCTAGAACTCGTCGCCACCTTGCAGGCGCGCGGGGTGCGCGCCGTGGGCCTCTCCGGTGTCGACGGTGGCAGCCTTACGGGGGCCATCCGCGACCCGCGGCTCGGCCGCGTCGGCGAGGTGGTGGCTGCCGATCCTGCGCTGTGGCATCAGCTCTTGGCATTCGGCATGTTGCCGGTCATTGCTCCGCTGATCGGGGACGGACGAGGCGGGGCCTTGAACGCCAACGGCGACCTGGTGGCAGCGGCTGTGGCGGCGGCCTTAAAAGCCGACCTCTTGGTGTTTTACACCGACAGCGGAGGCGTGCGCGCCGACCCGAACGATCCGGCGACGCTGGTCGAGGTGTTGGACGCCCCCACGGCGCGCGCCTGGATGGCAGAAGGGCGCGCCCGGGGCGGAATGGTGCCGAAGTTGGAGGCGGCGCTCGGGGCGCTGGCAGGGGGCGTGCCTGAGGTGCGCATCGGCGCGTGGCGCAGGACGCCCCACACCCGAGTGGTGGCGGGACTTCGCGGTCAGGAGGTGCAGTAGAGTGGCGGGAGAGGCCTTGATCGGGGTCTATCGTCGATATCCGGTGGCCTTTGTGCGCGGGGAAGGGGTTCACCTGTGGGATGACCAAGGCAAGCACTATTGGGATTTTCTTGCGGGCATTGGGGCCAGCTCTTTAGGGCACCATCATCCGCGCATCCGCGCGGCGCTGACCGAAAGCGCAAGCCTCTTGCACACCTCTAACCTGTACCGCATCGGCCCCCAGGAGGCGTTGGCCGACCGCTTGTCGGCCCTGTCGGGAGGGATGCAGGCCTTCTTCGCCAACAGCGGGGCAGAAGCCAACGAGGCCGCCATCAAGCTCGCCCGGCGTTGGGGGCGCGAGCGAGGCCGAACCACCATCGTCAGCTTCCATCACGGCTTTCACGGCCGCACGCTGGGCGCGCTGGCGGCCACGGGCGAGGCGGCCTACCGTGAGCCGTTTGAACCCTTGCCGGCTGGGTTTCGGCAGGTGCCCTACGACGATCTGGCGGCGTTGCGGGAAGTGCTGGCGGAGGAGCCGGTGGCGGCGGTGCTGGTGGAGGTCATCCAGGGCGAGGCAGGGGTGGTGGTGCCCCGCCCCGGCTTTTTGCCTGCGGTAGCCGAGGCCACGCGGGCGGCGGGCGCCCTGCTTATCATCGACGAGGTGCAGACCGGCATGGGTCGCACCGGGTATTGGTTTGGCTGGCAACACGAGGGCGTGGTGCCGGATGTGATGACGCTGGCCAAGGGACTTGGCGGGGGAGTGCCTATCGGCGCTATGCTGGCACGGCCGGAAGTGGCGGAGGCCTTGCGTCCAGGCGACCACGGCAGCACCTTCGGCGGCAACTTCCTGGCCACTCGGGTCGGGCTGGCGGTGGTGGATTGGCTGCAAACAGAGGGGCTCGACCACGTGCGAGCGGTGGCCCCCAAGCTCGAAGCCACCCTGACCGGTCTTGCCCGTCGGCATCCCGAGCGCGTCGAAGGCGTGCGGGGGCGCGGGCTGATGTGGGGCCTGGTGTTGAATCGCCCGAGCGCGCCCTACGCCGCGCGGGCCCTGGAAGAAGGGCTCGTCATCAACGCCGCCGGCGGGCGGGTGTTGCGTCTGTTGCCGCCGTTGGTGGTAGATGTCGAGGCCATCGGCGCCATGGGCGAGATTTTAGATCGGGTGTTGGCACAAGATCTCCTATGACGGCAAGAGATTATGCGAGATGAGGGAGTGGAGCATGACCCAGGGCGGGATCGGGCCCAAGGACACCGTGGTGCTGGCGTATTCGGGAGGGTTAGACACCTCTATCATCATCCCTTGGCTGAAGGAGCAGTACGGCGTGGAGGTGGTCGCGTTCTGCGCCGACTTGGGCCAAGGGGACGACATGGACGCGATTCGGGCCAAGGCGCTCCGGTCCGGGGCGCGGGCGGTGGAGATCCGCGACCTGCGCGAGCGCTTTCTGACCGAGTTCGCGTTTCCCATGCTCCAAGCGGGGGCGGTCTATGAAGGGCGGTACCTGTTGGGAACGGCCATCGCGCGCCCGCTCATCGCCCAGGAATTGGTGGCAGTGGCGCGGGCCTGGGGGGCTCGCGCCGTCAGCCACGGTGCCACCGGCAAGGGTAATGACCAGGTGCGCTTTGAGTTGACGGTGATGGCCTTGGCGCCCGACCTTAAGGTCATCGCTCCGTGGCGGGAATGGCACATCCGGGGGCGCACCGAGGCCATGGCCTACGCCGCCGCTCACGACATTCCGGTGGCGGCGACGGTGGAAAAACCGTACTCGCGCGACCAGAACCTGTGGCACGTCAGCCACGAGGGCGGTGTGCTGGAGGATCCGGCAGTGGTCACCCCCGAAGACGTCTACACCTGGACTGCAGATCCGGAACGGGCGCCGGAAGCCGGCGAGTGGGTGCGGATCGGGTTTGAAGGCGGCGTGCCGGTGTCTGTAAACGGGAAGGGGCTGCCGCCGGTGGCGTTGATGGAAGCCGTCAATGCCTTAGGCGCCCGCCACGGAGTGGGCCGCGTGACGATGGTGGAAAATCGCCTGGTGGGCATGAAATCGCGCGGCGTGTACGAGACGCCGGGGGGTACGATCTTGTACACCGCCCACGAGGCCTTGGAGCAGATCACGCTGGACCGCGAGACGGCGGCGTTCAAGCGGCTGGTGGGCGAGCGCATGGCGCGCCTGATTTACGACGGTCTCTGGTTCTCCCCCCTGCGCGAAGCCCTGGCCGCCTTTGTGGCCGAGACCCAAAAGCGGGTCACGGGGGAGGTCACTCTGCGGCTTTACAAGGGGTCGGTGTCGGCCCATGCCGCGACCTCGCCCTATTCGCTCTACGTTCAGGATCTCGCGAGCTTTGAGGGCGGGGACTACGACCACCACGACGCCGAGGGCTTCATCCGCCTGTTGGGATTGCCGCTTAGGGTGCGGCACCAAGTGTTGGAGCGGAGACCGGTATGACCACGCCGCTGCCTGAGGGCGCAACGACCCCGAGTCGCGCCCGCAACCCCCGCTTTGCCAAGGCGCTGGATGCGAAGACGCAGGCCTTTACTGCCTCGGTGGGCTTCGACTGGCGCCTTTTGCCCTACGACGTGGCCGGTTCTATCGCCCACGCCCGCATGTTGGCCCGTCAGGGCATTATTCCGACCGAAGCCGCCGAGCGGATCATCCGTGGCCTGGAGACCATCTTGGAGGAGTACCGGGCGGGGCAACTTCTCCCACGGCTGGAGTGGGAAGACGTGCACATGAACGTGGAGGGGCGCCTGCACGAGCTTATCGGTCCAGAGGCGGGCATGCTTCACACCGCCCGCAGCCGCAACGACCAAGTGGTCCTCGACATGCATCTTTACATGAAGGACCGCGGTCAAGTCCTGGCGGGCCACTTGGCCGACCTCATTCGGGCCCTTTTGGACCGCGCCGAGGCCGACTTCGGGATCATCGTGCCCGGCTACACTCATCTGCAGGCGGCGCAACCGGTGCTCCTCTCCCATCACTGGCTGGCGTACGTGGCCATGCTGGAACGGGATTGGGGACGGCTTCATGACTGGTTCAAGCGCGTCGACTATTCGCCGCTCGGGGCCGGGGCCTTGTCCGGGACGCCGTACCCCACCGATCCCGCCTGGACGGCCAAGACGCTGGGGTTTCAAGGGGTGTACGCCAATTCGCTTGACGCCGTCTCCGACCGGGACTTCTTGATCGAATTTTTGGCCTGGGCCGCGCTGGTAATGGTGCACTTAAGCCGGCTGGGGGAAGAACTGGTGCTGTGGTCGAGCCACGAGTTTGGCTACCTCCGCATGGACGACGCCTATAGCACCGGCTCCTCGATGATGCCCCAAAAAAAGAATCCCGACGTGGCCGAGCTGGTACGAGGCAAAAGCGGTCGGGTCTTCGGCCATTTGATGGGACTCTTGACGGTGATGAAAGGGCTGCCGCTGGCTTATCACTCCGACATGCAGGAGGACAAAGAGGCGGTGTTTGACGTGGTGGACACGCTCGAGGCGGTCCTGCCGGTGACGGCTGGGATGTTGCGGACCTTGGTGGTCGACCGCGCCCGCTTGGCGGCCCGGGTCGGGCGGGACTACAGCGCCGCCACCGACCTGGCCGACCTCTTGGTGGCCCGCGGGGTGCCGTTCCGCGAGGCGCATCACCGGGTGGGCCAACTGGTGGCGCAGTTGGAGCGGGAGGGGCGCGGATGGCGCGAGATCCGCGATGAGGAGCTTAAGCAGTGGCTTTCCCCCCTGACGCGACAAGACCTCGACCGTCTGGCTCCCGAAGCGGTGGTCGGCGCGCGCCGGCAGCCCCTGGGGACGGCCCCCGACCAGGTTCGGGCGGCGCTCGAGACCGCGCGCCGGCGGTGGGCGAACGAGACACCGACTGCGAGGTGAAGGCCATGGCGGAGGCGGTGGTGGGCGCCGTCGACATCGGGGGGACCAAGGTCGCGATCGGAGTAGGGGAGGCTTCGGGACACATCTTGGCCCAGGCCGAGGTGGCGACGGCGGCTTTGGCCGGGCCCGAGGCGGCCATGGATTGGGTGGCCGAAGGCCTCCGGCGGCTTGCGGCTGCTACGGTGGGCGACCTCGCCCGCCTCGACGCCATCGGCGTGGGATCGCCGGGCCCTTTTTTGCACGGGCGGCTGTATCATTCGCCGCACCTCGGCGCTTGGGAGGGGTTTGACGTCGGTAGTGCCTTGGCCGCCCGCTTGGGACGGCCGGTGCGCTGGCAGAACGACGCCAGTGCTGCAGCCCTCGGGGAATGGCGATACGGCGCCGGCCGCGGCGCCAACACCTTGGTCTACGTCACCGTCTCCACCGGGATCGGGGCCGGGATGGTGGTTCGGGGGGTACCGCTTTGGGGCGCCAACGGCAACGCCGGCGAATTCGGTCATTTGGTGGTGGATCCGGAGGGGGCGCTCTGTGCCTGCGGACGGCGCGGGTGTCTTGAGACGGTGGCCTCCGGCACGGCCATCGCCCGCCGGGCGGCAGAGCGGGCAGCGGCAAGCCCCCACCTCGGGGGCCTTTCGGCGGTGACGGCCGAGGCGGTGTTCGCGGCCTGGGCCCGGGGCGATCCGGTGGCGGCGGCAGTGGTGGAGGAGGCGGCCTCGGCACTGGGAAGGGGGCTGTCGTGGCTGCTCGACCTCTTCAACCCCGATCGCCTGGTCCTGGGTGGTGGGGTGATGCAGGCCGGACCGGCGTTCTTTGACCGGATCCGCGCCGCCTGCGAGCGGTTTGCCCTGCCGTCGGTGTGGGCAGCAGCGGAGTGGCGATTGGCCGGGCCCTCGGCCTTCACTGGGCTTCTCGGCGCCATGGCGGTGGCCTTGCAGGCGGAGACGCTCGAGCCCGGTCCCTGAACGAAGGGCTTTTCGGTCCCGGACGACGTGGTATCATGGGTCCAACCGGCCGTAGCGCGGCCGAGGGTGACCCCGAAACCTAACCAAAGCGACCCATAGCGGAACAGGAGGGAAGGCATGAGCGCGACCAAGATCACCTGGATCGGGCACGCAACGGTGCTGGTGGAAACCCACCAGGGTCAACGTCTCGTGATCGACCCCTGGCTGGAAGGAAACCCGAAATGCCCGCCAGAATTTTATGAGCTCGACCGCATCGACGCCATCCTCATCACCCACGGCCACTTTGACCACCTTGGTAGTGCCGAGGCGTTGGCCAAGCGCACCGGTGCAGCCGTGGTCTCCAATTTTGAAATCGGCAACTACCTCAACAGCCGCGGCGTTTCCAACACCATCGGCATGAACAAGGGCGGCACCGTGGAGGTGGCGGGCGTGCAGGCGACGATGGTCTACGCCGACCACTCCTCGGGGATTTCCACCGACCAGGGCATCCTGTACGGCGGGGAAGCGGCTGGATTTGTCTTGACGCTGCCCGATGGCCTCACGGTCTACCACGCCGGGGACACCAACGTCTTTCGGGACATGGAGCTGATCGCCACGCTCTACGGGCCGGAGATCGCCCTTCTGCCCATCGGCGGGCATTTTACGATGGGGCCCAAGGAGGCGGCGTATGCGGCGCGACTTCTGGGAGTCAAGACGGTGATCCCCATTCACTACGGGACCTTCCCGGTCCTAAGCGGCACGCCGGCGGCGCTCAAGACCTTGTTGCAGGACACCGCCATCCAGGTGGCCGCCATCGAGCCGGGTCAGCGGTACCAATAAGATGGCCCGGCGCGCCGCTGCGGTCCCGGCGGCTGTGGCCGGCGGATGCCTGCGCTACGCCGTGATGGAGGTCCTAGGGTTTGGACGCCAGATTGAGGCCGCAGCGCGGCAGGCCATGGCCGAGGGCGCCATGGGCCACCGCCGGTTTCAGGCCGAGTTGGCGACGGCGTCGGTCCTGGTGGCGGCCGAGGTGGCGTTCGGCGGTCCCGCCGTGGGGGTCCGCGGGCGGGTCGATGCCGTGGTCCAATGGGGCGGCGAGGCCGTAGCGGTGGAGTTCAAGACCGTCGACGAGTCCGGGTTTGAGGGCATTTGTCGCGAGGGCCCACGCTATGCCCATGTCGCCCAGCTGGCCACCTATCTCGAATTCGGCCCCTACCCGCGCGGCATTCTGGTGGTGGAGGCGCGGGACAGCCGGCGGCGGGTCGGATTTGCGCTGACCCAAGATGCCGTCTTCGGGCAGTGGTTGCGACAGCGGGTGGCGGCTGCCTTGGAGTGGGCGGCATCGCGCCGCCTGCCGCCGCGCGAGGTGTCGGTGCGGTGTCAGCACTGCGACCGCTGGCCTCGCTGTTTTGCCGACACTGCAGCGCGCGACCAGGCTGTGGCGGCCCACCCGCGTTGGGAGCCGGCGCCGCCGGTGCCACCGCTTTGGCTGCAGCGAGTGCCGGCGGTCGCCGGAGGCGCACTGGGGTTAGCAAGGGAGGAGGGCGTTGGCGATGGCGGTGGAAGTCGAATTTCTGGGACCGATGGCATTTAAGGGAGTCAGCCCGACCGGACACGAGGTGCGGATGGATGCCGCGCCCGAGGTGGGCGGACAGGACACGGGGGCCCGGCCCACGGAGGTGCTGCTGATGGCCTTGGCCGGCTGCACCGGGATCGACGTGGTCTCGATCTTACAAAAGATGCGGGTTACCATCGCCCGGTTTGGAATGACGGTAGACGGAGACCGCGCCGCCGATCACCCCAAGGTGTTTCAGACCATTCGCCTGACCTACCGCATCCAGTCCCCCGACGCCACCCCTGAGCAGGTCAAGCGCGCGGTGCGGTTAAGTCAGGAGCGGTATTGCTCCATCTCCGCCATGTTGGAACGGGCCGCGCGGATGGACGTGGCGGTATGGCTCAACGGCGAGGAGTTGGAGCACTTTTCTCGGGGCCCCGTGGCCGTCGGGTCCTGAGCATGGGGGCCTCGCGTTGCGGGCACCCTACGTCCTGGGCCAACCGGCCCTGGGAGGAGGTGTGACCGTGCCCCGCCCCAAGCTGACCGACAAAGCCTGGACCCGGCGCCGCTTCGCAGAAGAGGTGGCTTCCGAACTCGGCATACCCCTTGACGACCACGACCAGCCCTTGGGTCGCGATGCGGTGCGCCAGGATCGTCTGACCGATGCGGGGGACGCCAATTCCGACGAAGACGAGGCGTAACGCGCGACGACACCGGCGGCGGGGCTCTCCGCCGCCGACTTTCCCATCCGCCCCCGTGGGACTCCCCATAGTACAATAGAGCGGAACCCGGGTGTCCATGCCCGCGGTGCTGGAAGAAATGGGGGACGGATGTGGACGTCGGACTGATCGGGTTGCCCCGCGCGGGCAAAACCACCCTCTTCAATCTCCTCACGGGGGCCGGGATTGACGTCAAGGCGTACGGCCGGACGGAAACGCACCGCGCCTTGGCGCAGGTGCCCGATCCGCGCCTGGACCGCTTGGCGGAACTGTACCATCCCCGCAAGGTCACGCCGGCGCAGATCGCCGTGGTCGACGTACCGGGGCTGAGCCACACCGAGATCGGCGGACCGAATCGCTTTCTTAACGAGGTGCGCCTCGTGGATGCCTTGGTCCAGGTGGTGCGCGGCTTTCCGTCGGAATTCGACGGCCCGCCCCATCCCTGGGCAGACATCGAGGACATGGAGCTTGAGCTCAACCTCGCCGACCTCGATCTGCTTCAGCGCCGGTTGGAGCGGTTGCGCCAGGGCAAAAAGGTTCCCAAGGAGGTGCAGCCGGAGCTGGAGCTGCTCCCCCGGTTGGTGGCTGCACTCGAGGCGGGGCGGCGCCTGACCCAGGTGGCGCTGACGGAGGCCGAGGAGAAACTCTTGCGCGGCTACCAGCTCTTGACGCTGAAGCCCGTCATCTGGGTCATCAACCTGGATGAGGCCGGATTTCGCGCCGACCGGTGGCCGGACCAGCAGCGCGTGGGGGCCGAGGCCGAGGCCAAGGCCATTCCGGTCGTGACGGTGGCCGGAGATTTGGAGGCCGAGATCCAGGCGCTGGACCCCGCGGAACGGCGAGCGTTTTTGGCTGACCTCGGTCTGGAGGAGCCGGGGGTGGCCCGTGTGGCTCGAGCCATCTACCAGCGCATCGGGCTCATCTCGTTTTTGACCGCCGGTGAAGACGAGGTGCGGGCCTGGCCGATTGCGCAGGGCACAGTAGCCAAGAAGGCGGCCGGTAAGATCCACTCCGACCTCGAACGGGGCTTCATCCGCGCCGAGGTGGTGGCGTTCGCCGACCTCGACCGCGCCGGTAGCATGGCGGCGGCGCAACGCCAGGGGTGGGTGCGGCTCGAAGGCCGCGACTACGTGGTCCAGGACGGTGACGTCATCACCTTTCGCTTCAACGTGTAGGGGGCGGATCCATGGCGAGCGTGTGGGAGCGGGCCTTGAAGGTCCTGCCTGGCGGCGTGAACAGCCCCGTCCGGTCGTTCCGGGGGGTCGGTGGCCAACCCTTTATCGCCGAGCGGGGGGAAGGGCCGTATCTGTACGATGAGGATGGGCGGCGGTACATCGACTACGTGATGAGTTACGGTCCGTTGATTCTCGGCCATGCCCATCCTACGGTGGTGGCGGCGGTCCAGGACGCCGCCGGCCGGGGGCTGAGTTTTGGCACGCCGACCCGCGCGGAGGTGGAGATGGCTGAGCGGCTGACCGGGGCCGTGCCGGGGCTGGAGCTCGTGCGCATGGTCAATTCCGGCACCGAGGCCACCATGACCGCCTTGCGGGTGGCGCGTGCCGTCACCGGGCGCGCGCGCGTGCTCAAGTTTGAGGGCTGTTACCACGGCCACCACGACACGCTCTTGATCAAGGCCGGATCGGGAGCGGCCACCTTGGGCGTGCCCGACTCCGAAGGCGTGCCGACGGCATTGGCCGCCTTGACCCTGACGGTGCCCTACAACGATGCCGAGGCCGTGGCGGCCTGTTTTCGCACCTTTGGGCAGGAAATCGCAGCGGTGATCTTTGAGCCGGTGGCCGGCAACATGGGGACGGTCCCGGCCGAGCCCGGCTTTTTGGAAACGGTGGCGCGCGCGGCCCGCGCGGCCGGCGCCTTGGTGGTGGTCGACGAGGTGATGACCGGATTTCGGGTGGCCTGGGGCGGCGCGACCCGGCTTTACGCCCTCGAGCCCGACCTGGTCTGCCTCGGCAAGGTGATCGGGGCCGGGATGCCGGTTGCGGCCTACGGGGGGCGTCGGCCCTACATGGAGCGGGTGGCGCCGCTCGGCGGCGTGTACCAAGCCGGCACCTTAAGCGGGAACCCCTTGGCCATGGCCGCCGGCTTGGCGCAACTCGAGGTGCTGAGCCAGCCTGGGCAGTACCAGCGCCTGGCGGCGGTCACCGAGGCCTTGGCGGTGGGGCTCGAGGAGCGGGCGCGGCGGCACGGCGTGGAGGCCGTGGCCAGCTGGCGGCCGGGGATGTTGACGTTGTTTTTCCGCGCCACGCCGCCCAAGAATTTCGCCGAGGTGGCGGCGAGCGACCTGTCCCGCTTTCGCCGGTTCTTTCACGGCATGCGGGAGGCCGGCGTATTCTGGCCCCCCTCGCCGTTTGAGACCGCCTTTCCTTCCCTCGCCCACGACGCCACGGCGGTGGAGCAAACCCTGGCCGCCGCCGATCAGGTCTTTCGCGCGCTGTAGCGACCGGCTTCCGCCAGGAAGCCGCCTTGGAACAGGAAGAAGGCGACAGGCAATGGACATACCGTGGTTAAGCCCCTACGCCTTTAAGATCGGGCCCATTGGGGTGCACTGGTACGGGATCTTCATGGTGCTGGCCATCCTTTTGGGCTCCTGGTATCTCCTCGAGCGCGGGCGCGAGTTGGGCGAAGACCCCGACCGCTTGGCCAACGTTACCCTGTGGACGGTGATCTGGGGCGTAGTGGGAGCGCGCCTGGTGTTTGTACTGGCCAACGACCCCCAGTGGTTGTGGCAAGATCCCCTGCAGGCCCTGCGCATTTGGGACGGCGGCTTGGCGTACGACGGAGCAGTGGGGATGGGGCTTCTCGCCCTGTGGGTGCAATTGCGGGACAAACCCCTGGTGTTCAACCACCTGGTCGACTGGGCCGTGCCGGGGGTGGCGCTCGGCATCTTCATGGTCCGCATCGGCAACATCTTCAACCACGAAGTCTTGGGCCGCATGACTGCCTTGGGGTTTGGCCGCTGGCCGGAGCAGCTGATCGGGTCGTCCATTGGGGTGTTTCTCTTGTTGCGGTACTTCTGGGTCGAGCGGCGGGGGACTCCGCCCCCGGGCTACCAGTTTTGGTCGGCGATGTTCTATTATGCCATCTTGCGGGGGACGGTGGAGGAGACCACGCGCGACAATCCTCTGTACCTGTTCCACTGGGTCAACCCGCACTGGGGCCTGGCCGGCACCACCTTGATGCAGCTCTTTACGCCCCCCATCCTGGTCTTCACGGGATGGATGATGCGGCGGACCTGGCGCCGGACGGCGGAGGCCCTGGGACCGGAGCCGGCGGACGCCGCGGCAGGGGTGGTGCAGTCGGGGTCTTCCCTGTGACGACCACCAGCGTGCCAAGGTTGGTGAAGTGCCAAAGCCACCCGGCGTCTTCCGGAACTCCGCGGGGGTCGGGGTTGTGCATGCGGGTGGCCAGCTGCACGCAGCCATGGCTTTGCGGTACCCCAAAGCGGCGGGTCCACCAGGCTCCGTGAAAGGCCACGCCGCGATAAAAGTACTGGGCGTACGGCACGTGGGCCACGTCCCAGGAGCCAGGCCGCCCGGGTTCGCCGCCACGCATGCGGTCGTCGGCCACCTTGCGGAAGATCCAAAATCGGCCGGTAGGTGTCACCCAGTCGGGGGCCACGCCGGTCGCCACCCGCATGGTGCGCACGGGAACGAGGCCTACATAGGCCGTGGCAGTCTGGTGGGTGAGGTCGACCGCGACCCATTTATCGGCGCCCACGTGCATCGTGACCGTCCAGGGGGGATCGCCGCGGTAGTGGATGCGGAGGGTGGTGTGGGCCGGCCACAACGCCAAGGGGTCTACCTGCCAATGGTCGCGGCCCTCAGCCAAAAGCCGCCAGGGAACGGCAGGGGTGACCGTAATCCGCTGGGCTATGGCCGAGGAGGGGAGAGGGCGGCGGGCGACCAATTGGAGGCCGTAGTCGACGCCGACCACTCGCGGCGGCCAAACTGGCCGCACTGGAACGGCAGCGGTCCACCACCAGGAGAACCAGGGCCACACGGGCAACCCTCCTTGACCCATGCCAACGGTGTGACTTCCAGTGCTTTGAGCCCTAAAGTAGGGCCGTGTTCGAGGGGAGGGGGAGAAGGGATGCAGGTTTCGGTGGTATTCTTCGCCTTTGCGCGCGACCGTATGAACGCGCGCACGCGCACCTACGATCTCGCACCGGGCAGCACCGTCGCCGATCTCTATCGACAGCACCTGGCGGAGCCCCTCAGAGCTCCCCTGGAGCAGTGGATGTTCAGCGTCAATCGCGAGTGGGCGCGACCCGACCGCGTGTTGGCCGAGGGGGACGAAGTGGCCGTCATTCCCCCCGTCAGCGGCGGTTAGTCCGGGGCCCGCCGGCGTAGCGACGAGAAAGGAGCGGGAGATGGCCGAAGATGCCTATCAGATCGTAGACGGCCCCATCGACGTGGCGGCGGCGTTGGCGCGCCTGTCTGACCCCAGTTGCGGGGGACTCGCGCTCTTTTTGGGTACGGTGCGCAACGAGTTCGAAGGGCGGCCGTCCCAGGGGCTGGTGTACGAGGCCTACCCAGCCATGGCGGAGGCCGCCATGGCTGCTATCGGGCGGGCCCTGAAGGCCGCCTATCCCATTCGCCACGTGGTCATGGTTCACCGCGTGGGGCGGCTAGGGTTGGAGGAGGTCAGCGTGCTGGTCGGGGTGGCCGCGCCCCACCGCGAGGCGGCCTTTGCGGCCTGTCGGGAAGGGATCGACCGGTTGAAGCAAGAGGTCCCCATCTGGAAAAAGGAGATCTGGCAAGACGGGAGCGAGGCGTGGCACCACGATCCCGAGGCGGGGATGCAGACATGACCGGCCGCTAGAGGCGCTCGACGCCGGCGGCCGCCAGCTCGGCCAGGGCCCGCTCGGAGTCGCCGGGATTCCGATCCACGCCGCGGACGCCTGCCTCGACCACCGAAACCGCAAACCCGGCCCGAATGGCGTCGAGGGCCGTGGCCCGCACACAGTAGTCGGTGGCGAGCCCTAACACGTACAGATGGTGGATCCCCGCCTCCCGCAACCAGCTCGCCAAGTCGGGTCCTCGGCGGTCGGGCTCGCGGGGATCGTAAAGCCGCCCTTCGAACCCGCTGTAGGCGTCGCGGTCGGGATCCTCTCCCTTGTAGAAGCGAACGGCCCCGACTGGCACCCAGATGGCGGGGTGGATGGCGGCGCCGGATGTGCCCTGTACGCAGTGCGGCGGCCACGGCCCTCCACGCTCGTGGAAGGAGATGTGACGGGGGGGATGATGGTCTTGGGTGAATACCACCGGCAGCCCGGCCGCCTGGAAGGTCCGGACCCAACGGTTGACGGTCGGGAAGATGCGGTCGCCATCGGGAACCGCAAGGCTGCCGCCCGGACAAAAATCGCGCTGGACATCGACCACCACCACGGCGTGGCCGAGCGCCACGGCGTTGGGTGGAATCGGCGAAGACAACCCCATCGCCCTCCTTGCCGGCGAGACCGCCCGAGTTCCCCGAGCGGCGGGGAATTGCGGGGACTCCGCGCGGCGTTTCTTACCGAATACGGTAGCATCCAGCGGACCGCCGCTCAAGGGCTGGGCGGCAAAGCCGGTGCTGCCGGCGGCGGGGCAGTCCATGAGTAATCGGGAGCGATGGCCCAAGGAGATGCTGCCGGTCCAGATCGGGGACGCATCGTTGACGCTCGCGTACTGCCAGCGACCCGGGACTGGCCCTCCGGTTCTGCTCCTTCACGGAATGGGCGCCTCGCGCCTGACCTTCTGGCCGTGGATGCAGCGCACGCGGGTGAAAAACTCGCTCTGGGCCCTCGACCTACCTGGGTTTGGCGCATCGTCGTTGCCGCGCCGGCGCCAGACCCTATCCGATTTGGTGGCCGCCGCCTGGGCTTTTGCCGAAACGGTAGCACCGGGTCGGCGGTGGATCTGGGTCGGCCACTCCATGGGCGGCATGGTGGCCGGGGAGCTTGCCATCGTTCACCGCGAAGCCAGCCGCGGCGTGATCTTCATCGCGGCGGCCGGCCTCATCGCGCCTGAGAACACCTTTACGCCCACGCCCTGGGTGTGGGTCAATCGGCTTGGCATTTGGTGGACCAGCACCGCCTGGGTGGGGAGTCGGATTCTCCGAGGACTTGGGGTCGACCCCGCGCGGCTTGCCCCGGAGGACCGCGCCCGCCTGCGTTACGGGTGGCGCGCGGCCCGCGAAATGGCGCGGATGGGCGCGTTCTATGAGGCCCCTCGGCTTTGGGAGCGCCTTTTGGCCACCGGTGTGCCGGTGGAGGCCATCTGGGGCGACCGCGACGTCATCTTCCCCCTGGAGAAGGTGCGCGCCCGTGTCGGCGCGGCCCTGGCCGTTGCCGTGATGCCCGGAGCCGGCCACCTACCGATGGATTCCGACCCCGCTTGCTTTGACAACCTGCTGACCCAGGCCATCGAACGGCTGAGCCGCGAAGGAAGCGACTAGGGCCGGGGCAGACCGGCCCTTCTCGATGACGGCGTCCGCCCCCCAGCGGCGTGGGGGGCGGATACGACTACTGGCCGGAGCTGACCACGTGGTGATGATGGTGCGAGCGCGACTTCGAAGAGGAGCAGCTGCGCCGGCGGTGATGCCGACTGAGGAGCAGCAACAGGAGCAAGAGGTCGATGGGCCGCCGGTGGTGCCGCGAGCGCGAATGGCGGTGGTGCGGGCGAGAGGTCTGTTCCATAGGATTCCCTCCTTGCGGTAGGATGCGATGGCCGACGAAGCACGCGCCGCTTGGGCGAGCGAGTGACTCCGTGCCATCGTATGCAGAGGTTGGGATAGGTGCCAAAGGATGGGGCATTTACCGGGCGCCGGTCAGGGCGGGCCAGGCTTGGCGCAACTTGCGTTTCGCGCGGCGGACGGCGTTGTCTACGGCCTTGTAGGAGACCCCGTGCCGACGCGCCACGGCCGCAAGGGGCATGCCCTCCATCCAGGCTTGCCAACATCGCCGCTCCCACGGACTCAACGCCGTCTTGGCCCACTCCGCAACGGCGCGCCCAAGGTCTCGGTCGGCCACCCACTCGGCCGGATCGGCGTCGGCAGCCTGCACATGCCACAGGGGGTCGGCGCCCACCTCCACCACGGCGTCTTCCCAGGGCACGGCCTCGTTGAGCGGGCGGTGGCTGGGGCCGAGCTGAGCTTTTGCCACTGTTGCCAAGTGGCGGGTGATGCAGACGGTGGCGAAGGGAAGCCACGGGCCGGCCTCCGGTCGAAAGGCCTGGACTGCAGTCCACAACCCGATCCATGCCTCCTGCCAGAGGTCTTCGGAGCCTAGTCCCGGCAGAGCGTGCCGCCGCACCCAGCTGCCCAGGACCGGCCGCAACCCTTCCATCAGGGCGGCCAGTGCCCCCTGGTCTTGGGTGCGCGCGCGGCCTATCAGATGGGCAAGGGTCTCGGGGTCGAGTTTGGGACAGGAGATTGCGGAAACCACGGCCTTCGCCTCCCTCGAACGTTTCTCGCACGCATTCGCTAGATGCTTCGAACGTACCCCGGGGCCGGCGATTCCCAAAAGGGCCAAAGGAAGGGGGCGCATCGGACTGAAAGGAGGGGAATCGGGGGATCCAATGGATCGGGATCTAGGGAGGAGGCCAGGGCTCGCTCCGGGGCGCGGGATGACTTATGATGGATGGCAAAGGGGCTCACGTGGGGGGATGCTCCCGCCGGAACCGGATCCGGGGGCGGGGGCAACGGCGAAGCGGGCCCAGGGAGGTGGTGCCGTGGGATGGGGGTTGGCCCAAGGCGTGCCGCCATTTCGCGGCTGGACCAAGCCGGCGGCAGTGATGGCGCACCTGGCTCCTTGCGTGGAAGGGTGGGCCGTGCTGTTGATCCGGCGCCCGTCCTACCTGCGCGAGCACGCCGGACAGGTGGCCCTGCCGGGGGGCCGTTTCGACCCCGCGCTCGACCCCGACCTCTGGCATACGGCCGTGCGCGAGAGCGAGGAAGAGGTCGGCCTGCGGGTCGAGCCGGACCAACGACTCGGGTATCTCGACCCTATCTTCATTCCCGCCAGCGGCTACACCGTCTTGCCCTGTGTGGCGGCGTGGCCGACGCGGCCACAACCGCGGCCGCAACCGGCCGAGGTGGCCGATTGGGCGTGGGCTCCCCTGGCGGAATTGCGCGCCGTAGAACACTGGGTGTGGCGGCGGGAAACGTGGGTGCCCGAGTACCCCTTGGCGTGGGCCCGGGTGTGGGGCGCCACGGCCCGGATCTTGCGCCAGCTGTTGGCGGCAGAACCGGCGAAGGAGGCGGAAGGCAGTGCAGGTGGTGGCGCTGGTCGGCCCCAGCGGAACGGGCAAGAGCCATCGCGCCTCCATGGTGGCTGATTACCACAAGGCGGACGCCATCATCGACGACGGCCTTTTGATTGTGGATGGCCGCATCGTCGCCGGGCGCTCGGCCAAGCGCGAGCGGACGCGCATGGCGGCGGTCAAGCGCGCCATCTTTCAATCGCCGGAACACGCCCGGGAGGTGCGGGAAGCCTTGGCCGCGCGGCCCATCGAGACCGTGTTGGTGTTGGGCACTTCCCGCAACATGATCGACCGCATCCTCCACGCGCTGGGGCTCGAGGACTGTCCAGTGACCTGGGTGGACATCGCCGCTGTGGCCTCGGCTGCGGAGATCGAGACCGCCCTGCGGGTGCGGGCGCTGGAGGGGAAACACGTCATTCCGGCCCCCACCTTCGAGGTGCAGAAATCGTTTTCCGGGTATCTGGTGGCCCCCTTGCGGTTCATGTTTCCCGGTCGGATGCGGCCCATGGTGGTGGAGAAATCCATCGTCCGGCCGACGTTTTCCAGCTACGGGCGGTTCTTTATCGCCGAGCCGGCGCTCGTGGCCATGGCCTCCCACGTCGCCGGTAAGACGCCGGGCGTCGCCCGCGTCCTGCAGGTCAAGGTGGAGGCCACCTCCGAGGGGGTGGCGGTGCGGGTGGACGTGGCCGTGGCCGTCCACGAGGGACTGTTTCGGCTCTTGGGCGCGGTGCAGGCGGCCGTGCGCCAGGCCATCGAGTCGGGCACGGCCCTGAACGTGGTGGCCGTTGATGTCACCGCCCGACGCTGGGCGGGGTCCGATGGGGCCGGAACGGATTCCCGATAGGGCAGGGGGGGGGAAGGAGCGGATGGCCCAGCGCATTTTGGTGGTCGACGACGAGGCGGCCATCGTCGAGTTGGTCGAGTACAACCTGGAGCGCGAGGGGTTTGAGGTGCTCACCGAGGCTGAGGGGCCCAAGGCCGTGGAGCGGGCGCGCGCCGAGCGTCCAGACCTCATCATCCTCGATGTCATGCTTCCGGGGATGTCCGGCATGGACGTCTGCCGGGAATTGCGCAAGACCACCGACGTGCCCATCATCTTGCTTACCGCGCGCAAGGACGAGGTCGACCGGGTATTGGGCCTGGAGCTTGGGGCCGACGACTACGTCACCAAGCCGTTTTCGCCCCGTGAATTGGTGGCGCGGGTCAAGGCCATCCTTCGCCGCAGCCAACGGCAAGCCAGCGAGGGGGAGGCCGTGGCGGCGAGTGGCCTCGTGGTGGACGAGGAACGGCGACAGGTGACGCTGGACGGCCGACGCCTGGACCTGACGTTCACCGAGTTTGAGCTTTTGGCCACCTTGGCCAAAAACCCGGGGCGCGCGTTTTCCCGCGACGAGCTGTTGTCGCGCATTTGGGGCCAGGACTTTTACGGGGACGCGCGCACGGTGGATGTGCACATCCGCCATCTGCGCGAAAAGCTGGAGGAGGACCCGGCCGCCCCGCGATTTATCGAGACCGTGCGCGGGGTGGGATACCGGTTCCGCAGCCCGTCATGAGTCGCTGGCGGCGGTGCTGGCAGGAGGCCTACCCGCTGGTCGGCATGCTGGCCCTGGCCACTGCGGCGGTCGCCACAGTGGGCGGGCCCCACGGCGGCGTGGAGGCCGGCTTTTTGTTGGCCGTGGCCTGGATCTGGGGGCTCAGCTACCTTCGCCGCCAGCACCAACGCCAGACCTTGTTGCAGGAGTCGGTCATTCAGCTGCAGGAAACGGTCAATCGCTGGGCATCAGGAGACCTCGAGGCGCGGGTCTACCTTGACCAGGAGGACCCCTTGGACCCGCTGGCCCACGGCATGAACCGCGTGGCCGAGGTGCTGAAGGAGCGCACCGAAGACCTGCGCGAGGACAAAAAGCGGCTCGAGACCATCCTCAGCAGCATGGCCAACGGCATCATTATCTTCAGCCATGGACTGACCATCAGCCTCATCAACCAGGCGGCGGTCCAACTCTTCGGCATCCAAGAGCCCGAGCCGGTGGGGCGCCATCTCCTCGAGGTGATCCGCGATGTGGCCATTGAAGATGCCTTACTCAAGGTCACCCGCGACGCCGAGACGATCACCCTGGACTGGAGTCCAGGCGAGGACGAAACCCGCGTGGTGGAGTGCACGATTGCGCCGCTCTACGAGCCGGTGGGGGGATTGGGGGCAGTGTTGGTGGGCCGCGACGTCTCCGCGGAACGTCAGGTGGACCGCTTGCGGCAGGATTTCGTGGCCAACGTCAGCCACGAGTTGCAGACGCCGTTGACGGTGATCAAGGGGTTTACGGAGACCCTGCTGGAAGACAGTCCCGACCCCGAGCGCGCACGCCACTTCCTCGGCCTCATCAACGAAGAGGCCAACCGCATGAGCCGGCTGGTGGACGACCTGTTAGCTCTGTCGCGCCTTGAGCACCACAGCCTGCCGGCCTCGATGGAGGCGGTGGCCCTGCCAGTGCTGTTGGACGGCATCCTGGCCAAGTTGGAACCGCGGGCCCGGGCGCAAGGGCTGAACCTGGTCAACACGGTGCCTCGCCACCTGCCGCTGGTGTCCGGAGACCCCGACCTGTTGTCGGAGGTCTTCATCAACCTCGTGACCAACGCCATCCAGTACACCCCCGAAGGCGGCACCATCACGGTGGGGTCCTTGGTCGATCCAGCTCGACGCCTGGTGGCGATCTCGGTGCAGGACACCGGCATCGGCATCCCGGCCAACGAAATCCCCCGCATCTTTGAACGGTTTTACCGGGTCGACCGCGCCCGCTCGCGGGCTTCGGGAGGGACCGGTCTCGGGCTGGCCATCGTCAAGCACATCATCGAGCTGCACCGCGGGCACATTCAGGTGCACAGCACGGTGGGGCGGGGGACGGAATTTCTGGTTTGGCTGCCGGAATATGCTGCCAAAGGGGAAGAGGCCGAGCCCGCTTTCGGCTCGCCGGCCTCTTCGACCTCGACTCCAGGAGGCGGGTCATGACCGGCTGGCGCTGGGCAGTGGTATGGGCGATGGGGCTGGTGGGCGGGCTTTTGGCTCGGATTCCGGCTCGCACCCACTGGTTGGTGATGGGAGCGACCTCCGTCTTTCCGTATGTCAAGGCGTCCGTGGCCACGTGGGCCAAAACCCATCCCGGCTATGCCGTGGCTGTAACCGGCGGGGGATCGTGGGCCGGCCTGGCCGCTCTCGACCGCGGACATGCCGACATCGGGGTATCCGACCTGCCGCCGGAGCTCTGGCGCCCGGCCCGGCCACTCTTGCGCATCCCCTTGGGCGCCATGCCTATCCTGTTCGTGGCCCATCGCGGCATCGGCGTCGGGTGTCTTGACCGTTCCCAGCTCCAAGCCGTGTTCCACGGGACCGTGAGTAACTGGCGGACCCTCGGGGGGCGAGCGGAGCCGGTTACGGTGGTGGTGCGACCGCCCGGCTCGGGGGCCCGCGAGGTGGTGCGCCGGTACCTGGGGGAAAGCGGGGCAGGGCCACGGCTCGTCACCCAACTTTCCAACGGGGCGGTGTTGGCGGTGGTGGCCACGACGCCGGGGGCCATCGGCTACGTCGAAGGGCCGCGCACGGTACCGGGGGTGGTCACGCTCTGCGTCGACGGGCAGCGTTGGTCGCCGGCTAAAGCCCAAGCGTGGCCGCTTCAGGCCATCCCCTCGCTCTACCTGGATCCTTCCCGCCTCGGGGATCCCGCCTTCCGCTCCTTGGTGCAGTGGCTGGCGACGGACCCGGCACGCCTGACCTTCGGCCTGTTTCCGCTTCAGCCTGGGGGTGGCGGGGAATGAGGTCGGTGCACGCCTTCAACCTGGCCGTAGAACGGGTGCAGACGGCCTTGTTCTGGGCTGGGGCGGCGCTGGGCGCGGCGGTGTTGGCCGCAGTGGTGGGCTATCTCGGGTATGGGGCGATGGCATTTTTAAGCCGCCACGATGCCTGGGCGGTGGTGGGGGGGATGAGCTGGGACCCGGTGCGCGGCCGGTTCGGCATGGCTCCGTTTTGGATCGGGTCGGCGGTGGTGGCGGCGCTGGGGCTGGCCATCGCCGTGCCGTTGGGTCTCGGTATCGGCATCTGGGCCGGGCAGGGGCTGGTCCCCGCGCTTCGCCAACGCGTCGGCGTCTACTTGACGGTGCTGTCGGCAGTGCCCTCGGTGGTGTGGGGATGGTGGGGGTTGGTGGTCGTGGTCCCGGCCCTGCGCCAACTGACAGGCGGCACCGGCTACAGCCTGGCCGCTGGGGGGGTAGTTTTGGGCCTGATGGTGCTGCCGACCTTCGCCCAGCTGGCAGTGCAGGCGGTGGCGGCGGTGCCGGCGGCCTGGGTCGAGGGGTCGCTCGCGCTGGGCGCCACGATGGACCAGACGTTGCTGCGGTTGGTGCTGCCGGCGGCCAAAGCCGGGCTCCGGCGGGCCTTATGGGTGGCCCTGGCCCGCGCACTGGGGGAGACGGTGGCCGTCCAGATGGTGGTGGGGGGGTTCCCCGGGCGATTTTTCGGGGTGTGGGCCCCCGGAGCCACCATCCCCTCGCAGATCTTGACGGAATTGCCGCTCTTGCCGCCCGGCACACCAGGCCACGGCGCCCTGGAAGTGATGGCATTGCTCTTGGTGGTGGCGATGACGGCGGTGACCCAATGGGCCGGGCGGGAGCGACGGCAGTGAGGGCGGGGTGGGTACGCCGCCTGGCGGCGGGGCTGGCAGGACTGGGACTTATGGGTCTGACAGCGGTCTTGGCCGAACTCGTGGCCCAGGGGGTGCCGCATCTGAACTGGCACTTTCTCACGGCGGCGCCGAGCGAATTCCAGCCTCGCGGCGGCATCGGTCCGGAACTGGTCAACACGGTGGTGATGGTTCTGGCCGCCGAGGCCTTAAGTTGGCCTTTGGCATGGGCCGCGGCCATCTGGCGCGTGGAGTATGCCCCTCGCCCGACGCTGGTGCGGGTGTACGACCTTCTTCTCATGGCCTTCCAAAGCCTGCCCGGCATCGCCCTGGCGCTGGTGTTGTTTTCGGTGTTGGTGATCGACTGGGGGTGGCCCTTGTCGGTGGCCACCGGCACCGTGGCGTTGGCCGTGTTGAACTGGCCGGTGGCGGCGGTGCTGTGTCAAGAGGCGATGGCCCGGGTTCCCGAAGCGTGGCGGGAAGGGTCTTGGGCCCTCGGCGCGACCCGCTTTCAGACGCTCACCCGCATCGTCATTCCTGCGGCCTTGCCGGACCTGGCCGCCGGGTTGGGGTTGAGCTTGGCCCGGCTGTCGGGGGAGACGGCCGTGCTCATTTTTACTGCCGGTGTCAACGTGGGCCCGCAGTGGGGGTGGTTTGAGCCAGGCGAGACCTTGGCGGTCCACCTGTGGTATGTGCGCACGGAAGGGCTGATGCCGGACCGAGGGGCAGTGGCGGCGGCGACCGGCACGGTGCTGTTGGCCCTTGTGGCCTTGGGAGTCTTGGGTGGGCGGTGGCTGGCTCGCAGGCTCGGCGCGCCCAAAGAGCCGCTGCGGTTCTAAGGCGCCGCAGGAGGAACGCCGCGCAAGCGTAGACCAAAGAACAGAAGCAGAGGAGGGATGAGGGTGCCGCCGGCGATCGTGGTGGACCGGCTTTCGGTATGGTACGACGGAGTGGCGGCGCTGCGCCGCATCTCGCTGACAGTGCCCGGCGGGGCCGTGTTGGCCGTGATCGGGCCCTCGGGATGCGGCAAGTCGACCTTTCTGCGCGTGCTCAACCGCCTGATCGACCGGGTGCCGGGAGTGCGTTGGGAGGGGCAGGTGTACATCGGCGAGGACCCGGTGTTGAGCGAACGTACCGACCTTACGCGCCTGCGCCAGCGGGTGGGCATGGTGTTCCAACGCCCCAACCCCTTCCCCTTCTCCATCTTCGACAACGTGGCCTACGGTCCACGACTGCACGGCGTGCACGACCCCAAGGCCTTGCGGCAGGTGGTGGAGGCCAGCTTGAAAAAGGCCGCCCTGTGGGATGAGGTGCGGGGCAAGCTCCGCCGGCCGGCTGCCACCCTCTCAGGCGGCCAACAACAGCGCCTGTGTTTGGCGAGGGCGTTGGCGGTCGACCCCGAGGTGCTGTTGATGGATGAGCCCACCAGCGCCCTGGATCCGGTCGCGGCTGCGCGCATCGAGGAGTTGGTGGTAGAGTTAAAGGGACGGTACACGATGGTGGTGGTCACCCACAACCTACAACAGGCAGCCCGGATTTCCGATTTCACCGCCTTTTTGCAGAAGGGGGAGCTGGTAGAGGTGGGGGAGACCCGCAGCATGTTTACGGCCCCCCGCGATCGCAGGACGGAGGAGTACCTGACCGGGCGGCTGGAATGAGGGGGGAGACGCCGTTCGCCAGTTCTTCCAGCGCGAGTTGCGCGACCTCGACCAAGAGGTCTTGCGCATGGGGGCCTTGGTGGAGGATCAGATCCGGCGTGCAGTCCGGGCTTTGACGGAGCGCGACCTCGGCGCGGCGCGCGAAGTCATCGCCGACGACGACCGGGTGGACCATTTGGAGATGGACATCGAGCGGCGTTGCCTAACCCTTTTGGCCCTGCAACAGCCGTTGGCGGGCGATCTGCGCGTCATCTCCACCGTGCTGAAGATCATCACCGACCTTGAGCGCATGGCCGACCACGCCACGGACATCGCGCAGGTGGCGGTGCGGCTCGGCGACCAACCTCCCGTTAAGCCCTTGGTCGACATCCCCCAGATGGCGCGTCTCGCCAGCTCGATGGTGCGGGCGGCGCTGAACGCCTACGTGCACCGCAGCTTGGAGGAGGCGTGGGCCATGATTCGGCTGGACGACGACGTGGACCGCCTCTTTGCCCAGATCTTCCGCGACCTCTTGGAACTGATGCGCGACCGCCCGGACACTGTGGCCCAGGCCACCTACCTCCTGTTCGTGGCCAACTACCTCGAGCGCATCGGGGACCACGCCACCAACCTCGGAGAATGGGTGATCTACATGGTCACCGGAGACCGCCAGCGCAAGCATCTGGAATAGACCGCCCGCGATTTTTCGGTACAATGTGAGAAGGGTCCGGCCGTGCGCCGCGCACTGCGCCAGGTGCGGCGAGCCGGCGAGGCCGGTGGTTGTAAGGAGGAATGGTTTGGATGGTACGGGTCGGCATCAACGGGTTCGGCAGCATCGGTCGCCGGTTTCTGCGTGCGGCGCGGGGCCAGTCGGATTTTGAAGTGGTGGCCATCAACGATTTGACCGACGCCGAGACCCTGGCCCATTTATTGAAATACGATTCCAACTACGGCATCTGGCCCGAACCGGTCGCCGCCGAGGGGGCGGAACTGGTGGTCGGGGACTGGCGGGCGCGGGTGTTTCGCGAACGGGATCCGGAACGCATCCCCTGGAGCGAGTTCGGCGTCGACATCGTCATCGAGTCGACGGGACTCTTTACCGATGCCGAACGGGCCCGGGCCCATCTCGACGCCGGTGGGGCCAAGCGGGTCATCATCTCTGCACCCGCCAAGGGTGAGGACTTGACGGTGGTGATGGGGGTCAACGAACACGCCTACGATCCGGCCCACCACCGCATCCTCTCCAATGCCTCGTGCACCACCAACTGCTTGGCGCCCGTGGCCAAGGTTCTGGACGAGGCCTTTGGCATCGAGGCCGGATTGATGACCACCGCGCACTCCTACACCAACGACCAGCGCCTCTTGGACCTTCCGCACAAGGATCTGCGCCGCGCACGGGCGGCGGCGCTCAACATCATCCCCACCAGCACCGGCGCCGCCAAGGCCATCCACTTGGTGTTGCCGCAGCTCAAGGGCCGGATGAACGGCATCGCCCTGCGGGTGCCGACCTCGGTGGTCTCCATCGTCGACTTGGTGGTGGAGACTCGGCGTCCGGCGACGGTGGATGGCGTCAACGCTGCCCTCAAGGAGGCAGCCGAAGGGGCTCTGCGCGGCATCCTGCGGTACTGCGACGCGCCGTTGGTCTCGTCGGACTTCAAGGGCGATCCCCACTCCAGCATCGTCGACGCCGAAGAGACGATGGTGGTCGGCGACCATCTGGTCAAGGTGTTGGCGTGGTATGACAACGAATGGGGTTATACCAACCGGCTGGTGGACCTGACCCGGCTGGTCATTCGCCGGGGGGTTTAAGCCATGGCCGAAGCGACTGCGTCGCAGCCAGAGACGACTCCGTACCGGACGCTCGCCGACCTCGAACCCCTAGCAGGCAAGCGGGTGCTGGTCCGGGTCGACTTCAATGTGCCCATCGACCGCGATCGCGGCGTCATCGAGGACGACGCGCGCATCGTGGAGAGTCTACCCACCATTCGTTATCTCTTGGACCGCGGGGCGGCCGTGATCCTGTTAAGCCATTGGGGGCGGCCTCGCGGGTGGGATCCGCGAGCCAGCCTCGGTCCGGTGGCACGCCGGCTTCAGGAGCTCTTGGCGCCGGTTCCGGTCGCGTTTGTGGACGACGTGGCCGGCGAGGCCGCCCAGGCCGCGGCGCGCGCGTTGGCGCCGGGGGCCGTGTTGCTTTTGGAAAACGTGCGCTTTGACCCCCGTGAGACCGCCGGGGACGACAGCCTCGCCCGGGCCCTGGCCCAGTTGGCCGATGCCTACGTCGACGACGCCTTCGGGGCCGCCCACCGGGCTCACGCCTCCATCGTGGGCGTGCCGCGATACCTGCCGGCGGCGGCGGGATTTTTGATGCAGGCAGAACTGCGCGCCTTAGATGAGATCTTGGGGCACCCCGCGCGCCCGTACTGGGCCATCATCGGCGGCGCCAAGGTCTCCGACAAGGCGGTCCTCTTGGAGGAGCTGTTGCGCAAGGTCGACGGCCTGGTGATCGGCGGAGCCATGGCCAACACCTTTCTCGCCGCCGACGGGGTAGATGTGGGACGGTCCAAGGTCGAGGTCGACGCCTTCGAGGCGGCCCGCCACCTGTTGGACACGGCCCGGCGGCGCGGCATCCCCGTGCTTTTGCCGGTGGACGTGGTGGTGGCGGCGGCCTTCGCCGCCGATGCCCCGCATCGGGTGACGGCCGTGGATGCCATCGGCTCGGACGAGATGGCGCTCGACATCGGGCCAAAGACGGTGGCGGCCATCGGCGAGGCCTTGGCGGGGGCAGCGACGGTGTTTTGGAACGGTCCCATGGGGGTGTTCGAGTGGCCGCCCTTTGCCGAAGGCACCCTCGGCGTGGCCCACCTGTTGGCCGAGCTTGGAGCCCAGGTGGTCGTGGGCGGCGGCGACTCCTTGGCAGCCGTCACCCGGGCGGGCGTGCGCGACCGCTTGACCCATGTCTCCACGGGCGGCGGGGCCTCGCTGGAGTACCTGGAGGGCAAACCCCTGCCTGGGGTGGAGGCCTTGCGCCGCGAGGGCAGGAGGGCTGACCGGTGAGGGCTCGGCGCCCCATGTTGGCCGCCAATTGGAAGATGTACAAAAGCGTGGCAGAAAGCCAGGCCTGGGCGGAGCAGCTGAAGGCGGCCGTGGTCGAGGAAGGGATCGGGGCCGACCGAGACCTCATCGTGGCCCCGACCCATTTGGCACTGTGGGCCGTGGCTACCGTGTTGGCCGATTCCGGCGTGGCGGTTGCCGGTCAGACCCTCGACCTGGGCGTGGAGGGGGCTCTGACGGGGGCAGTGTCGGCCTACCTCTTGCGCCAGGCAGGGGCCTCGTGGGTGTTGGTGGGCCACTCCGAACGCCGCCAGCACTTTGGGGAGGACGACGCCCTGGTGGCGGAGAAGGCCAAGGCGGCCCGACACGCAGGGCTGGGCGTTATCCTGTGCGTCGGCGAAACCGAGGCCGAGCGCGCCGCCGGGGCCACGTGGAGCCGGCTGACGCAGCAGCTGGAGCCGGTGGTGGCCCGGCTCTCGCCGGCGGACTGGGCGGCGATGGCCGTGGCCTACGAACCGGTGTGGGCCATCGGCAGCGGGCGCACGCCCAGCCCGGAGGAAATCGGAGAGGCGGCGGCGGGATTGCGGCAGTGGTTGGCTGCGGCCGTGGGGCCCACGGCCGAGGCCACGCGCATTCTTTACGGAGGCAGCGTGAACGAGCAGAATCTTCCCGAGTTTTGGAGGCAGCCCGGCGTGGACGGGGCGTTGGTCGGCGGGGCGTCGTTGGCCGTCGAGCGATTTTTGGCCATGGCCCGGATTCCCCTCGTCCCAGGAGGGGGCACGCAGTGAAGGGCCCCATGGTATTGATGGTGCTCGACGGCTGGGGGGTGGCTCCGCCGGGGCCTTGTAACGCCATCGCCTTGGCCCCCGACCAGAACCTCGAGCGACTGGGCCGCGAGTACTGGGCGGCGACGTTGGTGGCCCACGGGTCTGAGGTGGGGCTGTTGCCCGGCCAGATGGGGGATTCCAACGTCGGCCACCTCACCATCGGCGCCGGCCGGGTGGTGGATCAGAATCTGACCCGCATCCACAAAGCCATTGCCAACGGCAGCTTTGGGCACCATCCGGTCATCCAGGAGCTGGCGGCGCGGGGCCGCTCCGGTCGCGTGCATCTCTTGGGGCTCCTGTCGCCGGGCGGGGTGCACAGCCACGAGGAGCATCTGGCGGCGCTGCTGGAGGTGTTGGCGGCGGCCGAAGCCCGGTCGGTGTTTTTGCACCTGTGGCTCGACGGGCGGGATGTGCCTCCGCAGTCGGCGTTGGCTTCGTTGGAGTATCTGGCTGGGGTGTTGGCCCGGACCGGCGTGGGCCAGGTGGCCACGGTGTCGGGGCGCTACTACGCCATGGACCGCGACCGCCGCTGGGAGCGGACCGAAAAGGCGTACCGCGCCATGGTCGAGGGGGTGGGGCCCACGGCGCGCAGCGCCGTGGAGGCCGTGACCCAATCGTATCAGGCCGGAGTCCACGACGAATTTGTGGTGCCGACGGTGCTGGTCGACGCCCAGGGCGAACCGGTGGGGCGTATCGGTCCTCAAGACAGCGTGTTCGTGTGGAACTTCCGCGCCGATCGGGTGCGGCAGATCACGCGGGCTCTGGCCGATCCTGGCTTCGATGCCTTCCCGCGCCCGTTTCCGGCCGTGGGTTGGATCGGGGGGATGGCCTTGTACGACGAGGCCTTTGTGCTGCCCCACGTGCTCGAGCCGCAATCGGTTCCCAACAACCTGGCGGAGTGGTTGAGTCGGCTTGGAGTGCCGCAGCTGCATGTGGCCGAAACCGAGAAATATGCCCACGTCACCTTTTTTTTCAACGGCGGCGTGGAGCGCCAGTACCCGGGGGAGGACCGGCGGCTCATCCCCTCGCCTAAGGTGGCCACCTACGACCTCCAGCCGGAGATGAGTGCGCCGGCCATCGCCGATGTGGTGGTGGAGGCGATTCGGTCTGGCCGCTACGGCTTTATCCTCCTGAACTTCGCCAACAGCGACATGGTGGGCCACACCGGCAACCTCGAGGCTACCCGAACGGCCATTCAGGTGGTGGATCGGGAGATCGGGCGCATTGCCGAAGCCACGCTGGAGGCAGGGGGGCAGCTGATGGTGGTGGCCGATCACGGCAACGCCGAGGTGATGTGCGACGGACCAGGCGAGGTCAACACCAACCATACCACCAATCCGGTGCCGGCAGTGGTGGTATCAAAAGACCCGAGCCTTCGGGGGCTGCGCGACGGAGCGCTGAAGGATGTGGCACCGACGGTGTTGGACTTGATGGGCTTGCCTATCCCGCCGGAAATGGAGGGGCGGTCGCTGGTGTGTCGAGCGGAGACTTCCACCCATGAAGGAGGCCAACCATGATCCGGGAGGCAACGCGGATTCGATCGGTGCGGGGGTTTGAGGTCCTCGACTCCCGCGGCAACCCCACTGTGGCCGTCGAGGTGGTGCTGGAAGGGGGGGCCGTGGGCTGGGCGGCGGTCCCGTCTGGGGCATCCACCGGCAGTCACGAGGCCATCGAGCTTCGGGACAAAGACCCCCGGCGCTTCGGTGGCAAGGGGGTGCGCGAGGCCTGTCGGAACGTGGACGACGTGCTGGGACCGGCAGTGGTGGGGCGAGATGCCCTCGACCAGCAAGACATTGACCGCATCCTGGTGGAGATGGATGGCCATCCCCAAAAGGCGCGCCTCGGGGCCAACGCCATTCTCGGCGTCTCCCTGGCGGTGCTCCGCGCGGCCAGTCAGGCCTTGGGCCTGCCGCTGTACCGCCATCTCGGCGGACAGCAGGCGCGGCTTTTGCCGGTGCCGCTGCTCAACGTGCTCAACGGCGGCGCCCATGCCGACAACAACGTCGACATCCAGGAGTTCATGCTGGTGCCGGTGGGGGCGACGACCTTTGCCGAAGCCATGGCCATGGCCCAAGAGGCGTATCAGGCCTTGAAAGCGCGGTTGAAGGCGCAGGGGCTGCGCACGGCCGTGGGTGACGAGGGCGGTTTTGCGCCCGACCTCGACAGCGACGAAGCCGCGATCGAGCTGTTGGTGCAGGCCATCGAAGACAGCGGGCGCCGCCCGGGCCACGACGTGGCGCTGGCCTTGGATGTTGCGGCGAGCGAATGGTACCGCGATGGGCGCTATCACTTGGGCGGCGTGGCGCGCACGGCGGAAGAGCTCATCGGTTGGTACGAGGCGCTGGCCGACCGCTATCCCATTTGTTCCATCGAAGATGGGCTGGCCGAGGATGATTGGAATGGCTGGCAAACGCTGCGGCAGCGGCTCGGCAGCCGACTGCAGCTGGTGGGCGACGACCTGTTTGTCACCAACCCGGACCGCATCCGGCGCGGCCTCGAGCTCGGTGCGGCCAATGCGGTGTTGATTAAACTCAACCAGATCGGAACGGTGAGCGAAACGTTGGAAGCCATCCGCTTGGCCCAAAAGGCGGGTTGGCGGGCCGTGATCTCCCACCGCTCCGGGGAAACCGAGGATACCACCATTGCCGATCTGGCTGTGGCGGTCAACGCCATGCAGATCAAGACCGGGGCTCCGGCTCGCAGCGAGCGGGTAGCCAAGTACAACCGGTTGTTGCAGATCGAGGTACAAGACGAAGGGTTGCGGTACGCGGGATGGGAGGCCTTGACCGGTTGGCGCTGGCATTAAGACAGGTGGCAGAAGGATTGTGGGCCACCTCGCGGGCAGAGATCCAGGCCGAGGTGGCCGACGTGGTGGTCTTCGACGTCGACGGCGTGCTGATCGACGTCCACCAGAGCTATCCTCACGTGATCTGCAAGGCTGTGCAGACCTATTTGGGCGAGGTCGGCTTCACCGGCGAGGTGGAGGCCGTGCGCCCGGAGGAGACTGCCTACTTCAAGGCAGCGGGCGGGTTTAATAGCGACTGGGCCCTGGCCCAGGGGATGGCGTTGGTTTATCTCGTGAAGGCTGAAGCCTTCAACTCGCGCCATCTGGAGGCCTTGCGGCAGGCCGAGCCCAATCTGGCGACCATTGCGCGGGCCGCCAGCGCCTACGGCGGCGGGTTGACGGGACTCGAGAGCGCCCTCGTCAACCTCTTGGACCTCGGCGACCTTGAGGCCATCAAGGCGCAGTGGGACCGGGCGCGCATTACCCGGCTGTGCTACGAATACTACGCCGGCGACCTTTCCGAAACCGTCTTCGGTGTACCGAACGAAACCATCACCGGGCCGGGCTTGATGTTGCGGGAGAAGCCCCTGGTAACGCGGGAGGTGTTGGCCCGGGCCCCCTTCCGGTATGGCATCTACACGGGGCGCAACCTCGGCGAGACCCAACAGGCGCTGAGCTTGGCAGGCCTCGAGGGCCTGTTCGCGCCGGCAGCCTTGATCACCGAGAATGCCGGCGTGCGCAAGCCCAATCCGGAGGGGCTGTTCCGCATCGCCCGCGCGCTTGCACCGCAGCTGATGATCTTCGCCGGCGACAACCTCGACGATTGGCAGACTGCCGCCCGATACGAAGCCGAACGCACTCTCGATGACCCACCTTGCCTATTCTGCGGCGTGCTGGGCGGATCGCCGGGGGAGTTGGCGCGGTCGCTGTTCGAGGATCGCGGAGTCGACCTCATGGCCACCCAAGTCGTGCGCTTGATCGAGTGGGCGGCAGGAAGAAAACGCCGCTGACGCCCCCGCTGGGCCGCGGGCGGCGGCGGAACTAATCTCCTATTTATTCTATAGTTGTAATAGGGTAACTTGTATCGTGCCTGTTGGCTGTGCTAAGATGCGCACGAGGCCTCTCGCTGCCACTCCCAAAACTGGGAGCGACGGCCAAGGCCCCGCTCACCCATTCTCCGCCTAAAGGAGGGTAACCATGGAAGAACAGGCGCCTGTGCGCATGCCGGGCCTCAACGAAGAGGCTCCGGACTTTGAGGCCACCTCCACCTTCGGCCCGATCCGCCTGAGCGACTATCGGGGCAAGAAGTGGGTGGTCCTGTTTTCCCACCCGGCCGACTTCACGCCCGTATGAACCTCGGAGTTCATCGCTTTTGCCAAGCGCGCACCTCAGTTTGAGGAGCGTAACGTGCAGTTGATCGGCCTCTCGGTCGACTCGGTGTACTCGCACTTGGCCTGGCAAGCCAGCATCGAACAGAACTTCGGCATTCGCATCCCCTTCCCCGTCATCGCCGACCTAGACCAGAAGGTCGCTCGGCTCTACGGGATGATCCACCCCGGAGCCACCTCTACCGTGACCGTCCGCACCGTGTTCTTTATCGACGACAAAGGCATCGTGCGGGCCATGATCTACTACCCCTTGAGTCTCGGGCGGAACATCGACGAAATCTTGCGGGTCGTCGATGGGCTGCAGAAAAACGCCCGTGAGGGGTTGGCCACCCCGGCGGACTGGCGACCGGGAGACCCGGCCATCATCCCGGCTCCCGTGACCGTGGAGGGCTTGCGGGAACGCCTGGCCCAACAGGGCAGCCCCGGCCAGACCACGTGGTATTACAAGACCACCACCAGTTGACCGTTCGGGCCGGCGACTGCCGGCCCCCTGCTTGTACGAGAGTAGAGAAGGACGCGTGGTATAATAAAAGCCAATCCACAGGTGGCCGTGGGGCCAACCGACGAAGAGGGAGCAGCGGGTATGTGGGTCGCGGTGTTGACGGGCGTGGAAGTGGTGTTGGCCATGGCTACCATGGCGGCGGTGCTGTTTCAGACCGGCACCCTGCCAGGAGCCTCCAGCACCTCCAGCAGCTATCCCCTGGGCGGAGGACACAAGCGCGGGGTCGACGAGTTGCTGGAGCGGGCCACGCTTATTTTGGGCGTGTTGCTGGCGGTGGTGACGTTAATCTTAGCCCATCAAATTCATTAAAGGAGCGGGATCGGTGCCGACCCGAGGGATGAAGCCAAAACGCGGAGGGGCCAGGGCACATACCCCGGCCGCGCGCGCTCCGGCGCGACACCGGTCTGGCGGTCGGACGCCGGCCACCGGCGAGCGGTGGGAGACGGCGCTGTTTAGCTTGTTGCAGTCAGGGCCGATGGCACGGGAAGCGGTCCTGGCTCGCTTGGCCGGTGGCTCCGAGCGGCGGAAGAAGGCCTTGGAGCGCGGCTTATCCACGCTCGTTGGGCAGGGCTGGGTGACCGAGGACACCGGGGGGCGGCTTTCGGTCGCGGTCCGGCAGGGGAAGGTGCGCCTGAACCCGCGGGGGTTTGGCTTTGTGGTCAGTCCCGAGCACCCGCAAGACGACGTCTTCGTGCCCGAACGCTGGCTCGGAGGGGCTTGGCAGGACGACGAGGTGAAGGTGTGGGTGCGGAGCCGGCGGGACGGTCCCGGTCCGGAGGGCCGCGTCATGCAGGTGGTCTCGCGAGCCTTGCGCGAAGTGGTGGGACGGGTGGAGCGCGTGCGGCGCGGGTGGATGGTGGTGCCGCAGGACAACCGCCTGCCTACGGTCACCTTGAACCGCCCCCAAGCGGGACCCTCAGGCGTCAAGGCGCGCCCGGGCGATATGGCCGTAGCCACCATTCAGGCGTGGCCGGCGCGGCCGGGAATGCCGGTGCGGGGGCGGCTGATTCGGGTGCTGGGCAGTGCCGAGGCGCCGGGCATGGACATCACTGTGCTGGCGGCCGAACGCCGACTACCGGCCGAATTCCCGCCGGCCGTGGTGAAGGAGGCGGAGGCCTTGCCGCGTCGCGTGCGGCCATCGGACCGCCGGGGGCGGGTGGATTTGAGCGATCGCTTGGTGGTGACCATCGACGGCAGCGACGCCAAGGACCTCGACGATGCCATCTCCCTCGAACGCCGCGGCAGCGGTTACCTCCTTGGCGTGCACATCGCCGACGTCAGCTACTACGTGCCAGAAGGCAGCGCCCTGGACCTGGAGGCGCGGCAGCGAGGCACCAGCATCTATCTGGTGGATCGGGTCATTCCGATGCTGCCGGAACGGCTTTCCAACGGCATCGCCAGTCTCAATCCCCACGAGCCGCGGTTGACGGTGTCGGCATGGATCGAGTTGGACCGATTCGGGCGGGTGCGCGGCACGCGATTTGAACGCACCATCATTCGCTCCCACCACCGCCTGACCTACGAGGGCGTCAACGGCATCTTGGCCGGTGAGGCCCCCGACCCCCACCATCTGCGCCCGTGGCTGGAAATGGCCGCCACCGTGCGCGGGCTGTTGCTGCACCGGCGCATGCAGCGGGGGGCCATCGACTTCGACCTGCCGGAGGCCAAGGTCATCTTAGACGGGCTCGGCCAGCCGGTGGACATCTTGTTGCGGACTCGAGGCGTGGCCGAATCGATCATCGAAGAGTTTATGCTGACCGCCAACGAGGCGGTGGCGCACAAATTGTTGGAGGCTAAACTGCCGGGGCTGTTTCGGATTCACGAACCGCCGGATCCCGAGAAGATGGCCCAGTTCCGCGAACTCATCGGCGCCTTGGGCTATCGATTGCCCCGAGAGGTGACGCCGAAGTCGCTACAGCGACTCCTGGACCGGGTGGAGGGGAAACCGGAGGAGCGCATCGTCAACACGGTGCTGTTGCGGTCGATGCGCCAAGCCCGGTACAGCCCCACCAACACCGGGCACTTCGGACTGGCTTCGGCCGAGTACACCCATTTTACCTCGCCCATCCGCCGATACCCGGACCTGTGGGTGCACCGGGTGCTGACCCATTATCTCGAGGGCCGACTGACGCCGGAATTGGCCGAGCGGTGGGCCGCCATGGTAGGTGAGGTGGCTGAGATCGCGTCGGCCCGCGAGCGCGAGGCCATGGAGGCCGAGCGAGAGTCGGTGTGGATCAAGCAGATCGATTATATGGCGGACAAACTGGGGACGCGGTACACCGGCATCGTCTCTGGAGTCACCGGCTTCGGGCTGTTTGTGGAACTGCCCAACTTGGTCGAAGGGTTGGTCCGGCTCGAGAGTCTGCCCCAGGACCACTGGCGGTACGACGCCGTCCATTACCGGCTTTCCGGAGAGCGCACGGGCCTGGTCTTCCGCCTGGGAGACGTGGTGGAGGTGGAGGTGGTGCGCGTCGACCGCCAGCTCCGGCGCATCGATCTGGCGCTGGTCTTGCCTGAGTCGCAACGAGCGCCTCGCCGCCGAGCGGGGACGGCAGGGAGCGAAACGGCGGCGGCCCCGCGAACTTCCGGGCGGCGGGCGCGGCGCCGGGTGTCCGGCGCTTAAGGGCGGCGCAACCGGTGCAACCCTCTTGGCGTTACACGCTGTGAGAAGGGTAGGTGCCGGGGGGATGCCGGATGGCGTGGCGTTGGGGATGGGCGCGGGCGTATTTTCGCCGCCAAGGGTTTGGCTGGGGGTGGCGGACGGGTCGGGAGTGGTTTTTTCTGGGCCGGTGGGGCGAACGTCCGGTCGTGGCGAAGCAGGTGGGCCCGTGGTGGCGCCCGGTGGGGGGCGTGCGCTGGGTGCGCCTTGAAGGCGCCAAAGGGCTGTGGTGGGTGGCACGGCGTGGGCGCCAGCTGATCTTGTTAGGGTACGGAGTCGGACCGACTTTGTGGGTAGCCCAGGGCCGATGGCGGGAATTGGTGGTGGCGCCGCGGCGCCCGTTGGCTATCGCCTTGCCAAAGACGGACAGGTGCCGTGTGCGGGTGGTGCGGGCGCCGTCGGACCCGCCGTCGAGGTTTGGCCCCGAACGGATGGGATTGTAGGCGCGGGGCGAGCGAAGGAGGGCCATTTAGGCCGTGCCAGAAGAGAAGACGGTGGCGGAAAACCGCAAGGCCTATCACGATTACTTCATTGACGAGGTATGGGAGGCGGGGTTGGTCTTAACCGGGACCGAGGTCAAGTCGCTGCGCCTGGGGCGGGTCAACCTGCGCGACAGCTTTGCCCGCATCGAGCGGGGCGAGGCGTACCTCATGAATTGCCACATCGCTCCCTACGCGCAGGGCAACCGATGGAATCACGACCCTTATCGCACCCGCAAGCTGTTGCTGCATAAAGCCGAGATTCGCGAGCTCTTGTTCAAGAGCCGAGAGAAGGGGTATACTTTAATTCCGGTGCGCCTTTACTTCGACCGCCACGGGCGCGCAAAAGTGGCGATCGCGTTGGCGCGCGGAAAGAAGGCGTACGACAAGCGCGAGGCGATCGCGCGCCGCGATGCCGAGCGCCAGATCGATCGGGCCTTAAAAGCGCGAGGGCGGTAACGGGGGCGAACTAGATTCGACGGGGATGGCGGGTTGTCAGATGGCGAGCCGAGTTCCGGACGCTCGTAAAACAGCCGGGGCCAATAAGTGCCAACGACACCACTGAATACGCCTTAGCTGCTTAATGCGGCTGACGTGACGGAAGACTCTGCCCACCGGTCGACCGATCACGTAAAGCGCGTGGGCTCTTCCTCCGGATGGCCCGAGCCGGTGGAGAACTTGGGGCTGGCCCGTCAAAAGCGCGCCCTGTGCGCGTTTGGCGGGTGAGAGGAATACGCAGGGCTACGCTCGTAGAGGTCTGACAGATCGCATTCTCGGACGGGACGGGCAGTACGTCCCCGCCTCCACCACAGGTTTGACTCACCCGCATGCGGGTGGGCGTTTTTTGTCGAATTGGCCCACAGGAGGAGCAAGGGGCATGCAGCGGCCGGACGGACGGGCATGGGACGAGTTGCGGCCCATCGCCTTGGAAGTAGGGGTCAATGCTTGGGCGGAGGGGTCGTGCCTGATTGCCATGGGCCGGACCCGGGTGATGGCAACGGTCAGCGTCGAGGAGAAGGTGCCGCCGTTTCTGCGGGGCCTCGGCCAGGGTTGGGTGACGGCAGAATACGGCATGCTCCCTCGGGCCACTTTGGAGCGCACACCGCGGGAAGCGGCGCGGGGCCGCCAGCAAGGGCGTACGGTGGAGATCCAGCGGCTGATTGGGCGCGCGTTGAGGGCTGCGGTCGATCTGAAGGCGGTGGGCGAGCGTACGTTTCTGGTTGACTGCGACGTGCTGCAGGCGGACGGCGGCACGCGCGCTGCGGCCGTGTCGGCAGGCTTTTTGGCCCTGGTTGAGGCGTTGTGGAAAATGCATCAGACCCAGCCTTTCCCTCGCCCCCCCGTGCCGGATTGGCTGGCGGCGATCAGCGTGGGATGGGACGGCACCGGGCCGCGGCTTGACCTCAATTACGCCGAGGATGCCCAGATGGCTGTGGACCTCAACGTGGTGATGAACGGCCGCGGACAGTTTGCCGAAATCCAAGGGGCCGGCGAACAGCAGGTGTTCGACCGCGCACAGCTGGATGCCATGCTGGCCCTGGCGGCGCAGGGCATCCGCACGGTGATCGCCAAGCAGCGCGAAGCCTTCCCGGAAGGAGGAGCTGTGATTGCCCATTCCGCAGCAAATGACCTTGGCCAGCCATAATCGCGGGAAGTGGGCGGAGTTTATGCGGTTGGTGGAGCCCTTCGGCGTGACGCTGACTGTTCCCGAGCCCAGTCCCAGCGACCTTGTGGAAGAAACCGGCTCCACTTATTTGGAGAACGCGCGGTTGAAGGCTGTCACCATGGCGCGCACGCTTGGGGTGTGGACCTTGGCCGACGACTCCGGCGTAGAGGTCGACGCCTTAGGGGGCTTACCCGGAGTGCAGTCGGCGCGGTTTGTGAGCGACGATCCCTGGGAGAACACGCGCGAGATCCTCTTGCGCTTGATGGAGGTGCCGTGGCCTCGGCGCACGGCGCGGATGGTGGCAGTGGTGGTGCTGGCGGCTCCGGATGGTCGCTACTGGTGGGCCGAGGGCCGGGTCGAAGGGCGGATCCTCCTTTGGCCTCGCGGCACGCGCGGATTCGGGGTAGACCCCATTTTTTCGGTCGATGGGGTGCGGTCTTTGGCCGAGGTGGACGATGCCGAGAAAGACGCCTGTTCCCATCGCGGCGAGGCCGTACGCCGTCTATTCGGCGGGCATGCGATACCTGGTGCTGAGTGACAGCCATGGGCGGCTGGAGCCGGTGTGGCGCTGGTTGGCCGCGTGCAAAGACCAATTCGACGCCGTCATTCACGCCGGCGACTTTTTCCTTGACGGCCAGACGGTGGCGGACGCACTTCAGGTTCCCTACTATGGGGCGCAGGGCAACAACGACCGCGACCCCAAGGCGCCCTGGGAGACCGTGTGGGAAGATCAGGGGGTGCGCCTCGGCGTCATCCACGGGCACCAATGGGCGGCCCCCCAGCGGTTGGCGGGCCTTGGGCAATGGGCGAAGGCGCATCGCCTGAAGGTCGTGGTGTACGGGCACACTCACGTCGATGCCGTGACGCAGTGGGAAGGGGGTTGGCTCCTCAACCCCGGCGCTGTCTGGCGCCCGCGCGCGCGGCGCCCGGCCCAGGTGATGAGCTTGACGGTGACAGCCCAGGGGGTCGATTGGCATCGGCATCTGCTGGGGGACGGGGCTTCCTTTGATTGACGCCGGTGACGGTGCTTGCTATACTCAACCACAAACGGGGCGTGGCGCAGCTTGGTAGCGCACTAGCTTTGGGAGCTAGGGGTCGGGGGTTCGAATCCCCCCGCCCCGACCA
>JAIMBD010000015.1 GCA_023511625.1 Bacillota bacterium | reverse complement strand
CCGCCGGCCCCCGCGGTTTGGGCCACGGCCGGGGAACGGGCTTTTCCTGCGCGGTGGGGCCGCCGATAAAACGCCCCCCCCCCCCCCCGCGCCCGCTGCCCCCCCCCCCCCCCGAAGCATCCCCCAACGACCGCACGGGCCTTACGCCAACCAGGTCGGAACGCGGCAAGAAGGTCCGGCGCACGATCGCGCAAGGGGCCAGACCCGCCTTTCCCGTTCCGGGGTCCGGCAATGACCCGGAGACCCGCGGCCCCTCTCGTCCACGGGCCCGAGGCCACTTTCCCCCCGGCCTCCCGAAGCGCGCCTCGCTCCAGGGTACCCGAAGATCCAGATCCTTTGAGCCCCGGTATGGCACCGGACCTTGCGGGGAGACTACGCGTGGCGGAAGGAGGCAGATGCGCACGATGGCACAGTGGGTGGTTCCTTCGCGCGACAACCCGTTTGATTGGTACCGCGCCATGCGCCACGAGGCACCGGTGCATTACCAATCGGACGGGAACTACTGGGAAGTGTTCAGCTACGACCACGCCAAGACGGTCCTCTCCCGGTACCAGGACTTTTCCTCCGACTTTCGCGCCTTTTGGCAACGTACGCGCCAGACGCCCCCCAAGCGCGCCCTGTTTGCCGAGAGCCTGATCCGCATGGACCCGCCGGAGCACACGGGCCTTCGCACCATGGTCAACCCGGCCTTTAACGCTCCCAGCATGGACCGGTTGGCCCCGCGCGTCGAGGCCCTGGCCCGCACCTATCTCGCGGCCCTCGACCCTGCTGGGTTCGACTTCGTGCGCGACTTTGCCTATCCCTTGCCGGTGACGGTCATCTCGGAGCTTCTCGGGGTCCCAGCCAGCGACCGGCAGCGCTTCAAACGGTGGGTCGACACGCTTTTGGTTTTCGGCGAACGCGACCCGTTTCGCTTCCGCCAAGATTTCTTCCGCGACCCGACGCGGCAGGCCGTCCGCGAGGAGATGGAGGCGTACTTCCACGATTTCCTGGAACTTCGCCGCCACACGCCCCAAGACGATCTCATGAGCCATTTGGTCTCGCAAGAAGTGGAGGGCGCCCGGCTTAACCGAGACCAGGTCTTTCAGTTTTGCGTGTTGCTCTTAATCGCCGGGCACGTCACCACCACCAACCTCTTGAGCAACGCCGCCCTGTGGCTCGCGTTGCATCCGGAGTGGTTTGACACCTTGCGCCAGGGCGGGCCGGAAGCCATCCGCCTCTTCGTCGAGGAGGTGTTGCGGTATTGGTCGCCGGTACAGCGCATCTCTCGGTTTACGCTGCATCCGGTCGTGCTCGGCGGCGTCGAAATCCCTGCCGACGTGCCGGTGGTAGCCTGGATCGGGGCGGCCAACCGCGACCCGGCCAAGTTCCCAGACCCTGAACACTTCCTGCCCACCCGACGCCCCAATCCGCACATTAGTTTCGGCTTCGGCCCCCACACCTGCCTCGGAGCCCCCCTGGCGCGCCTTGAGGCCACCATCGCCCTCGACCTCTTGCTCCGAGACTGGGAGCGGTGGGAGCCGGTCGAAAGCATAGAAAGCCCCACCATGCAAGGCATCCTGTACGGTGTGCCCCAACTGCTCCTGCGTGGCGTGCGGCGGACCGTCCACTGACCTGTTGCCTGGCCGAGCGCCCGGTTTAGATGCTGAGCCCGCCGTCTATCACCAGCGTGTGGCCCGTGATATATCGGCTCGCATCCGAGGCCAGATAGACCACAGCCGCCGCCACCTCCTCGGGATCGGCGTGGCGCCCCAACGGAATCTGCTGGTCGAAAACGGCCGTGGCATCTTGTCCCCACACGCGGCTTAAGGCCGCTTCGATGTCGGCCTGGAACCGGTTGTGCACCGGCCCAGGATGGATGGTGTTGACCCGGATTCGCCGCGGAGCGGCCTCTTTGGCCACGGTACGCATGAGCCCAATCTGGGCGTGTTTGGCGGTGATGTACGCGCCTGCTCCCGGGTCCCCGCGAAAGGCGGCCACACTGGAGGTAATGATGATGCTGCCGCCGTCGCGCATGCGCGGAAGCCCGTATTTGCAGTTCAAGAAGGCGCCCTTGACATGCACGGCCCATACCCGGTCGAACGCTTCCTCCGGGCAATCGGTGATGGCCGCAATGGGCCCAGCGTTGCCGGCGTTGCTGAACAAGACGTCGATCGGTCCCCACCGCTCCACCGTCGCCTCCAGATAGGCCTGCACGTCTTGCGCCCGACTGACGTCGGCCACCATCGTGGCCACGGAGGATACCGGAAGGTCGCGCGCCGCCGCCCCCAAGGCCGCGTCATCCTGGTCCACCAACATCACCCTGGCCCCTTCGGCCAAAAACCGCCGCGCGGTAGTCAGCCCCAGGCTGCCAGCCGCCCCCGTAACCACTGCCACTTTGTCCTTGAGTACCCCTGCCATGGCCCCTCCTTTGTCAGCTGTCGACGTTCCTTCTCCACGTTTCTTCTCCACGTTCCTTCTCCACGTTCCGTCTCCAGGTTCCGTCTCCGAACGCCTCGGTCTCCTGAAAACGCGCGATCCGTCGCCCAATTCTATCAAAACGCGGCCGGGGCCCCAAGGGAAGCCGTCTTCGGATCGCGGGCAGGATTGGAAAACCTCAGTGGCGAATAGGAGGAGGACCCCGGCGACCGGGTTCGGAAGGGTTCGCTTCCCCCGCTCCCACGCCGAGTGCGGTCACGGGCTGAAAACCCGGCGCCCAGGCGCCGTCGGTCCCGTCCCACGGCTGTCGACAAACCGCGTGATGGGGGGCAAAGGAGGAAGGAGACACATGGCAGAGAGAACGGTGCTGTTTGGCGGGCGCCCTTTGGCTTTGGCCGGCCCGGCGCTCCAGGTCGGAGACCCCGCTCCCAACTTCCGCTTGGTGGACACCTCGCTCCAAGAGCGCCAATTGAGCGACTGGGCAGGGAAGATCCGCGTGTTGAGCGTCGTCCCCTCGTTGGACACGCCAGTCTGCGACCAGCAGACCCGCCGCTTCAATCAGACGCTCAACCAATCCGGCTCAGACGTGGTGGTGCTCACGGTAAGCATGGACCTCCCCTTCGCGCAGGCCCGCTGGTGTGGAAACTCGGGATTGGAGCAGGTCATCACCCTGTCGGACCACAGGGATGCTGCGTTCGGCATCGCCTACGGCACGCTCATCCCGGCGCTGCGCCTCGAGTCGCGGGCCGTGTTCGTCGTCGACCCGGAAGACCGCCTGCGCTACGTTGAGTACGTGCCCGAGCTGGCGCAACATCCCAACTACGCCGCCGTCGAGGCAGCCGTCGCAGCATTGCGCCGGTAGCCGGCCGGCGCCGGGCGGTCTGCTGCCTGCCTCAGCGCTCTGCCAAGGCCCGCAACACGAACCAGAGATTGGCCGGGCGCTCAGCCATCCGTCGCACAAAATAAGGGTACCAGTCTCGCCCAAAGGGCACGTACACCCGACAGCGATGGCCGCGGGCGCGTAGGTGCTGCAACAACGGATAGCGAATCCCGTACAGCATCTGAAACTCGTAGCGATCGGGCCCGATCCCTCGGGCCCGAATCCACGCTTCCAACTCGGTGATAAGGCTGGCGTCGTGGGTTGCGATGGCCACGTAGTGGCCGCGGTCAAGCGCCGTCTTCACCAGCGCCCCGTAGTTGCGGTCGACGTCAGCCTTTCGGGGAAAGGCGCGGTCTTTGGGCTCGCGGTAGGCGCCTTTGACGATGCGAAAGTTGCGCGGGCGATCCGACAGGCGGTCGAGGTCGTGCCGCGTCCGATAGAGATAGGCCTGTAGCACCACGCCCACTTGGGCGGGGTAGTCGAAAGAAAGGCGGCGGTAGAGGTCGAGGGTAAGGTCGGTCCACTCGGAGGCTTCCATGTCGATGCGCACGAAGCTGCCCTGGGCGGCAGCCTGAGCCACCACCGGGCGGACGTGCTGCTCCGCCTCCGACGGTCCTGCACTGAGGCCAAACATCGTCAGTTTGAGCGAGACGTGGGCGTCGAGGCCCTCCGCCGCAATGCCGGCGAGCACAGCCAGATAGCGGTCGCGAGCCGCATCCCACTCGGCGGGGTTGGCCATGGCCTCGCCCAGCACGTCGACGGTCGCGGCGATGCCGTCGCGGTTTAGCGCCCGCACCACTGCTGCGGCCTCCGGCCACGCCTCTCCCGCCACGAAGCGGCGAGCTCCGAGCCTAAGCCCGTACCGCCGGGCGGCCGCGCGCAGGACCGGGTTAGCGCCCAACGCCAAGATCAAGGTCCTGAGCATCCTCCGGTTCCCCCCTCATCCGCACCCAGTCCAGCACCAGTCCTTCGGCAGGCGCCAACTCCCGCATCTTGCCCGCGCGCGGGTCCGCCAACGCCGTGCGGATGGGCGTCCAATCCCCTGCTAACGCCGCCCGCACTTGAGCCCCGACCATCTTCCGCACCATATGATACAGAAATCCATTGGCCACCACCCGGTATCGCCAGATGGCGCCGTCGGCCTCCCGTTCCCAGCGGCTGACCAAGACCCGGCGCACGGTGGTCTTGGCCGAAGACCCCTCGCTGCGAAAGGCCCAGAAGTCGTGCTCGCCCTCAAACGCGCGCGCAGCCGCCTCCAGCACGGCCCAGTTGGGCCGGCCTTCCACCACCCACACGAAAGGGCGCCAGGTGACCGGGCAGGGCTCGGGAGAGACCCACAACCGGTACGAGTACGCTTTGGCGACAGCCTGGCGCCGGGGGTTCCATCGAGGGTCCACCGGTTGCGGGCGGTCGATCCAGATATCGCCAGGCAGTCGGCGGTTGATGACGTCGGCAAACCGATCCAAGGGGATGGGGTTCTCCCCCGTCCACACCGCCACCTGGCCCTGGGCGTGCACGCCGGCATCGGTGCGGCTGGCCGCGCGCACCCGCCCCGGTCCCAACAGTTCCGTCAGCACGGCCTCCAGCACCCCCTGCACGGTGGGCACGGACCCGGATTGGCGCTGGAAGCCGTGATAGCGGGTTCCCTGATAGGCTACGCGGAATCGAACAGCCATCCTCGCCCTCCTGGTCCGATGCCGTCGCCTGTCCCTGGGCGCACGGCAGGGATCACAGAAACACCCGCCTTTCCGCCGGTCGGCCCGGGAAAGACGGGTGCGAGCGACTTCGGGCGCGGCTTACACCAATTCCAAGATCGCCATCGGGGCGGCGTCGCCGCGCCGGGGGCCAAGCCGCATCAGCCGCGTGTACCCGCCCTGGCGGTCGGCGTACCGCGGCGCGATGTTGCTGAACAGCTTGACCACCACTTCTTCGTCCCAGATGTAGGCCAGTGCCTGCCGGCGCGCCGCCAAGTCCCCCCGCTTGCCAAGGGTAATCATCCGCTCCGCCATCCGCGTCACCGCCCGAGCCCGCGGCACGGTGGTGGTAATCCGCTCCTCGCGCAAGAGCGAGGTCACGAGATTGCGCAACATGGTATTGCGGTGGCCTCCGGGGCGCCCCAGCTTCCGATGTCGTGACATGCCTCTTTCTCTCCTTCGGGACGTCTTATCGCCGTCAGTCTTCGGAAGGCCGCAAGCTCAAGCCAAGGCTGGCCAGCTTTTCCTTGACCTCCTCCAACGACTTCTTGCCGAGGTTGCGCACCTTCATCATGTCCTCGTCGGTCTTGTTCACCAGCTCGCCGACGGTATTGATCCCCGCACGCTTGAGGCAGTTGAAGGAACGCACCGACAGGTCTAGTTCTTCGATAGGCATCTCCAGGAGCCGGTCGCGTTTGTCTTCTTCGTGGTCCCCGCCCAGCTTGACGCCCCCGAGTCCGTCGGTGAGGTCCATGAACAGCTTGAGGTGATCGGTCAGGATCTTGGCCCCCATCGATACCGCCTCTTCCGGCGTCAGCGAACCGTCGGTCCACACTTCCAAGGTCAAGCGGTCGTAGTCGGTGATGTGGCCGACCCGCGTGTCCTCCACTCGCCAGTTGACCTTCTCCACGGGACTGAAGATGGCGTCGACGGGGATGACGCCGATGGCCTGGTCCGGCTTCTTGTTCTTCTCGGCCGGGACGTATCCGCGCCCGCGCTCCACCACCATCTCCATGGCCAGCCGCCCACCCTCGTCCAGCCAGGCGATGTGATGGGATGGATCCAAGATATCCACGTCCGAGTCGGCGATGATGTCGCCGGCCACCACCTCGCCCGGCCCCTCTTTTTCGATGCGCACGGTGTGCGGCTCGTTGGACCACAACTTCAAAGGCAACCGCTTGAGGTTGAGGATGATGTCGGTGGTGTCCTCCCGCACCCCCGGGACGACCGAAAACTCGTGGAGAACCCCTTCAATTCGCACGGAGGTAATGGCCGTCCCTGGCAACGACGACAGTAGAATGCGCCGCAAGGCGTTCCCGAGCGTAATCCCGTACCCGCGATCCAGCGGCTCCACGACGAACTGGCCGTAATGCGGATCCGTGCTCTGGTCGACCCGTCGAATCTCGGGTTTCTCGATTTCGGTCATCTGCATGGCCCCCCTTTCCAGCGGGCCTTGCCTCCCTTCCTTTGCGAAAGGCCAGCCTTACCGCGAGTAGAACTCGATGATCAGCTGCTCTTGAACCGGCGCGTCGATCTCGTCGCGGTTGGGCCAGCGCACCACCCGCCCGCTTAAGGTTTCGGGGTGAGCCTCGAGCCAGCCGGGGACGTTGCGCGCCGGCGTGTTGGCCATCTCTTTGAACCGGGCCTTCGCGCGACTCGATTCGCGCACGCGGATCTCATCGCCGACTTTGACGAGATACGAGGGGATGTCCACGCGCCGGCCGTTGACCTCAAAGTGTCCGTGGCGCACCAATTGCCGCGCTTCGGCTCGCGACGAGGCCAACCCCAACCGGTAGACGACGTTGTCGAGCCGCCGCTCGAGGTATCGGAGCAACATCTCGCCGGTGACGCCCGGACGCTTGGAGGCCCACTCCAAGTAGCGCCGGAACTGCCCCTCCAACACCCCGTAGGTGCGGCGGGCCTTCTGCTTCTCCCGCAGCTGGATGCCGTACTCCGAAAGTTTACGGCGCCCCTGCCCGTGTTGTCCGGGCGGGTACGGGCGGCGCGTCACCGGGCATTTGTCGGTGTAGCACTTCTCACCCTTCAAAAAGAGTTTTACGCCTTCGCGGCGGCACAACTTGCAGACCGGTCCGGTGTACCGTGCCAATGCCTGCGCCTCCTTCCTTTCGTTTGCTGTCGCCTTTTCTCGTCTTGGGCTTGGGCAACCTTATCCCCCGCGGGGCGGGCGCCAAGCTCCCACCACCCGCCAGGGGGATCCGTCCCCGCCGTGGAGAAGGCGCCTACACCCGGCGCCGCTTCGGCGGGCGGCACCCGTTGTGCGGGATAGGCGTGACGTCTTTGATCAAGCTCACTTCCAGCCCTGCGGCCTGCAACGAGCGAATGGCCGCCTCCCGCCCGGAACCCGGGCCCTTAACCAAGACCTCGACCTCGCGCACTCCGTATTCCATGGCCGCCTTCGCCGCGTTCTCGGCCGCGAGCTGGGCGGCGAACGGCGTGCTCTTGCGGGAGCCCTTAAAGCCGGCCTGACCCGCCGAAGACCACGCCAAGGTGTTGCCCTGCGGGTCGGTGATGGTCACGATGGTGTTGTTGAAGGTTGAACGAATGTGCGCGGTTCCCCGCTCGACGTGGCGGCGATCCCGGCGCTTGCCCTTGGTGGCTCGCCTGGTTGGCATCGCGTGCTGTGGCTCCTTCCTCTCCCGGCTTTACTTCTTGCGCTTGGCGCCTACGGTGCGCCGCGGCCCCTTGCGGGTACGCGCGTTGGTCTTGGTCCGCTGGCCGCGCACCGGCAACCCCCGCCGGTGCCGCAGCCCGCGGTAGCTCCCGATGTCGATCAGGCGCTTGATGTTCATCTGCACCTCACGGCGGAGGTCTCCCTCCACGCGGTAGTTGCGCTCCAGCACCTCGCGGATGCGCGCAACCTCTTCCTCCGTCAGGTCCTTGACCCGGGTGTCGGGATTGACCTGGCTTTCGGCCAAGATCTTCCGCGACAGCGACCACCCGATCCCGTAGATGTACGGCAGGGCCGCTTCGATGCGCTTCTCCCGGGGCAAGTCGATCCCAGCGATACGGGCCACAGACATCCTCCTTACGCGTGTGTTGACGTCTTCCAAACTCCCTCTGCCGCCGGCCCCGCCTCCCGAAGCCTCGCCGGGGCGGAGCGGCTTTCGCAGCGACAGGCACCGAAGAGGGAGGGTGCCCTCCGGCCGACGCCCCCTGCTCCGGGTGCCGCCGGCCGACGCGAGGGCCGGGCGGGACCTTGGCTAGCCCTGCACCTGCTTGTGCTTCGGGTTTTCGCAGATCACCATCATTCGGCCATGCCGCTTGATGACCTTACACTTTTCGCAAATCGGCTTGACCGAGGCCCGAACCTTCATCCTCTCCCCCCTCCCCTAGGTCCCGCGGCATCCCGCCTGGGCTCCTACTTGTAGCGGTACGTGATGCGCCCGCGCGTCAAGTCGTAGGGAGACAGCTGCACCGTCACCTTGTCGCCCGGCAGGATCTTGATGAAATGCATCCGAATCTTTCCGGAAACGTGGGCCAGCACCTTGTGCCCATTGGCCAACTCCACGCGAAACATGGCGTTCGGCAACGGTTCGATGACCGTCCCTTCGACCTCGATGGCGTCCTCCTTAGACAATCCGCTCCTCCTTTCCGGACCCGACTCGTTCTGGATTCTCGCATCGTTCGGGGGCCGGTTCGGTGCGCCCGCGCCCGTCCCCCAAGGCTGGTCAATTGGTTAGGATCCCCAGCCTTTTCTCAACCTACACCGGGTCTGACTAATCTATTCTACCGAAAATCTACTCGACGCGGGTCAAAATCTCCGGGCCATTTTCCCCCAGAAACACGGTGTGCTCGAAGTGGGCCGAAAGGCTGCCGTCCCGCGTCACCACCGTCCACCCGTCGTCGAGGACCTCGACCTCGTAGCCGCCGAGGTTGACCATCGGCTCGATGGCCAGCGCCAGCCCCGGCCGCAGCCGAATGCCTTGCCCCGGCGCGCCGAAGTTCGGCACCTGGGGTTCTTCGTGCATGGCCCGCCCGATGCCGTGGCCGACGAAGTCCCGCACCACCGAGAAACCGTGGGCCTCGCACAGGCTCTGCACGGCGTGCGAGATGTCCCCCAGTCGGCCGCCCACCTGAAACGCCGCAATCCCGGCCCGAAGCGAAGCCTCCGTCACCGCCACCAACTCCGCCGCCCGCGGCGAAGGGGGCTCGCCGATGAAAAAGCTGATGGCGGCATCCCCGACAAATCCGTCCACCACCGCGCCGAGGTCGAGGCTGACGAGGTCGTGCGGCTGCAGCCGGCGCGGGCCGGGGATCCCGTGCACCACCTGCTCGTTGATGGAGACGCACAGGCTCGCCGGATATCCGTGGTACCCCTTGAAGGCGGGGCGCCCGCCGCGGCGCAAGATTTCGGCCTCGGCCAGCGCGTCCAGCTCCCGCGTGGTCACCCCCGCCACGGCGGCTTCGCGCAAAATGGCCAAGACCTCTGCCACCACCCGTCCTGCCCGCCGCATCTTCTCGCGATCGCGCGCGCTCTTGAGCTCGATCACCGGGTTCGCCCCACTTCCTGCACCAGCTCCAGGAGGCGCTCAGTGACCACCTCCGGTGGCGCCTCCCCGTCCACCTCGCGGAGAATCCCCTGCGCGCGGTAATAGGCGATGAGGGGCGCCGTCTCGGCGTGGTAGACGGCCAGGCGCCGAGCCACCGTTTCCGGCCGATCGTCGGGGCGCTGCACCAGGGGGACCTGACAGCGGTCGCACCGCTCGTCTTCGCGCGGGGGCGCATAGCGCAGGTGGTAGGTGGCCTGGCACTGCGGGCAGGTCCGCCGCCCGGTCAGCCGTTCCACCAGCACCGCGTCGGCGACCCGGAGGTAACACGCCAAGTCCAGCCGCTGCCCGCTTTGGGCCAAGCGCTGCGCGAAGGCCTCGGCCTGAGCCAGGTTGCGGGGGAAGCCATCGAGGACGAATCCCGCCCGGCCTTCGGGGTCGGCGAGGCGTTCGAAGACCATCGCCAAGGTCACGTCGTCCGGCACCAACTCCCCCCGCTCCATGTACCGGCGGGCGGTCTGGCCGAGGGGCGTGCCTTGACTCAGATGGGCGCGAAACAGGTCGCCGGTCGACAGGTGCAACAGGCCCAGGACCTCGGCCAGCCGCTTGGCCTGCGTCCCCTTGCCGGCGCCCGGCGCCCCCAACAACAAGAGGTTCATCGTGTCCCCCTATTTCATAAAGCCCTGGTACTGGCGCATCAGGAGGTGCGCCTGCATCTGCTTGACGGTGTCCAACACCACCCCCACCACGATCAGCAGCGAGGTGCCCCCGAAATACAGGCCGGGGATGCCCATGGCCATGGTCACAAAGTTGGGCAGAATCGCCACGACGCCCAAAAACAATGCCCCGATGAAGGTGAGCCGGTTCGACACTCGCCCGAGGTACTCGGCGGTGGGTTTGCCCGGCCGGATGCCCGGAATGTAGCCGCCGGCCTTTTTGAGGTTGTCGGCGATGTCGTCCACCTTGAACACCACTTGGGAGTAGAAGAAGGTGAACAGCACCACCAAGAGGAATTCCAAGGCGATGTAGACCCCCGAGGTAAACCCGAAGTATTGCTCGAGCCACTGCGTCCACGTCGGCCGCACAAAGTTGGCCACGGTGTACGGCAAGACCAAGAGCGAGATGGCGAAGATGACGGGGATGACCCCGGCTTGGTTGACGCGGATAGGCAGGTGGGTGGTCTGTCCTTGGTACATGCGCCGCCCCACCACCCGCTTCGGGTACTGGACCGGAACCTTGCGCTGCCCCTCGTTGACGAACACCACCCCGGCCACGATAACCACAGCCACCAAAAGGAAGATGACCAATTTGGTCACGCTCAAGGCTCCCGCGGCCAGGTATTGGCTTAGCGTGTTGAACCCGTACGGCAGGCGGGAGATGATGCCGAAAAACACCAACAGCGAGATCCCGTTCCCGATCCCTTTGTCGCTGATCTGCTCCCCGATCCACATCAACACGATGGTGCCGGTGGTCAGAAGCAGCGCCGTCAGCAACAAGGAGCCGATGTCGTGGTGGATGTACACCGACTGCCCCTGATAGCTGTAGTTGTACAGAAAGTAGCTGATGCCGAGCGACTGCAGCGCACCCAGGATGAGGGCCCCCCAGCGGGTATAGGTGTTGATCCGGCGCTGCCCCTCCTCCCCCTCCTTGGACCACTCTTCCAGGGTGGGGATCACCACCGTCATCAACTGCATGATGATGCTGCTGTTGATGTACGGGATGATGCTGAGCGCAAACAGAGAGAGCGTCGCCGTGGCACCGCCGGCGAACAGGTTGAGCAGGGAGAAGACGCTGGCGCCGTTTTGGAACAGGGCCTGGATGACCGAGGCCCGCACCCCGGGAATCGGGATGTGGGCGCCCAGCCGAAAGACGACCAGCATCAACAGGGTAAACCCAAGACGGCGGTTTAGGTCCGAACCCCTCAAGGCATTGAGCACCGCTTGCGTCTGGGCCATCTCAGATCACCTCGGCGCGCCCCTGCGCCGCTTCGATTTTTTCCCGCGCAGACTTGGAAAACGCCTGCGCCCGCACCACCAGCGGCCGGTCCAGCTCCCCCTCACCTAAGATTTTCACCGGCAGCGGGCGCCGCACCAAGCGGACTTGGCGCAAGAGCTCCGGTGTGACCTCGGTCCCCGGCTCAAACCGATTGAGGTCCTTGAGGTTGACCACTTCGTACTCCACCCGAAACGGGTTGACGAACCCCCGCTTGGGCAGGCGCCGGTACAGCGGCATCTGACCCCCCTCGAACCCCGGCCGGATGTGGCCTCCAGACCGCGCCTTCTGCCCTTTGGTTCCGCGGCCCGCAGTCTTGCCCAACCCCGAGCCAATCCCTCGCCCGCGGCGGGTCTTGGGGGTGTTCGAGCCCGGCGCCGGGCGCAATTCGTGCAGCCTCATGGCTTCTCAGTCGCCTCCTCTTCAGGCACCGCCTCCACCCGTACCAAGTGGCGCACCTTGTGTACCATGCCCCGGATGGAGGGGGTGTCCTCGTGCACCGCGCTCGACCACATCTTGCGCAGCCCCAGCATCCGCACCGTGACCCGCTGGTCCTGGGCGTAGCCGATGGGGCTCTTGACCAAGGTTACGCGAATCTTAGCCATGCTGGGCATGTGCCCCCTTTACCACCTCGCGCACTGTGCGCCCGCGCAGGCGCGCCACCGTCGCGGCATCGCGCATCTGCCGCAAGCCGTCCATGGCCGCCGCCACGACGTTGTTGGGGTTGTTGGTGCCGAGCGACTTGGTGAGCACGTCGCGGATGCCCGCCGCTTCCATCACCGCGCGCACCGGCCCGCCGGCGATCACCCCCGTTCCCTCGGCCGCCGGCCGAATGATCACCCGTGCGGCGCCGAACAAGCCCACCACCGGGTGGGGGACGGTACCGCCGCGACGCGGGACGGTGATGAGGTGCTTTTTGGCGTCCTCGACCCCCTTGCGAATGGCGTCGGGAATCTCCGCCGCCTTGCCTAAGCCCACTCCGACCCGCCCGTTCTCGTCTCCGACCACCACCAAGGCGCTGAAGCTGAACCGCCGTCCTCCCTTCACCACCTTGGCCACGCGGTTGATGGCAACCACGCGCTCTTTGAATTCCGGCGCCGCCGCCGGTTCGTTGTTGGTCGGTCTGGCCATTTCCAACCCCCTTCCTCGCTCAAGACGCCCGCTAAAACTCCAGCCCCGCCTCGCGGGCGCCATCCGCCAGCGCCTGAACCCGACCGTGGTACCGATAGCCGCCCCGGTCGAACACCACCTTGCGAACCCCCTTGGCCAACGCCCGCTCTGCCACCAAACGACCCACCAAGCGGGCCTTGGCCACCGTCAGCCCTCCGGGCTCCGCCTTCAGGGCAGGTTCCAGGGTGGAGGCCGCCGCCAGCGTGTGCCCGGTGGTGTCATCGATCACCTGCGCGTAAATGTTGCAGTTGGACCGGAACACCGAAAGGCGCGGCCGCTCCGGAGTGCCCGACACCTTGGCGCGGATGCGCCGGTGGCGTCGGAGCCGGGCCTCTCTGCGATTGAAGCGCGCGTACATCCCACCCGTTCCCCCTATTTCTTCCCTGTCTTGCCGACCTTGCGCCGGATGCGCTCGCCGACGTAATGGATCCCCTTGCCCTTGTAGGGCTCCGGAGGACGCACGCTGCGGATGCGCGCCGCCACCTGGCCCACGAGCTCGCGGTCAAACCCGCGCACCACCACGTTGGTGGGATTGGGAACGTCAAACTGGATCCCTTCCGGGGGCTCGATCTCCACCGGGTGGGAGAACCCCACCGTGAGCACCACCCGGTTTCCCTGCTTGGCCGCCCGGTAGCCGACGCCGCTCAACTCCAGCTGCTTCTCGTAGCCCCGAAACACGCCCTCCACCATGTTGGCCACCAGCGTGCGATGCAGCCCCCACTGGGCCCGCGCCTCCAGGCTGTCCTCGGTCGGCTCGATCCGGAGCTGCCCGTCGGCCAGGACCGCCCGCACCTCCGGGCGCAGCACCCGGACCAGCTTGCCTTTGGGCCCTTGGACCTCGACCCGCTGGCCGTCAATCCGCACCTCGACCCCGGGCGGAACCGGGATCGGCATCCTGCCAATCCGCGACACCCGTCTGCTCCCCCCTCTCCGGCTGTCGTCGATCTACCACACGTAGCACAAGACCTCGCCGCCGACCCGTTCCTGCCGGGCCCGTTTGTCGGTCATGATCCCCCGCGAGGTAGACACCACCGCGATGCCGAGTCCTCCCAGGACGCGCGGCAGCTCGTCGCAACCGGCGTAGACCCTCAAGCCCGGACGGCTGATCCGCCGAAGCCCGGTGATGACCTTCTCCCGGTTCGGCCCGTACTTCAAGTACAAGCGCAGCGTCCCTTGGTGGCCGTCCTCGACCAGCTCCACGTCCCGGATGAATCCTTCCTCCTTGAGGATCTGGGCGATGGCCCGCTTCACGCGCGACGCCGGCACGTCGACGTGGTCCCGATACACGGTGTTGGCGTTCCGAATCCGCGTGAGCATATCCGCAATCGGATCGGTCACGACCATCCTCCTCTCCCTTGGCTTCACCAGCTGGCCTTCCGGATTCCCGGGATCTCCCCGCGGTGCGCCAGTTGCCGGAAGCACAACCGGCACAGCCCAAAGTCCCGGATGTAGGCGCGCGGCCGGCCGCACAGCTGGCACCGGTGATACTTGCGCACCTTGAACTTCGGCTCTCGCCGGGCCTTGGCGATCAAGGACTTCTTAGCCATTGGCCCTCCTTTCTCCCGCCCCGCTCTGGCCGTCAATGCTGGGGGGCAAACGGCATCCCCAACATCTCCAACAACACCTTGGCCTGCTCGTCGTTGACGGCACTGGTGACGATCGTAATCTCCATCCCACGAATGCGCTCGACCTTGTCGTACTCGATCTCGGGAAAGATGATCTGCTCCCGCACTCCGAGCGTGTAGCTGCCGCGGCCGTCGAACCCGCGCGTGGACAGGCCGTGGAAGTCCCGAACCCGCGGCAGCGCGATGTAGAACAGCTTCTCCAGAAAGTCGTACATCCGCTGCCCGCGTAGCGTCACCTTGGCCCCGATGGGCATGCCTGCCCGCACCTTGAACGATGCCACCGAGCGCTTGGCCCGGGTCACGAGCGGCTTTTGCCCCGTGATGGCCGTCAGGTCCTGGACGGCGCTCTCGAGGAGCTTGGGGTTGCCGACGGCGTCCCCCACGCCCATATTGACCACGACCTTGACCAGCTTTGGGACCTCCATCCGGTTCCGATAATGGAATCGCTCCATCAGAGCCGGCACGATCTCGCGGTCGTACCGCTCCTTGAGCGCCGACTCAATCGCCATCGCCAACCCCCTTCGTCGTCGCTAGTCGATGGTGGCCCCGCAGCGCTTGCACACCCGCACCTTCGCTCCGTTGTCAAGAAACCGCTTGCCCACGCGGGTCGGCCGGTTGCAGGCCTTACAAACCAGCATGACGTTGGACGCGTGAATGGGAGCCTCCATGGTGACGATGCCGCCGTTCGGATTCTTGGGCGAAGGCTTGAGGTGGCGCTTGACCAGATTGACCTTTTCCACGACCACCCGATTTTCCTTGGGAATGGCCCGAATCACTTTGCCCTGCTTGCCTTTGTCCTTGCCGGCGAGGACCGCGACGGTATCCCCCTTGCGCACGTGCATCGGCTGCACCCCCCTCCTTGCTTTGCCGGCTACAGCACCTCCGGGGCCAGCGAGATGATCTTCATGAACTCGCGCTCCCGGAGCTCTCGTGCCACCGGGCCAAAGATGCGGGTGCCCCGCGGCTCCTTTTCGTCTCCGCGCAAGATCACGGCCGCGTTCTCGTCGAACCGGATGTACGAGCCGTCCGGACGCCGCTTGCCGCTACGGGTGCGGACGATCACGGCTTTGACCACGTCGCCCTTCTTCACCATCCCGCCAGGGGTAGCCGACTTGACCGAGGCCACGATCACGTCGCCGACGTTCCCGTGGCGGCGAAACGACCCGCCCAGAACGCGGATGCACATCAATTCCTTGGCTCCGGTGTTGTCCGCCACCACCAACCGCGTCTGCGGCTGAATCATGTTCCTCTCCCCTTCGTCAAAGCCCCCACTGCGCTCACGTGCGGGCTCGCCCTAAGATCTCCACCACCCGCCAGCGCTTTTCCTTGGACAGCGGGCGCGTCTCCACGATGCGCACGATGTCCCCCACCTGGCACTGGTTCTCCTCGTCGTGCGCCTTGTACTTCTTGGTCCGCCGAATCCGCCGACCGTAGAGGGGATGCGGCACCAACGACTCCACCGCCACCACCACGGTCTTCTGCATCTTGTTGCTGACCACCTTGCCCTCGCGGACCTTGCGCCGTTTGAGGTACTCCGGCAATTCCATCCTGTTCCCTCCGATCCCGGCCACGGCGTTACGCCTTCCGCCCTTGCGCCTGGCGCTGCAACGTGCGCTCGTGCAACACCGTGTGCACCCGCGCGATGTCCTTGCGCACCTGTCGGATCCGCATCGGGTTTTCCAGCGACGCCGTCGCCAACTGAAACCGCAACTTGAAGAGCTCTTCCTTCAACCCTTGGAGTTTGGCCTGAAGTTCGGCATCGCTCAGTTCGCGCAGCTCCTTAGCCTTCATGTGCCGTCACCTCTGGCTCCTCGCGCTTGACGAACCGCGTCCGAATGGGCAACTTGTGCGACGCCCGCCGCATGGCCTCCCGGGCCACATCTTCCGGCACTCCAGACAACTCGAACAGGATGCGCTGCGGTTTGACCACCGCCACCCAGTACTCCGGATTGCCCTTGCCGCTCCCCATGCGGGTCTCGGCCGGTTTCTTGGTGATCGGCTTATCGGGAAAGATGGTGATCCAAACCTTGCCGCCACGCCGGATGTGGCGCGTGAGCGCCACGCGGGCCGCCTCGATCTGTCGGTCGGTGATCCACGCCGCTTCCAGGGCCTGCAACCCGTATTCGCCAAAGGCCAGGCGGTTGCCGCGATGGGCCTCCCCCTTGAGCCGACCTCGGTGCATCTTGCGGTACTTGGTGCGCTTGGGCGCCAACATCGCCTACCGCCCCCCTTCGCGGGCCGCCGCTGCGGGCCGCCGGCGCGCGCCCGGCAGCACCTGCCCCTTGTAAATCCACACCTTGACCCCGATCACCCCGTAGGTGGTGTGCGCCTCGGCAAATCCGTAATCGATGTCGGCGCGCAGGGTATGCAAGGGGATAGACCCTTCCCAGGTCCACTCCCGGCGGGCGATCTCGGCGCCGCCGAGCCGACCGCTGACCATCACCTTGACCCCTTTGGCGCCCTGCCGCATGGCCCGCTGCACCGCCTGCTTCATGGCCCGCTTGAAGGCGATGCGCTTCTCCAGTTGCGTGGCCACCGACTCCGCCACCAGCTGCGCATCTACCTCCGGGTTCTTGACCTCGAGGATGTTGAGGTTGACCTGCTTGCCGGTCAATTGCTCGAGGTCCTTGCGCAAGGCCTCCACGCCCACGCCGCCCTTGCCGATCACCATGCCCGGCTTTCCGGTGTGGACCGAAATGCGCAGCTTGTTGGAGGTGCCGCGCTCGATCTCCACCCGAGAGATGCCGGCGCTGTAGTGGCGGGACTTGATGAACCGGCGAATGCGCACGTCCTCCGCCAAAAGCTCGGGATTCTTCTTGGGGACGGCGAACCAGCGCGAATCCCAATCCTTGATGATCCCCAAACGCAGCCCCTTGGGATGAACCTTCTGCCCCATGTCGACCCCCTTACCTTAGGAATGGCGCTGCCGCAGCACCACCGACACGTGGCTGGTGCGCTTCAGTATGGGAAACGCCTGACCCCGGGCGCGCGGGCGAATGCGCTTCATGATCGGCCCCCCGTCCACCCAGATGGCGTGCACGTAAAGGTCCTCGGGGTCCATGTCGTAGTTGTGCTGAGCATTGGCCGCGGCGCTGGCCAAAAGCTTGGCCACCACCCGCGAGGCGCGTTTGGGGGTGTGGCGCAGGATGGCCTGGGCATCGCGCAGACTGCGCCCGCGGACCAAGTCGACCACGATCCGCACCTTGCGCGGCGCAATGCGTACGCCTCGGACGTGGGCCCGTGCCTCCTGAACGTCTTCCATCGACACCCTCCTTCCCTCTGATCCTAACCTGGTCCCATCGTGGCACCTCTGTCGGGACCTTGGTCCCGACGACGGGCCGCCCTACTTCAGCGCCGTCGACCGCTCGGTGTGCTCCCCGTGTCCCCGGAAGGTGCGGGTCGGAGCAAACTCTCCCAACTTGTGGCCCACCATCTCCTCGCTGATGTAGATCGGGACGTGCCGCCGCCCGTCGTGCACCGCGATGGTGAACCCCACCATTTCCGGCACCACCGTGCTGGCCCGCGACCACGTCTTAATGACCCGCTTCTCGTTCTTGGCCAGCATGGTGCGAATCTTCTTCAGCAGTTTGGGGTCGACGTACGGCCCCTTCTTCACCGATCGCCCCATCGCTCCCTCCTTTCGTCGCGGTTGCCTCGCGTGGCCCAAACCCGCCGCTACTTGCGCCGCCGCACGATCAGGCGGTCGGAGGGCTTGTGCTTGCGCCGCGTCTTGACGCCCAACGTAGGCTTGCCCCACGGCGTCACCGGCCGCTTGCGGCCGATGGGCGCCTTGCCTTCGCCTCCCCCGTGCGGGTGGTCGACCGGGTTCATCACCACGCCTCGCACGCTGGGTCGCCGTCCCAACCACCGGCTGCGCCCGGCCTTGCCGAGGTTGATGTTCTCGTGTTCGACGTTGCCCACCTGACCCACCGTGGCCCGAGCCTTGAGCGGCACCTTCCGGATCTCGCCCGACGGTAGGCGCAACAGGGCATACCGTCCCTCCTTGGCCATGACCTGGGCCGCCGCTCCCGCCGACCGGGCCAACTGGGCGCCGGCCCCCGGGAGCAGTTCGATGGCGTGCACCACCGTGCCCACCGGGATGTCGCTCAACGGCAGGGCGTTGCCGGGGCGAATGTCCACCCCCGGACCGGACTCGACCGTGTCGCCCACCTTGACTCCCAGCGGAGCCAAGATGTATCGCCGCTCGCCGTCGGCGTACTCCAACAGCGCGATTCGCGCCGTGCGGAAGGGGTCGTACTCGATGGCGATCACCTTGGCCGGGACGTGGTCCTTCTGGCGGCGGAAGTCGATGATCCGGTACCGCCGCTTGTTGCCGCCCCCGCGGTGGCGGACCGTGATGCGCCCGTGGTGATTGCGCCCCGCCTTACGGTGCCAGCCGATGGTGAGCGACTTCTCGGGTTCGTCCTTCGTGATCTCCTCGTAGGTGAACACCGTCATGTGGCGCACCCCCGGGGAGGTCGGCTTCAACTTCCGAATCGGCATGCTGTCCTCCTCTTCCCCTGCGCGCCGCTCACATGCCGGGGAACAGCTCGATGGTGTCCCCGGGCGCCAAGGTCACGATGGCCTTCTTGCGGTCAGGCGTCCGCCCCACTGCACGCCCCCGGCGCTTGACCTTGCCCCGCCGCCACAAGGTGTTGACCTTGACCACGCGCACCTTAAAGATCTCCTCCACTGCCTGCCGGATCTCGATCTTGTTGGCGTCGGGAGCCACCTCAAAGGTGTACTTGTTGTACTGCAGGGCGTCGTGACTGGCTTCGGTGATGATGGGGCGAATGATGATGTCGTATGGGCTCTTCATTGCCCGAACACCCCTTCAATGGCCGCCACCGCGTCGCGGTCCAGCAGGATCTGGTGGTACTTCAACAGCTGGTACGCGTTGAGCGAGTCGGTGGTGGTGGTCTTAACCTCCGGCAGGTTGCGCGCCGACAACTTCAAGTTGACGTCGGGCGTGCGGGTGATGATCAGCACGTTTTCCCCGAGCTCGAGGCGCTGGAGAAACCGCACCACCTGTTTGGTCTTGATCGCCGGCAGCGCCAACCGGTCGACCACCGTCAGTTCCTTTTCCCGCAGTTTGGCCGACAGCGCCTGGCGGATGGCCGCAGCGCGCATCTTCTGCGGCACCCGCTGCGTGTAGTCGCGCGGGTGCGGTCCGAACACGACCCCCCCGTGCCGCCAGTGGGGAGCCCGAATCGAACCCTGGCGAGCCCGCCCGGTGCCCTTTTGCCGCCAGGGCTTACGCCCACCACCCCGCACCATGGCGCGGGTCTTGGTGGCTGCCGTCCCCTCGCGCTGATTGGCGAGGTACGCCGTGACCACGCGGTGCAACAGGGCGGGATTGGCAGGGACGTCGAACACCGCGTCGGCCAGGTGGATCTCGCCCACGACCTCACCCTCGAGGTTTTTCACCGGAACCGTCGGCATCTTATTGTCCCCCCTCTCGCTGGCGCACGGCTTGCCGCACCAGCACCAGTCCGCCCTTGGGCCCCGGCACGGCCCCCTTGACCAACAGGAGGTTGCGGTCGGCGTCGACCCGCACCACCTTCAAGTTGAGCACCGTCACCCGGCGGTGTCCGGCGCGCCCCGGCATCTTGCGGCCCGGTCGCACCCGACCGCCGCCCCCCGACATCCGAGGCCCGAGCGACCCCACCCGGCGGTGGTACTTCGACCCGTGGCTCATCGGGCCCCGGCGAAATCCCCAGCGCTTGATGACGCCGGCAAATCCCTTCCCTTTGGAGATCCCGGTCACATCCACCACGTCGCCGGCCTGGAACGCCGCCTCCACCCGGTGCTCGCTGCCCACCGGCAGGTCCAGCGCTCCGGGGAGCCGAAACTCCCGCAAGTACCGCACCGGTCGAATGCCGCGCTTCTCGAAGTCGACCCGCTGGGGCTTTTTGACCTTGTGCGGTTTGATAAACCCTACGCCCAACTGGACCGCCTCGTAGCCGTCCTTTTCGAGCGTGCGGTGGCGCACGACCACGTTGGGCTCGGCGTGGATGACAGTCACCGGCACGGCTCGGCCCTCGTCGTCGAAGACCTGGGTCATGCCCACCTTGGTGCCGATAATCCCCTTCATGTGATCCTCCCCGCCTACAGTTTGATCTCGATGTCGACTCCGGCCGGGAGATCGAGCCGCATCAAGGCGTTGACCGTCTTTTGGCTGGGATCCATGATGTCGATCAGCCGCTTGTGAATCCGCCGTTCGAACTGTTCGCGAATGTCCTTCTCCCCGTTGGGGGCGGTGAGGACCGTGTACACCGTGCGCTCGGTAGGCAGGGGAATGGGGCCCGACACCGAAGCCCCATTGCGCCGAGCGGTCTCCACGATCCGCGCCGCCGACTGGTCCAACACCTCATGGTCGAAAGCCTTCAGCCGGATGCGTATCTTCTGTTGGGCCACTGTCTTCCCCCTCGTCCTTTAGGACAGGATGGCCGTCACCACGCCTGCCCCCACCGTCCGTCCGCCTTCGCGAATGGCAAAGCGTAACCCTTCTTCCATCGCCACCGGCGCGATGAGCTCGATGTTCATGCGCACGTTGTCCCCCGGCATCACCATCTCCACGCCTTCCGGCAGCTGCACCACCCCGGTGACGTCGGTGGTCCGGAAGTAAAACTGCGGCCGGTACCCGTTAAAAAACGGCGTGTGGCGTCCGCCCTCCTCCTTGGTCAGCACGTACACCTCAGCCGAAAACTTGGTGTGCGGCTGGATAGAACCCGGCTTGGCCAAGACCTGCCCCCGCTCGACCTCGTCCTTGTCGATCCCGCGCAGAAGGCAGCCGATGTTGTCTCCAGCCACGGCCACGTCCAGCGTCTTGCGGAACATCTCCACGCCGGTAACCACCGTCTTCTTGGCCTTCTCCTCGAGTCCCACGATCTCCACTTCGTCGCCGACCTTCACCTGACCGCGCTCGACTCGGCCAGTGACCACGGTGCCCCGCCCGGTGATCGAGTGCGTGTCCTCGACCGGCATCAGGAACGGCTTGTCGACGTCGCGCTGCGGCGTGGGGATGTAGTTGTCGACGGCGTCCATCAGCTCCCAGATCTTGCCACACCACTGGCACTCCCGCTTGCCGCAGCCGCACTCCAGCGCCTTCAAGGCCGAGCCCGCCACCACCGGGATCTCGTCGCCCGGGAATTCGTAGCTGGACAACAGCTCCCGGACCTCGATCTCGACCAACTCCATCAGCTCGGGGTCGTCCACCATGTCGGCCTTGTTCAGGAACACCACGATGTTGGGCACGCCCACCTGCCGGGCCAGGAGGATGTGCTCCCGCGTCTGCGGCATGGGGCCGTCGGCGGCCGACACCACCAGAATGGCGCCGTCCATCTGCGCCGCCCCGGTGATCATGTTCTTGACGTAGTCGGCGTGGCCGGGGCAGTCGACGTGAGCGTAGTGCCGCTTGTCGGTCTCGTACTCCACGTGCGCCGTGGCGATGGTAATCCCCCGCTCGCGCTCCTCGGGCGCCTTGTCGATCTGGTCGTAGGCGGTATATTCGGCCTTGCCTGCGGTCGACAATACCTTCGTGATGGCGGCCGTCAAAGTGGTCTTGCCGTGGTCGACGTGGCCGATGGTGCCGACGTTGACGTGGGGCTTGGTACGCTCGAACTTCTTCTTGGCCATTGCCTGAACCTCCTCTTTCAATGGTGGCGGGCCCACCGCCCCCGGGGGCCCGAACGCGCCCCGCTCCGGCCCCGGGATTTGGCCCCGGGCCCGGGCAGGCCCTTACCGTTGGCTCTTGCTGCCGGCTGCCTTGATCACCTGCTCGGTGACGTGGCGCGGCGCCTCCTCATAGTGGGAGAACTGCATGGTATAGGTGCCGCGCCCTTGTGTGCGCGAGCGCAGGTCGGTGGCGTATCCAAACATCTCCGCCAGCGGGACCTGGCCCCGGATGACCTGCACTCCGCCGGGCCGCGGTTCCATGCCTTCGATCCGCCCGCGGCGGGCGTTGAGGTCGCCGATGACGTCGCCCATGTACTCCTCCGGCACCACCACCTCCACGGCCATGATCGGCTCCAGCAACACGGGATTGGCCTTCTGCGCCGCCGCCTTGAAGGCCAAGGAGGCCGCGATCTTAAAGGCCATCTCGCTGGAGTCCACCTCGTGGTAAGAGCCGTCGTACAGCGTCGCCCGCACGTCGATGGTGGGGTATCCGGCCAGGACCCCAGTCTCCATCGCCTCCCGGATCCCGTTTTCCACCGCCGGCACGTATTCCTTGGGCACCACGCCGCCGACAATCTTGTTCACAAACTCAAATCCCTGCCCAGGCTCCAAGGGCTCCAGCCGGATCCACACGTGTCCGTACTGGCCGCGGCCTCCGGTCTGGCGGATGAACTTCCCTTCTGCCTCCACCGCCTTACGGATGGTCTCTTTGTAAGCCACCTGCGGCTTGCCCACGTTGGCCTGAACCTTGAACTCCCTCAGCAGGCGGTCGACGATGATCTCGAGGTGCAGCTCCCCCATCCCGGAGATGATGGTCTGCCCAGTCTCGGGGTCGGTGTGCATGCGGAAGGTGGGGTCTTCCTCGGCCAGGCGGCCAAGCGCCATTCCCATCTTGTCTTGGTCGGCCTTGGTCTTGGGCTCGATAGCCACCGAGATGACCGGCTCGGGAAACTGCATCGACTCCAAGAGGATGGGGTGCTGCTCGTCGGCCAAGGTGTCGCCGGTGGTGGTGTCTTTCAGCCCCACGGCCGCCACGATGTCGCCCGTGTAGACGGCGTCGATCTCCTCGCGGTGGTTGGCGTGCATGCGCAGGATGCGCCCGATGCGCTCCCGCCGTCCCTTGGTGACGTTGTAGACGTACGACCCCGCCGTCAGCGTGCCGGAGTACACCCGGAAGTAGGCCAACTTCCCCACGAAGGGGTCAGACATGATCTTAAACGCCAGGGCCGAGAAGGGCGCCTCGTCGGAGACCTCGCGGACGATTTCCTCCCCCGTCTCGGGGTCGTGACCGCGCACAGCGCCGATGTCGAGCGGCGACGGAAGGTAGTCGACCACGGCGTCTAGCAGCGGCTGCACCCCCTTGTTCCGGTAGGAGGCCCCGCACAAGACCGGCACCAACTGGCCCGAAAGGGTGCCCTTGCGCAGCACCGCCCGGATTTCGTCGGCCGTCACGGCTTCCCCTTCCAGATACTTCTCCATGAAGGCGTCGTCGACTTCGGCCAGGGCCTCCAGCAGCATCTGCCGCCGGGCTTGGGCCACCTCCTGAAGGTCGTCGGGGATGGGCTCGTACTCGCCTCGGGTGCCGAGGTCGTCGAGGTAGAAGTACGCTTCCATGCGCACCAAGTCCACGATGCCGCGGAAGGTATCCTCCACCCCCACCGGCCACTGGATGGCCACCGGATTGGCCCCGAGCCGCGTCCGGATCTGGTCGATACACCGGGCGTAGTCGGCGCCGACGATGTCCATCTTGTTGACGTAGGCGATGCGCGGCACATGGTACTTGTCGGCCTGCCGCCACACCGTCTCCGACTGCGGTTCTACCCCACCCTTGGCGTCAAAAACGGCGATTGCGCCATCCAGAACGCGCAAGGAGCGTTCCACCTCAACTGTGAAGTCCACGTGGCCGGGCGTATCGATAATATTGATGCGGCAATCGCGCCACTGGCAGCTGGTAGCCGCCGAGGTGATGGTGATGCCGCGCTCCTGCTCTTGCACCATCCAGTCCATCGTGGCCGTACCTTCGTGGACCTCGCCGAGCTTGTGCACCCGCCCGGTGTAGAACAGGATGCGCTCGGTGGTGGTGGTCTTCCCGGCGTCGATATGGGCCATGATCCCGATGTTGCGGGTCTTTTCCAACGGAAAGGCTCGGGCCATACCGGAACTCCCTTCTCGGCTTACCAGCGATAGTGGGCGAAGGCCTTGTTGGCCTCGGCCATGCGGTGGACCTCGTCCCGCCTGCGCACGGCGCCCCCCGTGTTCTGCGAGGCGTCGATCAGCTCGTTGGCGAGCCGCTCCACCATCCCCCGCTCGTTGCGCTGTCGCGCGTACTGCACCAGCCACCGGAGCGCCAGCGAGGAGCGTCGGGCAGGCCGGACCTCCATCGGCACTTGGTAGGTGGCACCCCCTACGCGCCGCGGCCGTACCTCTAAGACGGGGGTGGCGTTTTTGACCGCCGCCTCGAACACTTCCATGGGGTCTTTGCCGGTCTTTTCGGCGATGCGCTCCATGGCTTGGTAGACGATCTTTTGCGCCAGCGCCTTCTTGCCGCTCATCATCACTTTGTTAATGAGGCTCTGCAGCAACGGGCTACCATATACCGGATCCGGCGGGATCTCCCGCGGAGCCACGGGACCTCGTCTGGGCATCGTCTCCCCCTCTTACTCCTTACTTCTTGCCAGCCGCCTGGTTTTTCTTGGCGCCGTATTTCGAGCGGCCCTGCTGCCGCTTCTGCACCCCGGCCGCGTCCAGGGCGCCGCGAATGATATGGTAGCGCACGCCGGGCAGGTCGCGCACCCGCCCTCCCCGCACCAGCACCACCGAGTGCTCTTGCAGGTTGTGACCAATGCCCGGGATGTAGGCCGTGACCTCTTGGCCATTGGTCAGGCGCACCCGTGCCACCTTGCGCAACGCCGAGTTCGGCTTCTTGGGGGTGACGGTCTTGACGCTGATGCACACGCCCCGCTTTTGGGGGTTGCCCTGCAGGGCCGGCGCCTTCGACTTGGCCTTCACGCGCTTGCGGCCGTGCCGAATCAATTGGTTGATGGTAGGCATGCACATCTCCTTTCCATTCCCGTTCGGGCTTCCCTCGTTTCTGGGTTTCGCACTGCCACCCTGGTCCGTCCCCAAGCCGGCCCCTCTTGGCCAGGGAACGGAGGGCGGCCCGGTGGGCCGCCTCGCAAAGACGCATGGGACCGCTGCCGCCGCCGGGTCACCGTCGGGGCTTCACCGTTTCCGCCGCACAGGCGGCCTTGACCTGAATCCCGCACCACTGGCCCAATTCGGCCATGGTGTCCACGTAGTGCAACGGGATCTGGCGGGACGTCGCGGCCGCGATGACCTCCGCCACCACCGCCGGATCGGCATCTTTGGCCACCCACACCCTTTGCGCATCTCCCGCCAGTACCCGTTTTAAGGTTTCTCGGGCCCCGACCACCCGCCGTCGAGGATCTCTGAGCGCCTCTTCTGGCCCCACTGCCATCCCCCGGCCTCCCAGGGTCGTAAACGCACTGGGCTATTCTATCATCGCCCCCGACCCCTGTCAACCGCCCCAACTTCGGGTCAGTGCGCCACTGGATGCTCGTAAGACTCGGCCTCGGTGCGGGTCTCCGCATCGCGGGGACGCACCACCACGTTGCGGTAACGCGACATCCCGGTTCCCGCCGGCACCAGTTTGCCGATGATCACGTTCTCCTTCAAGCCCAGAAGCGGGTCGCGCTTGCCCTTGATGGAGGCCTCGGTCAGGACTCGGGTGGTCTCCTGGAACGAGGCCGCCGACAGGAAGGAATCGGTGGCCAGAGAGGCCTTGGTGATCCCCAGTACCACCGGCTTGGCGACGGCGGGGTTGCCGCCCACTGCCAGCACCCGCTCGTTCTCGTCCTCGAACTCGAAGCGGTCTACCAATGCCCCCGGCAAGAGGTTGGTGTCCCCGGACTCCTCGATCTTCACCTTGCGCATCATCTGGCGCACCATCACTTCGATGTGCTTGTCGTTGATGTCGACCCCTTGCAGGCGGTAGACCCGCTGCACCTCGTGCAGCAGGTACTCTTGCACACCGGCCGGCCCCAGCACCTTCAGAAGGTCGTGCGGATTGATCGACCCTTCGGTCAGTTCCTGCCCCTCGCGCACCCGCTCGCCGTCGTGCACCTTAAGTCGCGATCCAAAGGGCACCAGGTAGCTCTGAGCCTCCAAGCCCTCGTCGGAGATGACCGTCACCTCGCGCCGGCCCTTGTTTTCCCCGATGCGCACCGTCCCCGCGATCTCGCTGATGATGGCCTGGCCCTTCGGCTTGCGCGCCTCAAACAGTTCCTCCACGCGCGGCAGACCCTGGGTGATGTCTTCGCCTGCCACGCCGCCCATGTGGAACGTGCGCATCGTCAGCTGCGTGCCCGGTTCCCCGATGCTCTGGGCGGCGATGATGCCCACCGCCTCTCCCACTTCCACCAGCTCACCCGTGGCCAGGTTTCTCCCGTAGCAAGCTACGCACACGCCGTAGCGCGACTTGCAGGTCAACACCGACCGCACCGTCACGGCCTTGATGCCGGCGTCCACAATCTGCTGGGCATCTTCTTCGTTGATCAACTGGTTGGGCTCAATCAGCACCTCACCCGTTTCGGGGTGCACCACCGTCTCGGCGGCTACCCGGCCCACCAACCGGTCGTAGAGGGTCTCAATGACCTGCGAGCCGTCGGTAATCTCCCGCACCACAGTCCCGTCGCTGGTGCCGCAGTCGAGCTCGCGGACGATGACGTCCTGCGCCACGTCGACCAGGCGGCGCGTCAGGTACCCCGAGTCGGCCGTGCGCAGGGCCGTGTCGGCCAACCCCTTGCGGGCGCCGTGGGTAGAGGTGAAGTACTCCAAGACCGTCAGCCCCTCGCGGAAGTTGGCGCGGATGGGCAGCTCGATGATGCGGCCCGAGGGGTCGGCCATGAGCCCGCGCATACCCGCCAGCTGGGAAATCTGCTGCACGTTTCCGCGCGCCCCCGAGGTGGCCATCATGTAGACCGAGTTGGTGCGGTCCATGGTATCCATGAGCGCCTGGGTCACCCGCTCCTTGGCCTGCGTCCAGATCTCGATGACCCGTTCGTAGCGCTCTTCGGCGGTGATGAGCCCGCGGCGATACTGCCGGGCCACTTGCGCCACCGCCTCTTCCGCCTCCCGAATGATCTCCCGCTTGGCCTCGGGAATCTGGATGTCACCGATGGCGATGGTCACTCCGGCCCGCGTGGCGTAGCTAAAGCCGAGCTCCTTAATCCGGTCCAACACCTCGGCCGTGCCTTGGGTACCGTAGATGCGGAAGGTGTCGGCCACGATCTGGGCCAGCACCTTGCGGTCCACCACCTTGTCGATGAACCGCAGCTCGGGAGGCAGGGCGGCGTTGTACAGAAAACGCCCCAAGGTGGATCGGCGGCGGACGCCATCAAAGCGCATCTCGATGCGGGCGTGCAAGGAGAGGTAACCCTCTTGGTACGCCATCTCGGCCTCGGCCAGGTCCGCGAGCACCATGCCCTCACCCTTGCTCCCCGGCTTCTCCAGGGTCAGGTAGTACGAGCCCAAGACCATGTCCTGGGTCGGGGTCACCACCGGGCGCCCGTCCTTGGGATTGAGAATGTTCTGGGTCGACAGCATCAACACCCGCGCCTCGGCCTGCGCCTCGGCCGACAAGGGCACGTGGACGGCCATCTGGTCGCCGTCGAAGTCGGCGTTGTAGGCGGTGCAGACCAAGGGGTGGATCTGGATGGCCCGCCCCTCGACCAGAACCGGTTCAAAGGCCTGGATGCCTAACCGGTGCAGGGTGGGGGCGCGGTTTAAGAGCACCGGGTGCTCGCGGATGACGTCTTCCAGCACGTCCCACACCTCAGGCCGGACGCGTTCCACCATGCGCTTGGCCGATTTGATGTTGTGGGCGTACCCCTCGTTGACAAGCTTCTTCATCACGAAGGGCTTAAACAGCTCCAGCGCCATCTCCTTGGGCAAGCCGCACTGGTGCATCTTCAGCTTCGGCCCCACCACGATCACCGAGCGGCCGGAGTAGTCGACCCGTTTGCCCAAGAGGTTCTGCCGGAACCGGCCCTGTTTGCCCTTCAACATGTCCGACAGCGACTTCAAGGGCCGGTTGCCGGGTCCCGTCACGGGGCGGCCGCGGCGGCCGTTGTCGATGAGCGCGTCCACCGCCTCCTGCAGCATCCGCTTTTCGTTGCGCACGATGATATCGGGCGCCCCGAGGTCCAACAGCCGCTTTAACCGGTTGTTGCGGTTGATGACCCGGCGGTAGAGGTCATTGAGGTCAGAGGTGGCGAACCGACCGCCGTCGAGCTGGACCATAGGGCGAAGATCCGGCGGGATGACCGGGATGACGTCTAAGATCATCCACTCGGGCCGGTTGCCCGAGGCGCGGAAGGCCTCGACCACTTCCAGGCGCCGGATGGCCCGCACCCGCCGCTGGCCGCTCGACGCGTTCAACTCGGCCCGCAACTCCCGCGACAGCTGGTCGAGGTCGAGCTCCATCAACAGCTCCTTGATGGCCTCAGCTCCCATCATGGCCCGAAAGTGGTTCCCGTATTTCTCCCGGTACTCCCGGTATTCGGACTCCACCAACAGCTGCTTCTTCATAAGCGGTGTGGTCCCCGGCTCGATGACCACATAGGCGGCAAAGTAGAGCACCTTCTCCAAGGCCCGCGGAGACATGTCGAGGATGAGCCCCATGCGCGAGGGGATGCCCTTAAAGTACCAGATGTGGGAGACGGGCGCGGCCAACTCGATGTGGCCCATGCGCTCGCGCCGGACTTTGGAACGCGTGACCTCGACCCCGCAGCGGTCGCACACCACGCCCTTGTACCGCACCCGCTTGTATTTGCCGCAATGGCACTCCCAGTCTTTGGTGGGGCCGAAGATCTTCTCGCAAAACAGGCCCTCCCGTTCGGGTTTAAGGGTGCGGTAGTTGATGGTCTCGGGCTTTTTGACCTCGCCCTTGGACCATTCCCGGATCTGCTCCGGCGAGGCCAAGGCGATGCGCATCGAGTCAAAGTTGTTTACGTCCAGCATGTTTGACCTCCGCGGGTTAAAACTCCTCGTCCTCGTCGTCCTGGTCGCCTTCCGAGAAGTCGAGGTCTTCGCCCTCTTGGCTGCCTCGGCGAAGAATGGCCATGGCGTGTTCGGCCTCTTCGTCGTAGCCCATGCCGGCTTCGCCTTCCAGGCCCGGTTGCGGCCGTACTCCCATGGCCCCTTCTTCCATCAGCCGATAGAGCTCTTGCCCTTCGCCCTCTTCGCCCATCTCCGGCAGAAGCTCGAAGCTGCGCGCCTCCAACGTGGGTTCGTCCTCCAGCTCGCGGATCTCGATCTCCTCGTTGTCCTGGTTCAATACCTTGACGTCCAGCCCAAGGCTCTGCAGCTCCTTGATCAGCACCTTAAACGACTCCGGCACGCCGGGCTCGGGGACGTTTTCGCCCTTGACGATGGCCTCGTAGGTCTTGACGCGCCCCACCACGTCGTCGGACTTCACGGTCAACAGCTCTTGCAAGGTGTAGGCCGCGCCGTACGCCTCCAGGGCCCACACCTCCATCTCCCCGAACCGCTGTCCTCCGAACTGGGCCTTGCCGCCCAAGGGTTGCTGGGTCACCAAGGAGTAGGGGCCGGTGGAGCGGGCGTGGATCTTGTCGTCGACCAGGTGCGCCAGTTTCAACATGTAGACCACGCCGACGGTGACCTCTTGGTCGAAGGGTTCGCCGGTGCGCCCGTCGTACAAGATGGTCTTGCCGGATTTCGGCAGCCCGGCCCGCTCGAACAGCTCCAGCACGTCCGCCTCGCTGGCCCCGTCGAACACCGGGCTTGCCACCTTGATCCCGAGCGCCTTGGCGGCCCACCCCAGATGGGTCTCCAGCACCTGGCCGATGTTCATTCGGCTTGGCACGCCCAAGGGGTTCAGTACGATGTCGACCGGCGTCCCGTCCGGTAAAAACGGCATGTCTTCCTCAGGCAGGATGCGGGAGATGACCCCCTTGTTGCCGTGGCGACCGGCCATCTTGTCGCCCTCTGAGATCTTGCGCTTCTGGGCGATGTAGACCTGAACCAGTTGGTTGACGCCCGGCGAGAGCTCATCTCCCTGCTCGCGGCTGAACACCTTGACGTCCACGACGATGCCAGACTCGCCGTGCGGCACCCGAAGCGACGTGTCGCGGACCTCCCGCGCCTTCTCGCCGAAGATGGCGCGCAACAGGCGCTCCTCGGCCGTCAGCTCGGTCTCCCCTTTGGGCGTGACCTTGCCCACCAGGATGTCGCCCGGCCGTACCTCGGCACCGATGCGGATGATCCCGCGGTCATCGAGGTCGCGCAGCACCTCCTCCCCGACGTTGGGGATGTCGCGGGTGATCTCCTCCGGCCCGAGCTTGGTGTCGCGGGCGTCGCACTCGTACTCCTCGATGTGGATCGAGGTGAAGACATCGTCCTTGACCAGCCGCTCGCTCAACAGGATGGCGTCCTCGTAGTTATAGCCTTCCCAGGGCATAAACGCCACCAGGACGTTGCGGCCGAGCGCCAGTTCCCCGCGGTCGGTAGAGGGGCCGTCGGCGATGACCTGGCCGGCCTCTACCCGTTCCCCCTTTTGTACGATCGGCTTCTGATTGATGCAGGTCCCTTGGTTGGAGCGAGCAAACTTCAGCAACTTGTAGGTGGAGACGGTGTGGTCGTCGTTGCGCACCACGATCTGGTCGGCCGTGACCCGCTCCACCACGCCGTCTTTTTCCGCGATGGCCAACACGCCCGAGTCGCGTGCCGCTTTGGCCTCCATCCCTGTGCCCACCAGTGGCGCTTCGGTCACCAAAAGCGGCACCGCCTGGCGTTGCATGTTGGCGCCCATCAGAGCTCGGTTGGCGTCGTCGTGCTCTAAAAAGGGAATGAGCGCCGTGGCAATGGAGACCACCTGCTTCGGAGACACATCCATGTAGTCTACGCGGTCCGGCGACTCTTCCAGGATCTCGTGCCGGTAGCGCACGGTGACCCGGTCGGCCTTAAACTTCCCCTCGGGCGTCAAGGGCTCGTTGGCCTGCGCGATGACGGCGTCGTCCTCCTCGTCGGCCGTCAGGTAGACGATCTCGTTGGTCACCACGCCTCGCGCCTTGTCCACCTTGCGGTAGGGGGTCTCGATGAAGCCGAACTCGTTGATGCGGGCGTATGTCGACAGCGAACCGATAAGCCCGATGTTGGGTCCCTCTGGCGTCTCGATGGGGCACATGCGCCCGTAGTGCGAGTGGTGGACGTCGCGCACCTCAAAGCCGGCGCGCTCCCGCGACAGCCCTCCGGGGCCCAGCGCCGACAGCCGGCGCTTGTGCGTCAACTCGGCCAAGGGGTTGGTTTGGTCCATAAACTGCGACAGCTGCGAGGAGCCGAAGAACTCCTTGACGGCCGCTACCACCGGGCGAATGTTGATCAAGGCCTGGGGAGTGATGGACTCCATGTCCTGAATGGTCATCCGCTCTCGCACCACCCGCTCCATGCGAGACAACCCCAGGCGAAACTGGTTCTGCAACAGCTCCCCCACCGAACGCAGGCGGCGGTTGCCCAAGTGGTCGATGTCGTCGATGCTGCCCAATCCCTCGTAGAGGTTGGACAGGTAGTTGATGCAGGCGTAGACGTCATCGGGGGTGATGGTGCGCACCTCGATGCCTGGCTGGCCGTTGGACACCACCTGCACAGTGGTACCATTCTCCAGCCGCACCACCACCCGCTTGACCCGTGCCTGGTCCAGCGCCTCGGCCCGCGCCCGGTCGATGTGCTCGCCCTCTCGGAGCAGGATCTCGCCCGTTTCGGGGTGCACCACCGTCTCGGCCGCCGTGGTCCCGACGATGCGGCGGCGGAAGCCCAGCTTCTTGTTGATCTTGTACCGCCCGACCCCCGCCAGGTCGTAGCGCTTGGGGTCAAAAAACAGGGAATGCAAAAGCGCCGCCGCGCTCTCGGGAGTCGGCGGCTCCCCCGGGCGCAATCGCTTGTAAATCTCGATCTGGCCGTCCTCTTGGCTCTTGGCGGTGTCCTTGGCTAAGGTGGTGCGGATCCGCTCGTCGTCCCCCACCGCCTCCAGGATCTGGCCGTCGGTCCCCAGGCCCAAGGCCCTGAGCAGCGTGGTGGCCGGTAACTTGCGCGTGCGGTCGACGCGCACCCAAATGGCGTCGGTGGCGTCGGTCTCGAATTCCAACCACGCCCCCCGGTTGGGGATGACAGTCGACAGGTACAGCCGCTTGCCGCTCGGGTCCACTTGGTCTCCGAAGTACATCCCCGGCGACCGTACCAACTGGCTCACGATCACCCGTTCGGCCCCGTTGATGATGAAGGTGCCCTTGTTGGTCATGAGCGGAAAATCGCCCATGAAGACGTCCTGTTCCTTGACCTCTCCGGTTTCTTTGTTGATAAGGCGCACCCGGACGTGCAGCGGGGCCGAGTAGGTGACGTCCCGCGCCTTGCACTCCTCCACCGAATATTTGGGCGCCTTTAAGGTGTAGTCCACAAATTCCAGGATGAGATTCCCGGTGAAATCTTGGATGGGCGAGATCTCTTTGAACGTCTCCTTCAGCCCTTCTTTGAGGAACCACTGGTAGGAGTTCTGCTGGATCTCGATCAGGTTGGGCATCTCCAGCACTTCTTTGATCGAGGCAAAACTGAGCCGTTGGGTCGCGGCGCGCTCCGGCAGCGCAATGGCCATTCACTGTCAGCTCCTTGTTCCCAAGTGTACTGGACCCGGCAACCGGTTCCTCGGGGCCTTCGTGTCAGGATGGTCGTAGCCGACATGGCTCCAAAAACTAGCAAGTTGTTATAGTACCACAAGCCCACCCCCAGGTCAAGCGTAGCTTTCCCTGGAGGAGGGCTTTTGTGGTATGGGAACCCTCCCCTATTTGATCTCGACCGTCGCGCCAGCCTCTTCCAGCTTGGCCTTCGCCGCTTCGGCGTCGGCCCGGGAGATCTTCTCCTTGACTGCCTTGGGCGCGCCGTCCACCAGCGCCTTGGCATCCGTCAGAGAAAGACCCGTCAATTCCCGGACCACCTTGATGACCTGGACCTTCTTGTCTCCCGCAGCCGTGAGGATCACATCGAATTCCGTCTGCTCGGCTTCCTCCTGGGCTGCCGGTGCCGCAGGACCCGCCGCTACCGGTGCCGCCGCCACTGCCACCGGGGCCGCAGCCGTCACGCCGAACTCCTCTTCCAGTGCCTTCACCAACTGCGCGAGCTCCAGCACGTTCATCCCCTTGACGGCTTCGATGATCTCTTCGACTTTGGCCATCGATTTACCTCCTAACCCCGTCGGTTCGCCGCAAAAAATTCGTCAACCCGCGGCCTCGCGCTGCTGCCGAATCTGGTCGAGCACGCGCGCCAAGTTGGCCAGGGGCGCATTGAACACCCACACCACGCGCTGCATGGGACTGGCCAGGGCCGACACCAATTGACCTACCAACACCTCGCGCGGCGGTAGTTCCGCCAACGCCCGGACCTGGTCCGGTCCGATGGCCGACCGCCCCAAGACTCCGCCCTTGATCTCCATCCGCCGGTAGTCGCGGATGGCTTGGTTCAAGGCTTTGGCCGGAGCCACGGGGTCCTGGCGCGAGAAGGCCACCGCCGTCGGCCCCGCCAAGTAGGCGTCCAGCCCTTCGATGCCTGCGCCCTCGGCCGCCAGGCGGAGCAGGGTGTTTTTGATCACCCGCAGCGTCACGCCCTGTTGGGCCAAAGTGCGGCGCAACTGCGTCATCTGCTGGACCGTCATCCCTCGGTAGTCGGCCAACACGGCGGCAGCTGCCTGCTCGAGCTCCTCCCGCGTTTCGGCGATGATCGCCGCCTTGCGTGGGGTCGGCATCGCACCACCTCCAAAAAAATAGCCCCCGCCCGCGTCAAAGGCAGAGGTGCACGGCTCGACCGCCGATGCCGTCTTCCGCTGACCTGGGCAGGGTATTAAGCCGCACAAGGCACCTGCCGTCATGGGCTCTTAGGCTCATCCTACCACGGCCCCGCCCTGGGATCAAGGGAACGCCAGGCCTTGGAGCACGGACGAGGCCTGGCCGGGCCCTCAATCCCCCTGCTCGGGCACCCCTCCCCGAAAGCACATAGACGACCGCCCGCCGGCATAGGGTTGGGCGAGAAGGCAAGGCCTCCCGCCACGCCGTTTGCAGGAGGTGCACCGCCATGGCGTCCCACCTGCCCGTGCCCCCCGCGGACGGCGCTACGACCAGTCCGCCGTGGCCGCCCGATTTCGTCGACTACCTGAAGGACCTTCAAGGCGCGCGCGTACGATTAAGCGTGCTGTACGCCGTCGACCACGCCTCCACCATCACGGGGGTGTTGGTCCATGTGGGAAGCAATTACCTGGTGGTGGAGGACCCGGTGACGGACGGCATCCTGCCTGGGTTGGCCCGTCGGCTGGCGCTGCCCCTGACCAACATCGGTGGCGTGGCGCGAGTGCCACGGACCGAACCCCTGTGGTCTGCCGTCGCAACCCTCCCCCTCCGCCAGGCGCCCACCGCCTCCTTGGGGCTTGACAAGCACGAGCCTGACGATTAATCCAAAAGGGAATCGCCGAAACCGCGAGAACCGAAGACCCGACCGACCGTGCGGGCTTGCCCGACTTCCGGCCGGCACCGTCGAGGAGCTCGGGACGGCTCCCACTTCGCGCACGCGGAAAGGAGGAGGGGGAGGGGGCCACTCCAAGCCCGCCCCTGCACACGCCGATGAACCGCTTTCAGTACCAGATCGCCCACGTCATGGACCCGGTGACCCGGTTGCTCGAAACCACCACCAACCCCCACCACCGGCGCATCTTGGAAAACTATCGCCTCCACGTCCATCTGGAACTCGCCGGCGAGTTCGACCGCATCGTCGCCCCCGACCTGATGGTGGATGAGCCGGTCTACCGCATCAACTGGGGGAAACCGGTGGTATTGCGGGGCAAGGCGGCCGTGGTGGACTTCTACCGAGCCGCGCAGCGCTTCGTGATGTGGAACTCGGACGACCAAATCGCCGTGGCCGACTGGGGACTGGCCGACGAGCTGACGTTCCACTTCCTCGCCACGGGGCACATCTTGGCCGAGTTCGGCGTAGAGGTGCCCGACAAGGATCGCCACTACCACTTTCAGACTCGCCAGGCCTTCATCTGGCCGTATGACGCCGAGGCTCGCCTCATCGGCGAGCACCTGTATGTCGATGCCACCAGCGCCACCGTGGAGCCCATCGACCCGAGCGACCTCGTCACTCCGGAATGGGTGCAGGCCACGCACCGCGCCATCTTGGCAGAGCTTGAGGCCAAACGCTGACGGACCCCCCTGCCCGGCGAGGTCTTGCCGGGCAGGGGTCTACGACGGGGCGGCGATGGCGGCCAAGGCCTCGCGCAGCTCATCCCACCGCGTCCCTTCGGCCTCGCGCACCACCCAATAGATCCCCCGCACCAAGGGCGGGTGCAGGGGCAACACCGCCATTGCTTCCGACACCTGCTCGGTGGCCATGCGGGGCAAGAGTCCCACCCCGAGCCCGGCCCCCACCATGGCCAGGATGGCATGGAAATCGTTGCTCAGCACCCGGTCGGCGTACGAGATGCCAAGGCGCGACAGGTGGCGGTGGATCTCTGCGCGCAAGGGCATGTCCTCAAGAAAGATCAAGGGCCCTAATCGGGCCAGTTCCCCGTAGCCCACGCGGCGGTGCGCCAATGCCTGCGCCCGCTCGCGCGGCATCACCACCACCATGGGGTCTTCGGCCAGCAGGGACAGGTGCAGCCGATGCTCGCGGCGCACTGCCGCTGCCTCCACCTCCTGGTTGAACAGCCCCACCAATCCGATGTCTGCCGTGCCGCTGGCCACGGCTTGGACGATGTCGCGCGACAACGCGGTCCGGATTTCTAAGTCCCAGGCCGCCACCAGCCCCAGGTCGCGCACGAGGCGCGGAATCCACGTCTCCGCCGCGGCCCGGACCGCCCACAGGCGCAGGCGCGGTTTGGCCGGCCGGTGGCCTACCGCCTGTTCCAGCTCGTGCAGCTGGCGCAAGATGACCTCCGCGCGCTGGAGCAACTGGCGGCCTTCAGGGGTAGGCTGCCAGTGCCCGCGCCGGTGGGACGTCAGCTTGACGCCGAGACTCTGTTCCAGCTTGCGAATCTGAGCGCCCACCGCCTCGGGCGTCACGAACAGCAGCTCCGCCGCCTTGGCCAGCGAGCCCATCCGCATCACGGTGCAGAAGTACTGCAATTGGATGATGCTAAACGGTACCTCGTCCCGCGTCTCGGTGCCGCGGCGGCCGGCGCCGCGGCGCGGGCTGTGCTCGGTCATGGCCCCTCCCTCCCCCTTCCACCCGCCTTCTCAGGGCCCGTCGCGTTCCGCCAGGCGCAAGAGCCGTTCCACCAGCTGGGCAAAGCTCATCCCGGCTGCCCGGGCCGCCTTGGGCAAGAGGGAGGCCGGGGTCAAGCCGGGGATGGTGTTGGTCTCCAGGATCACGGGGCCGTCGGCAGTGAGGATCATGTCGGTGCGCGAAAAGTGGCGGCATCCCAACGCCTGGTGTGCGGCGACGGCCAGCGCCTGGATCCGGGCCGTCACCTCCACGGCGAGCGGCGCCGGGCACACCTCGTCGGCACCCCCTTCCTCGTACTTGGCCGCGAAGTCGAAAAACCGCCCCCGACGGGGAACGATTTCGATCACCGGCAGGGCCTCGACCTCCCCCGACAGGTCCTCCAACACTGCGCAGGTCACTTCGCGCCCCAAAAGCCGCTCCTCCACCAGGGCACCAGGGCCGGCCGCAGCCAAGGCCGCCTCCAGCGCATCTGGCGAATCGACCAGCTGCACCCCCACACTGGATCCCCCACAGTTCGGCTTGACCACCACCGGAAACTCCATCCCCGCCTCCGGCGCTACGTCGCGCGGCACCGGCAGGCCGTGCGCGCGGAACCACTGCTTGGCCCGCCGTTTGTCCATGGCCAAGGCCGACGCCAACAGGCGGCTTCCGGTGTAAGGCAGTCCCAGGTACTCCAGTACCCCTTGGATGGTCCCGTCCTCGCCAAATCGGCCGTGCAGGGCCAAAAATGCCAGGTCGAACTCGGCGAGCAGTCGCACCCCCTCGGCGGTGGCCTTGGCCCGGGAGATGCCGGTGACACCGGCTGCCTCCGTTGGCCCAAGGCGCCAGACCCCATCTCGGCCGATGACGACGAGCGCCGGTTGGTAGCGGGCGTGTCCCGCCAGCGCCTCGACCACCATCGTGCCGCTGGCTACCGAGATGGCGTGCTCCTCCGACAGCCCTCCCGCCACCACCGCCACCCGCATCGCGCCATCGCCTCCTCGCCCTTTAAGATATACGCTCTCGGCCCCCGAGGCGAGGGGAGACCGGCCCGCGATTTTCCCCATCGGAAACGCGGGGGGCGGGCCCTTCAGCCCGCCCCTGGTCTTCGCCTTCCGCCGGCGTCAGACCGCCACCCGCTGTACCGCGTGCGGGTTGACGGGAATGCCCGGCCCCATCGTCGTCGAGATGGTGATCCCCTTGATATAGGTACCCCTCGCGGCCTGGGGTTTGGCTTTGACCAGGGCGTCGATGAGAGCGGCCAAGTTTTCCGCCAAGGCCTCCACCTCGAAGCTGACGCGGCCGATGGGGGCGTGAACGATCCCCCCCTTGTCGGTGCGAAACTCGATCTTCCCGGCCTTGATCTCGGCAATGGCTTGGCGCAGCTCAAACGTCACCGTCCCGGTGCGGGGGTTGGGCATGAGCCCCTTCGGTCCGAGGATCTTCCCCAACCGACCCACCAACCCCATCATGTCAGGCGTGGCGACGGCGGTGTCGAAATCGGTCCACCCCTGCTGGATGCGATCCACCAGCTCCTCTGCCCCCACCCAGTCCGCGCCGGCCTCCTCCGCCTCGCGGGCCTTTTCGCCCTTGGCAAAGACCAGCACCCGGCGCGTCTTGCCGATGCCGCGGGGCAAGGTGACCGCCCCGCGCACCATCTGGTCGGAGTGGCGGGGGTCGACGCCGAGACGCACCGCTACCTCCACCGTCTCGTCAAACTTGGCCCGGCTGAGCCGCTTGGCCAACTCCAGCGCTTCCTCTGGCTCGTACAGGCGGGTGCGATCCACCGCAGCCGCCGCCTCGAGATACCGCTTGCCGTGCTTCATCCTGCTCCCCCTTCGTGGTCACGGGCCCCCTTAAGAGCCTCCCACGCTCAGTCGCCGACCTCGACCCCCATGCTGCGGGCCGTGCCTTCGATCATGCGCATGGCCGCCTCCAGACTGCTGGCGTTTAAGTCCGGCATCTTGGTTTCGGCGATCTCGCGCACCTGCGCCCGCGTCAGCTTGCCTACCTTTTTGGTGTTGGGGGTAGGCGACGCCGTCTCCAGTCCCAACGCTTTTTTGATCAACACTGCCGCCGGCGGCGTCTTGGTCACGAACGTGAACGAGCGGTCTTCGTAGACGGTGATCTCCACCGGAATGATCAGCCCGACCTGGTTGGCCGTGCGCTCGTTGTATTCCTTGACGAAGGCCATGATGTTGACCCCGTGCTGACCCAGGGCCGGGCCCACCGGCGGCGCCGGCGTGGCCTTGCCGGCTGGGATCTGGAGCTTGATCACCCCGGTCACTTTCTTCGGCACGCTTTGTCCCTCGCTTCGATGATTTAGGTAGCAGGGCCAGACGTCGGGGCAGCCGGCGCGAACCTTCCCGCCCAAGCCCCAGGCGGCGACGCCGCCCTACTTCATCTCGGAAACCTGCGTAAAGTCGAGTTCGAGCGGCGTGTCGCGCCCAAACATGGACACGATCACCTTGACCTTGCCGCGCTCGGGGGAGATGGCCTCGATCCGTCCGGAAAACCCCTCGAACGGCCCGTCCACCACCTGCACCTCCTGGCCAACGGTCAGATTGACCCGCGGCAACTCCGGCGTCCCGGACAAATCCTTGCCCAGGATCATGTGCACCTCGTGCTCCTGGAGGGGAATGGGGCGCGAGCCAGAGCCGACGAAACCCGTCACCCCCGGCGTGTTGCGGACGACGTACCAGGAGTCGTCGGTCATGATCATCTCCACCAACACGTATCCGGGAAAGACCTTTTTCTTGACCAACTTCTTGCGGCCGTCCTTGACCTCCAACTCTTCCTCCATGGGCACCACCACCCGGAAGATCTTGTCCTCCATGCCCATCGAGGCCACGCGCCGCTCCAGATTGGCCTTGACCTTATTCTCATACCCAGAGTAGGTATGGATGACGTACCAGTCGGCTCCCATGGCTTGCGCCTCCACAAAAAAACACGCCTTTACGCCTTCAGGCACGGCCCAAGGCGCCGGCGTCTCCCACCACGCGACCCTCAGCGCACGAATTGCTGCAAGCCCAAGTTAAAGATGGCGTCTAACCCCATGATGATGAGGCCGACCAAAATGGTAGCGGCCACCACCGTGCCCGTGTACTGCGCCGTCTGCCGGGGAGTCGGCCACAACACCTTGCGCAACTCCGCCCGCACATCCTTGAGGAACCGGCGGGACCGTTCGCTGGCGGTGTTGACGGTGCTGTTCTTGGCTTCCATCTTCGGCTGTCGCCTCCCCTGCCCCTCCCGACCGCCGGGCCGGAGGGCCGTCAACGCGTCTCGCGGTGCAGGGTGTGGGTCTTGCACCACCGGCAGTACTTGCGCCGCTCCAACCGGTTTTGATCGTTCTTCTTGTTCTTGGTGGTGGTGTAATTCCGCCGCTTACACTCCACGCAGGCCAAAGTGATGATCGTCCGCATCGCGCATGCCCCCTACTCGTGCGGAAGCATTGTATCACGGCGGCAAAGGACTGTCAATTTTGGCCCCCGGCCGAAGGCGCTCGATCATCACTGCCACCGCCTCGGGGTTTACGTCGGCCAGCACGGCCCGCCGCCCGAGTTCCCGCGCCGCCACGCCGGTGGTCCCGGATCCAGCCATGAAGTCGCCCACCAAGTCGCCGGGATCCGTGAGCAGAGCCAGCAGGCGCCGCAACAGCGCGGTCGGCTTTTGAGTGGGGTAGCCGACCCGCTCGCGGTCGCTGGTGTTGAGGATGGGCAGATCCCAGACGTCATCGAGCGCGCGCCCTTGGCGCACCACCTCGTCGAGGTAGATGCGGTAGGCGTGGGAGCGCCCGCGGCCCCGATGTCCCCAGATCCACTCGCGCCCCTCCTCGTCGCGGTGGACTTTTTGACGCTTCATGCGCACGTACTGGGCGCGATCCCAGGGCTCAAAGAGCGGGTGCATGAGCGCGCGGCGGCTTTTGGCCCACACCAGGATCACGTCGTGCTTGGCGTTCAGGCGCCAGCGCGCGCCTTGGCGCCGCCCGGTGTAGTGCCAGACGATCTCGTTGCGAAACTGGTCGTAGCCGAAGATGGCATCGCCCAACACCTTAAGATAGTGCGAGGCGTGCCAATCGCAGTGCAGCGCGAAGAATCCGTCCGGGCGCAGGCGCTCCGCCATCGCCTCCCAATGCCGGCGCATGACCGCCAGGTACTCCCCCAAGGAGTCCCAGGCGTCGACGAACGCCCCCCGGTCGCCGCGCCGGTCCCGCCCGGTGAAAAACGGAGGGTCCCAGTAAATGCAGCGAAAGCGCCAGCTTTGCGGCAGCGTTTGCAGCACCGCGCCGGCGTCGCCTTCCCACACCCACACTTCGGGGTCATCGGCAGGGTACACTAGCCGGAGACGAACCGCCGGCGACTCGCTTCGGGGAAAGGAGGTGCCGCCATCGAACACCGGCCCGATCCGCGCGCGCTCCTCGCCAACGAGCGCACCTTCCTCGCCTGGCTGCGCACCGGAATCGCCTTGATGGCCTTTGGATTCGTCGCCTCCAAATTTGACCTCTTCCTGCACCTGGAGGCCCACCGGGGCCGAGCGTCGGGATTCTTGGGCCTGTTCCTGGTGGGGTCCGGCACCGGCCTCGTCTCCGCCGCCACCTTGATGTATTACCGCAATCGCCGAAGCCTCCTCGAGAACCGTCCCCTGCCGCAGACCGGCCTGCCTTTGGCCATCGGCGCCGGACTGGGGCTTGTGGGCCTGGCCGTCCTTTGGTATCTCTGGCGGGCGCTCTAAGACGCCCTTCCGCCTCGCAAAACAAAAATGGAGCTCACGACCGGGATTGAACCGGTGACCTCGTCCTTACCAAGGACGTGCTCTACCAACTGAGCTACGTGAGCATGGTTGCGGGGGCAGGATTTGAACCTGCGACCTCCGGGTTATGAGCCCGACGAGCTACCAGACTGCTCTACCCCGCGATGGTGGTGGATGGGGTTGGATTCGAACCAACGTAGGCGTAAGCCAGCGATTTTACAGACCGCCCCCTTTAACCACTCGGGCACCCATCCGCTGGAATCCTTTGAGGCTTGGGAACCTGGAGCTGGCGATGGGACTCGAACCCGTAACCTGCTGATTACAAATCAGCTGCTCTACCGATTGAGCTACGCCAGCTCTTGACCCTCGCCGCGGGGCCTATTGTAGCATGGAACCCGACGCAATTCAAGCACCCGTCTCGAGCCGCCCCTTTAACTATTCCGCCAGCTGACGAGCCATCCAGCCCATCTGCACCCGTCCGTCGAGGTACCGCTCGAGCTTGCGCTTGACGCGCTGCAAGGCGTTGTCGATGGACTTCACGTGCCGCTTCAATTCCGTCGCGATCTCTTGATAAGACCGGCCGTCGAGGTACGCCATCAACACCTTCCACTCTAAATCGGAGAGGATCTCGCCGAGCTTCTCCTCGATGTCGCCGAATTCCTCGCGGTGGATCACCATCTCCTCGGGATCCGAAACTCGCGCCGCCGACAGGATGTCCAACAGCGTCCGGTCGGAGTCCTCCTCGTAAATCGGCTTGTTGAGGGATACATAGGAGTTCAGGGGGATGTGTTTTTGGCGCGTGGCGGTCTTGATGGCAGTGATGATCTGCCGGGTGATGCACAGCTCGGCGAAGGCTCGGAACGAGGCCAACTTGTCGCTCCGAAAGTCGCGGATGGCCTTGTAGAGCCCGATCATGCCCTCCTGCACGATATCCTCGCGATCCGCCCCGATCAAGAAGTAGGACCGCGCCTTGGCCCGGACGAAGTTCTTGTACTTGTTGATCAAGTACTCCAACGCCTCGTCTACGCCTTCCCGCGCTTCCAGCACGATATCCTCGTCCATCATGAGTTCGTAATCTATCACCGAGTCTTGGCTGAGGCCTATGCTCACCCGCAATCCCTCCATGACACGCCGACCGTCCAGGGTCCAGACAAGGTTCGATGAATAGCTAAACTCACAATGAACAGAAATTTCAATCTCCCCAGATATTGCCTGGCATTCAAGGCCCATTATAGAGAGGCCATGAAACCACCGTCAACCCTCACTTTTTAGAAGGAACTCCCCCGCTTTCCTCCGCACCCGCTCGCCGGCGTTCCATCCCCCCAGGGCCCTCGGCCGCAAGGCCACCGCGCTGGCGGCGCACTTCAAACGCGATGACCGCCGCGGCGGCGGCGGCATTCAACGACGCCACCTTGCCGGCCATCGGGATGCGCACCGTCCCATCGCACCGCGCCACCACCAAAGGACGTACTCCCGTCCCCTCTCCGCCGATGACCACCGCCACCGGCCCTCGCCAGTCGACTTCGAAATAGGCGCGTTCTCCGTCGGGCACTGCCGCGAAGACAAAAAACCCCCACCGTTGCAGCGCCTGAACCGTCGCGGCAAGATTCGCTACCCGCGCCACCGGGATCCACTCCGCGGCCCCTGCCGCCGCCTTGGCGACGGCTCCAGTCAACCCCGGCGCGCCGCGCTGGGGGATCACCACGCCGTCGGCCCCTGCCGCCTCTGCCACCCGGAGGATGGCCCCCAGGTTCTGCGGATCTTGGACGCGGTCCAACAGGAGCAGAAACGGTTCGGAGACCTCGGTCAGGTGGGCCTCCAGCCGGTCCCAGGTCCAGGTGGGCGCCGCCGCTACCTGCGCCACCACCCCTTGGTGGACCGCGCCCGCCGTCAGGCGGTCGAGGTGGGCCCGGGGCACCTCCACCACCGGCACGCCGCGTTCCCGCGCGAGCCCCGCGATCTCGCCCAGACTACCTCTAGCCGGCCCCGCCTGCAGCCAGATCCGAGCCACAGGGCGCCCGGCGCGCAGCACCTCGCGCACCGGTTGTCGCCCAAAGACCACGTCGGCCGCAGGCGCCAGCGCCGGCCCCCCGCTGGCTGCCCCCTTGCGTTCCGGTCGTCCCGCCGGCTGACCTGGCCGGGGCGCCGGCCTTTCATGGCGCGTTCGTCCCGGTCTTGCGGCCCGCCCGGGGAACCGCCCGGCTCTCCTCCCGGCCATCTTCAACCCCCCATCCGGCTTCCCACAGCACCTCGCGCACCTGGTCGGCCCACGCATACTGCCCGCTCTGGCGGGCTTGCTGGCGGACTGCTAACAACATCTCTACCCAGCGCGGCACGCCGCCTTCCGCCGGCTCGGCCGTGGAAGCCGGCACCTTTTCCGGGTCGAGAAACCCCAAGATCTCGTCGGCTGCCGCCAGGCCCAGTTTCGCGAGGTAGCCGGCCACAGCGGCCCCCGGCCCGCCTGCACTCCGCACCCGGCGGGCGTCCCGCACCAACTCGTAGCATTCCGCAAAAGCCCGGGCCGTGTTGAAGTCGTCATCCAGGGCCGCCAAAAAGCGGCGCTCGAACCCCCACAGCTCCTCGAGCCAGGCGCGGTCTCCGAACACCGAGGTCGGCCCGAGCGCCCGCACCTCTTCCCACAGGCTGCGCAGGCGCTGAAGACCGTGTCCCCAGTCGCGCAGCCCTTCCTCGCTGAATTCCAGCGGCGACCGGTAGTGCACACTCAACAGGTAGGTCCGGAGTACGCGCGGATCGGTGCGCGACAACAGCTCGCGGAGTTCGACGCCGTTGCCCAACGACTTCGACATCTTCACCTGCGACAGCGTGACCAGGCCGTTGTGCACCCAGATTCGGGCGCTCGGATGCCCCCAGTACGCTTCGGACTGCGCGATCTCGTTTTCGTGGTGCGGGAAGATCAGGTCGATGCCGCCCCCGTGCAAGTCAAAGCGCGGCCCGAGATACCGGGAGGACATCGCCGAACACTCGATGTGCCATCCCGGCCGCCCGCGTCCCCACGGGCTGTCCCACCCCGGTTGGTCTTCCGGCGCCCGTTTCCAGAGGGCAAAATCCTGAGGGTCGTCCTTGTTTTCCTCGGGCTCGACGCGAGCCCCCGCCCGCAAGGCCTCGCGGCTGCGACCGGACAGCTTTCCGTAATCGGGCATCTTCGCCACCCGGAAGTAGACGTCGCCATCGCGGGCATAGGCGTAGCCGCGATCTACCAGGCCCGAGACGAATTCCAGGATGGCCGGCAGGTTGTCGGTCACCCGCGGCATGAAATCGGGCGGCAGCACGCCCAGCGCGCCCATCGCCCACTGGTACTCCGCCATGTACTGCTCTGCCACATCCCGCACCGACTCGCCGCGCTCCCGGGCCCGGCGGATCAGCTTGTCGTCGATGTCGGTGAAGTTCTGCACATGGCGAACCACATACCCCCGGCGCCGCAGGTGGCGCTTGATGGCATCCCACACCACCGCCGGGCGGGCGTGCCCGATGTGGGCGTGGTCGTACGGGGTCACGCCGCACACGTAGATCGAGACCTGACCTTCCACCAGCGGAACCAAGGGTTCTTTGGTTTGAGTCAGCGTATTGAATACCTGAATGGCCATGACTACTACCCCGGTCCCTTCTCCCGGCCCGGACCGTTCCGCTTCAGCTCCCCGTCCGGCGAGGTTAGAAAGAGCGTATCCAACCCTTTTCGCCGCCGTCAAGTCTGGAGCGGGCGTCCGCTTCCAGTCTTCCCAGATATCGACCCCCGCCTGCCCTGACCCACTTTGCTACACTAGGGACTAAGCTTGAAGAACGGAGCGATGACCATGGCCCCAAGGCAACTGGCACGCCGCGTGATCTGGTTCGGCCTGTTCGTGTTCCTGGCCTTCGCCGCTGTGGGGTCCCGTTTCTGGTACCTCGAGGTGGCGCACGCCAGCCAGTATCAGGCCTTGGCGCGGCAAGACTACCTGCGCAAGCTTCCCATTCCTGCCCCGCGCGGCAACATCGTTACCGCCGACGGGGTGACGGTGGCCACGTCCAAGCCGGCGTGGACCCTGTATTACCTCAACCAGGGCGGACCCATGCCCGCCAGCGAGGTCCAAGACCTGTCCCGCTACTTGGGCGTGCCGGCTTCGGCGATTGCGGCCGTCATTCAACGGGGGCTCAAGACCTTGCCGGCGTACGAGCCCATCGAGATCACCTCGGGACTGACGGCGGCCCAGATGACGGCCATCGAAGAGAACATCAGCCACCTGCCCAACATCCGCATCCAGCCGGTGGCCGTACGCAGTTACCCGTTCGGCAGCGTGATGGGAAACATCTTGGGTTTCGTCTCCCAGATCAATGCCCAACAATACCAAGCGCTCAAGAACCAGGGGTACACGATGACCTCTATCGTGGGTGCGGCCGGGCTGGAGGAAGAGTACAACCAATACCTGCACGGACAGTCGGGCGGCGAGTATGCCGAAGTCAATCGCCAAGGTCAACTGGTGCGGCTGTACGGACAGGAAGTCCCCACGCCCGGAGACACCCTGCACCTGACCATCAACTGGCGCCTAGAAGAAACCGCTCAGTCGGCGCTTCAATACGTCATGCAAGCCATGCGCCAGACCCAGAACCCCGTGGCGCACAGCCCCGACGCCCAACGCGGGGCCGTGATCGCCATGAATCCGCAAAACGGCGACATTTTGGCCATGGTCAGCCTGCCCTCCTACAACCCCAACCATCTCTTGCCCAACGACCTTAAGGAGCGCAGCCAGTATTACCAGAGCCTCATCCACAACCCGCTCGACCCTTTGGTCATCTGGCCGATTCAAGGGCTGTTCGCGCCGGGATCGATCTTCAAGCCCCTCATGGCCGTGGCCGCCCTGGCCTCGCACGTGGTCACCCCGTCCACCGAAATCTACGACCCCGGCTACTTTCCCAAGTTGCCGACCATGCATAACTGGTACGCCCCGGGTTTTGGCTGGCTGAACATCGAGCAGGCGATTGGGCTCTCGGACGATACCTTTTTCTATACCCTGGGCTACGACATGGGCATTAATCTCATGGACCACTGGCTTCGCGCATTTGGGATGAACCAGCTGACCGGTATCGACCTGCCCAACGAAGTGCGCAGTCTTATTCCCACGCCTGCCCGCTACCAAGCCGAAACCGGCCAACCGTGGACGTGGGGCGACAACCTGAACACCGTCATCGGCCAGGGCATCTCCCAGTACACCCTGATCGCCCTCGCCCGCGCGGAGGCCGCCATCGCCAATGGGGGTACCCTCTATTGGCCGCACCTGGTCTCGCGCATCACCACCCCCAGCGGGAAGACCGTCAAGGTCTTCCACCCCGTGGTGCAGGGCCACGTGCCGGCTCCGGCCTGGGTCTTTCAGACCGTCCAGCGCGGCATGGAGCTCTCGGCCCAAGACCCCAACATCGCCCTTGGCGTCTCCGGCACCGGCTACGGCGCGCTGGCAGGCTTCCCCATTCCCGTGGCCTCCAAGACCGGCACGGCCCAACAGACAGGCCATCCCAACAACGCTTTCTTCGTCACCTACGGCCCCATGCCTCATCCCACCCTCCTGATCGTCGTCTACGTGGACGGGGGAGAGTGGGGCGCCGACTCCGGATTCGTGGCGCGCGCCATCTACGACCAGTACTTCAAGGTGGCCGACCCCAAGGCCCAGGCGGTATTCGACGGCGTCTTCGGCTCTCAGTACGCCTGGCCCTACGGGTACCACACCCATTCCTCCAAACCGGCCTCGCCCGCGGCTGGAACCCCCGTGATTCCGCCGCAAGGGTGAGCGATTCCCCCAATCGAGGAGGCTTGTGCCATGGATGTCCATGAAGCGGTGGAACACTGGGTCGACCGCTACTACGAGGCGGCGGTCGAAGATCCCGACCCCGTCGCCTTCGTCGACCGCGCCCTGGGCGGCGAGTGGGGAGACGCCCCTCAGGCGTTGCTGCTGCGCTTGCTCGACCAGGTGGAAGCCATCGTCCTCGCCAACATCGCCGACCGCCAGGAAGAGGTGCCGGGCCAAGAGTCGGAGGCTGAGATGGCCGCCGAGTACTGGCGCGAACGGTTCGCCGCCGCCCGAACCCTGGTGCTGGAACGGCGCAGGCCGTAACCGAGCAGGATTTTTCCGGCCGCATCGCGAACCAGGGCCAGCGAGCATACCGGCTGATGCCGCGCGCCAGTGCGGCGCCTTTGGCCCCAAGGCCGGAAGGAGTAAGCCATGTCCAAGGTGCAGCTCTTTGTCACCTGCCTCGTCGACCTCTTCCGCCCCGAGGCAGGTATCGCCGCCGTCCAGGTCCTGGAACGGGCTGGAGTCACGGTGGAATTCCCCGAAGCCCAGACGTGTTGCGGTCAGTTCAGCTACAACGCCGGCTTCAAGCCCGAGGCGGCGGCATTGGCGCGCCATTGGGTGGCCACCTTCGAATCCACCGAAGGCCCCATCGTGGCCTTGTCCGGGTCCTGCGCGGCCATGGTGATCCACAGCTACCCGGCACTGTTGGCGGAAGACGCGCAAGAGCGCGGAGAGCCCGAGGCCGCTGCCGCCCGCTGGCGGGAGCGCGCGGCGGCCGTCGCGCAACGGGTCTGGGAGTGGAGCCAGTGGGTCCGGGATCACGTGCCGCCGCTGGCCGGGCCGAAGCCCGCCCCAGGCCCGGTGGTGGCTTGCCATCTCGGTTGTCATATGCGCCGACTGCTCAAAGAGACCCAAGCGCCCCGCGCCGTGCTAGAAGACCGTGGCGTCGCCGTCCGCGAACCCGTGCATGCCGAGGAGTGTTGTGGCTTTGGCGGCACCTACAGCATGACCGAACCGGTGGTGTCCACGGCCTTGGCCGACGCCAAGCTTACGGCCCTCGATGCCTTGCGGGCCGAAGGCGCGGTCTGCCTGACCGGTGCCGACCTCGGGTGCCTGTTGCACCTCGAAGGCCGCTGGCGCCGGAGGGGCGTGACGTTTCCGGTCCGCTACCTCGCTGAGGTGGTCGACGCCGCCGAGACCGGCCACTGGCAAGACTTTTCGCCACCTTCCGCGCCGCTTTCCCCGCCGCGATCCCAGGCGCGATCCTAACGCGATCCCAGGCGCGATCCTAAGGAGGGAAGCCCATGACCGGCACGCTGCCCCAAGACCCCCGGCCCTGGCCTACACGGCGCGAGGCCGCCCTGAAGAACGCGACCATGCGCCGGACCGTGGGCGAGGTGACCCGTCGGCTGGCAGAAGGCCGACGCCGCGCCCTGGCCGATTACCCCGAGGGCCAAGTCAAGCTCCAGCGGGCCCAAGTCGCCAAGCGCCAGGCTGTGGCCCGCTGGCAGACACTCTGGTCGGAGCTCCAAGCCGCCGTGACCGCTCACGGCGGAACCCCCCACTTTGCTGCCACGGCCGCCGAGGCGGTGGCTCTGGTACGCCAGATCGCCCGCCAGTACGCCGTCCGCCGGGTGATCAAATCCAAGTCGATGGTGACCGAAGAGCTTGAGCTCACCCAGGCCTTGGCCCAAGACGGCATCGTGGTGCTGGAGACCGACCTCGGGGAGTACATCATCCAGTTGGCCGGAGAGAAGCCCTCGCACATCTTGGGACCGGCCATCCACCGCAACCGCGCCCAGATCGCGGAGCTGTTCCGCGAGGATGCGGCCCAACACGGCCTTTTGCCGCCCTCGAGCGACGCCTACGAAGCCCTGACCGAGTACGCGCGCCGACGGCTGCGCGAAGAATTTCTAGCCGCCGACATGGGAATCACCGGGGGGAATTTCCTGGTGGCGGAAACCGGGACCCTGGTCCTGATCACCAACGAGGGCAACGCCGACATGACCACCACTCTGCCCCGGGTCTTGGTGTCGGTGGTCGGTCTGGAAAAGCTGGTAGCCACCTGGGACGACCTTTTGGATATCGTCCAGCAGCCGGCCTTAAGCGGCGTGGGGCGGCGCCTGTCCACCTACACCACCTTGGTCCACGGCCCGAGAGGTCCGGGCGTGGCAGAAGGACCCGAGGCGTGGCACCTCATCCTGCTCGACAACGGCCGTTCCGCCCTTCACGGCACGCCGTACGAGGAAGTGCTGACCTGCCTTCGGTGCGCCGCCTGCCTGAACGTGTGCCCGGTCTTTCGCCAGGTGGGGGGACACGCCTACGGCAGCGTCTACTCCGGCCCGATTGGGATCGTGGAGACACCGCTCTTGACCGACTTCCGCATCCTGCCGGAGTTGCCATCAGCGTTGTGCACGGTGTGCCACGCCTGTGCCGAGGCCTGCCCGATGGCCATCGACCTGCCCGCCCACATCATCCGCTTGCGGCAGGAGAAGGTGCGCCGCAAGTTGGTCCCCACGGCCCACCGGTGGAGCATCCGCCAATGGGCCGCGCAGTGGCGGACTCCCGCCGGCTACCGGCGCACCATCCGCTGGGCCCGCTTGGCCCAGCGCTGGTACCGCCGCGGCGACCGCCTGGAAGGCGCGCCGGGAATGGCAGCGGGATGGTTCCAAAGCCGCAGCATGCCGCCGGTGGCCTCGCCCACCTTCCGGGAGTGGTGGGCCGCGCGGCCAGAATCCGCCGGGAGGGCGCTCCGATGACGCCGACGGTGGCCGAATTCCTCGCGCGCTGGGAGGCGGCGGGCGGCGTCGGGTGGTATGTGGGCCCCGACGAGCGGCTGGGAGACCGGCTGGCCGAGGCCTGGCAGCGTTGGGTTCCCTCCGATGAGGACGCCGTGGCCGCTTTGTGGCTGCCGGAGGAACTGGACCGACCGGAACGGCTTTTGCCGTGGATCGCTGCCGTGCGCGCCGTGCGTTGGGAGCCGGGGCAAGATCCGACGGCGTACCGGCAAGCGGCCGCTGCGGCAGCCATGGGCGTCACCGGCGCCTTGGCCGCCGTGGCCGAAACCGGAAGTGTCCTCCTCGCGCTAGGGCCCACCACGCCGCTGCTGCCCTCCCTGCTCCCCCCGATCCACGTGGCGGTCATCCCCACAGACCGCGTTGTCGCCACCCTCAGCGAGGCGTTCCACCGCCTCTACCGTGCAGCGGCCGCCGCAGGCTGGCCGCCAGTGGCCAAGTTCGTGACAGGCCCCAGCATGACCGCCGACATTGAAGGGCAGCTCGTGGTTGGCGTCCACGGGCCCCGGGTGGCGGTCGCCATCGTCTGCGAGGAGCCGCTGGCCTGACGCCAACCTTTTGCCCGGTAGGGGATCGAGCGCCGGTCAAGGCATCTCGCGGGCCTGGCTGCGACGGCTCCGAAGGCCGGTACGGTGCGCCGGACGAGCGGCGGCCGGTAGCCGAGGAAGGGCCGGCGGCCGCCACCGACACTCCCCGCCCTGCGCCACCCTCCGGGCCGAACCACACCTCGGCCACTCCCGAAACCCCTCCGTTGGACCCGAAGCCACCCGCATCGCCGCCCAAGGCATCCGCCTCCTCCACCGTTTTTGCCGCAAAAGGGTCCCCCTCTTACCCAACGCCGCAGCACCGTCCCCAGGGTCAGGGCGTCCCCCAGCCGCGCGCGACTGAACCGCCCGGGACCGGCATAGGGGATAGGGAGCGAAGGAGGCGCGTTGGCCTTGCGATGGCGGTGGCTTTGGGCACTGGCAGGATTGGTCGGGGGATGGGCCTTTTTGGGATGGCATCCGCCGCGGGTGACGGTGGCGGCGGGGCGGCCTCTGGTGGTGCTCGATCCCGGCCACGGCGGCATCGACCCCGGAGCCGTCGGCGCCGGCGGCGTCTTGGAAAAGACGGTCAACTGGGAGGTGACGGTAGCGGCCGCTCGCGTCCTCGGCCGCCGCGGCGTGGCGGTGGTGCTCACTCGGCAGGGGGACACGACGGCAGCCCCCGGCCCCTACCTCGTGGTGCGCGACCTCCGGTACCGCGCCTTCCTCGCGCGCCACCGCGGTGCCACCCTGCTGGTCTCGATTCACAGCAACGCCGAGCCCTCCGGCCGCGCAGTGGGTCCCATCGTCTACTACTACGCCCCCTCCCTGGCCTCCCGCGCCTTGGCCGACGCCTTAACAGCCCCCTTGACGGCAGTCACCGGTATCTACCACGCGCCCCGTCCCGCCCGCCACCTGGTCCTGGTCGAGGCCGGCGTCCCTGCAGTCACGGTCGAACTCGGGTTTCTCACGGCGGCGGCCGACCGGGCACGCCTGACCTCCCCCACCTGGCAGGCCCGGCTCGGGGCCGCCGTGGCCCAAGGCATCCTCCGCTATCTAGCCGAGCGCGGGGGTTAGGAGCCCTCGGCTGCCGGCGGCGGGGACACGGCCCCCGGCCACGGCACCTGCAGCGTGGCCAGGGCCAAGGCGGCGATGCCCTCTCCCCGCCCCTCGAACCCGAGCCCGTCGGTCGAGGTGGCCTTGATCGACACCCAACCGGGCCCCAATCCCATCACGGCACCCAGGCGCCGCGCCATGTCTGGCACCCAGGGGCGAAGGCGCGGGCGAGCCGCCACCACCGTGGCGTCCACGGCCTGGATAACCACTCCGCATTGGCGCAGGGCGCGGACCACCTGGGCCAAGAGCTCGGTAGAATCGGCCCCGTGCCAACGGGGGTCGCCGGGCGGAAACCAGGCGCCGAGGTCTCCCCAGCCGATAGCCCCCAAGACGGCGTCGATGACGGCATGGGTGAGCACGTCGCCATCACTGTCGCCCGCCAGATGCGATTCGAAGGGGATGGCCACGCCGCCCAACACCAAGGGGCCGCCGGCCGTCAGGGGGTGCACGTCGTAGCCTTGGCCGGTTCGCGCCACGGCGCCTCCTTCCCGCGCCACCACGGCGCGGATCCACTCCCAGTCTTCGGGAACGGTCACCTTCCGGTTGTCGGCCTCCCCCGCCACAGTCGCCACCGGCACCCCCGCCAGTTCCGCCGCGGCAGCGTCGTCGGTCACGGCCTCGTCCCCAAGGCGGGCGTGGGCCGCCCAGATGGTGCCAAACCGAAACCCTTGAGGCGTTTGGGCCAGCTTCAACCCCTCGCGATCGATGGTGGAGCGCACGCGATCCCCGTCCACGGCTTTGACGGTGTCGCGGACCGGGAGCACGGGGACCACCGCCTCGGCCCCGGCCTCAAGCCGCTCCATCACCCGCGCCACCAGGGCCGCCGAAGGCCACGGCCGCGCGCCGTCGTGAATGAGGACGCGGTCGCCGGCTTTGGCCCCGGCCTCTCGCAAGGCCGCCAGTCCCGCCCGCACCGAGGCGGCACGCGTACTGCCTCCGGCCACTACCGTCCAGGGGCTTAACCCCGACGCCTGCACCAAGGCCGCTCCCCGCTCCCGATCCGCCGCCCGCACCACCAAGACAGCCCCCTGCCACGGCCAGGTCGTCTCCAATCGGCCGATCGTCCAGGCCAAGAGCGGACGCCCCTCGACAGCCTGCCAGACCTTCGGACCGACCACCCCCATCCGTCGGCTCTCGCCGGCTGCCACCACCACGAGCCAGTCCCGGACCACATGCCTGCCCCCTTCCGCCAACACTGTAGCGAGGACCTCGCGCCCAGGACAAGAGCTTCGGGGGTCAAAGGCCTACAACAGATGGGCGGGGGCCCCTTTAAACAGGGGCCCCCGCCGGACGGGTGGGTTTAGCCCATCACCGCGCCTCTTGGACCTCCATGCTGACCGGGCTCTTCAGTTTGGCGAAAATCATGCGGCCGGCAGCCGTCTGGAGGACCGAAGTCACCACCACCTGCACTGTCTGGCCGATCGACTTGCGACCGCCGTCGACCACGATCATGGTGCCGTCGTCGAGATACCCCACGCCCTGGCCGGCCTCCTTGCCGTCCTTGATGACGTGGACCACCATCTCCTCGCCCGGCAATACCACCGGCTTGACGGCGTTGGCCAACTCGTTGATATTGAGCACCGGAACGCCTTGCAGCTCCGCCACCTTGTTGAGGTTAAAGTCGTTGGTCACGACCTTGCCGTCCAGCTGCCGAGCCAACTTCAGGAGCTTGGAATCGACCTCTGCCCCCGGATCTACATCTCGCTCGTAGACCTGCACCGGAACGTGCAGCTCCTTTTGGATGCGGTTGAGAATGTCCAGTCCCCGCCGCCCCCGATTGCGCTTCAACACGTCCGCCGAATCGGCGATGTGCCGCAACTCTTCTAACACGAAACCCGGGATCACCAGCGGGCCCTCCAGGAATCCGGTGCGGCAAATGTCTGCGATCCGCCCGTCGATGATGACCGAGGTGTCGAGAATCTTGGGTTTGACGCCCTCCCCGCTGCGGTGCTTGACCCGCGTCATCCAGTTCTGCGGCCGCATCAACTCGTCCTTGCGGCGCACCGAGACCCGCAGGCCTAAGTACCCAAACCCGATGGTGATGGCCACGCGCAGGACGGCCCCCAAAAGCCCCAGGCCTCCGAGGTCCACCCCGACCAAAAACGCCACCAGCAACCCTACGATCAATCCGATCGACCCAGACAAAAGGTCCTGAGTCGGGGTCCGCTGTAAACGCCCTTCCCCCCAGGCTACCGCCGCCTTTCCCCACCGCACCAGGGCCGGGCCCAGGAAATACCCTACCAAACCTCCCCCGACGATCCCGGCACCTAGGGCGATGCCGAAGTGCGGCCAACCGGGGGAGTGGAGATATGGCCAGGCCTCCTCGATCGCTACCCGGTTTTGGATGATCGCCAGAAGCCCGAGGACAGCTCCGGCGACGGTCAAGATCTGCCGCGTCACCCGGTCCATATCTTTCACCTCCCGCAATTCCCACGGCTTGCAATGACTTGTCGGTCATCCAGTTTTTAGTCTTCCCGGGGGGAAAGATAAAATTACGTACCGAAGAGTCCAGCGGGGCAATTCCCCCCGCGCCACACGCTGCCGTGCCTTCATCATACCACCTTGCTCCCGCGAACACGAACCGCGTTCAGGCCCGGTTGGGGAGACAAGGGCGCCAAAGCCGGGGCAAATTCGGGGAAGACCGCCTCCCCGACCGGTCGAATCAACGTGACTGGCGTCACAAACTCCAGGCTTGGCTCGAACGAAAATCTTTCCCCCTAACGCCGCCGGGGGCCCCGTGTAAAGGGGCCCCCCGCGCAGGGGGGCGCGGCCGTCGTCCGGGTTCCGTTGCAGGCGACCTCGGCGTCACTGAGCTTCGCGGGCAGGGTCTACCCGCTGGCGGAGTGGGCGCCAGGCGCCTGGTGGACCATCATCGGCGCCGGCGCCGACCTCGAACCCGGGACCTATTTGATGACGCTCACCGGCGTCGCCCCCGACGGTTCGCCCATCGCCATCTCCTACAGCGTCGCGGTGGTGGACACGCCGTATCCCGTCGAGGAGATCTTCCTCCCGCCGGGGCAGGAGCAGCTCCTCGACCCGTCGTTCGTGCAGTCGGAGCTGAACCTGCGCGCCAGCATCTTCGCGGCATTCACGCCTGAGCGCCGGTGGAGCGGGCCCTTCCGTCTGCCCATGTCGTCCCCCATCACCAGCCCGTACGGCATCGGCCGCAGCTACAACGGCGGGCCGGTGACCGACTATCACCACGGCACCGACTTCCTCGCGCAGGAGGGCGATCCCGTCTACGCCTCCGCTGACGGCGTCGTCGCCTTCGCCGGACCGCTGAGCGTGCGCGGGAACAGCGTGATCATCGATCACGGGATGGGCGTCTTCAGCGCATACCACCACCTGTCGCAGATCGACGTGACCCAGGGGCAGGCAGTCGTAGCGGGCCAGCAGGTGGGGCGCGCAGGGTCGACAGGTCTGGCGACGGGCCCGCACCTGCACTGGGAGATCGTCGTGCGCGGGGTGAACGTGGACCCCGTCCTCTGGACGTACGAAGCCTACGAGCCCTGAGAGTGCGACGGCGGATCGAAGGCGCCCAGACGGGCCAGGGCCAGCGTCGCCGCCACAATGCCCGCCGTCTCGGAGCGGAGGATCCGGGGCCCCAACGAGACCGGCTGCGCTCCCCGCGAGACCGCCCGTTCGACCTCCGGGCGGGTGAATCCCCCTTCCGGGCCGATGAGGATGGTCAGCGCCTCCGGCCGTCCGAGCGCATCCAGGGCCTTCGCCAGCGTTATCTGCCGCTCGCCCTCGTACGGCAGGATTGCGGGCGGGTCCAGACGGCGAAGCGCTTCCTCGAAGGTCACGGGCGCCGCCACCTCGGGCACGACCGGCAACGCGTCGGGGTGCTGTAGCAATGCCTGCAAGCGCATGACCATCAATGCAAAAAGGCCGCGAGCTCGCCCGCGGAGGTCCACTGTTCGGGGTCTTTGTCGAGCACGGTCTCGAGGCTGAGCCCGAGCAAAATCGCCACCACGTCGGGGAAGGTGGCGCGCATCGCCTCGCGGTCCAGGTTCATCTCCTGCGCACGCGCGCGCCACGACGCCATGTGCACGACGCCCGCCAGCGGCTCGTAGATATCGCCCTCGAAGGGGAGCAGCTGGTGCCGCAGGGCGGTGACGATGTTGTCCGGAAAATCCCAGCGCTGGGCAAACGCGGCGCTGACGTCGGCGTAGGTGTAGCCCAGCACGGCGCGTTCGACTTCGGCGCGTTTCATGTCAAAAGGCGAGACCCGCCAGTCGATTTTGGCCACCACGTCGGGCATGCCGATGTGCATGACCAGATCGCCCACCGCGTGCACCAGGCCGGCGGTAAAGGCCGCACCTTCCGGCAGCTTGAGGCTGCGTGCCAGCGGCCGGCAGATCTTGGCGGTGTTGAGGCTGTAGCGCCAAAATTGCTCCAGGTTGACGCCGGGCACGGTACGAAAGCTGCTGCCCAGCGCCACCGCCTGCACGAGCGTGCGCAGGTGGTTGAAGCCGAGCACGGTGATCGCCTCGCCCACCGAGTCGATCTGGCGCGAGAGGCCAAAAAACGCCGAGTTGGCGAGCTTGAGCAGCCGCGCGGTCAGACCCGGATCGGTGGCAATCAAGTCGGCGATGCGCCGCGCGTCCGGGTCGTCCTGGTCCAGCTCGGCCGTGACCTGGTGCACCGTCGCGCCGGCAAAGCGGCAGCCGGCCTCGATGGCACGCTGGTGCGTGTGCAGCCCCGGGAAAGCCGGCAGCAGCGAAGGGTGGATGTTGACGAGCCGCCCCGCAAAACGCTCGACGAAGCCGGGCGTGAGGATGCGCATAAAGCCGGCCAGCACCACCAGCGCCCGCCCGTCGGGGTCGAAGCGACCGATCGCTTCAGCCAGCGCCGCGTCGAACGCCTCGCGGCTGGGATAGGCCTTGTGGTCCACCACCGCGGTGGGCAGGCCCTCCCCGGCCGCCCAAGCCAGCCCCTTGGCGTCCGGCCGGTTGCTGATGACGGCGGCGACGAACGCCCCGTGGCGCTCGCGCCAGCGCCGCTGCTGGGCCGCGCGCACGATGGCCTGCATGTTGGAGCCGGTCCCGGAAATCAGGATCACCAGCGGCCGGGAAGCGGTAGGGGCGTCGGAGCTCATGGGCCGGCAGTGTAGCGGCTGCTGTCACCGTCCCGACAGCCAACAACCGAACGACCGTGCATAAAGAGGGCTTCGACGCACGAGGAGACGATGCATGGATCTGGCCTTCACGCCCGAGGAGCGGGCGATCCTCTCCCGCTACGTCACGAACCTCGACGGGCCGGTGTTCGCGCTCATCAACCTCCCCGAGGCCACGAAGGGGGCGCTGTTCGCCCGGTACTCCCGGACGACGAAGCCGCTGCGTCGGCTGTTCCTCGACGAGTTCGCCGATCGCATCGTCGGCGCCCCAGGCCCGGATGAGGACGTCGGCCGTGCGCGCGCGCGGCGCCTGTACGAGAACGTCTTCGTGGAGTACGGCGACGACTCCGTCGCCCAGCTCGGCGGCGTCCACCTCGCCTGCGAACAGGTATCGCAGCCGCTCGCGAAGGCTCTCGAGTGGGGTCGCCTCGCCGCCTACCTCGAGCAGTCCACCCGATACCTGCGGTACGACGACCGCCCGGGCGGCCGCTGGCGGGCGACCGTTCCCCCGGAGCTCGATGCAAGCTCGCTCGCGGACGACTACCGCGCCTTCCTCGACGACGTCTTCGCGACCTACGGGCGGATGTACGAACCGCTGCGGTCGTGGTTCGTCCGCCGCTACCCGCAACAACCCGGCGACAGCGACACGGTATACGGCCAGACGATCACGGCGAAGACGTGCGACGCGCTCCGGCTGTTGCTGCCCGCCGGGACGCGCTCGAACCTCGGCATCTACGCGAGCGGCCAGTCCTACGAACACCTCGTGATGCGGCTGTCGGTCCACCCGCTCGCCGAGGCCCGCGCCTACGGACGACTGGTCCTGGCCGAACTGCGCAAGGTGATCCCCGAGTTCCTGACCCGCGTGGATCAGCCCGAGCGTGGGGTGGCCTGGGCCCGGTACTGGCGCGAGCAGCGAGAACGGACGGCGGAGATCGCCGAGCGGCTGCTCGCGGGGATCGAGCCCGAAAAGCGCGAGGAGGTGACGCTCGTCGACCACGACCCCGAGGGGGAGCTGAAGGTCACGGCCGCGGTCCTGTATCCCTACTCGGACCTGCCGGACGATCAGC
>JAIMBD010000030.1 GCA_023511625.1 Bacillota bacterium | reverse complement strand
CGGGCGCGTAGCTCAGTGGTAGAGCGCTTGACTCACATTCAAGAGGTCCATGGTTCGATCCCATGCGCGCCCACCATGTTCGTCTCTTTTCCGTTTGGCAACGCCCTATTCGGTGCCATCGCCATCTGGTCTCGGCCGCGCGGCTCTGGCGACTTCGCTTGAGTCGGGAAGGCGTATTTGCCTTTACAGCGCCCCGTGCCCTTTGCTATCATTACGGCAGTGCTCGATGAACGGGAAGAGCCGCCTTCGACTCTACAGAGAGCCGGGATTTGGTGAGAACCGGTGGGAAGAAAGCGGCCCGATTCCACCCCGGAGAGTATCGGCGAAGAGTCGATCGCGGACCTGGCGTTACCGGGTTTCAAGCGGGTGACATCGGTCACCAAATAGGGTGGTACCGCGGGTGGTTCTCGTCCCTAAGTGATTAGGGACGCATTTTTATTTGGGGTTTTTGGTCAAACTTTCGCAAAGCAGCCCGGCAAGACCCGGGCTTCGGCAGCGGTGGACCGCTAAGTTTGGCCGTCCGATACCACGAATTTGGAGGGATCTGCCACCGATGTTTCCTCCGGACATTCTATTGCCGGGACCCACTCCGGTCCCCACCGCGATTGAGCAGGCGATGCTCACTCCGATGTCGGACCATCGGGGACAGCTTTTTCAACCGATCCACGACGGCGTGTACGATAAACTGGGCATCTTGTTCCAGCTACCCCAAGACGGCGCCGCCGCCGTGATCCCCTCAAGCGGCACCGGTGCCCTAGAGGCCGCAGTCCAAAACTTTTTCGCCCCCAATGACCGGGTTCTGGCCGTGACCACCGGAGCTTTTGGCCAGCGGTTTGCCGAGGCCGCACGGGCCATGGACCTTGAGGTTGAGGAGATGGCAGTGCCCTGGGGCTCTGCCTTTACGGTCGAAGAGGTGCTAGACCGGATCCACCGGGCATCCTACCGGGGCGTCCTGGTGACGCATAACGAGACTTCGACCGGCGTCACCAATCCCGTGGTGGAACTGGCTCGGCACTGGCCACGTGCCGGCGATCGGCCGCTATTAGTGGTCGACAGCATCAGCGGCGTTCCCTCTATCCCGCTGACGTTTGACGAGGCCCCCGTGGATGTCCTGATTGCGGCCTCCCAGAAGGGCTTCATGTGCCCACCGGGCCTCGGCATCCTTCTGGTCAGCGGCTACGCCCTGAAAAAACGGCCGACGACGCGCCGTGGCCGTTTTTACTTCGACTTGGCGCCATACTTTGACCGGCAACTGCCTTATACTCCAGCCGTCTCCTTATGGTATGGGCTCCATCAGGCCCTGGACCTGCTCTTGCAAGAGGGGGCAAGCCGCCGCTGGGCGCGCCATCGCCTTTTGGCAAGCATGACCCGGCGTTTTGGCGAGGTCGGAGGATTTTCGCCGTTGGTGGCCGAACCGATTGCTTCCGCCACGGTCACGGCACTCGGCGTGCCGACCGGCCTGACGCCCCAAGCCGTCCGAGCCGCTGTGGCGGCCCGAGGCCTTCAGATCGCGGGAGGTATGGGCCCTTGGGCCAAGACCGCCATCCGCATCGGACACGTCGGCGCCGTCACGCCGCAGGCGTTGTTCGGCGGGCTGGCCGTATTGGCACACCTGTCGCCGCGCCCCACCGAGGCCTTGGCGGCCGCTTGGGACGTTTGGCGCCAAGCCGCACAGGACTCCGGCCCGTCCCGGTAAACGGTTCCATAGGTCGCCGGACCGCTGTTCTTGCCCACCGCCATCACTGAGGAGGATCGTATGAAACCCAAAATCCTGGTGACCGAAGCTCTGGGCCCCGAAGGGTTGGCCTACCTGCGGGAGCACGCCGAGGTGGATGCCTACGACCTGCTACCTCCCGAATTACTGCCTGAACTGATCGGCAACTACGACGCCGTGATTATTCGCAGCGCCCATCGCATTACCCGCGACCTCATCGTCGGTCGCCCCCGCTTGAAGGTGGTGGCACGCGCCGGTGCCGGCGTCGACAACGTCGACCTCGACGCCTGCACCGAGATGGGCATCGCCGTCATCAATGCTCCTGGAGCTAACGCCATCGCCGCAGCCGAACACGCTTTCGCGCTGTTGATGGCGGTTATGCGCAACATCCGCCTAGGGGACCTTCACGTGCGCGAAGGAGGATGGAATCGCCAAGCCTTCCTGGGCGAAGAGCTCCACGGGCGACGGCTTGGGATCATCGGGCTTGGCCGCGTAGGCCGGCAGGTGGCACGGATTGCGCACGGATTCCGCATGCAGGTGGGAGCCTACGACCCTTATATCAGCGCCGACATCTTCGAAGCCCACGGTGCCAAACAGTATCGAGACCTCGAGTCGCTCCTGAAGGACAGCGAGATCCTGACCATCCACACCCCGAAATCCGGCCCGCACTTGGACGAGCGCCTGCTTCGGCTCTTGCCCAAAGGCGCGTACGTCGTAAACGCTGCCCGCGGAGGCCTCATGGACGAAGCCGCGCTGGCAAAACTGCTGGAAGAGGGGCATCTGGCCGGTGTCGCCCTCGACGTGTTCAGCGAAGAGCCTCCGCGACTGGATTCGCCGTTGTTCCGGCAGCCGCGCGTAGTGATGACCCCACATCTCGGAGGGTCGACCTTCGAGGCCTTAGCGAACGTCGGGGTCATGACGGCCAAGGGTGTCATCGAGACGTTACAGGGCATCACGCCGCCAAACCTGGTCAACGTACCCATCCCTCCTTTGGAGGTGCCCGAGCTCCATGCCTTGGACACCTTGTGCCGTGCCCTAGGCCGCCTCTTTCAAGAACTGCATCCCTCGGTCAACCACCGTCTGATCCTCACGCCGGGACGTCACATCCCGGGAGAAGCGCTGCCGTGGATTCGGCAAAGCCTCATCGCCGGCTTGCTGCAAGGCCACCTCGATGAGCGAGTCAACACCGTCAACGCGTTGATCAAAGCCGAACAACAAGGGCTCAGCGTGATGGTCAGCGATGACGGCAAAGCCCCTGAGCGGACAAGCCTCAGCCTGATGTGGGAAGGACATCCGGAGACGCTCATCGAAATGGACTGGACCGACGGGGCGGTGCACCTGCGCCGTTTGGACAACGTGCCGTTCGACTTGGTGTGGCCCGAGGTGGCGCTCATTACCCACCACCGGGATACGCCGGGCATTGTGGGTCAAGTAGGAACGCTCTTGGGACAGTTCCACGTCAACATTGGCAACCTACACCTTGGCCGCCGCGCCCAAGGCGAAGAGGCTTGGATGGTCATGACGCTGGATGAGCGGCCTCCGGAGGGATTGACCGATGCCCTGCGCCACATCCCCGGCATGCTGGCGGTCCATCTGTTGGCATGATCAAACGGCGTTGGCGGAGCCAATGCGGCAATGGTATCTTGAGGCTAGACCTCAGCGGCAAAGATGCACCGGCATTTCCAGCCGCAGCGGGCAGGAACCGGCGATGGCCGCAACGAATATCTAGCGAAGGAAAACGTACTCGGTCCGGCAACGCCGATGGAGGAGGCCGCATATGCCGCATACGGTCGGCATCGTCAGACGCTACCAACACCTGTGGCAGTTGGAGGGAATCGAGGAGGTGATTACCCTCGGAGAGGGACGTACGCCCCTGATTCCGGTCCATCCCCCGTGGCATCCCCAAAAGGGGCCGCAGGTGTGGGGGAAACTCGAGGGGTGCAATCCCACCGGGTCGTTTAAAGACCGGGGCATGACGGTAGCCGTGACGATGGCCAAAGCCCAGGGCAAACGGGTCGCGCTGTGTGCCTCCACGGGAAACACGGCAGCGTCGGCGGCCGCTTATGCCGCCCGAGCCGGTATGACGGCCGTAGTCGTCATCCCCGGCGGCAAGGTGGCCCCGGGCAAGTTGCTGCAGGTTCAGGCGTACGGCGCCCTCTTGCTGGAGGTCGAGGGAGCCTTCGACGTGGCCCTGGCTGCGCTGCGTCGCGCCATGGCAGACCAACCCGAGTGGGAATTGGTGAACTCGGTGAACCCCTGGCGCATCCTCGGCCAAGAGTCTGCCGCCTATGAGATCGCCGAGGACCTCGGCCGTGCTCCCGACCTGCTCGTTATCCCGGTCGGCAATGCCGGCAACATCACCGCCTATCACCGCGGCTTTCAGCGCCTAGGATTAAAACCGCCCCGCTTCATCGGCGGCCAAGCGGCCGGAGCCGCCAGCATGGTAGAAGGTCGGGATATCGAACATCCCGAGACGGTGGCTTCCGCCATTCGCATCGGCAAACCGGTCAGCCGTCCCTATGCGGAGGAGGCCGTGCGCACCACCGGAGGGGCGTTCGTCGCAGTTTCCGACGAAGCCATCTTAGCGGCCCAAGCAGAGTTGGCCCGGCAAGGTATTTTTGTGGAGCCGGCCTCAGCTACCCCGTACGCAGTGCTGACCAAATTGTGGGACCAAGGCGCCTTGCTCCGGGACCCCGACAGCATCATCGTCCTCATCTTCACGGGTAACGGCCTGAAGGACGCCGACACAGCCCTGCGCAATTTTCCAGCGCGCCGCGCTCAATGGGATGGTCAGCCTTTAAGCCTCGCTGCGTTGGTCCAACGTGAGGTGGAACATGTTTAGTGTTCGCGTTCCGGCCACCTCGGCCAACCTCGGACCGGGTTACGACACGCTGGGGCTGGCCCTCAATCTGTGGCTCACCGTCGAATGGCATCCGGCACCGGCCACTGTCGTCGAGGTCAACGGGGAAGGCAAGGAAGTCCTTCCGCACGACGCCAGCAACTTCCTCTACCGGTTGGCGGCAGCCACCTATCGCGAGCTGACCGGCGAAGATCTCCCATCCGGTCACCTGCGCATCGACAATGCCATCCCTGTGGCTCGTGGATTGGGCTCCAGTGCCGCAGCAGCCGTCGCAGCGGTCAAACTGGCCTTTGCCATCGCCCGCCAACCGTTGACGGTGGAAGAATGCTTCCGCCGCGTCACCGCGGTGGAACACCACATGGATAACGCGGCACCCGCCATCGTCGGGGGTGCCACCCTGGTGTTTAGCGACGGGCCTGATCTGCATTTTTACCGCTTTAATCCGCCCCCTCTGCCGATGATCCTGGCGATTCCGGATTATCTGGTCCCGACCGACGTGGCCCGGCGCATCCTGCCTCCGATGGTTCCCCGTCAAGACGCCGTGTTCAACGCCCAACGGGTGGGACTGTGGGTGTACGCATTGGTCAATCAAGATTGGGAGGTCTTACGCTGGGCCAGCCAAGACCGGCTGCACCAGGAGGCCCGAAGCCCCTTGTTGCCAGGTTTCGTGCAGGTAATGACGCAAGCGCGCGAGCATGGTGCGCTCCTTGCGGCACTCTCGGGGTCGGGGTCCACCGTGTTGGCCATGACCTACCCCGGCCGCGAACAGCTGGTGGCTCAGGTCATGCAGGAAACCTTCGCCCTGTACGGCGTCAAGTCGCGCGTGGTGATCACCGAAGCGGCCCAACAAGGAGCCTTCGAGCACGCGCCGGTTTCCTGTTAGGTCGGCACCACTTTAGGCCGAACCACTACCCTACGGTCCGGCGTTCTGTGCGCGCCAATGTCTGCTATGATAACGGCAGAATCATCCCCGCCCCCAATTATCCCGCCGGGCACCGGGGTCCTCAAGGGAGGGGTCGCGCGTGGAACGGCCGAAAACCGCGCAAGACATTCGCGGGCTTAAAGGTGTTCGCCGTCAAACTTGGATCACTGCGTACGACTACGTGCAGGCCCAGTTGGCAGAACTGGCAGAGATCGACGTGATCTTGGTGGGGGACTCCCTGGGGATGACGACCTTAGGCTACCCGACCACCTTGCCTGTCACCGTCCGCGATATGATGCACCACGCCCGGATCGTGCGACGGGGCGCGCCCAATACGCCGATGATCGTCGATATGCCCTTTTTAAGTTACACCGACCCCAACCAGGCGCTGCGCAACGCCGGCCGCTTCATTCAAGGCTGTGGAGCAGAAGGCGTTAAACTCGAGGGCGGGCGCCGCATTCTCCCCCAGGTGGAGGCGTTAGTTGCCGAGGGAATCCCGGTGGTCGGACACCTCGGATTGACTCCGCAAAGCGTCCACCGCTTCGGAGGGTACCGGGTCCAGGCGCGCGCTGCCGAGGCCATTCGCGAATTGGTCGAGGATGCGGAAAGCTTGGCCGAGGCCGGAGTCATCGCCATCGTTCTCGAGGGAATTCCCGACCGGGTGGCCGAGTACGTCACGCGTCGGGTCCCAGTGCCCACCATCGGGATCGGAGCGGGAAACCAGACGGACGGGCAGGTGCTGGTGTTTCACGACTGCGTGGGCCTGTCGGCCCGGCTTCCCAAGTTTGCTAAGCCGTTTGCCGACGTCCGAACCGTGATGGTAACAGGACTGGCGCAATACCGCGAGGCGGTGCTGACGCAGTCCTTCCCCGATGAGGCGCACGCATACCACCTCGCTGATGAGGAGTGGGAACGGTTTCTTCAGATGATGCAACGCCCATGAACATCGCTATCCTAGGCGCCGGGGGAGTCGCGGCGGCTCTGGCCTGGGCGCTTGAGCCTTTGTCTCCCACAGTAGTTTCCCGCAGCGCCGTACACCGCATCCAGCTGTCGGGTCCAGTGGTGCCGCAGCCCGTTGTCCGGACGGTGCGATGGCATCCATGGGATGCCCCTGCAAGTCCGCGTTGGGACCTTTTGTTGGTAGCCGTAAAGTGCCCTGCCCTGCCAGCCGTGGGAGAATGGATGGAACGCCATGCGCCGGAAGTGCCGGCCTTGCTTTGGATGAATGGCATGGGCCAAGAGGCCGCGTTGGCGCGATTTCGCCATGGCCCCCTGTTTCCGGTCGTGGCCACCTTGGCTGTGCGCGAATTGGAGCGCGGTGCCGACAGGCGCCATTTCCAGTTAAACAGCCTAGGCGCCAGTTTTCTTCCTCAATCCGCCGCACCCTGGGTAAAGCCGTTGGCCGAGACCGCCGAGCGGACTGCGGCATGGCCGTGGGTAATGCTCGCAGACGCCAAGCTCGTAGAGCGGCGCTGGATCAAGTTGATCCAAAACAGCGTCATCAATCCGCTCACGGCCCTCACGGGGCTGCTCAACGGCGCCGTCACAGACCACCCGCTGTTTTCGTTGGCCTCCCCCCTGGTGGGCGAGGCGGAGGCAGTGGCTCGTGCCGAAGGGGTTCCGCTGCCTGCAGGCATGCTGTCCGAAGTGAAGGCCTTGGCTCGGGCCACTGCCCACAACGCCTCGTCTATGCTGCAAGATGTCTGGCGCCGGCACCCCACCGAAATCGACAGCATCAACGGCTTTATCGTTCGGTGCGGGCTTCGTCATCGCATCGCCTGTCCTACCCAGCGCGTTGTTTGGCGACTGGTACGACAGTGGGAAGCCAGCTGGGGGTTCGAGGCCGGAAACCAGAGTGGCGTTGAGCCAGAACGCGAGCGCACGTGACCTCCTCCTGGCCAAGAGCAGGTTGCACCCAGAAACTACCATGGTAAAACGGTAAATGGCGAGCCGAAAGAAACCTCCAAAGTCTCCTCCAAGACAGGTCGGAATCCTCTGATTCGTCCCTCGAGGCATGCTCAGACGGACGAGGAATTTCCTGCCGGCCATCTTCGCAACGGCGGCCCAATACCAGAAGACCACCGTCTTGAGGATTGTCCCACTCCTAAAGCATCGCTTGCACGAGGCCCCGATACCACTCTTCCTCTTCCAGCCGAGAGAAGAATTCTCGTCACTTCGCCGGCGACAACCGCCGGATGGCGGCCAGCAGACGTTCCACGGGTTCGCTCATATGCGCGGTGGAGCGCAAAGTCCGCGAGGCCGTCCGATGCCACTTTGAGCCTGGCGGCCCCACCTGATCCACATTCTGGGTGCTGTAGATTTCACCTCGTGACCCGTTGAACGGCCCCTTTTCTACGTGCTTCATAGCGAGGCAGGCGTCGCCCCCTCATGGGCCGTTCACATCGACGATCACCATCAGTCGGCATTGATACTCGACCTCATATTGGCGGATGAGGGCTGGCCTCTCGTACCGATCAGCGTTTTGGGCATGATACAACGGGCTTTGGTTCGGCAACATGGTCCCCGCGAGGGCTAGCTTCCCGGCTACTTCATCCAACTCCACATCGTCGGCCTCCCTGTCCACCAATCGTGGGGAGTATCCCCTCGCAACTGCTGCCCCAATCGACGGGCCGCTTTGGCCTCTTCGATTTTCTTGGCCCAATCCTCCATGGCAAGGCGGTTCTTGTCTAACAACGCGCCAATGACAGTTTGAGAGGCGCTTCTGCATCCAGCTCCATGGGTCTTCCCCGCTTTAATGGCACGTGTCCCCGTAAACAGCGCATCCCAACTCATCCCAACTTCTATCCGACATGTTCCCAACGTATGGTCAACACTACCCAGTTGGATTTCCAGAAAACCATGCATCAATTGGCAACGAGTCGCCTCGTTCCTCAATCGCTTCCAGGCAACAGGCTCCTCGCAACCTGGGTGTCCATCGCTGAATCGCCGCTAGAATAACACGGTGAACAGCACGGCGCGCCAGGCAATCACTGTCGGCCAGCCCGAATCCTCATGGAGGCTCCGTCACATTTACCTCTCCTCGCTGTTCTCCAAACCCTCCCAGCTGGCACCCACTGGGATTCGAAGTGGAAGACCGTTCAGACATTCCCAATGGCTTGCAGTTGAGCCAGCAGGTTGGGGACGTCTTGTCGCGCCGTTTCCCAGACAATATCGAGGTCCACATCTCCATACCCCTGAACCACATGGTGCCGCATATTGGCGATCGCCGCCCACGGGATCTCGGGGTGCTGGTCGCGCACCGGCCGAGAGACGGCGTTGGCCGCTTCGCCTAGGATGGCCAACTCATAGAGGACCGCGTCTTGGACAAGCCTCTGGCGGAAAAACTCTTCATCGGTCAGAGACCCGGTGTACTCAATGACCATTTGGCACGCCCGAATCATGTCCTCAATCGGGATGCGGTCATCCCGCCGAGACGTCATAGAGCACCTCGCGATCCGCGGAAACCTGGGCTCGGAGGCGAGGATGGGTCTCCCGCAAGGTCCGCAGATCTACCGCCCGCCCCCCAAAGACTTGGGAGAGCTCGTCTGGGATCCGCATCAGCCTAATTTTGCGGGATTCATCGTCGAAACCGGCCTCAAAGGCCATCGGTTCGCGGGCGCCAAAGTCGGGCGCGACGAAGCCTTAATGGAGCCGTAGTGCGCCGGGCACCCGCCCCGCGCTTCCGCCATCGGGTAGACGGCGGCTTTCGCCGTGCGGGGTTCCACGTAGAGCCCTGGAGCGCATCCCCTCGCACAGCAGGAAGGTTCTAGACTGCAAGGGCCGGGGCCTACGAGCCAACCCCTCGCCGCGGCAGATCGTTTGCGTGGAGTCTCACGCTCCTTTACTCCCATCCGCCCCTCCCGCGCCAGAGGAGGGCACCCGACCCCTTGCACGACGCCTCCGGCAGACCGATACTAAAGCATGACACTGCGGCGGTTGTTGGGCGTGCCGGCCCGGCACCAGAGGTGATCGAACCATGCCGCAGCGGTGCGATTTCCCCGGAGCGCGCCCAGACCACCCCACAGCCGATGGGGATGCGCGGCGCGAACGGGATGGCGGCCCAAACGACAGGCGGGAAGACGCGGGCTCGGCTCGCCCTCCCGCACCATTCAGCGGTGGGCCGCGTGGGACGAGCGGCACGGGACCCAACAGATCGAATGCCTGAAGCAACTGTTGCAAGGAGGAGAACGCGATGGACGACGCCGCGGTGTCCTTGGATTTCGAATGCCCGGCCCCCATGGAACGCGTCTGGGCCGCCCTGACAGATCCCACCGCCCTCTCCCGGTGGATGTTTTTTGAAACGGAAGACTTCCGGCCGGCGGTGGGATGCCGCTTTCATTTCCGGCCGAAGCCCGAGATCGGGTGGCCCGCCGTCGTCGAAGGCGAGGTGCTGGAGGTCCAGACGCCGCATCGCCTGGTTTACACGTGGGAAGTCGCCCAACTCGGCCACGCGACCCGTGTGACGTGGACGTTGACGCCCCTCGACGGCGGCAGGACGCGGCTGCAGTTGGAGCAACGCGGCTTTGCCCCGGAGGCCACCCAGGAACTGGATGGAGCACGGTATGGGTGGAGCGCCCAACTCGGCCAGCTGCAACAGATCCTTGGCCTCGCGTGACGGCCGCCAGTACGCCGCGATGACGGCGGCTGTGGCGTCGGCGTGGGCCAACCGCAGCGCAGAATGCACCTGGGTTCGTCCCCGCTGTCCCTGTCGTGCCCTATGGTAGCCCCATGCGCGAAGCCAAGCTCTCCCGCGGGGGAGGGGGAGACCGGTGTGCTTCCGGCCATGAGTGGCCTACCTGCCCTATTGCGCGGGATGTGGACTAGAACCGTGCCCGCGGTGTTCGGCGGACCGGCCCTGGCCCCCTGGCAGGCGTTTCGCGTGCGGTGATCTTGGCACTCGATGGTTGGTCTTCCGTTTCTAGCCGCCATGGGAAGTTCCGGAACGTGGGGAGCGGCGGTGTGCGGTAGGCGACACCATCTGGCCGGTAGGACGGTGGACACGCGGGGGCGACGCAGGCCCCATCCCATCCTGCGACGCCGCGCTTTATGGGGCTCGATTGGCATAAGGCTTCGGTGCATGGCGATGCCTGGCGGGCTGGACTGTCAACACCAGCGTATCTTTGACCCACTGGTACCAATTGGGAATTGACCCACACCCTCGGAGAGTTACCCTTTGGGGGAGGAATCTCCCCGCTCTCCCCGCAGGGAGAGCGGGGACAGCGGCGGCGCCCAGCCCGCCCGCTTTTTCTCGCGCAGCCGGTAGCTCTCCCCGCGAATGTTGATGACGTAGCTATGGTGAATCAGGCGGTCCAGCACTGCCGTGGCGATGACGGCGTCGCCGAGCACCTCCCCCCATTCCGCAAAGCCCTTGTTGGACGTCAGGATGATGCTCCCGCGTTCATAGCGCGCGGCAATGAGCGCAAACCACGCGGTCGCCGCCGTGCGGTCGTACGCCCAGAGCCCGAATTCGTCGATGATGAGCAATTTCGGGGCCAGATAGATCCGCAAGCGCCGGTCGAGGCGATGGTCCGCTTGCGCCCGGCGCAGGTCTTCCAGCAGGTCCTGGGCCCGCACAAAGTAGACGCCGTAGCCGTGTTCGATGGCCCGCAGCCCCAA
>JAIMBD010000029.1 GCA_023511625.1 Bacillota bacterium | reverse complement strand
CCCCCCCCCCCCCCCCCCCCCCCCCCCCCCCCCCCCCCCCCCCCCCCCCCCCCCCCCCCCCCCCCCCCCCCCCCCACGCGGCGGGCAGGCCGATGGCGGCAGTCTATCGGCGAGCCCACAGCGCCTGAATCAGCCGTTCACCGGCCGATGCCCAAAACGCAGGGGACGTCGGCGAACTCAGGAGGCAATGCAGTTCGCGGTCGAAACCAGAGAGCGGCGGCGGGTGGTGGCAAGCTGCGCGCTGCACCTTCTCCAGCACGGCCGTTTCGGTCAGAGGCTTTGAAGGATCGCCGGGCGCGTCGAGGATTACGGCTCCAAGGGTTCCGCGTGTCGTGAACACCGTCACCCGTGCCGGCCAGTGTTCGGGATAAAAGGCGTCGAGGTCGCGAGCCGGACGCACGGCGATCCGTTCCTTCAGTGCCTGTGCTGGGGCAGTCAGTGCGGTGTCGCGACCCAGGTCGTACAACCGGTTTGGTTCGGTCGCGGCCAGCGCCAAGACGTGAGCCACATCGGTCCAGGGGGTCATGGGTGCCGAGATCGGCTGGGGCCTAACCATGGCGTAGTACGCCACCGGTACTTCCACGGTGACAGCCGCCACCTGGTCCAATGCGACCGATTCGCTCGCCAAAAGGCTTTGAAAGGCTTCCACAGCGCAAAGCGTCTGCCGGGCCACCGAGAACGGCTTTAGGCTGGTGTGGCCGGCGGCACGGCCTACCGCCACCTTGGTGTTCAAGGTCCAGGTGAATCCCCACCCGTGGCGAAAGCCGTCCGGCGACAGGAGGCTCTGGTCTCCGACCATCCCCTCCTGGGCGGCCATCGCGGCAAGGTAACCACCGGCTACTGCATGGGCCAAGGTGAGCCAGCGGCTCGTCCGCGGGTGACGGATCCGTCCTGAGGCGCCGACCGACAGGCTGAGCGCGATGACCATGGCTTCGCCCAGCTGGTCTGGCGTAAACTCCCAAAGGCAAGCCAGGGCGACGGCCACGGCTGCTGGCGTTACCCAATAGGTTGGCCAGATGCCTTGGTAGAGCACGTCGGGGCCGCCGATGAGGCTTCCAAGCCAGGCGGCGGTTTCGTACCCTGCGCCGAGGGCCACGAGGAGGCGCTCAGCGCGGTCAGGCTCCTCGCGCAGTGCGGCCAGCAACGCGCCGGTCAGCGGGGTGCCAGGCGTCACGGCTGCCGAGAGTAGAATATCGTCCATCTCCGTGGCGCGGCCGGAAGCGGCCAGAAGGCCTGCCAGGATGGGGCTCGGGAGATGCTCGGGGTACGCGTCGGACCTTTTCCAGGGCGCGGTCAGGTCGTCGACTGCGGAAAGCCCCATCCCGCACCAAATGGCGCCGAGGCTATCCACCAGATGGAGGGTCAAGGCCGCGCGCTCGGAATCGTCTGGGGTGTAGTCGACCATGCGCGCGGCGAACGCATCAAGACTCGTCACGGGCGGGTCTCCTCCGTCCACAGATGCGGCCCTGAAGATTCCAGCCACACGATTTCAGAAGCGATCCACGCGCGGCCCTCGCGCCAAATCCCCCAGTGGATGGCGTAGGCGCTCTCAGGCGTGAAGGGTTGATTGCAGCGCAGGGGTTCGGGATGCCCGAGCCCAAGGCGAAGGGCCGCGCGTGCCCTAAACCAGTGCGGGACGGTCGGAGGAGCAAGGTCGGTGGGCCACAGGGCGTCTGGGCCTAGGCCGGGAGTTACCGCCCGCGCGAGGTCGCGGGTTTGGGCGCGCACCAAGGCGGCCACCGGATCCCCGGGCGGCGTGAGGGTAAAAAACCGGCCCACCCAATACCCGCACCATTCTACGGCCTCATAGCAGAGAAGGTGTTCGGAGTGGGCTTCGGCGCGACCGTCCCAAGGTATCCAGGTGTGGCCATCGGCGCTCCACAACAGGCGGACATCATGGACACCGGCCTCGCGCGCCGCGCCCTCAGCCGTTAACAGGACGTCCCGGGCCGAGGACCCGGCGGCGAACGCTGCTTCGGCCTCCACGATGGCGGCTTGGAGCAGCGCCGTGGCCTCGCGCAGAAGGCGCGCCTCGCGCGGCCGCAGCCGTTGCTGAACCTGGTCGAACCAGGTATCGGCAGAGAGGAGCGGCATATTGGCCAAGGCGGTTACCAATGCTTCCACCAAAGTCGGCCGCATCTGGTCACGGCCCGCGATGGCTAGCGACGCAGGGGAGGTGCCGGTCAATGCGTCGGCCCAGGCCCTAAGGTCGCTAAGCCATGTCGCGGTGGTGCGGACATCTTCTACCCACGTTTCGCTCCGAGCGGCCGGAATGTCCCGCGGTCCGGTGTGCACCCATAGCGTCGAGGGACCCCTGGCCGGTACCAGCGCCGCGGCCCACTCCAGGCGCGGCACGAACTGCGTGAGGTACGCCAGCGGCTGATATCGAACGGCGTCCCCGTACACCAACACGCCGGCCCAGCCGTGGGCCGCCATGGCTTGTCGCAGTGGACCCATGCGCGCCTCGAACTCGTCGCGGGGCAGACGGTCCGGTTGCCAGCCAGCGGCTCCGTGCAACACCACCGGATGCATCGTCTCCACAGAGGCTCCCTCCTCGGGTGGCGAGGCCTTCCCCGCTGTCAAGCGGTGGTGGCCACGGCATCGAGCATGGTTTTAGGGGTCGTCATCGAACGAGCTCCGCTCGGAGTCACCACCACGGGCTCGCCACACAAAAGGTATCCCGATTCCGGAAGATACTGGTTTGGGTGGAGCACGAACAGGGCATCTGGCGCAAGGCGCGTCGCATTGTCGGGCGTGATGTCTCCCGGCCACACGCCGCTGAACCCGAGCCCATGGCCGCGCACCCGCATGTAGGGAGGGCGACAGTAGTCGCCATATCCTGCTTCGGCCAACACCTGGTTGATGGCGTCCGCGACCTCTGCCACCGGGCGGCCTGGCGAGGCCGCTTGGCGTCCCGCGGCGAAGGCCCGCGCCAGACAGGCGTACGCAGTCTGAACCGCCGGTTGCGGCCGACCCACTGCCACGCTGCGACAGATCTGCACGAACTGGCCACGGTAGGCCGGGGAGATTTCGGCCAATAGGATATCGCCCCGTTCGATGACGCGGCGCCCAGGGGCCCGGACGGCGCGGTTGTGCTGGGAGGCACTGAGTAGCAGGAAGTCGTCTTCGGCCCCCAGCTCGCGCATCTTGCGATCCAGCGCCGCAGCCACTTGATATTCGGGCATCCCCGGTTTTAGTACCTGAAGCAGGTGTTGGTAACCGGCCTCGGCGATGTGTGCCGCAACTTCAGCGGCCGCCAATTCCTCCGCGGTTTTCACTCCCATATGGGCGAAAAAGGCGTCGTCGAGGGGCTGGAGCGGAGGCGAAATGGCCTTTAAGCGCTCCCACTCGCGATGGGTCCAAGACTCTCGGCCGACGAGCCCGATCGCCTGAGAGCCTAAAGCGCGCAGGGCCGGCTCCATAGCAGCCACGACATCGTCTGTGGCCACGACCTGTTCTGCGAGGGCATTGGAGCGGGCCCGTGCCAGTTCCCAGGCAGGGGACACCCACAAGGTGACGGTACCATCGCGGCGGCACAGGACTGCCGAGGGGCCGACGCTGCGAAAACCACTCACGGCCACCACCGGATTGGGGTGAATAAACGAATGCGCCGATCCTGCCAACAACACCAGCGCGGTCCAGCCCTCGTTGTCCATCCAGTGGAGGAGGGCCGAAAGCCGCTCGTCTTGCGTCATGGCTATCCCTCCTGACTCCAAAGCGCTGGACCTCAGGGGCTTACAGCGCCTCCAAACTCTTGCCGCTCAATCTGGTCCAACCCCCGCCGCCGGGTGTCGATGGGAATCAAGATCAAGGCGACGAGGGCGCCTAACAACAGCGGCGTCGCGACGACGTTGATCATGGTCGGGATGGGCGTCCCAAGCTGCAGCAAGGCACCGACCAACAACGGCCCCACGATGGCTCCGATGCGTCCTACGGCCGTCACGATGCCCATCGCGGTGCTGCGGATGCGGGTGGGAAAGAGCTCGGTCCCGAGGGTGTAGAGGATGGCGATGACCCCGTTGGCCGTCAGCACCGAGAGGACGTCGGCAGCCACCGTCCAGGGCGTGGGCCAGCGATGCTGGAAAGCTTGGCCGAAGAGAATGAAGAACACGGCACCGAAGACCCCGAGGGCCACGATGGCCCACCGCCGGGGGATGACGTCCTGCAACCAGCCTCCCAGTGCTTCCGCACACGGCAGCGCACTGAAGACGATCAGCGTGAAGGTGAAGCTGTGCATCACGCTGTATCCGGCTTTGACGAATAAGGTGGGCAGCCACGCCGTGTTGCCGAAGGTCTGAATGAAGAAGAGAAAGTACAGCAGGGACAGCGCCAAAAGGTAGCGAAAACTCCGCCGAAACGCCGCGCTCAAGCCAATGGCCGGGGCCGACGCGGTGGGCTCCGCATTGAGGGTCAGGACCGGCAGGGGGCGGCGGGCGGCCCGCGCCACGTGCTCCAAGATAGCGGTGGCTTCGTCGCGGTGGCCCTTGGACAAGAGATACCGCACCGATTCGGGGATGAACCGGCGAATGTAGACAATCACGAGTGCTGGGGCCACGCTGATCCAAAAAAGCCCGCGCCAGCCCCAGAAGGGGACGACAGCCAAGGCCAGAACTCCAGCCAGGACGTAACCCAGCCCATAACACAGGGGCCCCAAGGCGATGAGCCAGGCGCGGTAGCGTTTGGGCGAATACTCGGCCAGCAGCGCGAAGGCTACGGGAAATTCGGCCCCAATCCCCAGACCCGCGACGAATCGCCCCCCCAACAACACGGCGTAAGTCGGCGCGACGGCAGAGATCAATCCGCCGAAGGCGTAGGTGAGGAGCACGAGTTGAAAGATGGCCCGGCGGCCCATCCTGTCGGCCAGGATGGCAAACCCTAAAGCCCCGATCAGCAGGCCGAAGTTGGTCACCGAAGCCAGGGTGCCCGCTTGGATGGGGCTTAAGGCAAAGCGCCTGATGACCTCCGGCAGCACGAAGGAGTTGGCCGTGGCGCTGTACCCATCGAGGATCTGCGCAAGCACCACCCCCAAGACCAACAGCCAATGAAATCGCGTCATGGGCAACTCATCCAAAAAGTCCGCCGGGGTTGACACCGTCCCGGCGACGTCTTGGCCCATAAACGGCTCCCTCCTTATTGGGTAGTCTCAGTGGTGAATATGTTTTGCGGTCCTGGTCCGCTGGACCGCGGGAATGGCCACTGGATCCATTCCCGAACCTTTCGCATTCGCAAGGATTGGCCTGTTTAGAAGCGCTCCGGAAAAGGCTTGGTCCTCCTCGCGATCCGATTGCTGCGTAAAGAGTAGTCCTGATGATTAAGACGGGTGGTCCGCCCGGCGGGGAGGCCGTGGGCCCACTTCGCTGTGAAGCTGGCGGCGGCGTGAGAGGGTCATCGTGGGCGGATGGTATTGGGTCGATGCGCCTTAGGCCGTCGTCGTCGAGGATTGCCCCGGACACCGGCTGTGGGCGGGCGTGGTTGCACACACGCGCGCGGCCTTGGAGCAGCTGCAAGCCCAGTTGGTCCTGTGGGCTCAGGGGGTCCGGAGCGACGTCCGGGTGGTTATCGAGACCGCGCAAGCCTTGGTGGTGGACTGGTTGAGTACTACCGGGTTCACGGTCTGTCCCCTCAACCCCAAGGTGGCGGATGCCCCGCGCAAGCTCTCGGGGGCCAAAACCGACCGCCTGGGTGCTGCGATTTTGGCCCGGCTGGGGTGGCAGGAGGCCGAGACCTTGCGGCCGCTGGCCCCAAGCGACGAAACCTGGTCGGCGTGGCGCCCACTCACCTCCCTCGACGTCCCCCTGATCCAAGAACACACCCGCTTGGTCAACCCGTGGGCGGCCCTCTTGAAGAGCGATTACCCCGTGGTGTTGCTGTGGTTTGACGACCTCAACCGACCTACCGCGCGGGCCTTCTTGGCCCAATGGGCCGCTCCCCGGGACAGCCATGCCCTGAGCGTGTCCCCACGGCCCCGCTGGCTGCGTCCGCAACGGTACCCGAACGCCGAGGCGGCCGCGGCGCAGAGGCATGCCCCCTTGCAGGCGGCCGCCCTGGCACCGCGGCCGGACCAGGCCCGGGCGCAGATCCGCGGGGTGCGGACCTTGGTGGCCCCCCTGCAGGCCTTGGAGTCCCATCGCCGGGCGCTGCGCGACCAGATCGACGCGCCTTTTAGGGCGCACGCAGATCAGGCCCGCGGAGTGAGCGTGCCGGGGGGTGGTCCCCTGATCGGTGCCCGCCTTGTGGCCGCGTGGAGGGAGGACCGGGACCGGTTTGCATCGGCGGAGGCAGTGCAAGCCTTGGTGGGCACAAGTCCGGTGGCCTACCAGAGCGGCATGTTGGGGCGGATCCATCTGTGCCGGGCCTGCGACGAGTCCTTCCGCCAGGCGCTGCACCGGTTGGCTTTCGCCTCCTTGCGCCCCTGCGGCTGGGCCCGCGCCGACTCCGCTGTGCACCGGGCGCGGGGCTGTGGCCACCCTGCTGTCCTGCGGGCCTGGGCCAATCGCCGGGTCCAGATGCTCTTCGGCATGTGGAACGACCAGGCCCCGTACTTCCGGCCCCAGTTCTGGGCGGCCCAGGCCCGCCATCGCACCGCCTGAGCCGGCAACCGGTCCCGCCCCAACCGGCGATTGCCTACGGGAAGACCGTCTGGGGAAATATAGCTTGGGAGCGGTCGCTGCCCCCCACCCAAGGGGTCCCCTCGCACGCGTCATGGCTCAGTGATCCACCCCCTTGACAGAGACGGTCTTCCCAACGACTGCCATGCGGCGGTTTGACGTACCACCGCAGGCGGTGTCATCCCGAGCGCCGCGATACCTGGCGCAATTGGGCTCGCAAGGCCTGGGTGGCCTCCGCGTCGATGCCCCCTTCGGGCCGCAACACCACCCCGTAGTCGCGCCGCGCTGCCTCGACCGTGACCAATCCATCGCGGACGTCGGCCCAAACCCGTTCCGGCTCACGGTCCAAGGGGTCCCCCCAGCCTCCGCCTCCGGCCGTGCAGATAATGGCTTCGCTGTGGGCTGGAACCCAGTGGCGCACCACGTCGACACTTTGGCTCTCGGACTGGCCGCAAAGCCGCAAACGGTTGTCCGATGGCAACCCCGGCTGGCCTCCAAACAGCCCCCATGGGGGCAACTTGCGGCGCCCGGTTTGGTTGAGGTTCCAACGTCCTTCCACCAAGTTTTGGACCCGGACTTCGAGGCCGAGCCCTCCGCGCCACCGCCCGGCTCCGCCCGAATCGGGACGGAACGCGCGTTGCAACACCACCACTGGACATTTGATCTCGATCGCCTCGATGGGGGCATTGCGCACATCTCCTTGGCAGACGGAGACCGAGGCCGAGGGACCGTCCTCGTGAGGGCGTCCGCCCCACCCTCCGCCTTCGATGCTTTGCACCACAAAGGGACGTCCGCTCTTGGGATCGGTGCCGAAAAACACGATCGATCCGCCCAATACCCCGAGGTGGCCGGCTGGAATGGCGTGGGGTAAGGCCGGGGCGAGAGCTAAGAGGACCGTGTCGACGACAGTGGGCAAGATGGCACTCCAGGCCGCCATGGGAGCCGGATAGCGGGCCATCATGATGTTGCCCTCGGGGAGGATGACGCGAAGGGCCCGGAAAGATCCTTCGTTGACGGCCTCTAGCGGAGCTGTGATGGCTTTATAGGCCACCATGGCCCCGGCGTAGGTGCGGGAATTAATGGCCCCACGTCGTTCTCCCGAACAGCCCGAGAAGTCGATGGTCATGTCGGTGCCCGAGACTTCTACCCGTACCCGAATGGGGACGGGGTCATCCGTCACCCCGTCGTGGTCGAAAAACGATTCGGCTTCGTAGACGCCATCGGGAATGGCTGCCACGACTGCGCGCGCCTTGTGTTCCGAGTCGGCGAAGATTCGCTGGATGGCGACGTGAAGCGTCTCGCTGCCGTATTTTTGGAAGAGCTCTTCCAAACGCCTTTGGGCCAGGTGACAGGCGGCAATCTGGGAGCGCATGTCGCCCAGCGACGACTCGGGAAAGCGGATGTTGTCCCGGATGACCTTGAGGAGCACGGCGTTGGGTACGCCGGCTTCGTAGATCTTCAGCTGGTCTAGCTGCAATCCCTCCTGCCACGGGTCGGCCACCCGTCCAGCCCCAAACCCGGTGCTGACGCCGCCCACGTCGATCCAGTGCGCGCGCACGGCGGCGAAGGCTTCGAGCTTGCCGGCGTGGAAGTAGGGCGTATAGATGACCACATTGTTCAGGTGCTGGCCAGCCGTGGCCGGATGGTTGTGGATGATGACATCTCCGGGCTGAAATCCGTTGCTCCCATAGCGGGCCACGCCGTCGCGGATCACCACGCCGAGGTCTGCTACGAAGTGGGAGACGCCACCCACGTTCTGCGACCACAGCTCGCCCTGTGGACTCAACAGGGCACAGCAGTAGTCGCGCACTTCGTAGATCATCATGTTGTAGGAGGTGCGCTGAAGGTCCAAAGACATTTCGTTGCAGATGGCCGGCAGCGCGTTGCGCACTACTTCCAACGTGACAGGGTCAAGGCGCATCGGCAGTCGTCCCTCCTACTGCGATGATCAGCTCGCCGGTCTGTGCAACTTCGGCCACGTCCTGGGGGAAGAGCAACGTGGTCGAGGCGTATTCCTCAATCACGGCGGGCCCTTCCACGCGGAAGCCGGATGGTAGGCTGTCCCGCCACCACACTGGGCAAGAGACCGGCTCGTGGCCAAAGAGATAGACCAAACGGCGCGTGGCCCTGGGCGATTCGGTGGCAACCCAGCGCGGCCGCGGCGGTTTCGGCCGCAATCCGATGATCGTGGCCCGGAGATTCACCACCTCCACCGGTTCATCCGGGGCATGATGGCTGTAATGGCGCTCGTGGAGCGCGTCGAAGGCGTCGCGGATGGCCGCCCGATCCCCGCTGCGAAGTTGGGCGTCGGATACCGGGACGGCGAGGGTAAATTCCTGGCCGACATAGCGCATGTCGAGCGCCCAACGGGACACTACTCGCTCGGCTACGTCTTCGAGATGGAGGTGGGCCTGGGCCTCCGCTACCATGCTGCGCAACGTCTCCCACACGGCTTGGAGGTCGAGGTCTTCCCAGCGGCGATAGTAGGTGCGGACGAAGTCGTGTTGATGGTCGGCCCACAGCATGCCGAAGGCGGAAAAGTGGCCCGGAAAACGCGGCACGATGACGGTGGGGATGGAAAGTTCCCGAGCAACGGCCAGGGCGTGCAACGGGCCGGCTCCGCCCGAGGCGAGCAGTGCATACTCGCGCGGGTCATGACCGCGCTCCACCGAAACCTGCCGGACGGCTAAAGACATGGTGTGAACGGCGATGGCCACGATGGCCTGGGCCGCTTCGACCCAATGCAGGCCTAGAGGGCGGGCCACTGCAGCGGCGATGCCCGCTTGCGCGGCTTGTGCATCGAGGGGCATCTCGCCTCCGAGGAAGGACTCGGCACCGATGCGCCCCAACGCCACGTTGGCGTCGGTGATGGTGGGCTTTTGACCGCCACGCCCATAGGCGATGGGGCCTGGGTCGGCCCCGGCGCTTTGGGGCCCGACCTTCAGCGCACCTACCTCATCGATCCAAGCGATGCTGCCACCGCCGGCGCCGACCTCTACCACCTCGACCACCGGCACCATCGCAGGGTGGCCGCTGGCATATCCTCCGATGTAGTAGCCCGAGGTCATGGTCGGCTGGCCGTCTTGGATGAGGCTGGCTTTGGCGGTCGTGCCGCCCATGTCAAAGGCGATGAGTTGGGAGAAACCCAGGGTTCGACCGACCTCGGCCGAGGCGATGATCCCTCCCACCGGACCAGACTCCATCAGCATCACCGGGCGTTCGATAGCCGCCTCGGGGGTCATTACGCCACCGTTGGATTGCATAATCAAGAGGGGGCCGGGCATGCCCGCGTCGCGGAGCCGTTCGCTCAACTGCACGAGGTAGGTGCGCACGCGCGGACCCACATAGGCATTGAGCACGGTGGTGGAGATACGTTCGTACTCCCCGTATTGCCGCAGGATGCGATGCGAGAGGCTGACGAAGCAATCCGGGCCCAACGCAGCTTTTAGCGCTTCGCCCAGCATCACCTCGTGTTGCGGGTTGGCCCAAGCGTGCAACAGCGCTACCGCAACCGCTTCGGGATGGGTCGCTGTTACGGCATTCACCGCTTCGGTTACGGCCTGTGGTTCTAGGGGGATCCAGGCTTCGCCCGTCGCCAACATGCGCTCGCGCACCTCGACGGTTCGATGGCGCGGTACCAGAGGCTCCGGGCGCCGGAAAAAGAGATGGTACGCCTCTGGGCGATTGCCGCGTCCGATGGCGTAGATGTCCCGGGTCCCGGCTGTGACCACGAGGGTGGTCCGCGCTCCGGTGTGTTCGATGGCGGTGTTAATAGCGATGGTGGTCCCGTGGACCAAGAGGGCGATGGCCGCCGGTGGGACGTCGAGTTTCTCCAGGCAGTGGAAGAGGGCGTCGGATAGGTATCTGGGAGTGGTGGGACTCTTGGCCTGCACCATGGTCCCCCTTTCGGGATCGTAAGCCAAGAGGTCGGTAAACGTTCCTCCGATGTCGACGGCAACCCATAAGGCCATGACTGCTCCCTCCATCCAATCTAGGGAGCATTTTATCGGCTCAGAATTCTGAATACCATTGACAAATTCCTTATTACCCAATAGGATCAAGGCTATCAGGGGGGCGCGTCGATGCTGGACGTCAGCCTGCGACGCCTATGGGTGTTCAAAACGGTGGTGGAGGAATCGGGCTTCAACCGCGCCGCTCGCCGGTTGGGGATCAGTGAGCCGTCGGTGAGCGAACACGTGCGGGCGCTCGAAGAGCAGGTAGGGCCGCTGTTTGTGCGCCGGCCCGGCCGGCGGATTGAGCTGACGCGGGCGGGTGAGCACATCTACCACTTTTGTACCGAGGTCTTCGCGCGGGCTGCTGCCCTGCAACGAGAACTGGACGGTATCCGCGGGGCCCTGAGCCCGGTGACGGTCGTGGCCCAACGCACCATTGCCAGCCACCTCCTGACACCGCGGATCGCCCGCTACCTCCGTCAACATCCAGAGGGAACCTTGGCGGTGCACTCCGAGACCCAAGAGGGGGTCTTCCAACACCTGCGTCAGGGAGCGGCAGACCTCGGCATCGCCTGGAGCCTGGACGGCGATGCGCCTTTTCCCTCGACGCTCTTGGGCTGGCAGGAAATGGCCTTTGTCTGCGCCGTCCAACATCCCTTGGCGAAGGATGAAAGTCTGTCGCCCAAGGCGCTGGCCGATGCGCCGTTTATTGGGCCTCTGTGGGAGTCGGAATACGCGCGCCTCATCTTCATCTCGACCCGCGCCATCGGCATTCCTCGCCTGCGTTACGTGCTGCAGCTGGAGGACTCAGATAGCTTGCTGACTGCAGTGCGGGAGGGAATCGGCTACGGGCTGATGCCGGCGTTCGCCGTTGAAGGGCTGGTGGCTGAAGGGCGGCTTTGGCGGATGGCCGTCAAAGCGCCGCCCATCCGCTGGCAGATCCGCCTCTTCGTGACGACCCACCACGCGCTCTCGCCTGCCGCCGAACGGGTCCGGCGGTACCTTTTGCGCGGCGGCGCGTGGTCCTAAACGGCGTCGGTTATACCGGCTGCAACAGCCGCTCGACCAAGGTGGTGTTGGCCACGCCGGCCTTAAAGGCCTCGGTTTGTAGCACCTGGCGCAAGAAGGGAATGGTGGTGGCGATGCCCTCCACCGCAAACGCGGCCAAGGCGCGGTCCATGCGGTCTAGGGCCTCGGCGCGGTCGGCGCCGTAGACGATGAGCTTGCCGATCAACGAGTCGTAGTAGACCGGAATGGAGTAGCCCGGATAGACGTGGCTGTCGAGGCGAATGCCATCGCCCGCGGGCGGTTGCCAGACGGTCACCTGTCCCGGACAGGGCAGAAAGCCACGGCTGGGGTCCTCGGCGTTGATGCGGCACTCGATGGCGTGACCCGAGAACCGCACTGCCTCTTGCGACACCGGCAAGGCTTCGCCTTGGGCCACCGCCAACTGCATCGCCACCAAATCGAGGCCGGTGATGGCCTCGGTCACCGGGTGCTCGACTTGGATGCGGGTATTGACCTCGAGAAAGTAGAAGCGCTGAGTGTCTTGGTCGAGGACGAACTCGACCGTTCCTAGGCTCTCGTAGCCGAGGGCTGCGCCGAGCTTCACCGCGGCGGCGCGAATGGCCTCGCGCAAGGACTCGGAGAGGCTCGGCGCCAGCGCCTCCTCTACCAGTTTCTGATGGCGGCGCTGCACCGAGCAGTCGCGTTCCCCGAGGTGGATCACGTGACCGTGGCGGTCTCCCGCGATTTGGACCTCGATGTGTTTGGCATTAGGGATGTACCGCTCGACGTAGAGCGTGCCGTCCCCAAAGGCGGCGCGGGCTTCGGCCGCCGCCCGGGCCAAGGTTTCCGGGATCTCTTCCGGACTCGCGATGATGCGCATGCCGCGGCCACCTCCACCGGCCGCCGCCTTGACCAGGAGGGGGAAGCCCACGGCGTCGCCCAAGGCCTTGACCTCCTCCGGCGCCGTGACCCGTTCCGAGCCCGCCAGCACCGGAACACCTGCCTGGCGAGCTACCTCACGGGCCGCGATCTTGTTGCCCAAGAGGCGGATGTGGTCAGGTCGCGGCCCGATGAAGGTCAGCCCGTATTCTGCACAGGCCGAAGCCAGTTCCGCCGATTCGGCCAAGAAGCCGTAGCCGGGGTGGAGGGCATCGCACTCGGTGCCGGTAGCGGCCGCAATCAGCGCGGGGAGGTTGAGATAGCTGGCTTCCACTGGTGCCGGGCCGATCACCACCGCCCGCGTGGCCTCGCGGGCCGGCAGGCTCTCGCGGTCGGCAACCGACACCCCCACTACGGTCTCCAATCCCAGCCGGTGGCAGGTGCGCAGGATCCGCAGCGCGATCTCGCCCCGGTTGGCGATGAACACGCGCCGAATGCGGCGGGCCGAAGTCATTCCGGTATCACCTCGTAGAGGGGCTGACCAAACTCCACAAATTGGGCGTTTTCGGCCAGCACTGCCCGCACGGTGCCGTGCACCCCGGCAGCCACCGCATGGTAGGTCTTCATCACTTCGATCAAGCCCACGGTGGTCTCGGGCTCGACCTTCGAGCCCACGGTGACGTAAGGGGGCGCACCGGGCTCCGATTGCGTGTAAAAACGCCCTGCCAACGGCGCCGTAATCACCACGCCCTCTCCGCTCGGCTCCCGCCGCGGCGGCGAGGGGGGGTTCGGGGCGGGCGCCGCCGCAGCCGGGGCCGGCTCGGGCGGGGGTGCCGCTTGGGGTGCCACGGCAGGTGCCGACGGGGGCGGCGTGGGGCGCGCGGCCGAAGCCTCCCCCGGGGCCCGGGGCACTAGCCCTGCGGCTCCGCTTTTGGCCAAGGTAACCGCAAGACCGCCCACCTTGACCTCGAGATATTCAAACGGCGATTGCTCCAAGGCCCGCATCAGGGCCACGATCTGCTCCACCTGTTCGTGAGAGAGTCCTTCTAATCCGCTGGCCAACGGCGTGTGTGCCTCCTTCTCTAAGTCAAGGTAGGTCGCGGGGCGCGGAGATGGGTCAAGCCCCGCGCCGCGCCAGAACCAGGCTCTCGTTGCCGACCTCGAGCCGCACGTATCCGAGGTGGGCGGTTTGGCTGACGGTGCGGACGAGGTCGACCAAGGGGCTTTGGGCCGCCACGGCGTATCGCCGCCA
>JAIMBD010000028.1 GCA_023511625.1 Bacillota bacterium | reverse complement strand
TGGCGGCGGCGAACGCAGCAGCGGGATCGCTCATGGGGCCCTCCTCCTCGGGATCAGGTCGTTGCCCCCAGCGTACCCAGCCCGGGGGCGCGGGCGCAACGCCGTGCGGGCGCTTGGGCCGGCGAGCGTGGGGCGCGGCCGGCGCGCGCCGGGCCTGAGGTTTCGGGAAGGGTCGCCACAGGGCGTTGGCCCGGTGCGCCGCCACGACGCCTGCACCAAAACCTACGGCCCCGTCGGTTTTGAACATCGATGCCCCCCTGCTCTAATCATGGTCGCCCTCCTTCTCCATCGCCATGGTTGGACACCCGATCAACCTTCCCACGCCGAGAATGACCGCAGACGAGGGGTAATACCCTCACGCCCATGTGATACACTAGTTGTGGAGGGATGGATTTCATGATCTTTTCGCGTGTGGGGCCCAAGGGCCAGGTGGTGATTCCGAAGGCGCTACGCGACCGCCTGGGCATCGCGCCCGGTGACCACGTCGTGTTCGACGTGGAAGACGGGAAGGCCGTTTTAATGCCCGTACGGGCCCGCACGGCATCCGACCTGCTCGGCGTGCTGCGGACGGGCCGGCCTCTGGATCTGGAGGCGGCGCGGCGGGACTATCAGAACCATCTCGTGGACAAATTGCACCACAACGCCGGCAATGAGTGAGGCTGTCCGCCGCGCCCATGTGGATGCAAACGTGATTCTGCGCCTGCTGTTGGGCGAGCCGCCGGAGCAGGCCCAGGCGGCCAAGGTGCTCTTTGAGCGCGCGGCGCGGGGAGAGCTTGTCACCGTGATCCACCCCGTAGTGTTCGGAGAGGTGGTGTACGTACTCACCTCGCCACGGCTCGGCGCCCATCCCCGCACGCGGGTGGCCGAGGTGTTGCGAGGGTTGTGCGCCCTGCCGGGAGTGGAGGTCGTGGACCTCGACGTCGTCTTGCGGGCGCTCCGTCGCTTTGAGCAGACCCGGCTCGACTGGACCGACAGCCTGCTGCTCGCCTATGCCCCTGCGGTGCCGGTGTACACCTTTGATCGGGCCATGATCGCGGCCGGGGGGCTTCTCCCCGGGTGAGGAACGCCGTGGGGCCAGCCGCCACGAGCAGGATTAGGGCGCTGTCCAACGGAGCTTTTCCGGTGCCGCTCTGTTGCTTATTCTCAGGGGAAAGCCTCCGGAACAGTCTGGATGATAGGCGTCGGGCCCATCGTGCCGGGGGATTTGCATTTGGGCGGCCAGGGCCGCCCGATGCCTCGCCGACGTGGCGGCCGGCATATAAGTGCTTGTTGAGCAACGACAGCGCCCGCCGCCTGGCGACAAAGAACCCCTGAAATGGGCGATGCTATCGAGACTCTACTTGCTCTCTCTTGTCCATTGTCCATTAGTCTCCCTTAATGCCGGGGCGGGTGGCCTCGTAGGTTCGTGGCTCAATGTCCGCAAGCAGACAGCTCGAGGAGGTGTGTTGGTGGTTGGACGAAGCAATAGGTGTCCCACCTCGAGTTGGCCCTGTAAGCAAAGTAGCTATACCCCCTGAGAACTCTGATAAATCACTTCGGATTCAGTGAGAGCCCGAGCCATATACCTAATCACAGGTAAAAGCTCCTCTATTTGGACAACGTGTTCAAACATATCGCTAACGAGGCTTGGCCGGTTGTTTTCGGGATCCACATGAGGCAATCGCATTTCTAACCGTGGTCTTTAATGGGGGCCATTCATCTCGGAACGGACGGCCGAGTACTCTGGTAATTGTGCGGTTGTGCTTCCAGTCCTGATGAAACGGGTCTTCGTATCCGGCGATGTCGACGGCATGCATGGGGAACGACTCGGTTAAAACTTGGTCTGCTTTAACGGCGCCCTTTGCACCTCGCGGCGTTTGTTGCCTGGCGCGACGAATCCGGATGCTTATGACACCTTCAATGACTTTGAAAAAGGCAAGGGCCTAATAAAGCGGGTTTTAGAGACTGAGCCCGTCACGGTAAGTCGAGAGGAGGGCTTCGAAGCTCAGGCGTGGCTCGATAAACCGTGGTCATCGTGGTCGGAATGGTCACTGTTACGATTTGGCCTTCAAGCCCTAGATGCCAACTTCTAGTTTGAGTAGAGAGTTCTACGATTTCATCGAACATTACCGACATTGCTACATTGGTTCGAAAGGACATCCAGCTAAGGAACGGTTCGACTACGTTGTGAGCTTTGGTTCTCGCGTCCTTGAAACTTTCGCCCGGCAACTTCAGATTTAGTGGTGCCAGACGGCCCTGCCGGTTTCGGCGCAGAGTTATAGATGTGGTGGTGTTCATCCTACTGGGATGTATCACAAAATATGATGTGATTCTTAAGAGAGTATACGAGCATTTGCGAAGTTTCCCCAACGTTCGCATCGATGAAATAAACTGGCGTCAAGCCTGGGTTGGCTAGATAAAGAGTGATATCGTAATCTCCTGGACGGCCTTCAGGTGGTCTCGAGACCGATGACTCAGGATGACCAATGGGAAAAAGTGGAACTGCAACCAAAGCGACCCGCTCTTTATACCTTGAACGTGAAAATTGGATTGAGGCGTATTTTGTTGCTAGGGCAGTAGACCCATTACTACTAGAAATCCTTTTTCGTTTGCGGCTATGCGTCCGACGACGAGCCATGGGTGATAATCTCCCCTTCCCGTGTTATGAGGTACTTAACGAACCCGACCATCTTTGTAGATTTAGAGGAGATGGTCAATGACACCAGGGACTTTAAATTGGCCGTTGTGCAGTCGGACCCCGCATCGGGCCGGCGCCCGCCGGACAGTGAGGCTTCGGGAAGGGGGTCGCCCCGGCCTCAGGATACCGCGCATACCCGCCCTGCCCCGCCTTTGGAGCCCCCCCCCACGCTGGCAAGCTCGCCGGAGCGAGCCTGTGATCGCAACGCCACGTTCGGTAATTCGACCATGGTCTGCTTCAAGGACCGGTCTCTTGCGAGTGCACCCGGTTATCTTCCTTTTGCGCCCTGGTTCGCCGCAGGCACGGCTTGTGCTTGGCAGGTGAAGGATGCGGCTAGGTGGATGCCATCACAGCACGTTCCCTCCCGGCCCAACCCCAATCGGCCACTGGCTCAACGTCACGGTCGCGGTCTCGGGCTCCCACCGTCCGATGATGAAGACCTGCCGGTGGTAATAGCCGAGGCGAACCACGTCGCCGGGACGGGTCGCCGCCATCGCCCGGGCCAGCGTCCCACAATCGGGCGTCGGCACCGGCCCCCACCCCTGAGTGACGTCAGTCACTTCAGCAATCAAGTCGCCCACCGGGTCGGTCCGTTGGCTCGATCCGATCAGGATGCCGGTCGCCGGACTCCCTGCTAGCACCGCATACACCTCGCAGCCGGTGGCTGTCCAATCCGCCGGATGGGACTCGACCTCGACGCCCAGATAGCCGGGACCGGCCGGGGGCGGGGTGTAGGGGGGCGTCTGCGGGGCGGGCTGGGACGGCGGCGCCGGAGGGGCTCCGCCGTAGTTTTCGCGCGCAGGAGGCTGGGAGGGGGGCGCGGTCGGCGGCGACGTGGGGGGAGACGATGGCGGGGAGACCGCACCCGGGTTCCATGCGAGCCACCAGCGGCCGCCGTCCATCACCAGCTTCGCATGCCGGAGCGCACTCGGACCCAGATTCACCTGCCCGCCGGGCTGGCTGGCGTCCCCGTGGGCGCTCGGCACCGCGATCGGCGCCGGCGATCCCCGGACGTAGCCACTGACGGGGATCACGAGAAAGCCCGGATACAGGGCGCTAGGCGCCGACGCGCCGGGCACGATCCCGAATATGGTGCTCATGCCGAGCGGCCGGAGCCCGATCGCCTGGGCGACAGCGTTATCAATGACCGCGCCGGCGGCGTTGCCGGTGTCGATCACGACAGTGACCTCTTCGCTGTTGGCGGGCCCTTGGACGACGCCCTGAAAGGTGAGCCAGCCGTTGGCGGGGACGGTTCCCGCGATTACGTCTCGGTAGGCCGTCAACTGAGCGGCCACCGAAGGGGGGAGCGCGGCGGGATGGGCGCCGGGCGTCGCTGAGGGTTGGCTCGCTCTGGGAGAGGGCGACGGGCTGGGGTGCGATGAAGCGCTCCTGTCCGCGGGAGGGGGGGCTGGGGAGGATGCCGGAGCACGGGCTTGCATCAATGCTCGATAGGCTTGTCCCACCTGCTGGACCTGGCCTAGAAAAAGATCCATGCCGACTGCAACCCCGCCGAGCACCGCGGCGGCCAGCAGACCCCATTTGACTGCGGGCGAGAGACGACGATGGGACGTGGATCGCGGCGATGGTGCCGGATCGTTGGGGGGGCGCCCCAGGAGTTCTGCGCCACAATGCGGGCAGTACCTTATGGCGTCCAAGCCGGCCACTGGCCACCCGCACCTCGGGCATTGCGCGTCCATGGCGACCCATCCTCCGCAACCTGAATGCACATCCTCAACGTACCAAAAGTGCAATATTCCGTCAACGCAACGAGCCGCACCACTCAATTGCGCCGAGGACACGTCATCCGCATCGCCTATGTTGGGCATCTGCTCCTAGCGGGGCGGGCCGCCTCTAGGATGGCCGGACGACGGGGACAACGCCGTGCCGGCGCATCGGTGGGCGGCCCGGGGGCGCGATGGGGGCGAACAGCGCGCCGATGCTGCCGGTGGTCACGATGATGTTGATCTCCTGGAGCGGCTGGTGCAAGTACGTGATAAAGAGGGTGGGGATTCCCAAGGGGATGCCGGCCAAAAAAGGAACCCCAAATAAATCAGCATCGTCTGCGCGAAGATGGCCAGGTTGCGCCGGGAGAAGACCTCGACCAGGGAGGACCGGCGGCGGGCCCTTTGGCGCTCGGCGGGCGGGGCGGCGAAGTAGGCCAGGTCCTCGGTGCGCAGGGTGATGAGGGTTTCGACGACGCCCAGGGCGGCGCCGAACCAGAACGGCAGGCGCCAGCCCCAGGCGACAAAGCCGGCGGGGCTGTGGGCGACGGCGAGGCTGGCGGACTGGACCAACGAGAGTAGGATGATCCCGAGCGTGGGGCCGATGCCCATCAGGGCGCCGATGACGCCGCAGGCGGCTGTGCTGGTGCGTTCGAGGGCCATGGGCACGGTTGCAGAAGCGCAGGAAGAGGAGCAGGGCGATGGACCCATAGCCCCACTGGGCGTAGCCGGGCAACAGGGCGATGGCGGCGGCGATGAGGGTGTAGCCGATGCTGGCGATGAGCATCAGGGTGCGGCGGCCGAGCCGGTCGGCCACCGGGGCCAGCCCGATGCCGCCCACGGGATTGCCGATCGTCGAAACGACCTCCGTCAACCCGACGATGGTGGTTTGGATGACTGGGGGGCAGGAACGCCGGGATGAAGTAGGTGATGGCGGCGGGCAGCACCAGGGCCGGCCCTCGACCAAGCCAATGCCCAGGGGGCATCAAAGGGCATCCGATTCAACTGGTGTGGAAGGACTACCAGTCGTCCTCGAGCCAGGCGGTGACGGACTTTTGCTCGCTGGCCGGCGACGGGGTGGTCGCCCTGTTAAGGCCGCTCGACAGCCCGGCGGACGAGGCCATGGAGCCGGTGGCCGAGCGGTTGGGCCCTCCCACCGTCGCCGAGGTGTCGGACCTTGTGGTGGTGGTGCCGGCCAAGCCCGATTTCTTCTGGGTGATGGCCTTGCCCCAGTACTGGTCGACGCCGCTGGTGCAACGGTTCCAGTACACGGGTGGCCGCTGTGGGGAACCGGGCGCGCAGGTGCTCGCTGACGGCCTGCAGTTGCAGTCGGGCGTCCGCCTGCGTCGCGTGGGCGTGTCAGCACCAGTGTTAAATTGACCCACGATCACCAGCAAGAAATTGACCCACCCCCCGCGAATGCCTCCTGCAGAACTTTGCCGCCGTGCGCAGGAGGTCGAGTCCAGGGTGAGGGGTGGGACAGTGAAACAACTCTATGAACTCCACGGCGCTGGCCGCTCGATTCGCGGCCTCGCCCGAGACCTGGGGATCGCCCGCAGCACGGTCCGGAAGTACCTCCGGGCCCCTGACGCGCCAACCCCGGTGCGCCGTGCGCCGCGAGGCTCCAAACTCGCCCCGCATAAAGCGTAGATCCTACAGCGGCTAGCAGAGGGGGTGGATAACTGCATGGTGTTGCTGCGCGAACTACGCAGCCGAGGCTACACCGGCAGTATCTCCCTCCTGCGCGCGTTCGTGCATCCGCACCGCCGGCGGCGGGTGCCCGCGGCCACCCGCCGCTTCGAGACCGCCCCCGGCGAGCAAGCCCAGGGGGACTGGGGGCTGGTGACCTACACGACGCCCACGGGGCAAATCGCCCAGCTCTGGGTCTTCGTGATGGTGGGGAGTTGGTCGCGGGCGCTGGATGTCGAGTTCGTACCGCGGGCCGACGTGGCCACGTTCATCCGCTGCCATCTGCACGCCGTCGAGGCCGTCGGGGGTGTTGGAACAGTTATGGTGACGGCATCCTGATAGTGGGTATTCTCGCCGCATCGTACCTAGTAAGCTTGGGCGCAATGTTTAGCCTTCTGTACCTACTGCGCCAGCCGCTTCGAGTGCCTCAGTCAGAAATCCTCCGGTGGAAGCACCGTACCGAAAAAGCGTGGCATAATCTCGTGACAATTGTTTGGCCACTATGGCTTCTGGTTGTCGGGCATCGTCATTCCACCCAACCGAACCGCGACTGGTCTCCAACTGTGGAGAGCCACGATAGCAACATTTGTGCTAGCCGCATTTCAGTTCGGCTTCCTCTTCCTCTGCCAATGTTTTCGCACGCTGTGCCCGCATCATGCGCTATGTTCGCTACACGGCTACGCTGAGCACGTTCATCGCTGGTGGAGGCGGATAGGCCATGAATCCCTACTACCCCCAGAGAAGCGGGGCCACCGACCATCATGTCGGCCACCTCGATGAGTATCCCACCGGTCTATGCAGAATGACAGTCAACACAAGAACACAAGTATCCAGCCTCATGATGAGCCACGCAGGATCTCGCCCTGGAACCACGCGCAGAAGGCCAATTCGCCAACAGTTGCCGACCCCCGGTGGACCAGAGATAGCTCCAGTAGCGCCACTTTCTCCCAGGCTCCTCCTAGTTCTGCAGGTAGGCCAGCAGTGCTGAGCGCCACGGCTCCGACACCTCGACCTCCGTCGCCCGCCGCTAGGACCGCAGCCAGGCCGGGTCGACGCATGCCCATCCGATGGAACCGGGGTCGCCCGCAATGGCCGCCGCCGCGACGTCGTACTGGACCGCCTGGCCATCCTCCATCCAGACCTGGTAGGCCGCGCCGTAATCGCCGTTCCCTTCCCGGAACCACCACACGGGATCCACCGGCCGGCACTCGCGCATGGCCACCACCTCCTCGCGCCATGATCCGTCTCCCATCCATAGCCAGGAGGATGCCGCGGGGGCGCCACCAAGTGGGGCGCCCCCGCTCGATCTCTACACCAACGCGGCCCGCAAACCGACTGGTCACGACCCTGCCGTCGCGCTGCGCCGCCGCGCCAGCGCGGGAACCGGATCCTTGTCCTGCTCCCCATTGTGGAGAGTCTTGGGTCAATTGCAACCGGTCCCGCGCCGCCGCACGTGGGGCGTGGGTATGATCAGCCAACGTCCGCTAGACAGCCAGCCACCGCCGCGCCAAGCACAGGGAATTAGCCAATGCCTGGGATTTGACCCTCGGCCCACGCCTGGATTTGCTTCGCATGCTCCACGGCCAACACGGCCTCTTCCTGATCGATGGGTTCGCCGTCCGGGTAGCGACTGACCACCGCATACTGGGTTAGAACCAGGCTGGCCTCCCGCACTGATGGGCTAATCGTCATGAAACCCTCTAGGAGGTCAAGTAGGTAATCCAAATCATGGGCTCGGGGAGGGGGTTGGCTGTGATGAACGAGCAGGGCCTTCAACCATTTCTCCCCGCATTGCTGGGCATGGAAGCACGCCGAGTTGAGCCATCCGGCGGCCAACGCGGCGATGGCCACCGCCAAGTCCTCGCGGGCATAGGCCGCCCATGCCTCAACGTCGGCGTTCATAGAGCACCTTGCCGTCGCGAAGGATGTCGTCCGCCATCATGGGAAACCCCTTGGCAACCTCCTCCGGGGTTTTGACCACAAAATCCATCGGCACTCCGTGGATCCGCGCCGCCCGCCGAACCGCCACACCCCGAGGGATGGGGCGCTCCCGGGACGGCAGGATGACCAGAAAGTCCCAGTCGCTGTCTGGGCGGGCATCGCCCCGGGCCCGCGACCCAAACAGGATGATGCGGTCAACCTCGGGAAACTGAGAGACGATGTTCCGCACGACGCGGGCTTCGATGGATTCCATGCCAACCATCCTCGCAACGGTGATCTAATGCCAGTATACCACCGGCGGTGCCCAAGCAATGCTGTGCCATGGGCGACTCCCAGGGGGCGCGCCAGGCTTCCTGCGGTTTTGGATGACCGCCCCAACCGCGACGGCCCCGTGAGGCGGCGTCCCATGGGGATCGCGGGAGACCTGGGGCCAATTGGTTTTGGGAGCGTCGCCGAAGGCCATTGAAGGTGACTCCTTAAGGCTACATGAGGCTCCCATTGAGATCCCCGGTAGGCAGGAAGTGGCCCCGATCCTGGAGAAATGTTTATAGAACGCCCATCCGGGGCCTGCAGCCCCGGCCCGGCAGGATGCGCCGGAGCCCTTTGCGCCGCTCCACGCGCCTTGCGGTGTCTTGGAAAGGAAGCGCGGACGATGCGCCGAGGAATGGCCGCGCTGGCGGGGCTGGTTCTTTCGGGGACGCTGGCCGGAGCTTCCCTGCCGGCGATGGCATCCACGAACGCGGACCGGGCTCCGATGACCTCAAACGCCGAGCCCATGACGGCACTGATTGGTCTGGATCCCCCGAGATTCCCAACCCGTGTGGAAGAAGATTTCGTCCTTGACGATCCATCGGGTCAACCGGGTCTGTGTCTGCGGCTCTCGGCTTCTTGGCGCCAGAACTGATCGCGAGGCTGAACCAAGAAGGAGTTGCGCCGCCGAAGAGGCCCGGGAGCCGCGACGTTTCGGCCCTCATGGCAGCGGGGGCCGCTGTCTTGGCGCCGGCCGCCCGGTCGGGGTCCCGCGCCGGTGGTGCGACCTGGTGGCCTTGGGCGGTGGGGGCCGCGGCGGTCGCGCTCAGCAGCGGTGGGTGGTGGTGGCGGCGGCAGGGCAAGCCCTGATTCGGGCGAGCCGTCGACGAAGGGAAGGCGTGTGGCCGTCGCGCGTCCCGCTCCCCGGTTTCCAGCCCGCCCTGCCTAGGGCGGGGCTCCTTACCCCTGCCCCCCGAACGTCCCCAGCGGCACCAGCAGCGGGTAGGGGCAGTCGGTGGGGTCGTAGGCCTTCTGGTACACCGTCCTTTGCGAGAGCACCTGCGGCGGCGTGGTCGGCAGCTCCGTGGTCTGCACCACCCGGTCGATGGCCCACTCCGGCCCCGGGAGGATGGTGTCCGGCTGCGCCCCGCCCTGGACCACCCAGCCGTCGTTCTGGGGCGGCTGGATCGGCTGCCCGTCGTAGCGGGTCAGCGGCGGATTCGGCATGCAGGCCGCGTACTGCGGGGCGCTGGACACCGTGACCGGCTCCAGCCAGTCGACCACCACCGTGGCCGAGTTCCCGATGACCGGCAGAACCGGGCCGTTCCCGTCCCAGCCCGGCCACCCGGTCCCGGGTTGCTGCACCGTGGCGAAGAACAGGTGCTGCCCCGGCTGGGCCTCCGTCACGGACACCCGGCAGGTGGTCTGGTCTGCGGGGCAGCTGCCCGCCAGCTGCTGGGTCGTCGCGTCCCAGAGGTCGGTCACCGCCCCGGGCACCGGCGCCGAGAGGGTGATCGTGGCCTGGCTGGCCGACCCCACCGCCACCGTCGTGGGCGCCATGCTCAGGTCCACATGCACCGCCCACACCACCTGCACCGGGGCCGAGGTCAGCAGCGCGTCCGGGCTGTTGGGCGCCGCCCCCGGCGGTCCCACCGTGGCCTGGAAGGTCTGCGCCCCGGACTGGCCCTCGGTCGAGGTGCCCTGGCAGGCCAGCGCCCCGTCCAGCTGCGCCGCCGTGCAGACGGCCGCGACCTGGCCCGAGGTCGTGTCCCAGATGGTGATGGCGTCCCCAGAGGCCGGGGGCAGCGGGATGTTGACGCTGGCCGTCAGGGCCGTCGCCCCGCCCACCGGCAGGGCCGTGGGCTGCGCCGACAGGGCCAGCGAGGTGGGGACGGGGTCCCAGGTCACCGTCGCCGCCGGCGAGGTCATGCCCCCCGGCGGGGTCGCGGGCTCCCAGATCACGGTTACGGGGGGCGACCAGACGCCGTCCGACTCGGCCTCGAAGGCGTATGCCCCTGGCGCGTCCTCCACCACCGGGCCGCCGCGCGGGATGTAGTAGAAGTCGGCCCCGGGCGGGGCGGTGTCGCGGCACAGGGGCAAGGCGCTGCCCGGAATCGGCCGCCCCGTGGACGGATCCACCCGCACGATCGGCGCGCCGTTCTGCTCAATGTACCAGCATGCCATGGCCGAGTACGCCCCACCGCCGCAGGTGACGGCGGAGGCCAGGTCCACCGGGCGGCCCACCTCCGTGATGGTCGGGTCCGCGCTGATCGACGGCTGGACCGTGACGTTCCAGTTCACGGGCGGCGGCGCCTGCGGCACCGGCACCACCTGCGGCCGCGTCGGGCTGGGCCGGCGCCGCCGGGGACGTCGGCGGCGGCAGGTACTGGCTGACGCCGTCCACGCCGTGGTTGGTCTGGTTGTACCACGTCACCCCGGTCCCCAGGTACGGGTTCGACGTCGGCGAGTACTGGCTCACGTCCGCCCCCTGGTCGGCTAGAGCCGCGACGTTCTGCAGCGAGGTGCCCGAGGCGTATTTGTCTAGCATATCCGAGGTTTGTTGGACGGTGGCACCGCCGACCTGGACCACTGAAGTCGCCCCAGCCTGGGCGATGGCCGCGCCGGCGGAGGCAGGGATAGTGGCAGTGCCCCCGGCGATGATCACGTTGTCGCCGGCGAGCTGTGACGGGTTGGAAGATACCTGACTCCAGTAAAGAATGTTGCTGTAGCCAGCGCCTTTTGCTGCAGTATAGTCCTCCAAACTGTTAACCACAACTACCGTCTGCCCTGCCGCTAGTGCCGCGGGGGTGACGAACAGCCACATAGCAGCTACGATGAACCCAAACCACGCTGCCATCACCCAATGCGCTCGCTGTTTCATGCGGTTCGCCCCCTGGTCCCCGACGAGACGACGTCATTGACGCAAGACCATCCCCTGCGGAATGGCGAACGTCTGCCCAGCCCATTGGAGCGTGTTGTTGGGAACCACACCGACGTCCTGGAGAGTTCTAACCAGTCCCGCTGGCTCTCCGATGAGAATGGGGAAGTATTCGCCGGGACTAGAGGTCCTTGGATTGAGATCCAATCCTGTGATCAAATAACTGCCATCAGCACTGTGCTCGTAACGGATGAAAGCCCCTAGCGCAGCCCAGTTCCCTGGTGCACTGAACTGCGGCCCCGGTGGCCATTCGTTCGGCGGAATGACGGTGGGCTGGCCGTCGGGACCAAGACTCTCCAAGGCAAGAAGGAGCTGCCACTGTCCTCCATTCGCGCTTATGTCGAAGGGCCAAGCGTTGTCGGTGCTAGGGGTGGGGATGGCAGAGATCCCACCAACCGCCCAGTTCACCTGGGCCGACTGGGCATACGATTGGATCTGCCCCGCCACATGCTCGTAGGCCGCCTGCACCTGCGCCCAGTCCGCCGGGTCGACCAGCTCCCGCGCCAGGCTCCACGGCCGGTTGCGGGCGATGTCGGCCACGAACGCCGCCGCCGTCCCGAGGCCGTAGTGCTGGTCCGTCTGCACCCACGGCCAGCGCCAATCCGGTGAGAGCCCGATCGGCGCCCGCGCCCCCGCCGGGCCGCGCCCCGCGCCCTCGGCCCCCTGGACCTGGACGGTCATGCCTTGCGGGATCGAGGCCGTCCCGCCGAAGACCACCGCCGGGGGGTGCGCCGGCACGAGGCCCAGGTACTGCCCCGTGGCTGGCGGGATCTGGCCTCTCCCGTATCCTATGGCGCCCGGAATTAAGAACCCTTCGATTCAGAACGCCTTCCGCCTCGCGCAACGGCCATGGTTTCCACTCGCCGGCGACTGCCCCTGGTGCTTCGCCCCCGCCCTCACCGTGATGAAGTAGCAGGGAAGTGAAGGATTCCCCCTGCCGCCGCGCCCAAGGTGGTATAGTGAAAGGAAGGCTCGCTCCGCCTGCGCCTTCTCCACTACCGGCGTGGCCAGACCGGGGAGTAGGCCCTGCGGAAGGGAAGGGCAAGCCCGCCCGATGCGCCCACCGCAAACCATCTTGATGGGAGGAACAGAAAGTGTCCATCGCCGCCCTTTATCTCACCACCCACAACTGGGATCAGTCCAAATCATTTTTTCAGGCACTGGGCTTTGACTTGGAGTTCGAGACCGACCACCGGGCCGGCCAGTTACGGGCCAAAGATGGCCCCTATGTGTTCGTGGCGGAGGTGCCGGCCGACACCCCCACCGAAATGCATCCGGTAGTGATCTTGACCGGTGAGTCGGACCTCCCTGCCGGTCCGGCCGTGGCCGTCGTATCCCCCTTCACGACCACCCATTGGGGAGCCCGCGAGGCCCTGGTCCGCGACCCCGACGGTCGGGTGTGGAGGATTCAGACGGCACCAAAGTAGCCGCGCGGGACCTCTCCTCCGAGAAAGTTCCCCTCCCCAAGACGGCCCAGAAAGGGGAAGGAGGCCCCGATGATGTCTCGACTTGGGGGCCTTCTCGCACTCTGGTCGGCGGCTTTGGGCCTCGGCGCGCGGGGGCGTACGCCTTCTTTGGCACCTTCGGCATCACCTGTACCACTGCGGGCGGATGCCATCCCGTAAGCCTCTTGTCCGAAACCTATGAGCCAGGTTCCCCGCCAGTGATGACGGCCTTGGGGTTAGGCCTGACCTTGGCCGGAGCCATCATCCCTTGGGGCTCGGCCACCACCGCTGGGGATTGATGGCCTGGGCCGGAGTCCTCTGGGCGTTTTTCGTCCGCTCCCTGGGCGTCGACCGCTACGGTGTACCGACCTCTCTCTTGGTCATTGCGGCCGGCCTTGCGACCCGGCCCCGGGCAAAGTCGAATTCCCCCGGAAAAGGAAAGACGTAGGCCGATCGGACTACAAAGCCTTGGAGGGCGCGGGTAGCAGGAGTGGAGCGCCTAAAGAGCGAGTGGCCCTTCGGCGTGAGTCAAGGCGAGGGGCACCCCACGGCTTCCCCCCTATGTATGACCCATAAACCGGGTCTCAGGCAATCGACGAGATTGACCAAGCGCTGGGCCAAGCGGGCGTCGCCAAAGCCAGCGCCCCCCACTTCCGTGACGGCCCAGAACACCATGTCCATGGCCTGCTCCCGACTCCTCCCCTGCCCGGCGAACCCGTCTGGGAGGGTTTGCGCGCGCGACGCCCCCACCGCTGGGGGATGGTGGCGGAGGCCTGTGCGATAGCCAGGAGTTTCGACAGGCACCTGGCTAGTAGATCGCTTCCTTATTCTGGACATTATACGCCGGATATGGTACGGTGAAGAAAACCCCAGAGAGGATGGTCTCCCATGGCTGCGCCCCGTACCAAACCGGCCTTGGTCTTGACCCCGGAAGACCGCGCCTGGCTGGAACGTCTGGCCCATTCCCGCACCGCACCCCGCCAGGCGGTGGAGCGTGCCCAGATCCTGGTGGCCTATGCGGATGGGGCCAGTATCTGGGCCATTCATCGCACCACCGGGTTTTCGACCCGCAAGGTCCGGCGGTGCGTCGACTTGGCCCTGGAGGCGGGCCCCCAGGCCGCGCTGGCCGACCGCCCGCGGCCGGGGCGCCCCCGGCAGTTGACGCCGGCGGATCGGGCCTGGATTATCGGCTTGGCCTGCCAGAAACCCACGGCGTTTGGGTATGCCCAAGAGCTGTGGACCCAGCGGCTGCTGGCCGCCCATATCCGCCAGACGGCGGAGGCCGAAGGCCATCCCGCGGCGGCTCACTTGAGCCCGGGCACCGTCGCCAAGCTGCTGAAGGCCCATGCCCTGCATCCTCATCGGGTGCAGTATTATCTGGAACGGCGGGACCCGGAGTTCGACGCCAAAATGGTGCGGGTTTTGCACGTCTACCAACCAGTCGAGTTTACCTTCGACGGCGAGCGGCCGACCTTTCGCTTGTCCTACGACGAGAAACCGGGCATCCAGGCGATCG
>JAIMBD010000027.1 GCA_023511625.1 Bacillota bacterium | reverse complement strand
CGGCTCGAAGCCCTCGGCTATCACGTCGCCCTGGAACCGGCCTCAGAGGCCACTTAACGCCGAGGGCGAGAAGGCTCAACACGCCGATTTTTCAGAGGAGGCATATGGTGCGGCATGGGAAGGAGTCCGAGCACCTTGTCAAACCCTAAGTTTAGCTCACCCCCTCCTCCACTGGCCTCGGCTTTACGCTCGGCCGGGTCCAGGGAAGATCTTGGGTGATCAAGAGCAGCAGGATCCGAACGCCACGGACATTACGGGATTCACCCCGGCCGTTGTCATGGATGTGGGCAGCGTTAGTGGAGTAGCAACGGCCACGACGTTTTGCTATCGAAACGCCGCGTTCCGTTGCCCCCTTTGTTGGGGTAGGTGGCCCACGACATGGGATCCCGCTTGCCAAGCAATGAACGGGTCGGCGTGCCGCCTCCATGCCGGTGTGACCTCCGACGCCGCGGAACCAGGATTGAAGCCCCTCGCGATCGTTCGAGGGAAATTCCGGCGGCGCTTCACGGCAGAGTCCGAGGTAAAACCCCTCTCCATCCCTTTGCCAACGTCAACAACGCTGATGACACCAAGTCGCCGGCAGGACAAGAGGCGGCCTCCCGTGCGCCGTTTGTAACTTCGGTCGTCTATGCCACCTATTTGCGGAGTGAATACTTTATTAATGTGTTTTATCCTCCTGATCCCGGGCTAGCGACATCCCACAACTTCAACGTCTCCCGGATTCTGCAGCCTAAACGGCGCCGACCAAGTTTATTTAATGACACCAAGTATTCGCTCCGCATGGCACGGAGACCTCGCCGGGTGGCGCTAGGACCCGCCTGTCAGAGGCATATCCAGCTCTCCGATGAACATTTTCGTAAGCGGAGAACAGAACCCGCTGCGCTCGGGGTGCTGACGTGATGGGTAGCAGACCTCCTTCCTGAAGCAGTCAGCACGCCACGCGGGCACCATGCAGCAATGGTTCTGGAGAAACCATCGGTCGGGCCGCCTTATCCCTCCAGCCACCCCACCTTATCCCACCCAAGACCTGCAACGCCTCCTAAACTAAATGTCGGTGGACCCGTCACCTGCGACGAATGGAGGTTATTGCCCCCACGTCCACCGGTCGCCGCCAAGTCCACCGACTACGTCCCTTTTCGGCGAGGCTCGAGTCCGACACTTACCGACTGTTCTGCGCCATGAGCTAAAGGCTCCCTTTAAAAATGCTGGGGGAGATTCGGACTTTTACCCTCCAAAGGCCTCACCCAGCGAATCGCCAAAGATTTGCCCGACAAAGGGATGGTCAAAAGCCGCCCCACCCGAATAGTGATACGAGGCCACGGTACCACTAAACATCAAGACGACAACTAATACAGGGAGCCATCGCAACCTTTGAAGCCAGCTGGCAACAACCATCCCGGTATGCCCCCGCTTGGATCCGGCTACCTGTAACCGATCTCGCCGCACCATTGCATTGCCTCTTCCTTTCCTCACCTTTCTGGCGCTTACTGGCGACTGGCGCCTTAGCAAGAAGCAGTATAAAAGGGGCGAGACAAAGCGATCAAGCTCGGCTCGACGAAGGAACCTGTGGGATCAGACTCCCGCGGGAGGAAACGCCAGGTAGCACCACCAACGGGAGCGGACTGACCAAAACCTGCTCCCAAGCGTGCTTCCATAGTTCCGTCTATCACAACCCTGCTCCAACGCGGCGGGTGGGAGGTGACCACCGTGGTGGAGACCGCTACGGGCTGGCAAGTGACCGTCGAGGCGCCGCGCCCGGTCCAGTGTCCGCATTGCGGGCACCCACGGCTGCCGCGGCAATGAGACGTTTCCGGCCCGCGTGATCCCCCATCTTTGGGTGGGCCTCCGCCCGCTGACCGTGACTTGGGTGCCCCACCGGTGGCGGTGTGCCGGCTGTCGGCGCACCGTCTGCCCCCCGCCCGGCGGGCTTGCGCCCCGGGCACGGGGGGACGCCCGCCGCCCAGGCGCCGGCCTTGCCCCTGCTCCGCGCCGCGAGCTTCCACCGCATCGGCCAGCTGCTGGGGGTGTCGCCCGCCCGGTTACGGCGACTGGTCGGACGCGTTGTCTCCACAATCGTGCGCCCCGGTTCGCCGCTAGCCACGTGCCGCGAACGGGACGCCCCGTAGCACCGCGCGACGCAAGGCCGCAAGATTCTCCCAGGTCGCACCGCCATCGCGCGACCAGATGACGCGGCCCTGCGCGTCGAGCAAGGCGTACCAGCTCAAGTCCTGGACCTGCAACGCCGCCGCGAGCCCGCCGGTGCGATCGACCACGACCGGATAGTCCAAGGGGCCCGCGCGGGCCACTGTCATCTTCACCGCGCTCAGGTCCGGCTCCGTCGGCCACTCATCGACAGCCACCACCGTCACCCCCGCCTGGGCTGCCACGGGTACCAGACGGTTTAACTGGTGCAGCACGTCGGCGACGGAGCCGAACTCCTGCAGCCAGGGCGCCCAGAACACAAGCAGGTAGCGACGGCCAGGCGCCAGCGTAAGCGACCCGGAAAACCCATGGGCACTGACTTGGGGCAACGTCATCCGCGCAGGAACCGTTATGGTGAAGGGTACGCGAGTGGCCACAGGTTGTTGCAGCAGGCGGGCGGACTGCCGAGTCGGGTGGGGGAGCACCGCCGCGACCGCGCGCGCCAGCCACGCCGTCTGGGCGCCCACTGCGTTATACTCCAGCTGGGTCAAAAACACCGCCCGCTCGCGGCCGTGGGGCCCAATCACAAACAGGGCGGGGGTGTGGTCAATGGCGTCGTGTTCCACGGAGACGTCCACACCGTAAGCCTTCCACACCGTCTGCAGTTGAGCCAAGGTGCCGGTCAGGAACTCCCATCGGTGCAGCAGGCCATGGGCCTCCGAATAAGCGTACACCGCCTGACGGCTAATGGCCTGCGGGTTGGCATCGATGCCCAGTAATTGCACCTCGGCAGCCGCTTGGGACCCAAGCAGGTGTAACGCGCCCACCATGCTCTCGGTGGTCAACGGACAGACCGTCGTGCACTGGGAATCGACAAAGGCCAGCACCACGACCTTCCCCCGAAACTGCTGGAGGGACACCGTGTGTCCCCACTGATCCGTTAGGGTAAAGGCAGGGGCGGGCGTAGCCTGCTCAAACACGGTCGCCGGCAGCACACTCTGGTTCGCCACCGCCGCTAGCGCCGAGGATCGGCGCGACGGTTGTTGCGCCCATACGTGCCGCACGAAGAGCGCTACCAATACCGCCACGATGGCCGCCAGAACGCCCCCCCACCGCCTCCAACCCTCGCGTCGCCTGCCGTACCCCTCCTGATTCGTCAATCGTTGCCACGGTCTCCTTCCCCGTCGCCCGCTTGAGCGACCTTTGGCTCGGGCGACCGCCGGCTCGCGGGAGGCCGCCAGTAGTAATGGTGCTCGTCCGCCGCCTGGCGCGCACGGTCCGCCATTGCGAGCACGACGCCCGCCCCCACCGAGGCGGCCAATTGGACCGTTTCCTCAATCTCTGCCTCCGTGGCGCCCATCCGCTTCGCACCTGCGAAGTGAGCGACCGCTCAAGGCTCACAATGGTAGGCAAGCACCAAGGCCAGGTGCATTAATTCCTTGGTCTTGGCATCCAAGGCACCACTCTCGTGCGCCTCGGCGAAGTATTGCTGAAAATGCGGATTGGATCCGAAATACCGCCGTCGAACGTCAGGCATGGCTCTTCCCCCTTATCCAACCTCGAATGACCCCGTCACCCGTCGCCCCGGCTAGGTCGGACCAACGGCCGAGTCTGTCGAGTAATCCGGGACTCGACGGCCAACGGCCAAGCGCCCCGTGGGCGACCGGCATCGCGAGAGTCCTCCCCCGCTGGGAGACAAGGCACTTGGACAGATCCTCCGCGCAATCGCAGCGCAACATGCTAGCTTGGTCGCCTCGGGATCCGCGCCGTCTCAGAACTGCCGCTCCGAAATGTCGGAACATAGCCGAGGCTTTCGCTGGGGAGTTCTTCATCCGCCGCCGCGCAAGGCCCATACGATTTGCTCGCCGCTCCCGTGGGTCTTCCCCAAGTGTGCCGTTACCCACGGACCGCCTTCCCGCTGCCCGCCACCGTCGTTCGGACTTGGTCCAGCAGGCCGTCGCCCCGAGACCACGTCCCTGGGCATCAGTCAGCCTCACCCGGTTGCACTCCCTCAATCAAGGGGCACAACGCGGCCTCGCTCCCAGGAACAGAAGGCATAGAGCGGCCAGCTGTTGCAACCGGGTACGGGTCGCCTCCAGCGCGGCCACTTGCCGCGCAATCAGATGCAATTGGGCCTGTACCAACTCCAACACCCACGGACATGGGGAACATCCCTCATCGATGAAGCGCAAAATCCGACGCATCTCGTCCAGGCGAAATCCCAGCTGCTTGGCCTGCAAGATGAACCGCACACGCTGGGCCTCTTGTGGACGGTACCGGCGCTGGCCCCCCACACTCCGCGGCGGCGGTGGGAGTCAGCCGAGCCGCTCATACAACCGCAGCGCTTTGGGCGTCAGCCCCAAGCGCCGGGCGAACGCGCCAATCGGTCATGCCGTGGGTTCTCCCCCCACCTGCCCTTCCCAGGCTGCTGTCCGTTGGTGCTCCCCTGCCACGCGCCGCCCCTCCCGTGGTCGTCCGCCGGCTGGGGCGCTGGTGCCTTTGCCGCCGTTTGCCTCTGGCCTACCACAAGGGGCGGCGCCCGTCAACCGTACCTGCTCTCGCTGAATCCCCCTTCTGCGGGGGCGACTTCGTCGAGCAAAATCGCGGCGCATTCCCAGTGGCACCACGGCGCTGGGCGCGGGCGGCAACGTCTGCACCCACCCCCTTCGCGATGGGGCCGTAGGGTGGGGCCCGAAATCGGCTAGCAGCTGGGCCGCCATCGCCGATTGCGGCATGCTCTCGTATTGCCACTCGGACAAACACCAGGCCCGCGCATGACCTGGCGGACCAATGGGACAAATGCGGCTGCCGCTCTGGAGACCACCGCTGATTCCCTCGATGCTGCCCAAATGGTGTGCGGAGTGAGAACTAGGCGAGGTCGCTACCCTCCGGGAGAGGTCTCGGCGCCCGCAGAGCGTTCGGCCGCGCGCCGGAGAGGGACTCGGAGATAACAGCAGCCGCCGATGCACGGCAGGCGACGGAAATGGACGAATTTGCCCTCCTCCGTAGTAGGCCAACAGCCCCGCGCCCGCTAGGGGGGCGGCCCAGCCGACCCAAACCCATCCGGCAGAGGTTCCGCGCCCTGTGCCTCTACCCGAAAGCACCGCAGGCAACGCCCGACTCACAGCCGCTGCCTCCGCCTCATGACCCACAGACTGCTTCCGCCCAACCCCGCCAGTCCAATGGCGGCGGCCCACCAGATCCCCCCATGGGCCCACCATGCCCCCAACGCCGCGGCTATACCGCTAGCGGCGATCCAACTGGCGAGCACGGGCCCTCCACAGCATGCGAATACCCCTAGCAGGGAGAGAAGCGCCCAGCCGGCGCTCCGCGCCGCCTCCCGCCCAGAGGTCGGCTGCGGCTCCCACCCGCACTTCGCTGTCCCTTGCGGCTCTCCCGTTCCGCCATCGTTCCCCGACGACACGCTTGGCTGTCGACGATCATCAATCGACGCCATCACCCATAGCCTCCTTCCGTCTGCGCTCAGCGGACCGAGGCCCTCGCTCAGCGATCGGCCTGCCGCGTTACGCTCCCAGCATGGGCACCCGACGAGTCCTCTCTGGGTTTTTCCACAATACTACAATAAAAGGGATTTGCAATGTTTTGCGCGCGGCTTAAACCGGGTCTCCCCGCTTGGACCGCCTCTGACTTTGTGGCTAAAGGCAGCCCAGGCCGTTCGCCCTCCACGGGGCCAAAGCCACCAACACCACAAGGTAACAGCGCACGTACGCGGCCGCCTCCGCAGCATGATGCTGGAGGATGTGCTGACGGGCTGCTCGGCCCATCTCCCCCGCGTCCCACTGACCCGCTTGCAGCGCATGCATGTTCCGCATGAATTCAGCCCCGTCGCGGAAAAGCAACCCCGTTTTTCTGTCCGCCATCAAGGCCCGATTGCCAGGAATGTCTGCTGCCACCGCCGCCGCACCACAGGCCATCGCCTCCATCAGGGCATTCGACACCCCCTCGGTCACCGACGTGTTTAGCACCACGGCGGCGCGCCGAAACCACTCCGGCATGGCGGAACTCGGCAGCTCTCCCAGCGGGCTGACCCGCGGGCGTTCTCAAGCCGCCGTCAGGACCGCTTTTCCTTCCGCGGGATCGCGGGTCGGGCCCGGCAGGATGAGGCGCAGAACTTTGCACGGTGTCCACGGCCGGCAGAATCACGTGCAGGCGCTCCGCCCACGCGACCGCCCCGGCCTGAAGGACCCCCGCCACGTCTCCGGTGAAGGTGATGTGCGCGGCCACCCGCGCAAGACCCCGACGGAGCCAGGAAGGATCCCGCGGCCAGTCGTCCCAGACATCGGTGCCGATCCACGTCACCACAAGCCGCCTGGGATCCCATTCGGCTGCGACCACCGGGGGGGCGGCAGTCTGGGCGTGGAAGGCATGCACCAGGTCGACCGCCAGTGCCACAGTGGGAGCGTGGCACATCGTGGCCAACACCTCGTGGTGCCCGAGGCTTCGCGCGAGGCGCTCGGCCGTCCTCCGATTGCCGCCCGTAGCCGGGGTGTCGGGCGGAATGACCAAGGCTACCCGCAGGGGCTCTATGCGTCTCTCCCCTCCCCAATCAGCGTGTCCAGCCGCTCCAGTCGCTGTCCACCGCTGCCCGCTGGCGGCACGGCCAGCATTCCGGGTCGCTTCACAAGGCGCTTGCCCCGCGTCCCCCATAGGCCATCCACCTCCGGTAGCGCTCCCTTCTCCGATGGGGGATTACTGACCCCGCGCCCCCCACCGCGGGAGACCGGTAACGCGGAGCCTGCTACCCCTGAGCGGCCACTGGTTACCCGTCAACAACACCCTCCCCCCGCTGTGCCTCACCATACTTCGAGTAGCGCCTTTGCCCATGCTCTAGGGCCGAGCGCATTCCCTTTCCAGTCCATCCACCCATCCCAAAGCGCAGTCCACGGTTCCGGCGCCCCCGCGCGCGAGCGTTATCCACCCAGAGAGGCCGGCTGCCGCCACCGATCGGCGCCCCTCGGTTAACGGCACCGCTCGGGTGGAGGGCGGACTTTGCACGAGCAGTGGAAACAGGCCTTCAGCTGCCGGCGCAGCAGGAGAGTTTGCTGACATCTTTGTGAAACGTCAACGCCGCCAGCTTCACCCCCTCCACCATCGTCAGATACGGGAAGAGCGTGGTGGTGAGGTCCTCTAACGTCATCCCAAACCGCACCGCGAAGACGCCCACCTGAATGATCTCCCCCGCCTCCGGCGCCACGGCCTGCATGCCGATCACCTGTTCCGTGCCTTGTTCTACCACCAGCTTGATAAATCCCCGGGTGTCCCGATTCGCCAGCGCACGCGGCACGTAGGCCAGGGGCAAAGCCGAACAGGTGCAGGGAATCCCGGCCGCCTCCGCCGCTTCATCGGTGTACCCCACGCTCGCCACCTGGGGGTCGGTGAAGGTCACCCGCGGCAGCGCGCGCAGATCCAGTCGCCGCTCCCCGAGCTCGAGCGCATTGGTGGCCGCGATGCCGCCCGCCTCGGCGGCGACATAGACAAACTGCGCCTCGCCGGTCACATCGCCCGCTGCGTAGATCGTCGGCACCGACGTCTGCATCCGGTCGTCCACGGCAATCCCACCGCGCGGCGTGAGTTGCACCCCCACGTGCTCCAGCCCAAAGCCGGTGGCATGCGGCCGCCGGCCGGTGGCCACCAAGACCTGGTCTCCGCTCCACGAAAACGGACTCCCGTGCCGACGCCCCTCGACGGTGAACCGCTGTCCGTCGTAGCGCACCCTTTCCAGCTGCACTGCCGCAAAAATGGCCATGCCTTCGTCTGTCAAGGATTCGGTCAAGGCGGCACTGACCTCAGGGTCTTCGGTGGGCAAAATCCGGTCGACGGCCTCCAGCACCGTCACCTCGGATCCCAGGCGGTGATACAACTGCCCCAACTCGAGGCCGACGGCGCTCGCTCCAATCACCAGCAACCGCTCCGGCCGCCGTTCTGCCGCCAGCGCCTCGGTACTGGTCCAGAAAGGCGTGTCCGCCAGGCCGGCAATCGGCGGAATCCATGGCCGCGCCCCCGTGGCCACTATCAGCCGCGGGGCCTGAAACCGCTCGGCACCGACCCGCACCTGGACCGGGTCGGCGGCTTCGACGAACCCTTCGCCCCGCACCCATTGAATCTGGGGGTAGGCCTCTAACACGCGCAAGTATTTCTCTTCTCGCAGCGTGTCGACCAGTTCTTGCTTCTGGTCAAAGATCCGCCGCCAGTCAATCTCCTCGCTCCTAAGGTGCAGGCCGGCAAACGGCGCGTGGAGCGCCCGCCAGCGCAAGTTGGCGGCGGCAATCAGGGTTTTGGAAGGGACGCATCCGACGTTAACGCACGTCCCTCCAATCACCCCACTCTCGATGAGCACCACGCGGCGATCTGCCTCCGCCGCTTTAATCGCCGCTGCAAACGCGGCCGAACCGCCCCCCAAGACAATCAGGTCTGCCTGTTTCACGTCTCCATCTTCCTCCTCTGCCAGCCTTATCGCTCATGGGCCGGCGATGGTCTAAGGTGACCCTTCGCTCTCGGGGGCCCGCCTTGCCGCGCGGTCGAGTCCGGGCCACGCGAGACCGGAATGGCGTTTGCCGCTGGTGGCCCGCCATGCCTCCCCCAGCCAGCCACCCAGCGCCCAGTACCACCTCCACATCAGCCACGGCCGCGCGTCGGCGGGTCCTGCCACGCCGGCCACGGCGACCAGGGCGCTTAAGGCAGCGATGCCATAAGTCGAGCCTTCCAGGCGATCGTGACCGCCATGTACGCCGCCCAAGCAGCCGCCCAATCACTCCACACCGCCGGCTGCACGGGCCAGCCCATCGCCACGGCCAACGCCAGCGCCGCTGCCCGCATGCTGGCCAAGAGACCGCAGAGGCGGGCCGGCCCACTCCCTTGCATGCGGGCGACAAACCCGAGAGCGAACGCGGTGGTGAAGATGCACGCCAGCCCCGCCGTCGCGGGATGGTGTGGCCACCACTGGCCCGCCCCGAGTCGGCCTGCAGCCCCGGCGCCCAGTGCCAGCGGCCATCGCGCATTCCTCACACCCGGAGCCCCGCCTCCGCCGCCCGCTGGTGAGACAGGGCGGAGGCACCGTCTTCCGCACGGCCGTCGCCGTGCGCGGCAGTACACGCCATCGTCGCCGCGCCGTCCCTCAGGCGCCTTGCGATGCCTCGCGTTCCGCCTGATATCCCGCCTCGGCCACAGCCCGGGCCAAGGCGTCCACCGACACGGCATCGTCGGCCTCCACCACCGCCCGACGCCGGAGATAATGCACCCGCGCCGTCTGCACCCCCGGCACTCCCTTCAGGGCCGTTTCCACCCGATGGGCGCAGTCCACGCAGTGCATGCCTTGAATGCGGAACTGATATGTGGTCATCGTGGATCCATCCTCCTTCTGGAAATCTAGCAAAGGCCCGCTCACTAATTTTATCATTAAAACCTTTTAGTGAAATATATCGCCCGCATTACCGCCCGTCCTTTTGAAACCCGCCCACGGGCCGCGCCGAAAATCGCCTGCCCCCTCCACCGGAAAGCGGCGAGGTACCGCGACCGGACTGGTGCATGCTACGCCGATCCGATGAGCGCTCGCCCAGGAGCGGGACCATCCGACGAACCTTGGCAAAGAGCTGGACGGCTACAGTCGAAGTGACGCCGCAGGGAGGGCCCCCGCGCTTTCAAGGCACGCAGGCAGCCCGACGCGAGTGCGTCTTCACCGTCCCAACCTCCGGCGTCTTTGGCCCTCCATGGCCCTTACCCCCGCAGAGCGAGATGGATCAAGCCCCGCAGCGTCGCGGCGCTCGGTCGTCCCCCATCGTAGAGCAGACGCCCATTGGCCCCAATGACGGCGAGTTGGTCGAGCTCGGTAACGTGGTAGGCCTCCAACAACGCGTTGGTAGCGTAGGCCGCCGGCCACTGCGCGCCGGTCTCGGCCATCATCGTGGTCACCGTCGGCGGCGAATCATACTGGGGCGTCACGTCCACGGAGACCCACTGCACGGAATGGGGAAGTTGGGTGCCCAGCGCCGCCAATTCGTGCAGTCCGGCGACGCAGCTGGAACATTGCGCAGAGATAAAGTAGAGGATGGTCGGTTTGCCATCGGGCACCGTCAAGGCCTGGCCGCTCAACGCCGTTAGCGTCACCCGCGGCGCAGGCGGGGCCGCCGGAGCCGACGCCGCTGGGCCCGCCCCGCAGCCGGCCAAGAGGACCGCCGCCGCAGCCCACGCCACCGCTCCACCGGCCCACCGTGCGCGTATTTGCCCGCGCTCGTGCTCAGTCCGCTCTCCCGTCATGGACTATCCTCCCTTCCCGAAGAATCGCTGACGCCACCGCCTCCCCGCCCAGCGAATGAGGTCGCCAGCCATAGCCAGCCACACCGCCCCCGGCGGCGGAGTCCGCCCCGTCGGTCGGACAGCCTGAATGGCAGCTCAGGTGCCCCCGCAGGGCGGCGCCCCGTATCCCGCCAACAGATCTACCGCCGCCGCAGCCCACGTCACCGCTCCACCGGCCCTCCGTGCGCGTACTCGCTTGCGCTCGTGCTCAGTGCGCTCTCCCCCCATGGGCTATCCTCCCCTCCCGAAGAATCGCTGGCGCCACCGCCTCCCGGCCCAGCGGATGAGGTCGCCGGCCACAGCCAGCCACCCCGCCTCCGGCGGCGGGGGTCGCTTTCGTTGGCCGACACACTGCAACGCGAGTACGTGCCCTCGCATAGCGGGGCCCGCCAAGGTGGCCGGAGCCGCAACGCCCAGCCACCGGAAAATGGGTCCAAACCCCATACCATCGAGCCGTAGCGACCGAACCGACTCCAGGGAACCGGGCGACCGTGCCTCTAGCATGCGTGGCCTCCTGAGGGGCTGCGGAATACCCCACCCGGGGAGGGAGCCCCCAGTCCATGGAACCCATCCGTCCTGGTCCGTGGGATGAATCGCCCACCCGTTACACCCCGTCATTGGGTCGCCCTTGCTCCTGATTGCACCCCCTCCAGCAAACCTAGCCAACACTCCCTTTCGCCCAGGGTGCCAAAGATCCACCGGACGGCCGAGCGGTCCTCGTCGGCATCTTCCCGCGGCCGTTGCGCCCAGGCCCGTCGCACGTCGTTCTTCGTCCATTCCAGCCCCCGCTCGTCGCCTACGTTGTCTAACCCAGCCAACGTCCAGGGCCCCAGGCCCAGTAGTACACTAAATAGGCTCCGGCCAGGCTGACGATGGTCCCCAGCCCCAGCGGAACCCAGCGCCCCAGCCGGTGCAGCCAGCGCGTCAGCCCCTCGCGCACCCAGAGGGTGGCCCAGCTGAAGGCGACCAGGACGAGGGTAACGCCGAGGCCTATCGTCCCTGCCGCGCGGACCGTGTCCGGCCAACTCCCAGCCAGCACCGAGGCCAACGCCGCGACAAAGAGCGGAAGCGTGCAGCTCAGCGACCCGATCCCATATACCACGCCCATCACCAACCACGTAGCCCATGGTGCCGACATAGGAGCAGGGGAAAAAGGCCGCACGCCGAGCCACTGGTCCACAGGCAAATGCCACAACCCTAGGGCCAAAAGACCCCCGGCGAGGACCAAGGCTCCTCCGAGGAGCAGCATCGCTGCGTGCAGAAGCGGGCCCAGCGCCAGGCCGATACCATGCAGCACTACCGCCAGTCCTGCCACTACTGCGGTGAACCCTGCCGCCATAGCGATCCCAGCCAAGGTCGCCTGTCCCATCCGCCACCAAATCCCGCTGGCCACGGGCGCAGTCCCCCCGAGCCATGCCAGCACAGCCGGCAGCAATGCCACGCCACAGGGATTGAATACCGCCGCCACGCCCATTCCGAAAAGCCATCCGCTCATGCGGCCATCTCCCTTGCGAATTGAACTGCGGCGGGACATGCTCGGCGAACCAGAACTCCAAGGAATACAGGACAGGAGGAAAGAAGTTGGTCGGACAACGGTTCGGGTTCCGTCCCTGCGGTCTTGCGAACGAGTGGCAGCACCCGGTGTCGACCGTTTCCGGTAACGTTCACGTTGTCACCGGCCCTTGAGAGGCTTCGTTCCGCACCACCGTGCACTGGGCGACGCCGGCCAGATGGTCCTGCAGCACGGCCGCCCCGATGTCCAGCAGTTGAAGGATACGCGGATCTGCGATGCGGTAATAGACGAACCGGCCGCGCGGCGTGGCTTGCACTAGTCCGCAGGTCCGCAGGCAACCGAGGTGGTTGGAGAGGTGCCCTTGCCCGATCCCGAGCCGCTCGACCAGTTCCCCGACGTTCAGGGGCCCATGTTCCCGTAACTCGTCCAACACCCGTAGGCGAATCGGATGGCTCAAGGCCTGCCAAAAGGCTGCCAGTAGTTCCGCCTCGCTTTGTCCAGTTATGACCATGCCGTTCTCCTTTCCCCAGGTGGTTCCGGCGCACTATTCGGAGGGTCCGGACCCGGCACCCCGTGACCGCAAGAGCCAGGGCACCGGCCTGGAGTCTCGAAACCGCCCCGAGGCGCCTAGCCACGGCAAGCTAATGGCCTCGTCGGCGCGCCCGCCGGCCACCTTCTAGGTGCATTTTATTCAAACTAAATGTGTTACTGCAATAATGTATTGGAACCGCACGTGTACCAAGCAATTCTGGGTGTGATGAGGTCGCGCCCTGGCTGGCCGCGAAGCGGTCAATGCCGCACATTCCCAGCCCCTTCCTACCCCACGTGTGGTCCGCCAGACACATTCCCGTCGTCCGGACGGCCGAAAGACATGAGCCCAATGGCCAGGAAGCGACGGACGTTGGGGCCGCCCCCTGCGACCTTCTCCCGTGACGCACAGAGAGGCCCACCGGCTACACTCGAAACCGCGCAGGGGCCGCCGTCTACGGCGTAGACAGTCAGAGAACATCGGCCGGTGGGAGGGATTTATTTATAATGCAGGCTCGGAATTTGCGCATTCAGGCCGTGCTTGGCGCCAGCCCCGCCGCGTTGGCGATTGCGGGCCTTGCAGGCGGTGGCGCGGGCCGCGCGTCCGGCGGTGCGTCCACCGAGGCCATAGGCACGACATCGGCGCGGATAACGCCGGCGGTTCCGCGGGGATCTCAGAGCATGCCCACGGCCTATCGGGTTGTCACGGTTCTTCCGGGATGAAACGCGGCCCGGATGGCAAGTTGCACGACGCGTTTAGCCCGGCCACCTTGCGGGCGACCGAGGGCCAGCGGGTCGACGTCACGGCCTATAACTACGACCACATGAAGCACTCCTTTAAGAGCCCCGCGCTCGGTGTGACTGCGCAACTGAATCCCAGCCCCAAGGACGGCGTGCCGGGCGTGACCCATTACACCGTTGTGGCAGATGGGGCGGCTGCCTTCACGTTTGGGGGCGTAGACCCCTGTGACCTAGCCAACGGCGGGTGGTCCATGAGCCATCAGGGCTATGTGATTGGGACCGTCATTGTCCAGCCACAAAAGCTCCTATCTCAATGTTTTGTGGAGGACTGTCTCGTTTTCTCAGCATTTCACGGGGTAGCGTGCCGGCAGCCCCTTGGGCGGTCTCCATTGGTCAACACAGGCGAACCCTATCAGGTCTCCCAGGGTCTCAACCCGACCAATCCTACGTTCAACTCGGTGTCAACCCCAGGGGACGAGGCGGCGGAACTTGGATGCGGGGTCGCTCCGGACTGCGGAGGCCCAGAACGAGGATCCAGCCTGCCTCGCCCAAGGCGCTGCCGGTGCGCTCGTCCCGTTAGCCCGCCACCCCCGAGGCCTGGGCGAAGCGCTGGGCGTCGTAGGGCGTTTGCTGGCGGGCACAGGCCCACGCCACGCGTAAGAGTTTGCACGCGACCGCGATCAGGGCTGCCTTCCGCGACAGGGGGCTCTCTGCCCGTTGCACTAGGCGCTGATACCACGCCCGCCACCCGGCGTCTTTCGCCATCGCGACCACCGCCGCTTGATACAATGCACAGCGGACCGCCGGTTGGCCGCGTTTACTGATGTGGGTGGCTGCCGGGTGGTGCCCGGAACTCTGCTGGGTCAAGTTTAGCCCGGCCATCTTGAGGGCCTGGCGGGGGCGGCAAAGCGCGTCAGATCGCCGAGCCAGCCCAGGAGCGTGGCCACCACCACCGGGCCAAAGCCCGGCAGCCCTCGGAGTACGTCCCCATACCCCGTTTGGGCGATGAGCTCCCTTTGACGGGCTTCGGTCCGCGCTAACGCCGCCCGGGCCCACCTCCACCCCCAGTCATCCAGCGATGGGGTAATATCCATCCGAGCCACAAGCCAATCATTCACTCGGTGCCATCCCCTAACGGTGAGCAATCGGCTGTTAGTCGCTTTGGTCATTTTCGTTACGCCACTTCCAGGACTCTAGAAATTGCCGTCGAATTTCTTGAGGGCAAGTGGATTCAAGGGGATGGCGCCATCGCGGGACCACGAGAGCCGTGAGCCCACGATAGAGAATCTGCCACAGCCCCGCCCAAAACAAGCCAAGCATAATCAGCACCAATCCCTAGGAAGACCACGGGATCCATGTCCCTAGATATATAGCAAGGCACCATCCAATCAGGTGCCATAGGCCGCGCCAGGCCCACATCTCATAGGGATTCCAGCGTCTTCTCGGGTCCAGGTACCAATACGAGGTGAACATGGTGACCCCTTCCATCCAAAGACTCTGGAACAGTTATGGTGACGGCATCCTGATAGTGGGTATTCTCGCCGCATCGTACCTAGTATAACGATTCCTAAATAACGCTCCGTTCTAGTAGGTCGAGCTCGTCCAGTTTATACCGCCAACGAAACGGGA
>JAIMBD010000026.1 GCA_023511625.1 Bacillota bacterium | reverse complement strand
GTCCGCCCCGAAACCGGCCGCACCTCCGACGACCTCGTCCCCGTCATCGCCAGCCTCCCCTTCCTCTCCGAAACCGATAAACGCAAAATCTTCCACGACAACCCCTTGCGCGTCGTCCCCGGCTTCGCTCAAGCCCTAAAAGCCCGTGCTTGACCGCTACCCTCCCGGGCCGGCCCCGGGCAAAACGCCAGCGCCCTCTGCGGGAAAGACGCCGGCGTCGACCAACGAGAAGGACCCAAAGAAACAAAGAAAGGGAGGCGCTCCATGATCTTGATCACCGGAGGAATGGGATTCATCGGGCTCAACACCGCCCAGGCGCTGTTGGACCGCGGTCAGGAGGTGGTGTTGGGGCGTCACCGCAGCCGCCACATCCCAGACTTCTTGGCTGCGGCCATCGGGCGCACGGCGCACGAGGTGGCACTGGACGTGGCCGATCCAGACAGCATCCGGGCCGCTCTTTCGACCTACCCCGTCGACGGCATCGTGCATCTCGCCTTTTCGGCGTGGGCCAACGCTGCGCCTCGGGCCGAATGGCACGCCTACGTCGACGGGCTGCGCCACCTCTTGGATGCCGCAGCCGAGGCCGGAGTCCGCCGGGTGGTGTTCGCCAGTTCGGTGGACGTTTACCGGGGGTGGGAGACCGGTCCCCTGAAGGAAGAGGCCCCGCTCTACCCGCGCTGGGACAGCCCCATCGGCCTCTTCAAGCACGCCGGGGAGCTCTTGGGGGGCTACTACGCCCAGCGCATCGGGGTAGAGTTCGTGTCCCTGCGCCTGGCCGTCATCTACGGCCCCCTGTATCACAGTCTTCAGAACGTCGTAGGACAGGTCTGCCACGCCATCGCCCGCGGCGAGCGCCGTTGGCGGCCGCGCCAGTCCGGGGCCATGCCGGCTTGGCAGCGTCCGGCCAACGACTTCTGCTACGTCAAAGATTGCGCCGACGGCATCGCCCGCGCCGCCCTGGCGCCCCACCTCGCCTATCCCGTCTACAACATCGGCAGCGGCACCGCGTCCACCGTCCTCGACGTCCTCCACGCCGGGCAGGCGCTCGGCCTGGATCCGGACCCGGAGTGGGTCGCGACCCTGGCCACCACCGGGCCCTATGCCGACCGCAGCCTCGCCCTCGGCCGAGCCCGGGAGGACCTCGGGTACGCGCCGCGCTTCTCCCTGTCTTCGGGCATGGCCGACTACGTCGAGTGGCTGCGCCACCATCCAGAATAGGACGGCGAAGCGACGGTGGAAGAAAATTCTTCGGAGAATTTCGTCGGTATCCACGGATCGCAAAGCTTGCGCTTTCGGTATAATTACGCTCGGGATGCGCGCCCTGCATGGGCTCGGGCGGCGCGGCGCCGCCGGCGGGCCGCGTTCCCACGGCATGATCGGCTTCGGCCCAGTGCCGGCAGCGGGACGCGGCCGGTACGGGCCCGACTTGGGGAAGGAGTAGAGGGATGGAAGGCACGACGACCCCGGTCGAGGCCGGAGGCGGCTCGACCACGCGCAGCGGCTACGTGGCCGTACTGGTCATCATCGCCACTTTGGGGGTGTTGCTCTGCGCCTTTGACTCCATCGCGCGCAACGTGGCCCTGCCCTTGGTCCTGAAATCCGTCCACATGAACATCGCCCAAGGCTCCCTGGTGTTCAGCGGCGCCTTCGTCATGACCTTCCTCGGGGACGTGTTCATGGGTCCCCTGATGGACCGGGTCGGGCGCAAGTGGACCTTCATCCTGGCCCTGATCGCCGCCGCCATTTTCAGCGGTTTCACGGCCTTCATCACAGCGGCTTGGCAATACGTCGTCATCGGTATCTTGGCTGGCCTGTGCCTCGCAGTGCTGCAGCCGGCGGCCATCTTGGTGTCGGAAGAGGCCCCGGCGCGCTGGCGCGGCACCCTCATTTCCTTGACCTACGCAGGATTTGCCATGGGCTCGATCGTCGTCAGCTTGTTGGGTTCGGTCATCCTGCCCACCGGAAACTGGCGCGTGCTCTTTTACCTTTCTTTCTCGCCCCTGTTGCTGGTGCTGGTGGCGTGGGCGGTATTGCGCGAGCCGCCGCGCTCGGCCGAGGCGCTTAGGGTCAAGCGCGCCCGCGACCGCATCGCCCGCGGCGAGCTCGTGCGCACCGAGTTCACCATCGACGAGCGCAAGGCCATTCGCGGTGAATGGCGCCAGATATTCGCACCGGATCTCCGACGGCAAACCATCGTCACTGCCATCGTCGGCTTCCTGCTCAACTTCAGCCCGGGGCTCATCCTGGTCTTGGGCGTGGCCTTCGTCACGGCCTACGACCACCTGCCCATCGGCGTGGCCTCGTTCGCCCTGGCCATCGAAGGCTTCGCGGTCTTGGTGGGCACGCTCGTCTCCGGCACCCTCACCGACCGGTTCGGCCCGCGCAACGTCGTCATCCTCTTTACGGTGCTGGGCGGCATCGCGGTGGCCTTGATGGGCATCCGCGGCGGCGAGGGCTGGGTGCTGACCACCATGGCCGCCTACGGTTTCTTTGGTCAAGGCACGCTCGGATCCTGGACCCGCTACCTGGCCGACTCCTTTCCTACCCGCGCCCGCGGGAGTGGAGTCGGATTCGTCAACGGAGTCTACTTCCTGGGCGGCGGCACCTTGGCCCCGGCGCTTTTCGGCGCCGTCATGAATGCCGGGAACCCCGCCGCAGCCGCTTGGTTGGCAGGCGGCGTGACCATCCTCGGCGGCCTCATCCTCTTCTTGGGGCGGTCCATCCAGCCGCGCCGCGAACTCGAGGAGATCGCCTCCTGACGGTGCGCCTTCAGTGCCCCACCCCAAGGGCCCGCCCTTTACCGGCGGGCCCGTTTCCGTGGGGCCCGCCTCGACCTTCCCCCTCCCCTTAGGACTACAGCACCCCGGCCGATCGGTCCCGGCCGTTTGGCCATGCCCGAAGGGCCGCAGCCTGCGCTACACTGCCCCAAAGACTCCGCCCGACCTTGCGGCCGTCCCCGCAACCGGCCGGCAGGGCGCACCCTGCCACCAGGCAGGTGGCCACAAGCGTCGAAGGCGGGGGCTTTGCGGGCCCTTGGGCCCGATGGTTCGCATGCCAGACGAGGGGGAACGAAAATGGCAGAGATCGTGTTGGCAGTGGCCAGCTCCCACAGCCCGCAGCTCAGCATCGACCCACAAGGCTGGGAGGCGCTCGGCGCGTTGGACCGCACCAACCCGCGCATACCCTTTGACCGATTGCAGGCAGAACGGGCCAGGGCGCTCGGCCCGGCGCTGGATCCGACCGCGTGGCGAGCGCGCCACGCCCGCTGCCAGGCGGCGTTGGACGAGATCCGCCGCTTCTTGAGGGACCATCCGGTAGACGTCCTGGTGGTGGTGGGCGACGACCAGGGCGAGCTTTGGGGGCCAGAAGAGCATCCGGCATTTGCCATCGGTTGCGGCGAGGCCTTGTGGGACGTCCCCATCGACCCCGAGACGGTCGCCCCGGCCTATCGCCCGGCGCTCTGGGCGTGGCACGGTACCGAGCCGGAGCCGGTGCGGGGCCACCCGGCCTTGGCGCGCCACCTTTTAAAGGAGCTCACTGCCGAGGGCTTTGACCTTACCCAAGTCAGTCATCAACTGCCGGGGCGCACTTTGGGGCACGCCTTTACCTTCGTGCGCCGGCGCCTTGAAGTCCCGGCCCACGTTCCCATCATTCCGGTCATGGTCAACGCCTTCTTTCCGCCCAACCTCCCCACGCCGGCCCGCTGCTGGGCCTTGGGAGAGGCCTTAGGGCGTGCCGTGCGCGCGTGGCCCGAAGAGCTCCGCGTGGGCCTCGTGGCTTCGGGCGGCTTGAGCCATTTCGTGGTGGATGAGGCCCTCGACCGCATGGTCCTCGACGCCATTCTCGAAGGTCGACCCGACCGCCTGGCCGCCTTGCCGGGCGACGCCTTGACCTCGGGCACCGCCGAGATCCGCAACTGGATCGCGGTGGCTGCCGCCCTTCCGGAGACCTTGCGCCCTGAGCTCATCGACTACGTGCCGGTGTATCGGTCGGAAGCCGGAACCGGCGTCGGCATGGGCTTTGTGCGCTGGCACTGACCTTCCGGCCGGCGAACGATACGCGGGGCCGCCCCGGCTCCCGGGCGGAAGCCTTTGGGCGGCCCGTCGACACTAGAGTCCAGAAAACGCGGTTTTACCGATGGCCCAGCGCTTGACGATAGGCGCGGGCAGGTTGAGCGAAGGGGACGGGGGCGACGGTGGCGCGGATCTCCATCTGGCGGTGCGGCTCCACCGACGGCTTGCGCGACCCGCCGTTGGGCTCGCCCCAGACCAGCACCAGCTCCGTGCCGGGCTGGGCATAGGCCTCGTCCACGGCCGCCAGCGACAGCATCGTGCGGTCGTTCCAGGTGTACCCGCACCACGTCGACAGGCCCACCCGCTCGCCGTGCGCGTTCTTCACCTCGTCGTACATCCAGGTGGCGTACTGCGACACCGGCCAGTCGAAGTACTTGCCCCCGAGGCCCGGCTCCAGCCACGACGCCATCACCCGCGCCACGTCGGCGGCGTTCCACACCAGCGTCACCTTGCGCCGGTGGGGCCCCGCGGCCTTGGCCTCGAGCGCGGCCCGGCCCACAAAGTCGTGGTCAAACTTGACGATGTGGCCATAGCCTAAGTCCCACGGGTCGAGGTAGTACTCCTCCACGTTGGGCGAGTAGAAGCTGCCCCCCAGCGACCCCACCGCGTCGTAGGCCGTGGCCGGCAACCACTGCCGGTACGCCCGCAGCTCCGGGCTGGTGTAGATCGCCGGCAGCTCCGAGGGAATCCACCCCGACTCCAGCCCGTTGGAGGCGTACGCCCGCGACCCCACCGGCCGCAGCCCAAACTCGGCCCCGGCCTCCAAAATCGCCGCCTTGACTTCCTCGGCCCACTCGAAGGGCCCGAACAGCTCGCCCCCTTCGACGCCGGCCATCCCGTGGCTCAACAGCCGCACCCGGTGCCCGGCCACCGTGATCCACCCCATGTGGAAAAACTTCGGCGCCTCCAGCGGCCCGCCGTTCAGCTTCTCCAGCACCAGCCCCGCCCGCGGCCCCTGCACCTGATAGCGGAACATCTTGCGCGGCCGCGTGGGGTCCTGGACCGACCACTCATCCCGCTCCACCGTCACCCGGTGGCCACCGGTCTCGGCGTGAAACTGCACCCAGTTGAGCAGCGACGGCCGCCCCACCAGCTGAAACTCCTCCGGCGCGTGGCGAAACAGGATCACGTCCCCGATGACGTAGCCTTCGGGGTTGGTGCCCACCATCTGCTTGGCGCGCCCCGGCTCAAACCCCCGAAAGCTGTTCACCGCCAATTGGGCCAAGAGCGCTTCGGCGTCGGGCCCCTTGACGTACAAGTCGGACATGTGGTAGGAGAGGTCAAACAGGCACGCCGTCTCCCGCCACGCCCGCTGCTCGTCGCGCCAGTTGGTGTATTCGGGCCGGACCACGGGATAGATGCGTGCACCGGTGGGGTTGTTGTAGAGGTACTCGGTGATGTTGCTGACGCTGTCTAATACATCCTGCAAACTCCGCTTTTCGGGACTCATGAATACCCTCCTTTGCTGAAGTTCGCTGGGCGTTCCCGGGGCTCCTTCCTAACCTTTCTGACCCGCCTCCCTACGGTCCAACCTTACCCACATTACCTGCATTTCTTTACCTATCTTCCTGCCTTCGCCGGTGCGAAGGGCCCCGGGGCTTAGACCTTGCGCGGCAAAGACGCCGGCCCGCAGACGCGCCGAGCCGGCGTGCGGGGCACGGATCCCCTTGGGGTTCGGGGACTTTCGGGCAGACCCCCACGCGGTTTTTGGGCCAATGGCTCCTCCATTTCCCGCCGGGCTTGCCCGCCGCGAAGGCACACCGGAATCAGGGTCTTGCTCTGCGGGCGACGAGCGAAAGACCCCCCTTTCTGGTTATACGAATTGCGCCCATTTTACCAATTCGGCCGTCCCCTGTCTAGGCCAGGCGCGGGGCCGAAGGGCGCACCGGGCAGTCTTTGAGGGGCGCTGGCCGACGCAGTGCTCGCGGCGCCGGGCTCTTGGGCTGTCCGTCAGGCGGATTGGGCAAGCGCGAATTCCCTGGATCTCGGTAATGCCGTATAATTGCGAAGGGAGTGCCAACGATCGCAGGCGGATTTCGCGTTGCGCACAAGGTTGGGGCGCTCTCGGGGCGTGCCGGTGCTCGGTGAAGGGGAGAAGGAGATGAGAGCGGGATGTTGACGGCAGAAGAGAATGACCTCCTGTGTCATGTGGGCCCGGGTACTCCGATGGGCCAATTGATGCGCGAGTATTGGATTCCGGCGCTGTTGTCCCAGGAGTTGCCGGCGCCCGACTGCGATCCGGTGCGGGTGATGCTGCTCGGCGAGCCGCTCATCGCCTTTCGCGACACCGCGGGCCGGGTGGGCCTGATTCAAAATCACTGCCCGCACCGCGGGGCGAGTCTCTTCTACGGGCGCAACGAGGAGTACGGGCTTCGGTGCGTCTACCACGGGTGGAAGTTCGATGTCCAGGGCCGCTGTCTCGATATGCCCAACGAGCCTCCAGAAAGCGATTTCAAGCACAAGTTGCGGGCGCGGGCGTATCCGTGTGTCGAGCGAGGTGGCGTGGTGTGGGCGTATCTCGGCCCCCGCGCGACTCCGCCGCCGCTCCCGGACCTGCCGGCCAATCAGCTGCCAGAAGGGGAGTATTGGGTGGGGGCGATCCAACACGAGTGCAACTGGTTGCAGGCCCTCGAGGGGGACGTGGACACCAGCCACGCCAGCTTTTTGCACTACGGGGCCTTGAAGCCCGAGGATACGCAGCCCGATACCTTCCTTTACTGGATGTTGGCCGACCGTGCGCCGCGGTATCAGGTGGCAGATACCCCCTACGGCCTCATCTACGGCGCCTACCGACCGGCTACGCCGGGTCATCAATACTGGCGCATTGCCCAGTTTTTGTTTCCCTTCTACAGCCAGGCCCCGGAGGGGGTCCTCGGCAAGTCGCTCATCACCCATGCCCTGGTGCCGATGGATGACCACCATACCCTGCGCATCATGATGCAGGGCCGCCGCTTTCGCCGGGCCCCCATCCAGGGCACGACCGCGCGGCTGCCGGCATTCATGAGCCCCCTACAACCCAACGGCACCGGCTGGTTTGACCGCTTCCGCGCGCAAGCCACAGCAGCCAACGAGTACGGGATGGACCGGGCGCGCCAGCGCCAGGGGCTGAGCTATACCGGCATCGACGACGTCCGGGTGGAGGACAACGCCGTGACCGAGAGCATGGGTCCCATCTATGACCGCACCCAAGAGCACCTGGCAGTCTCCGACGTCGCCGTCATTCGTATGCGCCGCCGGCTGCTGGGGGCAGTGCGCGCCTACCAGGCGGGAGCGCCGGCCCCGGCCGTAGACCAGCCCGAGGTGTATCGGGCGTTCCCGGGTGGCGTGGTGCTGCCGGACGGCGCCGATTGGCTCAAGGCGGCGGAGGCGGCCGGCGAGGCGTTGGCCCGGGAAGCCCCGGGACGGTGACGCCGCGGGGAGGCCGGTTTGCTTGACGCGGCCACAGCAACCAGATACAATGAGGAGCGACTAAACCGAACCAAGCAGAGGCCGGATGGGCTTCTCACCCCCAGGAGGCGGTCCGAAGGGGTTTCTTATCAGGTCCTTCTGCTGAGGGCGGGGTTTCCCGCCCTTTCGTTTAGCACAAAAGGAGGCTGCCAAATATCAAAGATCTCAGAATAAATGATGAGATCCGCGCGCGCGAGGTGCGGTTGGTGGCGGAGGACGGGACCCAACTGGGGATCGTGCCGCTGCGCGAAGCGTTGGACATGGCCGCCGACCGGCACCTCGACTTGGTCGAAGTCTCTCCGAATTCCCGGCCTCCGGTCTGCCGCTTGATGGACTACGGAAAGTACAAGTACGAGCAGGCCAAGCGGGACCGCGACTCCCGTAAAAAGCAGAAGGTCGTCAGCATGAAGGAACTCAAGATGCGGCCGGGCATCGAAGAACACGACTTCGAGGTCAAGGTCAAGAGCGCCCGCCGCTTCCTTTCTGAGGGAGACAAGGTCAAGTGCACCATGATCTTCCGGGGGCGGGAGATCGTACACGCCAACTTGGCCGAGCAGACCTTGCAGCGCTTGGCCGACGCCGTGGGCGAAGTGGGCACGGTGGAGCGCCCGGCCCGGGTGGAGGGGCGCGCGATGATTATGATATTGGCGCCGAAGAAGGGAGCATAACCCATGCCCAAGATGAAGACCCACCGCGGAACGCGCAAGCGCATTCGCATCACCGGCAGCGGGAAGGCGCGACGTCACCGCGCCGGCAAGAGCCACTTGCTGGTGCACAAATCCGGCGCGCGCCGGCGTCGGCTGCGTCGCTCGGCGTTGCTGTCGCCTTCGGACCAAAAGCGCATCCGACGCCTTCTGCCCTACGCCTGACGCCGATCATCCAGACAGGAGGAGAACAGCATGGCACGCGTGAAGAACGGGATGGTTCGGCATCGTCGCCACCGCAAGATCTTGAAGTTGGCGCGCGGGTATCGCGGCGCTCGGTCGCGCCACTTCCGGGCCGCCAACGAAGCCGTGATGCACGCCCTATGGTACGCCTACCAGCATCGGCGCAAGCGCAAGGGCGACTTTCGGCGGCTGTGGATCACCCGCATCAACGCCGCAGCGCGCATGCACGGGTTGACCTACAACCGATTTATCAACGGGCTTCGGCGCGCCGGAATCGGGTTGGACCGCAAGGTGCTGGCCGAGTTAGCGGTGCGGGACAGCGAGCGTTTTGCGCTGTTGGTGGCCAAGGCCAAGGAGAGCTTGTAAACGAGGTCGGGCGTGGTCATTCACCCCCTGGATTCCACCGATAACAAACTCCTACGCCAGGTGCGGCGGCTTCTCAACAGCCGGTCGGAACGCGCCAAACGGGGGTGGACGGTGCTCGAGGGCCCGCGCTTGGTGGAATCGGCGCGGACGGCTGGCGTCCCCCTGCATACCGTGCTATACAGTCCCCGCTTGGTGGAACACCAGCGGGGGCGCGACTTGTTGGAGCGCATCGGCCGCACGCCGGCCAAGGTGCTCTACGTCACCGACCGCGTGCTCTCTGAGCTCAGCGAGGTTGAGACCCACCAGGGCATCCTGGCTGTGGCGGAGTTGACCGTGGATGCGCGCCCTTGGCCCGCGGCGCAAGGGCCGAGCCTGTTTGTGGTGGCCCAAGGGGTGCAGGATCCGGGTAATTTCGGCACCCTCATCCGCGCCGCCCAGGCCGCCGGGGCGGTCGGGGTGGGTTACACCAAAGGGACGGTGGACCTTCTAAATCCGAAGGTGGTGCGGGCTACGGCCGGCGCGGTGTTTCGGATTCCGGTGCGGGCCTTGGGCGAAGACTGGTGGCAAGAGGCCATCGGGGCAGGATGGCGGATCTGTGCCACCCGTGTGCGCGGGGGCGTGCCGTACCACCGCTATCGTTGGGACCGGCCGGTGGCGTTGGTCTTAGGCAACGAGGGGGCCGGGCTCAGCCAGCCGGAGCTTCCGGCCGACTGCGATTGGGTCACGATTCCGATGGCGCCGGGGGCCGAGTCGTTGAACGTGGCGATGGCCGGGGCCGTCCTCGCATTCTTTGCGGCCGGCTTTCGGGAGCAGACGTGACGGGAGTCCGAAAGAAGGGGGGATGGGCCACGGAGGACTGGCTTCAAGCGATCGCCGCGGAACTCGAGGCCGCCTCCACCACGGCAGCGGTAGAGGCGGTGCGGGTCGCTTGGCTCGGGCGGCGCGGACGCATCACCGAGGCCTTGCGGGGACTCGGCGCGTTGCCGGTGGAGGCCCGCCGCGAGGCGGGCCAGCGGTTGAACCGTCTGCGGGAGGCGGCCGAGGCCCAGATTAAGGCGCGCCTTCAGGTGCTGAAGGCGCAAGAAGAGGCCGAGACTCTGGCCGCCGAGCGCTTGGACATGTCTTGGCCGGGTCGACGCCCGCCGGTCGGGCGCCTGCACCCGGTGACCCGCGTGCGCCGGTTGGTGGAAGACATTTTCCTGCGGATGGGGTTTGCCATGGTCGATGGGCCCGAGGTGGAGAGCCTCTGGTACAACTTTGAGGCGCTGAACATGCCGGAGCACCACCCAGCTCGGGATATGCAGGACAGTTTCTTCGTCAACCTCCCGGGGATGGTCTTGCGCACCCAGACCTCGCCGATGCAGATCCGCGCCATGGAGGCCGCCGGCGGGCGCTTGCCGGTCCGGATCATCGCCACCGGGCGGGTTTATCGACGCGACGACGACGCCACCCACGTGCCGATGTTCACCCAGATGGAGGCCTTGGTCATCGACCGCGGCATCGGAATGGCCGACCTCAAGGGGACCCTCTTGGCCATGAGCCGGGCCTTGTTTGGCCCCGAAACCGCCATCCGCCTGCGCCCGAGCTACTTCCCCTTTACCGAGCCCAGCGCAGAGGTCGACGTTACCTGCGCCGTGTGCGGGGGACGGGGGTGCCGGACCTGTAAGGATACCGGGTGGTTGGAGATTCTTGGCGCGGGCATGGTGCATCCGGTGGTGCTGCAAAATGGCGGATACGACCCAGAAGCCGTGAGCGGCTTTGCCTTTGGCCTCGGCCTAGAACGCGTGGCCATGATCCGCTACGGGTTTGACGATCTGCGCCTGCTCTACCAGAACGACTGGCGGTTTTTGGCGCAGTTCGGCCGAGGGGAGGATGGAATGTGAAGCTGAGCTACCGCTGGCTGGAACAGTATCTTCCCGAGTTGCCGCCGCCGGAGGAGGTGGCCGAGGCGCTGGTGCGAATGGGCCTCGAGGTGGCGGCGGTGGTGCCCTTCGGCCAGGAATGGGCAGAGGTCGAGTTGGTGGAGCTGATCGCCCGGCACCCCCATCCCCGAAGCGACCGCCTGTGGCTGGCCGAGGTGGAACGCGGGGGCGGCCAGCGGGTGACGGTAGTCACCGGCGCGCCGGCGGTTCCGCCCAGAACCCGCCTCTGGTGGGCTCCGCCGGGGACGGTGCTGGCCGACGGGCGGCGACTGGAGACGGTCACCATTTTGGGAGTCCCTTCCCCCGGCATGCTGTTGGCGGCGGAGGAACTCGGTTTTGTGTCGCCCGAGCCGGGGCTTTGGCAGTGGTCGGGGCCCGAGCCGGTAGGGACGCGGCTCTTGGCGGCGCTGGGCGGCCCGGACTGGGTGCTTGACCTCGAACTGACGCCCAACCTGGCCAGCTTTGCCCAGAGTGTGTGGGGGGTGGCCCGGGAACTTGCGGCGCTGTGGGACCGCAAGCTGTTGCGCCCTGGAGAGCCGTGGCGTTTCGGTTCGGCGGCATTGGCCCGGGTAGCCGACCCCGCCGATTGTCCTGCCTACGGGGTGTTGACGGTCCGCGGCCCCTTCCCGATGGTCACGCCGCTCTGGATGCAGATGCGGCTTCGAGCCGTTGATCAACGCCTGACCCACCCGGCGGTCGATGCCACCAATTTCCTCTTGTTTGATCTCGGCCAGCCGCTTCACGCCTTTGACGCCGACCGGTTGGCTTGGCCGCTGGAGGTCCGCCGAGCTCGTCCCGGCGAACGGCTGGTCACGCTAGATGGCGTAGAACGGGAGCTTTGTACCGAAGACCTGGTGATTGCCGATCGGCGGGGGCCTGTGGCCTTGGCCGGCGTGATGGGCGGGGCCGAGACGGCCGTGGGGCCTAAGACCCAGCGGATCGCGCTGGAGTCGGCGCATTTTTCCGCCGCCCGGGTGTACCGCACAGCCCGGCGGCACAATCTGTTAACGGAGGCAGCGCAGCGCTTTGGGCGCGGCACCGACTGGCAGATGGCTCCGGTGGCCGCGGCGCGGTGGGTGGCGTGGGTGGCCTCGGCCGAGGCGGTAGAAGCCAGCCAGTGGCTGAAGGCAAAGACATCGACCCACCGGCTGCCTTGGCGGCCCGACCGCATTCGCCAACTGTTGGGGGTGACGTGGGACGACGCCGAGATGGCTCAGGGGCTCGAGCGGCTCGGCTTTGCCGTCGCGGGCGATTCGGTCACGGTGCCGACTTGGCGGGTGGACATCGAGGGGGAGGCCGACCTGGCCGAAGAGGTGGCGCGTCTGAAGGGGCTCGACCAGATCCCCGAACGCATGCCGACCTTGCCCTTGGCCGTGGGGGCGCGCCATCCCCGGGAGGCCCTGCGCGACGCCGTGCGCCAGCTGATGGTCGAGGCGGGCTTCTGGGAGGTCATCACCCGCTCCTTGACGGCGCCCGAGCGCGAAGGGGAACTGGTTCCAGATTGGGCGCCGGTGGTGGTGCAAAACCCCCTCCGGGATGAGGAGCGTCAACTGCGGCGGGGGCTTCTGCCCGGGCTGTTGGAGACGCTGGCGTACAATCGCGCCCGCACCGATCAGCCGCTGCGCCTGTTTGAGGTAGGGCCGGTGTTCGCCTGGTCTCCCGAAGGGGCCCGCGAATGGGACGAGGTAGCGGCGGCGATGGCGCTCGAACGGGAGGCAGCGTGGCCACCAGGGACAGAACCTAGTGTCTACGACCTCAAGGGCACCGTGGAATGGTTGAGCGAGGCCTTGGGATGGCCGTTGATCTGGAGCCAGGAGGGCGTGCCGCCGTTTTTGCACCCCGGACGGGCGCTGGTGGTCCGCGCCGGTGCGAGCGGCGAGCCGGTCGGCTGGTTGGGGGAACTGCACCCGCGCTGGGCGGACCGTTATCAGCTTCGGCGCGTAGGCGTCTTGGCCGTGCGCCTGATGCCGCACGGCGCGCCGTCTGCCCGCGGCAAGGTGCGCCCTTCGCGGTACCCCGAAGTGGTGCGGGATCTGTCGCTGGTGATGCGGCCGCAAGGGAGCTGGAGCGAGGTGGCCGAGGCGGTGGCGGCCGCCCTAGCGCCCGACTTGGTGCGCTTTTCTCCCATCGATCGCTACACCGGGGAATTCGGCACCTCCATCACGGTGCGCTTCTGGTTTCAGTCCGACACCGGTACGCTGACGGACGCGGCGGTGGAAGCCGAAATGGCGGCGATCGTGTCGAAACTGGAACAGCAAGGGTACCGGCGGCGCGAAAAATCCTGACCCGGTGGCAGGAAAACCCATCTGGTGTCGAGAAATGTGCTCGGGAGAGAGCCCGAAAGGGGGATTCCCCATGCCCGAACAGGCGATGACGCGCACCACCGTAACCATTTTCGGGGAGGAGTACCGCCTGCGCAGCGACCTGCCCGAGGAGACGGTGCAGGCCTTGGCGCACCACGTCGACAGCGTGATGCGGGTGTTGGCGGCCAAGGGACTCGGGGCCGTCAACCCGACCCGGCTTGCGGTATTGACGGCCCTAAACCTCGCCGAGGACCTCTTTCGCGTCCGCGCCGAGTACGAAGAGTTGTTGGCGGCGATGCAACACCGCTGGCGGTCCAAGCGGGAAGTGAAGCAGGCGCACGAAGGGTAATGGCGGTGGCGCAACCGGTCCCAGCCGCAACGTGGGCGCTGGTGGCCGCCGGCGGCGCGGTGGGCGCGGTGTTGCGCTACGCCGTAGCCCAGTGGGTCGGGCGGCAAAGTGGCGGAGGGTGGCCATGGGGGACCCTGGCGGTCAACGCCAGCGGGTGTTTCGCGTTGGGCTGGCTCGATGCGCGGCATCTGGAGACGTGGGCATATGCCTTGCTTGCGGTAGGCGGTGTGGGCGCGTACACCACCTTTTCGACGTTTGCGTATGAAACCTTGGCGGCACTGGAGGCGCGGGCCTGGAAGGTGGCGTGGACCAACGTCGGGGCGAGTGTGCTGTTGGGCGCGTTGGCCTACCTCGGGGGGCGGCTTTGCGGGTGAGGAGCTGGGCATGGGTGGCCTTGGGCGGGGCCTTGGGGGCGTTGGCGCGCTACGCCGCCATGCGTGGACTCCCCGACGCCCCGTGGCCGTGGGCTATCTTGGCCGTCAATCTGAGCGGCGCCTACGCCATCGGTGTGGTTATGGCCTGTTCGGTGGAATGGGGACGGATGTCGTCCCGCAGTCGCATGTTTTGGGGAGTGGGGGTGTTAGGCGGCTACACCACGTTTTCCACCCTCATCGCGGGCACGCTGGCCCTGGTGGACGAAAACCGCGCCGGGGCGGCCGCAGGTTACCTGGCGTTGAGCGTGGTCGGGGGCATTGCCGGCACGTGGCTTGGGCTGGTCACGGTGCGGGCCTACGCGGCGTGGTGCCGCGCCCGCAGCCAGGCATCCGACTCCTGACGGCGCCCCATCGGGCTAAAGAGCAGCCACCGGACGGTGCCTTGGGACGCAGATGGCGAAGGCGGGCACATCCCGTAAAGCGCCCTTCCGCTGGCCTTGGGGCCTGGGAGAGCCGTAACCGGCCCCGAGAGGCGGCGGTTTGACGGCCCCCAGAGCTCCGTATTCCCCTGACCAAAAGCTTGGCGGCACAAACTCCAAGGCCGGCGGTCCTACTGCTCGGACTGCGGTTTCCGATCCCATCGCGACGGGGTGGGCGCGATCAATATCCGGGCAAGGATCGGGGTTTGGGCCTAGGAGTCGGGGCGATGGCGGCCCCCACGGGCATCCGGTGCCACCGCGCCTACCGGCGCGTCTGCGTGGCTTGCTCGGGCGAGAAAGCATCTCCGCGCTTTCGCGCTGGGGAGAACGTCAGGAGGAGGGAGATTTTCCTCCCCGTCATGCATGGGTGCCCTGCACGGCGGCGAGCCCGGGGGCGGAGGGGACGACGGCCGGATCGTCCGGGGCGGGGGCGTAGAGTACCTCCATGCTGCGGTCGGTCGGGAAAGGAGTTGCCGCCAAGCCAAGGCCGGCAAAGCTGTCGGCAGGGGGACTCGCTGGGGGAACAGGGGGCTGCGGCGTCGCGGTCGGCCTGCCCGGGCCGGGCCCGGCCGCAAGGGGGCGGCGCGTGGCCCGGTTTGGGGCCTGCCGGGAGCCGAGACGGTAGCCTTCATCCTAATGGAGCCGGCCCTAGCCGGCGTCTTTGCCGGTCGCCTCTTTGTATCCGGAGAAATCGCCCGCCAAGACGCCCATGGCGCCATCGACCGG
>JAIMBD010000040.1 GCA_023511625.1 Bacillota bacterium | reverse complement strand
GGCCTTGCCATTGCCAGGCGGCGAGCGCCGCGGCTTGGATCAGGGCCCAGGGCCCCCAGCGGCGCCACGCCCGAATGGGGCGGGTGGCGGCGTCGGCGGCCAAGGAAGCCCACCGCGGACGGTCGCGGGGGTGGAGAACGTTGGACGCAGTCATGGACGGCAAGCTCCTCTCCGTGTCATCACAAGGCCGTCTTGGAGACGCAGGCGCGGAATCCGCCGAGCGCTACTCTGGGAGGTCTTGGGTTCGTACGGAGTCTGGTACCCACCGGAATCCGCACTGCCGGCAGAACCATTCCCGACGCCATTGGGCAAGGCGAGCGCGGTACTGAGCGGCTGTTGCGTCCTCGATATCCGGTGTAAGCCCGAATTGGGGGATTCTGAAGCGGGCGGTGCCGGAAAACCCCCACGGCAATCCCAGAAGGACCCGGAGGGCCACTGTCTGGAAATAATAGGTCGCGGTCTTCCACAGCCGCGTCCATGGATTGCGAGGAGGCAGGGGTGGCGCCAATGACCGGGCCAATTCCGACATTTCGGTGATGGTTTCAGGGGGAATCCAGATGGTTTCCTGGATGCCGGATGCCATTCTTCCTGGGAGCTGGCGCGTTCGGATCTCGCTCTGCCAAACCCGCTCTGTCCGCTGGCACTGATTGGAATCGCATTGCGGGCATCGCATGATCGCACCTTCCTCTGAGGAGACGCGTTGGCTTAGCTTAGGGCCCGCCACGCCGTTCCCGCCGCCCAGGCCAGGGCGTAGCCGATCGCCAGACCCCAAGGGATGCTTGCGCCGGGGAATAGCGCATCCGGGTTCCGATGCATCGCGACCACGGTCCAGAGGAGGCTCGTCCAGAAAAAGCAGGGAACCGCGACATACAAGGCGAACGGGTTCCAGGCGGCCGGCACGCATTGGGCGCCGACGCCCAGGGCAAGGCCAACCGTCAGGGGAAACCGATGCGAACGGCGAAATGACATGGCGACACATGCTCCCTCTGCGAGCCGATTGCTCGGTGCGGCCATGTCCCTGCTCAACGCGGTGGAGAATCTCCTGTCCAATGCCCACCGAACGCGGTGCGACGGCACGCGATGGATGGCGACATCGGCACCGGCGCCGCGGGCGGACCTAGCGGTGATGATCCCAGGTCAGGCCAAACGGGATCCACAGGCTGGCGGTGCCGAGCACGATCCAGATTTGCCTCGCATCACTTGGACCCCAGCGCATCCACACCGCGCCCACCGGCCAGTGCAGCAGGTAGCCGAAGGCAACCACGGCCACGCCATAGAGAGGAATCCACCGCCACCGGAGATGTGGCCGGGACGCTTCGGGAGGTTCTTCCTTCCGCAATGGGGGTAGATCGGACATCGTGGCACACTCCTTTCCCCAAGACCGTTACCCCAAGGCCCGCCACGCGGTGCCGGCGGCCAAGGCCAGAGCGTAGCCCAGCGCGAGCAGGGGCGCGAGGATGTCCGGCTGGGGGCGGTGGAGGTTTGCCCAGCGCCAGGTCCACTCGGCGCTGAGAACGATCAGGCAGGGAATGCCCACTTCAAACGCGAATGGGTTCCAGGTCGCGGGGATGCATTGGGTGGTGAGGCCGACGAGGCCACCCGCCAGGACGGCGGGCCAAGGAACGCGGGAGGCAATCATGGCAACGATGCCTTCCGGGCCGTGGATCGGGTTGGGCGGGCTTGCCTGGACCTTCGTGCCCTCGGGGTGGTAGTAGCTGGACACTTGGCCGATGAGCAGGGCCACGGTGCCCGCGACGGCCCAGGCGGCCTGGGGGTGCCCGCCGAAACGCACCCAGAGGGCGTGGAGGAGGGGCCGGAAGCCGAACTCGTAGGCGGCCCCCGCCCCGCCCAACACCCCCAGGGCCGGCACTTGGTTCCAAAGCCAGTCGATCCAGCGCGTGAGCATGGCGCACTCTCCTTTGCCTCGGGAAGAGGCCCTGCGTTTACGGCGTGGGGTTGGGGTTCCACGTGGTGTCCGGGGCCGCGAACACGTTGGCCTGCATGAACTTGGTGACGGTCAGGGTGACGTGGCCGCCCCA
>JAIMBD010000014.1 GCA_023511625.1 Bacillota bacterium | reverse complement strand
GGCGGTGTTGGAGGCCAGCATCAGGGCCAGGCGGTTGTTAGAGGCCGGAGGCACCGAGACGTGCCCGTGCACGTCGAGCACCGTAATCCCGTTGTACATGCAAAACCCCTCCTTGAGTGAAACGAGCCATGCGATGGTTGTGTCCGGTACAAAATTCGCAGTCGGCCGCCGATTGCCGCCTTCGGTCTTGTCTTTCTGAGCCGAAACAGGGGGCGGCCATGGGCACCTAGACGCCGCCCGGTCCCAGGAGCCTAGATTACCCGTCCCGGGCCGGGTTTGATCGTGATCGTAGCGAGAAACGGGGGGCGTGGCAAATTCACAACCGCAATCGGTCCATCGGAGAAGGCGATGAGCGGCGGAACCGTGCTAAAATTTTTTACAGCCAACATCATCCCGTAAAAGGGGGGCGAGCCGCGTTGGACGTCGAGCAACTGCAATCGTTTCTCGAGATCGCGCGGGTGCTGAGCTTCCGCCAAGCTGCCGAGCACCTGCACATTACCCAGTCAACCATCAGCTCGCGCATCCACAAGCTGGAGGAGGAACTGGGACTCCCCCTTTTCGTCCGGCGCGGAAACCGCGGCATTCAGCTCAGCCCGTACGGTGAGCAATTCCTGCCTTACGTGCGCGAGTGCCTAGAGACCTTGCAGGCGGGGCTGGACCAGCTGGCGGGGTTGACCAACAGCTTGCGCCGGCTCTCCATCAGTTCCGCCAATCCCTTCGCCAACCTCATTCTCCCGCGGCTGGTGGCGCGGCTGTACCGGGCGTTTCCCGAACTGGAGGTGGAAGTGATTCGCACCACCGGCCTGTCCGACAAGATTTTCGCCATGGTGGCGGAGCATGCGGTGGATTTGGCCTTTGTCAACGGAGCGCCCGACCAGTACCAGCATGGCCTGGGAGGCCGAGACCTCGAGGTGTGTCCGGTCTACGCAGACGACCTCGTGGTCCTGGCCAACCCGCAACATCCGCTGGCCCAGATGCCGGTGGTGCCGATCTCGCACCTGAATCGCGAAACCGTGATCCTGATGGGCGAGGGGACCTCGGTGACCAAGTTAGGCCGCCGCTATTTGGAGCGCCAAGGGGTCAAGCCGGTGCGTACCATCGAGATCAATCACATTGCGGCCATGAAGGAGACCGTGGAAACGGAGGGATTTTTGGGTTTGCTGCCGCGGCTGACGGTGTTTCCTGAGCTGGCTTCCCGAGAGCTCGTGGCGTTGACGCTGGCGCCACCGCCCCCCGCGCTCTACACGTATCTCGTCTACCAGCGCCATCGGTTGCCGCGGCCGTTGGTGCGGCAGGTCAAGGAGTGGATCGTCGACATCTTCGCCCAAGCCCAGTTGCCTTGCCGCTTGTTGTTGGCGATCGCCGCCGACGACGGGGCTCGGGATTGGGCGCCAGAAGTCGGCGCTGGGGCCTAAACCGGCGCGGTGAGGTCGGAAGGGGCAGGTTGGAGAGGCGGCGCCTCAGGATGTCCGGCGCACCGGGTGGGCAGGATGAGACGGCTTGAGTGGGCTGGGCGCCGGGCACCGGCGATTTTTGGGGCCGACCCTTGGCCGGCTTGGCCCGTGCCAGGCTTCTACCGGGGGCTGTCGGCGAAGGGCAGACGCGGGACGGGGGCCTTTTTGCATTCCCCCGAGGCCGGCCCGTAGAGGACAAGGAGGGGCTCTGTAGGACCCGTCGGGGGCTCGGGTCCGAGGCCTTATCTCGGCGTTCTGCCGCCTGCGCGGTTGGGCCGAACCCCCTCGTGACCCTTCGGGCACGAGGCGCCGGGGCACAGTCGGCGAGGAGCGGCGCGCCGGCTTCCCAAGGGTGACCCGCCGGGGCCCGGGGAGCCAGTGGTGCGGGCGAGGACGCCTATAGCCGCCGAGGAGGGGGGCACTATGCGCTTTTACGGATTTTTGTCCAATCAGACCACGGCTGCGCTCGTCGGACCAGACGGGTCGGTGGATTGGCTGCCGCTTCCCCGTTTTGACGCTCCTGCCGTGTTTGCCCGCCTCTTGGGGGAGGAACGCCACGGATTTTTCCGGGTTTCGCTCGAGGGGGCAGAGGTCCGGCGGCAACGCTATCTGCCGCGCACCAACCTTTTGGAGACGGAGTGGGTCGGTCCCGACGGGCACGGTAAGGTGGTCGATTACTTGGTGCTGGGAGCACCGGAGCTCCGGCGCGTGGTCGATGCCACCGTGCCGGTGCGGATCGAGCTCCGTCCTGCCTTCGGCTACGGGATGGTGCAACCGGCAGTGCGACCGGTCGGTCTCGGAGCGGTCTATTCCAATCCCCTGAGCCAAGAGGCGCTGGTGTTCGCCATTCGCGCCCGGCGGCGCCTCACGGTACTGAACGGGGACGCCGTGGCAGGGGTATGGCGCCTGCCGCCAGGCCGCTACGAAGTGGTTTTGCACTATGTCGCCCATGACCGTCGCGAAGGCCGGCAGCTGTTGCACCGGTTGGAGGAAGAGGCGGCCCACTTCGAGCGGCAGCTGGAGCAAGACCGCGTGGGCGAGGAGGCGCTCAACCGCCACCGGAGTTACTGGCGGCGGATTGTGCCGCCGTCGCCTGGCCCCTTTCAGGCGGCGGTCGAGCGATCGCTTTTGGTCCTGTACGGATTGTGCTACCGTACCACCGGAGCCTTTGTGGCGGCGCCGACCACGTCCTTGCCCGAGGCCATCGGGCAAAGCCGTCAGTGGGATTACCGCTTCGTGTGGATTCGCGACGGATCCTACATCGCCGAGGCGCTGTTGGAAGCGGGAGACGTCGTGGCGCCGCGCCGGTTCTTGGAGTTCCTCTTCCACTGCCTGGCCTTTTCGGGCAAGCCGTTTCAAGCGCCGTTCTACCACGTGGACGGTACGTTGATTCGCGGTGAAGAGGAATTGGCGTGGCTGCCGGGGTTCCGCCACAGTCGGCCGGTGCGGGAGGGAAACGCCGCCTCGCATCAGCTGCAGCTCGACATCGAGGGCGACTTTCTGTGGTTGGTGTACCGGTTCGTGGAGGTCACCGGCGATCTTCCCTGGCTTCGGTATCATTGGCCGGGGGTGGAGGCGCTGGTGGAGTGGGTGGCGCGGCACTGGAACACCAAAGACGCGAGCCTGTGGGAGTTTCGCGGTCAGGACGACCACTACACCCATTCGAAATTGATGTGCTGGGTGGCGCTTCACTACGGGGCGGCATTGGCCGACCGGGTGGGGAAAAAGGGAGTGGCTCGGCGGTGGGGAGAGGTGGCTGATCGCTTGCGCGCAGCCATCGAATGTCAGGGGTTCAACCCCACCCTCGGGCACTACGTGCAGACCTTTGGCGGAACGCGGCTGGATGCGGCCTTGCTCCTGTTGCCGTTGTACGGTTTTTGTCCTCCCGACGATCCCCGGTTTCTCGCGACGCTGGCCGCGATCGAGCAAACGTTGGTGCGCGGCCACTGGGTGTATCGGTACGCCGAGGATATGTGGGGGAAGGCGGTGCATCCGTTTGTGCTGGCCTCTTCCTGGCTGGCCCGAGTCTACCTGCGCCTGGGGCGGCTTCAAGACGCCCGGCAGCTGTTGGAGGCGCTGGTGGCCAGTGCCACCGATCTTGGGCTTTTAGGTGAACACGCCGACCAGCTGAGCGGGGAGCCACGCGGCAACTTTCCCCAGGCTTTTTCGCATCTCGGCGTGGTGTTAGCGGCTTTGGAGTACCGCCGTGCCGTGCTTTCTCGGCGCGCGTCGGGCCCTGTCTTGGGCCAGGAAGGAGGGATTGCCAGTGGGTGAAGACCCTTCTCGGGGATTGACCCACCTTACGGCCGAGGGTGCCGTGCACATGGTGGACATTGGCAACAAGCCGAATACGGTGCGGCGGGCGGTGGCAGAAGGGTATCTGCGCACACGCCCAGAGGTGGTGGCCCTGGCCCTATCCGGTCAGGCCAAGAAGGGCGACGTGTTTGCCGTCGCGCGCGTCGCCGGTATCCTGGCTGCCAAACGCACCGCCGAGTGGATCCCGCTGGCCCACCCCATCCCCTTGACGGCCGTGACGGTAGAGATTCAGCCACAGTCGGAGGGCTTTCGCGTGGAGGCGACCGTCCAGACTTTGGCCGCGACGGGGGTGGAGATGGAGGCATTGACGGCCGTCAGCGCGGCCTTGTTGACGATTTACGACATGCTCAAGGCAGTCGATCGGGGGATGGTGCTGGAGGGGGTACGTCTGTTGGAGAAAAGCGGGGGGCAGAGCGGTCGGTACATAGCCGAAAGGAGGTCGGGGGAATGAATGAGCGAACCATCGCGGTATTGACCGCCAGCGATGCCGGTGCCCGCGGCGAGCGCGAGGACACCTCGGGTCAGGTCCTGCGCGAAGGCTTGGCGCGCGTGGGGCGGGTGGTAGCGTCGCGGATCGAGCCGGATGACGAGGAGCGGCTGGTCGCGGTCTTGCGCCAGTGGGTGGCCGAGGGCATTGGGCTCATCGCCACCACCGGCGGCACCGGCCTCGGTCCTCGCGATGTCACCCCCGAAGCCACCCGGCGGGTCATTGAGCGCGAGGTGCCCGGGATCGCGGAGGAAATGCGGCGGGTTTCCGCGTCGATTACCCCCTTTGGCATGCTGTCGCGCGGTGTGGTCGGAGTTGCCGGTCAGAGCTTGATCATCAATTTCCCCGGATCGCCCAAGGCGTGCCGGGAGCTTTTGCCGGTGGTGCTGCCCATCTTGCCCCACGCCCTCGACCTTTTGGCCGGAAGGACCCATCATCATTAGGGTCCGGGCGTGAGCGACGGCGAGGTGCCGCGCAATCCCAGCATTCCAGCTTGCTTTGGGGGTAGAAATCGCCCCATTGGGAGATAATGGCCCTGGATAGGGCGAGAGGTTTTTTCGTGAAGATTTGACTCCCCTAGCAGCGATGGGTAAACTGCAGGTGGGCAATTTAGCACTCACCGAGTTCGAGTGCTAACAAACTGCGTGGAAGGAGGAGCGTCGGTGGAAATCCGTCCGTTGGCCGACAAGATCGTGGTCAAGGCCATCACCGAGGAGACCACGTCTTCGGGGATCGTCTTGCCGGACACCGCCAAGGACAAGCCGCAAAAGGGGCGCGTCATCTCCGTGGGCAGCGGCCGCCTGCTGGATAACGGGACGCGGGCCCCCCTGGAGGTTCGGGTCCAGGACGTGGTGCTGTTCGAGGCGGGCAGCGGTGTCAAGGTGCGGCTCGGTGACGAGGAGTACCTCTTGCTGCGGGAGGCCGATGTCTTGGCCGTCCTCTCGGAGAGCCCGGCCCTGGTGTAAGTGGCGCAGCGCAACGAGGCAAGGGCAAGACGCGCAGTAACGAGGAGGTTTTAGAATGGCCAAGCAGATGATTTACGAGGAGGAGGCCCGTCGAGCCCTCGAGCGCGGGGTCGACAAGTTGGCCAATGCGGTCAAGGTCACCTTAGGTCCGCGGGGGCGCAACGTCGTCCTGGAAAAGAAGTTCGGAGCGCCACTGGTCACCAACGATGGGGTGACGATTGCGCGGGAGATCGAGCTCGACGACCCCTTCGAGGCCATGGGGGCGCAGCTCGTCAAAGAGGTGGCAACCAAGACCCAGGATGTGGCCGGTGACGGCACCACCACTGCCACGGTGTTGGCGCAGGCGATGATCAAAGAGGGGCTCAAGAACGTCACTGCCGGAGCCAACCCGATGGGGATCAAGCGCGGCATCGAGCGCGCGGTGTCGGTGGCCGTCGAGGAGATCAAGAAGATTGCGGTGCCGATCCAGGGTAAGGAGGCCATCACCCAGGTGGCTTCGATCTCGGCCAACGACCGGGAGATCGGCGCGTTGATCGCCGAGGCGATGGAGAAGGTCGGACCGGACGGCGTCATCACCGTGGAGGAATCCAAGACCACCGGGACCACGTTGGAGACGGTGGAAGGGATGCAGTTTGACCGCGGGTACATCTCGCCCTACATGGTGACCGACACCGAGAAGATGGAGGCCGTCCTCAACGACCCGTACATCTTGATTACCGACCGCAAGATCTCGGCCATTCAAGACCTTTTGCCGGTACTGGAAAAGGTGGTCCAGCGTGGCAAGCCGTTGGTGATCATCGCCGAAGACGTGGAAGGCGAGGCGTTGGCCACCTTGGTGGTGAACAAGCTGCGGGGCACCTTGACAGCGGTGGCTGTGAAGGCACCCGGCTTCGGGGACCGGCGCAAGGCCATGCTGGAGGACATCGCCATCCTCACGGGCGGTCAGGTGATTTCGGAGGATATCGGGCTCAAGCTCGAAAACGTGACGCCGGATATGCTGGGTCAGGCGCGCCAGGTGAAGGTGGCCAAGGAAGAGACCACCATCGTCGAGGGGCGTGGGTCTCAGGAGAACATCAAGAAGCGGATTGCGGTCATCAAGAAGCAGATTGAGGAGACGACCTCGGACTACGACAAAGAGAAGCTGCAGGAGCGGCTGGCCAAGCTGGCCGGTGGCGTGGCGGTGATTCAGGTCGGCGCGGCCACAGAAGTGGAGTTGAAAGAGAAGAAGGCGCGCATCGAAGACGCGTTGTCTGCGACCCGCGCGGCGGTGGAGGAAGGGATCGTGCCGGGTGGGGGAACCTGCTTCATCCGGATCATCCCCAAGATTGACGCCATCGCTGCCGAGGGCGACGAGAAGATCGGCGTCAACATCGTGCGGCGCGCTTTGGAGGAGCCGGTGCGGCAGATTGCCCACAACGCCGGGCTGGAAGGCTCGGTCATCGTGGACCTTGTCAAGCGCGAAACCGGAAACCGCGGCTATGACGCGCAGAACCTGCGCGTGGTCGACATGATGGAGGCAGGGATCGTCGACCCGGCCAAGGTCACCCGCACCACCTTGCAGAACGCGGCCTCGATCGCGGCCATGGTCCTGACCACGGAGGCGTTGGTGGCTGACAAACCGGAGAAGAAGGAGAACACCAACCCGCCTGGCATGGGCAGCGACATGATGATGTAAGGACCTAGACAGTCTTCACAGCGCGGAGGTCCTCGGGCAACAGTGCCGGAGGGCCTCCGCCTTTTCGTTCTCGGGTCATCTGCCCTAAAAAGGGCATGAAATCCTGCTTTGGTGGGCATTCTATTGCCAACCCGATGGCAATGCTGAGAACCATTGCCGACCGGCCGGGGGCGGGCGGATTCAGCGCCCAACGCCCTCGGCGACCAGCGAGGCGAGAGGGGAAGGAGGAGGACCGTGGAGGTTACCCTGCGACAACTCATCGAGATTTCGCCGGAGTTAGCTCCCGTGCTAAGGGAGGAGATTCACGCCGGACGCTTGCCCGCCGAGCGCAGGCCGGGGCTGGCGGGACGCCCGTACATCATTCCCATCGAGGCACTGAAGAAAAGCTCGCTACAAAGTTTGCAAGCGCTGGGCGAGAAGGCAGAGCACCTGTTGAGCCTACCGGTCGCCAATCGGGGCAAGTCGCCCTGGCGGATGCCGGGTCCCGAAGAGGGCGGGGTGGACTGGTGGGGAGTGGCGCTGCGCATGCTGGAGTCGCAACACCTGATGTTGCGCGAAGTGGTCGACCTGCTTAGCCGGGAGATGGCGCGGCGCACCCAAGGGATTGAAAAGCGGGAGGAGGAGATCCGGGAGCTGTCCTATAAGCTCGGTCAGGCCCACCAAGAGATCCTGCGCCTCGAGCGTCAGTTGGCGGCGCAGAATCTGGCCCGGGCCGAGTAGGTGCCGGCCGCCCCGATAAAGTCCCCGCGTGGCCAAGCGGGAAAAGATCCCGCCATCGCCGCAGGGGACGATTTTGTTTCCCCCTCAAATCCGGTAAGATAAGGACGGCAGGAGCGCCAGCAGGATTTTTGGTGCGCCAAGAGGGCCTTGCGCGAAGCGGGCCATAAAGGGGAAGACCGGATGAGAGGCAAAGGCAAGTCGCGGTCGGGCGCCCTTACCATCGGGGAGGTGCGCGAGGCTACCGGCTTGACGGAACGCAGGATCCGCTATTACGAGGCGCAGAATCTGGTGGTTCCGCGCCGGACGGCGGGGAACCAGCGGCTGTATACGCCTTTGGACGTGGAGCGCCTGCAGCGCATCAAGCAGTGGCTAGACGAGGGGTTGACCCTGCGTCAGGTTCGGCAGCGGCTGAAGGCGGAAGCAGAGGCTTTCCACGCCTGGACGGACGAGGACCTCGAACGCGACGTGGAAAGTTACTTTGAGGGCAAGCGCATCGCCCGCGGGGAGCCGCCGACCAGCGAGTCCCTGTATCCGCTCCGGTATCGGTCGGCCTTGATGCGGCGCGTGACGCGGCCAGACGACCGCCCGGAACGGGGGCAGTAGACAACATGGCGTGGACAGAGGGCGAATCGGTCGAGGTGCTTTTCCGGGCCGAGGAGATTCAGGCCCGCGTGCGGCGGTTGGGCCAGCGCATCACGTTGGACTACCAGGGCAAGGCGCTGGTGTTGTTAGGCATTCTCAAGGGTTCCTTCGTGTTTTTGGCCGACCTCATGCGCGCCATCGCGTTGCCCTTGACGGTGGATTTCATGGCCATTTCCTCGTACGGGGCGTCCACTCGGTCGTCGGGCGTGGTGCGCATCCTCAAGGACCTCGACCACAGCATCGAGGGCAAGCACGTGTTGGTGGTGGAAGACATCGTCGACACAGGACTGACGCTGAACTACATTTACGGGCACGTGCGGGCGCGGGGCGCCGCCAGCGTGCGCATCTGTTGTTGCTTAGACAAGCCGTCGCGCCGGCAGGTGGCGGTGCCGGTACACTACAAGGGGTTCGAGATCCCCGATGAATTCGTGGTGGGTTATGGGCTGGACGTGGACGAGCGGTACCGCAACCTGCCCGATCTATGCCGCTTGGTGAGGAATCCCGCGTGAACCCTCCCGTACTGGTGCTCGATTTCGGCGCTCAATACAACCAGCTCATCGCCCGCCGCATTCGCGAGCTGGAAGTGTACTGCGAACTGGTGCCCGGGGACCTGCCGGCATCTGAGATCGCCCGCCGCCAGCCGCGGGCGTTGGTGTTGTCGGGGGGGCCAGCCAGCGTGTTTGAACCGGGTGCTCCCCGATGCGACCCGCAGCTTTTCGACCTTGGGATCCCGGTCTTGGGGATTTGCTACGGCATGCAGTTGATGGCTCACCTGTTGGGGGGTGAGGTGATCCCGGCCGAGCAGCCGGAGTACGGTCGCCGGTGGATGACCCAGGTCGTCGATAACCCCTTGTTGGCCGACGTGCCCCAGACCTCCCCGGTCTGGATGAGTCACGGGGACCGCGTGCGACAGGTCCCGCCGGGGTTTGAGGTCTTGGCGCGAACGGAGACCACGCCGGTGGCGGCGATGGGGGACCGCCGCCGCAACCTGTGGGGGGTGCAGTACCACCCAGAGGTGCACCACACGCCGCACGGCATGACCATGCTGCGGGCCTTTCTGTATCAGTTGGCCCACATTGCGCCGCACTGGCGCCCGGCCGCCTTCATTCCCGAAGCGGTGGCAAAGATCCAGGAGGCGGTGGGGGACGGTCGGGCGCTGATTGCGCTATCCGGGGGAGTCGACTCGGCAGTGGCGGCGGCGTTGGCTGAGCGGGCGATTGGGCAGCGGTTGACGGCAGTGCTGGTGGACCACGGGCTGATGCGCGCCGGCGAAGTCGAGGCCGTGACGGCAGCCTTTCCTCATCTCGACCTGCGCGTGGTGCGCGCGGGACCGCGGTTCTTGGCCGCCCTCAAGGGGGTGACCGACCCCGAGACCAAGCGCAAGATTATCGGGGCTCGCTTCATCGAGGAGTTTGAAGCGGTGGCGGCGGAGATCGGCACCGTCGAGGTGTTGATTCAAGGGACGGTCTACCCCGACGTGATCGAGTCCGGGCACGGAAGCGGGGCCCGCACCATCAAGTCGCACCACAACGTCGGAGGACTGCCAGAACGTATGCGGCTTCGGGTGGTGGAGCCCCTGCGGTGGCTCTTCAAAGATGAAGTGCGGCGCGTGGGCGAGGCCTTGGGCCTGCCGGCGGCGGTGGTGTGGCGCCAGCCGTTCCCGGGGCCGGGACTGGCCGTGCGCATCGTCGGCGAGGTGACGGCGGAAGCGGTGGAGACGGTGCGCCGGGCTGACGCCATCGTGCGCGAAGAGTTAGACCGGGCGGGGCTCACGGGCCCTCCCGAGACGACCGAAGCCGAGCCGGTGTGGCAGGCGTTTGCCGTGCTGCTCGACATCCGCTCGGTGGGCGTGATGGGCGACCAACGCACCTACGGACGGCCTATCGTCATTCGCGCGGTCGAGAGTGAAGACGGGATGACGGCCGATTGGGCACGGCTGCCGCACGACGTGTTGGACCGCATCGCCCAGCGGGTGGTGGCCGAAGTGCCGGGCGTCAACCGGGTGGTGTACGACGTGACCTCCAAGCCGCCGGCTACCATCGAATGGGAGTGAAGCGCGAGCGACCCCGTAAACCGCAAAGAAGGGAAGGGAGAAATCCATGATCGATCGCTACAGCCGTCCCGAGATGCGGGCGCTGTGGTCGGATCGGAATCGGTACGCCCGCTGGCTCAAGGTGGAGCAGTTGGCGGTAGAGGCCTGGGAGACCCTGGGAGCGATTCCGCGCGGGGTGGCGGAGCGACTTTCCGCGGCGCGGGTCGACCCGGATCGGGTGGCGTTTTACGAAGCGCGCTACCATCACGATGTCCTGGCGTTTCTCAGCGCCGTGGGAGAGACGGTAGATCCGGAGGATGCCAAATATCTCCATTTCGGGTTGACGTCGACCGATGTGGTGGACACAGCGTTGTCCTCCTTGGCGGTGGAAGCGCTCGATCGAATCCTGCAAGGGATCGAGGCGGTGGCGGAAGCGGCGCGGCGACTGGCGCTGGCGCACAAGTGGACGCCGATCATGGGGCGCACGCACGGCATGCACGCCGAGCCCACCAGCTTTGGGCTGAAGGCGGCCCTTTGGTGGCTCGAGCTTCGCCGGGATCGGGATCGGGTGGCGCGCGCACGGGAAAACCTGGCCGTGATCAAAATTTCGGGAGCAGTGGGCAATTATGCCAATGTCCCCCCGGCTGTGGAGGAATATGTGGCGAAACGGCTGGGATTGCGTCCGGCCCCCCTCTCCACCCAGGTGTTGCAACGTGACCGCCACGCCGAGGTGATTGCGGCCTTGGCCATCTTGGGGGGGACGTTGGAGAAAATCGCGACCGAAATCCGCCACCTGCAGCGAACCGAGGTGGGGGAAGTCGAGGAGCCGTTCGCTGCCGGCCAGCGGGGATCGTCTGCCATGCCGCACAAGCGCAATCCGGTCAAGTGCGAGCAGATCGTGGGCCTAAGTCGCCTCCTGCGCGGTTACGTAGTGCCGGCCTTGGAAGACATTGCGCTCTGGCACGAGCGGGATATCTCGCATTCTTCGGTGGAACGGGTCATCCTGCCGGATGCCACCATGCTGGCCGATTACATGTTGGCCCAGATGGCGCGCATCCTAGAGGGGCTGGTGGTGCGTCCCCAGCGCATGGCGGCCAACATCGAGGCCACGGGAGGCTTGGTCTTCTCGCAACGCGTCCTCCTTAAACTCGTCGAGGCCGGCATGACGCGCGAGGCGGCCTACGACGTGGTGCAACGGCATGCCATGGCTGCAGCTCAAGACCCGACCCGGACTTTTCGCCAGCGGCTGGAATCCGATCCCGAAGTCCAGGCGCGCCTGGTTCCCAGGGAATTGGCGGAACTGTTTTCGGTGCAGCCCTACATGCAGTACGTGGACGAGATCTACCGGCGCATCGGGATTGAAGCGCCGTCGGCCGAGGTCGGCAGGAGCGGAGAGGGGGAAGGGGCATGAGCCAGCGTGCCTTGCTGTATGAAGGAAAGGCCAAGAAGGTGTATGTCGGAGACCGGCCGGACGAGCTGTGGGTAGAGTTTAAGGATGACGCCACGGCCTTCAACGGGCAAAAGCGCGGCCAAATTGCCGACAAGGGCATCGTCAATAGCCAAGTCTCGGCACGCCTGTTCACGGTCTTGGAGCAAGCGGGGGTACCGACCCACTACTTGGGGACCGTGGATGAGCGCACCTTACGGGTGCGTCGGCTGCGCATGATTCCTTTGGAAGTAGTGGTGCGAAACCGCGTCGCCGGTTCGCTGCACCAGCGCACAGGGCTGGCGGAGGGCACCGCACTCAAGGAGCCGGTGGTCGAACTGTATTACAAGAACGATGCGCTCGGGGATCCCTTGTTGAACGACGACCACGTGCGGGCGTTGGAATTGGCACCGCCAGCAGTGGTGGAGGCACTGCGGAGCGAGGCGCGGCGCATCAACCAAGTGCTGAGCCGGTTTTTCGCCGACCGCGGCCTCATCTTGGTCGACTTCAAACTCGAATTCGGATGGGATCAAGACCGGTTGTGCCTCGGAGACGAAATTTCCCCCGATACCTGCCGCCTGTGGGACCAAGCCACGTTGGAAAAGTTGGACAAGGACCGGTTCCGCCGGGACCTTGGAGGCGTTGCCGAAGCGTATCGCCAGGTGTTGGCGAGAGTGATGCAATGAACCGGTATCGGGTGGTGGTGGCGATTCGCCTGAAGCCCGAAGTCTTGGACCCGGCGGGCCAGGCAGTGGCAGGCGTTTTGGACCAGATGGGCATGACCGGGGTCGAAAGTGTGCGCCTCGGCCGCCTCGTCGACCTTGAAGTGGCGGCGGACGGGCCAGAGAGTGCGCGCGCGTTGGCCGAGGCAGCGGCGCGGCGGCTTTTGGCCAATCCGGTGTTGGAGACGTTTGAGGTGGCGGTCGAGCCGTGAGCACCGAGGCGGTGGCTGTCATCACCTTCCCCGGTTCCAACTGCGATGACGACACGGTGATGGCCCTTGGGCGGTTGGGCGTGCCGGTGGTGCGGCGGTGGTACCGGGACCGCGACCTTGGGGAGGCGCGGCGTGTGGTGTTGCCTGGCGGCTTTTCGTATGGCGACTACCTGCGCAGCGGGGCATTGGCGGCCCGGGCCCCGATCATGGACGCTGTCGAGGACGGGGTGGCCACGGGGCGGCTCACGGTGCTCGGAATTTGCAACGGGTTTCAGATCCTCTGCGAGCGCGGGTTGTTGCCGGGAGCTTTGCGGCCCAATCGCGACGGGCGGTTTCGGTGCACGTGGGAATGGGTTCGGGTGGCCACGGCTCCTTTGCACTGGCCCGAATTTCGTCCGGGCACGCGGTTTCGTCTGCCCATCGCCCATCGCGAGGGGGCCTTCACCCTGCCGCGGGCGGAACTGGACCGGCTCTGGCAGGAAGGCGCGGTCTTTCTCCAGTACTGCGGTCCAGACGGCGCCGTGGGGGACGAGTACAACCCCAACGGGTCGATGGACCAGGTGGCGGGGATATGTCGTGGGCGGGTGATGGGGCTGATGCCTCACCCTGAGCGTGCCGTGGCGGCATACCTGGGGTCAGAAGACGGGTTGCGCTTTTTGCGGGCCTGGCTCGCGAGTGAAGGGGAATAGTATGGGGCCGCAAGACGTGGGGTTGACCGAGGCAGAATACGAGGCGGTGTGTGAGCGGCTCGGCCGGGCTCCCAACCCATTGGAACTGGGGCTGTTTGGAGCGTTGTGGTCGGAGCATTGCAGCTACAAGAGTTCGAAATCGGCGCTGGCGACGTTGCCCCAACGCGGTCCGGCAGTGGTGGCGGGGCCGGGCGGCAACGCGGGCGTGGTGCGGCTGTGGGATGACTGGCTTCTGGCCTTCAAGGTCGAGTCGCACAACCATCCATCCTACGTGGAGCCGGTCCAAGGTGCAGCCACCGGGGTCGGGGGAATCATCCGCGACGTGGTGGCGATGGGGGCGCGCCCCATTGCCTTGATGGACTCGTTGCGGTTTGGGCCCGAACCGGCCTCCGAACGGCTCTTGGACGGTGTGGTGGAGGGGGTGGGCAACTACGGCAACTCGATCGGGGTGCCCACAGTAGGCGGCGAAGTCTACTTCGGGGCCGGTTATGCCGGCAACCCGTTGGTCAACGTCTTGTGCGCCGGCCTGGTTCGGGAGGCCAGCCTGATGTCGAGCGCCGGGGCCCGGTCCGGATCCCGAGTGTACCTGGTCGGCCAGCCTACCGGCCGCGACGGGATCCACGGGGCCAGCCTTTTGGCGTCCCAAGACTTCTCCGAGCATCCCGAGGCGGTGGAATCGATGCGGCCCACCGTGCAGGTCGGCGATCCCTTCACCGGAAAGCGGTTGATGGAGGCAACCCTGGCGGCCATCGCCACCGGATGGGTGCAAGCGGTGCAAGACCTGGGCGCGGCCGGGTTGACCTCGGCCAGTGCGGAAGTGGCGTACCGGTCCCATTGCGGCATGGAGCTAGACCTCGACCGGGTCCCGCTGCGCGAGGCCAGCATGACGCCGTACGAAATCATGCTGTCGGAGACCCAAGAGCGGATGCTGTTGGTGGTGCCCGAGGCCGGGGCGGCCGTGGTCGCGGACGCTGTGCGCCGTTGGGACTTGGAGTTGATCCCGGTGGGGCGGGTGGTGGACGAGGACATCTTGCGCCTGCGCTGGCACGGCGCGGTGGTGGCGGAAGTGGCGGCCAGCGCGCTGGCCGGGGGCTGTCCGGTGCGGACGGTGCCAGAAGATGCTCGATGGCCGCGGCCGGCGCCGGCCCTGGCGCTGGAGGAGCCAGCCTTTCAGCCAGAATGGTTGCCTCAGGTGTTGGCCCATCCTGACGTCCGCGACCGGGAATACATCTACCGCCGTTATGATTGGATGATCCAGACCCGCACCGTGTGGGGGCCCGACCACGATGTGGCCGTCCTGTGCCTGCACGAGGCGCCAGTTGGAGTGACGCTCGCCCTCAGTGGGCCCGGGCGCTGGGCAGCGGCCGACGCTTGGGCCGGAGGGGCGGGGGCCGTGGCGCGGGCCATAGGCGCCGTGCTGCTACAGGATTCTGAGCCTTTGGGTTTGACCGATGGCATCAATTGCGGCAACCCCAACCGACCGGCGGTCTGGCGCGAGTTTTTGGACTTGGTCGGGGGGATCCGGGATGCCGCCACGGCCTTTGCGGTGCCGGTAACCGGCGGCAACGTCTCCTTTCACAACGAGACCGAGGGCCGGGCGATCTGGCCGACGGCGGTGATCGGCGCCGTGGGCCGCCACGACCACCCCACGCGGCCATGGCCAGACCGGGTGCCCGAGGCGGGATGGCGGCTGGTTTTGGTCAACCCCCCTACAGTGCCGGGACTCGGCGGCAGCGTCTGGGCATACATGAGGGGGAACTTGGGAGCCTATCCCCGGCCCGACCTGACGGTGATCCCCCAACGCCTGCGGCGGTTGCGCGCGCTCTTGGCCCGCCTGCCAGAGGGGGCGTTTTGTGTGCGCACCGTCGGCGATGGAGGGCTGGCGGCGGCCCTGGTCAAAATGTTGGGCCCCGAGGGGCCTGGCGCTGCGATCGCCCTCGAACCTCAGGCGTTGGTGGGGCGACTTTTCAGCGAGGTGGCAGGACAGGCGTTGGTGGCCATCAGGCCGGGGGCGTGGCGCGCGTTCCAGGCGGGTGCCGAGGCCGCTGCCGTGGCGTACCTGGAATTGGGGGAGACCTGGCCTGATCCGGTCTTGTCCTTGCAGGCCGGGACCCAGGGGTGGAGCTGGTCGTTGGCGGCGTTGTGGGCGGCGTACCGCAGTCGGGTGCAGGCGCCGCGGCCGTCCCACAGTTGAGGGGAGGGCGAGCCATGGCAGGACCGCGAGAGGCGTGCGGAGTGTTCGCTATCTTTGGCGATGACGAGGCAGCGCTCAAGACCTATTGGGGCATCTTCAGCCTGCAGCACCGGGGGCAGGAAAGCGCCGGGATCGCAGTGGTGGGACCAGACGGCGACGTCACCGTCCACAAGGGAATGGGATTGGTGACGGAGGTCCTGCGACCGGAGGTAGAGGCGGCGCGCTCCGGCCGAGCGGCCTTGGGACACGTGCGCTATTCGACGTTTGGCGAGTCGACGGTGATCAACGCCCAACCGCTGTTGATGCGCACCCGATTTGGACCGTTGGCCTTGGCGCACAACGGCAACGTGGTCAACGCGCCAGGGCTCAAGGCCGAGTTGGAGCGAGCCGGTGCGGTGTTCCAAGGGACCACGGACAGCGAGGTCTTGGCCCATCTAATCGCCCGCAGCCGACGGGAAGGGGTGCGGGAGGCGTTGCTAGAAAGCCTGGGCGCACTGCAAGGGGGATTTGCCTTCGGCGTATTGACTCGGCGACAGATCTTCGCGGCTCGCGACCCTTTGGGCATCCGCCCGCTGGTCTTAGGGCGCACCGACCGCGGAGCCGTGGTGGTGGCCTCGGAGACCTGCGCTCTGGATACGATCGGGGCCCACTTCGAACGCGAAGTGGCTCCGGGTGAGCTCTTGGAGATCGGGCCGGAGGGGGTTTTGAGCTTCCGCTTTGCCCCCGTGGCGCCGCCTATGCCGTGCGCCTTTGAGGTGATCTACTTTGCCCGCGCCGACTCCCGGATCGACGGCCGATCGGCTCATGTGGGGCGTCGGGCCCTTGGGCATCGCTTGGCGGAAGAGGCGCCGGTGCCGGCCGATGTGGTGGTGGGGGTTCCAGACTCCAGCCTCCCTGCAGCCATGGGTTACGCCGAGACGGCCGGCATCCCCTTCGACTTCGGACTCGTGAAAAACCGCTACATCGCGCGCACCTTTATCGCCCCGCGCCAGCAAGATCGGGAGATGGGCGTGCAGTTAAAGCTATCGGCGGTGCCGGAAGTGGTGCGCAACCGCCGGGTGGTGTTGGTCGACGACTCCTTGGTGCGGGGCACCACCTCGCGCCGCCTGGTGCAACTCTTGCGCGAGGCGGGGGCGCGGGAGGTCCACATGCGCATTGCTTCGCCGCCCTACACCCACCCTTGCCATTATGGCATTGACACCTCGCGGGCGACGGAGCTTGCGGCCCGCAACATGAGCGTCGAGGAGGTGCGCGCGATGGTGGGCGCCGATACCTTGGCTTACCTCTCCTTGGACGGGTTGAAGGCGGCGTTGGGAGAGCATCGCTGGTGCCTGGCCTGTTTTGGCGGGGGATATCCGGTGCCGGTGCCGGGGGTCGCCGAGCCGGCGACGCGGGCCTGAGGGTCCGGGAAGCGCTACCGAAGGAGGGCACAGCATGGACTACCGCCAAGCGGGGGTCGACATCGAGGCGGGCAATGAGGTGGTACGCCGGATCCGGCAGCTCCTCACCCGATTTCCGCAGCCGCCGGAGGTGGTCGAAGGGATCGGGGGCTTCGCCGGCCGCTACCGGTGGCAGGGGGCCGGCGATTTGGTGGCAGGGGCCGACGGAGTGGGGACGAAAATCCTGCTTGCGCAGGCACTCGACCGATTTGACACCATCGGAATCGATCTCGTGGCCATGAACGTCAACGACGTGTTGGCAGCGGGTGGTCGCCCCCTGTTTTTTTTGGATTACATCGCGGTGGGGCGCGTGAACCCTGACCGCCTGGAGCGGGTACTGGAGGGCGTGGCCGTCGGCTGCCAAGAGGCGGGATGTGCGCTGTTGGGCGGCGAGACGGCCGAGATGCCTGACGTGTACGGCGCGGAGGGAATGGATCTGGCGGGGTTTGCCGTGGGTGAGGTGATCTGGCAGCGCCCGCGGGACCCCGCGCCCGGAGACCTGGCGGTTGGTCTGGCGTCATCGGGTTTTCATGCCAATGGATTCAGCCTCATCCGCGCCATCATCCGGGCCGCGTCGCTGGACCTCGATCGCGTGTACCCCGAATCCGGGGAAGCCGTGCCTTTGGGACAGGCGCTCTTGCGTCCCACCCGCATCTACGTCGGCGCAGTGCTGCCCCTGTTGACAGATGGCACCGTGGTGGGGATGGCACATATCACCGGCGGCGGCTTGACCGAGAACCTGCCGCGGGCGTTGCCGCGGGGGCTGGGGGTGCGACTGCGGCCCACGTCGTGGCCGGTGCCTCCCTTGATGTTCTGGCTTGCTCGGCTCGGGGCCGTGCCGGAGGAGGAGATGCGCCGCACCTTCAACTGCGGCCTCGGTTTTGTGCTCCTGGTGCCGCCCGAACGCCTGGCCAGGGTGCAACAACACTTGGGGGCGGCAGGGATTCCGGCGTTCGCCGTGGGGGAAGTCGTGCCGGGGGAAGGAGTGGAGTGGGCGTGAAGTGGGGGGTGTTGGTCGGCGGTCAGGGGACCAACCTCCGGGCCCTGTTGGAGGCCGGCATCGAGGTGGTGGTGGTGGTTTCCCACCGTCAAGGAGTGGGGGCGCTCGACATCGCCGCCCGGTGGGGGGTCCCCGCCATAGTCCTGTTGCCGCGCGACTACCCCGACCGCGCCGCTTACGGAGAAGCTCTGCGCAGCATTCTCGCCGACTACCGAGTCGAGGCGGTGGCCTTGGCGGGGTTCCTGCGCTGGTTGGACCCCAAGACCGTGGCGGCGTACAAAAATCGCATCCTCAACGTGCATCCCTCGTTGTTGCCGGCATTTCCAGGACTGGATGGGGTCGATCAGGCCTTGGCCGGCGGCGTGCGCTGGACGGGGGTGACGGTCCATGTGGTCGACGAGGGGCACGATACCGGGCCCATCGTGGCGCAGTGCCCGGTGCCGGTGGCGCCCGATGACGACCCATCTCGGCTGGCGGCCCGCGTGCATGCAGTCGAACACCGCCTGTTCCCGGCGGTGGTCAAGGCGTTTGACGCCGGCCTCATCCGCGTCGACGGGCGACGGGTAGAAGTGGCGGGGGCCGCCGGCGCCTTCCCCGATCATTTCTTATGGGGCGGGGGCGAAGCCAAGCAGTAGACGGTCGAGCCCAAGCTCGGCCAAGGGCAGGAGGGACAAGATGGCTGAACAGCGATGGGCGCTTTTCAGCGTCCACGACAAGGCGGGGATCGTGGAGGTGGCGCGCTGGGCGCGTAGCGCGGGATTGAATCTCGCAGCCAGCGGGGGCACGGCCCGCCACCTGGAGGCGGCAGGGTTGGCGGTGGAACCGCTCGAGCGCTGGACCGGCTTTTCAGAACTCTTGGGCGGTCGGGTCAAGACGCTGCACCCGCGGATTTACGCCGGCCTGTTGTCGCGGGAGGATGAGCGGGACCGGGCCGATCGCCTTCAGGTCGAGGCGCCGCGCATCGCGCTGGTGGTGGTGAACCTCTATCCTTTTGAGGCACGGTGGGAAACCGGAGCCGACCTTGACCAGCTGGTGGAAGAGATCGACATCGGCGGCGTCTCGTTGATCCGGGCAGCTGCCAAGAACTGGCGGAACGTGCTGGTAGCCACGGACCCTGCCCAGTATCCAGCCCTGATGGCGCGTCCCTTAGACGCTTGGAGCGATGCCGAGCGGCTGGCCTGGGCCACCTCGGCCTTTTACCACATGGCCTACTACGACGCCGTGATTGCGCGCGCTCTGAGCCGATGGAGCCCGGTGGCGCCGTATCCCCGCTATTGGGCCATGCCCGGGGGGCGCGGGCAGCCCCTGCGCTACGGCGAGAACCCGCACCAATCGGCGGTCCTGTACACTGTACCGGGGGAAGCAGGTGTGGCTACGGCTGAGCTTGTGCAGGGCAAGCCCCTGTCCTACAACAACCTGGCCGATGCCGAGGTGGCTTGGCGACTGGTCACCGAGCTTCCTCTGGTCTCAGCAGTGGCAGTCAAACACCAGACGCCCTGTGCGGCGGCGGTGGCGTCTACGCCGGCCGAGGCCTTCCAACGCGCCCGGGATGCCGACCCGGTTTCGATCTTTGGCGGCATCGTGGCCTTCAACGCCCCGGTCGATGAAGCGGCGGCGCGTCGCCTGGTGGACCTCTTTCTGGAAGTGGTCGTTGGTCCTCAATTCCAGCCGGAGGCCTTACGGGTGCTCGAGCAAAAGCCGAACCTGCGGGTGCTCCAGGCGACGGCCGGCGCGCCTGCCGAAGAGGTGCGGCGGATCAGCGGGGGGCTTTTGGTCCAGGCAGCGGATCGCTTTGACGTGGACCCGGCGCGGTTCCGGCGCGTGGCAGGCCCTGAAGTGCCGCAGGCGATGGCCTTGGACATCGCGCTGGCCTGGAAGGCTGCCGCCTTTGTGAAGTCGAACGCCGTGGTGGTGGTCCGCGACGGGGTGACGCGTGGCATCGGCGGGGGACAGACCAACCGCATCGACGCCGCCCGCCAAGCCCTTGAGCGGGCCGGATCCTACGCCCAGGGTGCCGTCTTGGCCTCCGATGGGTTTTTCCCCTTTGGGGACGTCATCGAGGCGGCGCGCGCGGCAGGGATCGCAGTCGTGGTCCAACCGGGGGGATCGGTGCGGGACCAGGAGTCGATCGACGCGGCCCAAGCCGCGGGGATCACGCTGTTGTTTACCGACGAGCGCCACTTCCGCCACTGAAGCCTGCAGGCAGGATGGATGTCCAAAGGAGGGGGCACAGGAGGATCGCATGCGCAAGCGGCCAAAGAAGGTCTTGGTAGTAGGCGCCGGAGCTCGGGAGCACGCCTTGGTCTGGCATCTCGCTCAGAGCCCTGAGGTGGAAGAGGTGTGGGCCTGTCCCGGAAATCCCGGCATGGCTGAGATGGCGCGGATCGTGGGCGATGGCGGTCCCTCTGCGGTGGTGGATCTGGCGCGGCGGGAAGAGGCTCTGGTGGTCATCGGGCCAGAGAATCCCTTGGCCGAGGGCCTTGCCGATGCCCTGCGCGCGGCTGGCGTGTTGACGGTAGGGCCGGGCCGTGCCGGTGCTAAGCTTGAGGCCAGCAAGCGGTTCGCCAAAGCAGTGATGCAGGAGCTCGGCATTCCCACGGCCGCGTCCACGGCGGTCACGTCGCCGGAGGACTGGGAACGCGCCATCGCCGAGACCCCCCACTGGCCGATGGTGGCGAAGCAGAGCGGGCTGGCTCAGGGCAAAGGGGTGCGCATCGTGTGGGACCCCGACCAAGCCCGGGCCCTGTTGGCCGAGTGGCGGCGCACGCCGGAGGCCCTGGGCGAGGGGATCCTGTGGGAAGAGTACCTGCCCGGTCGCGAGGTGTCGGTGCAAGTGTTGACCAACGGGCGCGAATACACGTGGCTTCCTGCGGCGGTCGACCACAAGCGGCTGACCTCCGACCCGGCCAGTCCCAACACGGGAGGGATGGGGGCGTATGCCCCCGTGCCGTGGTTGGACGAGGCCATGAAGGCGGCCATTGACGCCGAGATCTTGCAGCCGCTGATCCAATATATAGCCCAACGCCAGATCGACTATCGGGGGGTCTTGTACGCCGGCCTGATGATCACCGACACCGGGCCTCGGGTGCTGGAGTTCAACGTGCGGTTTGGTGACCCGGAGGCGGAGGTGGTGTTGCCCCTCATCGCCGAGGACTTGTTTCCGTGGCTGGTCGCCATCGCTGCGGGAGAGGCCTGCCCTTCGGCGATCCGGATCCGGCCAGGGGCGGCTGTGGCCGTGGTGGTGGCCTCGGAGGGGTATCCGGCATCGCCGCAGGTGGGCCGGCCCGTTGCCATCCGGGAGCGAGTCCCCGACGCGCTGTTGTTTCACGCCGGTACCTCCCTTGGGCCCAAGGGCTTGATCAGCCGCGGAGGACGGGTTCTGACTGCCGTGGGCCTGGGCCAAGATTTCGCCTCTGCGCGCGAGCGCGCGTACCGCCAAGTGGCGGCCATTGGGCTGGAGGGGGCCCAAGTGCGGTCGGACATCGCCTCGGGCCTGTAGGGCCGGTCCCCCAAGAGGCTAAAACCGCCGAAGCCCGGCCAGAATACTCGTAACAAGCGGTCGGGAGGTGGAGGCGGTGCGCCCAGGTTGGGTGCGGCAGGGATGGCTGGCAATGGCGGGCGTGCTGGCATTGAGCGGATGTTCGGTCTCGATGGGCCCTCCGGCTCCCAGCGAAAGCGGCTCGGCCACGGCCCAGCATCACGGAGCGGGGGGTTCGGGGGGCGGCGGGGGCTCCAGCGGCGTCTCTTCACTAGCCGTGGAGAAGGCGGTGCGGGAGGAGCTCGAAACGCCCAAAATGCAAAAGGTCATCGCTGACGCCATCGCCACCACGCAAATTCAGACGGCGCTCATGACGCCGTCCGGACAGGCCGCCCTGACGCGGGCGGTCGAGGCGGCGCTGAAGAGCCCATCGGTCGAAAAGGCCATCTCGGACACGGTCATGAAGGCGCTGAATTCGCCCACCGGGCAGCAGACGGTGGACGCCGCCGTGCGGGCGTCGGTGATGAAATTGGTCTCTGGCGGGGGCAGTGCCGGAGGTGGTGGCGCAGGTGGCGGTGGCGGCCAAGGGCAAAGTGGGGTCGCCTCTGGGGGCGGTGGCGGCTCCAGCGGTGGCGGTTCGGGCGGAGGCGGGTCGAGCGGGTCCGGCGGCGGAGGCAGCTCTGGCCTATAGCGCGCCCTTCTCATCGCCCGCTCTCCGTGGTATGGTGGAGACAGACGATTGGGCGAAAGAAGGGCCGAGGGTGAATCCCAAACTTCGCAATCCGGATACGGACGCGCTGTTTGATGCCATACTGGCCTTGCGCAATCGCGATGAGTGTTACGCGTTTTTTGAAGATGTGCTGACGGTCTCGGAGCTCCAAGCCATCGTCCAGCGCTGGGCCGTGGCCCGGAGCTTGGATCAGGGACAAACCTACGAAGACATCGCGCGGGCTACGGGGGCGTCGTCGGCTACCATCTCGCGCGTCAAGCGCGCCTTGATGTTTGGGGCCGATGGCTACCGGATGGTGCTAGACCGGCTCCGCAACTCCTCGCGGGAGGCCGAGGGGACGCCGACTGCGGCGGCTCCGCCGGAGTAGCCCGGGTGGCGTCGGCGGGGCTTTTTTCTTTTTCCTCCGAATCGCAGCAACAGGAAAGCCGGATACGGCGGAGCCGGATTGGAAAGAGGTTTGCGAGGTAGGCATGCACCTGTTATCCCAGTTGAATCCTCAGCAACGCCGCGCGTGCGAGATCACCGAGGGCCCGGTGCTGGTCCTGGCCGGCGCCGGAAGCGGCAAGACGCGCACCCTCACCTACCGCATCGCGTATCTCATCAAAGAATTGGGGGTGGCTCCGGAGGCCATCCTGGCCTTTACCTTTACCAACAAGGCGGCTCAGGAGATGCGCGACCGGGTGGAGGCGCTGGTCGGCGCGGCGGTTCGCAGCATGTGGCTCGGAACCTTCCACGCCGTGGCCGCGCGCATCCTGCGCCAGGAGATCGCGGTCATGGGATACGGGCCCCGTTTCGGGATTTACGATGCGGAGGATGCGCGCAACTTGGTGCGCGAGATCCTGCGCGAGATGGGACTCGACGACAAGAAGTGGCCTCCGGCCCAGCTCCTGTCCCACATCTCCCGGGCCAAGAACGCGTTTCTGACGCCAGACGACTGGAGCGACGCCTCCTTCTTTGGGCGCCGCGTGCAGGAGGTTTACGCGCGCTACCAAGAGCGGCTGAGGGCCCTCAACGCGCTGGACTTCGACGACCTGATCTTTCTTACCGTTCAACTCTTCGACCGCTTTCCCGAGGTGCTCGCCCGCTACCACCGGCGGTTTCAGTACGTTCTGGTGGACGAGTACCAGGATACCAACCTGGCGCAGTACCGGCTCATCCGGCAGCTGGCGGCAGGCCACCGCAACCTGTGCGTGGTGGGGGACGACGACCAGTCGATCTACGGGTGGCGGGGTGCCGACGTCCGCAATATTTTGGAGTTTCAGCGCGAGTTCCCGGATGCCACCGTCATTCGGCTGGAGGAGAACTATCGCTCTACCGGCAACATCTTGGCCGCCGCTAACGCGGTGGTGCGCAACAACCGCGAGCGCTTGGGCAAGGAGTTGTGGACGCGCAAGGAGCCGGGAGAACGCATCTCGGTCTACGAGGCCCCAGATGAGAACGCCGAGGCGTGGCAGGCGGCGCAAATCGTAGGGTTGGCGGTCCAGCAAGGGATCAAGCCGTCGGAGTGCGCCATCCTCTACCGGACCAATGCTCAGTCCCGGGCATTTGAGATGGCGCTCAGCCGTGTGGGGCTGGGTTATCGACTGGTGGGTGGCAAACGGTTCTACGAACGGAAAGAGGTGCGCGACTTGGTGGCGTACCTCAAGGTGGTCTACAACCCTCTCGACGACCTGGCTCTTTTGCGGATCATTAATTTCCCCCGGCGCGGTCTCGGCGAAGTGGCTTTGGAACGGCTCGCTGCGTACCAGCGGGAGCGGGGCATCGCCTTGTATCAGACGTTGGGGGAAGCAGAGGCAGTGGCCGGGTTGAGTCCCGCGGGCCAGCGCGCGGCGCAAGAGCTGTGCGAACTGTTTGGGCATTGGCGGGCCGTGGCCGCCGAAGGGGATTTGGCCCAATTGGTGCGCACTGTGGCCGAAGAGAGCGGGCTTTTGCCCCTATACCAGCGCGAGGGCACCAGCGAAGCCGAAGACCGGCTGGAAAACCTGGGCGAACTGATTTCCGAGGCCCGCCGGTTCCAGATAGAGCAGGGGACGGCAGACCTGGGCGATTTCCTCAGTTGGGTCGCACTGGTTTCGGAGTGGGACCAGACGGATCAGCGCAGCGACGGGGTTTGGCTGATGACGGTACACAGCGCCAAAGGCCTGGAATTCCCGCTGGTGGTGCTGGCGGGCCTCGAAGAAGGCATCTTTCCGCATGCGCGGGCCTTCGACGAGCCTTCGGGGCTAGAGGAGGAGCGGCGCCTGTTCTACGTGGCAGTGACCCGTGCCTGTCGGCGCCTCGTGCTGATGCATGCCAAGACGCGCATCGTGCAAGGACGGGCGCAGTCGAATCCGCCCTCGCGCTTTTTGACGGAGATTCCGGAGGAACTCTTGGAGCCGCTCGATTTTGTGCGCCCGCGGGAGGGCGCCAAGGTGGAACGGGGCGCCACCTGCTTTACCCTTGGAGAGACGGTGACGCACCCGCGGTTTGGGCGGGGGACGGTGGTGGCAACCCGTGGGGAGGGCGAAGACACCGAGGTCACCATCGCGTTCCCAGGGGGCGGCGTGCGTTCGTTCTTGGCAAAATACGCCCAATTGATTAAGGAGGCTTAGGGAGGGACGACGACGCGTGGCGGAGCCCCAACGCGAGGCGGTCCAAGGTCGGATGCAGCGGCTGGCCGAGGCCATTCGCTATCACAACCACCTGTATTACGACCTCGACCAACCGGAGTTGAGCGACCAGGAATACGACTTGTTGGTGGAGGAGTTGGCTCGCTTGGAGCGAGCTTACCCCGAATGGGCGTTGCCCGACTCGCCGCTGGGGCAGGTCGGCGGCAGGGCTCAAGAAGGGTTCCGCCCCGTGCACTTTGCCGAGCCGGTGTTAAGCCTGTCCAACCTCCACGACCGGGAGGAATTGGCCGACTTCATTCGCCGCATGGAGGCTGAGGCCGGCGGACCGGTGGCGTTTTGCGCGGAGCTCAAGATCGACGGCCTATCAGTGATCCTCAATTATGAGGCGGGACGGTTTGTGCGGGCTGCGACCCGAGGCGACGGCATCACCGGCGAAGACGTCACCCTCAACGTCGCGACCATCGCCGACCTGCCTGCGGTTTTGCGGGATCCCGTGACCATCGAGGTGCGGGGGGAGGTGTATTTAGCCCGTTCGCGCTTTGAGGCCCTCAATCGCGAACGGGCTCGGACCGGGTTACCCCTTTTTGCAAACCCTCGCAACGCCGCGGCGGGTTCCTTGCGCCAGCTAGACCCAGAGGTCACGCGCGGCCGGGGACTGTCGCTGTACTGCTACGAGATCCGGGCCTGCTCGGAACCCGTGACCCATCAACATGAGGCGTTGGAACGTCTGGCGTTCCTCGGCTTTCCCGTCGAACCGCATTGGCAGCGCTGTCAGGGCCTCGATGCCCTGTGGGACTACGTGCTCCGATGGCAGCAGGGACGCGCTGAGCTAGACTTTGAGACCGACGGCTTGGTCTTTAAGCTGGACGACCTGATGCTGGCCCGGCGCATCGGCAACACCCAAAAGGCGCCGCGATGGGCGATGGCTTTTAAGTTTCCACCCGAAGAAGCGTTGACCCAGGTGCGCCGCATCGTGCTATCGGTGGGCCGAACCGGCAGTTTGACGCCGACGGCCGAGTTGGAACCGGTGCGGCTGGCCGGGACCCAGGTCAGCCGAGCCTCGCTCCACAACGCCGATATCATCCAGGCCTTAGACGTGCGCGAGGGAGACTGGGTCTACGTGCGTAAGGCCGGGGAGATCATTCCTGAGGTGGTGCGGGTTGAACGGTCGTTACGTCCACCGGGGACCGTCCCGTTCGTGTTTCCCGACCGCTGCCCGGTCTGCGGCGGCGAAGTGCGGCGGTTGCCAGGGGAGGCTGCCTACCGCTGCCTGAACACCATGGGCTGTCCGGCCCAGCTGCGCGAGGCCTTGATCCACTTCGGATCTCGGGCCGCCATGGACATCGAAGGCCTCGGTGAACGGACCGTAGACCTTTTGCTGGACCAAGGGTTGGTGCACGATGTGGCTGACCTGTACCGCCTGACGGCTGAGCAATTGGCTCCGCTTCCGCGTTTTGGCCCGGTGTTGGCGGAGAAGTTGGTCGCGGCCATTGCCGCCAGTCGCGAGCGGCCATGGGCGCGGTTGCTGTATGCGCTGGGCATCCGACTGGTGGGGGAGAAGGTGGCGCAGGTTCTGGCTCAACACTTCCCGAGCTTGGAGCAGCTGGCTGCTGCGTCACGAGAAGCATTAACGGCAGTTCCGGAGGTGGGCCCAAAGATTGCGGAAAGTGTCCGCCAATTTTTCGAGGAACCCCGCAACTGGGCGGTGCTTGAGAAACTGCGGCAGGCCGGCGTCAAGATGGCCGATGAGCCGCGAGCCGCTCCGGCACAAGGTCCGTTAACGGGCCAGGTCCTGGTCGTCACGGGCACCCTCCAGCACTTCACGCGCCAAGCCGTGGAAGCGGCCATCGTGGCTGCGGGCGGTCGGGTGGCCGCGAGTGTCAGCCGCCGCACCACGGCAGTGGTCGCCGGGGACAATCCGGGATCCAAGCTCGAACGGGCCCAGGCGCTGGGCATTCCGGTGTGGACCGAGGCGGAGCTTCTCGAGAAACTGGGCCATGGCGGCTACGCTTGAGGCGCAAGGTTTCGCGGTGGGGATCGGCGCCGAAGCCCTCGTAAGCGGCTTGACCTTCCGCTTGTCGGCGGGGGGAGGGCTGGCCGTGATGGGGCCTTCGGGATCGGGGAAGACCACCCTGGGGCTGGCGCTGGCCGGGTTGGCGCGCCCTCCGGCTTGGGCGCGAGGTTCCCTGCGCTTTTGTGGTCAAGAGCTGGTGGGGCGCCCAGAATCACTCTGGAAAGCCGTGCGGGGGCAGGGGATTGCCGTGACCGGCTTTGACCCTGCCCGGGGATTGCACCCCCTATGGACCGTGGAGCGCCAACTTGCGGCGGCCCTAAGGCGCCGTGGCCAGCATCAGTCTGTGCGGACCTGGATGGCAGCGTGGGGCCTGGATGCGGACTGGGCGGGGCTATTCCCGCACGAGCTATCCAGTGGCATGCGGGTGCGCGTCGGGGTGGCCTTGGCCTTGGCGATGGCGCCGGCCGTTTTGGTAGCGGACGAGCCGTCGCGCGGGCTCGACGCGCGTCACCGCAGTTGGCTCGTCGAGGTGCTGAGCCGCTATCGGGCTCAAGGGGGCATCCTGCTCCTGCTCACCCACGATCAAGAGTTGGTGACGCGTTTGGCGCTGCCGGTCGAGCCCATCGGATCCCGCAGCGAAGGTTGGGCGCCGAAACCCCTTCCGATGCCGCTGGCAGGGCACACGTCGAGCCCGGTGCTGCGCTGGGATGGGGTGACGGTATCGTTTCCTAGGGCGGGAGGCGGCACAACGTTGGCCGTGCAGGATGTTCGGCTGGCCATGAACGCCGGGGAGCGCCTGTTGGTGGTGGGGGAATCTGGAGCCGGTAAGTCTACGCTCGCGCGCTTGGCGGCGGGATTGATTCGGCCTACCGAGGGGGCGATGTGGCTGAATCACCGCCCATGGCCCGACCGCGATCCCAAGCGGCGGCGCCTGGTCCAGATGGTGCATCAGGATGCTCGAGCAGCACTCAGTCCTGCCCTGACCGTAAGGGCCCTATTGGAAGAACCGCTGCACATCCATCGGATCGGAGACGTGGCCTCGCGCCGCAGGCAAGTGCAGGCCTGGGCCGAGGCCCTTGAAATCCCCTCCACTTGGTTGGCACGACGGCCCTCCGCGCTGTCGGACGGGCAGTGCCGCCGCGTGGCCCTGGCCCGCGCGCTGGTCCTCGGGCCCGAGCTGTTGGTGCTGGATGAGCCCCTGGCGGGCCTCGACGCCCGGGGGCGCGAAGCGGTGGCTGAACTCCTTCACGCGGTGTCACGCCGCTTCGGGGCCGGTCTCTTGTGGGTGGAGCACGCACCGGCGGAGGTGGTGGCGGCGTTTGACCGCTTGGCGGTCATGCACCGCGGACGGCTGGTGGAATGGGGCCCGGCTTGGACGGTCTGGCACGATCCCTACCACCCGTTTACCGATGCCTTGCGTCGCGGTCGTAGCCCCATGGGAGCGGGTCCTCCTCTCCGAGGATGCGGGTGGGCCTCCGAGTGTCCCTGGGCTACGGCGCGCTGCCGGGCGGAGGTCCCCGCCCTGCGCGCTCTGGGTCCCGACCGCGCCGTGGCCTGCCACCATCTTCCCTGACCCGGTGGTCCGCGGCGCAACGTGTATAATGAGGGCGATTGCGGTCTCGCGCTGGCGAGCAGCGCAGCCGTCCTCCGAAAGGGCCAAAGGCAAAGAAAGGACGCGATTCCCACCATGGGTTTTAGCGAAGCCGACGTATACTACGTGGCGCGCTTGGCCCGGCTGGCGGTCAGCCGGGAAGAGGTCGCGCGGCTGGTAGGAGATTTGAATCGGGTCCTCGACTACGTGGCCAAGCTGCAATCCTTGCCCACGGAAACCGTGGCGCCCACCTTTCACGGTGTAGAACGGGCATCGGCGATGCGGGAAGATGTGCCCGAGCCTTCGTTGCAGCCTGCAGCGGTGGTCGCTGAGGCACCGGCCGCCCGCGACGGGATGTTTGTGGTTCCGCGCATCCTGGAAGACGATACCGGCCGGGAAGGGGGCGAAGGGTAGTGGAGATCCTCGACCTGGGGGCTCGGGCTCTGGCCGAGGCCGTGCAATCGGGTGCGCTTTCCGCCACGGCGGTGCTCGAGGCGTACTGGGCTCACATCCAAGCCACGGAACCGCAAGTGCGGGCATTCCTCCATTTGGATGTCGAACGGGCGCGGGCGCGGGCTTTGGCCATTGACCAAGCGCCATCTCACCTCCGGCGGACGTGGCCTTTGGCGGGAGTGCCGGTGGCGGTCAAGGACAACATCGTGACGGAGGGCATGCCGACCACGGCCGGCTCTCGCATCCTGGAAGGGTGGCGCTCTCCGTACACAGCCACCGTCGTGGCGCGGTTGGAGGCAGCCGGAGCGGTGGTCCTGGGCAAGACCAATCTCGACGAGTTTGCCATGGGGTCTTCCACCGAGTACTCCGCATATCACCCCACGGTCAATCCCTGGGACCCGAAGCGGGTACCTGGAGGGTCTAGCGGGGGATCGGCGGCGGCGGTAGCGGCGGGCATGGCGGCGGTTGCGCTGGGTTCGGATACGGGGGGGTCGATTCGCCAGCCGGCCGCCTATTGCGGCGTCGTGGGCTTAAAGCCGACCTATGGACGAGTCTCGCGTTACGGTCTGATTGCTTTTGCTTCCAGTCTGGACCAGATTGGGCCGATCGCCCGCTCGGTTGAGGACGCGGCACTGGCCCTGGGCGTCTTGGCCGGGCTCGACCCCAAGGATGCCACCTCGGTGCCGGAACCGGTGCCGGACTATGTGGCGGCCATCGACGAGCTCCCCAGCGCAGTGCGCATCGGGGTGCCGGAGGAGTACTTTGGCGAGGGCATCGATCCGGCAGTGCGGGAGGTGGTCTCGGCGGCTTTGCGCCGGATGGAGGCCCAAGGCGCCACGCTGGTGCCCATCCCGATGCCCCATACGGCTTACGCCATCGCGGCGTACTACCTCATCGCACCGGCCGAGGCCTCGTCCAACCTTGCCCGCTATGACGGGATCCGCTTCGGGTTTCGGGCTGGTGCCCCAGATCTGGTTCGCCTCTACGAGGAGACTCGAGCCCGGGGCTTTGGCGTGGAGGTCAAGCGGCGTATCCTGCTGGGGACCCATGTACTGTCGGCGGGGTATTATGACGCCTACTACCTGCAGGCGCAACGGGTTCGCACGTTGATCCGCGGAGATTTCGAGCGCGCATTTCAGGTGGTGGACGTGGTCGCTACGCCGACCACCCCCGACCTTCCATTTCCGCTCGGTTCCCGGTCTGAAGACCCCTTGCGGATGTATTTGTCCGATGTCTTTACGGTGACAGCCAACTTGGCCGGGCTGCCAGCGGTTTCGGTGCCGGCAGGATTTGTGGACGGATTGCCGGTGGGCCTGCAGCTGATCGGCCCCGCCTTTTCCGAGGCGGAACTCCTGCGTACGGCCCGACTGGTAGAGCGGGTCGCGCCGAGGATGCGGTGGCCGTGGCAACAAGGACGGGAAGGAGCGGAAGCGCGATGACGGCCGGGCCGAGATACGAGGTCATCATCGGACTGGAGGTGCACGTGGAACTCAAAACCCGGACCAAGTTGTTTTGCGGGTGCGAAAACCGGTTCGGCGCCCCGCCCAACACCTTGACTTGTCCGGTGTGTTTAGGGCTCCCCGGGGTCTTGCCGGTGTTGAACCGCGAGGCGGTAGCAATGGCCGCCCGGGCAGGGCTGGCCCTGGGCTGCACGGTGCGGGAGCACTCGCGCTTTGACCGCAAGCAGTATTTTTATCCGGACCTGCCCAAGGGCTACCAGATCTCGCAGTACGACCATCCGTTGTGTGAGCACGGGCAGTTGCGCCTCTACGATGGGCAAGGGCAGTATCGCAAGACCGTTCGCATCCGCCGCATCCATCTGGAGGAGGACGCGGGCAAGCTGAACCACCTCGGCGAACGGCTGTCGGATGCCACCGGTTCTTTGGTTGACCTAAACCGAGCCGGGGTACCGCTCATCGAAATCGTCTCCGAGCCAGACCTTAGGTCGGGGGAAGAAGCGCGCTGGTACCTCAACGCGCTGCGCGCCACCTTGGCGTATCTGGACGTCTCCGACCTGCGCATGGAGGAAGGGTCCATGCGTTGCGACGCCAACATCTCCTTGCGGCCGCTCGATTTCACCGGGTCGTTGGCCGATCTGCCCCGGGTGGAAGTCAAAAATCTCAATTCGGTCCGCAACGTGGAACGGGCGATCGAATACGAGGTGCGCCGCCAAGCGGCGCAATTAAGCCAGGGCCTTGGCATCGAGCGGGAAACGCGCGGCTTCGATGACGCGAGCGGCCGAACCTACAGCCAGCGCAGCAAAGAGGAGGCCCACGACTATCGGTACTTTCCAGAGCCAGACCTGCCTCCCCTGGTGTTGACCACAGAACAGATCACGGCCTGGCGAGACAGTCTGCCCTCCCTTCCGGATGCCGTGCGGGAGGATCTGACGGCCGCCGGCATCGACCCCCGCACGGTGGAGGTGGTAGTCCAGGACCCCGCGGCAGTGGCGTATCTCTGGGCGGCCGCTCAGGATTACGGCCGTGCGGAGGCGGTCGCCAACTGGATGCTGGCGGACCTGGCGCGGCTCCTCAACGCGCACCGGCGGAGTTACCGAGACTGTCCTGTACCACCGGCAGAACTGGCCAACCTCCTTCGCCTGATCGACCGCGGCACCCTCTCTGGGCGCATGGCCAAAGAGGTGCTGGAGGTCATGTTTGTGAAGGGCGTAACGGCCGAAGCGGCAGTGGCCCAACTGGGGGTAAGCCAGATCAGCGATGTCGACCATCTGCGGCCGGTGGTGGAGGCGGTGATAGCCGAGCAGCCTAAGGTGGTGGCCGACTGGCGGGCGGGCAAGGAGAAGGCGATAGGGTTTCTGGTAGGCCAAGTCATGAAGCGTACCGCCGGTCAGGCCAACCCCGAGCTGGTCAACCGCCTCCTGCGCGAGGTGCTGGCACGCCAAGCCCATCCCCTGCCATGAAAGGAGACGTGCGACCATCAGCCACAGGGGCAGGGAGCGAAGCCACCGTGGCGGTAGAGCGCATGGGACTCGCCGGAGAAGGGGTCGGCCGTTGGCCGGACGGTCGAACCGCCTTTGTTGCCGGAGCCCTGCCGGGCGAGGTGGTGCAAGCCCGGATGGTTGCGTCGCACGCCTCGTACGTCAAGTCCGTGGCCGTTGGTTGGCTCACCACCTCACCGCTTCGGCGAGCCCCCCGCTGCCCCGTGTACCCCGCGTGCGGAGGCTGCGCGTTGCAGCATTGGGATTACGCCGCCGAGCTTGCTTACAAGCAGGACCGGGTGCGCGAGGCCTTGCGGCGCATCGGGCAGCTGGAAGACCCGCCCTTGAAGCCCATCCTCGGGGCCACCGAGGTCTTCCACTACCGCAACAAGGGACAGTTTCCCTGGGCCGTGCGGGACGGCCGCCCAGTTTTGGGCCTGTACCAGCGGGACAGTCACGCGGTGGTTCCTACCGACTTCTGCGCCATACAGGATCCCGCCATCAACCGCGTGTTGCCGGTGGCTCGGGACGCTGCCGAGCGCCTGGGCATTCCGGTCTACGAGGAGTCGAGCAGTCGAGGGGTGCTCCGCCATCTCGTGGTGCGCAGTTCGCGCCTGGAAGGCAAGACGTTGGTCCTGGCCGTGGCGGCGCGTTGGGACGCGCGCCTTTTGCAGTGGGCTAAGGTGGTCTTCCAAGAGGCGGAAGGGGTGGCCGGAGTAGGGTGGAACCACCAACCGGACCCGGGCAATCGGGTGTTGGGCCACCGGACGGCCGTCTTGGTGGGCCGCGACCATCTGGAAGAGGAAATCCTGGGGCTAAGATTTTCGGTGTCGTTTACGGCGTTTTTCCAGGTACATCCCCAACAGGTGGAGCGCCTGTATGCCACGGCCTTGGAGGCGGCAGGGCCGTGGCTGACCCGTGGGGAGGCGTGGGACCTCTACGCTGGGGTAGGGACTTTGGCCGCCTTGTTGGCGCAGAAGGCGCCGCAGGTGCGGGCTGTGGAGATCAATCCGGCGGCGGTGGCCGACGCCAGGACCAACTTTGCCCGCAACCGGTTGCGCAATATCCGCATCGAAGCGGCGCCGGCAGACCAAGCCGTGCGTCGGTGGGCGGCCGAGGGCCCACCGCCTGCCGTGGTGGTGGTGGACCCGCCCCGGCGCGGCTTGGACCCGGAGGTGACCCGGCACCTCTTGGCGACTCGACCGCCGGCGGTCGTCTATGTCAGCTGTCGGCCGGAGACGCTGGCCCGCGACCTGGCACAATTGACAGAAGCCTATACCGTACAATGGGTGCAGCCGGTGGATATGTTTCCCCGTACCGATCACGTCGAGGCCGTGGCCGCCTTACGGGCCCGCTGAAGCCGGGGCGCGCCGTGCGCGAGGCCGGCCGATCGTCCACCATGCCACGGCGGCGGCGAAGATCCCACAAGCTCCCACCAAGGCTCCCACAAGTTCTCCATGTGCCAGCGGCGAAGCCAAGAGCGCCACGCCTACCAATGCGATCACAAACCAGGTGGTATAGGGAAACCCCCACATGCGCCAGCGGAGCCGCTCGGGATGGTGGCGCAACAGATGCGGCCGGTAGCGCAGGTGGGTAAAGCAGACCATCAACCAGATGAACATGGCCTGAAATCCCGTAGCTGTGACCAGGTAGGCATAGGCCCGATGCGGCAACACATAGGCCAGGGCGATGGTGCCGGCGAGCAGCCCGGCGCTGGTCCAGATGGCCCATACCGGCTGGCCGCGCGCGTTGAGGTAGCCTAACCACCGCGGCGCTTCGCCCCGTTCGGCCAGGGTGTAGAGCACCCGGACGTTGGAGTACAAGGCTGCGTTCATCGTCGACAGGACGGCCAGCAATAAAACCAGGTTCATGACCCCGGCGCCGAATCCCAACGGCAGGCGATGTAACGCCAAGGTGAAGGGGCTTTCCGCGCCAGAAAGGCGCGAGAAGGGAACCAGGGCCAACACCAGGGCCAGCGACAGCACGTAGAGCAGACTTAACGCCCACACGCTGCGCCGGACTGCCGCGCGGATGGTGACTGCAGGGTCGCGGGTTTCGGCGGCGGCCATCCCGATGACTCCGGTTCCGGCGTACGCGAACAACACCAACAAAAATTCCGGGGCGGCACTCCAAAAGCCGTGCGGGGTCCATCCCCATTGCCGAAAGGCGTGCCAACCGGACAGAGCCGGATGGGGTCCAGGCCGCACCAGGAAATACGCGCCGACCACGATGAAGGCCCCCACAGCTGCCGCCTTGACTCCGGCCATGACCCCTTCGACGGTGCCGAATCCCCGCACGCTGAGAAAGTTCAGGGCAATGATGCCGGCCGAATATACCAAGGCCCACATCCATACCGGGACCGTGGGGAACCAGTACCGGGTGAACAGCGCCGCGGCCGTGACCTCGCTGGACATGGTGAGAACGCTCGAGAACCAGAATATCCATCCCGCCACGAACGTCCAGCCGGCTCCTAGGACTTCGGCGGCATAGGTCAGAAAAGACCCGGGCGCAGGGTGGGCCATCGCCATCTCGGCCAGGACCGAGATTTCGAGGTACATCGCCACTGCGCCGAGTGCGTAAAACCCTAAAATGATGGGCCCGGCCCGTACCGCCGCTAAGCCCGAAGCCAAAAACAGCCCCGACCCCATGACGCCGCCGATGGTAAGAAGGGTCAGGGACGCTGCATTAAGGTCGCGGTGAAACGCCCGGTGGTGTGACGCGGTTTTTTCCCGGGGGGTTTTGGAACCTGCTTGGCCCACACGTATGCCCATATCGCACTGCCTCCCTATGATGGCGCGGACCCTAAACCGGCGCGCACACGGATTCGTCTCTACCCTTTCCCGGTTTGCCGGAGACCATCCGTCTGCCCTTCCCCGCATCATGCAAGGCCATGCAAGGCCAGGAACGGACATGAAAGGAATGGAAGGATTTCCCCAAACTTGTCGAATCCGCCAGAGTGCTCGAGGGCGGGCATGGAGCCGCCGAGCAGTGCCGATGGCGAGGAAAATCGCCAGGATTTCTCCCGCCTGGCGGAGGTAGGCTCTTGCCGAGATCGATGAGGAAACAGCACAGGACAGAAGGGGGTGGGGCAGGTGCCAAACGGGCAGTTGCTGTCGGTGGTCTCCCGGGCCACCACCATCCTCATGGGGATGGCCGGCGGCGTCTTTTCCCTGGTCATGGTCTACGGGGGAATTCGCTTCATGATGGCGCACAGTCCCCGGGCCGTTCAGGGGGCCAAGGAGATCATGGGCCGGGCAGCCTTGGGGCTGCTCTTGATCCTCCTGGTAGGAGCCCTGCGGGAGCTGTTGCAGTATTTGGCGTCGTAAAAGGGGGCCGTATCCGCCATGCCGGCAAGCGGGGCAGGCTTCGCTCAAGCGCTGGCCCAGTGGTTGGTGGGCCAGGCCTGGACCGCCAGCGCCAGCGTGTTACAAGCTGCCGTGTTTTCCGCCCTGCGATGGTCTGACGCCACGACGGCTTTGGTGGATCTTAGCCGTCAACTCTTTTGGTCGTCGCTGGCCGTGTTTCTCGGTTGGGCCCTTTTAGGCAGCATGGGACCGTGGACCGCAATCAAGCACGGACCGAGCCCCGGGCAGGTCTTGGTGCGGACGGTCGGGGCTGGACTGGTGGCGGTGGCGGCGGCTCCCGTGACGCAGTGGATGCTGGCGTTAAACAACGCCGTGGTGGCGGCGGTGGTGGGTTCGGCCGGAAGCTGGCCGGCAGGGCAGGCCGTTTCGCTTGGCACCTTGTTGGCGGCGCCCCTCCTGGCCATGACCCTGGTGTTGCTGGGGTTTGGATTAAGCCTGTACCTGGGGCTGTTTTACGCCTGGCGGGCGCTGGAAGTGGCGGTGCTCACTGCCGTCCTGCCTTGGCTGGCCTTATACGGCTTAGGAGGGGGAGATGACGGCGCCTTCCGTCGGGGGGCGGCAGATTTGGTGGCGGCGGTGTTTATCCAGTCCTTACATGCCGGGGCGTTTTGGCTGGCGGCGCGCCTCATCGCGCAAGGCGGTTCGTTGGGCTCGGAACTGGAGGCGGTGGGGGTGCTGTGGTTCATGACGCGCTTGCCCGGTCAACTGCGACGGTGGTTGGGCCAGGGTCGGGGAGCAGGGTTTGGGGTGTGAGGCGGCGAGAGGCGAGAAAGGAGTCAAGGCGATGGACCGCGAGGAGTTGCGCCAATGGACGGTGCCATTGGAATTGGCGCGAGAGCCTGAGCTGGTTTGGGGACTGCGCTTGTCGGATCTACCGTGGCTCTTCGGGGGCGGTATGGGCGAAGTCTGGATATGGCACCAAGTGCAGCCCGTGGTGGGCCGGGTCGCGGCGATGGCGGTCGTTGCGGCGATCTCCGCAGCTCTCGGCTGGGGTCGATGGGAAGGAGAGGGAGTGGTGACCTGGCTCTGGCGATGGGGGCGTTGGCGCCTAGGATCCCGCCTGTTCCTGCCCTGAACAGGGGGCAGGAAAGAGGTTTCAATGCAGGAGGTGCACCATGGGGAACGCGATGCGCACCATTTTCCCCATTCGCGCGATCGGCGGAGGGCTGTGCCTTGTGGACCGCGATCGGTTCACTGCCGTGTTGGAGGCGTGGCCGGTCAATTTCGGCCTGAAGTCGGCCCGCGACCAGGAGCGGATGGTTGCCCAATACGCGGCCTTTCTCAATGGGCTCGAGTTTCCCGTGCAGGTGTTGGTTCACACCGACCACCTGCGCGTGGACGAATACGTGGGGGAATTAAAGCGGCGCGAAGAGGAGGTCGAGGCGCATCTAAGGCCTTCGTTGGCCGAGTACCTCGAATTTGTGCGCGAGGTGGCGGCCGTGCGCAGCCTGCTTCGGCGCCGCTTTTTCCTGGTCCTTTCGTGGCAGGGAACTGACAGCCGGTCTCGTCCGCTTAGGCGTGGCGAGGTCCTGTGGGAAGAGGCCGAACGGGTGCTTGCGCGCCGGCAGGAGTTGGTCGATCAAGGCCTAAGAGGTCTGGGAGTGCGGGTGCGGCGACTAGAAGGGGAGGAATTGTTCCGATTTCTCTATGCCTGTCTCGGGGGCGGGCGCGAGCTGCCCCGCGGGGTGCGATGGGCGTGGGAATGAACCAAATCCCGGCTGCCGACCTCGACCTCTTGTATCCCGACGCGGTTCGGGTGCATGCCGGCGAACTCGAAGTGGGCACGCGCTGGTTTCGAGGATTCGTGGCGATCGGTTATCCCCGCCAGGTTACGCCGGGGTGGCTGTTGCCCCTGCTGGAGTTTCCCCGACCGTTGGTGTTGGCGCTGTACACCCAGCCGTTGCCGCCAGGGACGGCCATGGCTGATCTCAATCGCCGACTGACCTGGCAACGGGGATCGGAGGCGGCGAATCAACGATTGGGACGGCTGACCAACCCGCACCAGGAGACGGCGATCGAGGATGCAGAACGGTTGCGGCGCGCGTTGGCGCGGGGAGACACGCGGATGTTGGAGGTAGGGCTTTACCTCGGACTGTGGGCAGAGAGTCGCGAGGAATTGGAGCGGGCTACCGAGCTGTTGGAGGGAATTACGCAAAGTATGTTGTTGGTTATTCGCCGCCTGCGCTTTCAACAGCTGGCGGGGTTTCGCCGGTTGCTGCCGCTCGGCGACGTCGGCCGGGGACGGGAGATGGATAGTCAGGCCTGGTCCACGCTGTTTCCCCTGGCCAGTCAAGATCTGGCCGACCCTGAGGGCCAGATCTGGGGGATTAACCCTGCCACCCGCTCCCTGTTGGTGGTCGACCGCTTCCGTTACCCATCGCCGCATTCGGTCACCATCGGATGGTCGGGGGCCGGGAAGAGCTACTGGGCTAAACTCGACGCCATCCGTTCGCGGTTTCGCGGCTGGGAGGTGGCGGTGGTCGATCCCGAAGGCGAGTATCGGAGCTTGGCCAAGATGGGAGCGACGGTCGTGACGGTGGGTGAGAGTCAGAATGGACTGGATTTCGACCCGTTTTCCCTGGAGGAGGAGTGGGAATGGCAGGTGGACTTCATCGGGCGCTTGTGCCGCCGTTTGGTGCGCGGCTTCGATGAGCGGCACGAACGGGCTTGGGTGCGCGCGGCGTGGCGCATCTTGGCCCTCGAGGATACGCCGTACCGGCCCTGCGAAACCGCACGGTTTCCAGCGGTGCAGGCAGAGCTGGCCGAGCGGGATGCCGAGGCGGCGGAACTGATGGCGGTGGCTCAGGCGAAATGGCGGCGATTGGTGGGTGCTCGCGCCTTAGGGGGAACGCCACCGTTTGCGGTGTACGACCTGCATGCCGTACCGCCAGGGGATCGAGGAGCTGTCTACCTGGCTTTGGCCGAGATGTTGGCCCGGCAAACCCAGCGCGGTCGGCGCCGGCTGGTGATTTTCGATGAGGCGTGGCACCTGCTCAACCAGCCAGAGACCGCGCCGTACTTAGAAGAGCTGTTTCGCCGCGCTCGCAAGTGGAACACGGCCCTGTCGCTCTTGACCCAAGACTTCGGCGATTTTGTGCGCAGTGCGGCGGCCGAGGTCTGCCTGCGCAACGCACCGTTGGTGGTGCTGTTGCGGCAGCACGCCGAAGGACTTGCGCAGCTGGCGGCGGCACTGAAGCTCCACGAGGGCGAGCTGGAATACCTCCATGCTGCCGGCCCCGGAGAGGGGATTTTGGTGGCAGGCGACCAACATGTGCGCCTGAAGGTGTGGGCAGCGCCGGGGGAGGCCCGCATTGTAAACGGGGAAGAGGTCGGGCCATGAAGGGGTGGGGGCGGTTGCCGTGGCCCGTCGGGGCGCTGGCGGCGGCAGCTGCCGGTTATGTGGGAGCCAGTATTCCGACTTGGCAGGCCCACCCGGCTGCGGTGGTGGTGGTGACGCGGCCGGTGGCGGCCGGGCAACGCGTGGGTTCGGCGGTCCGACGACAGGTCGCTCCGCCCCCGTTGCCGGGATCAGGCCCCTGGTGGGCAACCCAGAACCTGATCCCCGGCGAGGTCCTCACTACCGCCTTGGTTAGCACCCGCCCGCCGATTGCGCATCAAGTGCTGGTGGCGGTGGTGCCCAATGCCGAAGCTGACACGAGCGTGGCCACGGTGGGGGGATGGGTGGAGGTGTTGGTGGTGTCCGCAAACGGGTTGGTGTGGAGGTCGGGTCCAGTCCCGGTATTGGCGGTCTCGGCGGGAGCGACGTCGTCCCTGGTGTCCGGTCCTGGCACCGTAACGGTGGCGATGCCTCCGGCTTCCGCCTTGGCGTATGAAGTGGCTCGCCTGAAAGGGTCGGTGGCGCTGGTGGGGGCGGGTCCATGAAAGTGGTGGCCAGCGGCCATCCCGGTATCGAGGCGTGGGTTCAGGAGCGCTACGCAGGACCTGTGGCGTCGGTGGCCTTCACCTGGGAAGATCTGCTTGACCGTCTAGGCGAAGCCCAGGGGGTCTTTTTGGGTAGCCGCCTGCCTGGTTTGCCCCCGCCGGAGCAGGTGGCGGAACGCCTTTTAGAGTGGCCGGGAGAATGGGTGGTGTGGGTGGGTGCGGAGGAGGCGGCGACTTGGCGGGCGGCGTTGGAACCGGTGCGGGCGGATGTGGCGCTGTGGGTAGGACCGGTGGGACCGGACCGGTTGGAAACCTGGTTGAATCACATCGTGACCCCAGAGGCCGCCGACCCCTTGCCGCGGCGCTGGGCAGTCTACACCCCCGACGGCGCCTATCCGCGGACGCGGTTTTGGACCTGGGTGGCTGAGCGCGCGCGGGCGGAACACGGGCTCGGGGCCATCGCCGATTTTGCCTGGGCGGATCCCCAGGTGACGCGCCATCTGGTTCCCGGTCGCAGCCGGTGGGCGCCTACGGCCGGCGAGCATCTGTGGCTGCGGCGGGTGCCTTGGGGCTACATCTGCCCTGCGCCGGCCCCGTGGCTCGGGGTTACAGCTTCTCCAGAAGCTCAGGCCTTGACTCGGGTGACGCGGCGTACGGCTTGGACGGCCTTCGACTTCGGGGCCGACCTACGCTCTCCGCTATGGCTTCCGACCCTGGCCGTCATCGAGGAGGTGTGGGTTTTGGGTGTAGAGGCCCTGAGTCGCGACGAGTGGCTGGCGGTGGTGGCTTGGTTGCGCGACGTGGGCCCGCGGTTGACTATCGCAGCGGTGGTCCGGACCGACGGGGCCCCGCGCTGGGTTCGGGAAGAACCGGTGTCGTTGCGGTCATGGCCGGGTCCTGAGGGTTCCGCGGAAAGAGTTCAGTCGCCGCGGGAGGACCGAGTGGCTGCCCCATCGGCCCAGGTGCTGGGGCACGGGCCCAGAAGAGAGGGGAGGATGGGATGGTGGAAATTCATTGGACGCAGGGTGCGGAAGACGTAGGGTGGCAACCAGGGGTGGTGCCGCCCAAGCCTGAGGCGCCCTTGCTGTCGGAGCGGCTCGAGCGGTGGGAACAGCGCCTCCGTGCCCGAGACCCCGAGGCGGTTGCGCACTTGGTGTGGACCCGAGAGCGACTGCGCCGGCTGGAGGCGGTGGCAGAGGAGGTGGTGCGAGAAGACCCTACGGTGGCTCGGGATTGGGTGGGGTGGTTTCGGCGCGCCTTGGTCAACCGAATAGCCGGAATGGGCCCGCTCGACCAACTGCTGCTCGACGAGGACGTGGAGGATCTATTTATCAACGGACCAGAAGACATCTACTGTGTGCGGGGCGGCCGGATGGTGCGCGCGCAACTCGACCTCGGCGATGAAGATGACCTGCTGGCGCTGGCGCAACGACTTGTCGCGCGGGCAGGAACGGTGCTCAACAGCGAACATCCGGTGGCCGACGCCGAGTTGGCCGATGGCTCGCGGATTCACTGCGTGCTTCCGCCGGTGGCGGCCGTGCCGTCCATCACCGTGCGCCGCCGCCGGCAACGCCGGTTGGGACCGGAAGAGGCCATGGCCCAGGGGACATTCGATGCCCGGGGGTGGGAAATCCTGCGTCAATTGGTGGCGCAGCGCCTCAATCTCCTGGTGGCCGGCGGAGCTGGAGCGGGGAAAACCAGCCTGTTGCGCATGTTGGGGGCGGTGGTGCCGGCCGACGAGCGCGTGGTGGTGATCGAAGACGTGCGAGAACTCGCTCTGGACCGCCCGAACGTGGTCAGCCTCAAAGCTGATGGCGCTTTAGGGTTGCACGAGCTGATCGTCCAAGCCTTGCGCATGCGACCGGACCGCATCATCGTGGGCGAGGTGCGCGGGGAAGAAGCCTTTGACCTGTTGGAAGCGATGGCCACCGGCCAATCGGGGTCCATGGCGACTATTCACAGCCGCAGTGGAGGATGGGCTGTGCTGCACCGGCTGGCGCGTTTGGCGTTGCGCCGAGCTCGGGGCTTTGGGTTTGCCGAGATGTTGGGCCAGATTACGGAAACCATCGATGCCCTGGTGTTTTTGGAGCGACTACCCACCGGCAGCCGAAGAGTTTCGACAGTGGAGCGGGTACACCGGGAGGGGCTCGAACTCGTGTGGCGCTGGAATGGCCCGAAGGAGGCGACATCGTGACGTGGGTACCTGAGACGGCAGCCTGGTTTGGGTTTTTCGGCGTCGGGATCGGCTCGGGCGCACTGCCGTGGTGGACCGCCTTAGGCTATCCCCTCGGCCTGATTTGGGGCGGTCGGGCAGTGGGAGTACTGTGGGGGTCCATCGCCGTAGGGATCGGCCTTGTAGCGCAAGCGCTGGCTGTGGAGCGGCGCACGTTAGAACGGGAAGCACTGGCTGATGGGTTCTTGCGTCGCCTCGGTCACCTTCTCCGTCTGCATCCTCCGGCGCGGGCGGTAGAAGAGGCCATCAGCGGGTCGGATTTAGCCATCGGGCACTGGGAGACGCCGACGGCGGCGCTTTTAGCCGTAGCGCGGCAGTGGCCGGTGCCAGCGTTGGGACTGGTCGCCGACTTGGCACCGGTGGCAGAACGGCATGGGGGCAATCTCGCTAGGGTGGTGGAACGGGCACTGAGCCTGTTGGAGCAAGAGCGGTGGCACCGCGAACGCCGGCGGGTGTTAGAGGCCGGGACGCGATCGACGGCGATGGCTTTGTCCGTCGCCTCTCCGCTCTTGCTCTTCGGTTTTCGCGCACTGGCCCCGATGTTCTTTCTATCATACCCTGGTCGGCAGCCAGGGAGGGCGCGCAGTGGTGACGGGGGTAGGGATCTCGACGGCTTTGGCATTGGGCGGGCTGGCTCATCACATCGCCCGCACGGCGGGAGCTGGGAAAGAGTGTCGATGCGCGCAGGCAAAGGAGTAAGGGCCAGCGGCGGGCAGAGTCTCCCGCTTTGGGCGTGGCTTGGGATGGGCGCGATAGGGGGCGCTGTGATCCACCGTCCGGTGATCGGCCTTTTGGTCTTGGCCGCGCTCGGAGGGTGGACCGGAGCCAGTCGGTGGCGCCGGGAACCCGCCCACTGGCACGATGACCTGATCCGGTTTTGGCACCTCATCGCGCTTGAGCTCAGCGCCGGCTTGACCCTGTGGCAAGCAGTGGAGGGGGCCTGGCTTGCCGTGCCGACCGTCCGCCGAGAACTGGAGGAGGCGCTTTGGGCCATCATGGCGGGGGAGGAATGGCCGCAAGTTCGGGGACGCCTTTCGGCCACGTGGCGCAGCGTGGAGGCGGAGGTGGTGCTGGCCACGTTGTGGCACGCGCACCGGCACGGGGTGACGCCCGAGACGGTGGGGGCGCAGGCCGACGAGTTTTCGCGCGCAGGCGGGTGGGAAATTGCCGTGCGCGGAGAGCGGATGCCTCTTTTCCTGACCATGGTCCCGGCTGTTCTCCTGTTTAATCTCGTGGCCGTGGCCGCAGCTCCGCTAGTCCTCGGGATGGTGCAGGCATGGCGCCGTATTTAGGTCAGGGCGCGGGATTCGGGGGAGCAGGGCAGCGCCACCTTTCCCACGCCGAAAGGGAGGTCATATGTCAGATTTTTCTGCGGTTAGGGTAAAAGGGAATCGAGACGGCCGGGATCTGGTGGGCGTCATCCGGGTGGTGGGAGGGCGGCCTATCGGCATGACTGGGGCGTGTCCGACTGCAGGAGGGGCTCCTTGGGATAGAAAGCCTGGCCCCGATTGCAGTGCCTCGCCATCGGGTGGTTGTCGGTAGGGCCTCTTGACCACTGGGATCGGGAAAGCGGGCGGTCGGGAGCAGATCCGGGGTTCGTGCCTACTGGAGAGGCGTCGTGGCGCCAGCGCCGCCGCCAGTGGCAGAGCAGCTGAGGGGGTAGGTTGGAAACCCGAAGACCGGCCGTGGCTGTTGCGAGCCACGGTAGGGGCGCGTGCCGGAGGATGCTGGGCGTTTGGTGCTTGGGGTACGGGTCCTACTTTCCAGTGCAGATTTTGCTGAGCCGCAAGGCCTGTTCGGCCTTTGAGGCCATTTTGCAGTCGTTGCTTTTAGGGCTGCGCGCGCGGCAGTGGCCGGCGTGCGGCGCCTTTTGCGAGGGGAGCTTCAACGCCGCGGAAAATCTACCGGTCCTGATCTTGACCGCGTGAACCACCCGTCCGGCCACATCTGAATCGGCGCGACGCGACGGGATTGGCCTCGGAGATGACACCGTTTCGCCCCTGCGGGCAGAGCTAGCACGCAATCTACTGAAGTGGGATGAACCGTTGCAGGTGCCGTGAAGAACCACGGGCCGTCAGGGGGTGCTCAGCAGAAAACGCTCCACCGTTTCCTGGTGATCGTGCATGGCCTGATAGCCTAATGCCACCAACTGGTCGTAGGCCGAAAATTCGATGGCTCCGATATGCTCCGTGGGGATGCGCAACACCAGCAGCGGTAAACCCGGCGGCTCTCGAAGATAGGAGAGATTGGCCGTCATGAAGTGTTCCGTGCGCCCGATGAGAGAGGCGAGGCCAATGCGATTGGGGGAGAGGGAGCGGGCGGGAGTGACGTCGATGGCCAGCACGCGGTCGGCGCCCAAGGCCGCAGCCCAATCGATGGGCAGGGTGTCGGCGGCGCCGCCGTCGATGTACAGGTGCGGACCCACAGCGAGGGGCAAGAAGGCGGCTGGAGTGGCAATCGTGGCCCGGAGCGCTATCTTCAGCGAGCGCTCGGGCTCAATGCGCCAGCGCGGCGGAGCAGCCACCGCACGGTTGACGAAACCCACGGCCTGCAGTTGAGCGATGTCTACGGCGGTCAGGGCCAAGGGACCGGGTACTTCATCGAGCGTTTGGGCCGGAATCAAAGCCAGGAAGTCCGCGAGAAACGGCTCGGGCTCCAGCAGGCCGTTGAACGGCGGCTCGCGACGGCCGGTCAGCGAGGCCAGGATTCGGCGCCAGGGTATGGTGAAATACCGGCGGGGATGCATGGCCACGGCCTGCCCGAACCGTTCGACCGACACCCACGAGACCCCAGAGGCCCACGCCGCTGCGACCAAGCCACCGGCAGAGGTCCCGCTCCAGTATCCTGGCTCCAGTCCCCACTGTTCAAGAGCTCGCCAAACTCCGAGATGCGCCGCCCCTAAAAGTCCCCCGCCGCTCAACGCAATGCCCCAAGGCATGGCTGTTCTCCCCCATTTCGCGTCCTGGGATCGTGACATTCTAGGCGGCGAGGACTGTCGGCGCCAACCGAGAGCGACCCTCGACCGCCTTCTGCCCACACGTTATGCGCGCACCACGCGGATGCTCCAAAACCGGCTCCGAAAAGCGGTGTTGGGGTCCGGCTGGGGATGCACGGGCCAATTCTTTTGGGGTACGATGCCAGAAAAAGGGCCGACGCGGGACGGAGCGCGGAAAAGGGGGCCGAGCCTTGACTGAGTGGAGCCTTCAGGCGCTTGAGCGCTGTCAGACGCTGGACGAGTTGGCGAGCGTCGTCAGGATGTGTCGCCGTTGCGAGCTTCGCGCAGGGGCGCACGGCGTGGTATTCGGGGAGGGTTCGCCTGCGGCGCGGGTGGTCTTTTGCGGGGAAGGACCAGGGGCAGAGGAAGACCGGCTCCTGCGCCCGTTTGTCGGGGCGGCAGGCCGCCTCTTAGACCAGATGCTCGCGGCGATGGGATTTGAACGGTTCCGCGATGTGTACATCCTTAATGTAGTCAAGTGCCGTCCGCCGCAAAACCGGATCCCCACCGAAGAAGAGCGCGAGCAGTGCCGCCCTAATCTCTTGGCCCAATTGCGGATTATCAATCCGGTGATCATCGTCCTGCTCGGGGCCACCGCCGTACAGACGTTGATCGATCCGGCGGCCCGCATCACTCGGGTGCGCGGGCAATGGTTTGAGCGCGACGGGCGTTGGCTCATGCCGACTTATCACCCGGCGGCGTTGCTCCGCAACCCTGCTTGGAAGCGGGAGGCGTGGGAGGATCTCAAACGCGTCCTCGACAAGTACCGGGAACTGGTCGATCCCGGCCATGATACGCCCTATTACCCCTTGGCGCGACGGTCGGAGGGGGCCATGGCAGGCGTGCGGCAGGTGCCTCCGAAACCCTGACGCAAATGGGGCGGTGCCGCATGCCCTGCCGAATGGCGTTACGGTGTTCCAGGTGTTGCCGCCCGGCCCCGCGACCGGTGCGGGCGCCAGGGCGCCGGGGCTGCGACGCCGGGCGCTACCTCCACTGAAAGCACGCGCCGCGCGCTGGCCTTGGGATGGGCAAGCGCCCAATCGAGGCACTCGCCGCAAACGAAGTCGATGCCGTGCAGCTCCTGCAAGGCGCTGGCGCCTTCGTATCGATACCGGAACCGTCGACCGCAGCTACTGCAAACGTGCCAACGAATTCGCATCAGCCACCTCCTGGTCGCGGTCCAATGGTCGGAGCCTGAAAGAGCGATCTCCCTGGGTTGGAAACGCCGAGGCCGGGCGCAGGGTCACGGGGCAGGGCGGCGTAGGCCTAACGGTGCGCGCCAAATGGCGCGGGCTTCGGCCGGGGTGATCCAGTGGACGGCCAAGAGGCTGTCCAATACCTCCCGCTGCCGGGCCTTGGCGCGGGCCAGGTGGCGTAAGGGATTGAGGGAGGAAGGAGCCTCGGGCAGTCCCGCCAGAAGGGTGGCTTGAGCGGGTGTCAACGCGCTTGGGGCCACCCCAAAATAGCGCTCGCTGGCCTGCGCCACTCCCCAGGCCCCTGCCCCGAGATAGACTTCGTTGATATAGGCCGTAAGGATTTGCGTCTTGGAATAGAGGCGGGCTGCCATCAAGGCCAAGAGGATGCCGGTCATCTTGCGGGGAATGGTCTTGCGTGGCGACAGATACAGGTCACGCACCAATTGTTGGGTTAAGGTGCTGCCTCCTTGAACAAACCGCCCTGCCTTCAGATCGACCACCAGCGCACGGGCGGTGCCCTCGAACGAAACCCCCCAATTGGTCCAGAAACTCTGGTCCTCAGTGGCGATCAGGGCGCGAATAAACCAGGGCGACACCTGGCTCAACGGGACCCAACGGCCACCGTGTACAGCCACCCGTGCCCGGGCCAGTTCCGGTAAGGCCTCAAGGCGCGGCCACCATGCGGCGTAAAAGGCTCCCAGGCCGAGGGCCATGGCCACGGCCCCAGCGCCCACCCACCGTCCAATTCCACCGCGTCGCCGTCGCGGACTGCCTCCGGGGGCCACCGACTGCTCCGGGCCCACCGGGTGCCCCGGCATCAGCGATTTCATGGCACCCTCCCCAGCGACGCCTGCCGGCTCCGCGTTGGACAGGGCCGACAAGCCCGGCGTCGCCAACCGGAATCTACTGTGGCCACCACCGGACGATGCCTCCACTTACACCGTACCCACTCGAAGTGAAGTATGTCTTCACTGCAGTTAATAATCCTCTAATCTTCGGTTCTGCTCGGCCGGTCCATCCGTTCCGCGAAGAGGGACGTTCGGCGAAACCGTGGCGTGGCGGGGAGGAAGGGGCATCGGGGCGACGGTATTAAAGGGGTGGAGGGAAGGATGCACCATGGTGCAAGACGCAGGATACGGTTGGCAGTGGGATCGCGTCTCGAAGATCCAGGGGCTCCTCCTTCAGAGGCGCTGCGGTCGGCTCGCTTGCGGGCACGAGGTCGGCAAACCTTTGGCTTGGCCCAAGGGAGAAAGGGAGACGACCAGTCTTAGCGGCGGGCCGCGGCAAGGACGAGGGAGTCGGCGAACCAAGGGTTGGGAGAGGTTTCGCCGGACACCGAGCGAGTCCGAAACCGGGCGCATTGGCGAGAAATGACAGCACTCGGGAAGGAAGGGAAAGACCATGGCGGGAAACTTCCTGACGCCAGCCGAGATTGCCCAGGCGGCTGTGGAATCCGGGGTCGATAAGAGTCGGTTGTCGATCGATCGCTTGTTGGTGCTGGGATTTCTAGCCGGAGCCTTTATCGCCTTAGGAGGCCTCTTTGACATCCGTGTTACCGCCGGGATGCCCGATAGCTGGGGGACGATCAAGTTGTTGGTCGGGGGCGCAGTCTTCCCCATCGGACTGATTTTGGTGGTGGTTGCCGGCGCGGAACTGCTCACGGGGAACCTGATGACCTTGCCCATTGCCCTACATGCCGGCAAGGTTTCGTGGGGACGCATGCTCAACAACTGGTTGTGGGTGGCCATCGGCAATTTCATCGGCTCCCTGTTTGTGGCCTATGTTTTTGGGGTGATGGCCAAGATGCTGACCGTCGCGCCATGGGACCAGGCTACGATCGCACTCGGCACGGCCAAGGTGGACCTGCCCTTCCTGGCCACGGTGGCATCTGGGATCGGTTGTAACTGGCTGGTGGCTTTGGCGGTGTGGCTGGCCATCGGTGCGCGGGACGTCATCAGCAAGATCGTGGGCATATGGTTCCCGATCATGGCCTTCGTTGCCATCGGATTTCAACACGTGGTGGCCAACATGTTCTTTATTCCTGCCGCCATTTTCGTAGGGGCCCACATCACCTGGGGCCAGGCTTTCGGTGAGCTCGCCGGCGCCTTCATCGGCAACCTGATCGGCGCGTGGCTGTTCGTCGCTACGGCCTACTGGATGGTGTACCTGCGCAAGCCGCATGCCCCCGTGGCTGAAGTGACCGGAGGCGTTCGGATTGCGAACCGCGGATAACAGGCCGGAGGAATCGGTCGGCGCATTCACCGCCTCGTTGCCGACCGATTCCTCGCTCGATTAGAATGGGATCAAACCGAGTGGGCGGCGTTGGCTCCGGCCGCTCTCGGTAAAGCCGCGAGGAAGGGGAAAGGAGGCGCGCAATGGACACCCGAATGAGCCATCGCGGCCGGTTGACCCAGCCGTTGGTGCGCGGGCGGGACGGAGCGCTCAAGCCAGCCAGCTGGGACGCGGCGCTCGACGCGGCGGCAGAGGGACTGGAACGGGTTCTGCGGGCGCACGGGCCTGAAGCGCTCGGCATTTTCAGCTGTTCCAAGGCCACCAACGAGGTCAACTACCTGGCCCAAAAGTTTGCCCGGGTGGTGCTGGGCACCAACAACATCGACAGCTGCAATCGGACCTGACACGCCCCGAGCGTCGTCGGTCTGGCGACGGTGTTTGGGGCCGGGGGCGGGACCAGCTCCTACCGGGAGATTGAGGAAACGGATCTGATTATTCTGTGGGGTTCCAATGCGCGCGAAACGCATCCCATCTTCTTCCATCACGTGTTGAAGGGGATCGGGAACGGAGCGCGTCTTTACGTGGTGGATCCGCGGCGCACGGCCTCGGCAGAGTGGGCTCACCTTTGGTTGGGACTCGATGTAGGAACCGATATCGCCCTGGCCAACGCTGTGGGGCGGGAGATCATCCAAGCGGGGCTGGTAAACGAGGACTTTGTACGGCGCGCGACGACGGGCTTCGAACGTTATCGGGAGGCTGTGGAGCCCTATACCTTGGAACGCGCCGAGACCATAACTGGGGTGCCGGCAGAAGCCATCCGTCAATTGGCCCATGATTACGCGCGGGCAGAACGGGCCGAGCTGTGTTGGACGCTCGGGATCACCGAGCACCACAACGCCGTGGACAACGTGTTTGCGCTGATCAACTTGGCGTTGTTGACGGGTCACGTGGGGCGTTGGGGCTCCGGCTTGAATCCGCTGCGGGGGCAGAACAACGTCCAAGGCGGGGGAGACATGGGCGCCTTGCCCAACAAGCTGCCCGGGTTCCAGGACATCGAAGAGGATGCCAATGCGCGGGCGCGATTCGAAGCCGCTTGGGGTTGTCGCATTCCACCCCGTCGCGGGCTGCACGTCTCGCAAATGTTCGAGGCGATGGAGGCGGGGCGCTTCCACGGTCTTTTGATCATCGGAGAAAATCCGGCTCAGTCAGAGGCCGACGCGGCCCGGGCCGTCCGGCTGCTTCAGGGGCTCGATCACCTGGTGGTGCAGGACATCTTTCTTACGCGAACGGCCGAATTGGCGCACGTGGTGTTGCCGGCTACTGCATCGTGGTGCGAGACCGAGGGCACCGTGACCTCGAGCGAGCGGCGCGTGCAGCGAGTGCGCCGGGCGCTAGAGCCGCCTCCGGGAGCGCGGGACGACTTGGAAATCTTGGCCGAGCTGGCCAAGCGCTTGGGGCACGATTGGGGCAAGCCGACGGCCCAGGCGGTGTGGGACGAATGCCGACAACTGTCTCCGATGCACCGAGGGATGCGGTACGACCGGTTGGAAGCTATGGGAGGGATCCAGTGGCCGTGCCCTGATGAAGATCATCCGGGAACACCCTTCTTGCATGGGCGGCTGTGGCAGGATCCGGTCGAAGGGCCCTTGGCTCCTTTCCAGCCGGTGGAATTTGAACCGCCACTCGACGCACTGGATGACGAATTCCCCATCCGGCTGACGACCGGACGCCGGTTGGAGTCCTATAACACCGGGGTGCAAACCACCCACTATCGTCCGCCCTTGTCCAAGGGTGAACGCATCCACTTGTCGCCCGAAGACATGGCCGCGCTGGGAATACGCGAGGGGATGCTGGTACGGGTCGTTTCGCGCCGTGGCGCGGTGGTCGTGCCGGCGACGGCCGACCCCGGCCTGCGTCAGGGATTGGCCTTCATGAGTTTTCACTTCCCGGATCAGGTCAACACCAATCAGTTGACGTTGGACCGCTGGGATCCCAAATCCGGCACGGCAGAGTTTAAGGCCACGGCCATTCGGGTGGAGCCGATCGAGACGGCGGTCGGGGCTGAAGCGATGGAGGTGCGGCGATGACCGAGCATGAGCCGAACCGGGTGCCCGAGGCGACGCCCAGGGAAATGGCGGCAGTGGATGCCGTCGTAGGTCCGGAGCTGAACGGGGCCGCGCCTGCCGCGGCGGCCCGCCGCATGCGGGTCCAGCTGCAGCGACCGTACCGCCGCGATCTGCTGCTTCCGGCGCTCTTGGCCCTTCAACAGGCCGAAGGGTGGATCTCTCCCGGAGGGCTGGCATACCTGGCCCAGCGGCTGGCCCTGCCCTTGGCGGAGGCGTACGGGGTGGCCAGCTTTTACGGGCTGTTGGCCCTAGAACCGGAGCCGCCGACGGTTCTACACGTCTGCGATGATGTGGCGTGCCAGACGGCGGGGGCCATGGAATTGTGCCAAACGCTGGAACGGGTTTTGGGACCTGCCGGATCCGCCCCAGAATCTTCTGAAGTGGGCTGGCACCGAAGCCCGTGTCTTGGGCGCTGCGCCGAAGGGCCAGCGGTCTACGTGCAACGGCTGGGCGCAGCCGGTGGGGGAGCGCGGTGGGATGCTGCCCAAACGGCCGAGGAGTGGTTGCAGGCGGTGGCGACGGGGATGGCAGTGACTTCAGCGGTCCCCATTCGCCGACGGCCAGGTCTTCCGCAACCCTTGACCGGTCGTATTGGCCGCATACCGCCGGACTCTTTAGACGCGTACCGCCGGCACGGCGGCTACCAAGCGTTGCGGCGCGCATTGGCCTTGGGCCGGGAAGGAGTCCTTCGGGAGATTGCAGCGGCGCGGCTGGTCGGTCGGGGCGGAGCCGGTTTTCCTACGGCGGCCAAGTGGGAAGCGGTAGCCAAAAGTCCGGAACCGGTCCGGTATCTGGTGGTCAATGCCGACGAGTCAGAGCCAGGAACGTTTAAAGACCGGGCACTGTTGGAAGGGGATCCCTTTGCCATCGTAGAAGGAGCCACCATCGCGGCTTGGGTCATCGGGGCGCACCGCGTCTACGTGTTTGTGCGCGGGGAGTACCCAGAGGCGCGGCGAAGCCTGGAGGCGGCCATAGCCCAGGCCCGCGCTCACGGATACTTGGGAGCTACGATCATGGACGAGCCGTACCCGCTGGAGATAGAGGTGCGGTCGGGGGCAGGCGCCTACATTTGCGGCGAGGAGACGGCCCTGTTCAACGCCATCGAGGGCAAGCGCGGTGAGCCACGCAACAAGCCACCTTTTCCCACGGTGCACGGGCTGTTCGGAAAACCGACGGTGGTCAACAACGTGGAGACCATCGCCAACGTGCCGGTGGTCCTCAACCTTGGTGCGGCGGCCTACCGGGATCTGGGAAGCGCAGGGGGCAGCGGCACGCGTTTGTTTTGCGTCTCGGGGCAGGTCATGGCTCCGGGTCTGGTGGAGGTCCCCATCGGCACGCCCCTTAAAGAGGTGGTGGCCATTGCCGGAGGCCTGCGCCCAGGACGCGAACTGCGCGCCGTGTTGCTGGGCGGTGCGGCCGGGACCTTCGTGGGACCGGAGGCATGGGACATGGCTCTCGATCCGGAGGTGGTGCGGGCGCGGGGCGCCACTTTGGGCTCGGGGGTGGTCGTGGTTTTTGACGATACGGCGGACCTCGGGGCTATTGTGCGCCGCATTGCGCGGTTCTTCCGCGAGGAATCCTGCGGGCAATGCGTGCCCTGCCGGCTCGGGACCGTGCGGCAGCTGGAACTGGTGGAGCGGCTAGAAGCCGGGCGCCCTTTGGGTAGCCTGGAACAAGAACGGGCTTTGCACCGCGACCTCGTTCAGGTTATGCGGGACGCCTCCATTTGCGGTCTCGGGCAGACGGCGGCCAATGCGGTGGCGTCGGCCCTGGCGTTGGGATTGGTGGGAGAAGGGAGTCGAGGGCAATGAATCGGGGGGTGTCGGTGGCAGCGCGGCCAGTGACCGTGACCGTCGATGGACAGGCGGTAGAGGTGCCGGAAGGGAGCACCGTCCGGGAGGCGTGTGCCAAGGCGGGAGTGGAAATCCCCACCCTCTGCTTTTTAGAAAACCTTACACCGGTAAACGTCTGCCGGGTGTGCGTGGTGGAGTTGGAAGGGAGTCGCGCCCTGGTGCCATCCTGCTCGCGCAAGGTCGAGGGGGGGATGGTCATCCACACCGATACTCCCCGTGTGCGTACCAGCCGCAAAATGGTGCTGGAGCTTCTGGCCTCTAGCGTCGACCTCAGTGCGGCGGGTCCGGAGGTGGCCGAGTGGTTGGCGGCATACGGCGCCGAGCCGGAGCGGTACGGTCGTCGGGCACCTGCGCGTACTGCGCGGCCCGATCTGGGCGAGGCGGCGACGGTGGCCCAGCCGCCCAAGGTGGACAATGCGCTCTACGTGCGCGACTACTCGCGGTGCATTCTGTGTTACAAGTGCGTGGAGGCGTGTGGAGAAGACGCGCAATTCACCTTTGCCATCGCCGTGGCCGGGAGAGGGTTCGATGCCCACATTTCCACCGAATTCGACGTGCCCCTCCCCGACTCGGCCTGCGTATACTGTGGCAACTGTGTGGGCGTCTGTCCTACCGGAGCGTTGATGTTCAAGAGCGAATTCGATCTTCGCCAAGCCGGTGCATGGGATCCGGCGCGACAGACCGTCACGCCTACCATCTGCCCCTATTGCGGAGTGGGCTGTACGTTGGAGCTGCACGTACAGGATAATCGCATCGTGAAGGTCACCTCGCCCTTGGATCACACGGTGAGTCATGGTCATCTCTGCGTAAAGGGGCGGTTTGGCTTCGAGTTTGTACAGGATCGGGATCCTGGTGGCTGAGCGGCCCGAGGGGGAACCGGCCATGGCAGCGGCTGTGCAACGGGTACAGCGGTGGCGTTGGCGAGACGGCGCCTGGGAGAGTCAGCCGGCCGATGTGGCGGTGGAAATGGCCGTGACGGTCTTCGTCAACGGCCAAGAATTCATCACGGTGGCCATGACCCCTGATGCCGTGGCGGAGTGGGCGATAGGCTTTTTGACCTCGGAGGGCCTAATTCGTCATCCCGACGAGGTCACGGTGTTGGATTGGTGGCCCGAGGAAGGGCAGGTCTGGGTGCGCATCCCCGGCCTGCCCCGCGACGCGTTGGCCCAATTTGGGCGCCGGGTGCTGAGCGCCTGCTGCGGGCGCGGACGCGCCGGGGTCTACTTCTCGGCTGACGCCGACTTGGTGGAGCCGGTGCCGGTGCATGAGGCCTCGGTAGGCGTGGATGACATCGTCCGCCTGACCGGCCTTCTGGGACAACGGTCCCGGCGGGAACCTTCGGGCGGCCTTCACATGGCAGCGTTGGCGCTCCCTCCGTGGCAGGAGGTAGAGGCCCTGTACACCGACGTCGGGCGACACAACGCTTTGGATAAGGTGTGGGGGTTTGCTTTGCGCCGCAAGTTGCCCCTGGCCGGGGGGATCGTCGTCTTTTCGGGGCGTCTCTCCTCGGAGGTCTTGTTGAAGGTCATCAAGATGCGCTGCGGCGTTATCGTCGCGCACGGGGCTCCCACGAGCCTTGGCTTGGCACTGGCTGACACGTACGGGGTGACGGCAATCGGTTTTGCGCGCGAGGATGGGTTTAGCGTCTACACCCATCCCGAGCGCATGGCCGTGCGGTCGGCGTTGACGCAGGATGCGGGGACCCGCGCGCTGCCCTTTCCGGTAGGCGATCCTTCGCCGCCTGCGGGACCGTAGCCGGACCCGATGCCGTGTGCGCTTAGCGGAGCGCTCGCCGACGGTCCATGCCGTTCTGGGGTTTCCGGGTGGGCAGCCGTTGATGGGCGTCGGGGTACGAGAACGTTCGGCTTATCGCTAAGATCCCAGGGCTCTCTTCCCCGCGATGGTGGGGAATCCTTCGGTTCGGCGCTTTTTTCCAAAACCCCGCCCCCTTGGTTGGAATGGAGGGACCGGCGTGCCGTGACCGCGTGGTTCCGGATTGCGGTTTTCGCCAGGCCCATGCGCCGTCATCGTACGTGCCGACCGCTTGTCTGTAGGCGCTATCGTTTCGTGGCTGAGCGAAGCCAGCCGGTGGGATGCGTTTTGGGTCATCCTTCCGCATCGGCCTCGGTGCGCAGGGCCACCACCGAGCAGGGGGCGTGGCTCAGCACATAGGACCAGACCCCCCCGAGCAGGCGTTCGGCCAAGGCCTCTCGCGACTTGTAACCCAACAACAAAAGACTCGCTCCGACGGTCTTAGCGTAGCCCACGAGGGCAGGTCCCGGGTCACCTTCGAGCAGGGCAGGGTGGACCGCGAACGGCAATCCTTCGAGGGACTCGATGGCATCGTGTAAATGGCCTTCCCAATAGGCGCGGTCGGTGGCTCGGCCCGGATCGCGACCGGCTGGTGTTGGCACCACCGTCACCGGATGGACGTGGCTGCCCGGCCGAAGGTGACGGGCCAGCCAGCGGTGCCCGGAATAGGCTGCCCAAGAACCGTCTACAGCCCAGATGGCCGTACCGTCCTTGGTCGATGCCGCGTACTCCAGATGCGCCCGCTTCTGCCCGTAGACGATGGCGACTAAGTCACCAAGCCAGAAATGGGTGCGGATCCCACCGATGCCGAGGCTGCGCATGGCGTCCTCGAGTTCTCCGGCCGAGGGCGCATGGCGGACCGATAGCCCCAACCATTCGTAGAATTGGCGTTCGGCCGGGGGCAAGGTAGACAGGGCGGCTTTCAGCCCGGCCCATGCCATCCCTCCGAGGTTCGTGACAGGTTGCAGCACATCTAAAATCAGGAGGCGCCCTTCCGGTTTTAGCACCCGAACCATCTCGGCTAACGCCTGCGGCCAGCGTCGGGTGTTGCGGAGCGAGAATTGCGCGGTCACTCTGTCAAATTGGCGGTCTTCGAAGGGTAAAGCCTCGGCCTCGCCTTCCACCCAATGCAGCGCCGCCATCTCTGGCCCAGGTCGGTGGTCCATGCGCGCCACCTCCAACATGCCCCGGGAGGGGTCGAGTCCCACCACTTCCCCCCCGCGGCCGACGCGGCGCGCCATGGCCCGCGTCGCGCGACCGGTGCCACACCCTACATCGAGCACCCGCAGGCCGGGACGCAAATCCAAGAGATCGAGGGCCAGGGCATGCCATGCGCGGATGCCGGCTGCCGAGAGCAACGTGCTCCACCAGTCGTAGCGGCGAGCAATGCGATCGAACAAGCTGGAGGTGTCGTCGGGTTCCTGGCTCACGTGGCTTCCTCCCTTTGTCGGTCCGACCGCCTAACGATGGCGGAAGTCAAGACCGCTGGTTTCCGCGCAAAGCGCGTGGGTCGGATCTAGCTGAATCACACCACACCCGTAGCTCTAACGAACAGCGCCATCCGGCGCATTATGGCGCATCCGTTCGACTGATCATGGGCCCATCAGGTGGCCAGGGGCTCGCGGGCTTGGCCATGGCGCGCAGGCGCTGGATCCCCCGGATACCATCTCGGTGTGTCGACTTTACTTCTGGGCGTGGCCTCGTTAAAATGTCTTCTGGCTGCGGGGGTAGGTGGAGGCCTGGTGCCTTCCTTGGACTTCAAATCCAATGGCCGGCCGACGTGGTCGGCGGTGGGTTCGATTCCCACATACTCCCGCCATTTTTTGTGTCCATCTGCCGCCGTGACGCCGCAGGCGGCTGGGACAAGTACCGCGCAGGGGCCGTCGGTGGTTTATTCGGCAAGGAGTCAAGGGCCGAACGACCGTAGACAACATTTCACGTGGCCCGATATACTACCGACATTATAGGCAAGAGGGTGATTTTGTGGTCGCGTGGGTGGTTTTGGCCTTGGCCCTCTACACAGCTATGCTGTGGGCACTAGGATGGCGGGCACGGCAGGGGCGGGGGACGAGCGGATTCTTTGATGGGCGCAGAGCGCTGAGCGCCTGGACGGTCTTCGTCATGGTCACTGCCTTGTGGGCCTCCTCCAGCATCGTGGTGGAGATCGACACCGGCTATGCGGTCGGGATCTCCGCCATCTGGTTCGGGGTCTCGGTGGCCATCTTGTCGGTGCTGGTTTCGCTGTTGCTGCCCTGGTTTCGCAAAATGGGTTACACGTCCAACAGCGACCTTTTGGGTGGACATTTTGGCCAGAGTATCCAGCGGTTGTCTGGCATCATCATTGGCGCTACGTTTCCTATCTTTGCCATGTCCAACGCCTTGTTTGCCGGCGTATTCCTCCATGCCTTGTTGCACTGGCCGTTGGCCTGGAGCATGGCGCTGACTACCGCCGTCCTGATCGTCTACATTCAATTTGCCGGTTTGGTCTCGCTGGCTGCCACCCAAGGATTGAACCTGTTCTTTATTCTTTTGGGATTGGTGGTCATGGTGGCGTTGGTTGCAGGATGGCATCCAACCACCGCCCACGTGCTCCCACCGTCCTTCCATGCACTGGGAGGAGCCGGGACGGCCACCATCTGGGTCTGGTTCGGCACCAATCTCCTGAACGTCTTCTCTGCCCAGGCCGAGTTGCAGGCGGTAACGGCGGCCCGGAGCGTCCGCCATGCCCAATGGGCGGTGTGGATCTCGTCGGCGGTATTGGCAATAGTGGTGGGGATTGCCTCGTGGCTAGGGATGGCAGTGCACCAGCGGTTGGGAATGGTGCCGGGGGGCGGGCTTCCAGGACTTGCGGCCCTGATTCTCGCGCATGGAAAGCCCTGGGAAGTCGTATTGGCGGCCGTCGGGGTGTGGGCCCTGGCTCTGACCTGGTGCGGGCCCCTGTTGTTTTCCGGAGCCATCAGCTTGGGCCGGGATGTGATGGGACACCAGCGGGCCATTCAATGGACGAAGGTGGCCCTGGTGGTTGAGGGGCTGTTGATGATTGGATACGCGTTGTGGCGTCCGGAGGAGCTGGCCTGGTGGCGGGTGTTTGGATTAACCTTGCGCAACGCGGGTGTGGTTGGCCCCACCGTGGCGTTACTGCTGTGGGGTCGCGACCTGCCGGGGCGGGGGGTCATGGTGGCCATGTTGGGCGGCATTGCAGTCGGCTTGGGCCTCAATGCCGCGACCGGGTTTTCCGCGACCCGCTTTATAGGCGGCATCGATCCCATGTGGGCGGCGCAGGCGGCGGCCTTTCTCCTACTGGCGGGCTGTCGGTGGTGGTCGGTGCAAAAGCCCGGCACCGGGGGAGTGTGGGCACTGGCCTCACTGGCGATGGTGACAGCGGTGGTGCATCCCCACGCCAATCCCATCCCGTTGGCTTGGCGGGGAGCAGCGTTGCTCGGAGCGGCGGGATTGGCCTTCGGTTTTACGTGGTGGGCGACGCGGCAACCGGGCTTGGCGGGAGCACTGGCTGCCGACTCGCCGGCCTCCTTAGGGTCTTAAATCCCCGGACAGGGCTGAAGCCGCCCGCGCAGGACAGCTGGTCCATAGGGACCGCTTGCCTCTGGGCCGGAGGGGACGATTTCGACGCGAAGGCCAGGTATGGTCTTGACGCCGGGAGAGAAGCTTCCTCCCCAGTCCCGAGGGAGCGTGGAGGTCAGCGGTACCATTGGCACTTGGGCCACCAGTGCGGCGGTGTGAAGGTCTCGGAGGATTGCGACGTACTGGTTGTACCCGTTGCCGAAGCTATCCGGTTCGGGCAGGAAATTGCCGGCCACATCGATACTTTCAAACCCCTCGCGGAGGTTGATGACATGCGTGACCATGCCATAAGGGTGAAGGTCGCTGGTGGCGGTCACCAATGGGGCGCAGCAGACCTTTACCGCATCGGGATGGGGCCACACCACCGGTCCGGGCGCGGGGGCGGCGTTTGGGTTCTCGAGCCCGAGGTGAAACCACGTGATGGGTCCCAGCACTCCGTCTTCGCGAAGGCCATGCCGCCGCTGGAACCGGCGTACGGCGGAGACGGTGGCGGCGTCATAGCGACCGGTCACATCGGCGCTGAACTCGCCCAGTTCCTGAAGCAGCCGTTGAGCGAAAGCCACGTCTACTCCGGCTGTGACGGACTCGGGGGAGAAGGTACGGCCGCCGGCAGGGGCGTAGAGGAAGAGGGCATCGAAGGTACCCGGTCCCACGGTGGATCCGGCGGGCAAGCCGGTCTGGCCGTGGGCGGCGGCGTCCTTGGCAAAGGCTTGTACGGCTGCAGCCGTTCCGAGACCAAAACTCCCGTCGGCTGGGCCACCGAGGAGGGAGGCATAGCGAAACACGCTAAGCCGCCCTTGTAACCGTTCCACATCTTTTCCCCTGTCGCCGGGACGAAGGAGGCGGTGACCCAGGGCAGGCGCTCCCGGCGATAGCAGTTGACCGAGCACCGCGAAGGTGGCCGGTCCTACCACACCGTCCGGAAGGACACCGAAGCGAAATTGCAGCTGCTCGACGGCATCTCGAGTCCCACGGTCAAAAATGCCGCTGATGGAGAGATCCGGCCCCAATGGGGTAGTCAGAAGGGCGTTGGCGAGGTTGAATAGCGATTGGACCAAGGCGACATCAGACCCTCGCATCGGTTCTGCCATCCAACGCAGGGACCGGGAGCCAAAAGGTTGATAAGGGGGGAAGGTTTCCTCAAATCGAGCCATGGGGGGCCTCCTTGGCCGAAAACGGGAACCACGCCGGTGTCGTCACCTCTAAAGTATGGAGGTGGGGAAAAGTGGTTCCTAAAACAGAGGCTGCGTGGCAGAAAAATGGCGGAAGGGGGAGGCTTTTCGGGCGCTCCTCCCCCTTCCCGCGGTTGGTGGCGGTTGCCGTGTTAACCCGCAGTGTGCCCCGAGACTTCTGCCCGATGGTGGCGGGCGAGTTGGCCGATGGGCGAGGGGGCCACGGTGACCCGGACAGGGAGCTGCTGGTGGGGTTCCACTCCGGAGTGAGCTTGACGTTCAGGGTCTTCGCCCCAGATTAAGGTCAGCTCGGTACCCGGCCTGCTCCACTGCTCGTCGACTGCCGCCAGGGTAAGGAACGCGCGCTCGTTGATGCTGTAGGCGGTCTTGCCGATGCCGAGCCCTACCAACTCGCCGTGGGCGTTCAGTACCTTGTCATAACGCCAACCATGCCAGAGGACAGGCCATTCCAAAAACAGGGCGGGAAGCCCAGGGTGGAGGTAGGTTTCGATGACCTTTAAGACGTCTGCGGGATTCCATACCAGCGTCACTCGCCGCCGATGGGGTCGCTGGGCCATCTCCTCAAGTGCTGCGCGCCCCACGAAGTCGTGGTCGAATTTGATCAAATGGTCGTAGCTAAGATCCCATGGGGTAAGATAGTAGTCTTCGATGTTCGGCGAGTAATAGCTGCCTCCCAAGGAACCCCGGGCCTCGAACCCATCGCCGGGCAGCCACTCGCGATACGCTCGCAGATCCGGATCGCTGTAGATGCCGGGGAGGGGGCTGGGAATCCACCCTGATTCCATGCTGGCGGTAGTGTAGGCCAAAGACCCCGCGTGGCGAATCCCGAACGCTTCCCCTTCCCGTAGCAACAAGGCTTTGACCGCTTCACGTTCCTCCCACGGTCCCGAAAGTTCGAATCCCGGGACGCCTGCCATGTTGTGATGGAGGGCGCGCACGGCGTGGCCGTGCATCGTCAACACAGCGTGGCGGAAGTAGGGAATCTCCACTTTGGTTCCTGTTAGCCGCTCCATCAAATCGGGCACCGCTGGCCCCGCGATCTCATAGCGGTAAAAATGGCGATACCCACGCGGGTTGCGCGGCCAGCTTTCGTCGAGCTCCCAGGTGACAGGGGGTTTTTCTTTTTCGAGGTGGTACTGCACCCAGTTTTGAATCGGCTCTGAGCTGATCAGCGCGACATGATGCTCGTCGAAGCAGTACAAGATATCGTCACCAATCACGTGGCCGCGCGGCGTGCAGCTCAACATGTGACGCGACGCCCCTGGGGTGACGCGGCTTAGGTTGTTGACAAACAAGGGAGCAAGGACTGCCAGGGGATTCTGACCATGAAGATGCAGCTCTGGCATGTGATAGGTCTGGTCAAACAGGACGACCGCCTCCGACCACGCCTCTTGTTCCCGGCGCCAGTTGGTGACCTCCACCGGCACGACCCATGGTTGCCACCGTTTCATCAACCCTGACGCGTTGCCTTTGGGATGACTCCAAAGGTAGTCCACCACGTTACCTGCCGCATCCAACACCTCTTGTAAGCTCTTCCGGCCAGTTTGGTCGGCCATCGCGGTTCACCCTCCTTAGTCCTGTGAATCCGTAGTACCAGGGCGGCGGAACCGGGCGTCGAGGGATCCTCGTTCCCATCGCCCGCGTCCCGTAAGGCCGCTGCCAGCTGTACCGTTGCCCACAACCCAGGCCCCTATCCCGAATCCGACAGTTTCGAGGGCGAATCGGCGACCGTGTTCGGTAAAGGGGGCTTTTCCGAGTAGGGCGCCCAGGGCCCGGTTGCCCATGCTCCTCACCTACCTGTCTTGTCCGTCCCGCTGGCCGTCCTTGGGGCCTCGGCGTACTCTCCCGGTCTCCTTCTGTGAGCCCGAACCACCTCGAAAAGACGGCGCAGTGTAGTTACCAGGGTCTTCAACTGGGATTCTGCAACAATCTGTTGGCCCCGCCACGACCTCTCGCATCTCCTTTAGGTTTCTTCGCCACCGCTTCAGACAAAGGGCCGGCTCATTCAACTCCATGGGCGGCATGCCTCAACGGGCATTGTGGATGCTGGCCGTCCTATTCTGGCGGAGGTGCCGCCGGCGAGCATGCCGGTAGGTCCTATCGGTCCGAGCGGAATCTCGGGACCGAGGGATCCCCTGTTCTGTTCTGAAATCCGCCCATGGCTCGGGGGAAGATTGCCCGTGCCACCGGCTTGCACCGCCGCTGAAGGTGACTGAAGATACTCGCGGATTTTATGCAACTGCCGCTTGAACAGAGTAATGCGAGATGTCGTAATGCAGCATCCCATTGTGCCAAAGGATTTGTCAACCGGTGTCGGGAGTCACGCCCGGCTTTCTACCAAACCCTTGTCTGATGCAGGGCCCATTTCCGGAACATTGGCGACGCAGAGGGGGACCTAAGCCAGGGGAAAGAGGGCTCACCAGTTGCTGCGCGGCGCCAAGCCACGTTCTTTCCTTTCCGCCTCGCGGAGGGTCTCAAGGGGTCATCTGTACGAGCGGCCCAGGGGGCTCTGTGCCCAAGCCGTCGGAACGCGAATTGGGGCCTACCTATTGCCATTGGCTGCCCAAGACGATGACGTGCGTCTCGTGGGGCGGGATTCACGCATCGTTGCCCGCTATCCGTCGCGTTCTTCGGGTCGGCGCTCTAGGTCCTGATTGGGCGGGGATGCGCGCTTAAGACGGGGGCAGAGAACCTCGGGCGGTAGTGGGAAGGTACGGAAGGGGTTGCCGGTCGTCGTGGTCGTGACCGTCTAGGGGACGTTGACACTCCGGCCAGGGACTCCCATAATGAACATAGGTTCACTGTTTAACGCGTTAGCTTGGCGGCCCTAAGGAGTCGGTAGATCAGATGGCGTAGAGGCTGCCACCGGTATTCGCTTCCACCCGGAAAGGAACGGGGTCTTAAGAGAACAGTCGATAGCGAGGCAGCCGCTTTAAGCAACGGCAGGGAGGCGCGATGGGCATTCGTTTTGCGGTACACGAGGGCGTCCGTATCGCCTATGACGAGCAGGGGGGGAATGCGCCGCCGCTGGTCTTTATTCACGGGTATCGCATGCGGGGGGCGCTATGGGAGCCGGTATGCCGGCGGCTGTCCCACTGCTATCGGACACTGTTGGTGGACTTAAGAGGCAACGGTGCCTCAGAACGGCCACCACGGGGTTACGGGCTTGAGGAGTTTGCCGGCGATGTGCTGGCCGTCCTGAAAGACGCGGGGCTCTCCCAGGCGGTCATGGTCGGTCATTCCATGGGGGGCACCGTCGCGGAGTACCTCATGGCTTACCATCCAGATAGCGTGACCGCAGCGATATTGGTAGCCCCGGTTCCGCCTAGCGGCGTTGAGATGCCCGAAGCAGTCTTGTCGGTATTCCGTAGGTCCATTACCGAGGAACCCGTGTTGCGTAACTTGTATCAAGGTTCTGTTGCGCGTCCGGAAGTGATCGATGACCTGTGTGCCCTGTCGCGGACCGCTGACCCGCGTGCAGCCTACGAAAGCCTCGACGCTTGGCGCCTGGCCCGGTTTGCGGACCGGTTCGACGGCTGCCCAATCCCTGCGCTGGTGGTTGCGGGAGCTGAGGACCACTTTTTCCCGGAGGACTTTTTGCGCCGCGAAGTACTCGCGCGGCTTAAGCACGGGCGTCTGACCGTGGTGTCCTCGGCGGGGCACTTCATCCCGCGCGAACAGCCGGAACGGCTGGCCGGTCTGATCCAGGAGTTCGTCGACGAACTCCTAAGGCCGACGGGGTCTTAGGAGATGACGAGACGAAGGGGGCGCGGGATCTTCCACGCTCTGGGGGCAGGGGAGGGGGGTTCGGGAGCCACTGGCTATCAAGTGAAGTCCATGGGCATTGGGCGCCGTGGTGGCACAGTCCCCCAAGGCCCCACGCGGCTGATTCCTTTGGGGCCCCCATGATCGCCGGGCCCGCCGGTCAAGGCCCGGACGGTTTACTGGCCGATGGGCAGTTGGTCGGTCTAGGAGCCGTGATTGCGACCATGCTTGAGCACGGCACGGCCTACCGTTTGGCGGCGGTTGTCATCGTCAAAAACGGCCGATCCTAGCGACTGTTACGGCGGCCTGGATTCAAGCTGGAAGGTGAGCTTCGGGATTTTGGGTGGTGGAAGGGCGCCTATTATGCCCTGTTGGTGTTTGGTCTTTTGCCATCCGACTTGGATGGTCGAGGTTGCCGCTTAAGACTGGGTTTCCCCGGCTTTCCCCTGCTGGTTGGACGTATGGCCGCGTGTGGAGCCGGCGCCATGGTTGAGAGGGATTCGGAGGCACGGAGCAGCAAGTTACCCTCCTCGCCAAGCGAGGTGGCCGTCCCGGCCAATTGATGGACTCCTACCGGGCGAAAAAAGTGGCGGGCCGGGAGTGGTCCCGGCCCCGAGGTTATTCTGGCCAGGTGACCGGTTCCTCCAGGCGGATGCCATCCTGATCGTTTAGGGAATCCATCGCGGCTTGAATGACGATGGCCACCAAATCCTCTTGGGAATGATTTCGCCACGCGCGTTTGCCGTCTGGCAGGACTCGGACGATGGTACCGGGTCCCACCTCAAACGTCTCGTCATCCACTTGAAACTGCCCGTGCCCTTGAATGAACAAGTACATCTCCTCGTGGCGCCGGTGTCGATGATAAAAAGGCACCTCCTGTCCCGGCTTGAAGCGGTTCAGCGAGACTTCCATGCCGACAAATCCTAGTGCTTTGCCCACGAACAACTTGCTGTCCAGTTGGGTCAGCGGACCAGCCTCGCCGACGGTGTAGTGACGTCCGTGCCGGATGTTGCGAATTTCCGCCATGCCGACTTCCCCTCCCTGGCTTTAGTGGAATCCCGTCACGGGGTGTGGGATGTACGGGCGCTCCAGCCGCTCAACCTCCTCCGGGGTTAAGCGAAGTTCGACGGCCGCAGCCGCATCCTCTAGATGCCGCGCGTTGGTGATTCCCACGATGGGGGCTACGACAGGGACTTTTTGCAAGACCCATGCCAGAGCGACTTGCGCCATGGATACGCCGCGATCGGCGGCTACCGCGCGCACGGCATCCACGACCCTCCGATCGGCCTCTGCCGTCGGCTGGTATAATTCCCGACCAAACACGTCGGTCTCGGCGCGTTTTGTGGTTTCTCCCCAGGGCCGCGCCAACCGACCTCGGGCCAATGGGCTCCAGGGGATGACGCCGATGCCCTCCGATTGACACAGCGGCAACATTTCGCGCTCTTCCTCGCGATAGAGAAGGTTTAGGTGGTTTTGCATGGAGACGAATTGGGCCCAACCCCGCTGGCGCTGAATGCCCAACGCTTTCATGAATTGCCATGCCCACATCGACGAGGCACCGATATACCGCGCCTTGCCGGCCCGCACCACGTCGTGTAAGGCCTCCAACGTCTCTTCGATCGGGGTGTGATAGTCCCAGCGGTGGATTTGGTACAGATCCACGTAATCGGTACCGAGTCGTTTGAGACTTTGATCGATTTCATGCAGGATTGCCTTGCGGGAGAGCCCTGCTCCGTTTGGCCCGGGCCGCATGCGACCATGCACCTTCGTGGCAATTACCACGGCTTCACGGGACACCAACGTTTTCAAGGCGCGCCCTAGGATTTCCTCGCTGGTGCCTTGCGCGTAGACGTTAGCCGTGTCAAATAAGTTGATGCCCAAATCCAAAGCTTTCTTGATTAGCGGTCGGGCCTCATCTTCGTTGAGCACCCAGGGATGGTTGCTTCGCTCCGGTATTCCAAAGCTCATGCATCCAAGACAGATCCGGGACACCTCAAGCCCCGTGTGGCCTAATCGCATATACTCCACGGTCATCCCACCATTCCTTTCCTTGCCAATTTTACAGCGAGTCTGGCGGCATAATAAATCCCCTCGGTACCATTCATAGACTGTTGCGACCGGCAGGAGGAACCCTCACCCCACAAAGCCTGGCCGCCCCGGGAGATTCACCCCAGGAGGGCCGAAAGACCTGCCGTAACACCCGTCGCGGCAGGTGCTCCCCTGAAGGGCCGGCTTCGGGCCGGGAAGTTAAGGTTTCGCGAACAGGGGATCGGTCGGTTTGCATTCGTGATACCGCCCTTACTCTCACTGCGGGTGTCCATCGCCCAAGCTGGGAGAACCGGTGGCCCACTGCTCGGTGATGATGCAAACCCTAAGGGGACTCCTCGGTAAGGCGTGCGTTATCGAAACGGTTGATCCCTCGACCATCGGCGTGGATTTCGCCGTGCCGGGGGCCAGGTAGAGGGGTGGGCCTAATGCGGTTGTAGTCGGCGGACGGTGCGGCGTCGAGCAGGGAAAAGGCGACCGCTGTCCACTTGAGTACCGGATGGTAGATTTGGTAGGGGTTGGAGGCGTTGATACGGGAAAGGAAGAGGACCTTTGCTGCCTTGCTGTGGCGTGGTCGACCGACTGTGCCGGAACCATCGGCGAACGAGAACGGCTAGCACAGATCCTGGGCCTGGAAGCTAAAACCCGGTAGCGTGGTCCCAAGACCCAGAAAGAGCCAGAGTTGCAGAGGGTGAGCTCGCAGCGTCGTAGGCTCATGGCCGCTGCCCTGCTGACTTGGGACCTACACCCTGTCGGTCTCCAGGTGGAGCGTGCCCACCCGGCGCGCCCCCGTCGGGGCCTCCTCGTGCTTCGCCACCATCGCCCGGTCGCTCGCTTGCTGTGCCGGGAGGCGGGCCCCTACCCGTTGTACCCTGTGCCCACACGCCATGGCGCTCAGGCTCGGAATCCAGGCCCGCAACAGCCGGGCCGCCCCATGGGGGACGTCGCTTGGACCGCCTGCACCACCAGTGCTTGCACCCCGGGGGATAGCCGTTCCCTTGGCGCTTACCCCAAAACCGCGTCCAGGGGGGTACCGCCACCCCGTCGTGCAATCCGGCACATTGCGGCGCTGGAAGGTCAGACGGCCCACCCGCGTCGTCGGGTACCGTTCGGCTTTGCCCACGACGCGGATCCCCGCGCCCTCTTCGGCGCCGAGGGTGTCATTGAGGTGCTCCAAGGCCGCAGTCCGCAATGGGCGGGACGACTACTGACTCCATTCCACGTTCTCGGACTCCAACGCCGCGAAATCCCGGGCCGTCTGCAAAAGCTCCCGCGTCCCTCCCATCCACAGCGACACGCTCGATGATTTGCCGAATCGTCCACGCGAGACCTTCAGCCCTCCGCTTCGAATTCAGCCAACCGAGGGGTTCGCGGGAATCCCAACGATTTCCGGCGGAAGGTCTCGCCGTTTTGGCGATCCCTGACCTAAGGAAAGTTTATACGTCCATACTGCCCGCAAGGGGCCGTTTAATAGGCCGCAGCGGCCTCGCCCTCTGGGACATCGAGTTCGTAGTCGGCGCTCCGGGTTTGGTCGGAGCCTTCCGGGACACCGGCGGCTCGTAGGATGAGGGTGAAGACGATCGCCACCACGCAGTTGGCCACCAGTGCCCAAATCGCAGCATAGCCCGGAATGACGGCGGCGCCGAGGTGCAGGGGAAAGACCGAACTTTGGAACTTCTCGGCGACGGCCATCCAGGTGCCTACGACCATCCCCGCAAGCCAACCCAAGAGCAGGCCGGTGCGGTGCAGCCAGCGGCTGTACAAGCCGAGGATGACGCTTGGGAACGTCTGCAGGATCCAGATTCCACCGAGGAGTTGAAGCGTAATCGCGTATTGGGTGGGCAGGCCGACGATGAAGATCAGGGCGCCGAGTTTGACCAACAACGAAACCAACTTCGCTACGCGCGACTCCTGCCGATGGCTGCACTGGGGATTGATGTACTCTCGGTAAATGTTGCGCGTGAAGAGGTTGGCCGCTGCGATCGACATGATGGCCGCAGGCACCAGCGCGCCGATGGCGATGGCGGCGAAGGCAAACCCGGTAAACCAGTGCGGGAACTCGCGCAGAAAGAGCTCTGGGATGACGAGGCTGGTCACCTTGGGGTGAAGGCCAGCGGCAATGGCGACGTAGCCCAACAGCGCGATCATGCCCAACATGAAGGAGTAAGCCGGCAACAACGCGGCGTTGCGCCGCACCACCTGCCGGGTTCCAGAACTCAAGACCCCAGTAATCGAGTGGGGATAGAGGAAGAGCGCCAACGCCGAGCCGAGAGCCAGCGTGGCGTAGGCGGAGTATCCCGCCGGCCCTACCACCAGCGCGCCCGGCGGTTTATGCGTAGGCAAAGCCACCTGGGCGGCGTGAAAGATGTGACCCAGACCTCCCAGCTTGATCGGCAGCGCGATGATTGCTACCAGCACGGTGATGTAGATCATGGCGTCTTTGACCAAGGCGATCAAGGCCGGGGCGCGCAGACCCCCGGTGTAGGTGTAGGCCGCCAAGATGGCAAAGGCGATAATAAGGGGCAAATCGCCCAGAATGCCACGGCCGGTTAAGCCCATGGTGGCGATGACGACCTGAATTCCTACCAGCTGCAACGCAATATAGGGCATGGTAGCCAGGATGCCGGTGACGGCGACGGCTAAGGCGAGGCCGTGGCTATCATAGCGGGCCCGAACAAAGTCGGCCGCAGTTACGTATCCGTGACGCTTGGCCACCGACCACAGCCGCGGCATCACCACGAAGACGAACGGGTAGACGATGATGGTGTAGGGGACGGCAAAGAATCCGGTCGCACCGGCCCCGTAGACCAGCGCTGGCACCGCGATGAAGGTGTAGGCGGTATAGAGGTCACCGCCGAGCAAAAACCAGGTGATGGCGGTTCCGAAGCGGCGGCCGGCCAACCCCCATTCATCGAGCAGGTCGAGGTTGCCGCGACGCCATCTGGAGGCCCAGAAGCCCAAGACGGTAACCAGGGCGAAGAAAATCAGGAACACGACAAAGGCTGTCCATTGCATCGAACAACGGCTCCTTTTCCGCTGAATTTCGCGCGCCGTGGTGCGAGAAGGGCATGGTGCGAGGCGCATTCGCCGACCGACGGTTCCGCTCGGAGCTGTTACCGCGTCAACGCGTATACCAGCCAGGTGAGAAGCGCACTGATGATCACCCAAAGGAATTGGTACCAGTAAAAATAGGGGATGCCCCAGAGGGTAGGCTGCACCGAGGCGTAGAAAGGAACCCACAGGGTTCCGATGAAGGGGATCAGCAGCAGCCACAACCATCCCTTCGACGACCTGTGTCCACCGGTTGAGGACTGACCCATCACGATACCTCCGGCTTGTTACTGCGACGCCGTGAAGGCACGCCAACGAAGCCCATTGGCGCCCACCATGCGACCAAGCTCTACCGGGCTATCATCTTTGGACCCCAATTCAATGTAGTACGCTCCCGGGTACCTAGTTATCCCGTGGGTATATTACGACAAGTGACACGAAGGTTGCAAATGTCCGTCGAATGGGGTGCGTGTCAAGGAATTTGAGGTCGATAGCGCATCCTAATCAGTAAACGATACATAGGGGGGCAAGGGCTTCTAGGTATCGCGAGCCATGCCCCTCGTGCGGCGAGAGTCGCCATTGGGCCGTATTGCCCCGCCCGCGGAGCGTCTGCACCCAGTGGGTCCTGTTTCGCCGGCAGCGCATGCGCAGCCGCCGTTGCAGCCTCAGTCACGTCCAGACCGTGTGGGAGGTCGGGCACGCCGGTGCTCAGACGGTAACACTCGAAGACTTTCCGCCGGGTCCGGACCAGCCACGCCGTTTGGCGGCCGCTTGGCAGGCCGGCAAAGCAGGGGAGACGGCGGCGCGGGCGCTGCACGCTCAACGGGATGCCGAGTCGCAGCCTCGGGACCGCGTGGTGGTCTCTACCCCCGCCCTCGATCCACCCGCGCCGATCCACCGCGGTGGCCGGACGACCCGCGGTTTCCGACTGGCCAGTGTGATCATGGTTGTGTGCCCATGTGTGATTTCTGCCAGTACCTATTCTGGCTGCGGTGGCCCGCAGCGCGGCGGTGGCAGGCCTGGCAGTCCCCGTTTTCTGGCCGGTGACGTCCCGGATGGCTGGTGGTGTGCGCCATGCCCGCCCCGCCGACCCGTTGAATGCCTGCAACGGGGACCGTGGCCGATTCTTGCCGCCCGTAGCCACCCAAGCGCCGCATCCGAACAACCCGGAAGCCTCGGCGCGGGCGCGGCCAGTGCTTCGGACTCTTCGCCTGCGGGGGCTGCGGCGGTGGCGGTTGACGCCTGCGCCCAATCCCCGCAGGCGGCCTCGGACGCCGTTGCCGCGGCGGGTTCTTAAGCCGCACCAGAGGTGCCGAGGCTTCGCGAATCCTCACCTCGCCCCCGCCCATCGCCGAGGGGAGGCAGTTAGCGATGAGACCCGGGATGCCCGAGCGATGCGTCGGGTCGTACGCCCGGTCATCGCGGGGCAGAGCGAAGGCCCAGCGCGGCCATTGGCGGGCCGTCAGCACCAAGGTCCAGCGATGGGCGCGCTGGGTGCCTTCGCCCACCTTGCGAGCGGAGTCGGCCACGTAAGTCGCGTCGTGCCGCCGGACGCTGTTTGCGGCCTCGATCCGGGAGTAGCGGAGATAGATGTTGCCGGTCCGCGCCAACCAACAGAGAGGTGGGCAGCGTAGTCCCCTCCTTTCGGGAGAATACCCGGGTTGGGGGGCCTGTCGGCCGGGCGGGTAGCTGCAGTCCGGCTGGGCGATCTGCGCTTTGATTCCGCGGGGGCGGTACGCCCCGTGCTGCTGGCGGGGGCCCACAGGGGGGCGCACCGTGGGCGTGGGCGGTCGACCCGTGCGGCTGGGGGCGGCAATCTTCTGCAGCCCTCGGGCGCAAGGAGGAAAGGCCTTGCCCCGGACGGGGCCTAGTGGCCAATTCGACGGGGACGCCGCTTGCTTCTGGAAACCAGGCGAGGAGGCCAGGAGGGAAATCCCCGTGGTCTCTAATATCCACCAAGGGTTTTCCTTTCCGTCGGGCCCCCCATTCTTCCCCAAGGACGACGGCGGAGAGTTCCAATCTCTCAAGGCTGATATACCGGGAGGGAAGCTCTTGCGCTTTCCAACGCCTGCTCGAACCAGCGGCCTGGCCACGGTCCTGATGGCCCACCTCTGTCCACTGAAAGGCCCACCTACCAGCCACTAGCTATATCCGCGGAGACGCGGGGAACATTGCCAAGGCTCTTCCCCCTTTATCGGTGGACGCTCTGGGTCCCCATGAGCCGGAAAGCCTAAGGCGCTCGCTCGACCGATTCTTGGCCCACCTCGGCGGCGATTTGCCAGGGATCCCAGGGGGTGCCTAGAGGAGGCGTGTAACTGAGATCCAGGTTCTCCACGTCTCGTAAACTAAGTTCACAGGAGATGGCGGTGGCCATCACGTCGATCCGTTTGGCGACGGCGGCGCGCCAGGGGCCTACCATCTGGGCCCCTAGTAGGCGATGGGTTGTGCGGTCGAAGGTTACCCTGAGGTGGAGAAGTTCTGCCTCAGGATAATAGGACTTGTGGTCCCAGGCCTCCACCGCGACGGTCCGCGCGGCGACCCCCCACGCCTTGGCCTCATCTTCTCTGAGTCCGGTGCGGGCGATCGCCCAATCGAAGAGCTTGACCACCTGGGTACCTAGACTGCCGGCAAAGTGGCGACTGCCGCCGACGGCGTTTTCTCCCGCGACCCGACCCTGCTTGTGGGCGGTGGTCCCGAGTGGAAGGTAGACCGGGCGGCGGAGCAAGCGGTGGTAGGTCTCCACGCAGTCTCCGGCCGCAAAGACATGGGGGAGGCTGGTGCGCATGGCGAAGTCGACCGCAATCGCTCCCCGGATGCCCGTACGGGCGCCAGCCGCCTTGGCCAGGCCGGTATCGGGTTCCACCCCGACCACTACCATCACCAAGTCGGCTGGGAAACGGCCTCCTTCCAGACTGTGAACCATCAGGCCATCAGATGTTGGTTCGATGGCGGTGACCCGGGTGCGGCAATGCACTGAGACGCCTTTGCCCTCGAGATACGAGGTCAGCAGCTGCCCGAGCTCCAGGTCCACCGTCGGTAAGACCGCTGGGGCTTGTTCGAGCAAGGTGACGGCGATGTTGCGCTCCACCAAGACCTCTGTCATTTCCAGCCCGATGTAGCCGGCTCCTACCACCACCGCGCGGCGCGGGTGATACGCTTCGAGGTAGCCCCGAATGGCACGTCCCTGGTCGATGGTATGCAGCATAAAGACCCCAGGGAGCTCCAACCCGGGGATCGGGGGTGCGATGGGTTTGGCCCCGGTTGCGATCACCAGTTGGTCGTAGGGCAACGCTTGGCGCTGTCCTCTCGCCTGCACCCAAACGATTTGGCGGCTGGGGTCTATCGCCTCGGCCACGGCCTGAGGCATCAGAGTAATGCCGGCGGCCTCGAGTTCAGCCGCGGTGCGATGGGCCAGTAAAGGCCAATCGCTGACTGCCCCCCCGATGTAATACGGCAGGCCGCAGACGCTGAAGTTGGGGTAGGCGTCGGCGTAGATCACCTGCACTTGGACATCAGGAGCGCATTTGCGCGCTTGGAGGGCGGCGCTGATCCCGGCGTCACTGCCGCCGACGATCACCAACCGTGGTGTCATGGGGAATCTCTCCTTACTCAGGGATGTTTATGGAACTAAGCCCGACCGCAACCCAGAGCACAAGGATGATAAGTGCGAGGCCAACCGTGACACATACAATCTCCCCGTCTGCGGTGCCAGTGGCCGCGGGGCTAACAGGGGTTAGCCAGGGCAGGGTGGTCAGAGAGCGGTTCGGCCTCAAGTTGGGGTCAAGGTCGCATCGCATTCTGGGAACGCACCAAGTCGGATGCCCAGGATGGCCGGGGCCGAGAGCGGTCAGCGTGAGGTACCTAGCGACCGACCGGCCGGATGGGATGCATTCTGTGCTCTCCTCCAAGCCGGCTGGGCCCGGTACGGAAGATCACAAGGCACGGATGCTCAGAGCCAGGGCGGACCGACCAAGACGTATATCCAAAGTCCAAAGATGGTTTCCCACACCAGGCGCACCACCTTTATACTTTTGTGTCCAGTCCGGTTCGATGGTTGTGACCGTCCGGTTGCGGGCAGACACCGGCCGGCCCGTCGAGCGCTTCGGGACCTGGGTGCGGCTGAGCGTTGTCACCATCCTCTCTACGAGCACCACCATCCAGACTGAGTGTACCCCCTATGACTCTTACTGAGATTCGAGCATCGTGCCCTGGCCCGCGATTAGGCGCGGGGGACGGTTTTGAATAAGACATTTAGGTGGATGTCCTCATAGGCAGGAAGGGTACGGGCTCCCATTGATAGCCTGGGAGGGGGCGCACCGGATAGAGATGACGTGGGCCTTGGGCCAACAGTCGATAGCGCACCCAGTCCCATTGGGCCTCTCGGAGGCGATCGATCTCTTCCGGACTTGCCGCT
>JAIMBD010000039.1 GCA_023511625.1 Bacillota bacterium | reverse complement strand
ACGATGTTGACCAAGTTGGAGACCACGAGCGGCAGCGAGGTGGTGTCGGCGATAAACCCGCTGGCCATGATCAAGGCTAGGGTTGCGGGCGTGGGGATTTTTAGGGCCTTGGCTTGCTCATAGACGATGGGGGTGAGAATTAAGGCGGCGCCGTCGTTAGCGAAGAACATGGCCACGGCGGCACCGAGCAAGCCAAGGAACCAAAGCACGGCCGAGCCGCGTGTGCCCGCAAGATGGGCAGAGCCCAGAGCGGCCCAGTGAAAGAGGCCGATGGCATCGAGAATCAACGAGATGACGATGACCGCGACAAAGGTCAAGGTTGCATCCCACACCAGGCGAACCACCTCTACAATATCTGGCGTAGAGACCAGACCGGTCACCCAAGCGAGCAGTCCTCCAAGGAGGGCGGTCCAGCCGATGGGCAGCCCACCCGGCCTGGTGATGACCAGGGCCAGCACCACCACAAACAAGGTTATCGCCCAAATTGCCATCTAAACGCATCGTTCCCTTCAGAGGTATGGAATAAAAATCGCGCAGGGGGCACCCAGGAGGCGACCAATCGCCGCCGGCTTGGAGCCTGCGTCTTTCCGCAGACCTTTGGGGTTGGCATGGCACTGGGGCAGGGGGATTCGGCTACCATGGCCACTACGGCACGCTCTGACTCCCCCACTTTAGCCTGCCGGGACCCCCGACGGCAATCGTCGGGGCGGGCACGCCGCCACCCACCACGGCTGAGGCCATGGTCGCCAACTCCCGGGACGCAAATCGCACCCGCCAGGTACCTCCTCCCCACGCATCGGATTCGTTACTGCTCCTCGAACAGGCGCGCCGCTTTCGAGGGGTGAAGGTGCTGGAGTCAGTGCCCCTCCCGTGCGCCTGGTGTGCCTGCAGCTACTTTTCTACCGCAGGCTCGAGGGGCCACGCTTCGAGCAACCGGTGGGGCGACGGCCGCAGGTCGGGATGGCCGCGGTCAAATGTCCAAGCCTTGTAGCCGCCTTTTAGCAGGCAGTACGCGGACCCTTCGCAGGTGCTGAGAGACCGCAGGTTGGTGGAGCCGGGCTTCGAGCTGGCACACACGGGATTTTCGGCACCGCACAAGACTCAAGATGTGTGGGTGCCTCGGATCGGCCAAGGTTTTCAACGGGTCGGCCACCCCTTCGTTTGTATCATTCATCAGTTTATAACCATATACTTATTAATTTCGAAGCGTCAAGGACCCTACACATTTTCGTAACGAGATGATTTGGAAACGCACGAGCGCCCACCACAGTGCCCAACGCTACGGCCCGGTTCACGATGTGCTGCGTTTTTACACCAAGAGCGACCAGTCTACCTGGAACCTGCAAGGTGTTAACCCTGACGGTCGGGAAGGGAAGAATACAGACCTGATAGAGAGTGGAATTCGTCGGGGAGAAACGGGCCAACCGTGGCGTGGGATTGGCGTCATGGCGTGGCAGCGTGATTGGATGTACCCACTATCGGAGCTGGAACGGCTAGATGCGGAAGGGCTCATTCATTGGCCGGCCAAGTCGGGCCGCATGCCGCGGTAAAGGTCCCCAGGACCTCGCCCCGCAGGAGCCGGTCGACTGCGGCCTCCCGCGTGCCATGGCGGCCGGCCAGGCGCTGCAGCGCGTCCACCGCGCCGTGGTTGTAATGGTAGACATGAATCCCCCGATGCTGCGCCCAGCGGGCCATCACCCAGTCGATGAACGCCGCCAACGCCGCCCGCTCAGCCCCGGGGGTGTGGCCCCACAGGCACCGATACCGCCACTTCCCGCCATCCCAACAGCCCCAGCTCCACAGATACTCGCGCTGCCCACCCTCGGCCCCGGGGTCGCCCGGTGAGGGCTTGGGCGGTCTTCGCGTCCCAGCCTGGGCCCAGCGGCAGGGGGCATGCGGCGGTGCGCTGGGCTGCGGCCCTCCTCATACGAGTACAGCACCACCTGCTGGGACTCGTCCCGGAGGGCGGCCTCGCGGTCGGCGACGGCCTCAACCCAGGCCAGAAAGTCGCGGGCGAACTCTGCGAACGATGGCAGGGCCTCGGGGTACTGCGCAACCCCGACCAGGGCGTCGATGGCATCGGGGTGTTCCACCCAGTTGGCCTCCGCCTCGGCGATGGCGACGGCGGCCCGGCCCAGGGCGGCGACGAAGGCCGCGGCGGGGTCGGCGGGCTCCAGCCCT
>JAIMBD010000038.1 GCA_023511625.1 Bacillota bacterium | reverse complement strand
ATACAGGGCCCGGGACCAGCTCAACACCATCACGAAGGCCCATAACCGAACGGTGCGGCCGGTCGGGGTCGTGTAGAGGACTTCGCCCCAATCGCCTGGCGCCTGCTCTCCGGGCGCGGTCTCAAAGCGGCGCGTAGCCGCCGGGAGGCGGCGCCGCCGATGGGGGTGGACAAAGGCCCGGACCAACGACACGCTGCCCGTGTAGCCACGAGCCCGCAGCTCGCGCACCAGCACCATACAATTATCCACGCCTTCCTCTAACCGCTGCAGGATATACTCTTTATAGGGATCGAGCTTCGAGGGCCGCCGCGGCCGGGGTGCCGGCTGTGGCACCCCCGGCGCCCGGAGATCCTGCCGGACGGTATTCCGTGCGATCCCGAGTTCGCGGGCAATGGCCCGAATTGAGTGGCCTGCCCCGTGCAGCTCATAGAGCGTTTTCACAGTCCCACCTCTCAGCATGAATTCGACCTCCTGCGATGCGGTGCAACATCTGGCAGGAGGAATTCGCGGGGGGTGGGTCATTTCCATGCTGGTGATCCTGGGTCAATATAACACTGGCGCTGACAGACAAAACGGGGCGCCCTTCCGGCCCCCCAACATCCCCGAACATGGGGACCGGTTTCTGACGACCCAAAGGACCTCTGCTATCGGGATCGCGGTGGGAGCGACCGGAAATGCGTTCACCCTTTATGAACAGCTGGCCTTGCGAGCGGGTCAAGTCCTCGTGGCTCACCCCAGCGCGTTGAAACGCCCTGGGTCTGGGCGGCATGCGGACCGGGTCGATGCGGAGCGACTAGCCCAGATGCTGGCGCTGGGCACGGTACCCGCCGTCTGGGTCCCGCCCGCATAGGTCCGGGCGATCCGGGCCCGGCACATCCAAGCCGAAGCCTGCAACCAGGCCGCGACGGCGTGGAACCCATCGGGCGCGGAGCCGCGAGTCTGAAGCGACAGGGCGCACAATGGGCCAGGAACTGAAAAGACGGGGCCTCCACGAGGCGGCCCGGGTGGTCTCGGACCACCACGCCGGGCTCGCGCGGGCCCGGTCGCCGAAGTTTCAAGGGGTCTGCTCGCAGCGGTGTCAGACCCGTCCTGCGCCGCAACGTGCTAGATGCCTGGCCCCAACGCCTCCATGACGCCCGCCGCGAGGCAATGCGGGCGGCCGTTGACGCCCAGACCGTAAGCGGGCCGAGGGGCCGAACCAGCAGCGGATCGCCGACTTCCGGATCCTGAGTGCTCCGAGCCGGTTAACCCGTCGGTGGCCGCAACGAAAGACTCTGGCCCCAGTCGAAGTACCGGAGCCTCTCGACGATCGTAAAGCTGTGGCCCTGGGCGGTGCCCGACTCGGTAACCGTCGCCAACCGCAGCCGGCCGTGGCGACGGCCTATCCACAGCTCAACGCGCACCCGGTGGAGTCGTAACCCCCCTGTGCTGAGAGCCGTCTGCGGCGCCGGTTGTTCGAGGAGCGCGAGGCCAGCGACGTTTAACATCGCCGAGACGCCGGCTGTCAGACGACCGTCTACCATACGGTCAGGGAGGCTCTGAATATCGATATAGTCCTTCGTGAGGTCTGCTACCGGAAACGGCGCGCTCGGAGGTTGGGAGACGGATCGCCAGCCGCCTGGCGGAATTGTCTGCAGCCATACGTGGTTGCCAATAGCGATAAACTGCACGGTGACCGTCATCCGCCCAGCGTTTGATGCACCCAAGGTTTCTTGGACCATCAATTGCCGTTGCCGGTGCCTGGGGTCAATGGCCCACGTGCCTTGAAGTTGCACGAATCCCGGCATCCCGCGAGCGGTAAACGAAGCGCGGTATGCCTCGGTAGCAGCCAGGTGTGCAGCTCGAGCGAGGAGCTGATCGGCCAACGGTGAGGCGGAACTGGACGGTCGGGCAACGGAAGCGGACTGGCTTTGGCGTGAGGGATGAGTCGACACGGGAACTCCACAGCCCGGCAACACCGCCGTGAAGAGAACAGCCGCCCACCCTGCAAGCAGCCGACGCGACACGCAGGTCATTATCCTCTGACAGCTCCCGGCGCTTCCTTCGACTGTAGCGACCCAAAGTGTTGGCCTGAGTATAGCGAGCCTCCAAATCCTCCGTCAAGGCAGAAGAGGGGTCAGTCTCCTGGCCGATGCCAACAGACTCGCATGGGTCACATGAGACCCCCATGCGCCAGCCCGGCGCACCCACGACGATGAAAAATGGGCGCGGAAGCGCTACCTTGAAGGTGG
>JAIMBD010000037.1 GCA_023511625.1 Bacillota bacterium | reverse complement strand
CAGGCGTCCGGTTCCCACCGTATCGCCCTCCTTGTGCGGGTATTGGCCCGAGAAGCCCCGCCCTGCGGCCGGCCCCCCTGCCGGCCCATATTATACCGGAAGTGGGAATATTACTAACCGCATCGGCTTCGGTCGAAAATCCTTAAAACACGTTTGGCCCCATCCACGACGGCAGACCGAAGGCCGCAACCGGTGCAAACGTTCTCCCCTTCGGCCACAGCAAGCCGCACCGGGCGCGGGGAAATGTTATGATAGCCCACGGGGCTTTGGCGGTTCTGGGCCCGACATCATCATCTTGGGGAGGACCGAACATTCATTGGCCAGATACGCCAAGCAGGCACCGTCTGTGGGCATGCGGCTTTGGAGCCGCGATTTCGTCTTGACGTTAGCCGTGACAGCACTCATCTATCCGGTTTTCTTGGGCGTTCAATCCACCGCGTCGACCGTTACCTTGACGTATCATTGGCCCCCTTGGACCACGGGAGCCCAGGTAGCCGCCGTGGGGGGCATTTCGATTGCGATGCGCCCCTGGGCCGGGCGAGTGCTCGACCGCCTCGGCCCGCAGCGCCCGCTGGTGGCTGCTTTGCTGGCGTTTTTGGGCGTTTTGGTTGGGATGGGATCATCGCGCAGCATTCCTGCCGTGATCGCGCTGCGCGTCGCGCAAGGGGTCGCCTGGTCGCTGCTCAATACCGCCACCGCGACCATCATCCAACTGTTGGCTCCTCCCCCCCGCCGCGGCGAAGCTACCGGCTGGTATGCCGTCTTCGGCGATCTGGGGATGGTCGTCGGCCCGGTCCTGGTCGCGATCGTGGGCGTGCCCCAGTGGTTTTGGTGGTCCGCCGCCGTGGCGGCCGCCGCGACTGGCCTCGCCCTCGGGGTCGGCTCGGGCCGCCATCCCGTCCCTCAACCCGGCGCTCGGCCGGTCCCTCGCGCCCTGTGGTCCAGGGTCTGGGTTCCGACGGTGGCGCAGGCCTTAACCAACACCGCCTTTATTTTGGTTGCGGCCTACACCGGATCCCTGGCCGCCGCCCGAGGGTGGACGTGGCGCATCTGGCCGGGCGTGCCGGTGTACACCGAGCTGTTTGCCGGATACGGGTTGGCTCTGTTGGCCACCCGACCCATCCTTGGGCGCCTGAGCGACCGGTTTGGCCGCCCTGCCGTGGCCATCCCCGCCTTGGGCCTGCTGACTTTGGCCACCGTGGCGGAGGCGCACTGGGCCTCGGCCTCACGGTTGTGGGTCATCGGCGCACTGGTCGGCGTCGGCTACGGCGGCGCCCAGACGGCTCTGTTGGCCTGGGCCGGCGAAGCGGTTCCCCCTGCGCTGCGCGGGCGAGCCGTCGGCACTTACTACGCTGGCTTTGATGCGGGGATCAGCGCCACGGGCGTACTCTCGGCCATCTTGGTGGCGCACCTCGGGTGGCCCGGGGTCTACAGCGTCTGCGCCGCCGGTCCTGGGATGGCGGCCCTTTTGGTTTCAGCCACAAGCCGCACCCGGCACGCCGTGCCGCCCGCATCCGAGCTGCTCTGACCGCCGCCCTACCCGGTTTTTCAGGGCCGTTGGGCGAGGCGTTGAGCCTCCTCCAGCGGAATGGCTGTCGGCCAGCGCAGCACCACGCCGGCACCGGCATACCGGTCCCAACGGTCGGCCAGGGTCCACCAAGGGGGTTGGCCCCCAGGCACCGCCACTGCCCACCATGGGCCAGGGTCTGGCGGAGGCCCAGTACCCACGGCCAAAAGGACCCGGAGGTCGTAATGGGTGGCCTGGCGAAGGAGCGGTTCGTGGCGGCGGAGGATGTCGGGAGAGGCAGAGGGCTCGTCCACCACCACGCCGCCCACCCCTAGCTTGGCCCAGTCCTCGACCTCGGCGCCTGCCGCATCCTCCGCATCCCACGGGTCGACGCCGGTGGCAATGCGGCCCAGGGGGCCCGGCACGGCCCCCCACACCCGCTCGCGACCGAGCCGCGCCACCATCCGCCGGGCGCATTCGGCCCACGTCTCTCGCGATCCGCTCACCCACCCCAGAATCACGCCGTCCAAGCGTAGATAGCGGAACCCTTCGACCAGCAGGTTGGCCGTTCCCGTCACGTCGCGGGCCGCTGCCTCCAGCGGTTCTTGGCGCACCAAAGCCAGCCACCCGGAAATGTCGGCGACCACCGTCACGGCCGAATCACCGGCGCCAACGGCCGCCCGTCCGGCCACGACCCGAAAAACTGCAGCGCCTCCTCGGCCGGGCGCAG
>JAIMBD010000036.1 GCA_023511625.1 Bacillota bacterium | reverse complement strand
TGGAACAGTGGGACGACCGGTTGTGGGCCGAACCGGGCCCAGCGGGAACCGTCGTGCGCAAGGCGCCTCGGAAACTCCTGACCCGGTTTGGCGAAGTGGTCTTTCAGCGGCGCTATGTTCGCGATGCGAAGACGGGACAGCGGGCCTATCCCTTGGTGTCGGATCTCGGTTTAGTTGGCCACGCTTTTCTTTCGCTCCGTGACCGCTGACGTCTCGCGCAAACGCCCCCGGAAGCGGGGGCGTTGAGATGCAGGGGGCAGGCTGCCGGGCCTTTAGGTAGGGTCCGCCCATTGGAGTTCCGCATGGGCCACCGCGACCATCCGCTCATCCACCAACGGCTGTTGAGCCCCATAGGCCGCCAAGAGACAGGCTTGCGCCCAGCGGTTGAGCCGGCGCGGCAGGCCTTGGGCCCATTCATGCCCCGCGGCGATGGCGGCGTCCGTGAACACCGGGCGGTCGACACCGACCTGCTGAAGGTGATGCTGGAGATAGGCGGCGGTTTCGTCGCGGGTGAAGGGGCGCAGGTGGTAGGCCCAGGGCACCCGCTGGCGCATGGCATCTAGCGGCCGCAAGGCCAGCTTCTGCCGTAACTCGGTATGGCCGGCCAAAATGAGCGCAAATGGGGCGGTGGTGTCCATGGCGCAATGCAGCACGCGGCGGAAGGTGTTAAACAACGGCACCGTCAGCCAGTGGGCCTCGTCCACCACGAGCACCGGCCGCCGGCCTTGCTGGGTCGCACTGGTCCACAAGGCGTCGCGGATGGCCTGCTCCAGGGGCAGCAGCCGCGTCGGGAGGGGCACATGCCAGGGGAGCGCCAGGGCTTGGTAGAACGTGTAGGGCGTCCACCCCTCGCCGACGGCCAGATTGTATATTCCGGAAAACTTCCGCCGCCATTTCCGATTAAACTTCCACCACCGAGTGCGCTAATTTTCCACCACCGATTCCGAAAATCCTCCACCGCGGATTCCGACACTTCCACCACCGTTCCGAAAATCTTCCACCACGCAGGGCACGTCGGCACGATCTTCTCCGGACCCCTTGCTGCGAGTTCCACCATGACCGAGTCCGGAGGAGGAACCAGGCGGAATGCATCAACAAGGGAGGGCAGTACCCGTGCATCGCGTGCGGGAGATTCTTCGCTTGCACTACGAACTGGGACTGAGTGACCGGGCGATTGCCCGGGCCCAAGGGGTGCATCACACCACGGTGGGGGACCTGATTCGGCGCTTTGAGACGGAAGGGGGGCAGTGGCCGCTGGCCCCCGACGTCACCGATGCCGCCTTACACCGCTGGCTCTATCGAGGCAATCGCGGCCGCCCCAAACGCCGTCCCGAGCCGGACTGGGCGCAGATCCACACGGAGCTGCGCCGGAAGGGCGTCACCCTGCAACTGCTGTGGCAGGAATATCGCGCCCAGCACCCCGACGGCTACCAGTATTCGCGCTTTTGTGAGCGCTATCAGCAGTACGTGAAAGCGCTGGATGTGGTGCTGCGCAAGCCGTATCGGCCGGGAGAGTATGGTTTTGTCGACTACGCGGGCGCCACGATCCCCATCATCCATCCCAAAACAGGAGCCCTCCAACCGGCCCAGGTGTTTGTCGCGGTGCTCGGCTACAGCAACTACACCTTTGCCGCACGGCATCCGCAGCAAACCACGGCCTGGTGGATCACGGGCCATGTGCACGCCTTGGGGTACTTTGGTGGGGTCCCCAAGCTCATCGTGCCCGACAACCCCAAGCCGCTCGTCTCCCACGTCGAGCGCTTTGAAGTGCAACTCAACCGCTCCTACCAGGAGTTTGCCGCGCATTACGGGGTGGCCATTGTCCCGGCCCGTCCGCGCAAGCCGCGCGATAAAGCGCCGGTGGAAGCGGCCGTGTTGTTGGTGGAGCGGTGGATTCTGGCGGCCTTGCGGCACGAGCGGTTTGTGGGCTGGGACCGCGCCCAGCAGCGGGTCCGCACCCTCCTCGACCGCTTAAACCAACGGCCGTTTCAAAAATGGGCCGGGTCCCGACGCACCCTGTGGGAAGAAGAGCGTCGAGCCCTAGCCCCCCTGCCCGCCACTCCGTACCAGTACGCCGAGTGGCGCACGGCCACCGTCCACCGCGACGATCCCGTGGAGGTGGACCGGTGCTCCTACAGGGTACCCTATACGCTGGTGGGCCAGCGGCTCGACATTCGGGTCACCGCCACCCAGGTGGAGTGTTTGCATGTCGGGGAACGGGTCGCCAGCCATCCGCGCGACCCGCAGACGCGCTGGCACACCCGGCCAGAGCCTAGGCCGCCGCACCACCGCGCGGTGCAGGAAGGGTGGGACCCCGGGTATTTTCGCCGCCGGGCGGCCACGATTGGGCCGCAGACCCAGCAGCT
>JAIMBD010000035.1 GCA_023511625.1 Bacillota bacterium | reverse complement strand
TACCGTCCGGCGAAGCCTGGCCAGCTTTACTGGCGCATCGCCCAGTTCCTGTTTCCCTTCTACACCCAGCCGCCGGAGGGGGTGTTGGGCCATCACCTCATCACCAACGCCTGGGTGCCCATGGACGACCACCATACCTTGACCTTCACCATGCTGCCCCGTCCTCAGACGGGTCCCGGCGTCCCCGGCTGGTCCCGCCAAGCGCGACTGCCTATTCAAGGTTGGTCCGCGAAGTATCCGCAGGTCGGGCTCGAGACCCTCCCCAACACCTCCGACTGGTATGGGCGCTTTCGGCTATCCACCCACCCCCGGAACGACCACGGGCTAGACCGACAGCTGCAGCGCAGCGGTCAGAGCTACACCGGGATTGCCTCGCTTCGGGCCCAAGACCAGGCGGCGACGGAGAGCATGGGGCCCATCTACGACCGCACGGAAGAGCATCTTGCGGTCTCCGATGTGATGGTCATCCGGGTCCGGCGGCGGCTCCTCCAGGCGCTGGACCGCTACCAAAAAGATGGAGAGACCCCGCCGGGAGTAGACCAACCGGCTGTCTATCGGGTGCGCAGCGGAGGCGTGGTGCTGCCGGAAGGGGCCGACTGGATCGCGGCGACCGAAGCGTTGAGAACCGCCGTACCGGCTTCCCTGAACCCCTCCTCGTAGGGGCCAAAGCGCCCAAAAACGGGGAGGGATGGCGGGGAAGGGCTCGGGAGTGGGCCGTGGGGCCGCTCGCTGGCGCCGATGGCCGAGGACGGCAGCCGGGCCTTTTGGCCAGGGCCTCGGGGGCTTCGGGGGAAAGCGCCGAAAACGATACCGATGTCGGACCGAGAAGGAGGGAGATCCATGTTAAGCCGCGAGGAAAACGACATCCTGACCCGAGTAGGGCCAGGGACGCCGATGGGCCAGTTCATGCGCGAGTACTGGGTTCCGGCCTTGTTGTCGTCGGAGCTGCCCAAGCCGGACTGCGACCCGGTACGGGTGATGCTGCTCGGCGAGAGACTCATCGCCTTTCGGGACAGCGCCGGGCGCGTGGGGCTGATTCAAAACCACTGCCCGCATCGGGGGGCGAGTCTCTTTTACGGGCGCAACGAGGAGGGAGGCCTGCGCTGCGTCTACCACGGGTGGAAGTTTGACGTGGCGGGGCGGTGTCTGGACATGCCGAACGAGCCGCCGGAGAGCGACTTCAAGCACAAGCTGCGAGCTCGAGCCTATCCGTGCGTCGAGCGGGGCGGGCTCGTGTGGGCGTATTTGGGCCCCCGCGCCACTCCGCCGCCGCTTCCGGAGTTTGAGGCCTTGGCCCTGCCTGAGGCCGAGCGCTCGAACTTTGCCAGCCTCGTGGAGTGCAATTGGCTGCAGGCGCTCGAAGGCGACATCGACACGAGCCACGCCGGCTTTTTGCACTGGGGCGGGATTGCGCCCGAGGACGTCACCCCCGACACCTTTCTTTACTGGGCCGTCAAAGACCGGGCGCCGCGTTACGAAGTGGTGGACACGGCTTACGGGGTGATGTACGGGGCCTATCGCCCGGCGGCCCAAGGTTACCGGTACTGGCGCATCGCCCAGTTTCTCTGCCCCTTCTTCACCCAGACTCCCGAGGGGGTCCTCGGTTACCACGCCGTGTTCAAGGCTTGGGTGCCGATGGACGATCACCATACGCTGGCGTTTTCGGTGCGGCGGCGGGTGCTCGATGCCCTCGGCAACCGCCAGCGGTTTTCCGTTGAAGGTCAATCCTCGAAATACCCCCCCGTGCGGGCGGCGCGCTTGCCGAACCATACGGGCTGGTTCGGGCGCTTTCGGTCCGAGGCCAACGCCGAAAACGACTACCAGATCGATCGCAGCCGGCAGCGTGCAGGCGATTACACCGGCATTCCGGGGATTCAGACCCAGGACCAGGCCATGACGGAGAGTATGGGGCCCATCTACGACCGCACGGAAGAGCATCTTGCGGTCTCCGATGTCATGATCATCCGGGTGCGGCGCCGGCTGTTGGGCGCGCTCCGCCGCTACGAGACCGGGGAGGTCCCGCCGGGCGTCGACCAGCCCGAACTCTACCTGACGCGTTCGGGCGGCGTGGTGCTGCCGGAAGGGGCCGACTGGATCGCGGCCACCGACGAGCTGCGGCGTCCCTTTACCGACCACCCCGAACGGTTGGAGCGCTGGGTTTAGACTGACCAAGCAGGGGAGGAGAGCAAGGAGACATGCTGAGTCGTGAAGAAAACCGGCGCCTTGCGGAGGTGGGGCCGGGGACGCCGATGGGCCGATTCATGCGGGAGTACTGGATTCCGGCCTTGTTGTCCTCGGAGCTGCCCAAGCCGGACTGCGACCCGGTGCGGGTGATGCTGCTCGGCGAGAAACTCATCGCCTTTCGGGACAGCTTCGGGCGCGTGGGGCTGATTCAAAACCACTGCCCGCACCGGGGGGCGAGTCTCTTTTACGGGCGCAACGAGGA
>JAIMBD010000013.1 GCA_023511625.1 Bacillota bacterium | reverse complement strand
AGCGTGCGCACCCGTTCGGGGGTAAGCAGCCCTCCCTGGTCTTTGAGGTAGACGGCGTCGGGGGCAAAGGCCAGGACTTGGCGGGCCTTTTCGGCGTAGTAGGCGTCGGTGTGGCGCGGCGACAGCGTGTAGGCCAACGCGACGGCCACCTGGACGCCCAACGACTTGTAGAAGGGGATCATCCAGGGGAAAGCGCGCGCGATTTGGTCGTAGGTATTGGCCACCAGCTGCACCCGGTTTAAGGCACCCCGCTCGATGAGTCTGCGGTAGAAGAGCTCTACGGCAACCTGTGGCGGCGGGGGACCGAAGGGGTCGATGATGGGGCCGGCCATGCAGGCCTTGACGCTGTGGGGCAAGACCTCCACGATGACCCGGGCCATCTCCCAGGGGTCTTCTTTGACGTCGCGGATGAACTTCTTAAAGTAAATCGGGTTCATCGGGACCTCGACGGCGGCAAACCCGGCCCGGTCGAGGTCTGGTCCCACTGCCTCGATGATCCCCGTGCGCATTTCCGAAGCCCAAAGGCTTTGGGCGCCGTCGCGCAGGGTGGTGTCGACGAGCTCTAGGGCATCGCTGCTCATGCAGGGGCCACCTCCTCGAGGGACAGGCCGAGGAAGCGCGCGGCGTTGTGCAGCAGAATCTTGGGTCGCACCTCCTCCTTAAAGGGCAGTTCGGCAAACTCGTTCAACCATCGTTCCGGCGAGATGAAAGGGTAGTCCGACCCGAAGAACACCCGGTCCTGCAACAAGGTGTTGGCGTACTGGATGACGCTCGGGGGAAAGTAGCGCGGGGCCCATCCCGAAAGGTCGATGTAGCAGTTGGTCTTGTGGCGCGCGACGGCCAACTGCTCGTCGTGCCAAGGCCACGCCGGGTGCGCCATGATGATGGCCAGCTCCGGATAGCGGGCCGCGATCTCGTCGATGTACGGAATCGGCCGGCAGTATTGGAGGGTGATGCCGCGACCCCCCGGCGTGCCGGCGCCAATGGCCGTGGTGCCGGAATGGATGACGACTGCCAGGTGTCGCTCCACGCATGCCTCCCAGATGGGGAAGAACTGGGGGTCGTTGGGGGCAAACGCCTGCGTGGCGGGGTGGAACTTCATCCCCCGGAGTCCAAGATCGGCGCAGCGGTGAACCTCGTCCACCGCTGCGGCGCCTTTCCAGGGGTCGACGGTGCCAAACCCGATGAAGACCTCCGGGAACTCGCGCACCCACTGGGCGATGTCGGCGTTCGAACAGCGGATGCCGCTCTTGGTCTCGTTGTCGACGTCGAACACCACTGCCATCATGTTCAGGCGCGCGTAGTACTCTGCCACTTCGGGAGCAGGTTTAAGCCATCCCCGGGCTTTTTCGTCGCGCACCTTGTCGCCGGTGGGCAGGTGCACGTGCATGTCGATGGCGCGAATCATGCGGCGGGACCCCCTTCCGCGACCAGGGCCAGGCCTTCGAATTCTTGAGGCAGGGTCATGGTGCGGCAGTCGCTGGCCACCGTCAGCGGGGCTCCGGTCAGCTCCTGCACCGCCTGGGGGGTCATGCCTGGGCAGACTTCGCGCAAAACCAGTCCCTCGGGGGTGACGTCGATGACTGCGAGGTCGGTGTAGATGCGCTTGACACACCGCGGCGCCGTGAGCGGGAAGTGGCAGCGCTCGACGATCTTGGGACGGCCTTGGGGTGTGACGTGGGTCATGGCCACCCAGACGTTGCGCACACCGGCCGCGAGGTCCATGGCCCCACCCACGCCGGGCACCTGTTGGGCGCTGACCCGCCAGTTGGCGAGGTCGCCGTTGGCGGCGACTTCCAAGGCGCCCAACACTGTGTGGGTGAGATGGCCTCCGCGAATCATGGTGAAGGACCACGCGTGGTCAAACACTGCAGCCCCCGGCAACAGCACCACCGGGTCTTTGTTGGCGTTGACCAAGTGCGGGTCGCGCTCGTCGTGGTCAGCGCTGCGGAACCCCAAGAGGCCGTTTTCGCTGTGCAGGAAGATCTCTTTGTCCGCAGGCAAAAATCGGCCCACCAACGATGGAATCCCAATCCCCAGGTTGACGTAGGCCCCTTCCGGCAGGTCCTGGGCGACGCGGTAGGCGATGCCCTCGCGGGTCAGGGACATGACCATCTCTCCTTTCCAAGTCGTTCACAACGCTGAAGGGGCACGAGCCAAACGGCGGCGGCATCCGCGGACGCCCCACCTTCGGTCCAGGTTACGCCTGGTACAGCACCACGCGGTCTACGAAGATCCCGGGAGTGTGGACGTCATCCGGCGGCAGCGACCCCACGGGGACCACCTCGTCGACTTCGGCAATGACCAGGGCTGCGGCGGAGGCCATCAGCGGGTTGAAGTTGCGCATGGCGTACCGGTACCTAAGGTTGCCCAACCGATCGCCCTTGGCCGCCTTGATGAGCGCCACGTCGGCGTACAGGGCCGTCTCGAATACGTACTGGCGCCCGTTGATGGTGCGCACTTCCTTGCCTTGGGCCAGATCGGTCCCCACGGCAGTGGGCGTGTAAAACCCTCCCAGTCCGGCTCCTCCGGCGCGGATGCGCTCGGCCAGGGTCCCTTGCGGCACCAGTTCCAACTCCACCTCGCCCTTAAGATACCGCTCGCGGAAGGCCCATGCCTGGGGGTAATTGGGGAACGAACAGATGAGTTTGCGCACGAGCCCGTCCTTCATCATCCCCCCAAGCCCGATGTCTTCGGAGCCAGCACCGTTGGCGATGATGACCAGGTCGCGGATGCCCCGCCGGCGCACCGCGTCCAAGAGCTGGTTGGGGGCACCGGGATCTCCGAAGCCCCCCACCATGATGGTCATGCCGTCTTTGAGGTCGGCGACTGCGGCGTCGCAGTCGGCCACGATTTTGTTGACCACACCGTCTTCCTCCTTCTCCTCCTGCGGGCTTCGGTACCGCTCAATTCGCCAATCGCGGCCCGATTCCTGCTTGGGAGATTAATCCGGGAGGTCGCGGCCTCGAGTTTCCGGCAACCCCAACATGGCCAGGATGCCGAGGAGGTAGATCAGGCCGACGATGGTGGCGGCGGGGGCCACTCCGCCGAGGTGGGTCACCAGGATGCCGGAGGTGAGGATGGCGGCTGCCGTGAGAAATCGGCCAAAGTTGAACGCGAATGCCGTGCCGGTTCCCCGGGCCCAGGTGGGGAACAGTTCGGGAAGGTAGATGCCAAGCCAGCTGATGGGGGCACCGGTGACGATGCCCACCAGGCCAGAGACGATGAGTAGCCCGGTGATACCGCCGCGGGGTGCCAGGTAGAAGAAGGCGGGTACGGATAAAAGGGCCAAGGTGAGGGCCAACAGATTGGTCGGCCGACGGCCCCACCGGTCGCTGAGCGGCCCCGCCGCCACCTCGCCGAGGATGGCCCCGAGGTTATTGACGAAGAGGACGTAGGCGCCGTACACGGCGGCGTGGGCCAAGCGAGCAGCGGCGGCGTAGGCGTCGGTGGCGGCGGGGATCCAGACATCCACGTCCCAGATCCCCACCGTGGTGGCCGTAGTCACCAGGACGGCCAACCAGGTGTAGCGCCGCACGTTGGGATGGGCCAAGACGTACGCCAGCGTAAAGCGCTCGGTGGGAGCAGTGGCGTTGGACTCCGCTTGGGCCTGGTGGCGCGAGCGGGCTTGTTCCCACCGCGTCGATTCCGGTACGCCCCGGCGCAGCCAAAACACCAACAGGGCGGGCAACACGCCAAGGTAGAACATCCACCGCCAACCGTCGGGAAATCGCAGGACCACCGCGGCCACGCCGGAGGCCAGCAGCGAGCCGACTCCGGCTCCCGCCCCGAGCAGCGCCACGCCGGTGGACCGCGCGCGGTTGGGCCACATTTCGCTTACCAGGTTGACGCCGGTGCACCACTCAGCCCCGATGCCCAGTCCCGTGAGAAAGCGAAACAGGGTCAAGGTCTGCCAACTGGTGGAGAAACCGGTCAAGAACGTGGCCCCGGCGTAGAGCAAAATGGAGTACATCATGGTGCGCTTGCGGCCAAGGTAATCGGCCACCAAGCCTCCGGCCCACCCGCCGATGCCCCAGCCGAGCATGGTGCCAGCCACGGCCAGGCCGGCATAGGTGCCGATGGCATGGCGTTGTGCGGGAGCCAAGAGGGTCAAGAGGGCAGGGATGACCACCAACGCCAGGGCGAAAAACTCGTAGCTATCGAGGACCCAGCCCAGCATCGAGGCCAGCCAAAGCCGCCAGTGGTCGCGGTGGACGTCGGCCCAAAGACTGGTGCCGGCGGAGGCGAGCGGTTCCGGTCGGGTATTCACGGGATAAGACCTCCTTCGCTGCGCAGACAGGCGCGAGGGCGAGACAATTCGCACAGGTTCCGCCCGCTAGAGGAGGGCGGCGGATCGAAATAGTGCTAATTTATCTCCAGAATAGTCGCCCGCCGAGGCCCAGGCAATTTAATTTCGCGATGGGTCCCATCGCTGGCAGCGATAGGTCGCGTGCGGCCCCGCTAGGGCCAGGCTTCATCCCTAGCCGGAGGCGGAAGGGGGGGTGAGCCGAAACCGCTGGTCGAGATGGGCGAAAAAGGCGCGGTAGAGGCCGAAGTAGACCACTTGGCAGAGCCCGGAGAACCAGAAAGGGGCGTCGAGGGCGCCGAGGTCGAGGAGGTAGCCGGTGACGGTGGGGCCGACCGACGAGAACACCTGCACCGACGCCGTGTTCAGACTGGCCGCCCATCCCCGGCGCTGGTCGCGTACGAGACTTAGAGAGACGGTCTGGCGAGCGCCCATGATGCCGCGGCTGACCAACGACCGCAGGAAATAGACGGCGGCGCCCCAGAAGAAGTTCGGCATGAGGGGGAGCAGAAAGATGAGGGCGGCATTGGCGGCGCTGGACCACACCACTGTGCGCACCACTCCGACGGCGCGGCTGACTTGTCCCAGCACCACGTTGAACCCGGCCATGGCAAAGTTGGACAGGGCCATCAGGCTTCCGATGGCCCCCAGTGAGGCCCCGAACCGCACCGAGAACCAATAGGCCATGAACGGCCCCGTCAAGCCGAAGGAGAGACCGTTGATGGCGTTGGCCAAGGTCATGGCCATCAGGTTGCGGTTCTCCTCGCGGTGCACGCGTTGGGCAGGCCCCTGAGCATTGCGGTGGGGAGCCGGCCGCGGGGGTTCACGCAAGGGCACCAGCAACGCCAGGTTGAACAGCGAACCCAACACCACCAAGCCGAACAGCGGCCGGAAGGCCAAGGCTCCCGGCAACCAGGGGGAGAGCCAGGGCACGGCTCCCGCCGCCAACGAGCCCAAGCCGAGACCGAGGAAGCTCAGGGCGGCGTTGAGGCTTAACAGGCCCGCCCGGGCTTGGCTCGGCACTGTACCGGCCAACCAGGCCTGCTCGGCGGGGCCGAACGGCCCGGCTCCGCCATTCTGCCCCCGCCCGAAGCTGGCACCAACGGCAGCGGCGGTCAGGACCCATCCCAGAGCCGTGGCCATGACCGCGAGCCCTGCCGCAACGGTGATGGCTTCGTACAAGAGGAGAAACGGCTTTCGGCCGTAACGATCGGATAGGTGGCCGACCACGAGCGCCAATCCGGCCCCGGAAAATCCAGAGGCGGTCAAGAGCACACCGATATGGGCCGCCGGCCAACCCAAGGCTTTGAGGTAGAGGGCGAAGTTGACCGTCATCATGCCTTGGCCGACGCTGCGCGAGAAGCGGACCCACATCAGGCGCCGTGCCGCTGGTTGGTATTGCGACCAACGCAGCCAACTCCAATCGACTGCCATGGTCGGCGCCCTCCTTTCTCGCCGTTCGCGGCGCTCGGATCTACCGTCGGTCCTCCCACACCTCCGGGTTGAGCAGATGACGCGGGTCTTGGCGAAGAAATTCTTCGATCAGCCGCACCGCCGCTTCGGCGAAGGCGGCATACGTGGCGTCGGTCGGCCATCCGGCGTGGGGGGTCAAGACCACGTTGGGGAGGTGGCGCAACGGGTGTTCCGGCGGCAAGGGTTCGCGGTCAAAGACGTCAAGTGCTGCCCCCCGGATGCGCCCATCCCGCAGGCGGGCCACGAGGGCTTCCTCGTCGATGAGGGGGCCGCGGGCAGTGTTGACCACCCAGGCGCCGGGGCGGAGTCGGTCGAGGCGCTGGGCATCTAGGAGGTGATGGGTGTCGGGTTGGAGCGGCACATGCACGGTGACGATGTGGGACCGCTGGAGGAGGGTGTCAAGGTCCACGGCCTGGGCGCCGGCGCGCTGGGCCCGTTCCGGCGTAAGGTGCGGGCTCCAGGCCAACACCTCCATGCCAAAGGCGCGCCCGAGCCGGCTGACTTCGGCGCCGACCCGACCGAGGCCAATGACGCCCAGGGTTTTCCCGGCCAGGACTTCGCCGTACGGGATGGTCCATCCCCCTTGTTGCAGCAGGGCGTGATAGCGGGCGATGCCGCGAACCAGGGCCAAGATGAGGCCCATCGTCAGCTCTGCCGTGCTGTTGGGCCCCGACGGACCTTGCCGCCACAACCCCACTGCGACGCCGCGCCGGGTGGCCGCGGCGAGGTCGATGTGGGCGGCGTGATTGCCGGTCTGGGCGATGAACCGCAACCGCGGCAGTCCCTCCAGGACTTCAGCGGTAAACCGCGTACGCTCGCGCAGGGCCACCACGATCTCCGCCTCTGCCACCGCTTGGAAAAGCGCCGCCCCGCGTAGGGGGCTGGTAAAAAACCGGATGGCTTCGATGGCCGGATGCGCGCGGAGCGTCTCCCAGGCCGGTTGTGGCTCCATCTGCCGGTGGTAGTCATCCAGCACCGCGACCTGCATCCGGCAACGACCTCCTTGCTGCGCTGCGGTCCTCTTGCCTAGGCCTCCGAGCGGCCGCGGTCCCAACCGGGGCGGCCTCGGAAACGATTGTAGCACGGGACTCGCTCTCCGGCGCCCCAGCGGGTTGTGCTATGCTGGCAGGGGAAGTGAATGGGCATGCGTGTAGTCGTAACCGGCGGAACCGGATACCTCGGCCAAGGCGTGACGCGGGCTCTGGTTGCGGCCGGGCATGACGTGAAGGTCATCGCCCGCCACTCCGGCCCGGTTCCGGAGGGGGCGCGGCTTGTGACGGGCGATTTGTTGACCATGGATTTAACCGACGCCTTGGCCGGTGCCGACGCGGTGGTCCATTTGGTGGGCATCATCCGCGAAGACCCTGCGCGCGGGCAAACGTTCGAGGTGGTGCACACCAACTTGACCTACCGGTTGCTCCAAACTATGCAGGCGGCCGACGTGCGGCGGTTGGTCCACGTCTCGGCGCTGGGAACCCGGGAGCGGGCGAAAAGCCGTTACCATCAGACCAAGTGGCTGGCGGAATCGCTGGTGCGGGAGATGGAGGGACTGCGGTACACCATCTTGCGCCCCTCTTTGGTGTTTGGGCACGGGGCGCCGTTCTTCCACATGGTGGCGCAGATGGTGCGCCTGCCGGTCTGTCCTCTGCCTGCCACGGGCGGCGTGGAGGTGCAGCCCGTGTTCCGGGACGACCTCGCGCGGCTGGTGGAGCGCTGCCTGGTGGACGAGGAGACGGTCGGGAAGACCTATGAGGTAGGGGGGCCTGAACGGTTCACCTACCGGGCCCTGTACCAGACTGTGGCTCGCGCGTGGCGGCGGCCGGAGCCGCTCTTCTTCCCGGTGCCACTGGATTGGCTAGAGACCGGGGCGCGGATTGGCCAGTGGCTGCCGGGCTTTCCGATTACCTACGACCAGGTGCTGATGCTGCGAGAGCCCAACGTCACCGACGACGAGCGCTGGATCGCGGTGGCGGAGGTGCGTCCCACACCGCTCGGCGCAGTGGGCCAGGACTTGTAGGCGAACGACGCCAAAGCGACGGCATTAGGTCGCGCGGACTCCCCTCGCCGGAAGGCCCGAGACAGGACCTGGCGGTTGGGGCCGGCCCTCGGCCGTCACGGTTGCGGCAAGGGCGAGCGCATCGGGCCCGACCCTGCAGGCGTGCGCCCAGCCGGCGGGGTGCGGGCAGGCGGAGTGTCTTCGGGCTCGGGGCCGGCGTCAGCCGTCAAGGCTTTTGGGCCAAGACCCGCACCGTAGCGGCGGTGACAAAGGCAGTCCGCGGCAGGGCGGCGTCTAGCGCTGCCAATCCTTGCCGAACCTCTTCTTTCGTGACCAGTCCCGCCGCAACCATGGCCGCGGCTTCGTCCCCGATGCGCCGGCGCTCGAACCCCAGTGCGGGGTCGTCGCGATCTTGGCGGCGGACGGCCGTCCACGGGACGGTTTCGACCCGCACCAAGCGCAGGCCCGCCAAAAGCGCCCAGTGCGCGAGCTTGCGCCCGGCTTCGCGGTCGCCGCCGCGCCGAGCCTGGAGCGCCGCAAAGGCGCGGATCAGCCGCTCCCACGCAGGAGGAGGCGGAGGAAATTCCACCGTCAGTCCGTCGTCGACCTCCTCGAGCCACAGATACCCGCCGGGTTCCACGAGCCGGCTCCAGGTCTGCACGGCCTGTTGGGGATAGGGGAGGTGTTGGAGGACAAAGCGAGCCACGGCCGCGTTTGGGCGCGGGGCGATGTCGGGCAAAAGCCGCGTGATGTCGGCCTCGCGAAATTCGACGGTGCCCGCTTGGGGCGGAATCGCGTCTGCCAGGGTGCGGGCGGCGCGCAAGAGCACGGGGTCGTGGTCGAACGCCACCACGTGCGCCGCGAAGGTTTCCGCCAGTTCCAGGGACATGGCGCCGAGACCCGCCCCGAGGTCGTAGATTACCGAGCGCGGGGCAAAGGGGAGGGCGGCCAGGGCCGTTCGCCGCGCCTCGCCGGTATAGGCTGTCTGCAACAACAGCCAGCGGTGGGCGTCCGGGACTGTCGTCAGGTGTTGGAGGAGAAACCGGTCGCGCAGAGCTCCTTGGGTCATGGCCGTCCCCTTTCTTGCGCCTCGCGGGCTTGGCCAGGAGGGGGTTGAATCCATGATACAATGCCGGGTACCGGCTATCCAAACCGAATGCGGAGGCGTGTGGCGCACGAGGAGGCGACGTGGGCGTGGCAGACCGCATCCCGGCCGTGGAGGCGTGCGGCGTTTGCAAGTGGTTCTCGCACCGCCAGTGGACGGGCAGGGGATTCCGCCGCGAGACGGTGGCGGCGGTCGTGGACGTCAACCTGCGCGTCGAGGCGGGGCAGATCTACGGCCTCTTGGGGTTGAACGGGTCCGGCAAGTCGACCCTGATCCGCATGATGACCACACTTTTGCTTCCCGACCGCGGGCAGATCTGGATCTTCGCCAAGGATGTCGTCCGGGATCGGGCGACGGTACGGCGGTGGCTCGGGCGGGTGTCGGCCGAGGCAGGGTTCTTCAAGAAGCTCACAGCGCGGGAGAACTTGGCCTACGCCGCGGGTCTTTACGGGTTGCCCCGCGAGCGGGTGTGGCGGGACGCCCAATCCCTCCTCAAGCGGTGGGACATGCGTCCGAGCCAACTCGAGGTGCCGATGGAGGAACTGTCCCGCGGCCAACAACAGAAAGTGGCCATTGCCCGGGCCCTGACGCTGGCCTCCCGGGTGCTGTTTTTGGACGAACCCACGACGGGGCTCGACCCTCGGGCCCGGCGCGAGGTGCAGGAGACCATCCGCGCGGCCAACGAGGAATGGGGGCTGACCATCTTTTTGTCTACCCATGACTTGGCCGAAGCGCGGCGGTTGTGTCATCGCGTGGCGGTCCTGCACCAAGGGCGGCTCGTGGCCGAAGGACCGCCGGCCGAGCTGTTGGCGGGAGGCGAGGATCCCGACTCTGCCTTTCACCGCCTGATCGCCGAACTGCGGTGACGGACGTACTCTTCTGACGTACGGGGGATGAAGCCAAGACCGTGGCGCAGCTCGGGCGCGAATGGCAAGGGGCTTGGGCCGTGGCCCGCCGCAACTGGGACCTGGTTCGCCGCTATCTCGGTTGGGAAGTGGCGTTTTTGCTGTACAACGCCATCAGCGCCGTGACGATCGCGCTCATCGGCGAGACGGCACCGGCGGCGCAACGGGCCCAGGAGGTGATGTACCTCACTTTGGGGGCCCTGGTGTGGAACTTTTTGTCCATCATCTTTCAAGAGGTGGCCAGTGCCGTGACCTGGGAGCGCTGGGAGGGGACCATCGAGGTCAGTTTCATGGCGCCCTTGCGGCGGGCCAGCTACCTCTTGGGGACGGCCGGATACGCCGTGGGTTACGGGTTGGTGCGGACGGTGGCGGTGTTGGGCGCCATCCGGTTGTTTTTGCCTTTACACCTCCCTCATCCCGATTGGGCAGGCGCGGTCCTGGTGCTGGTGGCGTCGGTGCTACCGTTCGTGGGGATGGGGCTTTTGGGCGCAGTCTTGCCCATCTTGTCGACGGAGCGCGGGACCCAAGCCACGCAGGTCATCCAGGGGGTGATCCTCTTGGTTTCGGGGGTCTACTACCCCGTGACGGTCCTGCCGGGGTGGGTCCGGTGGTTGAGCGCCCTCTCGCCGGCCACCTACACCTTGTCGTTGAGCCGCGCGGCCGTGCTCCAGGGCGTGCCGTTGGCGGAGCTGTGGCGGCCTTGTTTGGCCTTGGCCGCTTCGGGGTTGATGCTGGTTCCGCTCGGGCTGTGGGTATTCCACCGCGGGGAGCACTGGGCCATGCGGCGGGGGACGCTCAAGCGCAGCGGTTAGAGCGCCGGACTTCGTGCGCGGCCGTCCAAGGTCTGCCACGGCGGCCAAAGACGCCCTGGCGTTGCGCCGCGCATGGGGCAGGCGCGATGGGAGGGGTTTTTGGCTGAACTCAGGCCGACGTTGGGTCTTGGGCCGGTTGCTCCATACCGGTCGGGAACTAAAATACTGCTACTACCTTTGCAGACCTTGGCACCTCTGTACAACTTGTAGAGAACGTGCCGAACATCAGGCCACGGAAAGGAGGGACCCGGCCGGCACGACCGGGGAGCGGCGATGCGAGCGCACTTGCGAACCTACTACCTGCGGAAATGGATCAACGCCATCGTGGAGTCGACCGAAACCTCCCCGAGTCTTGCAGAGATGATGCGCGAGCACCTCGAGGTCGACTGGGCCCGCCTCAGCGCACCGCCCTACGAGGCCATCTACGCCGTACACAACAAAAAGGAGCGCCTGATTGAGCTGCGAGTGGTCGATGCCCGCAGTTATCTCGATGACGTCTACCGGCGAGGGTGGGCGCTTTTGCGCATCGGCGTCAACGGAGCCCTGACCACGCCGGAGGAGGAAGCGGAAGCGCGGGCCATCTTCGCCACCGACACCTTCCGGTCCTGTCGTATCTGCCATGCCCGTTTCGCAAGCTGGCTCGAGTACTACGGCCACGTCAAGCTGGCCCATTTAGGGGTAATGCCGCAGGCGAGCTGAAACGGGCGCGGGGGAAGGCTTCGGCCCCGGTGGCTTTCCCGGAGAAAAAACGTCGCGCGACTCGCGCAGGATCTACTTGCAAAGAAGATAATAGACAATGAAGCCGAGCTGGGGCTAAGGATGGAGGGCGAGCGGGCCCGGGCCCCCGGCCAGGCGGAATTGAGTTGGAACCCGGGAGCAGTGGCCGTCCTGCGGTGCCTTGCCGCGCGTTGCCCCCAGGGCTTTAAAGCCCTTGGCCCCGCAAGGGGCCTGGGCGGAGGTCTTCTGGAGGGTGGAAGGCGTCCGGGGGCCGGAGGCCGGGCGAGGTGGCATGATGGGATGGGCATGATTGAAGGAGGAGGCCAAGATGGCAGAACCCTCGCAGCAGAGTCTGCAAGCGATGTTAGACACCGTAGGCAATGTGGTGGACTTCTTTTGGAACCGACCCAAAAGCAACGCCACCGGCATCATGCGGGGCTGGCTACCGCAAGTGGTGCCCATCGAGGTGACCGGCTGGCGAAGGGAGCAGGAGGCGTGGACGAAGGCCGTTGTCCTGTTTGACCAGACCTACCACATGGTAGAGTTACACCTATACGGAGACAATCCCTTGGCGGTGTTGTCTCCCTTATTCGTCAACAATTTAAGCCGCGTCACGCCCGGCACCTCGCGCCACATGGTGGCATGCACCCCGCGCGGCCACGTCCTCGGGGATGACATCCTCTATTGCTATGACCCGCACCACGTGGCGCTGATCGAGTCCCAATCCATCGTCCACTGGGTGCTCTACCATTTGGAGAAGGAAAAGGCGCCGGTCACCTGGGAAATCGACGAGAGCTTCTCCCGTCACCCCCGCGAGTCGCGCCGCTCCTACCGGTACGAGATCGCCGGGCCGGCCGCCCCGGATTTGATGGAGCGGTTGACCGGGGCCAAGGTCGAGATTCCTTACTTTCACCACCAGCTGGTCACCATGGCCGGGCACACCGTGCGGGTCCTCCACCACAACCAGGCCGGCGTACCGGGATTCGAGCTCTCCGGCCCCTGGGAAGAGCGAGAGGCGGTCAAGGCCCTGTTGCTCGAGGTGGGACAAGCGTTCGGCATCCGGCAGGCGGGGTCGCTGGCCTACACCACGGCCAGCATGGAGTTGGGCTGGATCCCGAGCTTTGTGCCCGGCATCTATACCGATCCGGCGTTGCGGCCGTACCGCGAGTGGTTGCCGGCCGATGGCTTTGAGGCCCGCGGGTCGCTGGGCGGCAGCTTCTACTCCCCCAACATCGAAGATTACTACCTGACTCCGTGGGACCTCGGTTACGGTCATTTGATCAAGTTCGACCACGACTTTGTCGGCCGGGCGGCCTTGGAAGAGATGGCCAAGGCACCCAAGCGCAAGAAGGTGACGCTGGTGTGGAATCCGGCCGATGTCCTAAAGGTGATCGAAACCTACCTGCATCCGGGAGACCCGGCTCTGTTCCTGGAGTGGCCCGTCCTGTGGCACGGGTGGCGGTACGACAAGGTGCTCAACCCCCAGGGAGAACTGGTGGGGTTCGGCATCTGCAAGACGGCCTATAGCATCAACGAGCGGGCATTTTTGACCTTGGGAGCCGTCGACGAGCAGTGGAGCGCACCGGGCACCGAGCTCACCATGATTTGGGGCGAGGACCCCGAGCGGCAGAATACGTACTACCTGGGCCGCCACCAACAACTCCCGGTACGGGTGACCGTGCAGCCAGCCCCCATCGGCCAACTGGCCCGGCAGCACCGGGCGGCCGTGATGGGCCCGACGGCGGGTTGAGCGGAGCCCCTATCGGCGCGAAAGGAAGCGGGGCGGGGGCCGGGGGCCTCGCCCCGCTTTGGCATGCCAGTCGTGTGCCTCCGCGCTGCCGTCCCCTCCCCCTCCGCGGCAATACTTGACACCCTAAAGGGGGATCGATAGAATAGGAGCGTTCGGTTGTCGGCCAAGGTTGCCGGCACTTTTTCGCGCGAAGGGGGACATCGGAATGCCCACCTATATGGCCAAGCCGAGCGAGGTGGAGCGCAAGTGGTATGTCATTGATGCGGCCGGAAAGCCGCTCGGACGGGTCGCGGCGCTCGCGGCGACGCTCTTGCGAGGCAAGCACAAGCCGATTTACACGCCGCACATCGACACCGGCGACCACGTCATCATCATCAACGCCAGCCAAGTGGTGTTGACGGGGAAGAAGCTCGACCAGAAAGTTTACTACCATCATTCCGGGTACCCGGGCGGACTCAAGCAGCGGGGTTACCGGCAACTTATGGCCACCAAGCCCGAGTTTGTCCTCGAGCACGCCGTGCGCGGGATGCTGCCGAAGAATCGGTTGGGCCGCAAGATGTTCAAGAAGCTGAAAGTGTATCGGGGGAGCGAGCATCCGCACGCGGCCCAGAAGCCAGAACCGTGGGAGGGACTCCGTTACTAACGATGGCGGTGGTACAGTTTTGGGGCACCGGACGGCGCAAGAACGCCGTGGCGCGTGTGCGGTTGGTTCCGGGCACCGGACGGGTGCTGATCAACGGGCGAGCCTTTGAAGACTATTTCCCCTTGTTGACGCTGCAGACCACCGTGCGGGCCCCCTTGCAGCTGGTGGAGATGGAAGGGCAGTTCGACGTGTTGGTGCGCGTCGAAGGGGGCGGGCTGTCGGGACAGGCCGGGGCCGTGCGGCACGGCATCGCGCGGGCGCTTCTGCGCGTAGACCCCAATTATCGCGCGGTCCTCAAGCGAGCCGGGATGCTGACCCGCGATCCGCGCGTGAAGGAACGCCGCAAGTACGGACTCAAGAAAGCCCGCAAGGCGCCGCAGTTCTCCAAGCGCTAACTCCCAAAACCCGGCGGCGGGTATGCTCGCCGGTCAGTACAGTTCGGCCAGCCGGATGGGGCGCATCCAACTTAGCACCGGCTTCGGCAGGAAATCGGGATAGCGGTCGGGAGCAAATGCGGTCTCCAGAAGCCAACGCCACAGCCGCTCCAATGGCGCCGGCGGGGCGGTGGGGTTTTCGGCTTCGACCGCCAAAAGGTCGCGGGCGGCTGCGTGTTCCGGGAGGGTGGAGGCGACGTTTGCCAGGGCCGCGTGCGCCTTCTCCCAGTGGCCAGCGGCCCGGGCCATGGCGGCCGTCAACAATGCCCACTGGGCCCCAAGGTCCTGGGAGCGCGCGGCGGTTCCCCCGGATTGGTTCCAGTGCCCTTCCAACAATTCCCACCAGTCTCGGCGGCGGGTGCGGGCCACGGCCACCATCAGCCCCTTCCACACGGGTTCCACCCATTCCGGCCCCAACGCGGCCTGTTCAAACACCTCAAGGACCTCCCGCAGGCGTTGGTACGCCTCCGAATAGCGGTGGAGGAGGAGCAGGCATTTGCCGAGATCGGCGGCGATGATGGCTTGGGCCACGTCTTCGTGGCGGCGGTCCAGCTGGCGTTCGGCCGCAGCGATGTGCCGTTCCGCATCTTGGGCGGCGCCCCGGTGCGCCAGGGCATTGGCCATGCGGGCGTCAAGCTCTGCCTGATAGCGGGGCTCGACGGCGGCGGCGACGGTCAAGGCTTCTCGGTACAGGGCCAACGCGCTCTCCCATTGGCCGAGGCCATGGCAGAAGTCCCCATAGTCCCGAAGCGCCTCCACGCGGATGGCCGTGTGTTCGGGGCTGAGGGCGGCGCTGGATTCGAGCGCCAATTGGAAGGAATGGACGGCATCTTGGAAGTTGCCGAGCCGGGTGGCGACCAGCCCCAAGGTATCGGCGACCTCGGTGATGAGCTCCGGGCGCGCTTCGTTGCGGCTGAGCTCGAGGCTGTGCTGCAAGAGGGCCTCGGCCTCCGTCAGGTGGCCTTGGGCCATCTCCAGCCGACCCATGGCCAGCTTGATCTGCGCCATGAGGTCTTCGCGCCCGATGCGTTCGGCCAGCGACAGCGCCTCTTTGAGGCCCAGCATCCCCTCCTCCAGGCGGTGGGTGGTCCACAGCGCGCGGGCGGCCTTGAGCAGGAAGTCGATGGTGCGCAGGTCGTCGCGGTTCTCCTGGAAATAGCCCACCGGTTTCCCCAGCCGTGCCGCCATGATCTGCAGCGCCTTCTGCGACGGGCTGATTCGCCCCAACTCCACTTGGCTGACGTAGCTCTTGGTCAGCTCGGTGCCTGCCAGCTGTTCTTGCGTCAGGCCCAACTTTTTGCGCAGTTCCCGAATCTTGGCCCCTACCAACCCTGCATCCCCCCAACTTCACTGTAACATAGGGAGCGGTCAGTTGTGTATGGATTTCGGGGCGGAGTAGAATGGTTTTGGAATAGAGTTTAATTCCGGGTGATCCCTACGAAGCGGGTCGAAGGATTGGAGGCGCTGACGCAGGTCCCGCTGCCCCCCGCCGTGGAGGCGGTGCTGGCGGACCTGGAAAGGGCGGGGTATGACGCCTACGTAGTGGGCGGCGCGGCCCGCAATCTGTTGTGGGGCTGGCCGGTGGAGGATTGGGACGTGGCCACCAACGCCCCGTGGGATCTCTTAGCGGCGCGGTACGGCACGGGGCACCCGGGGGCGCGCTTTGGCACCGTGCAGGCGGCGCCAGGCGTCGAGGTGACCATCATGCGGGCCGAAGAAGGCACCGAGGACGCGCGCCATCCCGCGCGCATCCGTCCGGTGGCGGCGATTGAAGAGGATCTCTCCCGACGGGATTTTACCGTCAACGCCGTGGCCTTCAACCGCCATCGGGTGGCGGCCGTGCCAGGCGCCGCCGAGGACCTCAAGGCGCGCCGCTGGCGGGCAGTGGGCGACCCCGAGCGGCGCTTTCGCGAGGACGGGCTGCGCCTGATGCGCTTGGCCCGTTTGGCTGCCGTGTTCGGGGGTTGGATCGCGGCCGACACCTTTGAAGCGGCCTGGCGGTGCCGGACGTGGGCCCAAGCGCCAAGTCGCGAGCGGCGCCTTTGGGAGTGGACGCGGATGTTGTCGGCGCCTGCGCACCGCTGGCGCCTTGTGTACACCTTGGGGCTTGCGCCGGCCCTGGAGTTGCCCGAGGGCGCGTTCTGGGAGGCGGCGGGGCCGGTGCCGGCGTCGGTGCCCGCGCGCCGGTTGTGGTGGCTGTGGGCGGCCTTTGGGGCAGAAGAGCCGGCGCGGGCGTGGATACGCCGTTGGCCCTTGACGCGGGCCGAGCGGCGGGCGCTGGAGGGCGCGCTCGCGTGGATAGGGCGTGGGGGCGGGCCGGACGAATGGGCCGCGGCGGTGCGCCGCGGCGTGCCGGGCTGGGGGATCTTGGCCGACTGGGCTCGGGCCCACGGGGTCGAAGAGTCGCTCTATCCCCTGGCTTTGGCGGTCTCGCCAGGAGAACTCGGGGCCGTCCTGGGCGTCCAAGGGGCCGCGCTCGGCCGTCTGACGGCGCAGCTTTGGGCGGCGGTAAGCCAAGACCCGGCCTTGAACCGGCGGGATCGGCTGTGGGCCTTGGCCCGTCGGTATCTGGCCGGGTCTGATCGGTAGGGGACCGTCACTCCGTCGAAACGTTGGGATCGGCTTGCATGCCTTCCGGCACCGCCTTGATCATCCAGCGGGCCGGGTCCTCCAACAAGCGGGCCAGTTTGGCTTGGAGCGCGGGACTGGCCGTCTCGCGGGTGCGCTCTTGGGCGAGGCCTAAAAGCCGCCGCACGGTGGCGATGTCGGGGGCCTCCAAGGGGCGCCACTGGATCTTGGCGTTGGTGGCCAACCGGTCTTGCAGTACCGACAAGGTCAGGCCCCGATCGGGGTCCAGCTCCAGGTAGAGGACTCCGCCGGTCATGCCTGCGCACAGCCACGGTCCGGGGTCGCCGAGGATGATGCCCACGCCGCGCGTCATGTACTCAAACCCAAACCCCTTGATGGCGGCAGGACCCCAGTTGACCCAGGACCACAGGCTTTGGTCAGGGACGTCGTTGAGGATGACGACATTGGCCCCTGCCAACCGCACACCGGCCCGCGCGTCGGCCTGACCCTGCACGATGAAGGTGCCGGCCTGGGCGCCGTACGCCAGCGACTTGCCGCAGAACCCGCCCACGACGGTGCCGGATTGGTTCTGGGTCTTGAGCACCACGATCTCGCCGCCCATGGCGCTCTTGCCCACGCCGTCCTGAGCCCCGCCCAGGGCCACCAGCGAAAGCCCGCGCCCGTTGAAGGCCCCAAAGCCTTGGCCGGCCACCCGGTTGACGGCGATAGGGCCAGCAGGCGCGTGGCCACGATGGGCGAGACCGGTGCCGATGGCCCGCTGGTTGGGGCTCGGGGGGCTGATGGAGGCCGGCACGGCATCGGTGCCCGTGGCCACCAAGACCGCCGACTCGGCCCGTACGGCGCGCTGCAGGGCCTCCTGGAGCTGATCCAGGTAGCCCACCACATTGACCACCGAGTAGTAGTGTTCCTGCTGCAAAAGGTCCCAGCGCCCCACCAAGTTTTGCAGGCGGGTCTCCCCCAGTTGCTCCACGTATCCGGCCAGGCTCTGGCCCATGCTCCGGAAGACGCGCACCAAGTGCTCGACGGCCACGTCCAACACCTGGGGTTCAAACTTCTTCAGGCCGCGCTCGCGGGCCTCCTCTACCGTCTCGATTTGCGTGGTGATGCCGACGTGGCAGGTGTCGAGCTGGCAGCCGCGGCAGGCGGTGCAACCGAGCGCCATCATGGCCAAGGTGGCGTACCCGACCCGGTTGGCTCCCAAGAGGATCATCTTGAGGGCGTCTTCGGCGCTGCGCATGCCGCCGTCGCACCAGATCTCGGCCTGGTCGCGCAGTCCCGCAGCCGACAGGGCCGCGTGCACCAGCGGCACGCCCACGTCTGCCGGCAGCCCTACGTGGCGCAAGGCGTGCAGGCGCGCCGCCCCCGTGCCGCCTTCAAACCCCGACAGGGTGACCACGTCGGCGCCGGCCTTGACGATGCCCACGGCGATGGTGCCGATGTTCGGGACCACCGGGCACTTCACCACGACCTTGGCATCGGGGTTGGCCGTCTTGAGCTCGAAGATCAGCTGGGCCAGATCCTCGATGGAGTACAGGTCGTGGTTGTTGTTGGGGGAGATGAGGTCGATGCCCGGCAAGGCGTTGCGCGCCTGGGCCACCTTCTCCGACACCTTTTTGCCCGGCAAGTGCCCGCCTTCTCCCGGCTTGGCTCCCTGCCCGATTTTGATCTCCAAAAACCGCGCGCCGTTTAACAGCGCGGTGTTGACGCCAAACCGCCCCGAGGCGATCTGGTGCCCGCGCCACCGGTAGTACCGGCCCAACATGTCCCGGATCTCGCCGCCCTCGCCGTTCATGGCCAGCATGTTGAGGGCCTTGGCGGCCTCGGCGTATGCCCGGAAGGCAGTCTCGCCCTGCGACCCATAGGACATGGAGGCGATGACGAAGGGCAAATCATAGCCGTCGATGGAAATGTCGACCTTACTCGGTTGCTTGCGCGTGGGCGCCTTGGGGTACTTCACCGACAAGACGTGCCGGATGTTGATGGGCATCTCCTGGGCCCACTTAAAGGCGTGGTCCTCGTACGTGTTGGCGTCGATCTTCCCCTCCGCCAGGGCCCCGATCGACTTGAACAGCCGGTTGTTGCGGTGGCTGAAACGGGGCAGGCGCGGCTCCTTGCCCGGAACGGCCTCGGCTTCCGCCTGTAACCGCTTTTCGGCGACCAGGGCGCGGTGTTCGTTCCACGCGGAAAGGTCGGGCGCGAAATAGGTGGGCACGTTTAACAGCTGGCCGATTTCTCGCGGCAGCCCAATGCCCGCAAACGAGCGCCCATACCCGTCGAGCTCGTGGCACCCGGTGGTAGACAGCACCTTCTCCAGCCCGCTGGATAGGACGTAAAACACGTCGCGCACGGCTTGGTCAGGCGGGCAGAGTTGCCAGATGAGGTAAGGGTCGAGTGCGTCGGCCCCCAGCCCCAACGCCAAGGCCAGGTCGTGCAGGTTGCGCAGCATCCCCGAGCGGACCACCAGACCGACCTTGCGCCGAAGCCCCTGGCTGCGCAGGGCGCGATCGATGCCGGCGATGGCCAGATGCACGTCTAAGGCTACCCCCTCGGCGTAGGCCGTGGCATCGTCCAGGACCAGGAGGTGGGCCCCGCCCAAGACGGCCGCCACGGCGGCCTGGGCGATCCGCTCGACGGCCTCCAATTCGGTCTCGCCGGGCTTTTGGTTCGGGGTCAGCCGAGTGACCCGTTCACCAAAGTGTGACACTACCGCGCGCAGGTCGTCTTCCCCGAGCCAGGGGTGCGGCAGCCAAAGCCCGCGGCCCACCGGCTCCTCCAGCCGATCGAGCGCCGGGCGCGGCCCCAGGTACGTGAGCAGGGAGAAATGTTCTGCCTCGCGTTCGCGGTCGAGGGCGGGGTTGGTCACCACCGCCACCACCTCTTGGAGGTAGTCGGCCACGTTTTGGACGTTGTCCTCGTCCAACGCCGCCAATGGCGCGTCAAAGCCGAGCGACCCGATGGGCTCCCGATGCTCCTGGTACCAGGTTTCCACCAGCTGCACGTCGTCCTTCCGCCACCCGTCGGCGAGGTACCGCCAGGACGGGGCAACATCGGCAGTCCGCGCGCCCGCCGGCTCCCAGCGCGGCTGGATGGCCACGCCGCGGAAGCGGCGCAGGGCAGCGGCAGTGATGTCCTGGTTGGTGTAGACCGTGACCGGTCCTTCGGCCTCCCAGGATAGGGCCACGATCTCGCCAGGCCCAATGAGTTTGGGTTCCGCCACCCATTCGGTCGGGTCGATGACATGCGGCTCCGAGCTTAACGCCCAAAGCTCGGCCGTCTCCAGAAGCCACAAGGGGCGTAGGCCCAGGGCGTCCACGGCCGCCGCCAGCACGTTGCCGTGCCGGGTCAACAGCGCCGCCGGCCCTTGGGCCAGCGGTCCCATGGCCTGGCGCAACCGCAGCCAATCCTCCTGGTCGGCGGGCGACAGTTGGCGCATCATGGCCGGCGACGGCATCACCAGGAACCGCAAGGCCTCCGGCAGCGGCATGCCAAGCCCGTACAGCAGGTAGGTCAGGGCGCGATCCAGATTCTGGGAGTCGCTGCCGTCGTACAGGGGCTGTACCCCGAGCTCCTCCAACTCGCGCATCAGGCGGTCGATGGTGTTGATCTCCCCGTTGTGGGCAAGGTGCAAAAACGGTTGGACCCGCCGCAAGTCGCGCTCGGTATTGGTGGAGAACCGGTTGTGGGCCATGAGTGCCCGCGGCTGGTATCCGGGATAGGCGTTCAACATGGCCGTGAGGTCGTCTGGGCTGCCCACCACCTTCCACACCATGGTGTGGGGGCTGAACGACGCCACTTGGCCCGGGAACTCTTGCTCCAATCGGTTCAAGAAGGCAAACTCGGTCCCCGCATCTAACCGCTCCTGCCACAGGGCGAACGAGATGAGGAATTGGTCGCGGCCTTCCGACTCCGGTTCCAGCAGCAACACCGAAAACCCGTAATACGGGGCCAACGTGCGCACGTTGCGCTCGACCAACTTGAGCTGGCTCGGCGACACCACCAGTTCCAGCACCCAGAAATTCGGCGCCCAGGCGGAATAGCCGGCGTGAGAGCGGTCCAGACGCCGTTGCCATGCCGCCCGCGGGATGTCCGCCTCCAGCCCCGACCCGTCGCTCACGCCGCGAATCCAGCCCGCGCGGTGGCTCATTTTGTGGAGGCTGTCCAGCGCGAGCTCCCACAAAGACGGATCCCCGCCCGTCGGCGCCCTCTTAGACACCGCGGCAAACAGGGCACAGGCGTCGTGTTCCGAACCGATAAACGGCGTGAGTGCGCTGGATCGCATCAACCAAATACCCCTCCTTGTCAACGGGCCCCGGCCTCCTCTCCACGGCCCGAGGCCCGGTGTCGGCGCACCGGTGCCCTACTGCATCGCGGGGCCGAGCCGCGCTCGGTGTGGGCAAAAAACACCGCAAAAATTATACAACCGATTGCATGTTCATTCAATAGCTTGTCATCGCCGCAGGATGGACGACATAGAATAGGCTGCGGAGGGAAACGCGATGAAATCTTTCCCCGGGATCCCATCCATTTCCGCTCGACCGCTCCGCTCGGCGTTGGCGTTGATCGCGGCCTGGGCTACCCTCCTGACCTCGTGGCAGGTGGTGCAAGCGGCTCCTGCTGCCTGGCAGGGCTCGCTTCCCGCGGGGCACTTGCTGGCTGGGCGCACCGTAGTCATCGACCCCGGCCACGGCGGCTTTGATCCGGGAAGCATCGGCCGCCAAGCCGACGAGGCCACCATCAACTTACAGATAGCCTTGGCGCTGCGCCGGTGGCTGGAAGAAGCCGGAGCCCGGGTGCTGATGACCTGGTCCAAGCCTCAAGACATCCCGAAAACGCGCAAGTACCGCGTCCAGAGTCGAATGGTGTACATCAACTCCACCGACGCCGACGTCCTCATCGATATCCATTGTAACGCATCTGCAGCCGTCTGGCATGGGCCGCAAACATTTTATTGGGCCGGGGCGCCGAGCTATCACTTGGCCCAATCCATTCAAGAGGAGCTGCAGTATTTGACCGGCAGTCGACGGCAGGTGCAGCGCATCGACCAGTACGTCTTGCGCCACGCCAAGATGCCGGCCGTCAACGTGGAAGTGGGCTTCATCACCAACCCGGCCGAGGAGCAGAAGCTCCTCGACCCCGAGTACCAGCGCCGGTTGACTTGGGCCATCTTCCTTGGCGTGGAGCGCTGGTTTCTGCGCGCGCATTGGCCCCAGGACCTGCTGGAGGCCCCGCCGCCCACCGAGCTCATGCGCCGCTAGCCGTGCGGTGGCTCCGGCCGCTTGCGGGCTATAATGGGGGCGGTCGCCGGCGACATTATGCCGGGGGAGGGATGGAGATGGATCCCAAGACGGTGCGCATCATCGGGGTGCCGCTGGATTACGGGGCCGACCGGCGCGGAGTGGACATGGGGCCGAGCGCCATCCGTTACGCCGGCCTGCACGAGCGCCTGCGCCAGATCGGGCATCGGGTGGAGGATGTCGGCAACGTCACGGTGCCGGTTCCAGAGAGCCGTCATCCCCGGCACGAGCGGATGAAGTACATCGACGAGATCGTCAAGGTCAACCGGGTCTTGGCGCGCACGGTGGAGCGGGCGCTGGGGGACGGGACCTTCCCCCTGGTGCTGGGCGGCGACCACAGCATTGCCATGGGAACCGTGGCCGGTCTGTTGCGCCGCCTGCCGCGCCTCGGCATCCTGTGGTTTGACGCCCACGGCGACTTCAACACCGAAGAGACCACCCCGTCCGGCAACGTGCACGGCATGCCGGTTGCAGCCATGGTCGGCCTCGGCCATCCCAAATTGCGGCAAAACTTTTCCGGGCGCACGGTGGATCCGCGCAAGATCGTCTATATTGGGGTACGGGCGCTGGATCCGGCCGAGGCGGTGCAGCTCAAAAAGAGCGGGGCCACCATCTTCTCGATGCACGAGGTCGACCGTTACGGCATGCGGGACGTGATGGCGCGGGCACTGGAAATCGTGAGCCAAGGGACCGATGGGGTGCATTTAAGTTTTGACATCGACGCCGTGGATCCCTTGTATGCGCCCGGCTCCGGCACGCCCTGGGGCGGGGGGCTGACCGAGCGCGAGGCCCATTTGGCCTTGGAACTCGTGGCCGAGGCCGACATCCTGACCTCTTTGGAGATGGTGGAGGTCAATCCCATTTTGGACGAGCACAACCGCACCGGCCGGTTGGCCGCCGAGCTCATCGCTTCAGCCTTGGGCAGCCGCATCGTCTGAGCAGCACCCCGCCGGGGCGGGGCCGGGAGGGACGCACATGGGATGGGAGACCGAGGTGGTGCGCCATCGGCGCGCCTTGCACGAAATCCCGGAATTAGGATTTGAAGAGCACGAAACCCAGGCCTATCTGGAGACTGCCCTCTCCAAACTCGGCATCGAGTGGAAACCGGTGGCCGGCACGGGGCTTGTGGCGGAGATCGCGGGGCAGGGCCGCCGCGCCGTGGCGGTGCGTGCCGATATGGATGGCCTGCCGCTTGACGAGGAGAGCGGAGAACCGTTCTCCTCGCGCCATCCCGGCCGCATGCACGCCTGTGGCCACGACGGGCACATGGCCATCTTGTTGGCCTTGGCCGAGCGGTTGTGCGCCGAACCGCCTCCGGGCCGCGTGCGCCTGCTCTTCCAACCCGCCGAAGAACGGCCGCCGGGCGGCGCGCTGCGCCTGATCGCCGAAGGCGCGCTGGAGGGCGTGGACGAGGTGTTGGGCCTGCACCTTTGGGCCACCGACCCGTTGGGGGTAGTGGCCATGCGGGCCGGTCCCATCATGGCCAACGCCGACCAGTTTTTCGCCCGCATCGAAGGGCAGGGAGGGCATGGGTCGGCGCCGCACGAGACCCAGGACGCCGTCGTCATCGCCGCCGAGACGGTGCTGCATCTGCAGACGGTGGTCTCGCGGCGCGTGCCGCCCCTGGAGCCGGCCGTGGTCAGCGTGGGGACGCTCCACGCGGGCCGGGTCTTCAACGCCATCGCCGACCATGCCGAGATCAGTGGCACCGTCCGCACGCTGTCAGACGCTGTGCAGGCGTTGGTGGAGACCGAGGTCCGGCGCGCCGTGGAGGGCGTGGCGGCGCTTTACGGCGCGCGAGCCACCTTTCGCTACGAGCGCGGCTATCCGGCGGTGGTCAACCACCAGGCGGTGGTGGACCGCTGGCAACGAGCGCTCGGCGACCGGTTTCAGGTGGTGGCGGCCGAGCCCAAACTGACCGGCGAAGACTTTGCCTATTACCTCAGAGTGCGGCCAGGGGCGTACTGCTTTCTCGGGGCCCGACCGGAGGGACAAGCCCATCCCCATCACTCGGCCCGCTTTCGACTGCACGAAGCCGCTCTGCCCATGGGGGTCGAAGTGCTATACCGCGGCGTCTTGGCTGCCCTGGCAGAGGGAAGCGGTGCCGGATCCGGGATGAGGCAGGGACTTGCATAAAAATACGTGGTATGGTATAACCATTCGCCAAGGAGGCGGTGGGGTTGGTGGAGCGACTGATGGAGAGCTCGGCCGGGTTGCACGGCCGCTCGGTCCTGACCCTACAAGAATGGACCCCGAACGAGATCAAACAGGTGCTGACAACAGCGGCCTGGCTCAAAGCCAACCCCAAGGTGGCCCAGATCCGTTACGCCTTGGCCGGACAGAGCGTGGCCCTGTTGTTTGAATTGCCGTCCACCCGCACGCGGGTGTCGTTCCAGGTGGCCGTGGAATCCTTAGGCGCGGCGCCGGTCGTCTTGGGCTGGGAGGACAGCCAGCTCGGGCGGGGCGAACCGATCAAGGACACGGCGCGGGTGCTGTCGCGCTACGTCGACGGCATCGTCATCCGCTGTCGGCGCCACGAGACCTTGCAGGAGTTTAGCCGCTGGGCGTCGGTGCCGGTGTTCAACGCCCTGACGGACCGCATTCATCCCTTTCAAGCGTTGGCCGACGCCTTGACCCTTTGGGAGCACAAGCGCCACCTCGCCGGCTTGAAGTTGGCTTATGTGGGGGACGGCAACAACATGGCCCATTCCTACGTGGTGGTGGGGGCCAAACTGGGCATGCACGTGGTGGTAGCGAGCCCGGCGGCCTACGCCCCGGATCCGACGCTGGTGCAGTGGGCTGAGAAGGAGGCGTTGTTGACCGGCGGATCGGTCCAGGTGGTCGAGGACCCCAGAGAGGCCGTAGCCGGCGCCGATGCGGTGGCCACCGACGTCTTTGTGTCGATGGGGCAGGTGGATCAGGAAGCCAAGCGGCTTTCGCTCGGGCCCTACCAGGTCAACGCCGACCTCATGACCCGGGCCAAGCCCGACGCCCTCTTTCTTCACTGCCTGCCTGCCCATCGGGGGGAGGAGGTCACCGAAGAGGTCCTCGAGGGCCCGCAGTCGGCGGTCTTTGACCAAGCGGAAAATCGCCTCTGGGTGCAAAAGGCGGCCTTGTTGCACAGCCTCGGCGAGTGAGCGCAAACATCCCTGGCCATCTGAGCCCCGCAGGTCATCCCGGCTGCGGGGCTCGGCCGTCATTGCCCGCCCTTTGGGGGCGGCAAGAGGACCACAGCCACGCGGTCGTGCCAGATGGGTCGCCAGCCTGCCGACTCGAGCTCGATGGCGAACACCGAGGCGGGAGGCACCAGGGCCACGGCGGCTCCGGCGTGGGTGACGAGACTCGAGGCTGAGCGCTGCCCGTCGAGGACCTCGGCGTACGCCTGGAAGTCGTGGTTGACGCCGAGCCAGAAATCGGCGCGGCCGTCGATCCAATCGGGGATGCCGCGGTAGGCGAGATACCCGCCCCAACCGTAGGCGTTGAAGACCCGTCGGGTCAGGTGGTGGCGCAAGAGGAAGGTGACGGCCGCCACCGGATTGCGTTGGCGGGAGACAAAGGGGCCCGTGGCCAGGTTGCCGCCGCGAAAGGACAGCGCGCCCAGCACCAGAGCCGCCGCGCCGGCCGTGGCGACCGTGCCGCGGAAGGTGCGGCTTAGGGACAGTCCCCAGATGCCTTCCCGCGCCCCCGCCAGGGCCATGGCCGCCCCCAGCGCAAGGTACGGGCCAAAGCGGACGGCCCATAAGTAAGCCGCGGCAAACCCTGCCCAGTACGCCCAGCGCCGCCACGAGCCGTGCCGGGCGAGCCACAGTTGACCTCCGAAGACGTAGAGGACCAGCGTGACGGCCTCGGCGGGATTGTGCAGGGTAGGCGAAGCCCATTCGGCGATGGTGCGGGCGATCTCCGGCGAGCCGGCCACGGCGAAGGCGTGGACCACCCCGGCATACCCGAAAGGGCCAAGGGCCGCGGCGGCCACCGACGCCAGCGCCACGAGCGCCCAACGCCCCTCCCGGCGCCATGCCGCTTCCCATAGGAGCCACAGCGGCGCCAAGATCCAAGACCCGTGAAATTGCGACCAGAACCAGACCAGGACCACCAGGCCGCCGAGGCGCCATCGCTGGCGGGCGAACCAGACGCGGGCCGGGGCTCCGGCTTCGGTCGCGAGCCCTTGGATGAGGACAAAGGCCCAGGCCGCCGCCGGATAGCCCCAGGCCTGGGGGCGAAATTTCCAACCCGGTAAAGAGACCCAGACGCTCCACCACAACAGGACGACGGTGGCCACCGGGCCGAGGTCGAGCCGGCGCGCAAGGGCCGCCAGGGCCAGGTAGAAGGCCAGCGCGCCCACGATGCCTAGGGCGATGAGGCCGAGGGGGCCGAAATGGGCCGCTCCCCAAAGGATCACCCCCCACAGCCATTCGGTGTTGATCCACTGGGCGTGGGGAGCCACCCAGGAGAGGGGATTAGTCTTCAACACCGCGCGGTGGGCCCACATCCAGCGCCCGGCGGCCAGATCCCAGTAGGCATCGCCGGCCAGGCGGAGGCGGCACAACCAGGCCACGGTGACGGCCGTGGCCGCGCCGACGGCGGCCGCGGTGGTTCCCTGGCCCAGAGCCCGAGCGGCACCCGGCTGCAGGGGACCAGGGAAAGGGGTTTCGCGCGCATCGGTGGACGCCACGGTCATTTGCCTCCTCCTGGGCTTTACGCCTGTGGTGGGCAGCCGATCGGGCTGGTGCTGCCGCTGCCAGGGCTGGGGCCGGACCCGTGCCCGAAGTCGTTTCCGAGCCCGGCCTTCGACCAGTGGGGGAACCTGCCTTCCGGCACGGCGGGGGCGCTGCGGGTCAACGCAATCGGGGAGGGAAGGCCAGGGAGGGGCACCACGGGAGTGTAGCACAGGATGACCGTCACCGTCATGGGGTGGGAAATGGGACCGGGCGTGGGGCAGGAGGAGTTCGAAGCACACGGGCACTGACCGGACAGTAGCCAGCCGCCCTGCCCGTCGCCGCCGCCTCCGCTCCCGTCGTTGAAGGAGCTAAAGGAAGTGGGCACGATCTGGTAGCTTGCCTCGGCGGGATTGACACTCAGGCCGGTCGCCACCGTGCTGCAGATGATCGACCCCACCTCCTGAGCCGTGGAGGGGTTGGCCAGGGCGTTGGCTCCTGCGATGGCTGCCGCCTGTACGGCGCCGGCGGCCTCCGTCAGTAAAAGGAGCGAAATCCCGCCCAACACCAGCGCCAAGAGTACGGGAAGGATGAGGGCGAACTCGACCAGGGCCTGCCCGGCCCGGGGGGACGGGCGTCGGAACGGGGCCGGTAGGGCGACCCGACGTCCGGGCGTCCACTCGGCCAAAAGCCCGGCCTGACCCTCGACCACCACCGCCGCGCGGGCCACCCACGGGCTCAGGCGCCAGGGTTTTAACCCGCGCACCACCGAGAGGATGGTGCCGTCTTCTGCCAAGAAGGCCACGTCGATGGGATAGGCCATCCCGAAGGTGTGGATGGCACGGGTACCGGGGAAGACGTACAGGGTGGCGTCGCGCGGCCGCCCGATCATCCCCCTTAACCGTTGCCAGACCGTGTCCATCACCCGGACCGGTGCCGGCCACTCGACTGTTGCCATGGCCTGGTCAGCCTCCCCCTGCCAAGGTTTTCAAGACATTCAGCGCCGCCGGCCCCAAAAGGACCACGTACAGGGCCGGGAGCAAGAAGAAGACGATGGGGATGGTCATCTGTACCGGCAAGCGGGTCGCGCGCTCGCGGGCCTGGCTCAGTCGCGCCGCGCGCAGGCCCTCGGCCTCGCGGGTCAAGGCCTCGTAGAGGCTCGAGCCTAGCTGCTCGGCTTGAATGACGAGTGTGGCCACCCGCTCTACTGCCTCCAGTCCCGTGCGTCGGGCCAGGCGCTCGAGGGCCTCCCGGCGGCTTAGGCCAAGCTTCAAATCCTGCCACAAAAGGTCGAGGACGTGGCGGACGGTGCCCTCGAGTTCTGGGATGAGGTAGCCCAAGGCAGCCTCCCAGGTCAAGCCGGCGGCCAGGCTGACGGCCAAGAGGTCGAGGACGTCCGGGAACGCCTCGGCAAATTCCTGCCGCCGGCGGTCGGCGAGCGTGCGCAGGTGCGCCGGCCCAAAAAGGTAGGCGACGCCGCCTCCCACCGCGGGAAAGAGCAGGCGGTCGACCGCGGGCAGCCGGGCGAAGACGGCCAGCGCCTCGAGGCCGAGCGTGGCGGCGACGATGGCCACGACCCACATCCCGATCGCCGCCTCCGGAGACCATGGCAACTGGGCCGCCTCGAGCCGCGCCCGCCAGCGCTCGCGGGTCTTGGGCGAGGACAACCGGTGGCCCAGCCACGCAAACCCGTCGTCCCAGCGAACCGGATGCAAAGCCGCCGGAGGCGCCGGCGTTTGGGGCCGCATGCGGACCAGGCGCGCCCGCCGGGCCGCTTGAAGCCGCCGGTGCCAAGCCATGGCGCCGGCCCCGAGGCCAGCCAGGAGCCACCCGAGAGCCCAGAGTAGGGCCGGCGGCATGTTCAGACGCGCCGGACCAAGCGCGAGATGAGCCACAGTCCCACCCCCATCGATGCCGCGGCATAGCCCACCAACAGGTGGCCGGTGGGCGTGGTGGCCAGCGGTTTTAAATACCCCGGGTCGAGGAAGCCCACTGTGGCGGCCACCAGGGGGATGAGCGCGCTCAGGACCGCGAGGCTTGCCCGGCCTTGGGCCGTCAGTGCCCGCACCTCTCGCTGCAACGTCTCTTGGTTGTGCAAGGCCTCCCGCACCGCATCGACCAGGCGGGCCAAAGATCCGCCGGTCTGGCGCTGCACTGCCATGGCGGTCCCAAGCCAACGAAGGGCCGGCAAAGACTCCCGCCGTCCAAGGTCGGTGAACACCGCGTCCAGCCCTAAGCCCAATTCTTCGCGCGACAAGGCGTCGGCCACCAGGGCTGCGAGCAGGCCCGACTGCTCCTGGGCGTAAATCCGAAACACCTGGCGAGCGGTGGCTCCGGCGCGAAGTCCGCCCGCCAACGTCTCCAAAAAGCCTGGCAGGGCGCGCAGGAGGTCGCGCCGGCGCCGGGCCCGATGCCACCGCGTCAAGAGGGAGGGCAGCGCCAGCCCCGCGCCAAGCCCCGCCCCGGCCGCCCACAGGCGGTGCCACGCGGCGGCGGCCACCAAGGCTCCCAGCATCGGCGGCACGACGTAGCGGTACTTCGCGGGGAGCAGGCGCCACCGGGTGCCGGCCACACGGATAAGGGGTGGCGCCGGTTTGGGCGCCCGCGGGCCCACCATGCGCTGAAGGCGCGCCGTTCGCCGCCGGGCCTCTCGGCGCCGGTGCCAGGTCAAGGCGACGAGGACGAAGGCAAAGGCCCACCAGCCGGCGGCGGCCCAGGTCAGCGGGACGTCCCATGCGTGCATGATGGCACCTACTCCTCTCGGAAGATGGCCGGCGAGGGCTCCACGCCGTGCGTGCGCATCTTGTCGAGAAAGCGGGACACGACGCCGGTGGCGCGGAAGCGGCCGCCTGCGGCGTCCCAGCGGTACTGGAACAACTCCTGCATCAAGATGTTGCCGGCATCGAGTCCCTGCACCTCGGCGATGGAGACGATGCGCCGCGAGCCGTCGGGCATCCGCGCCTGCTGCACCACGACGTCGACTGCCGCCGCGATCTGCTGGCGGACGGCTACGAGGGGCAGGTCCATGCCGGCCATGAGGACCATGGTCTCGAGCCGGTTTAAGGCATCGCGGGGCGAATTGGCGTGCAAGGTGGTCAGACTGCCCTCGTGTCCCGTGTTCATGGCCTGCAACATGTCCAACGCCTCGGCGCCGCGCACTTCGCCTACCAGGATGCGGTCTGGGCGCATGCGCAAGGCGTTGCGCACCAGGGTGCGGATGGTGACCTCGCCGCGGTTTTCGGCGTTGGCCGGGCGCGCCTCGAGCGGGACCCAGTGGCTTTGCTGCAGGCGCAGTTCGGCGGCGTCCTCGATGGTGACGATGCGCTCTTCAGGGCCGATGAAGGCAGAGATGGCGTTCAAGGTGGTGGTCTTGCCGCTGGCGGTGCCCCCGGAGATGACGACGTTTAAGCGGCCGCGCACGGCCCACTCCAGGTACGCGGCCATGGCCGGGCTCAAGGTGCCGTTGGCCAAGAGGTGGGCGAGCGTCAGGGGGTCGCGCGAGAACTTCCGGATCGTCACCACCGTACCGATGACCGAAATCGGATGGATGACGGCGTTGAGCCGGCTGCCGTCGGGCAGGCGGGCGTCCACCAAGGGGCTCGACTCATCGAGCCGCCGCCCCGTGAAGGCCAACATCTTCTCCAACACCACCCCAAGGTGCTCTTCGTCGCGAAACGCCAGCCCCGTTTTTTCGACCCGCCCGCTGCGCTCGACGTAGATGGTCTTTGGCCCGTTGATCATGATCTCGGTCACGGCGGGGTCCTCCATGAGGGGTTGGATGGGGCCGTATCCGGAGATCTCGTCCACCAAGCTTTGGAGCAAGTAGTCGCGCAAGCCCGGGCTGATGGTGGGGTCGGCGTCCAATTCTTCGCCGATGACCTGGGCCAACCGGTTGCGATCGGCCCGCTCGGGCACGTCGATCTTCCGCAGCAGGGCCTCCTGCACCCGCGTGCGCAGCGTCTCTATCTGCTGGCGGGAGAGCCGCTCGCGCTCTGCCGGGCCGAGCTGCCGCTCCAGCATGGCCCGGTAGGCCTGCGCGGCCGGCTTGCCTTGGATGCGGTCTTTGAGCGGCACGGCTCATCCCCTTCCGGTCAGCGACAAGGGGGGCAGACGGCGGGCGAGGGCTCGCGGGCGCCGGGCGGGTTGCGGGCGAGGGAAGAGCGCTTCCGCGATGCGCTCGGTGGCTCGTACGAACTGGCTTTGGCGGTTCATGAGCCACAAGGGCGTGCCCTGGTTGGCGGCACGCACCGGCCACGCTCCGTCCGATGGCAGCCCGAAGTCGATCGGGCGGCCTAAGGCCTCGGCGATCTCGTCGCGACGGAGCCCGGTGCCGTCCCGGTTGAGGACCAGGCGCACCTTCTCGGGCGGATATTGGAACCCGTCGCGAAAAAGGTCTAACGCGCGCACCACCGAGCGCACCGTCACCACGTCGGGCGTGAGAACCACCAGGATGAGGTCGGCCACGTCCAAGGCGGCGACGTTGACATCGGTGTACCCCAGGGCAGTGTCGACCACCACCACCTCGTACGCCCGCCTCAAAGCGTCGAGAATCTCGACGGCGCGCGCGGCCGTGATCTCCTCCGCCTCCAGAGGGTTGAGGGGCGAGGCCAGCAGGGAGACGGCGGTTTTTTCCACCGGCTGGAGCAGGCGGCTTAAGGCGTCTTGGGTGAGGCTTGGCAGGCGGGCGGCGTCGGCTACGGTGGCGCGGGGCTCGATGCCCAACAAGGTGGCGAGGTCGCCGAACTGCAGGTCGAAGTCGACCAGCGCCACCTTGGCTCCGGTGCGCCCGCCGGCGGCGCAGGCCAGGTTTGCGGCCAAGGTGCTCTTGCCGACGCCGCCTTTAGGGGAGAACACGGCCAAAAGCGGCCGCGGCTCGGGACGGCGCGCCGCGACGATCCGCTCCACCACTGCCGGCAGCTCTTGAGCCCAGGCGTCGCGGCGGATGAAGTCGACGGCGCCCGCCGCCAAGGCCCGGCGGAACGCCTCCGCCTCCTCGGCCCCCAAGACCACCACCGTCAACCCCTGCTCGCGCAACCGCCCGATCCACCCCGGATTCTCTCGCAGGACGACGTCGTCGACCACCACGAGGTCGGGCGGTGGCCCTGCCCCCTCCAGGGCTCCCCGCAAGTCCGGAGAGGCCGCTGTCACGGCCAGATCTGTCGATTGGGCCGCCCAGCGCACCACTGCCGGCAAAAGGTCGGCGGAAAGCGCCAACGCCATCTGCAGCCGCACCATCCCGCCTCCCCGAACGAAAACCCAGTCCCCTCAGCGCACAGGGCCCGTGGCCGGCGTCAACACCACCGTCAGGGCGCCAGCCTGGGCGGCTTCCAGCACCGGGGCGACGGTCGCCTTGGGCACTGCGAAGGTAACCAGCGCGGCCTGTCCCGGCGGCGTGGCGGTGGTGGTGGTCAGGGCCCCGTTGATGGAAAGGACCCGGGCCGCCCCGGTGATCTCTGCAGCGCCTTTGGCAGTGACGTCGTACAGTGCCACCGTCTCTCCCGGCCGAAGCCACCCGCCGGCGTCCTGAGCCGGCCCCAAGGCCACAGTGACGGCGCGCTCGCCGGCAGAGAGGAGCACCGTAGGCAGCGGGGCCTGGCCGGGGTCGAGCAGGTCTTCGGCCAAGACGGGTTGGCCCGGCGCCAAGGGCACAGTGGAGACGCGCCCTACCACCGTAGCCGGGTCCGCTACGGCCCCCGCTGGGACCAACGCGGGGGGAAAGTGGCGCACGGCCAACTCCGGTGCCGCCAACGGCGTGAAGGCGGCAACGGCCCCCTTGGCCACCACCACCGGCACGGTGGGAGCCGGTCGCACGCCGGTGGCCGCCGGCACCAGCGCCAGGGCGCGGAGGGTGAGCCATCCCGCCACGAAGAAGGCCAAAATTGCTAAAATCTCCCAGACCCACCCGCCGCTCCACCGTCTGCGCATGACCGTATCGCCAAGTCTAAGGTCGTGGTCCCGGGGTCCCTACTGGTGTTGAATGCCGCTGACGATATTGCTCAACTGACCGCTGACGGTCTGGCCAAGCGTGGTCACCACGCCAATGGCTACGAGGGCGATCAAAGCCAGGACCAAGACGTATTCTACCAACGCCTGCCCGCGCCGCTGCCCCAGCCGCTCCCGGATTCGGCGCCACACGACACCATCCCCCCATTTGCTTCCCTCAAGCTGTTCCCGTGGATTCCAAAGAAGCCCCCAGGCTCCCATTCTACGGCAGGCGCTCGGCGCCTGAAAAGCTTGTGGCGGCAAATTTCGCGCCTTTTTCCGCGCGATCCAGCTACCCCCTTCGATATATTGAAAGAGATATTGAAAGAGATATGGCCAGAGACAAGGGTTGAGACCAATTCGGCGGGCGCGACGTGGAGGGGAGTCGACTGGCAACGGAGGCGGGGCACCGGCAGGGATTTCGTAGCGGGGCCGGCTACGCCATGGCTGTGGTGGCGGCGGCCTTGACGCTGGAGCTTGCGTCGCGCCATTTGGCCAACGACGTCTTTTGGCACCTGGCTGCCGGGCGCTGGATGTGGGCCCATCGGGCGGTCTTGACCCGGAACCGCTTCTCCTGGGATGCTCACGGCGCGCCGTGGATCAACCTCGAATGGGGCTGGGACGTCCTGTTGTGGGGGCTTTGGCAGATCGGCCCGCAAGCGGCCGTCGGGGCCATCGTCGGGTGCATCGTGGCCTTTCTCGGAGGACTCTACCGGCTGGGGCGCATCGCCGGGGCGGACCCCATGCCGGCGGGGCTTTTGGCTGCCGCGGGCGGATTTGCTTCGCTGGAGTTCTGGGACTTTCGCCCCCAGGTGCTGGCCTACCCCTTGGCGGTGTGGTGGCTCGGGGGGCTTTGGCGCCTTCGGCCGTGGCTTGATGGCGCCGCCTGGTCCCGGCGAGCGCTGGGCTTGAATCTTGGCGTCTTGGGGGCAGTCGAGCTGGTCTGGGCCAACGTCCACGGCTCGTGGCTGCTCGCGCCCTTGTGGGTGGCCGTGGAGACGCTCTTCGCGCGCCGCCGGCGGCGGGGAATGGCGCTCGGGCTCGGCGCAGCAGCGGTGGGGTTTTTGAATCCGTGGGGGGCAGCCGGCGTCGGCCACGCCGTGTGGATGGTGCTCTCCCCGGCAGTGACGGGGGCCGTGTCGGAGTGGGGATCCCCGAACCTGCACCAGCCGTACCTCGCGGCGGTGGTCTTGGGATGCGCCGTGGTGGCGCCGCTTGGGGCGCTAAGCCAAGGGCGGCGGCCGGACCTTCGGGGGGCGACCTACTGGGCCGGGACCGTGGCGGCGGCGCTGTTCGGGGTGCGCTTTCTCCCCTACCTCGGCATCGGGCTGGTCGGCCTTTTCGGGCCCGTACGCTCCACCTTCAGTCTGGGCGCGCTCAGCCGGGCCCTTTTGGCGGGCGCGGCGGCGGTGCTGGTCGTCTGGACCGGGTTCGCGATGCCCAAGGGGCCGGGCGGCGTCTTCGGGCCCTGGGTCGACCGCGGGCGCGAGCCTGAAGGAGCCCTCGCGTACATGGTGCGCCATCACATCGACCAGCGGGTGTTCAACGTCTTGAACTGGGGCGGCTATCTCCAAGACGCCGGCATCCCTGACTGGATCGATGGGCGGCTCGACTTTTGGGCAGCGAACGGTCCTGCGCTTACCCAATACCGCGAGGCGTTGTCGGGCTATCGCGCCTTTCCGACCTGGGTCCAACGCCTCGGCGCCCGCTATGCCTTGGTGGAGCGCGGGTCGACCTGGGCGGAAGAGGCGCGGCTTTCCGGATGGCCCGTGCTCTACCGGGGCCGCCTCGCCGTGCTCTTTCGCGTGCCGTCCCCTTCCCGGCGGTCTCGACCGGGGTCTTGAAGCGCTCCAACCTGTGCTAAAATCGTGCAAATGAGGGAGCCAGCAGCGACCGCGCGGGGAGGGATGCCCTTGGCCTCAGAACTGGGTGGTCACGCGCTGCCGTGGACTGCGTGGTGGGAGTGGACCGATGCAGACCAGGCACGGCTTGAGAGCCTGCCGTGGGATACCTTGGCTCCGGCTGTCGCCCAGCGCTTCGTGGGGCGGTTGGTCGAGGTCCCGCTCTTTGCCCGCATCGTCCACGCGCATACCCGCCCGGCGGCGCTCGCTCCGCTCGTGGCCCAGTACCTCCGTGGACTCGTCGCGCCACCTGGCGACGAAACCCGGCTTCAAGCCCTCCACCGCGTGGGCAGCCGCCATGTGCGCCTCGGGGTGCCGAGCGATTGGTTCATCGGCGCCTTCGGCCTTCTGACGCAAGAGGCGTTGCGCGAGGTGCGCGAGGCGCGCAGCGAGATGGATGCGGCGCGTCCAGCGCTGTTGGAGACAGTGGTCAAGCGCATGGCTATCGACCTCATGGCGCTGACGGCGGTCCAGACCACCTTCTTTACCTTCCACGACTCGCTGACTGAGGTACCGAATCGGCTGGCTACGGAGATGCAGCTTCAGGCCTATCTCCGCCAGCAGCAACCGTTTGCCTTGGTCTTGGCCGATCTCGACGGCTTCAAGGCGGTCAACGACACCTTTGGCCACGCCGTCGGCGACGAGGTGCTCAAGGCCGTGGCCCAGCGCTGGTCCAAAACCCTGCGCCGCACCGATTGGGTGGGGCGGTGGGGCGGCGACGAGTTTCTGCTCATCCTGGCCGGCATCCACAACGCCGCTGATCTGCCGGGGCTGATGCGTAAATTTCGCGCCGCCATCGAACCGCCCATCACCGTGCAAGGGATTACGGTGCGGGTGTCGGCCACGCTGGGCGTGGCGCGCTACCCGCACGACGGAGAAGCGGCCGCCGACCTCCTCGGCCAGGCCGACCGCGCGCTGTACCGGGCCAAGGGGAGCAACCGAGGCTGGGCCGCGGCCGAGCGGCTGGAACAAGAGACCGGAGTGGCCGAGGAGTGGGCCTTGGTGTTGCGGGACGCCCTGAAGGCCGGGCGCATCCACGCCTTCTTTCAGCCCATCGTGGACCTCCGCAGCGGGCGCGTCCGTGGGTTTGAGGCCTTGATGCGGTACATCGACGAGGTGGGCACGGTCCACCTGCCGGGGGAGTTTCTGCCGTTCGTCCACCAGCAGGAATTGGTGCGGGCTCTCGATGGGGTCATCCTGCGCCAGGCGCTAGACGCCTTAAACGAGTGGCGGGGGCGGGGGTGGAGCGGGTTCATCTCGGTCAATGTGGCCACCCAGGCCGTGACTGACCCGCTGTGGCTCAGCATCGTCTCCAGCGTGCGCGCCGTCTATCCGAGCCTTCCGGCTTCGGCGCTGCACTTCGAGGTGCTGGAATCGGCGCCGCTGGCCGACTTCGAAGCGGTGGCGGCGGTGGCGGCACGGATCGCGCAGGCGGGGTACCGATTGAGCCTAGACGATTTCGGCACCGGATACAGTTCTTTGGCCCATGTCCACCGGCTGCCCATCCACAGCGTGAAGATCGACCACAGCTTTCTCCGCGATTGGCAATCCCCGGCCGGGCGGGCGGTGATTCAGGCCATCGTGGGCATGAGCCACCCCCTTGGGGTGGAGGTGGTGGCCGAAGGGGTGGAGGAGGGAGAGCAGAGCGACGCCTTGAGGGCGTGGGGGTGCGACGCCGCCCAGGGCTGGTGGTTCAGCCCGCCGCTGCCCCGCGAAGAAGTGCCGGCGCTTTTAGCCCGCACCTGGCAGTAGCGAGACCCAAAAAGCCGCGCGGGCCCCCAAAACGGCGATTCCAACCCGACGGAAGGAGCGAGCGATCGAGCGATGGTTCAGTTTTACGGGTATAAGCGGTGAAGCACCTGCCAGAAAGCCCGAGCGTGGCTTGGGCAACGCGGGGTGGCCGTTGAGGAACGCGACCTGATTGCGGCGCCGCTGACAGTGGACGAACTTTCCCGGTTGGCGGAGCTTGCCGGCGGCGTGCCGGCGCTGGTCTCGTCCAAGAGCCCCAAGGCCAAGCAACTCAATCCTCCGCCGGCGACGGCGACGGCGTGGCTTGAAGCCATGGCTGCCGAGCCGCGCTTAATCCGCCGGCCGATCTTGGTCACCGACCACGGCACGGCGGTCGGATTCGATCCCGCCCGGTGGGAGGCCTTGTTGGCGGCTATTCGCCCATCTTGAGGTTGGTGCTGTGGGGCAGGCCCCCTTTGTGCCCAGGGTGGAGATACCCGCGGATGTGTCCGATGGCGTTGCCTACCTCGCCGAACCCGGTGGCGATGAGCTTCACTTTACCCGGATAGTAGGCCACGTCGCCGGCGGCGTAGATGCCCGGCCGGCTGGTCTGCCCCGCTTCGTAGGTGACGATATTGGCCCCGTGAAACTCGAGCCCCCAGTCTTTGATGGGCCCGAGGCTGGAATGAAACCCCAACGCGGCGATGACGCTGTCTGCCGTAACCCACTCGGTGGCCTTGGTCTTGTGGTCGATGAGTTCGACCGCTTGAAGCCGGCTCGTTCCGGCCAAGTTGCGGACCTCGGTGAAGACCCGGACCGCTGTGTTGGGCCGCGCCATCACCTGGCGCAGGGTCTCGGCTTGGCCGCGGAATTCGTCCCGGCGGTGGACCAACAAGACCGACTTGGCCACCTCGGAAGCGGCCAAGGCCCAGTCCAAGGCGGAGTCGCCGCCGCCCACGACCACCACTGTCTGGTCGGCAAAGTGCTGCATGGGGGGGACAAAGTAGTAGAGTCCCCGCCCTTCGAAGCGTTCGGCTCCGGCAACCGGCAACTTGCGGGGGGCAAAGGCACCGATACCGCTGGTGATGAGGATGGCGCGGGTCTCGTGGGCGGCCCGGTCGGTGTACAGGCGATACCCGCCGTCAGGCAGGGCCTCCAGGCGGTCTACGGTCTCTTCCAGTACGATGGCAGGATGGTAGCGGCGCGCCTGTTGCTCGAGGTGCTCCACCAGGTCTTTGGCCAACACCCGCGGAAACCCGGCCACATCGTAGATCCACTTCTCTGGATACAGGGCCGTCAACTGTCCGCCGAGATACGGCAACGCCTCGATCAGCTTGGTCTTCATGCCGTGCATGCCCGCCAAGGCTGCGGCGAACAGGCCCACCGGCCCTCCGCCGATCACCGTGAGGTCAAACCGATCCACTGCGTCTTGTGCCAAGCCTGGCCTCCTCCTCACTAGGCGCGGCGCCGATCGCAACGCAAAGCCCCCCGGCGTAGGCCACCGGCGTCCAGATTGGGCCTTTGGGCGGACCTCAGCCCGCCATGCTAAACCAAGACGAGATTGTAGCACATCCCGGCTCCTTGCGGCGAGGGTTGGCGTGGGCGCCCTCGGAGACCAAGGTGGCCTTGCGGACAGGCCCTCGAGTCGGCGGCGTCCCTGGTTGATGCCGGCGCGGCCCTTCGCTACCATACGTACGGAACGTACGGAACGTGCGGAACGTACGGACGCCACCAACAGAAGGACGGCATCCGGTGGGCGGTGCTGCGGGGAGCCCGGGGGTTTTCTTTCTGGAAGGAGCAGACGATGCAGAAGTTGAAGGCAGCCATCGTAGGGGCAACCGGCATGGCCGGTCAGCAGTTCGTGCAGGCCTTGTCCCATCATCCCTGGTTTGAGGTCACGGTGATGGTGTCCTCCCGTTCCGCGCCCGACTACCGGCGCGCCCTGTTGGAGCCGGACGGCGCGTCGCGGTGGACCCAAAGCGCGGAGGTTCCCGACGACATGGAGGCGGTGCCGGTGGTGCAGTCGGACGCCTTCGACCCCAAGTCGGTGGACGTCATCTTCACTGCCGTGGAATCCGACGTGGCCCGGGAGTTGGAACCGCGGTTTGCCGCCACTACTCCCACCTTCTCCACCGCTTCCGCGTTTCGACAGGAGCCGGACACTCCGCTCATGATCCCCGGTGTCAACCACCACCACGCCGAGCTCATCCGCGTGCAGCAGCGGCGGCGGGGCTGGCAGGGCTTTGTGGTCCCCATCCCCAACTGCACCGTCACCGGCTTGGCCATCACCTTAAAGCCGTTGGCCGACGCCTTCGGGCTAAGCCGGGTGCTCATGGTCTCCATGCAGGCCGTGAGCGGTGCCGGTCGCAGCCCGGGCGTGCGGACGCTGGACAGCTTGGACAACATCTTGCCCTACATCCCCAAGGAAGAAGAGAAGGTGCGAGCCGAACTCGGCAAGATCTTGGGGCGCGTCGAAGGCGAGACGGTGCGGCCGGCCTCCATTCCCATCAACGCCATCTGCACGCGGGCGGCGGTGTTGGACGGCCACACCGAAGCGGTGTTTGCGGGCCTCGAGCGCCCGGCCACGGTGGAGGCGGTCAAGGCGGCACTGCGGGAATACCGGCCGTTTGCCGGCCCGGCCCTGCCCTCGGCCCCGGCAGAGTGGATCCATGTCTTCGAGGACCCGTTTCGCCCGCAAGTGCGGCGAGACCGCGACCTCGGTGACGGCATGACCACCAGCGTGGGGCGGGTCGAACCGGAACCGGTCTTAGGAGGCGTGAAATACGTCCTGGTTTCCCACAACACCAAGATGGGCGCCGGCAAGGGAGCCGTCTTATTGGCCGAGGCGCTCTTGAGTCAAGGGGTTTTTGGGTCGTAAGGCCACGGCGCTCCGGGGCGGGCATCCCCCCGGGGCGACCCGCTTCCCGGAGGCGGTGGCACCTTAGACATTGACGTGGGCGCGGGTCAACATGTCGCGGAAGGCCGCCAGCGATTCGGCTCGGTCGGGGTCCTGGGTGGTGCAGATCTGAATGAGGTTGGTCAGCATGCGCACCAAGATGAAGCGGGTGGGCGTGGGGCTCAAGTACGCCGGGTGGAACCCAAAGCCGTTGTTCATGAGAAACTGCACGCACTCGCCCCGATTGAGGATCTGGCCCTTGTGGAACGCGTCGACGTACAGGCTGTCGTTGTACTGGAGGAGGAAGTGGCCGGGCATGCCTACGCCCACTACCGGCAGGCGCAGGCGCTTGGCCAAAAGGAGGTAGACCGTAGAGAGGCTGATGGGAATGCCGAGCCGCCGATCGAGCACCTGGTTGATATAGGTGTTGTCGGGGTCGTAGTAGTTTTCCTGGTTGCCGGTAAACCCGAGCTCGTTGAAGAAGTAGTCGTTGAACCGCTCCAACAGCTCGCGGCCCTTCCATCCCCCGCCCGGCTGCGATTCCATCCGAAGCCGGAAGGTCTCCGCCATCTGGTCAAGCATGGCGCGGTAGTGCGCGCGGTTGATGTTGGGATACCCTGCCTCGGCGATCAAGAAGGCGCCTTCTTCGAGGTCGAGCCACGCCGAGGGCACCGACGCGAAGGCCCGGAAGCGCTCGCCGAGTTCGTCCAGGCGCAGGCGCTCCAAGATGCTGTACACCCGCGTGCGGACGTGGGGGTCGAGGGTGTCGCGCACTGCCTCCAAGTAGGGCTGCGCCTCCCGCCGCGCCTCGATCAACACCCTGCGCGCGATTTGGGCCGTCTTGATGTCTTCATCGCCTAACAGGACGATCAAGGCCTTGATCTCCCCTTGGGTCAACGTTCGCATGGCCTTCGCTCCTTCCTGTCGTAGAGTGTCCTCGAGACGGCCACACCGGTCTTAGTCCATTATATGGAATCCGCTCCCCCATGGACGGCGGAAATCGCATCGTATAATTCGCGCTTCCGGCACGATTTCCTGCTGGTTAAATTCCCCAAAGCCCAGTGCTGATGGCTCGGCTGACCACGAGCCAGGTCAAGAGATTGAGCCAAAAAAAGCCCCACCCTTCGGCAAAGCGCCCCCAGTCGGCCTCCCACAACGCCCGAAGGCGCCCCGCCGGCAAGAGCGACCGCTCGACCACTACGATCACCGCCAGGACCACCCCGTACAGAACGTGCAAGGGATCTCGGGGTCGAGGTCCGGTTTCGTAGAGCCACAAGCCCAAGGCCCCCTGCAGCAGGACAGCTACCTGCAGAATACCCTGATATTGCCAGATCCTTACCGGCACCTCGGAATTTTTTCGCCGCCTCCACCAGATCCCGGCCATGACTCCGCTGGCGACCCACAGAGCCCAGGCCAACCCCAGGTGCAGGTTCAACACCACTGGCCACACCGCGCCATTCCCCGCCTTTTGGGGCATGCCCGAAGGTGCCCCTGCTCTTTGCCGCCTTCGGCAACGCCCGAAGACGTTCCGCCCTCACCCTACACCAGGTCGCAAGACGGCGTCGAGCCCCCCGCGGTGGTGCACCTTAGGACAATCGGCCGAGGAGGTGGTATGCTGGAAACGATATGGGCCGAAGGCCCCTGCCGGGTCGGGCCGGCCGGGAAATCATGCACTAGAGGGGTTGGGTTGCGCTGGACACGGAGCGGATTCTGGCCTATTTGGCGCGGTTGACGGTCCATTCCCCGGCGACCCAGGTGGCGTTGGGCTATCTTTTGGCCGATCCTACCCGGGTGGCCTTTGTTCACCAGATTCGGGAGGAGCGGGTGCTGGCCATGGCCATCGGCGCCCACCGGCGGATCGAGATCCCGGTGGCGCCCTGGCAGGGCTTCATTCGCGGGGTGCCGGTGCCGGATCCGGTCACGTGGATCCAGGCGGCACGGCGCTATCCGGGCCACGTGGTGGCGGTCCGGGTCTCGACCGACGACCCCTTGCTGCTCCAGATGTTGGCGCCTTTGGTGGCCGAGGACCGGGCCCTCGATGAGCGCCTGCGCCTCGAAGAGCGCATCCAGCGCCTGCGGGGCGACGTCGACCAAGCCCTGGACATCTACAACGAGGTCCGCCAGCTGATGGACCTGGCCCCGGAGCGGCAGGAGGAGTTGAGCCGCTTTTTGAGCCTGGCCCAGTCGGAGATGCAGCGCTTGGGTCAGGAGTTAAAGGCGCTCAAAGAGCGGCTGGATCAGACGGCGCCTTCTCCGCCGTCGGCATCGCCGCCGTAAGCATGGCGCCCAAGGCTGCGGGTTTGCCAAAACCGCCAGCGGGAGCGACTCAGGCGCGCCGCGGCGGCTTCGGCCTGGGCCAACTGGCCTGGATCAGGCAAGATGCCGCCCCAGCGCCAGGCTTCCACCACGGCCACGGCCGGGGCTAAGTCAGGCACTGCCGCCCACTGCTCGCGTAGCGTGACTGCGCGATGCCCCCCGCCTTTTAGCTGACGTTCGAGGCGGAGGAGCCGGTGGGCCAGGTCGTGTCTTGTCCGGCGCCAGGATGCAGCCCACAGCGCGCCGGCGAGGGCGCCGGCGGCAAGCGCCATCGGTCCGAGCCACGGCCGGCGGGCCGTCCGCGGCGAGACCGGGCTTGGAGTTCGCACCAGCCGGGAGGATGGCGGGGCCAGCGGCGACTTTGGAGCGCCGCCGGCACCGGGGGTCTGAGTAGCAGCGGGGGCGGCGGCTGTCGTCGGAACGGCAGGGGTGGGGTCGACGGCGACCCACCCCCGCCCGGCGATCCACACCTCGGCCCACGAATGGGCGTCGGCAGTGGTCAAAAGCTCGGTGTCGGTGGCGGCGTCGAAGGTGCCGGGCCCGTAGCCGACGACCCAGCGCGCCGGGATCCCCAGCGCCCGGGCCATCATCACCAGGCTAGAGGAGAACTGGTCACAGTAGCCGGCGTGGGTGACAAGGAGGAACCGGTTGACGGCGTTGCCGTGGCGGCTTGGAGAAAAGTCCAAGGTGTAGCGCCCGTGCCGGTCCAGATAGGCAGCCAGGGCCTCGACGGCCTGCCAGGGCCCACCGGCCGACCCGGCCACCCGGTGCGCCAGCGCCACCACGGCCGGCGAGAGGTTGGCAGGCAGCTCGAGGTCGGCCTTCAAGCCGGGTGGGGGCGTAAGGTAGGGCGCCCGGGCCCAGGCGTCGGGACGAGGCTCGGGGATGGCTATCGTTTCCAGATACGACGCCGGTGCCGGCGACACCCAACGCCAATGTCCCTGGTCTGGCCAGGCGAGCCCTCGGGGGGAGCCGGGCGCGGCGACCCGCCACGGGCGCCCGCGGTAGGGGATGTCGGGGCTCGGGGTGGGGCCGAGGGCCGTGACGGTGATGGTGACCCACTGCAGGGGAGCGGGCGGCCATGTCCGGCCGGACGGGAGGCGGGCCCCGCTGACAAACGGCACCGGCGGTCGCGGCGGGTTGGACCAGCGCACGCCGTTGAACTGGCTGTAGGTGGCCACGGCCCAAAGGCCGGGGCCGGGGATGCCGGCGATGGAATAGACGGGCCGGTCCACCACCGTCACCGGATGGTTGATATTCGTCGCGCCGATGCCGAGGCCGGTGGCCGTGGGCGTGTTGGGCAAGGAGAGCGGCGTTCCGAGCCCGTGGCCGGGAAGCGGCGGGGCCGCTTGAGCCAGAGCCGGCACGGCGAGAGCCCAAGACCACGCCGCCAGGCGCATACGACGACCTCCACTGCCCGCCGCTTGCCCACGCGCCCACGCCATCCCGAGAAGACCCGTAGCGAGGAAGAGGGTCAGCGACCCCGTCACGGCCGTGCCGACCCAGGTGTGCAGGCACGCCAGGAGGGTGACGCCGACGGCAAGCGCGCCGGCCTGCGCGTCGCATCCCCGCTCGGGATGGAAGGTCCGCACGAGGGCGGTGACGGCCGCAAGCAAAGCGCCCAACAGCGCCAGCGTGGCCACGCCTTGGCGCCATGCGCTCAATGCCGCGGCTGGGCGGGGATGGGCGAGGACGGTGGCCACGGTGTGCACGGTGCTCCCCGGCACGGCCAAAAAGAGGGCTCCCAGGCCGAGGAGGAGCTTTAGGGCGGCCAGCCGGCGGCCAGGGGGAAGGACGGATCCGGCAGCGAGCGCGAGGGCCGGCCAGGCCGCGACCTCAAGCGGATGGGCCAGGTGGGGCCGGGCCGCAGTGAGAAAGGGATACCACAGGGCCGAGGCCTGCAGCGCGCCGGTCGCGACCGGCACCCACCGGGGGGTCATGGTGCGCCGCCTCGGTTGGCCCAGGTCCGCAGTTGCTCGAGGCGCTGCATCTCCGGACGGCCCACCCGCAGGACGGCTCCCTGCCATCCGGGAGGGCCGCTGGCCGCCGCGCTCGGCCCGGTGACCCACACGCCGAGGCGTGGAGGGACGCCCGGGGCGAGGCCGGCGCCCGAGCTCAAGGCGTCGGCCCGGGCCAAAAGGCGCATCAGGCGCCGGTAATGGGCGGGGCCTGTGGCAGGGGGGACCAGAGCTCCGCTGCCTTTCTCCCAGAGCCCCACCGGAATGGCGCGGGTCAAAAGCCAGTGAGTCAAGGTGGCGGCCACGTCCACGGCCAGTTCGAACCAGGTCGGGGGCAGGGCGGGGCGGCCGTCGAGGACGATCCACAGCCCGTCGTCAGGGGCCGGGTCAAACTCCCGGACCAGCCAACGACCATGTTTGGCGCTGGCGGGCCAGTGGATCTGTCCCAACCGGTCCCCGTTGGCAAAGGGCCGAAGTCCCCGGGGGGTTCCCAAGCCTGCCCGGTTCGACCCTCCCCAGGGCGGCGCAGGGCCGGGGAGCACCGTGGGCCACACCTCCAAGGTGAGCGGGGGCAGCGCGAGAGAGGCGCGCCGCACCACGAAGCCGAAGAGGTCGCTCCACTCCAAGCGCGGGGGCCCGAGCCGCCAGATTCCGCGGGGCAGCGGCGGGAGCGGATACGGTCGCTCGATCCACCGCCCCCGCGGCCACCCTATCGAAAGGCGCAGCGGCCCGTGGCGTCCTTGGGGGTCGGGTTCTTCCACCACGGCCGTGGCGGCGGGCCACCACCATGGCACTCGCGTCCGCAGGGTCACTTGGGGACGTTGACCGGCGCGCAAGGGCTTCGATTCCAGGCGGCGCTCAACCCGCACGGCCCGGGCCGGGGCCAGAGCCCCCGCCGCACCGCCTATCGCCAGCAGGGTGGTGGCGGCGGCCAGGCGGGTGGCCAAGGCCCCACCCTGCCACCAGGCGTACGCCGCCGAGGCGGTCCAGCCCAAGGCCAGGGCGGCCGTGGCCCACGGCACCCGGACGCGGTTCATCGCCCTTCGCCTCCGGGCAGGTCCACTGCCTCCACGATTTGGCGCAGAACCTGGGACGTCCAGCTGCGCGAGCCGCCGGCCGCCTCGTCCCACCCTTCGCCGAGGTCGAGGGGGAAGGGCGCAGTCTCGGGGCGGGGAACCAACCGGTGGCCGAGGACCCACGGCAAGAGGGTGCGCACGTCGTCGGGGACGACGAACCGCCGTCCGTGCAACAGCGCCCACGCCTGCGCTCCGCGCACGAGCGCCACGGCTGCGCGCGGGCTTGCGCCCAGCGCCAGGGCGGGATGGGTGCGGGTGCGGTGGGCGATCTGGGCTACGTAGCGCAGGATGGCGTCGGCCACGCGCACGGCCCGCACCTCCTGTTGCAGCCGCAGGACGGCCTCGACTCCGAGGAGCGGGCGAGGCGGCCCTTTTTCCGCCTGGGCCGCTTGGCGCAGGAGCGCGACCTCCTCTTCCGGACTGGGATACCCGAGGTGGAGGCGGAAGAGGAAGCGGTCGAGCTGCGCTTCGGGCAAGGGGAAGGTGCCGGCGTCGGTGCGCGCGTTGGCGGTGGCAATGACCAAAAACGGGCGGGGTAGCGGGTAGGTGGTGCCCTCGACGGTGACCTGGGCTTCTTCCATGGCCTCGAGCAGGGCCGACTGGGTGCGGGGGGAGGCGCGGTTGATCTCGTCCGCCAGCACCAGATGGTGAAACAAGGGCCCGGCGCGAAACCGGAAGACCGCCTCCCGCGGGTCCCACAGGTGGGAGCCGACGAGGTCCGCCGGCAGAAGGTCGGGCGTGAACTGCACGCGGGCAAAGCTCAGGTCCAACGAGCGGGCCAAGGTCTTGGCCAAGAGGGTCTTGCCGACTCCAGGCACGTCCTCCAACAGGACGTGCCCCCCCGCCAGCACGGCGCACAGGACCGCTTCGACCACGCCGCGCTTTCCGATGACCACCGCTGCCATCTGATCGAGGACCGGGTCGAGCTCGGGATTCCCGGGATCGAATGGCGCCGCGTGCCCGGACATGGCTCCTCCTTCCCGGAAGTACAAGGGGCCCACAGCAAAAACGGCAGGACGGGTGGCCTCTGCGACACGAGGCCCCGCCGGGCCGGCAGGGCCTTCCATCGTTGTCGCCATTATACCAGGCGGGACCGGGGCCGTCCAAGGGCGCGGGTGCCCGTCAGCCGCCGTGCCCGCGGCGGTGGGCGACGCCGGTGGGCGAAGCGGGCGGCGGCCAGGATGAAGAGGGGCAGGCCGAGGATGTAGCCGAGCATGGCAGGGAGGACCACCGTCATCAAGAGCTGGCTCAGCGGGGCGATGCTGGGGATGGCGAGGGCGGCCGACAAGGTGAGGGCAGCGGCGGTCACGAGCCACAGGCGGTAGGCCGGAAGACGATGGCTGCCAAAGGAGGGCATGACGTCGTGGATCACGCACCAGAGGCGCAGGGCCAAAAACGCGAGCAACATCAGCCCCCATAACACCACCACCAAAAGCCCGAGCTTGTTGACGAAGAGCCCCTCGATGTCGACCAGCCGATTGGCAGAGACGGTGGGCCACTGGATGCGAGCGAGAAAGAAGGGGCCTTCCACGCCCAGCACCATGGCATACCCGAACAGGAAGAAGGCGCAGGTCATGACCATGGCCCACAGCGCGTACCGCTCGGCCGTGGCCTGCTCTTCGGCCCGCACCAGGGGGTACAAGACCATGGTGATCTCGAACCCGAAGAAGAGGTAGGCGTCGTAATACGCCCCGCGCAGCGTGGGGAGGATCCACAGCCTGGTGGTGGGCAGAAGGGCGTAGCCAAAGCGCATGCGGCCGATCAGCAAAAGCCCGATAAAGATGGAAAGGAGGGCCGGCACGGTAAACACGGTTTCGAGGGTGCGGGCCAAGGGGGCGATGTCGTACCAGGCGATGTAGACGGCAGTGAGCACGAAAGCGCCGTCGATGGCCCACAGCGGGGTCTCGGGAAGAAAATAGGTGCGCATGAGGAACCCGAAGTTGGCCAGTGCCACCACCGCCAAGAGGAGGTGGAGCGCGACGGTGACTCCTGCCACAAGGTCGGTGAGGGAGCGCGGCAGGTAGCGGGGGAGAAAGGCAAAGAGGGGGCGGTCCGGGTGCAACCGGTTGACGCGAAACCAGAGAGACAAAGCCGCCAGGGCCCAGGCGAATTCCAACAAGAGCCCCCAAAGAGCGTCCGGCCCGGCGTGCAGCACGAGTTCGCGGGGGAACTGGAAGATGCCGAACCCCATGTAGCTGGCGGCGATCAGGAGGGCGAACTGAAACGGGGAGATGTGTCGTCGCGGGTGCATCCTTAAGCCTCCTCGCCGGGGCGGTGGGTCTTAAGACGCGTCGGGGGTCAGGTCAGATCCCCGATGTCGTTCAGGCGCAGGTGGACCTGGACCGAGATGGTGGCGTGGGCGAAGGCCTGGCGCCACGAGCCCAGGCGGGCGAACCGCGTGGGATGAAACCAGACCCAGGACTGGCCAAACCCCACGGGGTCGACGTGCGCCTGTTGCAGCCGCGCCAACACCGCCGTCACGCGCCGGGCGAGGTCCTTTTCTGCGGCCGTCTCCACTGCCTTGAGGACCGGAGGCGTCAACTCGCCGCGGAGGTACTCGGCCAGGGATCCGGTGACATCCAGGGTGATGGCGATGGCAGGTCGCCCGTCTTTCCAGGCCATGGCAAAGTGCGGCCTGGCGTCGAGGGCGCGGAGGGCCACCCAGTGCGGTCCCCAGCGAAAGGTGAGCGTGCCCTTGTGGGTCAGTCCCATGACATAGCCCAAAGCTTGGGTTTCCGGCGGCGTCAAGATCAGCACCGGGCGGTCCTGGGCGTAGACGGCCATCTGGTTGATCTCAAACCCGTGGGGACCGGCCGACAACAGTGGCAGCCAGAGGTTGATGCCGCGGTTGTAATGCGCCGTTTCCATATCCCACACGGTGCGCTCTAAGTGCTCGACGTTGCACGACAGGCAGCCGAAGTTCGAGGCCAGGATGATGCCGGGAAGCTCCCCCGAGCGGGGTTGCAGGGCCAGAAGGCGCCGCACCGAGGGCGTGGCCACGGCGTAGGCGGTCTTGTCCAGCGACCCCAGGCGCGAGAACATGTTGCGCGCTTGTTCAAAGGCCGTGGGAGGGAGGCGCGTGGAGAAGGCCACCACCTCGACCTGGCCGAGGTACAGGTCGCGGGTGGTCTTGGCCTGGGCCTGGGCGAAGGCGTCGGTCATGGTAGCGCCTACGCCCTCGATGAGGTAAAACGAGGCCTCTTGGGAGGCACCGCTGCCTTTGGTCAGCCCGGTCAAGCCGGAACGGGTGGGGATCTGGAAGATCAAGCGGATCTGGTGGTGCGGTGCCGGGCCCACGCCCAACATCAAGGCGAGGTTGCGCCGTTCCACCGGCCGGTTGCTCCAGCACCCGCTCAATAGCCCCATCAGGGAGAGCCCCACCACAACCTTGCCCCAGTGCCTCATCGCCGACGGGCCCGGCGCTGGCCGGCGTAGAGGTCTACCGCTTGCCGGGTGGTCCGGCGGTGAGAGAGGCGGGCGTCGACGGTGCGCAGCGAGAGGGGTCGGCGGGTGAGAAACGGCAAGGGAAGGCGGACCAAGCTGTCGGCGAGCTCGCGGACGCGAAGGGGCCCCCAGGGACTGAAATAAGGCACTCCGTAGTTCTCCAGGGAGGTGACGTGCGTCAGCACGGCCACTGTCATCAAGACGATGCCGTAGATCCCGAAGACATAGGCGGCGGCGATGAAGCCCCAGAACAGCCAGCGCCAGGTCGACGTCAGCTCGAAGGCGGGCGAGGTGAACAGGCCCAGCGCCGTCAACGTCACCGTGACGATCATGATATCGTCCACCACCCCCGCCTTGACGATGGCGGTACCCACGACGACGGCGCCCACAGTGCCCAAGGTCGTGGCCATCTGTTGCGGCAGCCTGACCGACGCCTCCCGCAGGACTTCGATGATCACCCACATGATGATGACCTCCGAAATGGGAGGAAACGGAATCCCGGCCCGGGACCCGGCGATGGTCAGCAACAGCTTCGTGGGGATGAGGTCGGTATTGACGGAGGTCAACGCGATGTAGAGCGGCATCAGGTAGATGCCTACAAACAGGGCCACGAGCCGCACGATCCGGGTCAACGTCGTATCCCAGAAGGAAGAGGCGTAGTCTTGGGTCGTCCGGTAGAAGTCCATCAGGGTGTTGGGGAGGATGATGGCAAAGGGGTCGTTGGCCACCAGCACGGCCACCTTGCCGGTCATGACCTCCCGCGCCACCCATTCCACGCGGTCGGTCTGGCGGGTTTGCGGGAAAAGGGTCCAACGCCGGTCGGCCAAGTACTCCGCGACCTCGTTGGCCGTCTGGACGCTGTCGCGGCGGATGGTGCGGAGGCGTTGCAGGACGGCGCTGACCAGGGCAGGGTTGGTGACGTCGTCGAGATGCACCAACACCACCTGAGTGAGCGACCGATTGCCGACCGTCAGGGGGGTAAAGCGCAGCCCTGGCGACTGGATGCGCAGGCGCAGGAGGTTCATCTGCGTAAGGCTGATCTCGGTAAAGGCTTCCTGGGGGCCGAGCACGGAAGGCTCGGTCTGGGACCGGCCGACGCTGCGTTGTGGGTACTTGACCGTATCCAGGACCAGCGCCTCGGGAACCCCCTCTAGGAACAGCAGCGCGTTGCCGCTGACCAATTTGGTCAACAGCTGATCCCATACGTTCTCGACCGTCACGTGACCAACGGCTACCACCCGTTCTTGCACGGCGTTCAAGAGACTTTGGGGGTCGTGGACCGGCAGCGCCTCGGCCGACTGCAGGGGACCCAGCACGTCGCGGTCGATCATGGCCGCATCGACCAAACCGTCGACGAAGGCCAACAGCGCGGGCCAGCGGAGCGTGCGGCCGATGCCGAAGCGGCGGAGGATGACGTCGGGCGAAGTGCCCACAGTGGCCAGAAGGCGCCCGTGGGCCGCCTCCACGTTACCGCCGTAGCGATCGAGGTTGCCCTGGGGTGCCCGAAGGTCGGCCGTCAAGGCATCGAGCCACTGCTCGAGGCGTTGACTTAACGACACCACCTCTGTCAAGAGGGGCACGACGACGGGACTTAAACGCGCCAGCGCCTGTTCGCTGGCTTCGAGGCGTCGGACGGCAGCCTCGGCCCAGGCGGGGACAGCCGCCGTCGCAGGGCCCGTCACGTCCCGCGCCGCGGGCGATGGGCGATGGGGCCGAGCCATGACAACTCCCTCCCAAGCCTTTTGACGGCAGTATGGGCAGTCGATGGCGAAAGCATGCGGCACCCGGTGAAGACGGCCTTTTGGCCTGGGCCTGGATGGGAGGCGGCCGTTCCGAGCCAGGGCCCGGCCCGGCTTTACGACCGGCCTCGGACAGTCGGCGTATAATAGGGGTGCAGACTCGAGGGCAGGAAGGCCCGAGGGGGCTTATGCCCCCCAGCGAGAAAGGGGGCGGCAAGCCATGGAACACGTGGCGCTGCACATTGCGGGCATGTCGTGTGACCACTGCGTCCGGGCGGTGCGTCAAGCGCTCCTGGCTCTGCCTGGTGTCCAGGCGGCGGCGGTGAGCATCGGCGAAGCGACGGTAGACTACGATCCGGCCCGCGTCAGCCTCGACGAGCTGAAGGCGGCCGTGCGCGACGCAGGTTACGACCCCGCCTGATCGCCTCCGGCCAATCGGCCGAGGTGCATGACGGGCACCGGGATGGCATAGGCTCGTCCCCCTTGGCCTTGGGGCAGGGCCGCGATGATGGCGCCGGCTGGACAGGGCAGGCGGTGGGCCATCCAGGGGGGCAAATGTTCCTGAGGGAAAAAGGTGAGCCCGGCCGTTTGGGCCAAGCTCTGGGCGGCGGCGAAGACGCCTTCGACGCCGACGGGGACGAGGTCGTGTGCGTGCGGCAAAAGGTCTAGGATGTGGCGGGTGGACGGCATGATGGTGTCGGCCCGCGCGTAGCGGTGCTGCGGCGCGCGCAAGGGATGGCCGATCAGGTACAAGTCGTCCCCGCGTTCGGCTCGCCCCAACTTGAAACGGGTGGCCTCCCACCAACCCACCATGGCCAATCCCACGGCCGTCACCGGCAGGGCCGTGACCGATTCGAGCGGCTTGGACCAGGGGAGATGGGTCAACTCCGATGCGGCCAAGAATTCGGCAATACCCTCCTCTACGGCCGCCAGCACCTTGGCGTCTTCCGGGACCAAATGGAAAAGCAGGGCCAGGGGCACGGCGCCGGTTGCCACCACCGCGAAGGTGACGGCGCGGGCGGCGAAATAGCCCACGTCGCGGGCCGGCACCACCACGCTGTCATGGGTGGCCGGCCCCACTCCTACCACGCTGTGATGGGCGAGGAGGAGCCCCTCGCCTTGTCCCCGGTCCAGGACCGTCAGCTGGCGCACGGTCTTGGTGGTCCCTCGTACGTCGTCCTGCATCGCCATGCCCGTCCCTACCCCTACCTGTCCACTCAGAATTCATATTGAAATGAAGATACCACGGTATGAAACCAACGGTCAATCGTAAGGCAATTGCTGCGTGCGCGGGGCAGATCTGGTCCAGTCCCCACACATGGTGCAACGTTTTCACAATAGCATTCGCCAAGCGGCGAGACGTTTGGGGGGTTAGGCGCTGGGGCTTTGGGAGGCAGGAGGCTTAGGGCGCGAGCGTTGGCGGCGGCGCCACCAAGTCCAGCCGGCATGGGCCGCCTCCCACCACCAAGGGGATGCCGGGCTGGCCGGCGAGGCGGTGCGCCCGCGCCACCACGACCACAGCGACCACGCCGTGCGCAGACCTTGGGCGACGCTCTCCAGGCGGTCGACGGTGTGGCCGATGCGGCGGGAAGTGCCTTGGACCTCGCTGACCACCGCCTCGAGGTGGCGGGCGATGCGCTGGATCTCGTGGGCCAAGGCGCGCTCCAGGGTCAGAAGGCGCTGCACCAGGAGCAGAAACGCGACAAAGGCGGCCAAGACCAACACGGTCAGGACCGCCAGGGCGATGGCGATGATGGTGAGCGCCGTTCCGATACCCATGCCTTCAACTCCGGGCGTCGGGCTCAGGTGTCGCGGGATCAGGGTCGGTGATGCGGATCTCGGCGGTCCCGTTTTGCAGCATCTCGCGTCCCTTCTTGGCTAGGTTGTCCTTGAGGTCGGTCAAGGCTTCCTTCACCTGTCCCACGGAACTCTGCGTGCGCTTGCGGATGGTCTCGCGCATTTCCGGGCCCGACGAGGGCGCCATCAACACGCCGGCAATGAAACCGATGGCCGCTCCAACCAAAAGGCCGCTCATCCGGTCCCAGGTCCTGTCGCTCATGGCAAACCTCCTTTTCGCGAGGGCGCCTGCTTGCGGCGGCTTGTCCCCTCATAGCCGGCGGCACACGGCCGCGCGGATTCATTCTCCCGCCTTATTATCCACCAAAATCGTCCTGGTTTGAACTGGAATTTTCTTCGCCTCCCACCGGCGGCCGAGGCCGGTGGACAGCCGGGTTGACGTGTGCCATGCTTGGAAGACAGAAGACGTCGGCGAAGAGGATGGTGTGGGCAGACCTTTTCCATGCGGATAGCCTTTGTGACGGAAACCTGGTGGCCGTCGCTCGACGGGGTGGTGACACGGCTGACGGCCACTGTCCGGGAGTTGCGGCGAATGGGTCACGAGTTGTTGATCGTGGCGCCGGCGGGCGGTGGGCCGGAGTTCGAGGGCATCCCCGTGTTTGGGGTCCCCACCGTCAGCGTGCGGTTCATTTACGGAGGCAAGCCCTGGGGGATGCCGTTGCCGCGGGTGGTGCGCTTAATTGGGCGCTGGCGGCCCGACGTGGTGCACGCCGTCAACCCTTTCTTCCTCGGCATCGCGGCGGTATGGGCGGCCGAGCGCCATCGGTTGCCGCTGGTGGCTTCCTACCACACCAACATCGCCACCTACGCCCGCTTTTACCATCTCGGGTTCTTTGAACCCTTGATTTGGGCGATTTTGCGCGCCCTGCACAACCGGGCGGCCGTCAACTTGGCCACTTCCGGCATGGTGCAGGAGGACTTGGTGCGTCATCGCATCCAGCGCGTGCGGCTGTGGCGGCGCGGGGTGGATCTGGACCAATTTCATCCCCGCCATCGCCAGGCGGCGATGCGCGCGCGCCTGACCGGCGGCCGGCCCGCACGGTGGATCGCGCTGTATGTGGGGCGGTTGGCGCGCGAAAAGGGGATCGAGCGGCTGGTGCACCTCGTGCAAGGCCGGTCAGACCTGCACCTGGCCCTGGTCGGGCACGGTCCCGCCGAGGCCGACCTGCGTGCCCTGTTTCGCGACACGCCCACCACCTTCGTCGGCCCTCTGACTGGCCAGGCGTTGGCGGCGGCCTACGCCTCGGCGGATTTCTTCGTCTTCCCCTCGACCACCGATACCTTGGGGCTGGTGCTACTCGAGGCCATGGCTGCGGGCCTGCCGCTGGTGGCAGCCGACAGTCCTCCAACGCGGGAGTTGTTAAACGGCAGCGACGCCGGAGTGCTGTTCGATGCCAAGGTGCCGGCGTCGTTGACGGCGGCTGTGGATCGGTTGTTGGCCCAGGATCTGCGGACCATGGGCCAGCGCGCGCGCCAGGAAGCAGAGCGCTGGGGTTGGCGCGAGCCGACCCGGGAGCTCGTGCAATTCTACCAGTTGGCCCAAACCATCCGCCTATGACGGCACTTTTCCGGACGGCTCGGCCGTGGGCCCCGGCGGCCCCGCCGGTGCCGTTCACGTCGGCTCCTTCCGCGGCCCCGTCTAGGTGGCAATGACCCGAAAGCGCGGTGGGGTAAAACGGCCCCGGCCGCGGTCGGCGCCCTCGGCCCCTTGGACTTCGCGAAACGCCGGCTTTCCCCGTCGCCACAAGGCCCGCCGTCCGGGACGTCACGCCTCGCACCCGCGGCGGCGCTTCTGCTTCCAGTCGCCTCCCACCCGTTGTCGTCGCGGCCGCATCTTGCGCTTCCTCGCCCCCGGGGCTTGTGGCGGGGCACCGGCCGTCTGCGGTCCCTCCCGGCCGGGGCACGCTCTCGGCTAGGCTGGCGGCCGCCTTCGGTTCGACGAGGACGCGGGGAGCGGTGATCTTCGCTCAGCCGGCCGAGGCGAGGACCCGGGGTCCGGTGTCAGGCGTCGGAATCGCCGCCGGGTGGGGGAGGGGCTGGCGAGGGGAGCAGGCGACTCGGCTCAAAGGCCGCCTTTGGGGACTGAGGCCGTACCCGCACAGAGGGCGGGGCCGTGGGCGATCGGACACTCCTCCGCTTCCGGGGGAAGATTGGTCTTGCCGAATCGTCGCCGGGACCCAAAGTGGCCGGGCGACGACCGGGGACCCCTTTTCGGGGTGAATCCCGCATCCTCGGGCGGGAGGGGCCACTCTCGTGTCCTAACCTGGTGGCTAATCCCAGAGGCAATCTGGCCACCAGAGGAGACGATGCTTTGCGCCGAAAGAGCCCCTGAGGGGGGCGTCCCAAGCCGCCGGGGGGAAATCTTTACCGCCTGGCGCTTATGCGTCGGCGGGGATGCGCCGTCGGCCCCGCCCATACACATGGCATCAGAGCAGCCCGCGGGGAGGAGTGGCGATGCGGCGCCCGCGCAGGTGGTCGGTGGAGGGGATGGCAGCAGCGGTGGGACTGGTGCTCGCTGCCTGTGGCAACCCGGATCCCCATCGCATTGCCGACATGCCACCGCCGGTCCGGGCCGTGGCCGAGTCTCCATCGCCGTCTGGCATGACCTTGGCCGACGCCATGCTTACCGTGACGGGGAACCTCAACCTGGTCGGCAGCGGGACACTGCCCGGCAGTTACCTGTACGGGCCCTCCCAGGCCGATCCCACCCGCTTCCGGGTCGAGTTCTTCATCCCTCTCAACTTCGACGGCATCGCTCGACGCATGGGATATCGTCCCAAACCGCACCCCTCCGTGAGTTTGCCCGGCGAAGAGTACCTCTACATCACGCCATTGCCCAACCAGGCATTCGACAAGCTGTACTTCAACCCGACGACCAACGAGGCCGAATTCGACTTCGTACTGACCCCGAGCGGACAGGTGCTAGACCGCTCCTGGGCGGCCGTGGCCGTCAACAGCTGAGCGGGGCGATGGGGTACCCTGAAGGCCAAGGTGGCGTTACCCCCAAGCGATCCCCGGCGCGTATTGGGGGTGCCACCGGGCACCGGCCCTGAGGCGGTGGGCCGGGCGTTCCCGCGCCTTCTGCGCCAGCATCATCGGGGACCGGTTTCCCCCGGCTCGGCGGTGGCCCGGCAGCACGAGAAGGTGCTCAAGGCCATCACCGGGGCTTCCTGCGGGCTAGCCGAACGGGGGACAAGCCGGGTGCAGCGCGGCTTGTCCCCGCACTGAGCGGCACCCGCCGGGCACACCGCCGGTAGGTCGGGGGACGGCCCTTAAGACCCAGACGAGGCCAGTCGGCCGGGGGCATCCGGAGCGATTCCGGGGTAGCGGCTGAGCTCGCGAGCCACAGTGGGCGAGGACAGCCAGTGTAGGAAGGCGGCGACCCTGGGTTCGCGCGCCATCCACGTGCGCCGAGTGACCCACTCGAAGGCCTCGACGGCCCACAGCGTAAACGGCAATTCCAACCAGTGGGCGTACAGCGCCAGCGACACGCCGCGCGCGTGCGGATTGTGCGCCACCACCCGGGCCACCTCTAAATGCGAGCCGACCTCGACGGTGGGTCCGCCAAGGGGAGTGCCTTGGCGATCCCACAAGGCCCGCGCGGCGCTCCCCGGTTCGCGCAGCACCGTGAGCGCTTCTGGCCGGTCCGACACCGTGCCCACAAGACCTGTCTCCCATTGCAGGTACCGGATGCGCACCCACTCCTCGCCGGCCAGAAGGTGGCCCCGGTCGGGCTCGGCTAAGTGGGTGCCGGCCACGGCCACCTCGCCTTGCGCGAGGGCTTCCAGGGCCGCGACGCTGCCCAGCTGGACGATGCGCAGTGCGGGCCAACCGGCCTGGTTGTGGGTGGCTTGCCACAGCGGGAAAAGCAAGGGGTCGCATCCGGCCACCAAAAGGGTGTCGGCCGGCGACGGGGCGCCGGGGAGCGGGACCAAGGTGCCCGGGACGGGGTCCCACAAGGCGTCCATGGCTGAACCCGGGACGGCGAGCCAGGCGGCGGGGGCGAGGACCAAGTGGTCGCCGACCCAACTCCACACCACGGGGGTGGGCCGGCTGGGGATGTGGCCCAAAAGCCACCGCCACCGGGAGGTCTCCGGCGTCGGCGCCTCGAGCGCGCTTGACAGCGCGTTGAGGTCGAGGCCCAAAGCCAGGGCCAAGGCGCGGGCCACCGGAAGTTGGGGCAGACGCTTTCCGGCTTCGATCAGGGCGAGGTTTTGGCGCGAGATTCCCACTCGTGCGGCCAATGCCACTTGGGATAGACCGAGTTCCCGGCGCCGCTGGGCGACGAGGGGGCCTAGGCCGGCGGCCTGCGGCGCGCGCGAGGAGCGGGCGCGGGGACGGGACATGCGACCACCTCCTTCAGGGGTTGGGGTCTTTTGGAATTTCCGGCACTGCGGGGCGGCCGCTCGCGACGCGCGGGCCGTTGGCCCAGACCGTCACGGTGGCCCCTGGCGGTGGCGGGGGCCACGGGGGCCAGGGAAGCCACATGCGCCGGCGTCCCAGGGTGGTCGGCAGCTCGAGTTCCACGGCCCAGGGTGGGCGCAGCGCGCGTACCCGGGCCATCACTGCCCGCGCGGGTCCCGGCGGTTGCCAGTGGAGGACCGACTCGTCGAGGGCCATGCCCCACTGGGTGCTGCCCGCTGACCCGATCAGGGCAGGGGTTTCGGACGGCGCTGCTCCCTCCGCGACGGAATCGGGAAGGAACCCGGCATAGCCTACTTCCTGCCCTACGGCCCACACGTGTGGCTTCAGCCGCAAGGCGTCCGGAGTGCCGGCCCAGGCCGTCCCTTCGGCCAGGACCACGACGTAGTCGCAATAGCGGCGGACCTCTTCGAAGCGGTGGCTGGTGATGACGACGAGGCGACCAGGGCGGGCCTGGGCCCAGTCTTCCAATCCTTCCCAGATCCGCTCCCGTTCCCCAGCGTCGACCTGCGACAGGACCTCATCCAGGGCGAGGACGGTGGGGTGGGCGGCCAGGGCTCGCACCAGCGTGGCCCGTTGCCCAAGTCCGCCCGAGAGCTCAGGGGGAAAGCGGTGGAGGTGGGGACCTAGGCCGAGGCGTTCCACCCATTGCGCCACCTCTGGGTCTTGGTGCCACGGACGGCCTAAGACCCAGGCCAATTGGGCGTCCAGACGCCGGTGCGGCCACAGGCTCGGTGCCTGGGGGACCCAGACCAGCCGCCAATCGGCGGGGCGGGGCGCTTGGTGCCAGGCGGCGCGTCCGCGCACGGCGCCACCGATACCGGCCCAATGGCGCAAGAGGGTGGTCTTGCCGGCCCCGTTGGGACCGATGAGCCCGACAATGGCCGGCGGGGGGTCGGGGAGGACCAGATCGAAGGCCAGCCGGACCGGCCAGGTGAGGTCAACCTGCCAGCGGATCACGGCTCTGCCTCCAGACCATCAGCGCTAAGGGGACGGGGAACCCGAGGGCCAGCAGGGCCACGGCCAGCGGCAGGGCAGAAGCCAGGCCGGTTTCTTCCAGCCCAATCCAGATCGCCACCGGCAGGCCCACCGGATGGTACGCCACCACGATGACGGCACCGAAGGCGCCCACCAGGCGGGCCCATGCCATGGCCAGCGCGGCGACGAGACCAGGGGCGGCCAGGGGCAGAGTGACTTCCCGGAAGACCGCGAGCGGGTGCGGGCGAAGGTTGGCGGCGGCTTCCTCGTAGACGCGGGGCACTGTGGTAAAGGCGGCCCAGGCGGTGAGGACGAAATAGGGGAAGGCCTCGTAGACCTGGGCCACGACCAAGGCAAAGAAGGAGTTGGTGGGGGTGACCCCGAGGCGTAGGAGCCAGGCTCCCACGGGAGTGTCTGGTCCCAACAGGTACGCCAACACCAACCCCAAGACCAAGGGCGGCATCAGCAAGAGGGCCACCATGGCCGCCTCGCTCACCCGGCGAAAAGGAGTCGAGGCGTGGCGCGCCAGGTACCAGGCAGCAGGTAGGCCCAAACCCACCACCACTGCCAAGGCCACGCCGCCGGCCGCCGCAGTGACCGCGACGGGACCGGCGGCCGCGCCGAGGTCCCCGAGGTGCTTCCACGGCGTCTCGACGAGGAGGACGGCGAACGGGATCAGCGCCACGGCCACGGCCAACGCGGCCATCACCCCCCAGCCCCGGCGGCGGTCAATGGAGGGCACGGGCCACCACCTGGGGGATGGCGTTCGCCGACCCTGCCACCACCGGCGGAAGGGGTGGGTATCCTTGCGCCCGCAAAGCGGCGCGGTCGCGGAGCAGGAAGGCCACGAAGCGAGCGCCTGCGGGGCGATTGCCGATGGTTGTCACCCACACCGCCAAGGGCGCGCCGTGCACAGTGCCCACCTTTGGGATGGTGAGGCTGGCCGTGGCATACCACGACGCCAAGCTGGGGTCGGAGAAGTTCAGCTGCGGCGGCAGCGGGATGTAGGGCAGGTGGCGTTGCACCGCTTCCGGAAGGAAAGCCGAGGCCAAATCCAGGCCGCCCGCCTGAAGCTCCGTGGGCAGGCCTTCCTCGGAGTAGACTTGGTGCGGGTTGTCCCACGGGCCGAGGATGCGCTGGACGGTGTCCGGCGGCAGGTGATAGAGTCGCGTGGCCAATTCTACCATCAAATAGAAGGCTTGTCCCTGCGGATCCGTGGCGGGATTGGTGCGGCCGAGCCGAACCGGCTGGCTGGCGAGGAAGGTGAACAGGTCGCGCAGTGGGCGCTTGCCGCTGGCCACGGCTTCGAAGAGCGGGGCGTCTTGGGAGTGGGGGTTGTAGGCGATGACCAGGGGAGTCGAGGCCACCTCCACAGCCCAGCGGGTTTTCTCAGGCTCGAGTTGTTGAATCGGGGAAAGCCCGATGCTCTCGAAGACGTCGGCGGGGATGAGCCCGCTCGCGATTTGATGGGCCATGGCAAACGACCCCCCGCCCCGTCCCTGGTAGGCGATACCGGTAGCTTTGGAAAAGGCGGGGCCGATGACTTGGTCGTTGAGATAGGCCAGCGACCCGGCGTAGACGACGGCCACGGCGGGTTTCGGGCTCGGCTCGGCAGGGGGCTGGCCGGCCGCTTGGCCGCAGCCCGCTATGGCCCAAAGGGCAGCACCGGCCAAAGCCGGCGCAAGACGGCGACGCATGGACATGCTCCTTTCTGTCGCATTGCCTGGGGAGCCAAGCATCCCTCCGGCGAGACTCGGGTTCATTCTAGGAATGACAACTTGAGTTGTCAATCCAGATTCAGATCGCGCGAGCCCAATGGGCTAGGATCCACATGACCTGGGTGGCAAATCCGCCCCGAACCAAGAGCGCCCGGGATTCGGCCGAAGGTGGAAATCCCACTTTCCGGTCGGCCAGATAGAAGGCCACAAGTCCGCGGGCGACGTAGCGGTGGAAGGCCGCGTCGGGCAGGGCGTCGGCTCTTTGCAGGCAGCAGCTGACGAGGTCGGCCAGTCGGGCCGCGGCCATGGCCGGGGAGGGGTACTGGTCCACGAAGTTAAAGTCGCCGTACCGGGCGTCCTCGGCCCGGTCGACCCAGTAATCGAGTAAGATGTGGAGGCACCCCATCCAGGGGTGGTAGAGCCCGACCAAGGCATCGAGGACGTCGTCGGAGACTTGGGGATGGGCGGCGAGTTCGGCCGCCAGGACGAAGAGGGCCAGCGTCGAGCCCAGGGCAGCCGTGTACTCCCACCAGTGCAGGTCGCGGGCGAAGGCTCCCCCCTGCCGCCACAGCGCGTAAAGCTGCTCCCGGCGCTGGGCGACCGGTCCGTGCTTGGCCACCTGTAAGGCGGCGTAGCCGCGGACCAACACTAGGGCCCGGGGCTCGCCGCGCGCCGGCCAGGCGGCGAGGGCGCCAAGCCCCTCCTGACAAGTGGTGACCAGGTAGACGAGGTAGCCGCCGTCTTGGCGGTCGGGGTGGTGCCGGTAGTAGTCGCGCACGGCGGCGCCGGGCCGGACCGCGTCTTCCAGGGCTTCGTGTAAAGCCCGGAGGTTCTCGGGGTCTCGGGACGGCCCGCGGTCGGTGAGGGTGTCGAGGTAGTCGCATAGGGTCTGGTAGGCCAGGATCACCGGCAGGACCTGGCCCGTGGGGTCGCGACTGGGCCCGGCCAAGACTCCGCCGCCCTCGCAGTGGAACGTTTTGGTGCGGAGCGATTCCAGGGCAGCCGCCTTCAGGCGGGGGTCGGGGATGGCTTCGGCCCGGCGGCGGATGGGCTCGAGTCCTCGGGCCACAGCCGGGCGCACGGCTTCGAGGTATTCGCGGGCAAAACGCCACCAGCCTCGGTCTTTTCCCACGGTCAGCACCCTCCCCCTGCTTGCTGTCCGGCGGTTGCCTGATCTGCCCCCAGCAATGCCTGGTGGCGGTACCGCCGTTACATGGCTATGCCCCACTCCTCTGGCCTAGGTGCCGAGCGGCGCCGTGTTGGAGCCTGGCCAGGTCTGCTATAATTGACCAGTAAATTACCCAAGGGAGGGACATTCATGCCCCACGTGATCACGGCGCGCTGCATCGATGTCAAGGATCAGAGCTGCGTGCAGGTCTGCCCGGTCGACTGCATCCACCCGGTGGAGAACGTCGATGGCCCCTTGTTCGATGAGGCCCCCCAGCTCTACATCGACCCCAACACCTGCATCGACTGTGGCGCCTGTGTTCCCGAGTGCCCGGTGGAGGCCATCTTCGAGGAGAGCGAGCTGCCCGAGGAATTTAAGGATTACGCGCGCATCAACGCCGAATACTACCAGACCCATTCGTTCTAAAACGCGCGGGGCATTTTTGGGCCTGCGCAGGCAAGGATTGGGCGAGGCCGGAACCCGGCACGCGCCGGAGACCCGACCGCCCTCCGCGATCGGTCGGGACGGGCATGCCGGTGGGAAGGCTCGGCCTGGTCCGCAGAGGAGGGTTGGTAGCGGTGGCGTTGTGGTTTAGCGAGACGGCCTCGTCTGGTCATCGCCTGGAGTGGAAGGTGCGGCGTGTGCTGTACACCGGTCGCTCCCGGTTTCAGGACATCGCCGTGTTGGAGACCGAGGCCTTCGGCCCCACGCTGGTCTTGGACGGGATCCTCCAGACTACCGCCGGCGACGAGTTCATCTATCACGAGATGATGGCGTTGGTCCCGTTGAGCGCCCATCCTGCTCCCGAACGCGTGCTGATCATCGGCGGGGGAGATGGGGGTCTGGCCCGCGAGGTGTTGCGCTGTCCCTGGGTGCAGCGGGTGACGCTGGTCGAGATCGACCCCGAAGTGGTGGAGGTCTCCAAACGGTATCTCCCAGGCCACGCCGTCTCGTTTGCCGATCCCCGCCTCGAGGTGCTGTTTCGGGATGGGGCTCAGTTTGTCGAGCAGCTCGACCCACAGGACCGATACGACGTGATTTTAGTCGATTCCACCGACCCCGAGGGCGAGGGGCCCGGGCGGCTACTCTACGCGCCGCCGTTCCGCCGTGCCGTCGCGCGCGCCTTGGCAGAGGGGGGCATCTTTGTCCAGCAGACGGGGACCCCGTTTTACAACCCCGAAACGGTGCGCGACGTGGCAGAGGACAGCTTGGCGGTCTTCCCCCTGGCCAAGGTGTACTGGTGCATCGTGCCCACCTACCCCGGCGGGCTTTTCACCTTCATTGCGGCCAGCAAAGGCCCGGACCCGGCGGTCCCGCGGCGCACCGTGGATTGGCCCACGCGGTGGTACAACGCCACCGTGCACCGCGCCAGTTTTGCCTTGCCGCCGTTGCTGGCCGAACTTTTACCGCCGGCCATGCGCGCCGGCGCGGCCGGGCTTTAGGCCCGGCGCGGCGGCAGCGCCGTGGGCAGGGCTCGGCTCGGCGGAGGACCAAATTCCGGCAGGACGGGAGGGTTTTGGCGCAGGCGTTCGAGGGCCTCGCCGATGGCCCGTTCCAGCTGGGCGTCGACCCCTGCCCGGTAGTCCTGGGGGCGGTTTTCCACCTCGATGTCGGGTGACGCCCCGTAGTTTTCGATCCCATACCCCACGTCTTCAAACCAGAACGAAAACTCCGGCTGGGTGGTGACGGTGCCGTCCACCAGCGGGTGACGGGCCCAGATGCCGATCACTCCCCCCCACGTGCGCACCCCAAGCACCGGGCCGAGCCCGAGCCGGCGGACGGCGTGGGTGAAGATGTCGCCGTCGGAGCCGGCGTGTTCATTGGTCAGCACGATCAGCGGGCCGCGCACGCTGTCCCCCGGATAGGGTTCCGGCACGCCGTGGCGCGGGATGTCGTACCCGATGGGCCGCCGCGCCAAGGTCTCCAACAGCAATTGAGAGACGTGGCCGCCGCCGTTGAAGCGCACGTCGACGATGAGCCCCTCTCGGGTCGACTCGGCCAGATAGGCGCGGTAGAACTCGGCGAACCCGCGCGGTCCCATGTCAGGCACGTGCACGTAGCCGATACGGCCACCGGTGGCGGCGTGAACCCGCTCGCGATTGCGCCGCACCCAGTCGCGGTAGCAGAGGTTGGCCTCGGACTCCAGCGTGCGCACCACCACCGATTCGGGCGCCGCGCCAGGCGCTTGGCCGGCCCGGCGCACCGCCAGGCGCACGTGGCGGTTGGCCTTGTTGACGAGGAGTCGTCCGGGCGGCAGTCGGCGTTGCAAAGGCTGGCCGTCGATGGCCACGATGACGTCGCCGGGCCCAAGGTTTACCCCGGGCGCTGCCACCGGTGCGTCAGCGCCTTCTTGCCAGCTGTCGCCGCGCCACACGTGGTCGATCCGCCACCCCTGGTCGGCATCCGACCAGTGTCCCACACAGCCGAGTAGTCCCACCCGGTGGTCGGGTTCGCGGCGGTACTCGCCGCCCATCTCGTAGGCGTGCGAGGTGCCGAGCTCGCCCTGCATTTCCCACAGGAGGTCCGAGAACTCGCTGCGGCACCCCACGCGGGGCAAAAGCGCGGCGTAGCGCCAGAACACCCCTTCCCAGTCCACCGCCGACATCTCGGCGTTCCAGAAGTTGTCGCGCATCAGCCGCCACGCCTCCCGCTGCATCTGCGCCCACTCGGCTTCGGGGTCGACCTCGACCGAAATCCGCTCGAGGTCCACGATACCGGATTCGCGTCCCGGTGCCAGGCGTTTGTCGTCCACCTTCTCGCCCGGCTTGACCACCCGCAACCGGTCGCGGGAGCGGATGACCAAGGCCGAGCCGTTCGGCGCCAAGCGAAAGCTCGTGACCTCATTGGCCAACGTCTCCTCTTTGAGGGTCTTGAGGTCAAACTGCTTGAGGCTGGAGCGGGCTTGGGGGGCGCCGGGGAAAAAGGAGTGCCCGAGGCTGCCCACGGCCGGTTCGACGGTGTAGAATACGCGCCCCGGCAGGGCCTCGATCTGCAGGTAGCGCCCTTCGGCCACCGGGAAGGCCACTACCCGGTCGGCGATGCCCTCCCAATCGATCTCCACTGTCGGCGCAGGGGTCTCGCCCTCTTTCGCGCCGCCTTCTTCCTTGGTCTCTGGCCGGGGCAAGGGGTCAAAGGGCGAGCGGAGATCGGCGCGCAACGGAATGGCGTAGGGGCGCACACCGTACGGAAAGCCGAGGTCGAAACGGAGGTTGTCGTAGACCGGATTGAACTGCCGATAGCCTAAGAAATAAAGATATCGGCCCTCGGGGTCGAAGACGGGGGCCACGTCGCGCAAGACCGGACGCGTGGCCGCCCGCACCGCGCCTTCGGCAGGGGCGACCAGGTAGATGGCGGCCGTCTTGGCGGTCTCTGGGCGGCTGTACGCCACCCACCGGCTGTCGGGAGACCAGGCGAGGCCGGTGATGGGGCCGTAGGGGGTGTGGTCCAGGCGGCGCCACCCGCCGTGCTCGAGGTCGATGAGGCCGAGCTCAAACCGGTGGTTGGCGAACGCGGCCCAGCGCCCGTCGGGCGAGGCGACCAGTTCCGTCACGCGCCCTATGCCCTCGGCCAGCCGCCGGCGTTCTGCCACCGGGCCGAAGAGCATGAGCTCCACGCCCTCCTCGCCGCCTTCGTCGCTGACGGCCACCAGGGCGTCGCCCCCGTCTCGGTGGACCCATTGGCTTAAGCGGTAGCGCACCCCTTGGGGGATGCCCCACTGTTCTGCTGGCCCTTCGAAGGGCCCGAGGGTAAAGAGTTTGCCGCGCGTCTCCACCAACAGGAGATGGCCTTCGGGTGAAGGCGCGTAATCGGTGAGGTAGCGGGCAGCAGAGACGAAGCGCCGTTGGCGCTCGGTGCGCTGGCTGTGGAAGCGCACGGGGATGAGCGCGCTCTGGCCGGTTTCGGGGTCGTAGCGATAAAGGTCGGCGCCGGCATGGTACACGATGGTCTTCCCGTCGCTCTGGGCATTGCGCGCGTAGTAGGTCAGATGGTCGGTGTGGCGGATCAAGTCTTGGCCGTCGGGGCGGATGGAGTAGAGGTTGCCGACGCCCTCGTGGTCGCTCAGAAAGTAGATGCGCTCGCCCACCCACATCGGGCAGGTCAGGTTGCCGTCGAGGGCAAAGCGCTCGAACCGGCCGTCGCCCTGGGCATCGATCCACAAAACGCCCCGCGTGCCGCCGCGGTACCGTTTCCAGCGCGCGGGGTCCTGGGTGTTGCGCCCGAGCACCACCTCGCCGCGGGGCCCAAACGCGACGTGATGGGCGAGGCCAAAGCCCAGCGGCTCGGGGTCTCCACCCTCGAGCGGCACGGCGTACAGCTCAAACCAGTTGCGGAACGGACGGCCGTGGTTGCTGGCGAACACCACCCGGCCATCGGGGTGAAAGGCCACCACCTGCACCGAGGCGCCGAGGTAGGTCAGCCGCTGGACGGGTCCTCCCACGGCAGCCATCAGGTAGACTTCCGTGTCGCCTTCTTCCTTCCCGGTGAAGGCCACCCACTGGCCGTCAGGGGAGAGGACCGGACGCGTGACGGCACCCAGTCCCGTCGTCAAACGGCGCGCGATGCCGCCTGCGCGCGGCACTGCCCAGAGGTCGTCTTCGCTGACAAAGACCACCGTCTCGCCAGCCACGGTAGGGTAGCGGTAATACCCGGCGATGGTGCTGTCCGTCGCCATCATCCTGCGCCATCCTCCTTGTGATTGTCGTGATGCCGGACGGGGTGACCAGGACGCCGGCACCGGTTACGGCGCCGCCACCAGCCGCACGATGGCCGCCGCTTCTGGCGCCTCACGGTACGGCGGCCACACCGCCAACACCCAGTAGCTTGTGCCGCGCGGGGGCATGACCACGGCCCCCGGGACAAATTGACTCATGGAGACGGTGCCGAGACCTTGCCGGACCACGCGGTCGGCCGCGGCGTAGGTGGGGAAGGGCCCAACGATCTGCCAAGCCTGCCGGGCCAGGGCCCCTTCCGGAACAAAGGCCACGGGGCCGCCGGGCACCACCGAGGCCGGCGGGGGAGTCAGCAGGACCGGCCGACCGTCGCGCAGCGTCCAGGCCAACTGCACGGCCTGGACGGGGATGGTGGCCCGAAGCCCGAGGTCCACGAGGTGCCAACCGGCGGCTTTGGTCCACAAAAAGGAGTAGGCGTCGCGGGCCCCTGCCTCGCGGAAAAGGTCGGGACCGATTTGGGTCAGGCTCGGATCGACCACCGAGAGCCACCCTCCGACCGGAGTCAGGCCTCGGGCGCGTGCCGTCCAGTTGCGAAAGGCGCCGGCCCCGCCCGATCCGCCGCTCGACCATTCGCTGGCGATGCCGACGCTGCCGTCGGGGGCCGGGGCGCACAAGACTTGGGTGAGGTAGTTGGGACTGTCGGTGGTGGCCACCTCTACCAGCTGCCAGCGCGTGCCGGTCCAGCGCCAGAGGGCCCAGCGTGCGGCCGGCGTGTTCGGGCCGGGCACGCTCGGAAACTTCACGCCGGTCCACCCCACGGCAAGCGGCGGGACGTGGTGGAGAAAGACGCAGGTCGTCACCGGCGTCTCGGTCGGCTGGGGCGGGCCGAAGGCGGCCGTCGTCAACGGTGGGCGCGGACCGCTGCGAGGCCAGGGCGTCTTGGGATTGGGCCGCGGGGCCGGATAGACCGGCGAGGCTGGGGTCGGGGACCCGGAGGGCGAAGGGGGCGCCGGCGGCGCGGCCGGGGTGCTTTGGCTGCCGCATGCCGCCAACAGGCAAGCGGCTGCCCCGGCCACAATCCACGCCAGGCCTCGGCGCATGGCCGTCACCTCCTCGACCGCATTGGCCCCAGTCGTCGCCGGCCGCGATTGCCGTCAACGGCTGGGGTCCGTTGCCAGACACCCATCAATGTACCGCAATCTTCGCGCCGCCGAAAGGGAAGCCCGTCGGCCTGTGCTATAATGGGCGGGACAACGGGGGGGAAACGGCATGAACGATCGGTTTCTCAGGGCGTGCCGCGGAGAGCCGACGGATGTCACCCCGGTATGGTTTATGCGCCAGGCCGGGCGATATCAACCGGAGTACCGCCGCCTGCGCGCGCGATACCGCTTGCTCGAATTGGCCCGCGATCCTGCACTGTGCGCCGAGGTCACCTGTGGGGCAGTGGAGAGCCTGGGGGTGGACGCGGCGATTTTGTTTTCCGACATCATGGTGCCCCTCGAGCCGATGGGGGTGGCCTTTGACATTCGGGAGGGGACCGGGCCGGTGGTGTCGGCACCCATCCGCCGGGCCGCCGACGTGGAGCGGCTCCGCCCCCTTGAGCCGGAGCGCCACCTCCGCTTTGTGGGGGAGGCCATTCACCGTTGCCGCGAGCGCCTGGCGGTGCCGCTCATCGGGTTTGCGGGGGGGCCCTTTACCCTGGCCAGTTACCTGGTCGAAGGCGGTCCTTCTCGGGACTACGCCGCCACCAAGCGCTGGATGTGGACCGATCCCGAAGGGTTCCAGCTGCTGTTGGAACGCTTAAGCGAGGCCGTGGCCGCCTTTTTGGCCTATCAGATCCGGGAAGGGGCGGCGGCGGTGCAGATCTTCGACTCGTGGGTGGGGGCTTTGGCCCCCGAGGACTATGCCGAACGGGTGCTGCCGCACTTGCGGCGGCTCGTGCAGGCCGTGCGCCCGTTGGGCGCGCCTATCATCTACTTCGGAGTGGGCACGGCTACGCTCCTGCCCTGGATTCGCACCTTAGGAGTAGACGTGATCGGGCTCGACTGGCGAATCCCGCTCGGGACGGCGCGGGCCCAACTCGGCGACCAACAGGCCGTGCAGGGTAACCTGGATCCCGCTGCGGTGCTGGCGCCGTGGCCGGTGGTGGCGGCCAAGGCCGACGCCATCTTGGCCGCCAACGGCGGGCGGCCTGGACACATCTTCAACCTCGGTCACGGGGTGCTGCCCGAGACCGACCCCGCCATCTTGCGGCGGTTGGTGGATTGGGTACATGCCCGACCGGTCGGCGAAGGGGGCAGGGGTGCGCATGGCTGAGCGGGCGGTGCTGCTGATGGCCTACGGAAGCCCGCGGCGCCTGGAGGACCTGGCAGCCTATTACACCCATATCCGCCACGGTCGGCCGCCGTCCCCGGAAGCGCTCGAAGAGCTGGCCAGCCGTTATCGCGCCATTGGCGGATCTCCCTTGGTCGCCATCAGCGAACGGCAGCGCAGGGGGTTGGAGGCTCGACTGAACCAAGCCGCCGAGGATGGCCGCTGGCGGGTCTACCTCGGGTTTCGCCATGCCCCGCCGTTTTTGGCCGACGTGGTGGCAGACATGGCCCGCGACGGGGTCACCGAAGGGGTGGCTCTGGCTCTTGCCCCCCACTATCACCCGTTGAGTGTGGGCGCGTACCTCGAGGCGGTGCGGCAAGCCGCCGAGCGTTTCCCTTCTCTTCGGCTGCGGGGCATTGCGGCATGGCATCTTGAGCCCGGGCTCATCGCCTGGTGGGCGCGGCAGGTAAAGCGCTTGGCGGTCCAAGTCCCCCAGGGGTCCGGCCCTGTGCACTGGGTCTTCACGGCCCACAGCCTGCCGGCGCCGTCTCCGGAGTACCGGGCGGCGGTGGAAGCCACGGCGGCGGCGGTAGCCCGGCAGAGCCGACTTGGAGCCTTCGAAGTGGCCTTCCAGAGCCGCCCGCGGGCGCCGGGGGAGTGGTTGGGGCCCGACCTCCTGGAACGGTTGCCGGCGTGGGGACGTGCCGGTGGTACCGTGGCGGTGGTGCCGGTGGGGTTTGTGTCGGACCACCTCGAGACCCTCTACGATTTGGATATCCAGGCGCGTGAGGCCGCGGAGCGGCTGCGGCTGGGCTTCGTACGGGCAGCAGCGCCGAACGACGACCCGGACTTTGTCGAGGTGCTGGCGGCGGTGGTGGAGCGGGAGGCCCAGGCCTTATGACCCCGCCCAAGGTGGTGGTGGTGGGAGGCGGCATCACGGGACTCGCCGCCGCGTGGCGGCTTGAGCCGTTGGCCCGGGCCGGGCGGCTCGAGGTCGAACTCTGGGAGGCGAGCGAGCGGCTCGGGGGCGCTATCCGAAGTTACGCCGTGGCTGGGGCGGTGGTGGAAGGAGGGCCCGATTCGCTCCTTCGGCGCAAGCCCGAAGCCGAACGGCTGGCTGAGGCCGTGGGGTTGGGCGGCGAGCTCATCCCCATCCACCCGCAGCACCGCGGCTCCTATCTCTACCACGCCGGCCGCCTTCACCCGATTCCGGAGGGGCTGGAGGCGGGTATTCCCACGCGCCTCGGCCCCCTCTGGCGCTCTCCCTTGTTAAGCCTGTGGGGCAAGCTTCGCGCGGTCGGCGACCTCGTGCGCCCGCCCGTGCCGGTAGGCGACGACATGGCTTTAGGCGAGCTCTTGCGCCGGCGTTTCGGACGGGAGGTGGTAACCCGCCTAGCCGAACCCCTGCTCTCCGGAGTCTACGCCGGGGACCTTAACACCCTGAGTACGGCTGCCACCTTCCCCCAGTTTTTGGAGTGGGCCCGCAAGCCAGGCAGTCTCCTCGCCGGCGCGGCGGCAGCGCGCCGCGCCCGGCCGCGCCCGTCGGCCGCCCAAAGTCCGTTTCTGACGTTGGCGGGGGGACTGGAGGGGCTGGTGCGGGCTGTGGCCGCCCGGCTTTCGGGGATCCCGGTGGTGCTGTCGCGTCCGGTCGTGGCGGTTGAGCCCGCGCCGGCCGGCTGGCGGGTCCGCTCCGAAGGCGGCGAGACCGTGGCCCAGGCGGTGATCGTGGCGGCCCCTGCCTGGGCCGCAGCTGCCATCCTGCACGGGCTTGGGGCGTGGAGCGGACTTTTGGCGGAGATCCCCTACACCAATCTGGCCGTGGTAGGCATGATCTGGCCCCACGACGCCGTGCCGCGCCCCTTGGACCGCACCGGCTTTCTCGTGCCCCGGGACGAGGGGCTTCGCATCACGGCCTGCACGTTCGTTCATGCCAAGTGGGCCTATCCGGAACCGCCTCCGCACGCGGTGCTGCGAGTCTTTTTAGGGCGGGCCGGGACCGACATCTTGCGCGAGGACGACGCGGCGCTTTTGGCCATCGCGCGGGCCGACCTGGAACGGGTGCTTGGGCGATTCCGCGGGGACCCCGTGTGGACGGGGGTGTTTCGCCTGCCACGGGCTCTGCCCCAGTATACCGTCGGCCACCGGCAACGGCTCGACCAACTGCGTGCAGCGCTGACCCGGCATCCCGGCCTGTACCTGGCAGGTGCTGGGTATGACGGGGTGGGCATTCCCGACTGCATCCGCCAAGGGCAGGCCGCAGCCGACGCGGTGCTCGCCCATCTCGGCCTGCCTAGGCCCGGGCCGTGACGGCATGCGGGCTATCGCGCCGGCAAGCCACCACGAGCAAGCTTTGGTCGGTGTCCGAGGCGCTCCACCAGTTCCAGGTTGAGGAGGAGGACGTTGACGCGGGGCCGCCCGAAGAGGCCGAAGACGGGGCGCTCGGTGGCCTGCGCGATAAGCTGGCGGAGGACGGCCGGAGAGAGCCCCGTGGCACGACTTACCCTCGGGATCTGGATGGCAGCCGATTGCGGCGAGATGTCCGGATCCAGGCCCGAGCCCGAGCTTTCCACCAGGCTCGCTGGGATCTCAGAGACGGTCAGACCCGGGGTGCTTTCTAGATATTGGTGGATGCGGCGCGCGACGTGGGCCACGAGGGCGCGGCTGTCGGGTCCCAGATTGGAAGGGCCAGAATTGAGGGGGTTATACGGATCGGGTTGGCCGGCGGCGTTCACCGTGGCCGAGGGACGTCCCCAGAAGAAGCCCGGCTCTCCGTTGAAGGCCTGGCCCAGCAAGGGGGTGCCGACCGCTTTCCCACGATAGTACAAGATGCTGCCGTTGGCTTGGTTCGGCCACGCCGCTTGACTGATTCCGACCATCGCCAGCGGATAGGCCCAACCTACCAACAGCCAAAGGCCTGCCGAAACCACCAAGACCGCACGCCACATGGGTGCACGCCTCCCTCTTGTCGTCCCACCGCCTGCCGGCGCGGTTATCCTAACCCCAGCCACCCCAGCGCCCGGTCGATGGCCCAGATGCCGATGAACGGGATGATGACGCCCAACACGCCCCAGTGGAGGATGTTGCGGGCCAACATGCGGTCGGCTGGTTCCGCCCGGTACTGCACGCCCCGGATGGCAAAGGGGATGAGGGCAGGGATGATGAGGGCGTTGAAGATCAACGCGGAGAGGACGGCACCGTGGGGGGTGGACAGATGCATGACATTGAGATGCCTTAACCCTCGCAGGGTCGGCACCGTCGCGAACATGGCGGGGATGATGGCAAAGTACTTGGCCACGTCGTTGGCGATGGAAAAGGTGGTCAGGGCCCCTCGGGTGATCAAGAGCTGCTTGCCCACCATGACCACGTCCAGGAGCTTGGTGGGATTCGACTCCAGGTCGATCATGTTGCCGGCTTCTTTGGCGGCCATGGTGCCCGAGTTCATGGCTAACCCCACGTCGGCCTGCGCCAAGGCCGGGGCGTCATTGGTGCCGTCGCCGGTCATCGCGACGAGCTTACCCCCTGCCTGCTCTTGTCGGATGAGGATGATCTTGTCTTCTGGCTTGGCCTCGGCGATGAAGTCGTCGACGCCGGCTTCGCGGGCGATGACCTCGGCCGTGATGCGGTTGTCGCCGGTGGCCATCACGGTGCGGATGCCCATGGCCCGCAGTTGGGCAAACCGCTCGCGCAGCCCCGGTTTGACGATGTCTTTGAGGCGGATCACCCCGAGGGTATGCCCGTCCGCTTCCACCCCCAACGGCGTGCCCCCTTCGCGGGCGACGGCTTCCGCCAGGCGCTCCATCTCCTCGCGGTGATCGGGGGCGATGGCGAGAATGGCGCTGACGGCCCCCTTGCGCAGCGAGCGGCCATCCTTCAGGTCGATGCCGCTTAAGCGCGTGTGGGCCGAGAACGGCACCGGCTCGCCTGCTACCTCGGGAGGGCGCTCGCGCCGCAGAACCTTCAGCGCCAACTCCACCACCGAACGACCTTCCGGCGTGGTGTCGGCCAACGACGCGATGAGGGCCGCCTCAGCCAATTCGGCCTCGCTGACGCCCGACACGGGGAGGAATTCCGTGGCCATGCGGTTGCCGATGGTGATGGTGCCGGTCTTGTCGAGGATGATGGTGTCGATGTCGCCGGCCGCCTCCACGGCGCGCCCGCTCTTTGCCACCACATTGATCAGCGCCACCCGGTTCATGCCGGCGATGCCGATGGCCGAGAGCAGGGCGCCGATGGTCGTGGGGATGAGGCACACCAAGAGCGCTACCATGGTCGCGAGTTCCGTGGAGCGAGGACCAAAGTAGCGGGCGATGGGCACCAGCGTGACCACCACCAGGACGAAGATCAGGGTCAGCACTCCGAGCAGCGCCGACAGCGCCACCTCGTTGGGCGTCTTCTGGCGTTGGGCGCCTTCCACCAAGGCGATCATGCGGTCGAGAAAGGTCTCGCCGGGATTGACGGTGATCTCCACCACCAACCGGTCGGACAAGAGTCGGGTGCCCCCCGTGACGCTGTCCTCCACGGCCTTGACCACGGGGGCCGACTCGCCGGTGATGGCTGATTCGTCCACTGAGCCCACCCCTTCTACCACGACGCCGTCGCCGGGGATGAGGTCGCCCATTTCCACCAGCACCCGTGCCCCGCGCGTCAACTGATGGCTCTCCACCACGGTGTAGGTACCGTCGGGACGCAACAGTTTGGCCTGGGTGGAGGATTTGGTGCGGCGCAGGAAATCGGCTTGCGCGCGGCCGCGCGCCTCGGCGTAGGCCTCGGCGAAGTTGGCGAAGAGGATGGTGAAGAAGAGGATGACGCTGACCCACAGATCGTATTGCCGGCTTTGGGCATGGTGGGCGCGCACGGTCAACCAGACCACCACGGCCGTCCCGATCTCGACCACGAACATCACGGGATTGCGCACCATGGCCAGCGGATTCAGTTTCTTGAAGGATTCCCCGACCAACTCTATCCAGTTGGGTCCGCGCATGCTAACCCGATCACCCATTGCTGTCTCCCCTTTGGCTTGGTGGCGCACCGCCTCGGTTCGGGCGGACGCGCCTGAAAACTCCTAACCCACCGGTCAAAACAACCGATGAGCGCCCAAGAGGTAGGTTTCGGCCACCGGGCCCAAGGCCATCACCGGCAGGAAGGTCAGCGCGTTGAGCACCAGGATGGCGCCGAACAGCGCTCCCCCGAAGAGCGGCGTGTCGGTGTGCATCGTGCCGGGCGACTCCGGGACCGCCTTTTTGGCCAGCAGCGACTCCCCCACCAAAAGGAGCAACAGGATCGACACGTACCGCCCGATCAGCATCACCACTCCTGTCGCCCAAAGGTAAAACGGCGCGCCCGCCTCCAGCCCGCCCATGGCCGATCCGTTGTTGGCGGCCGTCGACGCGAAGCCGTATAAGATCTCCGTCAACCCCTGCGGGCCGCGGTTGAGGGTGTCATGGACCGCTGGCAGGGAGACCGCCAGGGCAGTGGCGCCCAGGATCAAAAGGGGGTGGACCAAAAACGCCAACGCCGTGAGCGACACCTCCCGGGTTTCGATCTTCTTGCCCAAGAACTCCGGGGTCCGACCGACCATCAAGCCCAAAAGGAAGACGGTGAGGATAACGAACATTAAAAAGTTGAGCAGCCCCACGCCATCGCCGCCAAAGACCATATTGAGAAGGAGGCCGAGGAAGAGGCTTAAGGTCGACAGCGGCACCATGCTGTCCGGCGCGGCGTTGACCGAACCGGTGGTGAAGGCCAGCGACGAAGCTTGGAAGAGGGCGCTGCCGCCGATGCCGAAGCGCAGCTCCTTTCCCACCCAATTGGCCGTGCCGTGCAATCCCAGCCGGTTGAGCACAGGGTTTCCGGCCACCTCTGGGAAGTACGCCAAGGCCAACATGGCCAGATAGAAGGCGGCGGCCACGGCGATGAGGGTCCACGCCGCCCGGGGGCGTCCGGTGACGTAGCCAAAGGCGTAAAAGGACGCCACCGGAAACAGGCCCATGGCGGCGATCTCCAACAAGTTGGTGAGGGGGGAGGGATTTTCTAGGGGGTTGGCGCTGTTGGCGGCGGTAAATCCGCCGCCGTTGGTTCCCAAGTGTTCGATGGCCTCCCAGGAGGCGATGGGTCCCCGCGGCAACCATGTGCTGCCGCCGCTCAGGGGATGCAGGTGGACGTATGCGGCCAAGGTCTCCGGCACGCCCAAGGCGGCCAGCACCACCGCCAACACCACTGCTGCCGGCAACAGCAGGCGGGTGATGGCGCGCGTGAGGTCGACGAAGTAGTTGCCGAGCGAGCGGCCGGCTAACGCGCGCAGGAAGGCTGCCAAGGCGGCAAGGCCTACGGCCGGGCTGACCCACTGCAGGAAGCCGAGGACGCCGAACTGGGAGAAATAACTCAGGGTGTTCTCGCCGGCGTAGGCCTGCCAGTTGGTGTTGGTGACAAAGCTGACGGCCGTGTTGAAGGCGAGTGGCGGCGTAAGCCCGGGGAAGTGCTGGGGATTGAAGGGGAGGTGACTCTGGGCCCGCAGGGCGAGGTAGGCAAACACGGCCCACAGCGCGTTTGTCGCCAATAAGGCAGTGCCGTATTGGACGGCTGTCATGGAGGCTTGGGGGTCGATCCCTGCCCAGCGCCATAAGCGCCGTTCCAAGGGGCTGAACACGGGGTCCAAGAGGGTGCGCTGGCCGGTGAATACCCGGCCCATGTACCGACCAACCGGTTTTAAGATGACTGCGAAGAATGCAAGCACCGCCACCCAACTCGCCGCGGCGTCCAGCGACACAAACGTCATCTCCTTGAGCCAGTGATGCGGGAACCGCGACCGGACGGTGCGGACCCGGTCAGAATTCCTCCGGATGCAGGATGACGTAGAAGAGGTACGCCATGACGGCGCCGGACAATCCCAAAAGCACCCAGTCCAACACGCGATGGCCTCCTTTCCTGCGCCCCGATTGGCGGCGGGACTGCCTACAGGTTGCGCGCGCCTCGGAGGAGCGCCCACAGTCCTGCGAACATCGCCGCCAGGAAGCCGATCACCCCGAGATCCTGCATCGCATCCCCCTGATCCCGGCGCGCCCGGACCGCTCGCCAAATAAAAAATCACACCCAGAGCTTCGGCGCACCATCCTTACGGGGTTAGCTGCCGGGCTAGGGTGGTGCTCCCCTCCCTGGCCTTCCAGGGATAAGCCCCCTCCACTGGGTCCCCCGTTCCGGCCCCGCGCGATCGTCTCGCGGCCGGGCGTGGCCGGATTCAGTCGTCCGCCCGAATGCAATTTCAATCGCATGATAATACTTTCCCCGCTTTTGTCAACAACTTGCAACGGGCAGTGGTGAGAGCGGGGAGCACCGCAGAGGGACAAAGCGGCGATGGCGGCCCACGGTGCAGGCGGGGGAGGCAGAAGGGGCGGCTAGCCGCCGATCCGAAACATCTCCACCTTGGGCCGGGTGCCGACCAAGGACGGGGTGTCAAGGCGCCGCAACTCGGAGTAGCGGTCGGCACGGCCTTGCCACGTGTTGCGGATGGCGGCCATCAGGGTGGCGTCGTCGGCTCCGCTTCGGAGCAGCTGGCGCAGGTCCGTCCCGCGGGCGGCGAACAGACAGGTAAAGAGCTGCCCCTCGGGGGACAGGCGCGCCCGCGTGCACCCGCGGCAGAACGGGTGCGTGACCGAGGCGATGATGCCGATCTCTCCGGCTCCATCCCGATAGCGGTAGCGGGTGGCGACCTCGCCGGGATGGGCCGGGGGCACGGGTTCCAAGGGCCAGTGTCGGTTGATGCGGTCTAGGATCTCGTCCGCCGGCACCACCTCGTCGAGGCGCCACCCGTTGGCCGTGCCGACATCCATGTATTCGATGAACCGCAACACGTGGCCGCTGCCGCGAAAATGCTGGGCCATGGGTAGGATGGCCTGGTCGTTCCAGCCGCGCTTGACCACCATATTGATCTTGACCGGCCGCAGTCCTGCGCGGGCTGCCGCTTCGATGGCGTCCAGCACGCGCGAGACCGGAAACCCCACGTCGTTCATGCGCTGGAAGGTCTCGTCGTCGAGGGCGTCGAGGCTCACCGTGACCCGGCGAAGCCCGGCCTCCCGCAAGGCACGGGCCCGATCTGGCGTCAGCAGGGCGCCGTTGGTGGTCAGGGCCAAGTCTTCGATGCCCGGGATGGCGGCCAACTTCGCGACCAACCGCTCGAGTTCGCGCCGCATCAGGGGCTCGCCACCGGTCAGGCGAATCTTGCGCACGCCAAGTTCGGCGAAAAGGCGCGCCACCCGTTCAATCTCCTCGAAGCTCAACAGCTCTTCGCGCGGCAAAAACCGGAAGTGTTGGCCGAACACGGCCTTTGGCATGCAGTACACGCACCGAAAGTTGCAACGGTCGGTCACGGAGATGCGGAGATCCCGAAGGGCCCGTCCGAGTTGGTCGCGCAGCAGGCCCTCAGACGCTGAAGACATGGCCACCCTCCTTTCTGGCCGAGCAGGAGGCGGGCCCCCTTTCGGCTCGTGACGGGGGGCCGAATCGGTGCACGACCGCGCTTTGTAGCCAGCATACGCCCTTTCACGAGGGGTGACAAGATGACCCCGGGCTGCTGTGCGTGTCAAGGTTGCGTAGGGAAACTGCTCGGATTGGGATCAGCCGGCGGCTAATCCGGCCAGTTCACGGAGTCCCCAGCGCACCCACGGACGGTCGGCATGGGGCCCCTGCACTGCCCGCAGAGGGGCTTGAAGCCACGCCCCGTCCCTGGCCCCCGGCTCCCGGCGTACCAAGGGGGGCGCGCTGTTCCGGTTCCCAGCCCATGCCCCCGGCGTTGGCCGAACCCGTGCGCAGGCTTCCCCGAGCGTGCCGTTCGCCGCGGTCGCCAGCAGCCGGACCAGGGGGTCGTTGCCCACCTCACTCCACTGCGCCCCATGCCGCTTTGTGCGGTGGGCCCCCCGGTGATAGACCTCACCCTCCATCGCCCCCAACGACGGCGTCTCGGGCTGGGTAATGTCCTTCCCATGCGGTTGCACATAGCGCCAGAAGCCCCGCAGGGCCTGGCGCGTGGCTCCCCGGGGGCGCCCCATGGCGTCGGTCGGCGCCCGGTCCCCCGCAGCCCCGTCCCGGATGGTGAGCGCCGCGACCACCGCTCACAGCCAGTCGGGGTCCTGCCTACACGCGGTGCCGGGGGCCTGGCGCAGAGGATAGGGGGCGGGGTGATGCACGGCCCCGGGCAGGTACTGGGCCCCTTGCTTGCACGCCGCGCCATCGCTCCCGAGGTGCGTGGTCTCGACCGCCCCCCAATCCCAGGTCTCCCCCCACCGCGCCACCGCGGTCTCCCCAAACGGCCGCGGCGCCTCCACCCCCGCATAGACCTGCCGCCCCACCAAGGCGCGGCGGTCCTGGCCGACGGGGGCCTTCCCCTCGTAGGCCACCGCCCGCTGGACTTCGTGACCGCCCCCCTGGCGATTCCGCACCCAGACGCCATCCCCCTCCACCGGCAATGGGCGCAGCCGGCGGAGGCCGGTCGGCGCCTCCCCGCAGTCCCAGACGGCGTGGCGCTGCGTGTCCTGGGGCCTGCCGTTTCGCCGTGCCCACACGTTGCGCCGTGTTCCACACCGTCATGGCATCGACGCCCGGCACGACGGCCTGAAGAATCCGGGCCGCCCCATGGTATGAGGTCTCCAGCGCGCACTGCACCGCCAGCGCCTGCAAGCCCGGCGAAATGCGCACGCGCGGCGGCAAGCCCAAGGCCTGGTCGGGGTGTAGGATCTAACTTTATTTGGCCGGGAAAAGAGGACGGGGTCTCACACTGTTTGTCCTGAGAGGACCACGAGAGACACCGCCCTGGCTCCGAAGGCGTCGCCGAGGGGGCCAGGGCGGTCTCGGGTAGATAGGGGGTGGCAAATTGCCCCTATACGTTTGTCGGCGCGGCGGTGGCTGTGCTTCGCTAGGAGCATAGAGCGGTCACACCCAGGGGGGAAATAGAAGAAACCGGCTGCCTAAGTCTTGGCGGACTCAGCCGGTTTCACGCACTCGCGCATGGACAGTATAGCCAGTTTTTGCATCGTGGAGCAACTCTACGTCGCCTTTCTGACCACACTCGCCGCGGAGGGCTTTCGGTGTCTGCGGTGTGGGAGGCGCCGTTCGCGCCATAGTTGGCGGCCCCGCTGGGTGTTGTGGGCGCCGGGCCGGCTGGATCGGCTCCGGCTCCTCCGGGTGCGCTGTCCGGACTGTCGGACGGTGGAGACCTGCTTTCCCCCCTGGCTCTTCCCCTACGAAGTGGCCGCCGTCTGGGTGTTGGACGCCTTGTGTGTTGCCATTGCCCTCGACGGCCAGGCCTGGGCCGCCGTGGAGCGGCAGGGGGCGTGGCCGCGGCAGTGGCTGCGACGGCATGTGGGGCGGTGGCTGGGGCGGGCGGCGATCTGCCGGCAGCGTATTGCCCAGCAATGGCAGGCCTGGGGATGGGAGTGGCCGAGCTGGCCCCAGACGTGGCGGCCCCCCACGACCGCCCGCTCCGCCGATTGGGCCTGGGTCTGCGTCGCCTGGGCCTGGACCGTCCAGCGGGTGGCACTGACCGCGGTCGCGCGCCAGATCAGCGCCTGGGCCGTGTGGTGCACCATCGCCCCCCTGGCCCTTCCGCCGGACGTGTTCCCTGCGCGGACCCACTGGGGGCGCCGGCTGCGCGCGGCGCTGCCACCCTGATTGGGGCTGGCTCGGAAGGCCTTCTCCTCCTACGGTGATGGGGAAAGGAGGCTCATCCCGATGACCGACGACGAACGCCAAGCGTGGGCCCTCTACCGCTACCGGTGCATTAGTGGGCTGGTGGACCCGGCGGCCACCCCCACCGACCGCCAGGCCTGGCTCCGATGGTTGCGCCAACAGCCCCCGACCACGCCGCACGGGGTCCCGCGGGTGCCCTCAGCCCGCAGCCTGCGGCGGTGGTGTCAGGCCTACCGCCAAGGGGGCTTCGAGGCCTTGCGGCCCCGCCGCCGCAGCGATGTCGGGCAACGCCGCACCATTCCCCCTGCGGTCTGGGAGCAGGCGGTCGCGCTCAAGCGGGCGGTGCCCGCCCGCAGCGCCGAGCAGGTGCGGAAACTGCTGGAGGCCTGGGCGCCGGAGGCCGGCATCGATCCGGCGGTCATTGCCGGCCTTCGGCGGGCCACGCTCTACCGCCATTGGCGCCAAGCGGGCATCACCCGCCGGCAGTTGCCCCCGCTGCCCCCCCGCCGCTTTCGCCGCTGGGAGGCCACCGCCCCCGGGGTGCTCTGGCAGTCGGACGTGATGGACGGACCGTATGTGCCCGATCCCACCGCCGATGACCCTCACCGCAAGCGGAAGACCTATTGCCTGGTGCTCCTGGACGACTACTCCCGCCGGATTGTAGCCGGACGCTTTGCCTGGCAGGCCGATGGGGCCTTGCTCGAGCAGGTGCTGTGGGAGGCCCTGCAGCGCTGGGGCGCCCCCCAGCGCCTCTATGCCGATAACGGAGCCATTTACGTCACCGAGCGCCTGGAGACGATTTTGGCCCGCTTGCAGATCCGCCTCCTCCACAGCCGCCCGTATCGGCCCCAAGGAAAGGGCAAACAGGAGCGGTTCTGGGGGCATCTGCAGACCTCGTTTGTGCCCGAACTGACGGTGCGCCCGGCCCAATCGTTGGCGGAATTGAATACCTGGTTTCAGGCGTGGTGCGAGGAGCATTACCATCGCCGGGTCCACCGCGTCACCGGGGAAACGCCGCTGGCCCGGTGGGGAACCGGCGGCGTGCATCGCCCGGTGCCCTGGGAGCAGCTGCGGTTGGCATTCCAGCAGCAGGTTACCCGGCGGGTGGACAAGTTTGGCCAAATCCAGTGGCAAGGCCGAACCTGGTTGGTCCCCGAGGGGCTTGTGCAGGTCACGGTCCAGCTCCGCTACGACCCCCACCTACCGGAGCGGCCGGCGGTTTGGTATGCCGGCCAGTACTACGGCGAGGCCCATCTTGTGGCAGGCGGGACCACGCCGCCCGTGCCCCCGGCCCCGCCGGCAGCGGGGATCCCGACCCCCGGCTTGAGTTATCTAGAGCTGGTCGCCGCCCAGCAGGCGGCCCGCCAACCCGGCTTGCGCTTTGCCCCCGAGATACAGGAGGAGGAGACCCCATGACCATGCCCTGGTGGCAATATTTTGGTGCCCACCGCGCCCCTTTCGCCCGTCAGATCGCCGTCGAGCACTGGTTTCCCGCCGCCCCATTGGTCGAGTGCCGGGCCCGGATTGCTGCCGTCGTCGAGGACCCCGGCGTCTTGGCGCTCACCGGCGAAAGCGGCGTCGGCAAAAGCACCGCCCTGCGGGCAGCCTTGCACCCGCTCAATCCCACCCACTACGAGGTCTGTGATCTGGCTGCGTATTCCGATGACTTCCACCATGCATTCCGATTTGACTTCCACCACGGTTTCCGATTGAACTTCCACCACGCATTCCGATTTGACTTCCGCCACTCCTTCCGAAAAAGGGTCCACCACCTCGGGTCAAGCGTCGGTGGCTTCTGGTTCTGTTGTAGCCTGGATGGAGGAGGTCGGCAACACCTTGCGCAACGATTCCCCGTGGATGGTCAGCCGGTGCGCGTGATGCACCAAGCGGTCGAGGACCGCATCCGCCACCGTGGCATCCGGAACCCATGGATACCATTGCTCGACCGGCAGTTGGCTGGCGATGGCGGTCGCGCGCTGCTCATACCGGCTATCGATGAGCTCCAGCAAATCGCGGCTTTCGTCCAGAGTAATCGGGTATAAGCCCCAGTCGTCGAGTAACAGGAGGTCCAGCCGCTGCAAGGCCCGGATCCAGGCGAACCAGGTGCCGCGCTGTTTGGCCGTGAGGCTATCGGCTAAGAGGCGGGGCATGCGGTAGTAGCGGACCCGGAAATTCCGGCGGCAGGCGGCATGGCCCAGCGCGCAGAGCACGCAGGGTTTGCCGACGCCGGTGGGGCCGGTGATCAACACCGTTTGATGGTGCGCGACCCATAGGCCTTGGGCCAGCTGGCGCACGAGGGTCGCGTTCCACTGGCGGGGGGCCCCGTAGTCGATGGCTTCGGGGGTGGCGGAGACGCGCAAGTGGGCGTCCCGCAGCCGGCGCGCCCATGGGCGATTGGCCCGGGCGATCCACTCCGCTTCGACCACCCAGCCGAAGCGTTCTTCAAAGGCTACGGGGACGGTGGTGGGGTCTTGCTGTTGCCGGACGACTTCGTCGGCCATGGCCGTTGGGCCCATCTGGCGTCAGCGACTGAGGGTTTCTTCCATCGCAGATCAGACACCTCCTCACGGATGGAAGGCCGGCGCGCCCGGCCGGGGGTGTCCCCCGGCGGGCAAGCCGGCGGGCCTTTAGGATTCGGGTGGGGCGGTGACGCCGCCAAAGTACTCCGCCCCCCGCACGTTGGAGTGCGGCGGCCGCCCGGGGGCGGCTGCGGGCGCCGCCGCGAGCGCGGCACAGAACGCCTGCACGGCCCCATCGGGGAAGGCCTCTGCCTGAGCGCCCGCTGGGCCGCCTGCTCGAGCATGGCTGGCGTGTACCGTTGGGCGAGGTGCAGAATCCCTTGGCACCGCCGAAAGACTTGCTGCGGCACCGCCGCGCGCTCCAAAATCGCGTCGATGAGCTGCTGGGTCTGCGGCCCAATCGTGGCCGCCCGGCGGCGAAAATACCCGGGGTCCCACCCTTCCTGCACCGCGCG
>JAIMBD010000012.1 GCA_023511625.1 Bacillota bacterium | reverse complement strand
GATGGATTTCGCAATCGGGACCGGTATCGGCGCAAGATGTTCCTGGGCTTCCTGCCACCGACCGCGATCCCACAGTTATTGACCTAGAGCCCTCAATGTAGCTCTCCTCGTTTAGTGCGCGGGTATTATAACGGTCAAGATTACGTCACTCATTGCTCGTTTTTCTCCTGCCCCTCGACTTTGCCGGACTTCATTCACCACAGAAGAACTCTTCTCCTTTCTGAGAGGGATTTTTGTGTACGGCTGGTTATAGTTTGCGAACCTAACGTCTTACGGGCAGGATAGAGTATCATGGAAGCACTAGTAATGTAATGAATAAGGCTAGGACGTTGTGTGAAAAGAGAATCGTAGATACCAGCCTGTCGTGTCTTGTTGCCGTCAACTGTTAGCGTCATTGCACAGCTATTAACGAACTAAAAGGGTGAATATGTAAAGTGGATTCCCATGAAAAGCGAGGGCCTTCTTCTACCTTTACCTTTGGTGTCTTAGCCTTTTTGAGTTACTCACTTGTCGCGGCATTGGTGAGCTACCCCGGGGTTAAAAATCTATTTCATTGGGTTATTGGCGATGGAGGGGACTCGCCTCAGAACATCTGGAACATTTTTTGGGTGCGAGGGTGGCTCTTTGGGCAGCATCCGCTGTATTGGACGCGGAGCCTCTTTTATCCGGTGGGGGCCAACTTGGCATGGATGACACTGGCGCTACCGGCGTCTATCGTCGCAGGAATGCTCTCTCCGCTGATGGGGTTGCTGGGGTCGTACAATATTGCGGTGCTGGTATCCTTGGGTGTTGATGGACTATCCGTGTTTTGGTTGTCCCGTTCGTTAAACGTTTCGGTTCTCGGCGCTTTTATATCTGGCCTGGCTTTCATGACTACCCCCTACCTCATGGGTCAGATGCTGGGTCATCTTGATTTACTAGGGGCAGCGGGTCTGGCGTTCACCCTCGGTCTTTTCCTGAGGGTGTTGAAAAACCCCCGGAGTTCCTGGATGCGTTATGCCTGGCTTGGTTTGGCACTGGCTTTTACTACGTATAGTGTAGAAGATTATGGGCTCTATGCCCTTTTTGCGTGTGGTCTTACCGCAGCTATCACGGCCCTACTTCGGTACCCAGCAATTAGTTGGCGTGAGGTGTTTAGGGCATGGAAACGGTGGGCGTTAAGTGCGATGGTATTTGTCGTCCTGGTGAGTCCCTTACTCTATTGGCTGCTTTTTGGCCCCCTGCATCCAGTCGGGACGGCCCATCAATCCTTGGGCACGCCCTGGGTCGTCGATCTTTTGTCGTTTTTAACCCCGGATCCTTGGGGCTTCTTTAGACAGTTGGCGCCCGTCTGGCATTTGGCGCCGGATTTGGCCGACGGTTCAGGGTTCCCGGGCTACATCGTGTGGGTGGCGATGGGCGTCTTAATTGTGGAATGGCGAAGGCTCGACACCGCGACACGTCAATTTGTAAAGCTCTGGGGAATCGGAGCTGCCGTGTTTGGCGTTTTGTCCATGGGCCCCTTGTTACATGTGGATGGTGTCCGACTTCCGGTGCCGCTTCCTGAGGCGCTTCTCGAAATGTTGCCATTCTGGAAGGATACGTTGCCGGAGCGTTTCGCAGTGATGACCGCCCTTTTCACCTCCGTTTTGATTGGGGTGACTGTCGATGTTATGCGTTCGAAGCCGGTTCTAGGCCGAATCGGATTGATGTGGGTCTCGGTATCGGCTTTGGCTGGGGCCCTCGTCGGTTTGCATCCCTTTCGGCATTCCTTGGCGGTGGCAGTTGCGGTGTTTGCAACGGCCTTAGCCATAACCTTTCTGCAACTGGTTCGTCCGTCTCGGGCGGACCGTTGGTCGCTGGATTTAGGGATGGCGGCGGTGGCAATTATCGCGATTGGCTCCGCTCCGGTTCCATTTCCAGACACCCCGATGCCGCCGGTGCCGTATCAGCAGCTGGTGCGTGCCGCAGGGGGCACCGACCTTTATGTTCCCGCCGTCGTACCGTCGACACAAATCGGTTCCGGCTCTGTGGCATGGATGTATGTGGCCGCGGTGGTGGGACGGCCGGCAGTAGAAGGGTACGTCAGTCGCATTCCGCAGTCTACCATCGCCCAGGTAAATCATTCTGCAGTTCTTGGCTACCTTTGGGGAATGCAGTTTAATCCAAATCCAGAAGAAAGTCTTCGCAAGAAAGCGAAGGACGATTTTCCGGCGTTTCTGCATGCCCATAACGTTCATGCCGTGATCATCCTGCTGCCGGAAATAGCCCATCCCGAGGCCAATGTCTCCTGGCTGCAACGCGCATTGGGACCGAAATGGGAAAAATACCGCTATCCTGGCGTGGCGGTGGTCTTTGTACGCAGAAGGTAGGGAGGGAAGGAAAAGCGGGAAATAATCTGGTGGAGACGAGGGGAATCGAACCCCTGACCTCCAGAGTGCGATTCTGGCGCTCTCCCAACTGAGCTACGTCCCCACACGCGGTCATTATAGGCGCCCTCGACAGGGGGTGTCAATTGGCCCCGGCAACTTCCAGGGTCTTCCTGTGAAGGGTCGGGGTTTCTCGGTGTTGGTGGGGAGAAAATCTTTTGGTCCCCCGGCAGGATTGAATGGGTGGAGCGCGAATATCTGTGGAGGACAGTGGAGGGAAGTGGAGGAAAGGGGAGGCGATCCGGATGATGATGGGCGAGTACGCCCACGCCTTGGACGACAAGGGCCGGATCGTCCTCCCTGCCCGATTCCGCGATGCCTTTCCCGAGAACCGGTTGGTGGTGACGAAGGGGCTGGACGGGTGCCTGTGGCTGTATCCCATGGCGGAGTGGGCGACGATGGTGGAAAAGTTGGGGCGGCTTCCCATGACCGATCCCAGCGCCCGCGCCTTTGTGCGCCTGTTTATGGCCGGTGCCCAGGAGGTGGAGATTGACCGCCAATTCCGGATGACGGTGCCGCCGCGGCTTCGGGAGTACGCGGGTATGGAGAAGGACGTGGTGCTAATCGGCCTGACCACGCGGGCCGAGCTATGGTCGGCGGAGCGTTGGGCACGATACCAAGCGGAGACGCAAGCGGGGTACGAGACCATGGCCGAGAAGATGGCGGAGCTTGGGCTATGAAGGCAGAGGTGAGCCGGGTGGCCTATACGCACGAAAGCGTGCTCCCCGAGGCGGCCGTTGCGTACTGGGGGTGGGCCGAAGACGGCGTGTACGTCGACGCCACGGTAGGAGGCGGCGGCCACAGCCTGCGCCTTCTGCAGCGCTTTCCTTCGGCGCGGCTTTACGCCATCGACCAGGACCCGGCGGCCTTGGCGGCGGCCCGCGAGCGCCTAGCCGCCTTTTCCGACCGCATCTGCTGGGTGGAGGGGAACTTCCGCGAGCTCGACCGGTGGCTCGGTAGCGAGAAGGTGCACGGCGTGCTGTTTGACCTCGGCGTGTCCTCGGCCCAGCTCGACCGCCCGGAGCGGGGGTTTAGCTATCAGTGGGATGCGCCCCTGGACATGCGCATGAACCCGAACTCGCCCGTCACCGCCTTTCGTCTCGTCAACATGCGCTCGAAAGAGGAGATCGCCGAGGCCTTGCGAACGTGGGGCGAGGAGCGTTGGGCCGGGCGGATCGCCGAGTTCGTGGTCAAAGCCCGCGCCCGCGAGCCCATCCGCACCACCGGGCAGCTCGTCGAGGTGATCAAGGCCGCCATTCCCGCCCGCGCCCGCCGCGAGGGCGGACACCCGGCGCGCCGGACCTTTCAGGCGCTCCGCATCTGGGTCAACGATGAGCTCGGAGCCCTGCGCGAGGGGCTTTCGGGGGCACTTGCGCATCTTTTACCGGGAGGGCGCATCGTGGCCATCGCCTTTCACTCCTTGGAGGACCGCATCGTTAAGCAGACCTTTTTGGCGTGGCAACAGGAGGGACAAGGGAGCGTGTTGACCCGCCGCCCCGTGCTCCCGGGACCCGAAGAGGTGGCCCAAAACCCGCGGGCCCGGTCAGCGAAACTGCGCGCCTTTCAAAAATCCGGTTAAGGTTGCCCTGGGCCCGAGACATCGTCTACGCTCGGAGGCGACAAGATTCTGCACAATTTTAGGTTTGGCGGCACAATTAGCGAAGGAGTGACAGTGGGGATGATCGACCGGCCGAACTGGTGGGCGGAAGGGGCGCTTGCGCGAGATTGGGAGCGGAAGTTAAAACCGGTGCTGCCCCGCCCGGTCAAAAAGGTGAGGCGCTGGTCGCCCTTCGCGCGTTCGGTCTACACCGTGATCGGTCTGTGGGCCGCCGGGATGGTGGCGACCTTGTTGGCGGTGCAGGTGGTAGTAATGAGCTACCGGGTGGACGCGCTGCAAAGTCACTACACGGCGCTGGTGCGGCAGGAGGAGCAGTTGCAGCAGCGCGCGGCGGCGATGGCGGCGCCGACGACGGTGGTGGCCGATGCCCAAAAGCTCCATGTCACCTTGGCCGAAGCGCCACCGGCCTTGCCTAAGGTCACTGGCCAGACCTCCACGGTGTCCTCCGCGGATTGGCTTCAGCGCCTCGACACTCTGGTGGCGGGCCTGCGGCGCGCCCTGATCGGCCGATGACGGTCCACCCCCGCACGGTCCACCGCCGGCGGGCGCTCTTCCTCTTGGCCTGGATGGTGGCGGCGGCGCTCTTTCTCATCGCTCGCCTGGTCCTCATCCAGGTGGTCGAAGCCGCCTCCTTGCGCCAGTACGCCCAGAGTCTTCACGACCACCGCATCCCCCTGCCGGCGCCGCGAGGTGAGATCTTGGACGCTGGCGGCAAGGTGCTGGCCATGGACGTGCCCTTAGACCAGGTGGTGGCCGTGCCGCGGGAGGTGACCCATCCCCGCCGAGAGGCCGCTACCTTGGCGAAGCTTTTGCCGTTTACCGAACGCCAGATCTACGGGGTGTTGGACCAGCCTAAGAGCTGGTACGGCCTTTTGGACCGCGGGGTCTCTCCGGCTCTCGGGCAGCGCATCGCCGCCTTGAACCTCCCCGGGATCGAGATCGTGCCCACCACCGGCCGAAGCTACCCTGGTGGCACCCTGGCCTCGCAGGTGCTGGGCATGGTGGGGGCCAACGGCCAGGGGCTTGGCGGCATCGAGTACGCCATGAACTCGGTGTTGGCCGGCAAGGCCGGGTACGAGACGGTGGTGACCGACGCCGCCGGCAATCCCTTGCCGGCTTGGGAGAAGGCGTATCAGGCGCCGGTGCCGGGGGATTCGGTAGAGCTTACCATCGACGGGGCGATTGAGGCCGACGCCCAGAAGTGGCTCAAGTGGGGGGTCGAGCGAGTGCATGCGTTGAACGGCACCGTCATCATCGAAGACCCCGCCACGGGGGCCATCGTGGCCCTGGCCAACTGGCCCAACTTCAATCCCAACAACTACGTCGCGGCCACGCCCCAGGAGGAGGATGACTTCGCCGTCCAGGATCCGGTGCCGCCAGGTTCCATCTTCAAACCGGTCACGGCGGCGGCGGCCTTGACGCTCGGGCTCGTGACCCCGAACACCCTCTTTTATACGAAGGGGTATCAAATCGTTGACGGGGTGCGGATCAACGACTGGAATCCAAAGGGGTGGGGGTGGATCACGCTCACCCAAGCCGTCGAGGTCTCTTCTGACCAGGTGTTTTTGGATCTGGCCCTGAAGCTCGGCGTGCAAGACTTTTACCGCTTCGTCAAGGCCTTTGGCTTCTTTCACCCCTCGGGAGTGGGGCTCCCGGGGGACTCCAACGGGGTGTGGCTGCCGGAAAACCAAGTCAATGCGGTGGATCTCGCCACCATGGGGTTTGGGCAGGGGTTTGCGGCCACGCCCATGCAGGTGGTGGCAGCCATCTCGGCCATCGTCAACAACGGCACCATGATGCAGCCCCACATCGTCAAGGCCATCCTTTCTCCCAGCGGCCAGGTGCTGCGGCGCACGCCGCTGGTGGTGGAGGGGCGGCCCATCAGCACGACCGTGGCCCAGGAGATTCAGCAGATGATGGTGGACGAGGCCACCTACGGGACCGGCATCCCGGCCCAGGTGCCCGGCTACATCATCGGGGGCAAGACGGGCACGGCGCAGAAGGTGGTCAACGGGCGCACCTCCAACTCGCAGTTCGTCTCCTCGTACCTGGGTTTTGGGCCGTATCCGCACCCGCGCTTTGTGATGCTGGTGATGATCAACCGGCCGGTGGGAAAACTTTTCTACGGGGACCAGGTGGCGGCGCCGGTCTGGCAACACATCGCCCAAGACCTCTTTCACTACTGGAAGATCGCGCCCTACGCCACCGGCGACAACGGATCCCTGCCGGGCCCACCGCCGAAGCCGTAGGCCGGTTCTTAGGTCCGGGGGTCTTGTCATAGCAATGGGGGAAGAAAAGCCCGTCCCCGAAACGCGGGGGATAAGGGAGGCTTCCGCCCATGTCGGACCGCCCACCTCTGATGACGAAGCGCCGCACCTTTTTGGTGCTGGTGGCGGTGGGGATGATGGATATGTTCTTGATCGGACGCCTGGTCTCGATCCAGGCCGGCGAGGGCCCGCGGTTGAAGCGCCTGGCCGACGACATCCACTACCGGGGGGTGCCGCTGGCGCCTTACCGCGGCAACATCGTCGACCGCAACGGCCGGCTTTTGGCCGGCAGCCACCACGTCTACTCGCTGTACGCGGTGCCGCTCGCGACCGGGCGCGAGCGCGAGGCCACCGCCCAGCGGCTTTCGGCGATGCTGCACCTCGATCCGGCCACGGTGCTGCGGCGCCTTTCGCGCCGCCAGGGCTTTGCCTGGATCAAGCGGCGACTTACGCCAAACGAGGTGGAGGCCTTGCGGGCGGTCTTGCCCAGCCTGCCTGGGGTCTACCTCCTGACTGAGATGGGGCGCTACTACCCTCAGGGGATGTTGGCGGGGCCGGTCTTGGGCTACACCGGCATCGACAACCAGGGACTGGCGGGAGTGGAGCTCGCCTACAACCGGGCGCTCACCGGTAAGCCGGGCCAGCTCGAGGAGGTCTACGACGTCACCGGAAGCCGCGCCGTGCCGGCCACCCAGCGGGTGGTGCCCTCGGTGCAGGGAAACACGCTGGAGCTTTCCCTGGATGAGAACATCCAGTGGATGGCAGAGCGGGCGGCGGAGGAGGCCATGCTCAACACCGGGGCGCGGTCGGTCAGCATCGTGGCCATGGAGCCTGACACCGGCGGCATCTTGGCGCTGGCCCAACGCCCCTCCTTGGACCCCAATCACTTCCGCGACTTCCCCCCGCAAAACGGGCGGCTTTGGGCGGTGTCCGACGCCATCCCCCCGGGCTCTATCTTCAAGCCGGTGACGCTGGCGGCGGCGCTCGAGTCGGGGGCCACTCACCCGGGGGCGGGCTTCTTTTGCCCCGGGTTCAAGGTGGTGTTAAAGCGCCGCGTCAACTGCTGGCGTCCGGGGGGCCACGGCCCGGAGACTCTGCGCAACGTGGTGGAGAACTCGTGCAACGTGGGGTTTATGGATCTGGGGCTCGCCTTGGGCATCGACCGCTTCTACGAGTACCTCGCCCGCTTTGGGCTTACGGCGGTGCCGAAGGTGGATCTGCCCGGCGCCGCCCGCGGCATTTTCCCAAGCCCCCGCCGGGCGACCCTGTTAGACCTCGCCGTGATGGCCTTCGGTCAGACCTTGACCGTCACTCCGCTGGCGCTGCTTTCGGCCATCAGCGCCATCGCCAACGGGGGCGAGCTTTTGGTGCCGCACGTGGCCCGCCGCATCCTCACCCCCGAAGGCCAGGTGGTGGAAGACATCGGTCGCCGGCTGGTCCGGCGGGTGGTGCGGCCGGAGGTGGCGCAGCTGGTGCAGTCGATGATGGCGGGGGTGGTGGCGCGGGGGACCGGAAAACAGGCGCAGGTGCCGGGATACCAGGTGGCGGGAAAAACCGGCACCGCCCAGAAGGTGGTGGGGGGCCGGGTGCAGAAAGGGGTATACATCGCCTCCTTCGTGGGCTTCGCGCCGGTACCGAACCCCCGAGTGGCGATGTTGGTGAGCGTCGACGAGCCGAAAGGCGCCTTCTACGGCGGGCAGGTGGCGGCCCCGGTCTTCGCCCGGGTGCTGCGCGACCTTTTGGCCTACTGGAAGGTGCCGCCCACGGAACCCACCCCGCGCCCCAAACCCGGGGAGGCGGCGATGGTGCCGAACCTGGTCGACCTCGCCCCGGCCGAGGCCGAGCGCCAGGCCCAGGTGGCGGGCTTTGGGGTGCGGTTTTCCGGCCGCGGCGAGTGGGTGGTGAGCCAGTCGGTGGAGTACGGTGCCTGGCGGCCGGCGGGGGAGACCATCGCGCTCGAACTTGGGCCGAAGCCTCGGATCTACCTCGAGTGGGTGACGGTGCCCGACTTCCGGGGACTTTCGGCCTCCCAGGCCCGCCACCTCGCCTTCGACCTCGGGATCAACGTGCGGGCGCGGGGGAACCCCGCAGGGACGGTCGTGGCTCAGACGCTTTCGGCGGGACGGGCAGTGCGGGCCGGGTCTACCGTGGGGGTCTGGCTTCGGTAAGGCGCTGACCGGCGGCGTTTGCGGGGGCGCGATTCCTTGATAGAATCCTAGCGAGCCCGCGTTGCGGCAGGGCGGGCGGCCATCGGGGCACGGTGGCGAAGTCTTTTGGCGGGGGGTGCCGAGGATGCGACTGGGCGAGCTCGTGGCGGGGCTTCGGGCGGCAACCTGGCCGAAAGCGTTGGCGGAGACCGAGATCACCGGGATCCAGTACGATTCCCGCGTGGTCGAGCCCGGCGATCTGTTCTGCGCCGTGCCGGGGTTTCACACCGACGGCCACCTTTACTGCGGGGAGGCCGTGGCCAGAGGAGCGCGGGCCTTGCTGGTGGAGCGGGCCGTGGACCACCCGCAAACGGTGGCGATGGTGGCGGTGCCCGAGGTGCGGGCGGCCATGGCAGTGGTGGCCGACCGCTTTTATGGGCAGCCCTCGGCGAAGCTCTACACGGTGGGGGTGACGGGGACCAACGGCAAGACCACCACCACCCACCTCATCCGCGCCGTGCTCGAGGCGGGCGGAGTGGCGACGGGATTGACCGGCACCATCCAGACCTTGATCGGCGCCGCCTCCTATCCGGTGGTCCACACCACGCCCGAGGCGCCGGACCTCCAACGCATCTTGGCCGAGATGGTGCGGGCGGGGATGCGGGCGGTGGTGATGGAGGTCTCCTCGCACGCCTTGGCCTTAAAGCGCGTGGACCAGGTGCGCTATGACCTCGGGGTGTTCACCAACCTCACCCAGGACCACCTCGACTTCCACAAGGATTTGGAGGATTACTTCCAAGCCAAGGCGCTCCTGTTCCGCCGTCTGCCTGCGCATAGCCCAAAGGGCCCGGCGGCGGCGGTCATCAATCAGGAAGACGCCTTCGCGCGGCGCCTGGCGGACCTCACCCCAGCCCCGGTGGTGCGCTACGGCTGGTCCGAAGGCGCCGACGTGCGCGCCTCCGAGGTGGCCATCGAGTCCGGCGGCGTGCGATTTCGGGCCGAGTTCCCAGACGGGCGCACGATCGGGGTGCGCTTTCCCATGACCGGCCGCTTCAACGTGTTAAACGCCCTCGCGGCCCTGACGGTGGGGTTTTTGTGGGGGGTGGAGGCCGAGGTCATGGCTCAGGCGTTGGAGCGGTTCTCGGGGGTCCCGGGCCGCTTTGAGCGGGTGGACGAGGGACAGCCCTACGCCGTCATCGTCGACTACGCCCACACACCGGATGGCATCGAGAACGTGCTCAAGACGGCCCGCGAGTTTGCCAAGGGGCGGGTCATCGCCGTTTTCGGGGCCGGCGGCGACCGCGACCGGCGCAAGCGCCCGCTGATGGGCGCCGCGGCGGGGCGGATCGCCGACCACGTCATCATCACCTCCGACAACCCCCGCTCAGAGGACCCCTTGGCCATCATCCGCGACATCGAGGAGGGGATCCGGGATACCGGCGTGCGCTGGCAGACCGAACCCGACCGCGCCCGGGCCATTCGCCTGGCGCTCGAGATGGCCAAGCCCGACGACGTGGTCATGATCTTGGGCAAGGGGCACGAGACGTACCAGATCAACCGCCACGGCACCATTCACTTCGATGACCGCGAAGAGGCGAGAAAGGCGTTGAAGGAGCTTTGGCGACGATAAGGGCCTTTACCTTTGGCGAGGCGGCGGCGTGGGCCGGGGCCAACCCGGAAGGCGTCGATCCCCACCGCCCGGTGACGGGGGTCACCATCGACAGCCGCACCGTGGCCCCGGGGATGCTGTTCGTGGCCCTGCCCGGGCGGCACACCGACGGCCATCGGTTTTTAGACGAAGTCTTCGCCCGGGGCGGCGTGGCGCTGGTGCGCGAGGACGCGGCCGCCCAAGGCCCGTGCCTTCGCGTCCCCGACCCGCTCGCGGCCTTGGGCGCGATGGTGCGCGCGGCCATCGACGCCTTTGGCATCACCGTGGTGGGGGTGACGGGCAGCGTCGGCAAGACCAGCATGAAGGAGCTCATCGCCCAGGCGCTCGCGGCGCGCTATCGGGTGGGTGAGACCCAGGCCAACTTCAACACCGCCATTGGGCTTCCGCTCTCGTTCTTCGCCGCCCCCGCCGACATCACCCACTTCGTGGCCGAGATGGCCATGCGGGCCCGAGGGGAGATCCGTCGCCTGACGGAGATCGCGCCCCCGCACCTTGCCGTCATCACCACCATCGGCCCAAGCCACCTCGAACTTTTGGGCTCGATGGAGGCCATCCAGGCCGCCAAAGGCGAGATCCTGGAGGGACTTCGGCCCGAGGGGACGGCCGTCCTTAACGGCGACGACGCCCGGGTGCGGGAGTTGGGCCAGCGGCTTTCGCCGGGACGGGTGGCGTGGTACGGCACCGCCGCCGATGCCTCCGCACGCCTTTTGGAAGCGCGCGCGACCGCCGAGGGCGGGGTGTTCTGCCGCGTCGCGGTGGAGGGGGAGACGGTGGCCTTGACCCTGCCCTGGCCGGGGCTGCACCAGGCGCACAACGCCGCCGGGGCCCTTTTGGCGGCACGGCGCCTCGGCGTGCCCGTCGAAGAGGCGGCGGATCACCTGTCCGCCATCGACCCCGCCCGCTCCCGCATCCAGGTCCGGGAGGTAGGCGGGATCCGCGTGATCGAGGACGCCTACAACGCAAGCCCCGACTCCATGCGCGCGGCTTTGGACTGGCTTCGGGGCCAGCCGGGGCGGCGGGTGGCGGTGCTCGGCGACATGCTCGAGCTCGGCGCATGGGAGGAGGCCGGACACCGCGAGGTGGGGGAGGCAGCGGCCGAGGCGGCCGACCTCCTGATCACCGTCGGCCCCCGCGCGCGCTGGACGGCGGCGGCCGCCCGCGCTCGGGGCATGGCGGTCCACGAGGCGCCCGACGTCGAGGCGGCGGCCCGCCTCTTGGCCGAGGAACTGAAGCCCGGAGACACCGTGCTCTTCAAAGCCAGCCGCAGCATGGCCCTCGACCGCCTGGCGCGCAAGGTGCTGGGATCGGAGGGGGCCTCGTGAAGGCGGCGTGGGCGGGGGCGTTGGGCCTGGCTGTGGCATGGGGCCTCGGGCCGGTCCTCATCCCGTGGCTAAGGCGGCTGCGCTTTGGGCAGACGGTGCGGGAGGCCGGCCCGGCCTCGCACCGCAAGAAGCAAGGCACCCCGACCATGGGCGGGGTCCTGTTTCTCATTCCGGTGGTGCTGGCCGTGGCCGTGTTCGACCGGGGAAGCCTTGAGGCCTGGGCCTTGGTCTTTCTCATTGCCGGCTACGGGGCAGTGGGGCTGGCCGACGACCTCTTAAAGGTGGTGTTTCACCGCCCCTTGGGGCTTCGCGCCCGCGAAAAGCTCTTCTTGCAGCTGGCCATCGCGGTGGTGTTCGTGGTCTTGGCCCAGCGCGTGGCCGGGGCCGACCAGGCGTTTTGGCTGCCCTTTGGCCTCGGACAGTGGCGCCCCGGCTTCTGGTACGGCCCCCTGGCGGTGTTGGCCATCCTGGGCAGCTCCAACGCCGTCAACATCACCGACGGGCTCGATGGCCTGGCGGGCGGGGCGGGAGTGGTGGCCATGGGGTTCTACGCGCTGTGGGCGTGGACCCACGGCCAGCCCAGCCTCAGTCTCGTGGCCCTGGCTCTGGTGGGGGGGCTCATCGGCTTTCTGCGCTACAACCTGCACCCGGCCCAGGTGTTCATGGGCGACACCGGTTCGCTGGCGCTGGGGGCGGCCATGGCCGGGGCGGCGGTGCTCTCGCGCACGGTCTTGGTGCTGCCGGTGTTGGGCGTGCTGTTCGTGATCGAGACCTTGTCGGTGATCGTCCAGGTGGCGAGCTTTCGCCTGACCGGGCGGCGGGTCTTGCGCATGAGCCCGCTGCACCATCATTTTGAATTGTCTGGGTGGTCCGAGGAACGGGTGGTTTCCACCTTTTGGTTAGTCGCGCTACTGGGGGCGGTGGCGGCATGGCTTTCGTAGCCGGAACCGAAGGGACCGCGGGCCGGCCAGGGACGGCACGCCGGATGGCGGCCCGGCCCGATTTGCTGTTGCTGTTGACGGTACTCTTGCTGTTGGCGCTCGGCACCTTGGTGGTGTTCTCGGCCAGCGCGCCCGGGGCGTTGCGGCAGTACGGCACACCCTACTACTTTCTTGAGCGGCAGACGATGTGGGCGGTGCTCGGGGTCTTGGCGCTGGCCGTCACCTCGCGCATCGACTACTGGCGCTACAAACGCGCCATCGTACCCTTTTTCGGGCTCTCGCTGCTGCTGTTGGTGGCGGTGCTGATCCCCCACGTGGGGCTGGAGATCAACGGGTCGCGGCGGTGGCTCGGGGCGGGGTCGTTTACCTTGCAGCCCTCGGAGTTGGCGAAGCTCGCCATGGTCTTTTTCTTCGCGCGCCTATTCAGCCTGCACGCCGACCGCCTCGGGGATTTCTGGCGCGGGGTGATGCCGCACCTTGCCATCGCGGCGGTGGTCTTCGCCTTGGTCTTGGCCGAGCCCGACCTCGGCACCACCATCGCCATCGCCGGCACCTTCCTGGTCATGCTGTTCGTGGCAGGGGTGCGCTGGCGCCACCTTCTCGGCCTGGGAATTTCCGGGATTCCGGTCTTGGCCTGGGCCATGCTCGGGGAGTCGTACCGCCGCCAGCGCATCTTGGCCTTCCTCGACCCCTGGAAGCACCCGTTGGGGGAGGGGTTTCACACCATCCAGGCGCTGTTGGCCCTGGGTTCGGGCGGCATCTTGGGGGTGGGTTTGGGGTTCTCCCGCCAGGCCTTGGGATACCTGCCCGAGGCCTTCACCGATTTCATCTTCGCCGTCCTGGGCGAGGAGCTCGGTCTCGTCGGGACGGTGTTGGTGGTGGTGCTGTTCGGGATCTTGGCCTGGCGCGGGTACCGGATCGCGCTGCGTGCGCCCGACCTCTTCGGGGCGCTTTTGGCCACCGGCATCACCACCATGATCGTCATCCAGGCCCTGATCAACATCGGAGTGGTAACCGACAGCCTGCCCGTGACCGGCATTACCCTGCCCTTTATCAGTTACGGCGGCTCATCGCTGGTGTTGAGCTTGGCCGGAGTTGGCATTCTACTCAATATCAGCCGGCACGCAGGGTAGGGTCGAGAATATGATAACTCCCGAGTCCGGTCCCCCCCGAGGGGACGGCAGAGGGTGGCGGCAAGGAGGCGGGGTGGGGATGCGCATTCTTCTCGCCGGCGGCGGCAGCGGAGGCCACATCTACCCCGCGCTGGCCATCGCCGAAGCCATCCGCCGGCTCGATCCGGACGCCGAGGTGGCCTATGCCGGCACCGATCACGGGCTCGAGCGGGAGTTGGTGCCGCGGGCCGGCCTGCCGTTTTACGCCATCCACGCCGCGGGGCTTCTGGTCCCTGGGATTCGGGGCAAGGTGTACGGGCTGTGGCAGGCCCAGCGGGGGCTGTGGGAGGCGATGGCCCTCATCCGGCGCCTTCGGCCCCGGGCAGTGGTGGGTACCGGCGGGTACGTGGCCGGACCGGTGGGCTTGGCGGCGGTGCTCTCTGGCATCCCCTTGGTCCTGCAGGAGCAAAACGCCTGGCCGGGCTTTACCAACCGCACGCTCGCGCGCTTCGCCCGGCACGTCTTCGTCCCCTTCGAGCGGGCGCGGCAGCATCTGCCGGCGCGGGTGCCGGTGACGGTCGTGCCGAACCCGGTCCGGCTTGAGGGCGCGCCGGCGCGCGACGCGGCCCGGGCGGCCTTGGGGATCGCGCCGGAGTGGACGGTGCTGATGGTGACAGGAGGCAGCCAAGGCGCGGCGGCGTTGAACCGGTTTGTGCTCCACCACCTCGACGCCTTTCGCCACCACGCCGATTGGGCGCTCCTTTGGGCCACGGGGCGGCGCTACCACGCCGAGGTTCAGGCGGCGTTGCGGCGTGCGGGGGAGGCCATCGACCCAAAACGGGTCCAGGTGGTCGAATACTTTTACGAGATTGCGCGCTGTTACCGGGCGGCCGACCTCTTCCTGGGCCGAGCCGGGGCCATGACCCTGGCCGACCTTACCGCCCACGGCTTGGCGTCGGTGTTGGTGCCCTCGCCCAACGTGGTCGGGGACCACCAGACGGAAAACGCGCGGGCTATGGAGGCGGCGGGCGCGGCGCGGGTGGTGCCAGAGGCGGCCCTGGAGCGAGGCGCGTGGCGGCTCGTGGCGGAATTGATGCAAGACGGCGCGCGGCGCCAGGCCATGGCCCAGGCGGCGCGGGCGCTCTACGACCCGGAGGCGGGGTTGCGCATGGCGCGCATCATCTTGGAGGTGGCCAAGGCGGCGTGAAGTGGACGGCGACGGGAACGTGGACGTTGGTGGCGCGCGACCTCGAGCGGCTCGAGGTGGGGCGGGTGCTGGAGGAGGAGCCGCTCTGGCGCCACACCTCCTTTCGCATCGGCGGGCCGGCGGCGGTCTTTCTCGAGCCCCGGGGGGAAGCCGAGATGGTGCGGGCCTTGGACTGGCTGTCGAGCCGCGGCATCCCCCTCGTCATCCTGGGACTCGGCACCAACCTTCTGGTCTCGGACCGGGGAGTGCGGGCAGTAGTGGTCTCCTCGGTGCGCAGCTTAAAGGCGGTCACCTTCTCCGGTTTCCGGATCCGGGCCGGGGCCGGCGTGGGGCTGGTGCGGCTCGCGCGCCTGGCCCAGGCCAAAGGCCTCTCAGGCCTCGAGTTTGCGGTCAGCATCCCCGGAACGTTGGGCGGAGCCCTGGTGATGAACGCCGGGGCCCACGGCTCGGCCATGGCCGCCGTGGTGCGGCGGGTGACGGTCTGGCAGCCCCTCAAGGGTGCCGAGACGCTCGACAGCGCCGCCTTTGAGTTCGACTACCGCCACAGTCGCTTTCAGAAGAGCCCGGAGATGGTGGCCTTGGCCGCCGAGCTTTGGCTCGAGCCAGGCGACCCGGCCGCCATCCAGGCGCGCATGGCCCACTTTTTGGAGTACCGGCTCCACACCCAGCCGGTGGGGGAGCCCAACGCCGGCAGCGTGTTTAAAAACCCCGCCCCTCTCTTCGCCGGTCAACTCATCGACAGCGTGGGGGCCAAGGGCTGGCGCGAAGGGGATGCCGAGGTCTCCACGGTGCACGCCAACTTCATCGTCAACCGGGGTCGGGCCCGCGCCATCGAGGTCCTGACCCTCATGCGCCGGATTCGGCGCGCCGTCTACCAAGCCTATCACGTGCTGTTGCGCCCCGAAATCCGATGGGTGGGGCCGCCAGAGGGAGGAGCCGGGACGTCATGGGAGAATTTGTGGTACGCGGCGGGCGAAGGCTTAACGGAACCGTCCGCATAAACGGCGCCAAAAACGCCGCGCTGCCCATCATGGCGGCCGCAATCTTGGCCGATGAACCGCTGGTGGTGACGGGCGTGCCCGACCTGCGGGACGTCCGCGTCATGCAGCGGGTGCTAGAGGCGTTGGGGGTGCGGGTGGAGCGGTGGGGGACCACGCTGCGCCTTGACCCCCGGCCGCTACAAGGGTATGCCGTGCCTGCCGAGTTGATGCAGGAGATGCGGGCCTCGGTGTTCGTGATGGGCCCGCTCTTGGCCCGGCTCGGCGTGGCCACCATCGTGCAGCCGGGGGGGTGCGCCATCGGCGACCGGCCCATCGACCTGCACCTCAAAGGGTTTGCGGCCTTGGGAGCCGAGGTGCGGGAGGTAGACGGGGCCACGCTGGTGCGGGCCCACGGGCGGCTTCGCGGCGGCGAGATCCACTTGAGCTACCCCTCGGTAGGGGCCACCGAGAACCTCATGATGGCGGCAGCGCTGGCCCAAGGCGAGACCCGTATCCGCAACGCGGCCATGGAACCGGAAATCGTGGACCTCGCCCAGTGCCTCGAGCAGATGGGCTGCCCGGTGCGGGGGGCCGGCACCCGCGAGATCCGCATCATCGGCCAAGACCGGCTCGGTGGCGGTGAGCACCCGGTCATCCCCGACCGCATCGAGACGGCCACCTTCGCCTTGGCCGTGGCGGCGGCCGGCGGGACACTGCGCCTCGAGCACTGCCTGCCGGCCCACCTGCCCGGGTTTTGGACCAAGCTCGAGGAGGTCGGTGTGGAAGTCGAGGAGGTGGACGCCGAGACGGTGGTGGTGCGGGCCCCCGACCACTATCCCGCCACCGGCACGGCTGTCGCCACCCATCCCTATCCCGGCTTTGCCACCGATATCCAGCCCCAGTGGATGGCCTTTGTGACGCGGGTGCCGGGACTGCACATCATCACGGAACGGGTGTTCGAGAACCGGCTCGGCCACGCCCAGGAGCTTCGGCGCATGGGGGCCCACATCCTGGTCGACCAGCGCACGGCAGTGGTGCGGGGGGGCACGCCGCTGCACGGGGCGGCGGTGCGGGCGATTGACTTAAGAGCCGGGGCGGCCTTGGTCATCGCGGCCCTCGGGGCCGAAGGCGAGACCCGCATCAGCGGGCGCGAGGTGATCGAGCGGGGCTACGAGCGCCTCGACCAGCGCCTTGGGCAGGTGGGAGCCGACATCGCCGCGGAATGAGTGCTATACTTTTGCCAGCGAGCGAAGCGGGGGAGTGCACTTGCGGCGGTGGACCGGGTGGCTCGCGGGCTTGGCGCTGGTGTTAGGGTTTTTGTTGGCCCAGCAGGCGGCAGTCGAGGCCCGCTTGGCCGAGAACGCGGCGGCACAAGAAGGGAAGAACTTGGCCTACCTCATCACCCGGGCAGTCGAGGGCAACCACGCCCTGGCCCAGGAGGTGGCGGCAGAGCAGGCAGCCTTGAAGGCCGCCTCCCCGCCTCCGCCTCCCACTGCGGCCTTGGCTGCGGCGCGGGCGGCGGCGGGGCTGACGCCGGTGTCAGGCCCCGGCGTGGTGGTGTCGATGGAGGACGCCCAAAGCCCTCGGTTTCCCGGGGAGCCGCCCGATTTTGAGCTGGTCCACGACCAGTATGTGCTGCACGTGGTGGCGCTCTTGTCGGCCGCCGGAGCCCGGGCGATTGCCATCAACGGCCAGCGCTACGTGGCCACCACGGCCATCTTCTGTGCCGGGCCTACCATCCGCATCAACGGCGTGCCCTATGGCTCCCCCTTTGTGATCACCGCCGTGGGGCCGCCAGCCGCCATGTTGGCTGCCCTCAACCAGGATGTGGACGTGCAGGGCTGGAGCGAACTTGTGGTGCTGCAGTACCACGCGGCTTCCTCGCTCACCATCCCGCCCTACCGCGGCCCCCTCGAGTTCCCGTGGGCCAAACCGGCCCGCTCGGCTTGACGGCGACCGGCGGAAGATTTCCGGCAAAGGAGTCGCGCGCGATGTGGATCGTGGTGCTTGCCCTGATCGTGGGAATCCTTGCGGGTCTGCACTTTCCGCTGGTGGTCCCCGCCTCCTTGGCCCACTACCTCTCCATCGCCCTTTTGGCGGTGCTCGACACCGTCTTTGGGGGACTTCGGGCCCACCTCGAGCACCGCTTCGATCCCTTGACCTTCATCACCGGCCTCATCTCCAACGCCGTGCTGGCCGCACTGCTGACCTATTTCGGCGACAAGCTCGGGGTCCCGCTGTACGACGCCGCGCTCTTTGCCTTCGGCTTTCGCATCTTCCAAAACCTCGGCGCCATCCGCCATCTGCTCCTGGTGCGGTGGGTGCGGCACCGGGAAAAATTGCATCAACTCCCTGGGTAGGCTTGGCAGGAGAAATCCCGGGGGAGAGAGAAAGGGAATTTGATAGCGTGCAGTGTCTCCGGGTTGGAGGTGTCAGGTGGCCAGGCGGAATTTGGTCTTAGCGGTCGACGTCGGGACCACCAAGGTCTCGGCGATCGTGGCCCAGGTCCGCCCGGACGGGGAGTTGGCGGTGTTGGGGATCGCCGCCACCCCAGTGGTGGGCATGCGTCGGGGCTTGGTCTTTGAGCCCGAACGGGTGGCGGCGGCCATCCGCGACGCCGTCAATCGCGCCAACAGCATGGCCGGCGCCGATTTGAACCAAGCAGCGGTCGGGGTCAACGGCGACCACCTGGGGGTGCAGGTGGGCCACGCCCAGGTGGTCTTAAAGCACGGCACCGTCCGCGAGGAGGATCTCAAAGCGGTGGTGCAAAAAGCCACCCCGGCCGCGGCCGACCCCGAGCGGCAGGTCATCCAGTTGGTGCGGCGAGCCCTGGCTGTGGACGGCTTTCGGGGCGTGGTCGACCCGGTGGGGATGGTGGCGCGCCAAATCGAGGCGGAGGTGCTGGCCGTCACCGGGCTCAATACCGCCGTGCGCAACCTAAAGCGGGTGCTGTCGATGGCCGGCATCACCCCCGTCTTGATGGTGGCCAATCCCAAGGCAGCAGCCGACGGCGTGCTCGGGGACGACGAGCGGCAGCTCGGGGTGGTGTTGCTCGACGTGGGCGGTGGGACCACGGGGGTGGTGGTCTACCGCGGGGGCGAGTTACAGCACCTCGGGGTGGTGCCGATCGGGGGAGAGGCCATCACCTCGGACATCGCCGTGGGCCTCGGGATGGTGGCCACCCAGGCCGAGCGCCTGAAGCTGGAGTACGCCCAAGTGGGCGGTCCCCCCGAGGGCGGGACCCTGGAGGTGCGCACCGTCAACGGCCAGGCGGTCAAGGTGGTTCCCCGTGGACAGCTGGAGGAGATCGTGCAGGCACGGGTGGACGAGTGGCTGCAATACGTCGAGGCCCAGCTGCGCCGAGTGGACTGGCCCACGGGGCCGGCCGCGGGGGTGGTGATGACCGGCGGCGGCGCGATGCTGCGGGGGCTTGCGCAGTTCCTCGAACAGCGCTGGGGTTGGCCGGTGCGCCTCGGATCGCCTTACGGCCTGGCCGGACTTTCCGACCTCTCCAAGAGTCCCGGGTATGCGGTGGTGGTGGGAGTGGCCAAGGCCAAGGCGCAAGAGGGGTTGTTTGTAGCCGAGCACGAGGGCCTGGGGGAGCGGCTGAAAAAGCTTTGGGTGAATTTATTCAGTTAGTCGGTATTCGCCCGCCCAATAGGGAGGACAACGCTATGCTCGAGTTTGACCAGTCGGCGGAAAACTTTGCCGTCATCAAGGTGGTGGGCGTCGGCGGCGGAGGCACCAACGCCGTCAATCGCATGATTCAGGCCGGGCTCAAAGGGGTGGAGTTCATCGCCGTCAACACCGATGCCCAGGCGCTGTCGCTGTCGATGGCGCCGACGCGGCTGCAGGTGGGGCAGAAACTGACCAAGGGGCTCGGGGCGGGGGCCAATCCCGAGATTGGGCAGAAGGCCGCAGAAGAGAGTCGGGACTTGGTGGCTGAGGCCTTAAAAGGGGCCGACATGGTGTTCATCACGGCCGGGATGGGGGGCGGCACCGGCACCGGGGCCGCGCCGGTGGTGGCCGAAGTGGCCAAAGAGGTGGGGGCGCTTGCGGTGGGGGTGGTGACCAAGCCCTTCACCTTCGAGGGGCGCCGCCGCCAGGCCGTGGCCGAGAAGGGGACGGCCAACCTCAAGGCCAAGGTCGACACGCTGATCACCATCCCCAACGACCGGCTCTTGCAGGTGGTGGAAAAAAAGACCTCGATCATGGAGGCCTTTCGCATCGCCGACGACGTCTTGCGCCAAGGAGTGCAGGGCATCTCCGACCTCATCGCCGTGCCGGGATTAATCAACCTCGATTTTGCCGACGTTAAGACCATCATGTCGGAGATGGGCTCGGCGCTGATGGGGGTGGGCGTGGGCCAGGGGGAGAACCGAGCCCAGGTGGCGGCCAAGGCGGCCATCTCCAGCCCCCTCCTCGAGACCAGCATCGACGGCGCCCGCGGGGTGTTGCTGAACATTACCGGGGGGCCGGACCTCTCCCTGTTTGAGGTCAACGAGGCCGCGGAGATCGTCATCCAGGCCGCCGACCCCGAGGCCAACATCATCTTCGGGGCCGTCATCGACGAGGCCATTCGCGACGAGGTACGGGTGACGGTCATCGCCACCGGCTTTACCGGCGAAGCCCGGCACCGCCTGGGCATGGAGGCCGAGCTCCGGGAGGAGGTGGAGGTGCGCCCCTTCCCCAACGACGACCTCGACATCCCCGCCTTCCTGCGCCGGCGCGGGTAGGGGATTGAGCACCGCCAAGGACCGACAAGGAGGCGAACAGCATGGAACAGGCGGCGGTAGAAAAAGTGGTGATCGTGGGTTCTGGCATCGCGGGGTTGACGGCGGCCATCTACGCCAGCCGCGCCAACCTCCATCCCTTGGTGGTGGAAGGGTACGAGCCGGGCGGGCAGCTGACCCTCACCTCGGAAGTGGAAAACTACCCCGGTTTTCCGGAAGGCATCGGCGGCATCGACCTCGTCGGCAACATGCGCCAGCAGGCCGAGCGATTCGGCGCCCGTTTTGTCATGGCCGACGTGGAGTCGTGCGACCTCCAGCAACGTCCCTTTCGGCTCCAAACGTCCGACGGGCAGACCCTGTACACCCACACCCTGATCGTGGCCTCGGGGGCACGGGCGCGCATGCTGGGGTTGCCCGCTGAGGAGCGCTACCTTGGGCGGGGCCTTTCCACCTGTGCCACCTGCGACGGCGCCTTCTTCAAGGACAAGGCGGTCATCGTGGTCGGCGGGGGCGACTCGGCCATGGAGGAGTCCACCTTTCTCACCCGCTACGCCTCCAAGGTCTACGTCGTCCACCGCAGCGAGCACTTTCGGGCCAGCAAGATCATGCTGGAGCGGGCCCGCTCCAAGCCCAATTTGGAGTTCATCCTCAACACGCGGGTGGTCGACATCTTGGGCGACGGGCAGAAGGTGGCGGCGGCGGTGTTAGAGGACGTCCGTACCGGGCAGCGCCGGGAGTTCCCCATCGACGGCATCTTTCTCGCCATCGGCCACATCCCCAACGTGGAGTGGCTCGGGGGGCAGGTGCGGCTCGATCCGTACGGCTATATCGTGGCCGGGCCGGGCTCGACGGAGACCAACATCCCGGGCGTGTTCGCGGCCGGCGACGTGGCCGACCGCCTCTATCAACAGGCGGTGACGGCGGCCGGCACGGGGTGCATGGCGGCACTCGATGCCGAGGAGTACCTGACCGAACACGGGCTCGGCTGATCCGGGCCCGCGGCCCCCGCGTCAACGGGGGGCCGGGGCGGGGGTCCCGGATCAGAGGGGAGGAGCCGGGGCCCCTTGCTTTTGTGCCGCCCACGCCCGCGCCGGCGCCAAGAGGTGCCGGAAGGTGGCAGACCGGCCGCGGGCGACGGCCGCCGCCACCACAAAGCCGCCGCCCAACATCACCAAGACGAGGCCGGGCGGCAGGGCTACGGCGACCAGCCCCCAGGCCCAGTTGCCGAGGGACATCGTGCCCTGCGCCACCACCGAGCGCAGGCTCGTGACGCGCCCGCGGTAGGCGTTTTCCACACGCTCTTGGACGAAGACCTGGGTCAAAGCCATGAAGGGGGTCTGAGAGAGCCCCATCAAAAAGCCGGCCAAAGCCGCCACCGGTACCGTGCTGGCCACTCCCAAGAGCACGACGGACAGGCCACTCAACAGCGTGGTCACGCCGAGTGCGCGGCCCATCGTCTCGGGGGCGCGGATGCGGGCGAGGGCGAGCGAGCCCACCAAGGCCCCCACCCCAATGGCGGTCATCACGGCCCCGTAGGCTCCGGCGGCCGCCCCGAGGTCGCGGGCCACCACGCTCGGCAAGACGCCCTGGTAGGCCATGGTCAGCACGCAGTGCACCCCGATGAAGAAGATCAAGAAGTCGAGCGCGGCGTGGCGGCGCACGTAGCGGATGCCCTCGGCGAGGGCCGAGCCTTCGGGGGCGCGCGCGCCGGCCTGGCCCACGGCCCCGGCGGCGCGAACGCCGCCCAAGGTCAACGCCAGGGCCGTGGCCAGAATCAAGAGGACGGTCGCGGTGACGAACACCGCCGGCGACCCCCAGCGCAAGAGGATGGGCGTGGCCAGGGCCGGCCCCACGAATTCGGTGCCTTGGCGCGCGGCCGAGATGAGGGCGATGGCGTTGGAGAGCTTCGCCTTGGGCACGAGCGGAGCCACCAGGGTGGTCCAGGTGGTCGACTGAAAGCTGAAGGCGATGCCAAAGCCTAAAGCGGCTGCCAAAAGCCATCCGAGCCCGAGGTCAAAGCGGGCCGCAAGCGCCATGGCGAACGTGGCCAAGGCCCCCAGGGCAAAGGCGGCGCTCAAAAGACGCGCGCGGTGGAACCGGTCGAGCAGCACTCCGGCGACGGGAGCAAAGACCAGGATGGGCCCTTGCATGGCGAACATGGCTGCGCCCACCCAGAACGCGGAGTGGGTCCAGGTGTGCACGAGCCAGCCGACGGCCATGGTGGCGGCCCACCGTCCGGAGTTTCCGGCCGTCACGGCCAGCCAAAGGGTCCGATAGGCCGGAACGCCCAACGAGTCCCAAACCGGCGGGGCTTTTTCAACCATTGCGGGATGCCTCCTCGCGCCATGTCGCTTCGGCTCCCATTCGCCACCCTCCTGCAAAAGTCCTTCCCCGGAAGAAGAACGGGGGCCGAAGGTCGGCGGCGGCTTTGTCCCCGGCATGGTCGCGCTTGGCCCCGTCTCCGGCGTTCTTCGGCACGGGCCTGGCATTCCGCGGCGCTATCGGGGGACCACCTCGGGCGTGACGGCTCGCCAGGTCTTTCCGACATCCCGGGTCCACTCGAGCCCGTCCGGTTCCCCTGGCGCCGAAACGCGCCCACCGGCCGCCGAGGTCACGAAACCCCTTGACCCGTCCGGTTCCATGTGGTTCGGCAGGACAGTCCAGGTGGCTCCTCTGTTTTCCGTCGCGTAGAGCCTCCGGTCCTACGCCCATCCCACCGACGGCGTCACAAAGTCGACGGCCGTGGCCCGTCCCGGCAGGGGAGCCCCCTCGGTCCAGCGAGCGCCGCCGTCGGTCGTGCGAGATCCCACCGGGAACGGCGCTCCGTCTCCAAGCGGCGTCAGTTCCGCAGCCATCACCGCCTGGGATGGGCCGAAGAACTGCGGGATCTCGCACGCCACCGGGTTGCGGCCGCCGGACGGGACCACCGCCGGCTGCCGGGTCTGGCCGCCGTCTTCGGTATGCTATGCCCCGGCGCCCGGGGCCGCCTGCCCGCTGACGGCGACGCCGTCGGTGGGGCTGCCCCAGGCGAATCCCGATCGTATCTCCTCCGAAGGGCAGAGTGCCGGGACCCGACCGATCCCGTTTGGCACCGCCCGCGAGCGCCCACGTCTGGCCGGCGTCCTAAGGTCCGGTAAATATTGACCGCCTTGCTCCCCGCGGCACCGGCGAGGCGCGTCTTGAGCCATCCCTGGCGGGCATTGGGCATGCTCAAGGGCACGCCGGGGGCTCCCTGCGCCGGCACAGAGGGGGCGGGTCCAGGTGGTCCGGCCGTCGCGAATGGCCCAGACCTCCACGGTGTCCGCCCCCCGGCCATCGGGGGACGGCCCCCAGGGTCTCCTGTGCGCTGGGAAACTGAGCGCCTGGAAAGGCGCCGGGCGCGTTGGCCATGACGGCCGCAGCGAGGCCCGGCACCCAGCGGGTTCCCCCGTCCTGGGTGCGCCAGAGATACCAGATCCCGTCGGTGCCCACCCGTCGCGGGGGATCGCCATGGCACGGCAATGACCGCAAGCGGCGACGCGGCGGGGGAGGCGCTCGCGGATCTGGGACCATAAGGTACAGGGGTGCGCGTGGGGCCGGTGCGACCTTTTGACAGCGGAAGAGGGCCCGGCCGGTGCCGGAAAGCTTGCGGGGGCTCCGGCGTGGCAGCCGGTTACGGCGAGGCCGGTGCCGAGAAGACCGAACGCCCAGGTCATCTTTATTTCTGCGGTTTACGGTGCGTCACCGCTTTGGTGCTCCCTCAAAACGCCGACCGCCTGCGAGGAATGTCGTCAGGCAGCTGGGCGTCGGCCAAGCGGGCAAGCGCCGGCCGGTCCTCCGTATCGGAAGGCTGTCGGCACCAGTTTTACGATACCCCCACAATTACCGAACCCGGCCGAAACGGCAGTGATCCACTCCCCGTGAGTTCCTCCAGCGAGATGTGGCCCGGCATCGGAGGAGGTCGAGTCCCTGCGCTGAAGTGGGAGGGTGAAAACGCTCCCTGAGCTCTCACGGGGCGGGTCGCCCCATTCGGGCCATTGCCCGAGAACTCGGGATCGCTCCGAACACCGTCTGGAAGTATCTCCGGGCGCCGGAGGTGCCGGCCGGCGCCCCGGCCGCGCTGGCCCGCGAAGCTCGATCCTTGTGACGAGGATGTTCTCCAGCGGGTAGGCGAAGAGGTCGACTACGGCATAGGTCTGCTGCGTGAGCTGCGGGCCCGCGGCTATCCGGGCAGCGTGTCGCGCCGCTGGGCTTCGGTGCCCCCCATCGGCGGCGACGTCGCTCGGCGGCCCGCCCATTTTGAGACCGAGCCCGGGGCAGGCTCCAGGGGATTGGGGTGCAGCGCAATCGCGAGCCTGGCCTGGATTGCGGCCAATCTGGCCGCGGTCGAAAGGGCCTGCCGCTGTGCCGTGACCCACCTGACGCCCGCATGCCCCCCGCGGCGGTCGACGAGTCCGGCGCGGTGCCGGCGGACGGGGCCATGGTCTGCTGCGTCACACCCGACCGGTGAGCACGGTCGGCTTGTCGAGCGTCCAGCGGTCGAACGCCCAGCCGGGCACGGGCATCCCCTCCCGGCGGGTGATGAAATCGCGATACTTGGGTCCAACATATCGGGACGGGAGGTACCGCTCCACCACCGCCCTCGCTTCTTCCGCCGAGGGAATGCCCAGGGGGGCGAGCAGCGCGCGGTCATTCCCCCGGTCCGCCTCCCGGATCGCCTAGGTCTTGTGAGCCCAACATGTAATCTGCGGTAACGGCATAGACTCGGAGGCCTCGCCAACTGCTCTGCGATGTGGGCCGACGCCCGGCGCACAGGTTCCGCCGGCGGGGTCAGACACGCATGGATGTGGCGCGCGACGGCCTGCGCGCCCACCCCCAATGCCATCGACGCCCCTCCCGCGCTAACGCTTTCGGCCTTGAAGGCTCGCACCCACCCTGACCCGATGGGGTCAAGCGCCGGCAGCGAGGAGGGTGCTCGCCATGGCGCGACGCGGCGTTGCGGCGCGTGTGTGGATGGGGAACGGCTCTTCTTTCTTCTCACACCGGAGACCGCCGAGGCGCCGCAAGCCGCGTGTAGGGCCGTGGCGCTCCTTGACGCTCTCCCGTTTCTACCTCCGCCGCACTCCAAAGAACCTGAGGCGTCTGTACGAGCATAGTCATGGCATTTAGGATGCAAAATCCGCATAAAAGATTGTTTAGGGTGCGTCGTCACACCTACAATGGCCGTGAACCGCCAGGAAACGGGGGGACGGCGATGGATTGGCCAATGACGTTGCAGGAGGCCTTGACTGTCATTGCGGCGCAGGCCGAGGAAGTCGACCGCGCGCGGGTCTGGCCCCGGCGAGGATTACAAGCGTTAGCAGATGCCGGGGTAGCCGGGTTGACGCTGCCCGAAGCGGTGGGGGGCCAGGGGGCGTCGTTGCCCACGATGGTGGAGGTGCTGGAGCAGGTGGGCGCAGCCTGCGCATCTACGGCGATGTGCTATCTCATGCACCTCGTAGCAGTGGCTTCGGTCGCGGCCAAGGCGTCAGAGGCGCAAGTGCGTGACTGGGCCCCCTCGTGGGCAACCGGCCGACGCTGGGCTACGCTGGCCTTCAGCGAGCCCGGCACCGGCGCCCACTTTTACCGCGCGGAGATGCAGCCGGAGGCGGCCGACGGCGGCTGGGTGCTGCAGGGCACCAAGTCGTTCGTCACCAGCGGGGCCTTTGCGGACGACTACGTGGTGCTGACGCGGTCCGCCAATCCCTCGTCGGGCCTCGACGTATGGGTGGTGCCGCGCACTGCCCCCGGCGTGAGCTTCGGAGGCGAATGGACGGGGATCGGGATGGCGGGCAACGCCAGTGTGGAGATGCGGCTCGACCGGGTGCCGGTTCGGCCTGACCAACGCGTAGGAGGAGAGGGCGCTGGAGAAGGGATCGTGTTTGAGGTGGTGGCGCCGTACTTCCTGTTGGGCGTTGCGGCGGTGAACGTGGGCATCGCCAAGGCCGCAGTCGAGGCGGCCCGCGCCCACATGCAAGGCCGCCAGCATTCTCATACGCATCAGGCGTTGGCAGAATATCCGACTCTCCAAACGGCGGTGGCCGAGTTGGACGTGGCCGTGCGCTCAGGCCAAGCGGTCGTGCGCGAGGCGGCGCAGCGGGCGGCATCCGGCGCGGAGGATGCGCTGTTGTGGGTGATGGCCGCCAAGGTGCATGCCACAGATACGGCGGCGCGGGTGAGCGATGCCGCTCTGGGGCTTGGAGGCGGCCGCGCATATGCCCGGCGATCCCCATTGGAGCGACACTGGCGGGATGGCCACGCCGGGCGCATTATGGCTCCTACCAACGCGACGTTGCTGGAATGGATCGGGCGGACACGACTGGGCCTTCCGCTGTTCGCTTGACGCCGGCGCCATGCGGAACAGGGGGTGGCGATGATGAGCCAGCCACCGGAAGGAGCTCCGGGGGCTTTTGACATCGTACAAGCCGTGCCCGATGCTCGATGCGATCTCGGGACGCTGCCCCCTGGGCAGGCGGGTCTGTTGCTGCTGGAGCGGGCGCGACGCGATGCTGGGGCAAGCGGATTGCTGGAGGTGGTTACCCGCCATGCGCGGTGGGTGGCCGAAATGCCGTCATGGGCCCGGCTGCACAGCGCCGAGGTGGTGGCGTTCGGGGATGATCAGACGCATCATCGGTGGCTGCTCCGGGTGTTACCGGGGCCGGACGTGAGGGGCCGCCCAGATTGGGGAGTTCGGCTGCCTCGGAGGGCCGGCGGCGTCGACCTCCGGGACTGGTTGGTGGGACAGGCGGGGCAGGTCGCCGAACGGGCAGAGGCTTGGTGGGGCCTGGTTCCCCGCGGTGCCGTGGCTGAGGCGGGCGGACCTCTGTGGCCGTTCACCTTGGCGCGGCGGGAGGCGGTCTGGGACGGCGAAACGGCGGGGTTGCTGGAAGACGCCACTCGCCGACAGTGGAATGCGACGACAGACATCGCGTGGGACTCCCTTCCGGCTCTTCCCGACGACTTGGAGTGGGCGGTGTGCCAGATCATGACCTTTCTCGTGGAGAACGAGTTGGTGGCCCTGTATGTGCCCGCGAAATTTCTGGCTCAGATCCACCCCCATTACCTCGAGCCGGTCCTTTTTCTCGCATCCGTCGTCTACGACGAAGCCCGGCATGTCGAGGTGTTTACGAAGCGGGCGCTCGCCAACGGCGGCGGATTGCAGTACAGCAGCGCCCTTAGCGCCTGGTCCCTCCACAGCCTGTTTGTCCAAGAGGATTACTTCACCGCGAGTTTCCTGCTCCACGTCCTCGGGGAGGGGACATTCTTGGATCTCCTGAGCTTCGTGGCGGAGTGGGCGCCGGATCCCGTGACTGCGGAGGTGGTGCGGCGGGCTCGGTCGGACGAGCAGCGGCATGTGGCCTACGGGATCGCCCACGTCCGCCGGGTCCTCCGCGAAGCTTCCCAGCGGGTGGAGGACTTGGTGGCGGCCGCTGAGGCCCGTCAAGCTTACCTGCAGGCAGTGAGCGGCGGTCAGCCGATGATGACCTTGGCGTTGGCCATGCTGGCCGGCGGCGGCGGCACTCCCGCGGCGGTGGATGCGGGCTTGCCGACGGTCCATGCCCTGTACGCCGAGATGCATCGACGGCGGGTCGGACGGCTGCAGCAAGTGGGTCTGCCGGAGTCCGTCGCGGAGCACCTCTCGCGGCTGCACACCCCCAATTTCATGTAGGTCGGGGATGTGCCAGGGTTTCCAAGTTTACCAGGTCACCGGCGTTGGTTGGGCGAGCGCGCCGGAGCGGGGGGCGATGGTCCGCCTACCAGGGCACGGTGGAGGAACGCGGTTAAGCCGGGGGCCCGAGAGCCCGCCGGCGCAAATATACCCAGGCAGGGGGCGTGATGGGCATGGAATTGACGGTCGGAGCTGTCGCCTATGATCCCAAGGTCGTCACCATTTGGGAGCTGATTCGGGACGTGACGGCGGGGGCGCCCGCCCACATCGACTACGTCTTGTATTCCACCTACGAGGCCCTGGTGGAGGCGCTGTTGGCCGGAGCGGTGGACCTGGCTTGGAACACCAACACCGCGTTTGTCCGAACGTACCTGCGGACGCAGGGGCGATGTCGCGGTTTGGTGATGCGCGACACCGACCGCGGCTACACCAGCAAACTGATCGCGCCTGTGGACAGCGGCATTGCCCGCTTGGAGGACCTTCGCGGCAAACGGGTGGCGTTTGGCAGCCGGGATTCCGGCCATGCGGCCATTCTGCCGGCGTACTATTTGAGGCAAGCCGGACTGGAGGCGGGGCGAGATTACCGCGCAGTCCCGTTTGACCTGGATGTGGGGAAGCATGGCGACACTGGAGCCAGCGAGGGCGCTGTGCTGGACGCCGTGCGGAAGGGAACCGCCGATGTCGGGTTTGTCGGCGATCCGTTCTGGCTTCGGGCGCTTGCGACGGGCACGGTCGATGAACGGGAGCTGGAAGCGGTATGGACGTCGCCGCCGTATTCGCACTGCACCTTCACGGCTCTATCGACCCTGTCGGAGGCGGCGGCACAGACGTTCGTCGAAACCTTTGTGCACATGGACCCGGCGGATCCGCGGGTGCGGCGCATGATGGACTTGGAAGGACTCCGGGCGTGGGTGCCCACCGAGTTGTCGGGATACGGCGACCTGATTGCAGCGATGTCCGGTTCCGGCAGGGATGGGCTGGGATGACCTGGCTAGGGAGCGGGAACTCATCCCGGCTTTGGACAGACGCGCTCACGAAGGAGGTCCTGGCGGGAGCACGAGGGTAGGTAATGCACAGGGGGATGCGCGGATTATGGAACCGAAACCTCGCCGGTGGGGGATTGACACCCCTCGTTCCCACACCATGTGACAGGACACGATTCCCCATGAGACCATGACGGCGAAGAGCGCCCCTTGTTCCCGGTGACCCTGTGGGGCGATGACGTCCGCGGTGACGAGATCAGGTAATGGGGCACTCGCCCACGATGGCAACTCCAAAGGGGCAGCGACGGTGGCCAACCCAAAGGCGCCGTTCCGCCACCCGATTTGGTTGACGTCGAGTTGAACCCAGGAATGGTCGGGCTTAGACCCTGAGAGGCCTGATGGGGTGCGCCTGGGTTGACCAATGGGGACCCGCCCAGGGGCTGTCGGCACGCTACCCCGGGAAACGCTGAGAAATGGGCCAGATCTCCACAAAACATGGAGAGAGCAGGCTTGCGCCCATGGAGGATATGCGGTGTTTGGGCTGGGAGGGGTGCGTGCCGGGACGGGTGTGATCGCCGAAGCCTCGCCAAGGCGCAGCCCCGCGCAGGACCTCGGCACCTGCCCGCATACGCCGAAGGCCGTGCGCCGGGGATCTAGCGGCAACCCGATCGCATACGCTGTGCGTCGTCTACGAGGCCGATCTCACCGGCTTGGGGTTGGCTCGCTGGTGCGCCGAGCGGAGGGTGACCTGCCTCGCCGTGACGCTGGGAGCGCTCCCGCGGCGGCCTACCGACCGGGTGAAGACGAACCGCCAGAATGCGCGGCAGCTGGCTCTGAACCTGCGCGGCCGGCCTTTTGGACCCCGATTCGGGTGCCCACGGCCACCGAGGAAGTCTTTCGCGACCTCGTGCGGGCGCAGGCGTGCGCCGTGGAGCATCTCGAACCGCGCACCCAGTCGACGCTCCTCCAGTGGGGGGATTGCGCGCCCGGCCCGGTGCTGGGCGTGGTTCTCGCGCCCTCGCCCATGGCTGCGCGCGGTCACGCCGACGCCGGTTCCCCGGGCCCTCGTGTGGTAGGAACTGCTGACGTAGCTCGAGGTATGCGGCGGGCGGATTGCCCGCTTCGACCGAACCATCTTCAACCGAACCATCTTAGAGGCGATGGCGACGCACCCGATAAGCGGCGCATGACGGCCCGGCAAGCGCTCCGAGGCGTGTTGTGGGTCATCGCCGCCACGAGGGCACCCGAGTGCGGCGACTTGGTCCAGTTTCCGGGGCCGCCGCATTTGCGTAGCGTTCTCGGCTGAGTGCCGACTGAATGGTCGAGTGGCGGGACGCGCAGGCAAGGGCCGCCGCACGGGAGGCTTACGCCTCGGTGGGCGAGCGGATGGGTGACTATTCTCCTGGTCCGGCAACCAGGCCCGGCGCTTCTTCCATTGCCTGGCCGCCACCGGGCCGGGGGATGAATAGGGTTGCGGCCTCCGCCGCTCCCCCGGCCCGTGCTGCGCGGTGGGGCCAGGGCACCGCCGGATAGGGATCAGCCCGTGGGGCCGGCTACTTTGCCTCCCGCGCCGCCGAGTGCGATCCCTGCACCGCCGCCTCCGCCGGCCGCGTTCGTCGAGAAGGTAGCCTCACAGCCACCGGATTCTTTCAGCAACCCTTCACCCCCGCTACCGGCCGTGCCTGCGGATAGGCAGGCCTGGCAGGCCGGCCCTCCGCCGGATGGGCCACAGACAGCGTTGGGCGTTCCGACTATATCTGCGCCGCCGCCTTGTGCACCGGAACTGGCAGGCACCCCATCCGGGAGGGCGGACAGGATCCACACCACACCGCCGGCTTCAACGGTGATGGTGGGGGTGCCGCCCGGGCAGGCGGGGAGTGGGGTCAGGCCGATCACCAGCACCTGTCCCGGCCCCACCGTGAGATCGCACCCCGACGCACCCGATGCCCCGGAGCTCTGCGGTTGGGTCGGCGAGCTTGCGTTGGTCTGGGGGCCCGATTGCGTGCCGGACCCTGGGGCGGGAAGCAGCTCCGGCAGGGACCAGCTGACCGATACCGGGGAGGAGGTGACGGTGGCGACCGCGCCCCCCTGCACCGCCTCGGCGGAGAGCTCGGCTATGAAGGTCGCGGTCCCTCCTGGCTGCATCGCGTACGCGTCGCACGTGACGCTATCGGAACAGGTTGCGAGCACCTGGCCCGTCGACGTGTTGACGATCTGCAGGCGGAACGACCCGTACTGCCCTTTGAGCAGCAGCTGGTTGTCCAACTGCACCGGGTCGGCTGCGGCGGCCAGGTAGACAGGCTGCCCCAGCATCGGGTGGGAGGGACTCGCGGTCAACGTCAGCCAGGACACGGGTTGGCCCGCCGTCACCGGGCCGATGCCTGGGGGTGGCGAAACGGGCACGGCGGCGGCAACCCATGTGACGGTCACCGGGGGCGACAGCTGCGTCTTGCCCGTCTCGGCTACATACGTCTGGGCCCCCGGGGTGCTGGCGGTGACGGTGGCCGAGCACGGGCCCGGCGAGCATTGGGCCACGGTTTGACCGGTGGTGGTGTCCACGATCGCGTAGGGGCCCAGGGTCCACGCGGCCAGGTAGCTCTGGGACGAGACGCTGGTGGACAGCGTCACCGACTGGCCCACGACCGTCTGTGACGTCGTGGCCTGGAGGGTGTAGGGGAGCGGGTACCACGTGACGGTCACCGGCGCCGACAGGGCGAGCTGGCCGCCGAACGCCTGGTAGGTCTGCGCGCCCGGGGTGGTGGCGGTCACCGTTGCCGAACAGGCCCCTGCACTGCACTGGGCCACGGTCTGGCCGGTGGTGGTGTCCACGATGGTGTACGGTGCGCCGGTCCAGAGGCTAAAGGCGTTGGGCGACGTGACCTGGGTAGTCAGGGTCACGGACTGTCCTACGAGCGCGGCCGAGGCGCTGGCTTGGAGCGTGTACTGGTAGGAGGTGGTGGCGTCCGCAGGGCGGGGCGCCACGGCCGCGGATGATGCCAGGCCGGCCGCCGCCACCGAGGTGGGCGGGGTCACTGTACCGATGGGGGTGGAGGACCCGGCCGCGCTATCGGTCCCCGGTACCGACCCACTCCCTGTCCACCCATCCACGAAGGCCAATGCCCCGCTATGGAGGTCAACCTGGGCGTCGATCGCGCAGGTTGCTGTGCATGCGCCCGGGGCCTCATAGCCTTCCGTGAACTCGCCGTTGAATTCCTGGATTCCGGTGGACCCGACCGTCCACAGAGCGGCGCCCGGCTGGGCGGTGATCAGCACGGCAGTGGGCGGGGCGGGCCCCGCCGCCCGCACGGGCGGCGCGGCGATGAGGCCCAGGAGCCCTGCGGCGCCCGCAGCGGCCCACCACCTGCGGGGGTGTCGCAAACCGGTCACGGTCATGGCATGGATGCGCCTCCTTCTCGACGTGATTCGCGATGCCTCATGACGATGCGCCGCTTCCGGGGTCCCGCCACGGGCCAGCGGACCAGCCCGGGCGGACGGGTCGGCGCGTGCTGGGGCGGCGCGCCGGGTTCGCGCCGCCCCGGGGCCATCGTAGCGCCCCACCCTGACCGCACGATGACACGTCCATGACGCTCCCATGACATTGCGGGGGGGTGCTCCGCGGCTCCGGCGCTGTGCGAGAGGACGGCGCTGTCACGATGCTGCCAGAGTGGGTGTCATGCGGGTGTCACGGAGGGGTGCTACGGTGACGCCGGGCGGCTGCCCCGCGGCGCCGCCTTCACGGAGAAACGCAGAAGCGAGGCGAAGAAAGGCGAAACACCTATGAGAAGACGCACACGAAGCCGCCCGGCGGCCCTGCTGGCGGGGGTGGCGCTAGGGGTGGCGTTGGAAATCGGAGCCCCTGTGTCTGCGCCGGTGCTCGCGGCAGGCGGGTGGGCTTCCCAGACGATCACCAGCCTCGGGCTCAATCCGCAGAGTCTTGAGGTCGTGGTGACGCGCGCGTTTGACTTGGAGGACTACCACACGGCACTGGCGGCAGGCATCCCGGCCGCCCATGTCGTGTTTGCCGACCAGTGGCGCGCGGTGCCTCCGGGGTCGGGAGTGGTGGTGCTCGGCGGGACGGCGGCGACCGACCCGGCGTTGAGTCAGGACTTGGCCGGCGAGGGGGACGTGGTCGTCCAACTCGGGGGCGCTACCTACCTGCAGACGGCGGCCATGTTCCGGGCGTTCCTGGCGGGTGAGCCCTTGGGCGCCCTGACGTCGCTGGCGAACGCCCCGCCGGTGCACCGGGCGTGGGGGCCGAGCGCCGACCCCTACGCGGGGCAGGGGCAGGCCTACACCGACGGGCAGAAGATCGACGGGGTCAGTGTGGCGCTGGTGCTGCCCAGCGCGCCATCGCAACCGACAGCGCCGTCCGGCCCGCTGTCGCCTACCGGGCCGTCGTCACCCGGTGGCCCGCCGTCGGGCCCGACCCAGTCCGGCGCGCCTCCGTCCGGTCCTCCGCCGACTGGGGTGACGCTGACGGCCAACCCCACCATCCTGCCGGTCGGTCAAGCCAGCCAGCTGACGGCCACGGCCGTGCCGGCGGCGAACCCCAGCTGGGCCGTGAACATCGTCGATACGACCAGCAACAGCCTGGTGACGAGCTGCCTGTCCACTGCCCCCTGCGTGGTGCAGGTCAGTGAGCCGATCGCCACCAGCCAGACGTTCGAGGCCGACATCGGGCCGCCGGGCGCGATGCCCAACGCCCCGGGCGTGGTGGCGGTCTCGGCGCCGGTGTCCGTGGAGTGGGTCTCGGAGGCATTCCAGGGTGGCGGCGGTGGCTCGCCGAGCCCTCCGCCGAGTCCTAGCATCGCGTTGAAAGCCAACCCGCAAACTCTGTGGGTGGGCTCCCCCACCACCGTGACCGCCACCGCCACCGATGTGCCGGCGGGCGATGTGGTGCAGATCACGGGCTCCGACGGGGTGCACCAGGATGAGACGGTGACCACCTACACCCAGTCGGTGTCCTTCGCCATCACCGACAGCGGCCCGGCCAGCGGTGGCACGGTGACCTACTCAGCGGAGATCGTAACCGGCTCCGGTAGCCCCGTGGCCGAGGCGACGCCCGTCAACGTGCAGTGGATTCCGTTACCGACCCTGTCGTTGAGCGCGAACCCGACCATAGTCGGGGACAACGACCCGACGGGCACGACCACCCTGACGGTGACGGCGACCGACCTGCTTGGGGGGGACTCGCTGCAGATCACCGGGAGCGGGGGCTTCCCCTACTCACAGACCATCGGTCCTATCACCACGGCGACCTACCAGGCCGTCTACCAGACCACGGTGGACGTCGTGTACCTTCCCCCGGTTCAGGTTGTGACCGAACTGTTCCAAGCTCAGGTCCTGGACCCCAGCGGGCAGCCCGTGCCAAATACGCTCACGACGCCGCAGGCCGTGTACTGGGTGGGGTCCTAGCTACGGCGGTGTCGGGCGGGGTCGCCCGGTGTGACGATGCCGTGTGGCGCGTGGCGGCTCGTGGCTTCCAAGGCGGAGCAGGCAGGGCGGGGATTCGGCGGATGCGCCGCCCCCGCGCCGCCCCGGCCGGGCCTCCGGGGCCCCGTGCGATGCCGAGGTATCCATGACGAACCATGACAAAGGAGGAGAGAGTCCTATCGTGCAACTGAGCGGCTGGCGGCGTTGGGCCTGGCGGGGGGCCTGGCTCAGTCTCGTAACCTGGATCCTGGCGGTCGCAGGCGCGCCCGTCCGCGCCGCCGGGGCGGACCCAGCGCCCCTGGCGCCGGCTGGGTACAGTGTCGTCGTGCAGGCGGCGCCGAGCGCCATGGCGGCGGCGACCGCCGGGGCGGCGGCGCCGGCGACCCAGTCGATGCGGGTGACGATCCTGCTCAAGCCGGGCCCCGGCTTTCACGCCTACGCCCAGGCGGTGAGCACGCCCGGATCCCCAGACTACCGGCAGTTCCTGACCCCGCAGCAGGTGGCGCAAGAGTTCGGCCCGCCGCCCCCGGTGGTCATGGGCGTAGAGCAGTACCTCGCGGGCCGGGGATTCACCGCGGTCGGCACGGCCGACAACGGCTTCGCGGTGCAGGCCACGGCGCCGGTGGCGACGGTGGACGCGACCTTCGGGACGCAGATCCGCAACTACGTCGCACCGGATGGCACGCCGTTCTTCGCCCCCGACGGGCCGGTCTCGTTCGACGCCGCGTTCGCGCCGTACGTGACGGCCATCCGCGGGCTCTCCGACCGCCCCACCGTCGCGCCTGCGGGGAGCGCTAGCCCCCGGCCGGCGCAGGTGGTCACCATGCAGGCCCCTTTGCAGGCGGCCCGGTTGCAGACGGCGGGGGCCTCCGGATCCTCGGGGTACGCGGTCGAGGTCCTCAACGCCACCGACCCCTCCGCGCCTTATCAATACCTCTATCCCACGTCACCCGCGTCGAACCCCCAAGGGGACGCGGTGACGATCCAGGTGGTGTACAACGGGCAGCCGGTGGCCAACCAAAAGGTGGGGGTCTCCGAAGCCTACCCCGCCGGATACCAGGGACCGAATACGCTTCCGAGTGCGTCCATCAGTGTGGGTGGGGGATACATCCCTGCCGATATATTAACCGCCAGTCCCAGTCCTGTGGCGTTCGCGACTACCAATGCCCAAGGGCGCGCAATCCTTGAGGTGGCCGATTCGGTGTCGGAATCGGTAGAGATTTTGCTCTACCTTTCCGCAGACGGATCTGTTGTGGGGTTCCCCATCACCTTCGGGCAGCCGGTGGCGGCCCAGCCCGACGCGCACCTGCCGGCGACGGTACCCACGGGCCAGGAGGTCCTGGACACCCTGCCCTCGTTGCCGGCCTCGCTGGCGGCCACGGTCTCGGTCCCGCAGGGCGGGCTACCGACGGGTGTGCCGCCGCTTTGGATCGAGACCACAGGGATCACGCTGACGGTGCCGAGCTACTTCCTCAACAACGCCGACGCACCGCGCCTCGCCACGGTCCTCGGCGCACCGTACAGCGGCCCCATGTGGGTGGCCCTCCAGCCGGTCAACGGGCCCACGGGCTTCGTGTACCTGGCCCAGGTGTCGGTGACGGTCACCGGCCCTACGGTGAATCTTGACCCCTTGGACCCCGCCACCGGGAACGCGCTGTACGACGCGACGGGGGTGGTCAGCCAGGCCACCCAGGCGGGTCCGCCGGCGACGGTGGCGATCATCGCCGGGGCGAGCTACACCCAGGGAAGCACCTTATCGGGCCAATCCCTTTCGTCGGACATCCAGGCCTATGCCACGCAATACGGATTGCCCATGCCGCTCATCGAGGAACATGACGAGCCCTCGTCTGCGGGCCTGGTCCCCAGCGGGTACGTGCCCAACTGGACGGAGGAGCTAGAGCTCGACATCGAGCGGGTCATGGCCACCGATCCCGGCGCGCGCATCGTCGTAATCGCCGAGAATCCCAACGGGACCTTCCTGTCCGCGTGGGAGGCGGCGGCCGAGGTGGCTCCGGACGTGTTGTCGAACTCCTGGGGCTTTGCCACTCCGCCGTCGGCTGCGGTCGTGGCCGCATATCAGCAGGTCGCAGACCAGCTGGCGATCGAGGGCGTGACGGTCGTCGCGTCGTCGGGCGACATGGGGGCGTTCGCCTTCCCCAGTAGCCCGACGCAGCCGCAGGTCACGCTCCCCGCGGCGCTGCCTACGGTCACGGCGGTCGGCGGCACGGAGTCGGCCGTGTACGGGGCTGGGGCCACTGCCACGCTGTCGTCGGAGTGGGGCTGGTCGCCCGACGGGGACATGGTCACGGCGCCCGCGCCGATGGAGGCGGCCTCGGGCGGGGGCTTCGGCCTCTTCCCGGTGCCCGCCTACCAGCAGGGCCTGGTGCCCAACGCCGTCTACCGCGGCGTGCCCGACCTCGCCTTGGATGCGACGACGCCCTTTTGGGCTACCGTCGTGGACGGCAGCACGGGCTCCTCCGGGGGGACCAGCGCTGCCGCGCCCACCTGGGCGGGGTACGTGGGGGATCTCTTCACCCTGCTGGGCGGCCAGCGGCTGGGATCGCTCAACCCGGTCCTGTACGCCCTCGCCAAGGCGGATCCTGGTGACTTCTTCCAGGCCTCCGCGGGGTGGAACGGTGCCTACGCGGTGACCCCGGGCGAGTGGAACCCCGTCACCGGCCTCGGCGCCGTGGACGTTGGCAAGCTCTACGCCGCGCTTTCTGCGGGGCCCTACGCGCTGACCCCGGTGGTCCCCTCCATTGCCCAGGTCACACCCCAGCCGGTGCCGCCGGGCGGGACGCTGACCATCGCGGGGTCCGCGTTCGGCCCGCCAACGGGGTGGGTCCAGTTCGCCCAACTGCCGGCTGGTGCCACCACTGCGGCGGTCTACGCGGTGTACGGGGCCGACCCGGCGGTGGACTGGACGGCGTCCCAGATCGTCCTTGGGTTGCCGGGCGCGCTCCAGGAGGGAACCGCCACCGTGGCGGTGTGCAATGCCGGTGCCAGCGGCGCCGTGTGCTCCCCCTCGGTCCCGCTGACCATCGGCTACCCCAAGACGGGGGGCGGTGGTGGCGGCGGTGGTGGCGGCGCGCCCATCGTCGGCGGGGGCGGCGGTGGTGGCGGTGGGTCCAGTGCCCCGGCTCCGCCACCGAGTGGGACCGGCACGGTCACGGCCACCATCTCCGGGCAGCGCGGCGGGACAGTCTCGGCGAGCCTCTCGAACGGCGGCACCCTGCAGGTGTCGGTGCCGGCCGGAGCGGTCTCCGGATTGGTCTTGCTGACCGTGTCGACGACGGTGGCGCTGCCGCAATCGGTCTCCGCGGCACCCCCCGGTGCGCTGCTCTTCGCGATCACGGCCACGGACCCGCAGACCGGCGACCCCGTCGGCCCGCTCGCCGCCCCCGCCACGGTGACGGTCACGGACGCCGCCCTGCCGTCGCCGCCGGCCGTGGTGTTCTGGAACCCGCTGACCGACGCCTGGCAGCTGCTGCCGACGTGGACGCTAAACGGAACGACGTTGGCGTTCACCACGCCCCACTTTACCCTGTTCGCGGTCGTCCCGGCCGCCGACGTGGTCGGCGTCCCGCGGATCGCCGGGAACGACCGGATCGGCACCGCCATCTTGGCGGCCGAGGCGGCGTTCCCCGACGGCGCTTCCGCGGTGGTACTGGCGAACGCCGGCCAGGGCGGTCCGAGCCCGGACGCGCTGTCGGCGGCCGGCTTGGCCGGGGCCCTACATGCTCCGATCCTCCTGACCGAGGCCGGCAGCCTGAGCCCGGCGGTGCTGGCGGCGATCCGCGCCCTGCACGCCTCGACGGTGTACGTGATCGGAGGGCCGGCCGCCATCTCGGATGCCGTGGTCTTCGCCCTCCAGCAGGAGGGCCTGACGGTGGTGCGCCAGTTCGAGGGGGCGGACCGGTTCCAAACGGCGGCCCTGGTGGACCAGTACCTTGCGCAGCATGGGCTGACGGATGCGACCACGCTGTTTGTGGCCAACGGCGTGACGATGGTGGACGCCCTGGCAGCGAGCCCGGTGTTGGACATGCAGGCTGCACCGCTGGCGCTGGTGACCGGTGCCACGGCCGCGGTGCCGCCAGCCGTGCGGAGCCTCATCCAGGCGGCGCACATCCGCCAGATCGTGGTGCTCGGCGGGCCTGACGCGGTCTCCAGCGCTCTGCAGGCGGCGCTGCAGGCTCTGCCCGGGGTGACCGTCACCCGGATTGCCGGGGCGACGCGCGACGGGACGGCCGCGGCGATTGCGGCCGCCTACTTCCCCAAGGCGCAGGGCTTTGTGGTGGCGGCGGACGGCCGCGGCGGCGGCACCTTTGTCGACGCGCTGAGCGCCGGCCCGTTCGCGGGGGAGTACCAGCTACCGATCCTATTGACCGGACCCCAGGCGCTCCCCGCAGCGACGGCGTCCTATCTGGCCCAGCACGGGCCTTGGCACGCGGGCTGGGTGATGGGTGGCCTCGATGCGGTCGCCAGCGGCGTGGCCGGGGAGCTGCAGCAGACAGCCGGCATCCCGTAAGCCGGGGCTCCCGATCTGCACCGGGTTCGGGCTCGGCGGACGCGCGGCGGACGAAAGGCCCGCCGCGCGTCGCATTCGGGGGCCGCGGCCCTGCTCCGCCCCCTGCGGATAAATGGCTGCCGGTGCTGGGGGCCATGCATACCGGGCATGCCGGGGCTTCGCGCGGGACCTGGCGCACGAGGGGTGGGAATTGGAGACAGACTTGCCATCATTTTGATACAATGGCAGGCAAGGGGTGTCGGACGCGGTCGGTGAGACCGGCCGCACGAGGGTGGCCGATACGTCCCTGCGAGACGGGATGGGGGATGGAGGCGGTAGCGGGAAGCGGAGGCGGGGATCGACATGCTGCGGATCGACCTATTGGGGCCGCCGCGGGTGACGTATGGGGGGGCGCCGGTGGCCATCGGCTCCCCTCGCGCGGCGGCACTGCTGTGGTTTTTGGCGGCGCAGCCGCAGCGGCGGTTCACGCGCGAGGAGCTGGCCGACCTGCTGTGGGACGGGGGCGTCGATTTTGACGGACGCATGCGCCTGAACACGACCTTGTACCGGCTGCGACGGCGGCTTCCGACGTGGCCGATTCACGTGGACCGCCAGGCGGTGGGATGGGGGGCCGGGCCGGAGGTGGTGGTGGACCTGACCCGGTTCACTGCCCTCCTGGACCCCGTCGGGGGCCGCGACGACGCAGACCGGTACGGGCGTTTGCTGGACGCGGTGGCCTTGTGGCGGGGCCCGTTTCTCAGCGGGTTCGATCTGGCTGGCGCGGAGGGCTATGAGGCGTGGCTGCGCCAGGAGCGCCACCACTGGGAGGCGCGGGTGCTGGATGCCTGGGACGCAATCATCGAGATGGAGGCGGCCCAGGACGACTGGGCGGCCGTCCGCCGGCATGCCATGGCCGCCCTCCGGGTCGACTACTGGCAGGAGCGCTTTCACCGTTGGATGATGCTGGGACTTTGGCGGGAAGGCGACCGCGCGGCGGCTCTGGCGCATTTCGAGCAATGGCAGGAGCGCCTGCGGGGCGAACTCGAGGTGGATCCGACGGAGGAGACCGTGGCCCTGGCCGACGCCATCCGCCGGGATGCGAGCCCGGTCAGGCGCCAGCGGCCGACCGCTCAGGCCGCGCCCGGCGCCGCCGGAGGGGGATGGCGGGTGGGCCAGCTGCCGGCGCGGCGGGGATGGGAGCCGCCCTGGGTGGAACGGCATCCCGCGGGTGGTGCGGTGCTGGAGGCCCTCCAGGCGGCCCAGGGCCCGTCCCCACGGCTGGTGGTGGTGGAAGGGCTGGCCGGCATGGGCAAAACGCGGTTTTTGCGGCATGTCTGCGAGGCGATCGCCGGGGGCGAGATCCCGCAGGGGCGGGTGGCATGGGCGTGTTGCTATGAAACGACTTCGGGGATCCCGTTCATGCCGTGGGCGGCCCTCGTGCGGGGGAGCCTCGACGGGGCGGTGCTGGAACGGTTGGCAGACCCCCACCGGGCCGCGCTGGGATGGCTGGTGCCGGAGTTCCGCGTGGCTGTCGGCGATCGGGAACCGGACACCCACGCGCCCGACCGGACCCGGCAGCTGTGCGAGGCGATGGCGCAAGGGTGGGCGGCCCAGGGCGGGCGGGTCGTGCTGGCGATTGACGACATGCAGTGGGCGGACAGCGCGTCGTGGGCAGTGCTGACTCATCTGGTGGCGGCGGACCTGCCACAGGTGACTGTACTGGTCAGCGTGCGGCCCGACGAGCTCGGCGGGGAGTACCGGCGGCTGATCGGCGACTGGGCGCGCGATGGCGTAGCGCGGTGCGTGCCGCTGGCGCCGTTCCGGCAGGAGGAGGTGCGGCGCCTGGTGGCGGCGGTGGCGCCCAACGCCCGCGTGGAGCAGGCCGACGAGGTCTGGCGCCGCACGGCGGGCCATCCCCTGTTTGTCTCGGTCCTGCTGCAGGAGCTGGCGCAGCAGGGACCGACCGCCCCGCCGCTGGGGGCGGTGCCGGCGGACGCCATCGGCCTTGCAGTGGAGGCGTGGCTCGGCCGGATCTCGGCCCCGGCCCGGGCGATGGTCGACGCCTTGGCCGCCTTCCCGGCCCCGCCGGCCTTTGAACTGCTGCGGCGGGTGGCGGGCTTGTCCGAGGAGCTTGCCCTAGCGGCCTGGCACGAGTTGCTGCGGCGGGGGATCGTGCAAGAGGCGCGTTACGCCGACGACCGGGTCCTGATCTACGGGCGGCTGGGAGGCGTTCAGACCAGTCTGTGCCACGATTTGGTCCGGGAGGTCGCCGGCCGGCAGCTCTCGCAGGTGGCCTGGCATGTGCTGCATCGGCGCATTCTCGCCGAGCTGGACGAGGTCGCCGCCGGCGCCTGGGACGCGGCCTGCCTGGCGTACCATGCGGAACAGGCAGGATTGTGGGACGACGCCGCCCGGTGGGCCGTGCAGGCGGCCGGGGCCGCCGAGCAGGCGGGGGGGTTCGCCGAGGCCATGCGTTGGCTGGAGCAGGCGTCGGACTATCTGCAGCGGCTGCCCGTCACGCAGGATCGCCGCCGCCGGTGGGTCGAGTTGCGGCTGCGGCTGGCCCTGCTTGCCTGGCACACGGCGCCGCGGCAGGCGGCGCAGATCGTGCAGCGGCTTGAGATCGACGCCGTCGACGAGGCTAGTGGCGAGCAGCAGGTGGCGTGGTGGACCCGCCGCACCGAAGGCCTGATGATCCAGGGGCAGCTCCAGCGAGCGACCCAGGTCCTGGAGCGGATCGTGCCCTGGGCGGGCCGGATCGGCAAGCCCGGGGTGGAGGGCATGGTGCGGCTCCGGCTTGCCCAGTTGCATGCGTTGGCGGGCGACTTGCGGCGGGCGGCGGTCGAGTTTGAGGCCAGCGCCCCCCTGCTGGCGCAAGGCGGAGTGGCGCTCTGGCACGCCCAGTGCCTAGGCACGTGGGCCAGCACCCTGGCCACCTTGGGCCGGTTCGCCGAGGCCGAGGCGGTCCTCGCGGCACTCGACGCCGGAGCGGACGCCGCGCGGCATCCCATGGTGCCGGTGCTGGGGAAGTTGCATGCCCTGACCGTGTACACCCAGCAGGAGGCCTGGCCCCGCGCAGTCGACGTGGGCCGGCGCCTCCTTCCGGCGCTGCGCGCTGGCGACCACGACGCGTTGGAATACATCGCGCTGATCTTCCTCGGCCTGCCGGTGGCCCGGCTCGGGGACGTGGAGGGCGGCGTGGGCCTTCTGCAGCGCGCGGTGACGCTGGGATCGCGGCTAGGATTCCGCATCTTGCTGGACCGAGCCTACGCCTACTTGGCGGAGGCGCTGCGGGACGCGGGGCGGCCGGACCGCGCCCGGGAGGCGGCGGCTCACGGGCTCCGGATCGCGCAGCGGGACGGGTACCACTTCGGAACCGCGATGAACCTCCGGATCCTGCATGCGTTGGCGGCGTCCGAGGATGAGGCGGTCGCAGGTATCGAGGCTGCACGAGCCACCTTCATGACCATGGGGGCCCTGCCGGAGGTGGCACGCTGCGAGCGGCTGCTGAGCGCGGTGGTGCAGGATCCGGCGGAGCGGCGGCGGTGGGCGGACTCGGCGGAGGCGTGGTACCGGCGGCTCGGCATGCCGTGGTCCTAAGCCGCACGGGGCAAGCGGGCCTGGGCCGGCCGGCGCCGGCGACGGCCTGGCGTGGCGGCCGCGAAAGGGTTAGGGGGCATGGGGCCGTGGCCCCATGCCCCCTAACGTACGGCGCCGCCTGCGGTCGCTATCGTGCCGGCACCGGGACGAGCCTGGACGCCCGGGCGCCGCCCGCCGAGATGCCCGCGGCGGGGTTTCCGACCAGCAACGGGAGGCCACTTTGCGCCAGCGGCCCCGCCGCCAGACCCCCTGCGGCGCTGGAGGCCGATCCTCCGTTGGGCGGGGCCGCCAAGATGAGTAAAAGCCCTCCCGGTCCCACGGTCACCTGGACGGGGCCGCCGTCACAGGCCGGCAGCGGTGCCAGCCCCAGCACCAAGGTCTGCCCTGCGCCCACCCATTCGTCGCACGGGCTCGGGGCGGGCCAGGTCACGGTCACCGGCGCCGAGGCGTCCGTCTGCGTCGACCCCAGGCCGGAGGCGGTGACGATCGCTTGGTAGGTCTGGGACCCCGTCCCCGACGGTGTCACCTGGGCGGTGCATGTGGTCGGCTGGTGGTCGCACGTGGCCACGGTCTGCCCGGTCGTGGTGTCGGTGATCGCGAGGTTCCAGGAGAGGAGCGCGAACGCCCACGGGTTGGTTTGGGAGAGGTTGAGGGTGGCCGTCAGGGTCACCGGCGCACCGCCCGCCGGCTGGGCCGGACTTGCGGTCAGCGTCAGCCACGGCACCTGGGGCGCGGCCCACGTCACCGTCACCGACGGCGAGGCCCAGGTCTGCGCCAGGCCCTGGGCGACGAACAACTGCGGCAGGTCCAGAACCGCTTGGTACGTGTGCGGCCCCGGCGAGGCCTGCGACACGGTGGCCGTGCAGCGGGCGGTCTCAAAGCACTGCCCTACGACGTGGCCGGTGGCGGTGTCCACGATTTGCCAGCGCACGGACGTCAAGCTCCAGATCTGGATGCCCTGGGGGATGTCTGGCCCCGGCGCGGCGGTCAGCGTCACCGCCTGGCCGGCGGTCGGTTGCGCCGGGCTTGCCGTCAGCGTCAGCCAGGAGGCCGGCGCCGGCGCCCAGGCCACGGTGAGCGACGCCGACGTCGCTGCGATGCCGGCCTGCGTGGTCAGGTCGACGGCATAGCTGGCCGATCCGGCGGCCGCCTGCGACACCTGGGCGGTGCAGGTCTGGGTGCTGTCCCCGCAGCTGGCGAGTGCCTGGCCGGTCGCGGAGTCCACGATCTGCAGGGTCCAGGGGCTGTGGACCAAGTTGGCGGCGGCCGGGCCGTTGGCCACCGCTGCCGTCAGCGTCACCGCCTGGCCGGCCGTGGGCTGCGCCGGGTGGGCCGTGAGCGTCAGCCACGGTACCTGGGGCGCAGCCCATGTTACCGTCAGGGGGGCGGACTCGTCCGCCTGCTGCTCCCCATTCTCCGTGAAGGTCACGATCGCCTGGTAGGTCTGCGTGCTGGCCACGGCCTGCGACACGGTAGCGGTGCAGAGGGGCTCCCCGGCGAGGGCAGTGAGCTGGGCGTGCTGGCACTGTTGGAGCGGGACCGCCTGGCCGGTCGCGGAGTCGACGATCTGCACCCGGTCCGCCACGACCCCCAGTGGCGCGCCTGCGCCCGGCACCACGGACAGCATCACCGACTGCCCGGCGATGGGCTGCGCGGGGTCCGCCTGGAGCCGGAGCCAGGCCACCTGGCCGGTCCAGCTCACGAGCACCCCGAGGGACACCGGGTCTCCGTTCGTGTCTATAGCCCAGTACTCGTGTTGCCGGGCAGTTTTTGAGGTCACGGATACGGTGCAGGGGTTGTCGGTGCAGTGCCCCACCTCTTGCCCCGTATCCCCGTCCACAATGAAATAGTCCGTATACCACCCACCCACGGACTGCGGGTTCAGCAATGTGGCCGTGAGGGTCACCGGCTGACCCGCGGGGACGACGGCGGCGTTTGCCGTGAGCGCCACCTGCGGCGACCAGTCCGCCGGGATCCCGGGCGGCACGGGCCCGGGCCACCAGGTGACATATTCCCCGAGCGAGAGGGGCTCCTCGTCGACCACGGCCATGTAGGTGTGCCGACCTGTTTGGGTGCTCGTCGCCGTCACCGTGCAGGGGTTGCTGGAGCACGTGCCCAGCAGTTGCCCGGTGGTCTCGTCAAAGATGGCGTAGGACTCCTGGGTGGCCGCAGCGCTGGATCCTGGGATGTAGGACGCCGTGAAGGTGACCGTCTGCCCCACCGCGGCGTAGGACGTGCTGGGGGTGAGCGTCACCGACGGGGTCCAGCCCGGTGGAACGGAGGTGCTGGGCGGCCACACCCCGGCGTCGGCCGGCAGAAGGTGGGCGGCCTGGCGCGGTTGGGAGACCTTCTCACCGGCCTGCGGGACCGGGTTCGTCGCCGCCACGGCGATGGGTGGCCCGGTGCCACTGCCGCCCAAGAGGAGCGGCTGGGCGCTGGATAGGGACGAGCCGCCGGTCGAAACGCCCACCCCCGGGGCCGGGACGGGGAGCGGGGGCGGGAGCACCCCGGCAGCGGGGGCCCAGCCGTCCAGCAGCGCGAGACTTCCGCGCTCTAGGGTCACGGCGACCCCGGGGGTGCATGCGGCGCCGCTGCCGCAGGTGCCGGACAGCGCATAGCCGCCTTGCAACGGCCCCGGCGTCAGCTGGTAGCCCTCGGGGCCGATGACCGCCGTCTCGGCTCCTTGCTGCGCCGTGATCCACACCGCCGTCGGCGGGCCGGTTGCGGCCCAGGCGGGGGCCGTCCCTGCGCCCAACCATCCGATCGCAAGGCCGCATGCCAAAAGTGTCCGCCTCAGCCGAACCATGGGCAGAGCACCTCTTTCGTGGGGAATCTCATAGGGTGACTCACTTCACTTTCTTCCGGGATGTGGCGCGCTTGGGGCGGGGCAGGGCTCCGGGGTGCTGTGGCCCATGGGGACTGCCCCGGCTTGTGTGCGGGGGAGGTGCCGCCACCGGGCGGCGGCCATGGCCACGCAACCGTCCCGCAGTGGCAGGCGCGCCTTACCTCCCATAATCAGGCGCAGCCGTGACAGCTTCATGACACGGGCATCACATCCGGATGACACCTCGTGGGTGGCGATGGCGCCGACAGAGATGCCAGGACCGTGAACGCCTTCTGCCGGCCGTTCCCGTAGGGGTTTGTGCCCCGACCCCTTCTCGCAGGCCAACGACCAGCCCGTTCGCCACGTGTTGAGAGTGGCCGTTACAAAGAGGGCGGAGCGGGCAGTCGGCGGCCTCGGCCCAGCCGGCGGAGGGTGGGCCGGGCTTTTGGAGGCCCGGTTTTTCGCCGGTGCCCGTCGGAGGGGCTTTTCATCCCGCTGGGCCGTTTCGACTGCGCGCAGGCCAAGAGGGCGGGTGAAGCGCAGCGTGAAGTCCGTCTCTCGGAACTTTCGGCCGAGCGCAGGGTGGACGGAACTCGCCGACCGAAATCGCCAGCTAAAGACCGAGGTCGCCAGCGAAGCCCAGGTGGGCAGCGCGGGGACGACCCATGAACGCTCCGGCAGCCGGGTGTCCTGACCTCGGGCCGTTTCCGTCCCGAGGGAGTCGGCGGGAGCGCCTCATGACGAGAAGCCGGCGCAGGGTTTGCGGGCAGACGGAAGTCGCCACCGCACCTCGGACCATGACACCCATTTCGGGCTTACACCGCGGGCTCTGCGTTTACTGGCCCATCGGTATGGCCGCAAAGACCGGGTTCCACCACGCCGACGGGGACGGTGTTTCCGGCTGCGGTGTAAAAGCTTTCCCCCTGGATTCGCTCGAGGGGGTCGCCGGGGGGATGGCCACCGGCCGATCTCCAAAAGATTGGCTTTGCTACACGCTCGGCACGGATGCGTTCGCTCGGGTTGACGGGTCAAATTGCCCCACACCATCGCCCGGATGTGCTCGCGGCCCATGCCTTGGTGGGGTTGCCGTCACGGGCCACTGTTTTACCCTGGCGCCAACGCACCGCGGTCAACCGTGGCCTGCGCCTGATCGCCGCGACGCCCGGGCCGCGCGTGAATACGTCGGGCGATTCTGTTATCAACGGGGCCATAAGGAGTACGACGGCGGCTCTTGCCCGCCACGACGGCCCCAACCGCCAGGTCCATTTTGCGTGGGAACGCATTCGCTGACGATCTACTGCACCCTCCCGGCCATAGCCCACGTGCCCATCCCGATGGCGAGCCCAAGCCCTTAGGCGAAGCGCCTACGATTCAGAAGCCGGCCTGCCAGCGCGCCGCCTCGCGTTTTTGGCCACCGCAACTTTAGCAAACGTTTTCACGGGGTTCTTTCCTCGGCACTTTGGGCGGAAGCGAGGGGACTGAAATCTCGGGCTTCGGCCGCCGCATTTTTGGTCACGAGGCGCCCTCCGGCCCGAAAGTCCGGCGTCCTTTGCGGCGCGTCCCGTCGAGCAAGCAGCCCTCGGCGGCGCGGCTTACCGGTTCCATGGGCAAATGCCGGGGGGCAAGGCGGAGTCCCAGGGGTTTTGTCGTCCACTTCTTGGGGCCGGACTGGCCGAAGTGACAGGGTTTTTACGCCCTCGTCCCTACAATCAGTACCCGACGGCGCCGGGGCCGACGGGCAGGAAGACATACAGACTCGGCCTGCGCCATATCCATGAGATACCACGAGGGGGGCTCTTCCGTGACGGTCTGGGCATGGCCCACGCTGGCGATCAACGGAGGCTGGGACGCCGCCTTGGTGTGGGCGGCAGGGCGCTGGAGCGGTCGGCGGGTGCGGGTGGGCCCGCTGCTGGCGGCGGCGGCCGCCGGAACCCTTCCCCTCCTATGGGTATTGTCGCGCGGCAACCGCTATGCGTTTCCCGGTTGGCTCGAACTCGTCTGGCCGTGCCTGATGTTGCGCATCGGGCTCGGGTCGATGTCGCGCCCCGGCTTCTTGCGGGCCCTGCTGTCCTTTTGGGGAATGGGACTCGGAGCTGCCGGGCTGAGTTGGGCCTTGGCGGCGTGGGTCGGACCCGATGGGGCCGCCGCGGCCAGCCGGTGGGTCCCCGCCGTGGCGGTGGCGGGCGTCGGCTGGTGGGCGCCGCGGTGGTCGGCGCGCGGGGCGGCGGTGATACGCCACTACGGGCTTTTGCGATTGGAACTCGGAGGCCGCCGCGTGGAGCTCGCGATGTTGTGGGACAGCGGAAACCGCCTGCGCGATCCGGTCAGCGGGCGGCCGGTGGCGGTGGTGGAATGGGATGCAGTCCGGGATTGGGTACCGGAGGAGGTGCGCGGGTGGGCAGAGGCGGTGCTGGCCGGGCGCATGGGGTCTCCGCCCGAGCGGTGGCGGGAGCGGGCTGGGGTGGTGCGGTACGCGACGGTGGCCGGTCCGGGGCAGATGCCGGTGGTGGCAGTGGACCGGGCCTGGGCCTGGGATGGGGCCGGGGCCTGGCAGGAGCTGGTACCCGTGATGGCCGGGTTTGCCGTTGGCCCCCTTTCGCCCCGCGGCGGGTACCGGGCATTGGTGGCGCCGGAGGCGCGGCGCCGGACGTGGAACCAGGGGGTGGTGGGCGCGTGATCCAGGACCGCGCGGAACAACTCTCCCGTCGCTGGCACAAGTGGTGGGAGGCGTGGTGGGGGGCTCGCCTGGACCTTCGCCGGTGGTGGCTCGGGGAGTGGACGGAGGAGGTCGAGGAGGTCGTCCACTACATCGGGTCCAGCGAGGCCTTGCCGCCGCCGTTGACTGCCGACGAGGAGAACGACCTGTTGCACCTTCTGAGCCTCGGCCAAGACGACGTGCGCGCAGTGCTCATCGAGCGCAACCTTAGGCTCGTGGTCTACATCGCGCGCAAGTTTGAGAACACCGGAATCGGGATCGAGGACCTGGTCTCCATCGGCACCATCGGCCTCATCAAAGCCGTCAACACCTTCAACGTGGAGCGGCGCATCAAGCTCGCCACCTACGCGTCAAAGTGCATCGAAAACGAGATCCTGATGTACCTGCGGCGAAACGCCCGCGTGCGCTACGAGGTCTCCTTCGACGAACCCTTAAACGTCGATTGGGACGGCAATGAGCTCTTGTTGTCGGACGTTTTGGGGACGGACAACGACCTCATCTACAAGCGGTTGGAGGATGAGGTCGACAAAGTGCTGTTGCGGCGGGCCTTGGGGAAGTTGACCGGGCGCGAGCGCCGCATCCTCGAGCTGCGCTTTGGGCTCCGCGACGGGCGGGAACGCACGCAAAAAGAGGTGGCCGACCAGCTCGGCATCAGCCAGTCGTACATCTCGCGCCTGGAAAAGCGCATCTTAAAGCGCCTGCGCAAGGAAATGCACCGATTAGAGGCGTAAGAGGGGAGCGCAGGTGTCCTCTTTGGCCGTCAGGGGGCAGGCAGGGCGAGGGGAGTCCAAGACTGCCCTCCGTTGTCGGTGCCCCAAAGCTCCGCCGTGGGGGGCGCGACGCCGGGGGCCGAGGCGGTCACCAGATAGCCGATGGCCGGTGTGACCTGGTCGACGGGGCCGTAGGCTCCGGCTTGAACGGGCAGGGAAAGGGGGATCCAACGCCGGCCGCCATCGGTGGTGGCGTCCAAGCTCACGCGCGAGCCGGTCTCGGCCACCACCCAGCCGGTGCCGGGGGCGCTGAAGGCCAGGGCGATGACGCGGCCGCGAAGGGGTTGGGTGGGTATCAGGCGCGCCGTCCACGACCTGCCCCCGTCGGCGGTGCTCAGCACCTGGATAACCGGCGCCAAGGCGGGCGGAGAGCTGTAGCGCCAGTATGCGCTGACGAGAAACGCCTCTTGCGAAGAGATGGCCGCCACCTCGGTGGCAGTGGGAGCAAGCGGCGTGTCGGGCTTCGCGGGATAATAGGCGGTCCACCGGCTCCAGTGGCGTCCGCCGTCGCGGGTGGCGGCGACGCTGGTATACGCGCCCGCGCACGAACCGTTGCCGATCCAGCCCGAGGCGGCCGTGGCGAAGGCGAGGCTCACCGGCCCATCGCTGCCGAGGACGGTGCCCGCCACGGCCCAATGCCGACCGCCGTCGTCGGTGCGGAGCAGGCCGAACTCGGCCTGGCAGGCCCCGGCGCCCAGAGGCACGAGGGCGGCGCCATGCCGGGGGTCGGAGAAGGTCAGGGCAATGGGGAGAAGGTTCGGGCCGGACTCGGCGAAATGCCAGGGTGGGGCGCCGCGCCAAGCCAGAAGGGAATGCCACCGACGCCCGCCGTCTTCGGTCCCGAAAAAGCCACCGTAACGAGCCCCGTTCTGTTTCCACGCCGCAAAGAGCCACCCTTGGCGCGGCGTAAGAAAGTGAAGCGCCGTAACGGTGAGGGGCTCAAGACCTGGTGCGGGGAAGCCCGAGGCCGGGGCGGGGGGAGCGAATGATCGACTCGCGGCGTAAGGAGCAGGCGCCGGGGCGACCGAAGACGGTGTGGGGCGCGATGTGGAGGGCGTGCCGCACCCGCCCATCGCCACCGCCAAAAGTCCCACCCCAAGCCAGCCTCTACGTCTAGATGCCACCATCCCATCCATCCTCCTCAAGGCGTCGCCCTTTTGACTGGCTATAACGTTCCCCGGATGCGGCCGGTTTCGTCCCCCGTGCGGTTACCCACTGCCCAGGGCACCTGGCCTTCGCGCGGGGCGGCGGGAGAGGTTTTACGGGAAAAGCAGGGAGCCTGGGCCCGATTGCCGCAGCCATGGGGGCGGGGGCATCGCACGGAGGAGTGCGAAAAGGCCCAACCCCGCGCCCGAAAAGCGGACCCGGGCCTTGGCCTGGCGTGAAATGACGGTGCCGTGCGATGGCAGTTTTCCGGTCTGCTCCGGCTTATGGGATCCCCCTGGGGCCGCCGGGCCATCGGTTTGGCCCAAGGTGGTCTTTGGGCCACGGTCACCGGGGGCCATGCGGTTCAAAAGCCTTCGGGCCCCACCGCTTCCTTGCGGTCACGGCGGAACGTCTGTGCTCCGGTCTTGGGCCGAAGGGCGCGCGTCCGTCTTAAAACCATCGCGGCGGGGTGGGGTCGTACTCCGTCCAGTAGCTGCAGCCCTCCGGGAAGCGGTCGCAGATCCAGTAAGGATCTCCGGTGGCGCGAAAGACCCGCGGCAACAGACGGCCGCGGCGGCACCGAGGGCACGGAACCATCGCGTCCCTTTCGTGGCCGGCCGGAGGTCTCGCTCCTGCGGGGGTCGGTCGCTTGGTATTCATCGATGGGCGGCCCTCCTATTCGGAAACACGCGCGATTGCGATCCAGGTTCCTTTAAGAATGCGGAGGATTCAATCTCTTATTGTAAGTCATGCGATAAGGGGACACAAATGCATGCCGCCATTTTACCGCGCGTCGACCCTGGGGTGCTCGCAGCGCCGACCCAAGCCTCAAGCGGCCTTCGCCCGGCGTGACGGGTCCGCGCGAGCGTCGGAAGCCTATTCGGACGCACCCGAGGGTGCAATGGGTGTGATGCGAAATTAGCATGATGATTCTTATCCCCATGAATCACTGTAATGGAACCGCGGGCCGCGGGCAACCTGGCCGTCCGACCGAAGACGGGTCAAGGGGTTCCCGTTGGTCGGCGCTTTTAGCCGGTCGCTTTGGGCGGCGCGGCCGAAAGCTGACCACCGTGCAACTGCAAGCGGGTTCCGGCGCGCTCGGCCCTCCTCCGCACTGCCAGAAGAAGCCTTGCCGCCTTGCAGCCCCGGCGAAGGCGGATGCGGTCTCGCCTTAGGGTTGGTGCCCGGCGGGGAGCGGAGGGGACGCCGCTGCGCTTGGGGCGGGGGAGGCAGCCCCCGCGCTGCCGTGGCGGGCGTCTTTCCGCGGGGCGAGGACAGCGTGCGCCACCAATCGCGTCAAGACCGCCGCGCGGAGGGGGGAGAGGTGGACGCCGTCCGGCTCGAAGTCGGTGGGGGTCCCCCGCCGGCTTAAGGGAGGTTGAGGTGGTAGGCGCTGACGGCCAACACGGCGAGCGCGCGCAGGCCATCGAGGCTCGGGAGGTAGCGGCGGTCGAGATCGGTCGGCGTGGGTATGCAGTTTCTCCTTGGGGCCTACTCCGTGCGGTCGATGGTGGGCCTTTCCTGCCCGAAGGCAAGGGGGGGGGATGCCTAGGGTAACCGCCCGGTGACCGAAAGGGGCCGACTTGGGGCCGATCTCCGCACCGAGCCCACGCCGACCTCGCGCAAGGGGCCGCGGCGGGCCCACATCCCAGCTCTGGTAAGGATGGTCAACCCGGTGGGGGGTAGAAGACGTCGAGGTGCGAGAGGATGAGGGCGCCCTGCAAGGGGACCTTGGGGTCGATGACGAGGGCGTCAAGATAGTCGAGGGACCAGGGCAGGGGAGCAGCCTGCGGCAGGGTGGCCTGCACGAAGCGCCACCCGTGGAAGGTGACGAAGGTGGGATAGAACACCAGGGGCTGTCCGGCCCCGTCGTGGAGCGCTACGGCCAGGTCGAGGCCCTGGCCATCCCCGTAGACCCAAAACCCCACGGCTTCGGGGCGGGCGCCCCCCGGCCCGAGGGGCAGGACCAGCGGTCCCCGGGTCGGGACCAGCACCAGCTGGTGCACCCCGCTTGCAGCGGGGATGCGGTAGGCGAGCTGCAGTCCCCCGCTGCCCTGCGGGGGACTTGGCGCCGCGACCGGCCGAAGGACCGCGCTCGCCCCGTGGAGCACAAGCCGCCAGGCGGAGGGGGCGTCTAAGGGGTCGAGCACCACCGCGCGCGTGCCCACCCTCAGCGTGGCCGTGGCCACGGCGCCGCCCGCCTCGGCCGTGACCGTCACGGTACCGAACCCGGCTTCGGCCCGCACCACTCCCGGCCCCGCCCAGGCGGCGAGCCCCGGGGGATCGAGCCGCCAGTGGACGGCGGAGGGTGGTAGCGTCACCGGGGTGCCGTCGGGTGCTGCGGCGTACACGGCGAAGGTGACGGTGTTCCCCGCCTCGAGTTCTGCGCGGGACGGGGAGAGCCAAAGTCGTCCCAAGCGCGAGACCACTTCGAGCGGAATCCAGGTAGTGGCGGGGGCTACGGCGCGGCCCGCCGTGGCCGTGGCCCAAAGTCGCCCCTGTCCCGGTTGGCCGGCCGTGAGGTCAAGGCCGCGGGCCGTGGCCAGCGTGGCGGGTTCGGCCTGCACGGTCCAGCGCACCGGGACCGGGTTGTCTAGGGGGTCGAGGGCGTACGCCGGGAGGTGGACGGCAGTGCCGGCCAAGAGCGCGAGCGGCCGGCCACCGTTGACCACCAGCCGGGCCGGAGGTCCCGGGTGCACCTCGCGGCTGTACACAAAGAGACCGTTGGCTACGGGACGTTCGTGGCCGTCCGCAGGGCGGTTTGCCACCGTCGCTTGGATGGCGCCCGGCATGCGCACCACCATCTCCGAGGACCCGCCGCCGTCGAGGAGCATCGCCGTGACGGCCCCCGCCTGGGCCAGAAAGGCGGCCGCCTCGCGGTAGGTGGCGCCGACGCTGGTGCCGGGATCGCGCCCGTCGAAGACCACGAGCCACGCCCGGGTGCCCGCTGCATTGATCCCTACGGCCGTCAAGGGATTCAGGCGGTCAGGGGCGGTCTTGGCCGCCACCGTGGACGGGAGGTTGACCCAATGGCCGTGCTCGAGAATGATGGGCCCGCCGCTCAAGGCCCAGCGAAAGCGGGGGATGGGACTTAACTGGTAGGTCACGGCGACCGAAGCCCCGGACCTAAGGTGCTGGGCGAGCCAAATGCCGGCGGAGCTACCCGCTGGAGCCACCAGGGCGGCCATCGGTCCTAGCACCGGCAGGGTTGTCGCAGACCAGTCTAGGGCCGTGACGCGGTAAGCCGGTTTACCGCGTGAAGACACCGGCTGTAAGAAAGCGACCGTTGCCGCGGGCATCGTGACGGCGGCGCCGAGCCGTCCCGTAAAGAGCACTGCTCCCTCAGGACCCAAGTCGTGTACCCGGTTGACGGCCAACAGCGGCAGGCTGGCGTGACCTGCGGTAATCTGACCGGCAAAGCGTTCGGGGGCGATGGCGAGTCGACCGGCGGGCGTCTGCCCGAACACGGCGATGCCATCTTTGGGCGATTGCCACAGCGTCCCGCCGATGGCCACCATCCCCACCGGCTTGCCGTTTCCGTCCATGGCAAAGTCGTCGCCGTTGATTCCCGCCACGGCTCCGGTCCGGCGAGCCATGGAAGAAAGCGTCTGGGGCCCTCCCAAGAGGCGGTTGTGGGCCTCGACCACACTCAGGCGCACATTGGGCTCGGCCAGATCCACGGAAAGGATGTGCGCGACCACCGGACCGGCCGACGTGGTCAGCGTCTTTATGCGGTATAGGACACCGGCCGTCACGGTCACGGTGGGCGGCGCGGCGCGCACGGCTGTCCCACCGAAGGGGAACAGGCCCATCAAGACCGCCGCCAAAAGGGCGAACACCCTGGACCCTCGCGCCATCCCTGCGCCTCCTTGTCTTCGTGCCCGGAAAATGGCATCGGCGTAGGGCCTGCCATCCAGCAGGATAGGCGGCGATGTAGGCGCTGCCAACTGCCGGCGCGGCCCTTGTGGGGGACCCCGCGCTGCCGCGGGGGCGATTGGGCGCGAAAAATCGCCACCAGCATTGGACAGCTATCGGCGGCTTGTGTCATGCTCAAACCGAGATGACGTCCCGCGGCGGTCCAGGAGGGGCCGCCTCGCGAGCCCAGGAGGGGTGTCGAGATGGTGTGCGGCACAACCGACTTTGGGGCGGTGGAACTCCCCGTCGGCGCGGCTGGACCCGAGACGAGGATCGGGGTGCACGGCCGCGCCGCGCGTTTTAAGGGTCCCGCCGGCAACGTGGCTCCGCGCGCTCTGAAGGTGGCGGTGCAGCCCCTTTCGTCCTAATTCGATTTCGGCACACCGCCGCCTGGAGGGCGGCATAGGGAGGGGGTGAGGCACATCGCCGGCACGCGATCAGGGCGCGGGCGCACGGGGGTCGAGGCCCCCGGCCCCGAAGGGCTCTCGTTGCGCTTGGCCCATCTCGTCGAGGTGGCGCCGGCGGAACGGGTGGCGGCCGTGTTGACCGACGCCCGCGGGCTGGTCAGTTGGCTCAACCCCGGGTTCTCTCGGCTTACCGGATGGACGTTGGAGAGCTTGCGCCAGCGGACCTTGGCCGAGGCTTTGGGACTGGATCCCGACCAGGCGGCGGCAGACCAGTTGGCACAGGCCATGGCCCAGCGCCTCCCCTTTTCGGTGCGGCTGGCCGCCCGCCGCCGTACCCGCGAGCCCTATTGGGCGGAGGTGCTGGGATTCCCCCAGGGGGGCGAGGGGCGGTTTCGCGGCTTTGCCGTGCTGGTCAGCGACCGGACTGGGGAGTGGCGGGCGGTGCGCCGCGACCCGCTCACCGGCCTTCTGGACCGCTTGGCCCTTCAGGCCTACCTGCCGCTGGCGATCCAGCGCAGCCAGGAGAGCGGCCGTCGGGTGGTGGTGGGGCTGTTGGACCTCGATGGCTTTCGCGCCATCAACGAGCGCTTCGGCCATGCTGCTGGTGATGCCGTGCTACGAGCTGTGGGGCAGCGGTTGCGCCGGGCATTGCAGTCGACCGACCTCGCCATTCGCCTCGGCGGCGACCAGTTTGCCTTGGTCCTGGAGGAGCCCCCTCAAGGCCTGGAGGCTTATCTCCAGCAGATGGGGGAGGTGCTGCAGGAACCGGTGGCGATTGCTGAAGGTCCGCCGGTGGTACCGGCGGTGAGCCTCGGGTTGACGGCTGTGCCGCCGGATGCTCCCGATCTCGATGGGCTTCTGCGTCACGCCGACCTAGCCCGGCAGACGGTCAAGCTGCAGGGGGAAAGTCGGCTGCATTGGTGGTACTGGTGGGCGCACGACCAGGAAGGGGGTGCGCCGAGGCCGCCGACGCCGCTCTTTGCGGCCTACGGGCCGAAGGCGGCGGGGCTCCTCAAGGAGGCCCTCGCCGAGCTCGAGTCGGCGTGGGCAGAGCCGGTAGACCCAGAGGGTGCGCGCGCCCGACTGGGTCCGGAACTTTTGGCACGCCTCGAAGAGCACTTCCGCACGGCGTTGGATCCCGCGCGGACCCCCGACCGCCATCGGCGGGAAGCGCAGTCGCTGGGCACGCTGATGGCCTTGAAGGGGGTGGACGGGCCGACCCTCACGCAGGCCTGGATCCAGTGGTATCACAGTGCCGTGAGCCGCACCCTGTTCCTACCGTGGCGGGCGGATCGCAAGATGCAACTCCTTCAGGTCGTGACGGAGCGGGTCACCAGTGCCCTGCAGGCGGCGCTGGAGGCGCATGGCGAGGTGGTGGGCAAGTACCAGCACGCCATTTCGGCCGTGCGCCACCTCAAAGACCGCTACGCCTTGTGGCCAGATCTGGTGCAGGCAGTCTTTCGCCGGCTTTTGTCGCTGCCGGGGATCGTGGCGGCCGTGGTGGCCCGTCCGGACGCCGATGGCCGGTTTGTCTACGAGTTTCACACCTTCCAATTTGAGGTCTTCCTTCAGGAGTACCAGCGCCGACGCGGGCGCCCGTATCCGCCGGCCACCACTGCCCACCGCTCCCACGTCCTGGTTCGGGCCTGGACCACGGGGCGGCTGGCCGTACGCCACGACGTGGTCCGCGATGCCCGTTCGCCGGCCGCGCGCGAGGCCTTGGCGGCGGCAGGCCTCCACACCGTCATGGCGGTGCCGGTAGGCGACCGGGATGGCCATCCGGTGGCCATCTTGGCGGTGTGGGGCGCCTACCCCGGCATGTTTGCCACGCAGGAGGTGCGCAATTTCGGCATTGCGCTCGGATCCTTTTTAGGGGAGGCCTGGAATCGGCAGGCCCAATACCCGGCGGCTTTGCCCACCGACCAGTCGGACCGCGTGCGCTACCGCCAACTTCTGTATGGCGGGCAGGTGGTGTTCTTGGTGCAACCGGTGGTGGCGCTGTCTGACGGGCGCCTGGTGAAGGTAGAGGTGTTGGCGCGCCTGGTGGACGGCGAGCGAGAGGTACCGCCGGGCCGGTTCTTGCCGGCTTTGGGGTACTACGAGCTCGAGCGCCTGTTCGTGCAAGGGCTCCAGTTCGGGTTGACCGAGGCGCAGGCTTGGCAGGCCCGGGGCGAGCCGGTCAAGGTGGGAGTGAATCTGCCCGGCCCGGTGTTGTTGCACCCCAACTGCCCGGAATGGGTCAATCAAGCCTTGGCCGCGACCGGCGCCGACCCGCGCGCGTTGGAACTAGAGCTCTTGGAGTCGGACCCGGCGGACGTCGCTCTGCACCGCAAGGCCATGGAACGGCTGGGAGCGATGGGCGTCAGCTTTTCCATGGACGACCTCGGTGCCGGTTACAACGGGCTGCACCGGTTGCGCCAACTGCCCTTTCAGGCGGCTAAGGTGGACTGGAGTCTCGTGCGCGAAGTGTCGAACACCCCGGAAAAGACCGTGGCCTTCCTTGGGGCCCTGGTGCGCCTGCTGCACGACCTCGGCCTCGCGGTGGTGATGGAAGGCTTGGAGACGCCGGACCTGGTGGAAATGGCGGTGGAACTCGGAGCCGACTTCGGGCAGGGGTATGCCATCGCCCGGCCCATGGCGCCGGCGGCGTTAGCCGCGTGGAACCAAGGGCGGGCGTGGCCCGTCCGTCCCGGTCGGCCCGAAACCGCCCTCGGGCGCCTCGCGCTGGCCTGGCGCCAGAGCACGGCCCGATTAGATCCTGCCGACCCCTTGCGCGGCGGTGCCGGTCTCTGACGGTCCCCAGCCGCGGTCGGAACCTCCACGTTTGGAAAAAGTTGGCATCCCTCGGGGTATAAGCCGGTTTCGCCCTGGTCATACTGCCAGGTGTCGGGCCACGAGGCTTGGAGGAGGGATGCGAGGCGTGCCGCTCAACAAAGTCGAAATCCCTGGAGTCAATACAGCCAAGCTGCCGGTTCTGACCAACGCCAAGATGCGCGAACTCTTTCAATCGATGCAGGCGGGAAACCCCGAGGCCCGCGAGGAGCTGATCCACGGCAACCTCCGGCTGGTGCTAAGCGTCATCCAACGCTTTCAAAACCGCGGCGAGCAGAGCGACGACCTCTTTCAGGTCGGCTGCATCGGCCTCATGAAGGCCATCGACAACTTCGACCTCAGCCAGAACGTCAAGTTTTCCACCTACGCCGTGCCCATGATCATCGGCGAGATCCGGCGTTACCTGCGCGACAACAACCCCATCCGCGTCAGTCGCTCCCTGCGCGACATCGCCTACAAGGCGCTGCAGGTGCGCGATGGGCTGGTGCACCGATACGCCAAGGAACCGACCATCAGCGAGATCGCCGAGGAACTCGCGGTGCCGCGCGAGGAGGTACTCTACGCCCTCGATGCCATTCAAGAGCCGATGTCGCTGTTTGAGCCCATCTACCACGACGGCGGCGATCCCATCTATGTGATGGACCAGATCAGCGACGAGAAAAACCAGGACCGCCATTGGCTTGAGGGCATCGCCATCCGCGAGGCCATGCGCCGGCTGTCGGAGCGGGAGAAGATGATCTTGACCATGCGCTTTTTTGACGGCAAGACCCAGATGGAGGTGGCCGAGGAGATCGGAATCAGTCAGGCCCAGGTCTCGCGTCTGGAGAAGGCTGCGCTCAACCATATGAGGAAGTACGTATGAAAACCCATCCTTTTCCCCCACCCCCTCGACCCTCGGAGGTGATTCGCCTGCGGGTGATCGCCCACTCCGACCACCCCCGCGACCAGGCCGCCAAACTGACGGTACGCGACCGGCTGCTGGCAAGGCTGCGGCCGGCCTTAGAGCCGTGCGCCAGCCGCGAAGCGGCGTGGACGGCAGTGAAGGGGCTGGCCCCACGGTTGGCCCAAGAGGCCCAAGCGGCCTTGGCCGAGGCGGGATTGGCCTACGGGGCGACGGTCGCGGTCGGGACGGCCGCGTTTCCGGCCAAGGCGTATGGGCCCTGGATCTTTCCGGCGGGGCCCTACGCGGCGGTGGTGGTCACGCTCGGCGCCGGGGAAGGGCAGAACTGGTGGTGCCTGATCTATCCTGCGCTCTGCTTCATCGACCTCGCCCATGGCGTCGCGGTGCCCCCGATGGGGACGCTGCCACCGGCCCACATGACGGTGAGTTGGGGAGTTGGGAAGATCCTCCAGACCCTATCGCGCTGGTGGTAAGGGGCTCTTGAGTCGAGCCCTTCCCGCATACACTCCCTCGGAGGGGGTGAAGGGGATGGTCAAGACCTCCGAGCTTCGCGCCAAAGAGGTGATCAACGTCGTCGATGGACGGCGGCTTGGACTTATTGGGGACCTCGAGATCGACCTCGAAGCCGGGCGCGTCAAAGCCTTTGTCATCTTAGGGGGGAGCCGCTGGTTCGGGTTGTTCGGCCGCGAGCGGGACATCGTCATTGCTTGGGACCAAATCCAAAAAATCGGTCAGGATGTCATCCTCGTCCACCTCGAAGCCGGTGCCTGACGGCGGGGCCGCCTACCGGTTTCATCCCCAGGGCTCGTCTACCTCGCGGTACAAGACCCATACCCCCGGCCGGCGACCCCAGATCTCGAAGAAGCGGCCGTCTTCCACCCGCACCACGAGCTTGCGCCGGTGGCGGCGCTGCCACCAGCGGTGTTCGAGATCCACCACCCGTGCATCGCTCAACACCTCGCGGACCCGAAGCCGCTCGCCGCGCCAGATCAGAGCGGCCGGCTGCGCCGTGGCGTGGTCGAACTCCACCGTGACCGGTTCATCGATGAATCGTCCCATCCAACGCTCCTTCTCCCAGGCAAAAAGGATACCCGCGACGTCGGCCCAAGGTCTTAAGCCCCCTCGGTGGTGGCCTTTTCATGGTAGCGGTTTTGCCGGGCAGCGGGGGAGCCTTGAGCTTTGCAGGGCCGATGGAACCGCTGCGGGCGGCCCCTTCGGGCCATTGGGTTTTGGCCGAGCGGACGTTGGGCCTTGCCTGGCCTTCCGGCACACTGTGTGGCGAGAGCGCACACAAAAGAGGTGGGGCGGATGGCACCGACGGAGGGTTCCGCTGCGGCGGCCGGGCGGATCTGGCTCCTGCGCGGGCTTTCGGCGCTGTGGCTTTTGGACGCCTGGCTGCAGATGCAACCGGGCATGTTTACGATGGACATGGTCAGCACCGTCATGCAACCCACGTTGACCGGACAACCGGGGTGGCTTTCTGCTCTCGAATCGTGGGCCATTCACTGGGTGGCCCCTGCCGTGGGTTGGTGGAACTGGGGGTTTGCCGGGATTCAGGTCCTCATCGCGGTGCTTTTGTGGAGCGGGCGCCCGCGGGCGGTGCGGATCGGGTTGGCGGTGTCTATAGGCTGGGGGCTTTTGGTATGGCTGTTTGGCGAGGGGCTCGGCGGGGTGCTGACCGGGGGGGCGAGCCTTGTGTCCGGCGGGCCGGGATCGGTCGTGCTCTACGTGTGGGCCGCAGCGCTCTTGTGCTGGCCCCCAACCGCCTGGGAAGGCGGGGCCGTGGGGCGATGGGTACGCGACGGCCCGGCCTTGGTGTGGGCCTGGGGTGCCCTCCAACAGATGGCGCCGGCTTATTGGACCCCCATGGGGCTTGCAAGCCTCTTTCAAAGCGCAGCTGCCATGCAGCCCAAGCCCTTGGCTGCCCTCATGGCGCCGGTGGTGGCCCTGGCCGGGCGCGACCCGGTGCCGTTCAATGCCGCGCTGGTCATCGGCATGGCGGCTGTGGCCATCTTTGCCTTCGGCCCGCGCCCGCGTCCTTGGGCCCATGCCTTGGCGGCCCTTCTGCTGTTGGGGTTCTGGGTCTTCGGCCAAGGCTTCGGGATGGTCTTCACCGGCATGGGCACCGACCCCGGCACGCCTCCCATCCTTGCCCTCTTGATGGTGCCGGCCTGGCTTTGGGCGCGGTCAGGCTCGGCGAGTGGGCGCTTTCGGGCCTCGCGGCCAGCCGTGGCGTGATAGGTCACCATGTCTGCCCCCGGCCTTCAGTCTCTGCCCAGCGCAAGACCAGGGCCGCGATGGCAGTGTCCCAGACCGAAAGCCCAGGCATTTCAAACAGCACCGGCCGGTCTTTGGGGGGTGCCGGCGCCCGCCCCGCGATGAGGTCGGCCACGTCGCCCGCGATGGCCTCGACATTCCACCGCCCCACCTCTTGGAGGGCGGCGTACGGTTGCCGCTGTAGGCCGGGTGCGGCGAAGATCGCCCGTGCGGACACGTACACCGCCGACGCCGGGATTAGGTCAGGCGGCAGTTGTCCGTCGCCGATGCTGACCACGAGCGCCCCCGACTTGACCCACGACGCCTCCAACACGGGCCCTCGGGCTCCGCTGGCCACCCCGATGAGGTCGGCGCCGCTTACGGCTTCCTCGGCCTTTTCTACAGCCGTCACCGCGACCCCAGTGGCTTCCGTCAGGCGGCGGGCCAAGGCCTCGCGGTGCAAAGGCGTGGGGCTGTAAATGCGCACCGCCTGAAGCGTGGTGCGGGTCAAGGCGATCCAGCCCCAAAGCTGTCCCTCTGCCTGTTTTCCGCTGCCCAACACGCCGATGGTCCTCACCGGGTCAGGGTGCAAGAGCCGCAAGGCCAACCACGCCGGGGCCGCCGTGCGCCAGAGGGAGACGCGCTCGTCGGCCAAGACCGCCAACAGACGGCCAGTGCCGTCCCACAATACCATCAGCGAGGGGGCATCGGGGCCGCGGGCGGCTCCTCCGATGCCGTAGGTGCGAAGCGAGCTACCCACCCCCGGCAGGTGGCCGGGGGCAAGCCGCATCTGGCCTTGGTCGAGGGGCAGGTGCTGCCAGGCCAAAAGCGGGGCCCCGCGGTCGAGCGCTTGCATGGCCTCGGCCACGGCGTCGGCGGCAGCGCCGACCGCATGCGGGTCGGCGAAAAAGGGATCGAGGTCAGAGGGAGTCAAAAGGCGCGGCATCGGTGTCTCCTCCTTCGCGCGGTCCGAAGCCAGGGCCTGTGAGCAGGCGATTGTCCTCGGCCCGATCATAGCACAGGGCGACGCCCCAAAAGCCCTCACGGTCTTTGGGTTTCGGTTGCTCCCCGGCCTGACCCGCACCACTCGGAAGACTTCCTGCAATTTTCTTGGAACGAGCCAGGAAATCGGAGGGGCGACGCGGAATGAAGGGGTGAAGGGAGACCTTAGACCCGTTGCAAAACCTGGGAAAGGGGCGTGGCCGGATGTCGTGGTGGACGTTGGCGGTGGCGGCAGTCTTGGGACTGCGCCACGGGGCGGCTCCCGACCACGTGGCGGCGGTCTGTACGCTGGTGGAGAAGAATCAGGCGCGGGGCTGGGCCGGGCTCTGGTACGCCTGGCGGGTAGGGGCCGGACACATGGTGGGCATGGGCCTCGTGGCCTCAGCGCAACTTGCGCTCGGACACTGGGCCGGAGAGCGCCTCGTGGGCGGGTGGATTGGGCAAATCTGCGCGGTGTGGCTGGTACTGACGGGGCTGGCCGTCTGGGGCGACTTGGTGGCCCGGCGGCGGGGGCAGAATGGGTGGGCGCAGCGGGCACTCGGAGGATGGGGCGAGTGGTTGCGCCGGCGATGGGCCGCGTGGGGCGTCGGGCTGCTGTTCGGCCTGGCCGTGTCTCCGGGAGACCTCGCCATCTTTACGCTCATGGCCGCAGTCGGTCCGGGCTGGAAGCCGGCATCCATCCTCTTGGGGACATTCTGGCTGGCCATGATGGCGGCCTTGGGCGGGCTTGGGCTTAGCCTTGGACTCGGGGGCGCTTGGTCGCGCGGTCGGTGGGAGCCATGGCTGGCCGGTGCCAGCGGGCTCTTTGGGGTGGGCGTCGGCACCTCGCTCTTGGTGGGCTGGATCCACTAGCTCGAAGGCCTGCCGGTCTGCCCGTCCGTGCGCCATCGGTCGCCACTGCTGGGTTACAATGGCGAAAGGACAGGAGAGGGGGCGTCTCGGTGGACCCGGCGTCGAGGCGGACGAGGGAGCGTTGGTGGGCCGGTCTGGGAGCTTTTTTGGCCGGCGCCTCCTACGGCGTGGTCACTCCCCTGGCCAAGGTGGCAGAACTCCACGGGATTGGCCCCGCCGAGATGGCCTTGTACCAATACGCAACGCCGCTCGCGGTGCTGGGGGCGGCGGCATGGGCCCGCGGGATGCCGCGCGGGCTTGGGCTTCGGGTCTTCGGGGCCCCGGTTGTGGCCGGGGTCGGCGCGGGGCTTACCTCGTGGTGTTATTACGCCGCCCTGGCGCGGGTCGCCCCAGGTTTGGCCGTGTTGCTGCTCTTCCAGTTTGCGTGGATGACGGTGGCCTTGGAGAGTGCCATCGCCCGGCGGTGGCCGTCGCCTCCCCTCTTGGCGGCCGTGGGTTTGGTGTGGGTGGGGACGGGCCTCGCCGTGGGGTTGGGCACGGGTGCGCACAAGCCCCCCGACCTCGTCGGGGTAGTGCTGGGGCTCGTGGCCGGAGCCACCTACGCCGTGTCGCTGTATGCCAACGGGCGCATGGATCCCCGCCTGCCTACCCCTTGGCGGGCGGGGGTGGCGGCCGCCGCGGCCTGCGTGACGGTGGCACTTGTCGGGGTGACCGTCAGGGGGCACGGCGTGCCGGTGCCTACCACGGTGTCGGCGTGGGGGTGGCTCTTTGCCCTCGGCTGCTTCAGTCAGGCCGTGCCGGTGTGGCTAGTGGCCTGGGCGGCTCCGCGCATCGGCGGAGGCTTGACGGGAGTGCTGGCCAGTTCCGAACTGCCGGTGGCCTTGGTGGGCTCTTGGCTCGCCTTGGGCGAGCGGATCGGCGTCATGGCGTGGTTGGGCGTGGCCCTGATCTTGGCCGGGGTGGCGCTCGCGGAAGGGGTGGCTGGCAGCAGCAAGCCGTCGCCCCAGGTGGTAAGCTAGGGGTAGCACGGCCGAGGGGGCAGGCGGCCACCCGAAGGGGGACAGGCGGGATGTGGCAGATGCCGCACGACGAAGATCCGGTCCTGCGCTGGGCCATCGACCCGCGGATCGCGGCGGGGGTGAGTACGCGGCGCGGGGGCGTCAGCACGTCCCCGTATGCCAGCCTCAACTGGTCTTACGCCGTGGGCGACGACCCGGAACGGGTGGCCGAAAACCGGCGCCGGGCCCTCGGCGCCTTGGGCCTCAATCCGGCGCAACTGGCCGTCGCGGGCCAGGTCCACGGTGCCGCGCTGGCCCGCGTGGGGGCGAGCGAGGCCGGAGGACGACCCGTACCGGGAGTGGACGGACTGTATACGTCCGAAGCGGGGACGGCCGTGGCAGTCGCCGTGGCCGACTGCGTTCCGGTGCTCCTGGCAGCGCCCGACCACGGGTGGGTGGCAGCAGTGCACGCCGGGTGGCGGGGTACGGCCCAGGGCATCGCCCGCCGGGCAGTGGAGGCGCTGGTGGCCGAGGGAGTGCCGGCTTCGGCCATCTGGGCCGCCATCGGGCCCAGCATCGGGCCGTGTTGTTACGAGGTCGACGCCCCCGTCTGGGAGGCGATGACGGCGGCCTTCGGCTCCGACCGCATGTTGGTGCCGAACCGCCCCGGCCATTGGCGGCTGGACCTGTGGCTTGCCAACCAGATGGCGCTGGAAGCGGCAGGGATTTTGCCGGGCCACATCGAACTTCTGGGATGGTGTACCGCCTGTCACCCGGAATGGTTCTTCTCCTATCGCCGCGACGGCGCTCGGAGTGGGCGGATGGGGGGCTTCATATGTCGCTTGCCCTGATTCAAGACCGCGTGGCGGCCATTCTCGAGCGGCTACGGGCGTTGCGTCCGGACGGCGGCGTGCGGTTGATGGTGGCGGCCAAGGGGCAAAGTCGCGAAGCGGTAGAGGCCGCCCTGGCGGCCGGCGCGCACTTGGTAGGGGAAAATCGGGTGCAGGAAGCGCGGGCGAAATGGTCGGAAAAGCCACACCAGGAGCTGCACCTGATCGGCCACCTGCAGACCAATAAGGCCAGAGCGGCCGTCGAGCTGTTTGACGCCATCGATTCGGTGGACAGCGACCGCATCGCCCAGGCCCTAGACCAACGGCTGGCCCGGCCGCTCCCGGTGATGGTGGAGGTCAATGCCGGGCGCGAGGCGGCCAAGACGGGCCTTTGGCCCGAGGCAGTGGCGCCGTTTCTGGCCGGGGCCGGGCGGTACCTGCACCTGCAGTTTGTGGGTTTGATGGCCATGCTTCCCGCCCCGCGCGACCAAAGCCTGGCGGAAGCGGAAAGAATTCGTCGCCTGATGCAGGAAACGGCCGAACTGTGGCGAACATGTCGTGCAGAAGGGTGGCCGTGGGCTCCGCTGGCAGAGTTGTCGATGGGGATGAGCAGCGACTGGGAATGGGCGGTGGAGGCCGGGGCCACCATGATCCGGATCGGGACCGGAATCTTCGGCCCCCGTCGGGAATAAAGAGGGAGGAACGACTTTGGCCGGATTGATGGGCAAAATCTTGAACTTCGTGGGCTTGGAAGAGGTGGAGGAGGAAGAAGAGGACCGGCTGGAAGCCGGCGAGGAGCGAGGGATGGACTGGCAGGACGAGGTGCCGCGCAAGCGCCGAGCAGGGTTGGTGCCCTTGCCGCAGTCGCGGGGGTTCCGGGTGGTGGTCACGCATCCCCGAAGCTTCGAAGACGGCCAGGTCATCGCCGATCAGGTCAAGGGACGGCGCCCCGTCATCGTCAATTTTGACCAAGCCGACGAGCGGTCTGCCCAGCGCCTGCTCAACTTTCTCTCCGGCGTGGCCTACGCCTTGGACGGGGGCCTGCGCAAGGTCGGCGACGGCATCTTTTTGTTGACGCCGTCGAACATCGAGGTGGCGGCCGAAGAGTCGGAGAACGGCGCGCACTGGGGTCGCGGGCTCTAGATGCAGGTCGTCGCGCTCCACCTGGTCGGGACGGTCCACATCCTGCAGGAGGTTTTTTTCATCCTCTTGGTAATCCGGATGGTTGCCTCCTTCCTGCCGCCGCGCAGGGCAGGGGTGTGGAGCTCGGTGGTGGAAGTGGCCGAACGGTTGACAGAGCCCATCTTGGACCCGATTCGGCGCCGCGTTCCGACGGTGGGAATGCTGGACCTGTCCCCCTTGGTGGCGCTTCTGTTGGTCGACGTGGTGGGAGCGCTCTTGGTGGCGGGGCTCAAGGCGCTGGCCGGGCTGTAGCGGTTTGGCGTACGGTGTCATGGCCATGGTCCAAGGAGGGAGTGTTGTGCCCCTGACGCCATTGGACATCTACAACAAGGAGTTCAAACGCAGCTTCCGGGGCTACAACGAAGACGAGGTCAACGAGTTTCTCGACCAGGTGGTGCACGACTACGAGGCGGTCATCCGCCAGTGCGAGGAACTGAAAGAGACCGCGGCAGGGTTGAAGGAACGGCTCAACCAGTACCAGGCCCTGGAGGAGACGTTGAAAAACACCTTGGTGGTGGCGCAGTCGACGGCAGAAGAGGTCAAGGCTGCCGCACAACGTCAGGCCGAAGTCATCCTGCAAGAGGCCGAGATGAAGCGCAAGGCCATGATTGCGGAAGCGGAAGCCGAAGTGGCGGCGTTGCACCAGCAGTACCAGACCTTGCGCCGCGAGATGGAGCGGTTTCGGGCCGTAGTGCGCGGACAGCTGCAGGCCCAACTGGCCTTGCTAGACGAGCCGATGGTCCGGTTGGCCGAGCCGGTGGCGGAATAGCCTGGACGTTACGGGGTCAGGGCTGGCGCCAGACCGGTGGCAGGGTGTCGAGGAAGGCAAAGGCCAGGGCGGCGGTGATGGCAGCCGTCAAGAGAAACGGGGCCGTGGGCCACCACCGATAGAGGAGGCCTCCGGGCACCGGCCCCACAGCCCGTCCGACCTCGGCCACCCAGTTAAACCATCCGTAGGCAGTGCCGGCGTCTTCGGGCGGGACGGTCCGACCTATCGCGGCCCCGGCCACGGTGCCGCAGCCCTCTTCGGCGCCGCGCAGGGTGGCAGCGAGGAGGGCCACCCCGACGTGGCGCGGGAATCCAGCCACCAAGGCCCATCCCACTGCCGTAAAACCCAGTCCCCAACCCAGTGCCCGGATGAACCCGATGCGCTCTGCAAGCCAGCCCCACAAAGGACCGGCTACGGTGGCCGCGGCGATTCCCACCGACCCGATCCACCCGAGCGTCTCCAACCCCAAGCCTCCGACTCCGCGCCAGTATGGCACGGCGAAGGGAAAGGCCAGGCTCTGGACGGTGGCAAAGACAGCCATGAACCCGATCCAGCGACGGAGCGCGGGCCGATGCCATGGCCGGGGGCGCGAAGGGCGGAGAGCACCGCGTGCCCTCTGGGGATGGGGGCGGAGGGGGAGTAAGGCCAGGACGGCCAACCCTGAGAGGACGGCCGCAGCGACAAATACCGGCCCAAAGCCGTGCGCGGCTTCGGCCATCCAAGCGCCCACCGGGGGGCCCACGGCCATGCCGGCCTCAAAGGCGCTCATCACCACCCCGTAGCGAGAGGCCATAACGTTTGGGGGTGCCGCCTCGGCTACGATGGCCTGCAGCGCCGGGCGGGCGAACTGGGCGGCGTGGAAGAGCACCATGCCGGGGATAAGCCAGCGCCAACTTGGGGCCCAGGCGAAGAGGAGCGGGGCCGGGGCGGCGAGGAGGCCCGCCGCGATAGCCAGTTGGCGCCGGTCCCAGCGATCGGCGAGCCAGCCGCCCGGGAGGAGGACCAGCGCGGAGACGGCACCGCCCACGGCAGCCAAACTCCCCAAGGCCACGGGGCCGCCCCCGAGATGCTCGACGTAGAGCGGCCACAACATCAGGTAAAGGCCAAACGACAAGCCGCGCAATCCCAGCGAGGCAGTAAGCCAAACAAGGTCCCCGCGCATGCCCTCGCCTCCTCTGCCGATGCCTAAACCATATGGGGAGGCGGGCCAAAACTGTCCAGTTGGCGAGGGCAAGGCCAGGGGCGTCCCCGCGCGATTCGATTGGCGGTGGGCTGCCGCCTTCCGCTGATGGTCCAAGGCGGCGGCGATCTGCGACCCCATAACGGACCGCCGGATCTTCCGCTCCGCCAGCCACGGGGCGGGATGTCGGCCCCAGGTCGGGGCCTGGACCCTCGCACCATGGCTAAATGGGCAATGCCGTCAAGGACAGGGCATGGGGCGACCGCGAGCCCCAGCGCCTGTGGTGCCGCCAGGCCGAACCGGTTCGACCTCCCTGCGTCGCCTCGGGTACCCTATCCGCGGGCTTGCGGTGGGGGCCTAGGCCCCTTGCGGTCTCGAACGGCCTTTTAGGGCCGCGTGGAATGTGATCAAGGGCAATGGGGAAGAGGAGCGGACGCGTGGGGTTGGGTCTTTTCGTGTTCGCCGGGGGCATCTCGGCATCCTGCGGGTTGGCCTCCACGCCGCTCCCCCTCCCTGCGCCTCGCTCCGGGTCTGGGGGCAGGTTAACGATCGGCGCCTTCGCCCTCCCGCGGGCTCGGTACTGCGCCAGACGGCCGCGCCGGGCCCTTGGCGGGCGCCTAGAACGGAAGGGCACGGTGGCCCCCGGTGTGGCTGAAAGCCCTTTCACTCCTCGCCCGAGGGGCCGAGATGCCCGGTGGGGGCGCCGCGTGCCTAGGGGGTACTCGCTGGCTCGGTGGCATAGGTTACGGTTACGGCCACCAGCTCTTGGTTAGGCCCGATGGCAGGCGGAGTGACCCCTGGCGGTGGAAGGGGGCCGCATCCAGGCCCGCCACAACTCGCGCTGCCCCCGGCCCCTTGGCGTATCGCGGTCACCGCTCCCAGGCGAATCCCCTGGGCTTGGGCCAGCAGCGTGGCGGTGTGCTGGGCGTCGGCCAGGGCCTGCCGATAGGCAGCCGTCAGCGCGGCATCGCTCGGCTTTCCTGGGATTTGGTTGCCGGAATCGATCCAGACGTTCTGGACACCGGGGCTTTGAGAAATTTGGGTGGCGGTGATCGTGGTTGCGAGTTGGGTGAGGGAGGAGAACTGCACCTGGACGCTTTCCGACGCCTGGAACCCCGGGGAGGGGCAAGCAATCGGGACACCTTTGAGTTTCTCTAGGCGTTGGCACGTGGTCGAGGATGTCGTCGGGACGTAGTTGAGCTGCGGAGGTTGGGCCGTGATGGCGGTGTCCGGCACGCCCGCTTTGGCCAAGGCGGTGCGCACCGTGGCCACATCCTGCTCCAAGCTGGCGAGGGCCGCGGTCGCAGCGGCGTCGGAGACCTGCAACGTCAGGTTGAGCTGTGGGGGGGAAGACGAGCCGGCAGGCAGTGGCGCCAAGCCAAAGCCTACCACCGTCAACGGCGGAGTCGCCGTCGTCGTGTTCGGGGCCATCGACCCGGTAAACAGGAGTGCCCCTAACAAGGCCGAGGCTCCCAGCGTCACACGGTGGGCAATCCACATGGGTTCGATCCTCCTTACATAGAAAATCCCAGACACAGAAAATCCCAGAGGTTGGAAGGCCGGCGCAATAACGGGGGCCATACTCCGCACCGTGGCCTGGTCCATGCGCGGATCGCTGAGGCCCTGGGCTGAAACGAACCCGGGTGAGGCGGATGGCGCCACTTTGGCCGTGCGCGGGCAATGCCGCTCCCCGCTGGTGTGTAAACGGCGTCCACGGTGCATCGGTCACCGTCTTAAGCCCACGGTCTACCCCGGGGGGCCGGCGACCCATCGGGAGGCCAAGGTGTGGCCCCGGTCGGCATGCCGGGTCCCGGCCGCGTCCGGCCTGTCCCGGCAGACCGGGTGCGCAACCCGGGCAGCGCGCGGAAACCTTAGGGCAGGGCGCGCAGGCGGCCGCCCTACGCCGAAGCGGCCGGGCGCTATGGGCACCTCAAGAACTCCATCGTCCTTAAGCGAGAGGGCCGCGGCGTCAGTCAGGCCTGCAGTAGAGGGGATGCTCCCGGGGAGGGGGGGTGGTCCGTGTTGGGCGGCGCGAAAAGGCCACCCTCAATCGCCGGCATGACGTTGCGGTGGTCGACACCGTGCTCGGGTGGGGGTTTTGGGCCCCGTCCGAAGCTCACGGCTCCCATTTTCCACGGTCCACGATACGGCCTTCCGTCCATCCATCTGGTCCGGTCGGTGGGGGCGACACGCCCTACGGCTCGGGGACCGTGACGGTACCGGACCACTATCGAAATCTTTCGGCGAACGCCAGGCCCGATCCCTATGGATAAGCCCATCGCACCCCAGAACAACGTCTCCCAGGTGGGAGACGCCCATGGGGCGATCGGTTATGCACATCGCCCGAGGCACCCGGAGGGCGGATCCCCCCCAAAGAGCCTGCGGGCCCCCCACCAGCCGGTTCGCCGAGTTGCGGCCGGGTGGTGAGGGGGCGTCGTCAGGGAATCACCATCGCGGCGATGAGGGTGCGAAGGTCGGTGGCTTCATCCACAATGCGCGTGACCGAACGCACGCGATGGCTTTCGGGAGTGCGGCCGGGCAATTGGTCGGCTGGCGGCCGTTGGCGGGCGAGTCCGATCAGCGTGCGGCGCGCTTCGATGATGGCGATGTCGCTGGTGCCAAGGTGCTCGCGGGTGCGGTCGAGGATGCGGCCTTGACTGTCCTGCATGGCCATATCCTGGACCTGTACGGCCTTGATTCCGCTGAAGGCGCCAAACCGGATGAGGTCGCGGTCGATGAGGTATTCGTTGTCGGCGTTGGGCAGGGTGCGTACGGTACCCGGTTGAGCCGGCAGGTGGCCCTCGATGCCATGGCTGTAGAGATAGCGCTCGTAGGCAGTCAGCGGACGCTCCGGGTGCCAACTGAAAGCCCAGAGCCACGAGTGCTGGTCGTCGAGGGGAATGACGGCGTCCATGCGGTAGGGCGCGTCGACCAAAAACGGCGGGACGATGATGTACCACGGCAGGATCCACGGCGTAAGCCGCCAGTATAAGCGGCCCGGGTCTGGCGTCTCGCGGCGGGCCGCCATCACCAATCCCCATGGCGCCGGCTCCACGAAGTATTCCGGCGAGGCGTCGACCACCGATAAGATCCGCACCTCCTCCTCGGAGGCCTTGAAGACGCGGTTCCAGTAGCGGGTGTCGGCGTGCAGGATCCCGACGTGGCTGGAGTCCATACCGCCTTCAAGGATTTGGAAGTAGTTGCACTCACGAAGACGCCGGCTGACAAATCTTTGCGAGTCGGCCACCGTCATCCATTCGAAGCGGGGCAGCGGCGGCATTTCCTCGCGAGGTCCGAGGTAGGCCCAGATCACGCCGGCCTCTTCGCGGCAGGGGTAAGCCGCAAGGCGAATCTTCTCGCGAAAGGCGCTCTTAGGGGGCTCGGTAGGCATCTCTACGCAGCGGCCCTCAAGGTCGTACTTCCAGCCGTGATAAAGACAGCGGATGCCGCCCGGCTCATTGCGCCCGTAGTAGAGCGAGGCCCGGCGATGGGGACAGGCCTCCTCGACCAATCCCACCGTTCCATCGGGGCTGCGAAAGGCCACCAGGGATTCGCCCAACAAGGGCACGCGCACTGGAGGCCCCCCCGGTTCGGCCAGCTCTTCGCTCAACAGGATCGGAATCCAGTACCGGCGCAAGAGCTGCCCCATGGGGGTCTTCGGCCCCGTCCGGGTGAGCAATCGATTGTCGGCTGCCGTCAGCATGTGAACCGCCTCCTCGTCCTAATTCCCTCGCCACTGGGCAGCATCTGAGCGAGGGCCAGGATAGCACCGTCATCATAGCCCATTCTCTGTGGGCCGGAGCAGCGGTTGCAAGAATTTGCACGCAGGGACGTCGATTAGATGATGAAATGACTTGACGCAAGCGAAAGGCAGGCGGTAATATTGCGGCAACCGTAGCCGAGGGCTACGGCAAGGAGAGATTCGTTGTCTCTTGGAATTCGGCAACGGATCCGAGCAACCATGGCACGGGCGCATGGGGAGGGAATGACATGGCCCGGGAACAAGAAGAGGCAGTGGCCCAAACCGAAACAGCCAGCCGCCGATACGCCACGACGGTGGTGGTGCTGGCCACCTTGGGCATGCTGGGCTGCGAGTTTGATTCGGGTATTCGGCATGTGGCCCTGCCGCTCATCATCAAGTCGCTGCACATGAACATCGCGCAGGGTTCCATGGTGTTTAGCGCCTCGTTTTTGGTGACGTTCTTTGGCAATTTGGCCATTGGCCCGATTCTCGACCGCTGGGGACGCAAGCCTGCACTGATTGTCTCGTTGGCCTTTTCTGCCGTCTTCAGCGGCTTGACGGCGCTCGTCACCCAGGCCTGGGAGTACGCCATCATCGGGGCCTTGGCCGGCACCTCGCTGGTGGTCATGCAGCCGGCCGAGGTGATCGTGTCCGAAGAGGTGCCCTCGAAGTGGCGCGGCACGCTGATGGCTGTGGTGCAGGCGGGGTTTTCGGTCGGCGCCATCATCGTCAGTTTGGCCGGAGCCGCCATCTTGCCCACGGGGCATTGGCGCATCTTGTTTCTCTTGAGCTTTTGGCCACTGCTCATCGCGGGAGCCTGCCTTCTCTTCCTACGCGAGCCGCCGCGGTCGGCCGAAGCCATCGCCGTCAAGCGAGCAGCCCGCCGGCAGGCGTCGGAGGTGCGCACGCACTATGCCATCGACCGCCGCCGAGCGACCCAAAGCGAGTGGGCCCAGCTGTTCGCGCCGGACCTTCGCCGCCAGACAGTGGTGACGGCGATCTATGGGTTTTTCGGCAACTTCGGCAACGGGTTCGTCCTGGTCCTCGGCGTCACCTACCTGACCATCTACAACCACCTGCCGATCGGGGTCGCGAGTGGTTCGTTCGCCATTGAGGGGCTGGCGGCGCTGGTAGGCCAGCTGGTCTCCGGTGTGGTCTCGGACCGGGTGGGGCCGCGCACGGTGTTGCTGATCGGCTCGTTGGCCGGAGGACTCGCCATTTGGCTGTTGACGCACCGCGGCGGAGTGGCTTGGGTTATGATGGCCTTGGCCGTGTACGGGTTTGTGGGTGGGGGCGCACTCGGTTCCGCCCTGCGATACTTTGCGGAATCATTTCCCACCCGTGCCCGCGGCAGCGGGGTGGGGCTGGTCAGCGCCCTGCAGATGCTCGGCGGTGGGACCTTGGCCCCGGTCATCTACGGCGAGCTCATGAACTCCGGCCACCCCGCCATGGCGGCCTGGATCGCGGGCGCGGTGATGATCGCCGGCGCCTTGGCGCTGATCTTGGGCCGTACCATCGCGCCCCGCAAAGAACTGGAAGAGTTGGTGACGTGAGGGAGGCGACGCAATGGCCAATCCAGATGCCGAGGACCGTTCCGGCGTGGTCGGGGTGCCGCGCGAGACGGTCTACACGGGGGCAGATGCCCTGACCGATGCGCTCTTGCACCTCGGCGTGGAGTACGTCTTTGTCAATCTGGGAACCGACCACCCGGCTTTGGTCGAGAGTTGGGCGCGACGGGCCCGCGAAGGGGAGCCGTTACCGCGGATTATCACCAGTCCCCACGAGACGGTGGCGTTGGCCGCCGCCATGGGCTACGCCGATGTCTCGGGGCGCATGCAGGCGGTGGTGGTCCATGTCGACGTGGGCACGCAGAACCTCGGCGGCATGGTGCACAACGCCGCGCGCGGGCGGGTGCCGGTGCTCATCATCGCAGGGGCGTCGTCGGTCACCTTGCACGGGGAGATGGCCGGCAGCCGTTCCGACTTCATCCAGTTCGTGCAGGATGTCTACGACCAGCGCGGGATCGTGCGCGAGTACGTCAAGTGGAGTTACGAGGCCAAGACCGGGCGGGTCTTAGGGATGCTGGCGGGCCGGGCGGCACAGATGGCCAATGCCGATCCCAAGGGGCCGGTATACCTGGTGGCGGCCCGGGAGATGTTGGAGGAGCCGGCCGATCGCGCCTGGAGCACCGCGTCCTGGGCCCGGGTGGAGCCGGCGGGACTTGCGCCGGAGGCCGTGCGCCGCATCGGGGACGCCTTGTTGCGGGCCCGGCGCCCCTTGGTGGTGACCTCCTACCTGGGTCGGCAGCCGGCCGCCGTCGAGGCGTTGGTGCGCCTGAGTGAGCGTCTGGGCCTCGGGGTGGTGCAGCCGCAACGCCGGTTCCTCAACTTTCCCGACCACCATCCGCATCACCTCGGGTACGAGGCGGCGGCGCTGGTGCGGCAAGCCGACCTGGTGCTGGTGCTGGATTGCGACCTGCCGTGGGTGCCGATGGACGCCCAGCCGGCGCCCGGGGCCTCGGTGTTCTATCTCGACGTCGACCCCATCAAAGAAGCCTTCCCCTTGTGGCATCTCCCCATCGACGCCGCGTATCGGGTCGACACCGGCGTGGCCTTGGAGCAGCTCGAGGCTTACCTGGCTGGCCGCACCGTGGACGGGGAGCGCCTGGAGGAACGGCGGCGCTGGATCGCGGCCGAGTACGACCGCATCCACGTCCCGCCGCCGGCCGACCCCATCGGACCCGAGGGCGCCATTCGGCCCGACTTCGTCACGGCCGAGGTCAACGCCTTGCTGGACCCGGACGACATCGTCGTGAACGAGATGGCGCCCATCCAACACCTGCAGCGGACCCGGCCCGGCACCTACTTCTCCAGCGGGGGAAGCTCGCTCGGGTGGGGCGGAGGAGCCGCGTTGGGCGCAAAGCTCGCCGCGCCCGACCGCACGGTGGTCCACCTCAGTGGCGACGGCGCCTTCATCTTCGGCATCCCCACGGCGGTGTACTGGATGGCCAAGCGCTACCAGGCCCCGTTTCTCACGGTGGTCTACGACAACGGCGGCTGGAACGCCGTGCGCCGTTCCACCCTGCGCCAGCATCCCACCGGCGTGGCTGCGGCTACCCGCGAGTTCTTCCACCGGTTTGCGGACCCGCCTCAGTATCACGAGATCGCCCGCGCCGCCGGCGGTGCCTTGGCCATTCGCGTCGAGCGCCCGGAAGCCCTGCGCGATGCCCTCAAGCGGGGGCTGGAAGCGGTGCGGTCGGGTACGTCGGCTGTGGTCAACGTCCGCGTGGAGGCACCCTGAGGGCTCGCCGCGCTTGCGTCACGCCCCGGCCTTGGCCAAAGGCCGGGGTCTATTGTGCTGGGGGAAGGCCTTGCGACGGCCAAGGCTTCTTGGCAGTGCGGTGCTGGCCGTGGCCGCGGCCAGATGCCGAGGCGCGCTGTAGTCAGGATCGCGCCGGGGCGCGGGCCCGACCCCATCGGATCCGGCACAATCCTTACCCGGCCCTTGGGGTGCCCTCGGACGCGGAGCAAACCCGGAGGCCTAGTCCCCGCATCGGTTCTGCGCGACGGTCGTCGGGCGCTACCGACGTGGGTGGCCATGCCGCACAAGGGCCGAATGGCTCGAAGGGACTGGTTCGTTTGGCCCATTTCGCGCCGGCTCGGGTTGGCAGGCCTTGGTTTCGAGTACACTGTGCTATAATCGGGCCTCAGAGGGGCGAGGTCGGACATGTCGAAAAAACTGCGGTTGCAGGTGGGCGCAGCGGTCATCGTGGGGGCGTTGGCGTTTATCGTGCTCCACGGCGCGAACCGGTTTACCCAGTATTTCGTCTCGGTCCAGCAATATCGGACGCACTACGCGCAATACCGCGGCCAGGTGCTGCGGGTGGAGGGGACCATGCTGGCGAGTTCGGTGCACTATAACTCCGCCACCAGTACCTTGCGCTTTACCCTGATGGGCGACGGCCAGTCGCTGCCGGTGGAGTACCAAGGGCCGATGCCGTCAGAACAGTTCCAGAACGCCGATGCCATCGTGGAAGGCCAGATGAATGCCCAGGGCGTCTTTGTGGCGCAAAAGTTGATGGTGAAGTGCCCGGACCACTACACGCCGGCCACATCGGCGGCGGCCGGGTAACCTGCCCGGTGGCGGGCGTCTAAAGGAGGACCGGCATATGACCATGCCCCTGCTCGGCCGATACGCCCTGGTTTTGGCGGGCTTGGGCGCGCTGTACGTGACGGGGTTTGGGTGGTGGGCCAATCGGCGCCGGGATCTGCGCGCCCAAGAGAGTGTGCGCGGAGCGGCCGTGGCCGTGGCCGTGTCCTTGACCACGGCCGTGCTGGTGCTGGAATACCTGTTGGTCACGGGCGACTTCGCGGTGCAAGCGGTCTTCAACCACACCAACCGGGCTTTGCCCATCGGCTACCGCATGGCGGCCTTGTGGGGCGGCGATTCCGGATCGGTGCTGTTCTGGGGTTGGATCTTGTCGCTGTACACGGCGTGGGTCGCCTGGAGGGGGTGGCCCCGCGAGGGGCAGATGACGCCGATGGTGGTCCCGCTGTTGGGCGGGCTTTTGCTGTTTTTCACGGGGCTCTCGAATTTTGTAGCCAACCCCTTTCGCCTGGTACCTGGTCATCCTACCGACGGCAGCGGACTGGACCCGTTGCTGCAAAACGTGGTCATGAGCATCCATCCGCCGGCGATGTACACCGGGCTGATTGGCCTTGCTGTGCCGGCGGCTTACCTTTTGGCGGCCCTGTGGGTACGGGTGCCGAGCCGCGAGTGGACCGCTGTGGTGCGCCGGTGGACCTTGTGGGCCTGGATGTTTTGCTCGGCGGCTTTGGTGTTGGGGGGCATGTGGGCCTACATGGAGCTCGGCTGGGGCGGTTACTGGGAATGGGACCCGGTGGAAAACGCCGCCTTGTTGCCGTGGCTGACGGCGACGGCCTTTTTGCACGCGCTGCAGATGGAAGAGCGGCGCGGCATGTTCCGCTGGTGGACGGCGATTTTGGGGGTCTCGAGTTTTCTTTTGACCCTGGTCGGAACCTATATCACGCGCAGCGGCGTACTCAAGAACTCGGTCCACGCCTTTACCGGCACCGGCGTCGGCCCCTACTTCTTGATTCTCATGGGGGCGGGATTTGCCTATGCGGTGGGGGTGCTGTGGCTACGGCGCGACCTGTTGCGCGACCGCATCGAGCTTGGGGATACCTTCTCCAAAGAAAGCCTCTACCTGCTATTAAACGTCTTCTTTACGGCCATCGCGGCCGTGGTCTTGGTCGGCACCTTCTATCCGGTCCTCTCCCAGGCGCTGTGGGGACAGACGGTGGTCCTCTCGGTCCATTTCTTCAACCGCATGACGGCGCCGATGTTCTTGGCCTTGGTGCTCCTGTTGGGGCTGGCTCCAGCCGTGCCCTGGTACAATGCGCGCCTGCGCGAGGCCGTGCGCCGGCAGCGATGGCCGTGGGCGGCGGGCCTGGCGGCAGGCGCCTTGGCCTGGGCGGACGGGTTTCGCACCGGGCTTGCCGTAGGCGGCGTCGTGGTCACGGTCTTTGCCCTGGGCTCGATGGTCCAAGAGTATGCGCGGGCGGCCCAGGCCCGGATCAGGGCGGGGACGCGCCCGTGGCCGCGGGCGCTGTGGGCCGCCGCTACCCAAAACCGGCGCCGGTACGGCGGATATCTGGCCCACATCGCCTTTCTCATCATCGTGCTCGGAGTCATTGGTTCGCACACCAACAACGTCACGGTGACCCAGACGGTGCAACCGGGGAGCTGGGTATCGGTGGCCGACTACCGCATCCGGTTCAACGGGCTTGACGTCGTCACCCATCCAGGTTACCAGACGACCGAGGCGAACCTCACGGTCATCCAGGGGTCCCGCCAGTGGACGCTGGCTCCCGGGGCGTCGTTCTTCCCCGGCACGGCCCAGCCGGTGGCAGATGTGGCTATCCTGGGCGGGTTAAACCAAGACCTGTACGTGGTGCTGGAGGGATGGGACCCCGGAGGGCAGATCGCCACCTTGGAGGTGTTTGTGAACCCCATGGTGTCGTGGATCTGGATCGGGATGTACGTGCTGGTAGCGGCGAGCCTTTGGGCCATGAGCCACCGTACCGGCCCGGCGGCCGAGGTGGTGACGGCAGCCGAGCCGCGGGCCCCGTTGGCTTGGCGGCGAGCGCAGCCCCTGTTGGAGCGGGGGGACCAGGCGTGATCACCCTCATCGCGGTCCTGCTCACGGTGGCCGTGGTGGCCTTGGTGGTGTTGCCGTGGCGCGGGCCCTCGCCGGTGGGCGGGAGCACGGTCGCCGAAGCCGGGGAGGAGATCGAAACGGCCATCGAAGAGACCCTCCGGCGGGGGTATTGCCCCCACTGCGGAGCAGCTCGCGAAGCCCGTCATCTCGCCTTCTGCCCGCACTGCGGCCAGGCCTTGGAGGAGGTCGGCTCATGAAGCGGTGGCTTTTGGCCGCGGTGTTCGGAATGCTCTGCCTCGTCCCGGCGCCGGTGGCCCTGGCCGCCGGCGGGGGAGCCGTCGGGATGGAGATGCTGGTGCTCCTGCCGGAGCAGGGTGAGCTTGCGGTGTATCAGCAGGTGGTGATGAAGACTCCCGCACCGGCGGCTCAGATCGGGGTGCTGTCAGGGGCGCGCGAGGTGGCCGCTGTGGGGGTGTCGGCCGTTCAGGCCACCGGCAACGAGGTGGTAGTGGAAGGGGCGCCGCGAAGCTTTGCCTTGCGTTACTTCGTGCCCTGGAACGGGCGCTCTGGCACCTACGCCATTCCTACCTTCCTGCCCACCCAAGCCTTGGTCCTTTTGGTGCCGGAAAGTCTCGCCGTGCCCCAGGTCCTCAATCCGGCCTTGGTATCGGCGGGACACGGCAAGATCCCCGGAATTCCCCAAAGCCCGGTCTTCCAAGAGTTTGCCACGGCCAACCTGGCCCAGGGCCAGCGCTTTTCGATGGTCATCGAGGCGGCCGGGCTGTCGGCGGCGTCGGCGGCGCCCGTGGCGCTTCCAGTGCCGAGCCCGTGGCTGTCGCGAGGCATCGAAGCGGCGGCGCTCCTGGTGGCGGCGTTTGGCGTGTGGGCAGCCGTGAACTGGCGGCCGGCATGGCAGTGGTCGCGGCGGCGCATGGTGCGGGAACGGTTGTTGGCAGAGCTCGCGCAGCTCGACGCCGGGTACCGGCGCGGCGAGGTGGCAGAGGGCGACTGGCGGCGCCTGCGGGCGGAGTTGTTCGCGGCGCTCAAGGAGGTGTGGGGGCACGGCGACAGAGGCAGATGAGGCGGTCTTGGTCTTGCAACACGTCCAAAAGCGCATCGGCGAGCGCTGGGTGTTGAGCGATGTCTCCGTAGTCTTGGGAGCGGGCCGAGCCTTGGCAGTGCTGGGCCCCAATGGGGCCGGAAAGTCGACCCTGTTGCGGGTGGCGGCGGGACTGTGGTCGCCTTCGGGGGGGATGGTGTACCGGTTTGGCCGCCGTGGCACCCCTGACCACACGGCGTCTGATCCGCGCGTGGGGTTGGTAGGCCACCAGAGCTTCCTCTACCCGGCCTTGACGGCCTTGGAAAACTTGATGGTGTACGGGCGGCTTTACGGCCTTTCCCGCCCCAAGGTAAAGGCCGAAGCGGCATTGGAGCGCTTTGGCCTCCGCTGGTCGGCCAACGAGCCGCTCAAGACCTTCTCCCGGGGCATGAAACAGCGATTGAGCTTGGCGCGGGCGTGGCTTTCCGATCCTGAGCTGCTGTTGCTGGATGAGCCGTTCAGCGGACTCGACCTCGAAGGTCAAGAGCTCTTGACCGGGTGGCTGGCCGAACACCGCCGGCGAGGCGGCGCCCAGCTCCTCATTACCCACAGCGTCGAGGAAGCCCTGAAGGTGGGCGATGCCGTCGCCATCCTGATGCGGGGCCGGCTGGTGTGGTGGGGCTCGAGGGATGCCGCCGACGAGGACGGGCTTCGCGTGCGGTACCGGGAGTGGCTCAGCAAGGGAGGCATCGGTTCATTCGCAAGTTTTGGGTCATCGTAGGCAAGGATTTGTTGCTGGAGCTTCGGACCAAGGACACCTGGGTCGGGATGTTGGCCTTTGTGGTGATGGTCATCTTCCTCTTCGCCTTTGCCTTTGGCACCGACCGCTCCCAGGTGCGGCAGACCTTTTCTGGCATCCTTTGGTTGGCGTTCCTGTTTGCGGGGATACTGGGCGTGGGACGGACGTACCATCACGAGATGCCCGAGGAGGCGTTGGTGGGGTTGATGCTGGCGCCGGGAGAGCGCACCTGGATCGTGGTGGCGAAGATGAGCGTGGCCTTTTGCTTTATGTTCGGGCTCGAGCTGGTGGCGTCGCCTTTGTTCTTTATCCTCCTCAACCAGCCGTGGACCGGGCGATGGGCCGCGTACCTGGCCGCCTTGGCGCTCGGGGCGTGGGGATTTGTCGGCGTGGGCACGCTTTTGTCGGCCCTGGCTGCCAACGTCCGCAGCGGGGAGGCGCTGTTGCCGCTGTTGTTGGTGCCGCTCGAAATTCCTGTGCTCATCACTGCCGTCGAGGCCACCCGGGCCATTCTCGCCACCCCCCCGGGCAATCCCTGGGGCTGGCTGGAGGGGCTTTTGGCCTACGACGTCATCTTTTTGGCCCTACCCCTGGTGCTGTACGACTACCTGTGGGAGGTGTGAGGGAATGACCAAGCGGGACTGGTGGATGTGGCCCTTTTTGCCGGTGATGTGGATCGCGTGCTACCTCAACTTCTTGTGGAGTCCGGACGACGCCCAGCTCGGCCCGAGCCAGCGCATCTTCTACTTCCACATGGGCGCCGCCACGGTGGTGCTGGTGGCGTACACCATCACGTTGGTGTCGAGCATCGCCTACCTGGTCACGCGTCGGCTCTCGTGGGACCGCTGGGCTGCCGCCTCGGCGGAGATCGGGACGGTATTCACGGCCATGGTGCTGGTCAGCGGCATCCTCTGGGGGCGCGCCGCCTGGGGCGTCTGGTGGACGTGGGACCCGCGCCTGACCACCACCGTCATCCTCTGGGTGATCTTCGCCGGCTACCTGTTGCTTCGGGAGTGGTCGGACAACCCCGAGCGGCGGGCCTTGTATTCAGCTGTGGTGGCCATTTTGGCCTACGTCGACGTGCCCATCGACTACATGGCCGTGCGGTGGTGGAACTCCATCCATCCCGTGGTGATAACCAGTCAGGGGATTGCCATGGCCCCGCGCATGATCGTGGCCATGTTTGTCTCCATGGCGGCGCTGCTCTACCTCTTCGCCATCTGGATGGCGATCCGGCTGCGGCTTCTGCGCGCAGAGGCGGGGTTGGCGGACATCAAGAACCGGCTGTTTTTGGCCATGCAAGAGCTAGAAGGGTAGGATGACCATGTCTGCCGTAGAACGCATGTACCTCCTGTTTCTGTTCTTGGCCTACGCCGCCCTGATGGTGGTGATGTTCGGCTTCATGGGCCGCATGCTACGCAAGGGGCGCGACCTCGAGCGGGAGGTCGAACGGTTGCAAGCAGAGTTGGGTGAGCGGGCCGCGCCGAAGGCGCCACCGGCAGTCACCCCCACCGTCCCTGGGCGCGAAGTCGGCCACTCCTGAAGGGCGAGGACCTCGTCATGAGTGCCGGGTTGTTCTTTGGGGCCGTTGCCCTGGCCCTGGGACTGGGGGGCGCCTTGGCCCGCCGCCAAATCAGGCGCCCGTCGCCCAGCCGCGCCTGGTGGATGGCGTCGATGCTGGGCTATGCGGTGGCCTTCACGGCCGAGGCCGTGACGGTGGGACCGGGCCAGTGGACGGTCGGCTGGTATCGAGCTTATCTCGTGGCTTCGGCGGAACTCGTGGCCACCATGGCCGTAGGGTGCGCGTACTTGGCCTGGCGAGCGCCGGTGGCGCGCGGCTTTGCCATCGGCATGGCCACGCTTACGGCGGCGCTCTTGGCTTGGGTGGTCCGCGCGCCGCTTCGGGTGGCTGGCCCGTGGTTGGCAGTGGATGCCGGGCAACACATCCTTCAAGGTTGGGGGGCTCTGCTGTACGGTGTCACGGCCGGCGTGGGCGGGGCCGTGGTGGTGGTGTCGTGCTTTTGGAGCGCCTGGCGCCGCCGCGCGCTGGGACCTGCAGTGATCGGGGCAGGGGCGCTCTTGTCCTCCGCGGCCGGCAGTCTGGCCTCGCAAGGCCTCGGGCTCTGGGTCTTCCCGTTGGTCAACCTTATCGCCCTGGTCCTGATCTTCCTCGGCTACGAATGGTCCTTGGTGGTGCGCCGCCCACAGGTGGGGGTCTCGGCCTGACCTTCCGGCGCGTCATCGCTCATGCCTCCTTGCCGTCCGGAATAGATGGGTAGGGATCCGGTTGCGGGATCGGGTCCTTTTGGCATGGGTCCTTTGCGTAGGGAGACCGGAAGGCAAGGGGGAGGAGCGATGTCTGGTTTGTCCTTGGAGGAACAAGCCGCGCGCCGCACCATACGATGGTTGGTAGCCGAATCCAGCGCGGTCCAATCCGCATCATTCGCCAACGACGCCGCGGCATTGCGCCGGCAGCTGGAATGGTGGGGGGAGAAGGGATACCACGGGCTGGTGGTGCCGCCTGAATGGGGAGGCCGTGGCCGGACCTTTTTACTGCAGACCCTGGTGGTGGAGGCTTTGGCGGAACGCGATGCCGCGCTGGCGCTGTTGTACGAAGTACACAACGCCCTGCATCTGGAGGCCGTCTGGCGCTACGGCAGCGATGCCCAACGCGCGGCGTGGCTGCCGGATCTCATCGCCGGCCGGCGGCTCGGAGGCTTTGCGTTGACGGAGGAGGAGGCCGGATCCGACGCCGAGGCCATCGCCTGTCGGGCGGTCCCCGAAGCCGGCGGCTGGCGGCTTTTCGGGCACAAGCGGTTTGTCACCGGCGGGGGGCTGTACGACCAGTACCTGGTGTTTGCACGGGTGCCCGGGGCAGGCCCCACGGCGTTTGTGGTCGAGCGCGACCAAGCCGGCGTGACCTTCGGTCCCCCTCACGCCACCTTGGGCTTGGAGTCGGTGCCGGTGGCCGATCTCCAACTGGATGGGGTGTTGGTGGCGGATACGGCGCGGCTTGGGGCCGAGGGCGCGGGGTATGCCATGGCCCTCGACCTTTTAGATGGAGGGCGCGTGGGGGTGGCGGCGCAGGCGGTGGGGATTCTGGCCGCGGCCTTGCGGCAGAGCTTGGCCTTCGCGCGCCAACGCAGACAATTTGGTCGGCCCATCGCCGGGTTTCAGGGCGTGCAGTGGAAACTGGCAGAGATGGCGCGCGACCTCGCCGCGGCGCGGCTTTTGACCTATGAAGCAGCCCGGCGGCGTCCGCTGGGGGAATCCGAGCGGCCGCTGTTTGCCATGGCCAAGTGGTTTGCCTCCGAGCGCGCAGTCTATCACGCGGCCCAAGCGGTGCAGATCCACGGCGGCCGGGGGTATCTGCGGGAGATGGGTGTGGAGCGGCTCTATCGCGACAGCAAGGCCACCGAGATCTACGAGGGCACGTCGGAAATCCTACGCCTGGTGATTGCGTCGCGACTGATAAACGGCTATAACTGGGACAGTATTTAATGTCGAACCCGGTGGTGGGCCCTTGGGCCCGCCACCGACCGCCCGCGAACGGGGCAGGGCGAGGGGAGCAAGAGCGTGAGCGACAAGATTCCGGTGGTGTTGGCGGGCGCCTCTGGCCGCACCGGGATGGCGGTGGGCCGCGAGCTGGTGCAGGCGCCGGATATCGAGCTGGTGGGGGCCATCGCCCTGCGGCATCGCGGCGAACATCTCGGCGCACTGTGGAACGACCCGCGGCTGGACCTAGAGGTGGTGGGAAGCCTCGACGAAATTCCCCAGGCCTACGCCGTATTGGTCGATTTCACGGAACCGGAGTCGAGCTTCGAGCGGCTGCGGGCGGCCGTGTTGCGCGGATGGGACATCGTGGTGGGGACCACCGGCTTTACCCTGGCCCAGCGGAGCGAGCTCGCTAGGCTCGTGGTCGAGCGCAACGTGGGCGCCGCCTTGATTGCCAATTTCTCGGTCGGGGCCTGGGTCCTCGAGAAGGTCGCTCTGGAGGTGAGCCGCTACTTCGACCGTGCCGAGGTCATCGAGGAGCACCACGCCGCCAAAAAGGACCGCCCCTCGGGGACGGCCCTGCGCATGGCCAACCTCTTGGCCTATTCCTGGCGGCGGGATCCCAAAGACATTCCTGTTCACTCCATTCGGTTGCCAGGGCTGGTCGCGCACCAAACGGTGGTCTTCGGCGCCAGTGGACAAGTCGTCTCCTTGCGCCACGACGTCCACGACCGCTCGGCGTATGCCGCCGGCGTGCTTCAGGCCGTGCGCAAGATCCACGCCCTGAAGGGACGGGTGGTGGACGATTTAGGCGAGGTGTTGGAGGGATGAGGGGGGAGGCGTGGTATAATAGTATCCGAAAAAATCGATAGGAAAAGCAGGAGATTGGTGGGTCATGTTCAAGTTGTCGTCCGGCTTTAAATCGGGGCTGCGCATCTTGACCCTCCTGGCCAAGACTGAGCCCGGACAACCGGTTCCCATCAGCGATATGGCGCCGAAACTCGGGTTGAGCGACAAATACCTCGAGCAGCTGTTGATGATCCTGCGCCGGGCCGGGTTGGTGCGCTCCATCCGCGGGTCGAACGGCGGATTTCTCTTGGCGCACAGTCCTGCCAAGATCACCGTGCGCCAGATCTTAGAGGCCTTGCAGGGGCCCATCGACCTCTGCGAGTGTAGCCGCGAGGACTGTCAGGAGTGCGTGCGGCCCGAGGTGTGGCGAGCCATCGAGACCTGCTTTTCGGGAACCTTGGCTACCTTGACCCTTCAACACCTCATCTCCCGCGACGCCTTTCAAATTCTCCCCCATTCGATCGTGCTCCCGGACTCGCCTCTGTGGCAGGAGGGTGGCGGGATCTGAGGCGTCGTCAGTCGGGATCCAGGTGCATGGGCACGATTCCTACCACCACGTCGGCGCGTCGGCGCAGGGCCGTCAGGAGGTTCATGGCAATCTGGTTATGCAGCCAGGCCTGGCCGAAGCGCGTGGGGATGACTTCGGGAATGAGCACCACCACCCGTTGGCCCCCCAGATGTTCCAAACTTTCCACAAACCGCAAGATGGGACGAACCACCGAATGATACTGCGAGCGCAGGACCACCAACCGCGCCGGTGGCGCCCACGCCGCCCAGGTCTCCTGCAACTGGCGCTCCATCTGGTCTGCTCCGGGCTCGAACAACACCGTCAGGGCCACGACGTCGTGGCTCATGGCCAGGGCCTGCTCGAGGGCCCGCACCGTGACGCGGGTGAGCGCGGAAAAGGGCACGATGACGCGAACAGCAGAGGGGATGTGCAGGACCGGCGGCGGCTGCCCGACCCCGAGCAGGATGCCTACCCGGTGGTAGTACCGCCGCACGCGGTAAAAGATCCAGATGAGCGTGGGGATGGTAACGACCACCAACCATGCGCCCTCAAGAAACTTGGTGAAGACAAACACCAGCGTAGCGATGCCGGTCAGGACGGCTCCGAGCCCGTTGACACCCGCCTTCCACACCCAGTGGCGGGGGCGATGGCGCACCCAGTGCACCACCATCCCGCTCTGGGAGAGGGTGAAGCCGGTGAATACCCCGATGGCGTAGAGCGGAATCATGGCAAAGGTGTTGCCCCGCGAAGCGGTGAGAAGCAGGGCCGAGGCCACGGCCAACCAGGCGATGCCGTACTGGTAGACCAGGCGGTCGCCGCGAATGGCAAAGAGGTGCGGCAGTTCGTGGTTGCGGGCGAGGATGCTGGCCAGGAGCGGAAGGCCTCCAAACGAGGTGTTGGCGGCGAGGCCCAGGACGGCGGTGGTGGCCAAAGACACCACGTAAAAGAGCCAGCTCCGCCCCACGGCGAAAATCGCCACCTGGCTCAACATGGTGGTGTCAGGCTGGGGTCTCAAATGGTAGTGCACCATGAGGTAGGAGAGGCCGACCAGCATGCCGCCTAAGATGAAGCCGAGCAGCCACTCCGTGTTTCGCGCCCGCACCACGCGCGGCTCGCGGAAGAGCGGTACCCCGTTGGCGATGGCCTCGACGCCGGTCAAGGCGCTGCAGCCTGCGGCAAAGGCGCGGAGAATGAGAAGGACGCCCACCGTGTGGGCCTCAATCGGCGGGGCGGCAAAACGGAGGGGGTGGGCCACGACTTGGACCGCCCCGCGGACGATGACCCACCCCAGGCCAAAGATGAAGATCAAGGCGGGCAATAAGAAGGCGCGCGCCGATTCCCCCACCCCGCGGAGGTTGAGGTAGGTGATGAGGGCGAGCAGGGCCAGGCACAGCGGCACCGTGTATGGCACAAGCGGCGGGAAGGCGGCCGTGAACGCGGCGATGCCGGCGGCGATGGAGACGGCCACCGTCAGCACGTAGTCGACAACCAGGGCCGCAGCGGCCAGACGGCTTGCCCCTTCGCCCAGGTTCTCGCGCGAAACCACATACGCGCCCCCGCCGTTGGGGTAGGCCTCGATGACCTGGGCGTAGGAAATTACCAGGATGGCGAGCAGGCCCACGATGGCCCAAGTAATGGGCATCAACAAAGGCAGGGCTCCGGCCCCGGCCGTGATAAGTACCGTGGCAATGGCCTCCGGGCCGTAGGCCACGGAAGACAGCGCATCGAGGGATAAGGCGGCCAGTCCTTCTGAGGTAGTGATCTCTTCCTGTTGCGATTGACTAAACTTCAGTGGCCGACCAAACAGCCAATGCCAGAGGTCCAACCCCCATGCCTCCAACGCCTTGACCTGACTGGCCGACCTTCGGGGGCTCTTTTGAGAACCCTTGCCGCCGACGAAAGGTGGCCCAAAACAAAAAATGGTCGGAGAGACAGGATTTGAACCTGCGACCTCCTGCTCCCGAAGCAGGCGCGCTACCAAGCTGCGCTACTC
>JAIMBD010000025.1 GCA_023511625.1 Bacillota bacterium | reverse complement strand
ATGGTCCCCGGGCTTGACCCGCTCCACGCCGGGGCCCACCGCCTCCACGATCCCGGCCCCTTCGTGGCCGCCGACCACCGGATAGCGGGTAAACGACGACGTCTTGCCGGCGCGCACGTGCTCATCGGAATGGCAGAGCCCCGACGCTCGCCACCGAATCAACACCTCGCGCTCCTTGGGAGGGTCGAGTTCGAGGTCCAGCACCTCCCAGTCTTGCCCCGGCTCCCAGATCACCGCTGCGCGGGTCTTCATGCCCTCACTCCTTTCCCCAACCCTGGGCCGGGCAAAGCCCTCCCCCAAGGCCGGGTCGTAATGGGCGCAGCCCTTTTCGCTACGCCGGATACTCAATGATGCCGCGAATGTTCTTGCCTTCCCACATGTCCCGGTACCCTTGGTTGACCTGATCCAGGGTGTAACGGCTGGTGATGAAGCGGTCGATGGGAAATTGGCCGTCCCGGTACAGCTTCAACAGGTGGGGAATATCGTGCACGGGATTGGCGTTGCCAAAAAGGGAGCCAAAGATGCGCTTTTCGAAGAGGGTGATCATCGACTGGGGGATCTGGATGCGCGAACCCTGCATCATCATCCCGATGATCACCACCGTGCCGGTCTTGCCCACGACGCTCAAGGCCTCCATGACCACGTCGGTGTACACCTCGCCGGCCGTGACCACCGCCTTGTCGGCCATGGCCCCCCAGGTGATCTCCTGGATCAGCTTGCGCGCCTCTTCCCCGTTGGCAGCGACGTGGGTGGCCCCGAATTCCTTGGCCCAACGGCGCTTCGATTCCAGCGGGTCCACCGCCACGATGTAGCGCGCGCCGGCCATCTTGGCGCCCTGCACGGCGCTCATGCCGACGCCCCCAATCCCGAAGATGGCCACGGTGTCGCCCGGTCGGGTACCGGCGGCGTAGACCGAACCGCCCCAGCCCGTGGTCACGCCGCAGCCGACCAGAGCCGCCACCTCAAAGGGGATGTCGGGATCGAGCTTGAGGCAGGAGTATTCCGGGACCACAGAATACTCCGAAAACGTACCCAAAAGACACATGGTCGCAATGTCCTGGCCTCGGGCGTGCAGCCGATAGGTTCCGTCCAATAGGCTGCCCTTGCCGATGAAGGCGCCGAGGTCGCACAGATTCTGGTGGCCGGTTGAGCACCAGCGGCAGTGTCCACAGGAGGGGATATAGGCGCACACCACATGGTCCCCAGGCTTGACTCGCTCCACGCCGGGGCCCACCGCCTCCACGATCCCGGCCCCTTCGTGGCCGCCGACCATGGGATAGGGGGTGTTGGGATTTCCTTTGCCGGCACGGATGTGCTCGTCCGAGTGGCACAGCCCCGCCGCGCGCCATCGAATCAAGACCTCCCGCTCCTTAGGAGGGTCGAGTTCGAGGTCCATCACCTCCCAATCTTGCCCCGGTTCCCAGATCACCGCAGCGCGCGTCTTCATGCCATCGCCCCTTTCTGCATGCGCTCGTTTTCTCAGCTTTCCGAAAGCTCCGCGAATCCTCCCATTTATTTTATCTACACGCCCGGAAGCCAGTATAGGCCGGGGCCGATGTGCCGGTCAACGTCTGACCGGCCCCGGCTTCGTCCGCCCGCGACGCCTTTTCGCCATTGGCCGAAGTTGTGGCAATCGTACGTCCCGCCTCAATTCGTCGCGGTTTTCTCTTGATTTCGCGGTTCAGTCGATTATGATTTTTCGTAGGCGTGGGCCCGCGATGGGGTCGACCGGACCCGCCGCCGTCCGGCAAGGGGATTACCCAAGGCTAAGGAGGGATCGGTTTGGCTTCGGCAGCTATTCCGGAATCGGGGGCCATCACCGCGCATAATCGCGGACCGGTAGTGGCCGGCCTTATCTCCATGATTCTGCAGACCTACGACATTTCGTTGCCCGCTTTCGTGCTTCCCGCCGCCATCGCCTACTTCATCCCCACTACGCTCTCGCCCGTGATCCAGGCCACCATCATCTCCCTCACCGGCGTCGTCGGCGTGCTGGCCAATCCCGTGGGCGGCGTGGTGGTGGCCCCGTTGGCAGACCGTTTGGGCCGGCGCATGCTGATGATCCTCACCAACGTCGGCTACACCGTCATCGCCGCGGCCGTCGCGCTCTTGCCCGGCTACGCCGCCTGGGGATACTGGGCCATCGGCCTTTTGTTGTTCCTGCGCTTTCTAAACGGAGTCTGTGCCGCCTCGTCGCCGGCAGGCGCCATCCCCATGGCGCTCGAGCGCACCGGAAAGACCGCGCGCGGCATCATCGGCGCGCTTATGGGCATCGGCCCCACGTTGGGCGTCATCCTGCTGACGGTCGTGCAGCAAGGCAGCCTCGGCATCGCGCACACTCCCGCGGCCTTTGTGCAGTGGGGCTGGCGCTTGCCGTTCTGGTTTGGCGCCGGCCTGGGCATCCTGGAGACGTTGATCACCCTGACCACCTCGGAGCTTGAGTACTTCGTGGCCGAGCGGCAACATCGGACCCACCGCCGCTCCAGTGTGGCCCAGGTCTTCTCCCGCCGCCACATCGGCATCTTCATCCAGGCCATGGTGATGTACTTGGGCTTCCTCTTCCTAGCCGCCAACGTGCCGCTGTTCATCCCCACCCTCTTCATCACTGTGCTGCACATGCCGCCGGCGGGAGTCAACATCATCGAGCTGTGGGGCAACATCGGCATCGTGGTCGGGGCCCTCATCCTCGGCGCCGTAGGCCAGCGCATCGGACGGCGGCGGGGGCTCCTCATCGCCGGCATCTGGATCACGATCGTCGCCACGCCGCTCTTTTTCGGCATGATCCACCTCGCCACTCACCACGGCAACTTCGGGCTCATCACCCTGCTCGGAGCAGCCGTCTTGACGTTGACCATCGCCCCCTACTCTGGGATGGGGCTGACCTACCTCATCGAGCGCTACCCCCTCGACATCCGAGCAGCGGGGTTCGGAGCCGTCTACTCCCTCTCCACCGTCATCCCCGGATTCTCAAGCTTCTACCTCTTGGCCCTCCGGGCCTTCATGCCCTACCAGTACACCGTGCTGGTGTTGGTGGCCATTGCCGGCATCCTTATCGTCTGGGGCGCACTGACCGGTCCCGAAACCAACGACGTCGACCTTTTGGCGGCCACGGCAGAGCACGCCTGACCCTCCCGCGACGTCCAAAGCCGCCGGCACCCGACAAGGGTCGGCGGCTTTGGCCCGGGCCGCCAGTGCCCCCCACCAAGAACAGGGACTCGTCCACGGCCCCCAGCCTGCGTGCAATCGGCCACCGCATGGCTCACATCGGCATCGGGCGCCCTTCCCGGCGGGAAGCCCCATGGTCCCTCTCCCTCCCAAACGGAGGTCCTCCCAGTGGGTCCGTGTAAGACCAAGGTTCTATGCCGCCACCGTTGCCGGCAGTGGCCCCACGACGCGAAACGCTCGTGGACGGGAGGGAAGACCTAGCGGGGGGGTAGGCAGTACCGGAGGAAGCGGGAAGTCGGCCGGGCACCCGCACGTAAGACAGCCCTGCCGTCTGGACACGGACGGATGCCGGGAGTACGCCTGCCATCTGCTCGGCAACCGTACCGTGGAAATACAGGCCAAACGGGAAAGCCCCGGCGGGAAGGCACAAGCGCGTTCCCGTCCTCTCTGCGACGCGGTTTCGGGGCGGGCGAGATCCCGGCCTCGAGAGCCTTTCACCGTGAGGGCCCTCTTTCAGAGGGTGGCCGCTGTCAATCCCTGCACGCAAACCATCTCGACCAAAGCCAGCCGGCGATGCCACTGCGCGTGACGGCTACGAGGTAGGCCAGCCGCAATCTGGTTCCCCTCGCCTTCTCTGATCCCGTCACCCTTGCAGGAGATCCGCATGGTCGTCGCCTCGCGGTGCCCCCCGCGTCTGGTGCGCCGCCGAATCAGTACCCCGCCATGGCTGGCACCGCCAGCGTCAACGACGGGGTTCCGACTGCGCTCGACGTCGCCGGCATCCCCTGCCAGTCGCTTCGCGTTGCCGGTGCGCTTTTTGCGCCGCGGTGGTCCTGGCCGCAGGGGCAGCCGCTCCCGTGGTGGCGCCACCGGCAAATCCGCCGGCCGCTCGACCCCGCCCGCACATCGCCCGGCGTTTAAGACCACGCCTGCTCGATGGGGACCGCCTCCGGTCCTCGCCCGGTGAGCGCAGCATGCGCATTGGGGCGCTCGCAGGGCTGGCCCGACTGGCCACGCAGGCTGCATAGGTGCGCCGGGCTCCCCGAACCGGCGCCGGATCCGCAAGCCCGAGCCCGGTCGCCCATGACGGTCCGTCGACCGGTCGTCTCGCCATCGGTGGCCCGGACAAGGGGGCGAAGACCCCTCCCTCGTCCTTGGGAAACCCACCGACCGGGTCACAAGAACATCGCCAGGTTGATGGTGTGCAGGACGGCCTCGTCGACCACCAGCTCGCGCGCGGCGATCTTCCACTGGCCCTCCACGTGCCGCACCCGATCCTCCCGCTCGCCGAACACGCGGTCGACGTCCGGGTCGCTACCGCGACTGCGCAGCACGAGAAAGTAGCTCCGGACCGCGTACTCGTCCGGCCGCTCGGTGGGCCGCACCACCACGTTGCTCACGAAGTGGCGGTGGCGCGGCTGGTTTTCCTCTACCCACGCCGAGCGCACGGACAGTCGTTTGACCCGTTTTTCTAATGACGCCTTGGTCTCGTCAAAGTAGACGGCGGTCGGGTCCACGTCGCTCCCGGCGCGGCGTTCGCGGGTCACCCGCACCGGCATGCGGTACACCACGTCGTCGGTGAACAGGTCCAGCCACTCCCCATACCGCCGATGGTCGAGGAGATACGCCTCGTGATACAGCAGCTCCTCGATGGCCGCGCGAATCTCCGGGTTCATGCCTCGCCCGATCCCTCCTCGGCTCCGTCCGTCAAAAGGTGCAACCAAAAGCGATGGGTACTGCGGGAGACGGCGTCAACAAACCCCGGATAGGCCGTCCCCGGCCCTGGAAAGGTGGGGTCGGGTTCCACCCGGCCAAACCCCATGAGGTAGTTGATCACGTTGTTGTAGTTCAGGGTCTTGTCCCGCACCATCCAGCCCCGGCTCGCCTGCATCACCCGCGCCCACATCTCGGTGTCATCCTGCTCCAGCGTACCGGAGGGCCCGAAGGAGTCGACATACGCCTTATACGCCGCCCGCTTGTACGCCTCCGGCGCCGCCCGGTCCACCAGGCACCACGACCACACCTCCACTCGGTCCGGCGCCAACGGCCGCCACACCCGCAAGTTGAGAAAGTTGTAGAGATCCTCCCCCGTACCGTGCAGGGGGCTGACGAAGGACAGGGTGGGAAAAATGCCCCCCACCAACACCGCCGCCCGCCGCAACAACTCCTCCTGCACCGGGTTGAGGTGCTCCCGGAACCGCGGCCACAACGCCTCCGGCGTCCGCTGATAGGGCCGTTCGGGGACTTCGAGATACTGTGTGACGTTGATGCCATGCCCGTGGGGCAACACCACCTGCCAGCCCCGCACCACCCGCTGCGGGGTGATCCCCAGCTCCACCGTCGAGCGGTGGGTGCTCTGCACGTGGTACGGATCGCCGGTGAAGTTTTCGTACAACAGCTTCCAGTTCCCCGCCACCACCCAGCGGTGAGGCGGGCCCCACACCTCCATGCCGCCGCTTCGCCCCACCAAAAGGTCGAGATACCAGGTCATGGCCCCCAAGTACTCGACCAAAGGCGGCGCCGCCGGGTCGAGGGTGCCAAACAGCAAGCCCTGATAGCGCTCCAGCCGAGGAATCGGCTTCAGCCCCCACTCCGCGCGACACAGTTCCGTCCCCCACACCTGGTGAGCCAGGGCCACCCCAATCAACGCCCCCTGCGCGTCGAAGGTCCACCCGTGATACGGGCAGGTAAACGCCGCCTGAGTGCCGGCGTCGGCCGTGCACAACAGCGTGCCCCGGTGCGGGCAGGCATTGAGAAAGGCCCGAATCTCGCCATCTTCCCCCCGCACCACCAACACCGGGTCGTGCACCATCCAGCGGGTGACAAAGGCCCCCGGCACCGGCACCTCTGACTCATGCCCCAAAAATTGCCACGTCCGCGGAAACACCCGCTCCTGCTCCAAGGCCCAGACGTCCGGGTCGGTCAGCACCCACTGCGGCAACAGCCCCCGGTCCATCGCCTCTCGAATCTTCCGAAAATGTTCCGCCTGCAACGCGCCCACTGCCGTCACCTCCTGGAATCCGCGGGGCCGCTGCGACCGGGCCGATGCCGGCGCCGCCCCCTTGGGGCCCTCGACACGGCCCCAACCCCCAAAATGGCCCCAAAAATTCCCGCTACGCCCCCAAGAACATTCTCGATCGCCAGAATCTCTGCGCGATCCATGATACCGCTTCGGCCCTCCCAGCGTCGGCACCTTGGCCGGCGGTGGCCCCCGCCTATTGGGCGTGGCAGCACATCCCCCCACCGCCTCGCGAACGCCGTTGCGCGGCCCGCCGTTATCGTAGTGAGAAACGGCCTACGGCGCAATTTCATAGATTCAATCAGCCCATCGCTGATACCGAACGCCGCGGCTTGAAGCCTTCATCGAGATCGATGATGAACCGACGGGAGATTTCTACTGGACCCGTTCGCCTTTTCAGATTACTTTAGGGGTACAGTGGGCAGTCTCGATTCCAGCGTGGTGATTCCAGGCGTCGCCGAAGGGGTTTCAGCGGGCCACGCTGCGGAACCCATCGCGTCGGCACAAAGGAGGCGGATCATGGCAGAGATCGTGATAGGAGTGGCGACCTCCCACAGTCCCCAACTCAGTACCCCGACCGACCAGTGGAACCTGCACGTCGAGCGGGACCGGAAGAACCAGGCCCTGCACTACCGGGGACAGGTCTATCGCTTTGAGGCGCTGCGGGAGTTGCGCCGCGACGAACCGTTCCAGCAAGAGCTCGACCCGGCTGTCTGGGAACGCAAGTTTCTCCAATGGGAGGAACGCATGGCCGAGATCCACCGGCGGCTAGTTGCCGCCGCGCCGGAGGTGGCTGTGGTTTTGGGCGACGACCAGCGAGAGATGTTCAAGGACGACGGCATGCCCACGTTCGCCGTATTTTGGGGCGAAGAGGCGCGGTGCATCCCTCTGCCGCCCCTGCACCCCTCCCTGGAGGCCGCGCGTTGGTCGAACTACGGCGAACGCGAAGAAAGTTACCCCGTAGATGCCCGGCTGGGCCAACACATCGTGGAGACGATGATGGCCGAGGGGTTTGACGTCACCCAGCTCACCCAGCAGCCCCAAGGGCGCGGTATCGGCCATGCCTTCATCTTCGCCAAACACCGCCTACTTCAGGAAGCGCTGCCCATCCCCATCGTGCCGGTGATGATCAACACCTACTACCCGCCGAATCAACCGCGGCTGGCCCGGTGCTACGCCTTCGGGCAGGCGCTTCGGCGCGCCATCGCCTCGTACACCGGCGCCAAGCGCGTAGCGCTCATCACCTCTGGGGGGCTCAGCCATTTTGTGGTAGACGAGGCGTTGGACCGGCTGTTCCTCGACCGCTTGCAGGCCCGCGACCTTGCCGCCCTGAGCGAGATTCCGGAGAGCTATTGGACCTCGGGAACCTCTGAGGTCAAGAACTGGGTGGCAGCGGCCGGCGCGCTTGAGCCTCTTCCCATGGAGGTCCTGGACTACATCCCCGCCTACCGTTCAGAGGCCGGAACCGGCTGCGGCATGGCCTTCGCCGTCTGGCAATAATCCTTGGAGGGGCCCAAACCCCGCGGCGCCGGAGACTTGGAACTCTCCGGCGCCTTTTACCCCGGCGGTCTAGAAAGCCCCAGCGCTACGCCGTAGTCCGAGCGACCTTACGGGCCGGGCGGCACCCTATTCGACTGCTCGCGTCAGAATTGGTTGGGTGCGCCGTGGACGGGTTCACCGGGCGGGCGCGCCCCGTTCCCTGCTGATGGCATCCTCTCCGGAAAAGCCGCACACCTCCCTACGGACATCGCGACTGTGCCGGTCCCCTAAAGGGGACCGGCACGATCCGCCGCTTGACTCCCTCGAGGGGAAGGATTTGGTCACTGCCTACTGGCCGAGTTGGTTGAAACGCTGCTTTTCCCACTGGGTGGGAACAAATTGGCCGTTTTCGATGCGCAACACCGCAATTTGGTTGGGGTCGCTGACGCTCCCATGTTGGTTGGGCGCGAACGTAAACCGTCCATCGACCGTCTCCACGTTCATGTGATTGAGTGCCGCATCTACCCCGGCCGGCGTCAACGTGGGCGCTTGCCGCAGGGCTTGGAGCAGGATTTGTGCCAGGGCGTACGACTGGATCGACACAATCTGCGGCGCCTCCCCGAACTTCTTGGTGTAGGCCTGGGTGAACGCATCCAGTCCCTGCTTGAAGGGAGAGCTTGCCGGCAGGTACTGGCTGAGCAACACCACGGGCCCATCCAGTACCACTCCGTTGGCCGCTGCCCCGGCCGGCCCCGTGTATGCCGGCGAGGCCTCAGTGGCGTTCATCACCAGCTGGATGTGCTTGTTGAGCCCGAGCGACGCAAATTGCTTGGTCAAGATGACCTCGGCGTTGCCCGTGCCCCACACCGCAAACACCTGCGCGCCGCTACTCTGGAGTTTCGCCAGCATCGGCCCGAAATCGTTGGTGGTGATTTCAAAGGGATAGGTCCCGACTACCTGCATGCCCGCCTTCTGCGCCTGCTGCTCCATGGCCTTGGCCCCATCAAAGGCCCAGGCGTCGGTGGTGTCATAGGCAATCGCCAGTTTCTTATACCCTTTGTACTGGAACCACTGGACCAGGGGCGTGGAGAAGTATTGCGGCAGCGGCACGACCGAGAAGAAATCGGGTTTCGCCGGTAAGACCACGATGGGGTCCGAGACCTCGGCGATGGTGGGAATGCCGAGCCGCTCGGCCACCGGCTCGACCGCTTCGCCCGCCGGACTGTCGAGCGGCCCCAGCACGGCGATGACGCCGTTGCCTGCCAGCGAGTAAAAGTCCGTCACCGCCTGGCTCGAAGACGACTGGTAATCCTTCCACAGCAATTGAACGGGGTGGCCGTGGATCCCCCCTTGGGCATTGGCTTGGTCGATGGCGAGCTCCACCCCATCGAGCCCCACCTTCCCAAATAAGGCGTAGGTGCCAGTCAAAGGCGTCAAGAGCCCGACCTTGATGGGCGCCCCTTTCGCCCCTGACGGCGCCGCCGCCCCGCTCGGCTTGGCCGGACTACTGCTGGCGCCGCAGGCGGCCAACAGCGCACTCGCCGCCACGGCCGCCCCGAGTTTCCATCCCCATCGCGTCCCCTGCATCCGCATCGCCTCCTTAACAGTTCCCTACTTCCCCCCCGACGCCGCCCCGGCCCGTATACCCGGTACCGTTCGGCGCCGCCGGGTCACACGCGAGCCTCGTCGCGCGCCGCCGGATACGCCACGGCCGGCTGCGGCCGCCCCCACCGGGCAAGCCCTTGCGTCACCGCCCGCAACAGCCCGTCCGGCAACAGCAACACCACCGCCATCAACAAGACTCCGTACACCGCGTACGACAGGACCACCGGCATCGTCGGCGACATCCCCGGCGCACTCCCCAGCACGTTCAGGCCCTGTAACAGCAATACAATGACCAGACTTCCCAACACCCCCCCGCTGATGGACCCCAACCCCCCAATGATGACCATCACAATCGACTCAATCGACAGCGACAGCGGGAAGGCGTCCGGGTTTACCGACCCCATGAAGAAGGCAAAGATGCTCCCCGCCAACCCCGCGTACGCCGCCGAAATGGCAAAAACCACAATTTTGTACCGAATGACGGCCACCCCCGCCGCTTCTGCCGCCACCTCACTGCTCGCCAGCGCCCGCAACGCCCGCCCCGGCCGCGACCGAATCAAGTTCGCCGTCATCCCCACCACCAGGACCACCGCCGCCCAACTCAGCCAGGCATAGCCCTGCAGGGAGTGGATCTTCCACGCCCCCACCCCCAACAGCGGAATCCCCACCAACCCTGACCCCCCGCCCAGATACGGCGAGTTCCCGATGAGATTGAGAAGAATCAGCTGCACGGCCATGGTGGCAAACGCCAAGTAATTCGCCCGCAGCCGCAAAATGGGTATCCCGATCCCCGCCGCTATGACCGCCGCCGCCACCGGCCCTGCGATCAACGCCACTACGGTCGGCCACCCGTGTACGCTCAGCACTGCCGTCACATAGCCCCCCACCACCATGAAGGCGATCTGCCCGGCTGAAAACTGCCCCGCGTACCCCATCAGCAGGGTCAGCCCTGTGGTGACGAGAATGATGAGACAGGCGTTGATGTACACCGTCAGGTTGGTGGGACTGAGCAGCCCCGGCAGCGCCGCCGACCCCACCAGCACCACCCCCAACCCGGCCCAGCGCAACCCCGGCGGCACCACGAGCCCCCCCATTCCGCCGCTGCCTGCCACCTGCTCCACATCTGAGCGGTCGCCCTCCCGCAAGGCCTTCCAGGTCATCACCGCCACCATCACCAACAGCGCCACGATGGTCTCGTCTGACGCCTGAAACAACCCTCCCACAAAGGACTCCGCCACTCCCACCACCAAGCCCCCCACCAGCGCCCATTCAAAGCTGGTCAGGTTGCCAAACACCGCCGCGGCGAACCCCCCAATGGCCAGATCCACGTCGGAGCTGAACGACAGGGGGTGAATCGGCGCGATCAACACCCCCGTGATGCTCCCCAAAAAGCCCGCGAGGACGAACGCCACGATGCCCATCTTCCGCGTGTCAATGCCCACCATAGTGGCCGCCACCGGGTTGCTAGCACACGCCGTCAACCCCTTGCCGAGATAGGTGCGGGCAAAAAAGTACGCCAGAATCCCAAAGACGAGGACTGTCACCCCGATGATGAGCAGATACTGGTATTGCAACGTCGCCCCGGCCACCGTGAAGTACCCCGCAAGGCCGTTGTAGCTCCGCGGCACCTCCCCCCACACCAAGATCTCCACGGCATAGGCCGCGATGGCAAAGCCAAAGGTGATGACCACCGACGCAATCGGCGTCGTCCCCGGCTTGCCCACGGCAATCCAGCCCAACAGCCAGCCCAACAGCCCTCCGCTTAACACCCCTGCCACTTCTGCCACCCCGTGCGGCAGATGCCCGCTCGCCAGCGCACTCGACGTGACGAAGGCCCCGATCACGGCGCAGGTGCCCTGGGCGAAATTAATCACCCGCGTCACCCGGTACACCGCCACCAGCCCACTGCCGCTAATCGCGAGCACACACCCCACGGCAATCCCCGAAATCAGGTATTCGAGCCATAACCCCATGGGTATCCCACCTCTGTGTGCATCTCCGAAGTGCCCGGCCCGTGTCGGGATCCCCTTCCACAGATTGGTAAACACCTTCAGCGAAGCCTGCCCAGGAATGTATCAGAGGCGGAAACTCAAAGTCAACGCGTTTTGCAATCTTTTCATGGTTCTCACTCATTGTTCGTAAAATGAAATATCCGGAACCGGAACTTTTTGGGGAAAAGCCGGGGCATTGCCCCGGTCCCCATGGAGTCCGGCTCCGGGAACCGGAGATCCGAAACGTCGCGGGCTTAGGATTCAAGACCTCATTCGAGGAGGACGCGCTCCACGCAGGAGGCGCGAATCCCGGCGACAAGCCGACCGGGGATCGGCCGGATAGGGCGTACATCCTTGCCTCGCCGGCATTCGAGCCGCCCCTTGCAATAAGCTCTTGCCCTCCCGGCCATTCCCCGGGGGTTGCCTCATCCCAACCGCTCGGCCTTCCCGGAGACGACCCCGGTTGAGCAGATGCTGGCCACCCCTGAGCCCCCGCCCAGCGGCCCTGCGTTCGGGAAGGGCCGGCGTGAAGCGTGGCCACGGGTACCGCCGCTCCTACGTTGCCTCCGCAGGCTCGCTGCGCGGACCACTCTCGCGATTCCCCCGCCGGCCGGGTTTCTTTAGAGGCTCCTCCCAACCAAGACCGTCGCCTACCCAAGAATCGGGGCCCGGTTCATTCGGCCTCGCGCCCCGCGATGGCACCGTCCCAGCCCCCAGCGCAGTCTGCCGGAGTCGGGACAGGGTTCGACAGCCGGGCAACTCATGGCATGGGCCCTGGAATTATTCACATCCCGCGGGGCCGAGCCCGAGACGACAGTCTCGGGACGGCATTCCCGTGACTACCTGGGGAACAAAGGGGAAGAAGGGGGACCCAGGGGGAACCGCAGGCCGTGATCCCCCGACCGCCTGACTTCGTCTCAAGGCAACCGACCGGACTCGGGACTCGTAGACTCAAATAATACCCTGTGCCGCCAATCGCCGGAGCTCTCCGGTCTCAAGCCCCATCTTCCCCCAGACTGCTTGGTTGTGTTCGCCTACCAACGGCGAGGGGGTAAGTTCCACCCGCACCCCGTCGATCTGGATGGGAAACCCCGGCACCGTGTAGCGCCCGCGCTGGGGATGTTCCACCTCGGCGATCATGCCGCGGCGGCGCAAGGCGGCATCATGACTGATTTCCAGCGTGTCAAAGACGGCCCCTGCCGGCACCCCTGCAGCCCCTAAAATTCGCATGGCGTCGACCTTGGTGTGCTGGCGAGTCCACGCGCTGATTGCCGCATCCAGCTCCTCGCGGTGCGCATACCGGCTTTCCGGGGTGGCAAAGCGCGGGTCTTCAACCAGATCGGGTCTTCCGATACACGCGGCCAATTTTGCCCACTGCGAACTCTGGGGGGCCCGAGAGACCCAGATGTAGATATAGTCGTTGGGTCCGAACGGTTTGCAGGGGTACATCCCAGCAGGCGCTGCAGGACCGAGTCCGTGGTGGTTTCCGCTGCGTTGAGCGGGGCGACCCGTCGCCAGCTGCGGAGCCCAGGACGGTCGGACAAAGTCGATCACGGTATCCCGGAGCGCCACGCGCACGCGCTGACTTTGGCCCGTGCGGTCCCGCAAGCGAAGCGCAGCGAGAATCCCTAAAGCGCAGTTGTGTCCGGCCCCGATATCGGCGATGGCCACGCCGGGCCGCATCGGGGGTTGATCGGGTTCTCCCGTGACGCTGATCGCGCCGCCCATGGCCTGGGCCACCGAATCGAAGGCCGGAACCTCCGCCCACGGATCCGACTCATCAAATCCCTTGATCTCCGCGTACACGATATCGGGCTTATACCGTCGCACGGTTTCGTAGTCGACGCCCAAGGCCTGCGCCGTACCGCGGCGAAAGTTTTCGACCACGACGTCGCAGGTGGCCACGAGCCGATACACCAGCGCACGCCCTTCCGGGGTCTTGAGATTGGCCGTCACCGACTTCTTGTTCAGATTGACCAACAGAAAGCCATAGGCGTCGACGTCGGGCTGGTCGCGCGAAACCCACCGTCCCTGTTCCCCCTGCCCGGGCGGTTCGACCTTGATCACCTCGGCCCCCATCCAAGCGAGGTACTGGGTGGCGACAGGACCGGCCAAAAACTGGGTCAGATCCAGCACGCGGATCCCATCCAAGGGGCGCATGACCCTCCCCCTCCTCCCTTCACCGCAAAGCGCGCACAAACTGCCTGACCTGTTCCTCGGGCCCCCCGGCTTCCCAGACCTCATCGTTCACGGCGTCTCCCGTCACTTCCAGGAAGGGAATGCCGGCTTGGGCGAACGCCTGTTGGATGAGGTATCGGCCACTGGCCCCCTGAACTCCGGCGCTGACCATGTGTACCACCCCATCGACGCCAAACTGGCGGGCTTGCTGGACAAACCAGGCCGTGTTCCAGGGCGGAGTGTGAAGGAAATCCTCCATGCCCACGTACCGGCTGGCACAGGCGCGCAGGGTGTCGGAACCGAGGCGCAGGTAGGCGTCGGCTGCCATGGCTAAATAAATAGACCAGACGAATTTGGCCCCGTACTCTTGCTCCAACTGCGCATACCACCGTAGTCCAAACCACGGGGCCCGGCCCAACCACATCAGGCGCAACCGCTCTGACGGGGCCCCGGCCGCCGAGGCATCTTGGACTCGGCGGGCAACCGTTTCGTATAAGGCCCGCGCCCGCGCGACTGCCCATTCGGACCCCCGGTGCCACTGCGGGATCATGACCGCAGAAATGACCTCCGCGAGACCGACAGGGGTCGGACGCGATGATGCCAACACGTCGCGCGTTTTTCGGTTCCACATCGCCTGTTGGTTGGAACGCTCCATAATGGCATCGAATTTGGCCCGGTCAAACCGTTTACCGGTATGGTGCTCTAAGAAGGCGATGAGTTCCTGCATCTGCGCGACCATCAAATCCAGCCGCTCCGGTTCAAACACCTTTTCCCATTGGGTGCCCACTGCCTCCCACCAGGGACCGGGGTCGGACCGCGGTGCAGTCCGGTCAAACAGGTACAGCGGGACCTCGCCTAAGGCGTGGCCCATGAGCTGCCAGATCTTGACCTCGGATCCGGTGGCGTGGCGGCCGACCAAGATGCCAATCCGGGGCAGTCCTCCCCAGGGCGGATCCTCCGGGTCTAACAGCGAAGCCAGAGTGAGCGACCCATAATGGCAAAGGTCTTGGGCGTACCCTCGTTTGCGCAGCGCCGTAAAATATCGCCGAGCCCGTTGTCGGCTGGCACAAATCGAGGCCCACCACTGGCTGACGATGTAGGGAATGTCCATCGCCCGCAGGACTTCGTGCGGAATCTCGGCGCTCACCAACGCCACGATGCCGCCCTGCTGCGCGTATTGGCGTAGGGCCTCAAACCACGCCCTATGATACCGTTTTTCTTCTTCGCCGATGCGCAGTGGTGCCGGATCGGCCGTCGTCGGCTTACGATGTGCCTGGGAAGCCAGCATGGTCAACCCTCCGGACGCTATCGGGAAATGGCGCGCACAAATTCGGACACTGCGTGGGCCATCGCGCTCCACTCCGGCTCCGAACCGGCCGGACGAAATTCCAACCCGATGGTACGCCAGGGGATCCCGAGGTTCTTCAAGACCGCCTGGAGCGACGGCAATTCCCATCCGTCCGGTTCTCGGTAGCGCTCCTCGATCACGATCACCCCGTCGGGGCGACTCTCCTTGATCCGCCGCGTGAGCCATGCCACCCGCACCCCGAGATCGCTCCAGGACGACCAAGGCCCCAGGCGCTGATAGCGCCGAGTGATGGCTTCGAGGACGCCCTCGAGGTCTTCGCTGGGGGCGGGAGAACCGAGATCGTCATCCTCCCAAACGCGCACCCCGTAGTCGGGGACCTCGCCTACCACCACGGCCTCTGCGGCTTCCACCGCTCGGTACACCTCTACGGCCCGCGAGGTATTGCCAATCAGAAAGATCCGCGCCCGGCACGGTCGGCCCGGCGCTTCGCGCCGCGCCTCCACGAATCGTTCCAGCAACGCCACATAGCGGCTCCGGCTCATGGCCCACCGTGCGCCGGTGACCACCAGCGCTTCGTACCCGCTCACTTGCGGCGGATGCCGCTGCCGCAGCCTCGCCAGGGCCAGCGTCAGACCGTCGATGCGCACGGCCTGCCGGGTCGAGGCGGATAACCGCGCCGCCGACAGGCCGCACCGGCCGATGGACTGTAGCGACTCCACCAGCCGGTCCATCACGACCCGATTAAAGGCCGCCGCCGCCGGCCCCACGTTGCCGGGCAGCCGATCGTACAAAAACAGCGGCGGGATCCCACTCCCTGTCCGGTTCCCATGCCGGCGCAGCTCCGTCAAGTAGCCGTAGAGCTTGGGGTACGTCTCCTGGAGTCGAGAGATGACCATGAGGTCGCAGAACCCGTACGCGCCGCTCACCACCGCCGCAAACAGCTCCTGGTCCCCTTCGGGCCATCCTACATCCAAAAACGTCGCCATCTGCGGAGTAACCGGGATACCTCGCACCTGGACCGGCAAAGCGCCGACAGCGTCGATGACCTCCTCGGGAATGTCCAAGCCGATGCAGGCCACCACCGGTTTGCCCTCGCGCTTCCACGCTTGGGCGACCTGTAAGGGATGGCAATAGGCTTGCTCCATCTCCGTAAACGCTGCATCCATCTCCGCTTGCCCCCACCCCATCACTGCGTGTCGGGCCACCGCTCGCGCCATACCGCCTTCAGCGGTCCCCCGGGGAAACCGTCTCCAGGCGCACGGGGCACGAGATGACGCCCCATTCGGCCCAGCGCGTCATCGCCAAAGGGCCATCGAGGCGGATTGCCCGGGTCCGACTCAAAGTCTCTTCCAGGGTGATCTGAAACATCATGCGGGCCAACGGAGCCCCTGGGCAGTTGTGGGGCCCCAAGCCAAAGGCGATGTGTTGAGACAGATTGGGACGATCCAAGCGGAACGCATCGCCATCGGGAAACACCGTCTCGTCGCGGTTGGCCGAGGCGTACACCAAGGCGATGGGCTCATCTTGGTGGATGGTGCGCCCCCCGATCACCACGTCTCGGCGCGCCGTGCGGGCCATTCCTCGGTAGGGACTGAGCAGGCGCAGGTACTCTTCGACCGCCACGGGAATCTTGTCGGGATTTTGGCGCAAGATCTCCTGAATCTCCGGATGCATCGCCAGGTGGGCAAACATGCTGCCGATAAAGATGCTGGGAGCCACCATCCCGGTGACGATTAACTGCCGCACCGTCCCCAGCACCATGTCGGCCGGCAGCGGTTCGCCATTCCACTGCGCCGTCAACAAGGCCGACGTCATGTCCTCTTCGGGATCGAAAGGATGAGCCGTGCGATCCTCGATGATGGTCCGCGCAATGCCGTACAACTCCCCACTGTATTGCTTGACCCGCTCGTCGTCGGTTTGCTGAATGGCCCGGACGTATTCCACCGTAATCTCCCGGATGGTCATCGATAGGTCGCGCGGGACATTGAAGAATTCGGCGAATACGTACGCCGGTAATTTGTGGGCCAAATCCCGGGAGATATCGCCTCCGCCGGCAGCCAGGAGCGGCTCCAGCAGGCCCAAGACCTCCCGTCGCACCACCGGTTCAAGGCGCCCGATCCGTTCCGGTCGGAAGAACCGATTGATGACGCGGCGGTAGGCGGTGTGCTCGGGCGGATCGAGGTGCAACGGGGGGCGCCGCCCGGTGAACGCAAAGCGGGGCACCACATTCTGCACACTGGTGGTATACGTCTCGGGATCGCGCAGGACGGCGACCACGTCCTGATAGCGGAACAAGGCCCAAAAGCCTCCCCAGGCGTTGCTGTGCGCAACCGGACAGCGTTGCCGCAACTCCCGGTACTCCTCATGCGCGCTCCAGAACGTCTCCGGTTTGGTGGGATCGAAGTCATCGCCGAGGACTTGCTCAATCCCTTCCGGTGCCATGGGCTACCACCTCCTTAAAGGGCCGCCGTGGCCCGCGCGTAGCGTGCAGCCAGGAGAAAAATCACAAAAGATGCCACCATCAATGCCGACAGCACGATCCAACCCACGGAGAACCCCCCCGTGGCGGCCCGCAGCCACCCTACGATTTGGGGCCCGGCGTACACGGCGCAACCCACGCCGAAGTTCATGATGCCCATGATGGGCCCGACTTCCCGACCGGCCAAGATGTCGGCGGCAAACGCGAAACTCATGTTGGGAATCGAAAATCCCAATGCCAACACTGCTGCCGCAGCGCCGGTAAATACTCCGGCACTGGGAACTTCCAACAGTAAGGCCCCTGCAGCAATCAGCAAAAGAATCGCGGAGATGACAGGCAGGCGACCAATCCGGTCTGAAATCCATCCTGCTAAGGCGTTGATGGGAATACTGGCCAAAAACCCCCAGCTGACGACCAACGACGACATCAAAACGGATTCGTGGAACGACTGGCCCAATACCGCCGGGGCGAAAAAGATCATGGTGATGCCTGCGATGTCCCCTAACGCCAAGCCCAACGCCAGTACCCAGACCACCTGCGAACGGTAGGCGCTGCGGCCGGCAGGCTGCTCATAGGCAGTCGCCCCGCCCCCATGGACCAACGCCGGTCGGTCCTTGGCGGCGCGATAGATGGCGCCGACCAGAATCGCCCCCAGAATGGCCATGGCCGCGAAGGCAAAGAATCCTCGTTGCCACCCTCCCGTCGACGCAATCCAACCTCCAAACGGCGCCCCAAACGCCGCCGCGACCGCAGAAACGGCCCCGAAGATGCCCATTGACGCGCTCCGATGTTTTTCGGGAATGGTTTTGGCCATGGCCGTCAAGGCGCTGACGAAGGCCAAGCCGTAACTTAATTGCCACAAGGCCCGGCCCAGCAATCCCATCCCGAAACCCGATGCCAACCCCATCAAGGCCAAACCGAGGGCAGTCACGACGGCACCCACGACGAACATCATCTTTTCGCCAAATCGCTCGACCAACCAACCTGAAGGAAGCCCCATCACGATCAGTGCAGGGCCACCCAATCCCAGGAGCAAACCCAGTTGTCCAAATCCGATGTGCCAAGCTTTGGCCACCACCCCTGCTAAGGGCGACCATCCCAAATTTGACATTTCCATCGCGAAAATGCCGATCAAGGTGGCGACGAACGACCCCAACGCCACCGACTGGGAGAGCGCGCCGTTGCGCGCCTGTACCGAAGTGTCCACGGCCCCCATCCTCCCCATCATGACGGATAAATCCGATGCCGCTCCTCCCGCAGGACCGTTAAGCCCCACACAATGCGAATGTATACTGTGACTATTTCTAATTAAATAATCGAACCGATTGGAATCCCGGTCATCGGTTCCTCCTAATTTCCGGATAGCCTTCGCTCACGAAATGAAGTAGAATTCATCTTTTGGACTCTGAAAGCGGGAGGAGGCCGGAGAACCGCCCGCCGACCTGCCAGAAGAGACACAGGCCGGCCGAGGAGCCTTCCCTGGCCTTCGAGGCTGGCGCCGACCGCACAAAAAAGCCTTGCATCCGCGAGGGGACGAGCGCCTTGCCCCCACCGCGCGAAGCGGAGCGCGGCGCCACCTTCCGACTTCCGGGACGACGAACGGGCCCAGTGCATCCGCCGACGCCTGGCAGGCTGTCGCCCCCGCGCGCCGCGTCGGCCCGCAGTTACATCGGCAGCGCCTGCACCCCCATCAAATCGAGGAGGACCAACGCGACCTGCAATTCAAAGCGGGTCTGGGGGGCGCTCAAACTGCGTCCCAGGATTTCCTCAATTTGGCGGAGTCGATACTGGAGGGTCGTGCGGTGAATAAACAGCACCGAGGTGGTTTTGGATAGATTGCCATTAAAATGGAGGTAGGTCCGCAGCGTGTCCATCAACGGAAAAGCGCACCGCTGCGAGGCATCCAGGAGCGGGCCCACCGTTTCGATGACAAATCGGCGGCTCTGCTCCTCTTTGAGTAGCGGCAACAGGAGGGTGTGAATGCGCACGTGCTCAGGCTCGACGTAAGGGCTTTCCACAGACAAAGTCTTGGCCAGGCGACTGGCGAGGTAGGCGGTTTGAAAGCTCGACGGCACCAACTCGGGGCGGTCAAAGACCGTGCTGAGACCGAAGGTGGGTTCTAACGCCGCCGGCTCGATCCCGGCCTCTTCGGGCAAGCTGTGCCGCCATTCCGCGATCACCGCGCGAACCCACGCGATGAACTCCGTCAGGAAGGTCGGCGCCACCAGGGCATCGGGCATGACAAAAATCCATGCCGTCCGTCGCTGGGCCAAGAAAATACGAGGATATTCGGTAGACAGTCGCGTGGCTAGATGATTAAACAGCGGCGGCAGATTTTCGGGGTGCAGGAAGTCGCCGGTGGCCACGGTAGGATCCACGGCAAAATTGGCCACCAACATCCGATGCGCTTGATAGACGTTCCACCCCACGGCGATGGCCCGCGCCGCGTAAAGACTCCCCCACTCGGCCGGGTGTTCTATCAAGTGGTTAAACAGCTCTTGAAACCGGTTTTTCCGCTGTTCCAGGTACAATCCGTGTTTGTAGAAATGTACCGCCAAGACACCCGCGCCTTGGGAAATCATCATCCGTCCCACATCGTCGAGGGGATGGGGTTTTTCCCAGACGACGAGGTAGCCCAAGGGCGTGGAGCCGATTTGAATCGGCGCGATGAGAAAGTGGTTCCCCCGCAGGGCTTCCGTGCGAACGGCCATCGGCATCTGTTGCCCTCCAAATTGCGGGTGCGACAACAGCCACTTTTGGACCATCCCTGCCGGCGCCTTCCAGCTCCCGTCGTTCGGCGAGCGCGACAACAAACCGCCCAGCCGGTCGATGACCGCAACGGGATATTGCAGAATCTCGGCCAACGAATCGGTCATCATCTGCAAGCTGTCGGCTACCCACAGCGATTTAGTCAGTTCGTGGTAAAAGGCCAACAGCCGCTGCATCCACTGTCGCGCCTTGCCTTCGTGCCCACGAACCGGTACGGCATCCCCCGTCGGCAGATCCGAAACCGCTGGCTGAAATAACACGTTGGCCACCGTCTGGGCAAATTCCCACAGGGTCCAAGCGACGTCGTCCAACAGCTCTTCGTGCCGATAGTAGGCCACCACGATGATTCCCAAGGTCTGGTCGGCGCGCTGCATGGGCAAGGAGAACCAGGTGGTAAACCCTAGCTCTTCCATTTGGTCGAAGAACGCGCAGCCGAAGGTCAACGGCGCGGTGTCCTCAGAGGGCCAGCGGAAGGTCCCCTCTAACACCCGAGGGCTGATTTGCGACCGCTCTAACGGCGGTAACCGGTGTGCGCCGCCGGGCAGAGCGCCGGCGACCTGAGGGAAAAACCGCTGACCATCTCCCTCTTGCGCGTAGACGATGGCGACATCGGAGCGAAAGACGTCGCGGATCATGTGCACCAGCGCCGCCACCGCATCGTTCGCGGTGGAAACCTGCCCGATGCCGCGCAAGACATCGCGGAGATTTTTCTGGAGTTTGGCCTGCACCCGCCGCGACCGGCTTTCATCCCACCGTACCGAACTCATGGCGCAGATCCCTTCCGTCTGGTCCCGAGCTACTCCCTAACACTGCCCTCGCCCAGGGAAATCCCCCAAGCCTTTTCCACCAGACAAGGCCTCAAAGCGCGAGGCGGGGCTTTCTCCGCAGTGGAGACCGCCCCGCCTGTTGGCCGGTCAGGCCCTCAGCGGCGGCCGGGGCACCGGAATGTACTCCCCGTGCTCATAGCGCAGGCGGATGTAAGCCTCGCGGGCCGCCTCGGCCCGTTCCACCAAATCTACGGTGGCATCCGCCTCCACCGAGCACCCCGGCAACTCGGGATACTCCGCGTGGCGCACCCAATGCCCATCGGGTTTTTGTTCCGACCACACCGCCAACACGTAGGGCACCGCCAGGTACTCCTCGAGGCTCACGATATCCCCCTTTCCTCCCGCGACGGTACGACGACCCTCAGCTGACCTCCACCGGAGCGCGGCGCAGCTCCTCCGTGGCCGCGATCCAGTCTGCCCCTTCGGGCAACAACACCCCGCCCGAACGGACCCGGTAACTCTCGGGCCGGTCCACGCCGGGCGGCACCGTGCCGCGTTCTTGATAGGCGCGCACGGCCTGTAGCAACCGGCGGCGCACCCGGATCACCATCACATCCGACACCGCCAGGTGTTCCTGCGAGCGGTCGTAGATGGGGCCCATGCTCTCCACCATGGCCTGATCCTGGGAGCGCAGCGAAGGAATGCCGGCATAGTTGCGGCCGCTGCGCTGCAGCTCCCGGTCCAACCCATGGTCGTTGGCGAGGTTGGTTGCCAGCCGAAATCGCCCATACCAATCCGTGGTGTTAGGCAACAGTTCCGGCCAAACCGGCGGGTACTTGTCCGAACTGCCCTGAATGGGCAGGCGTCGACCGCCGGTAGGGCTGACAGGATTCGGAATCATCATGAAGGTCATGGTGTGCTCGTCATCCATCGGCACCCAAGCGTTGGTCACCCAGGTCTGGCCCAGGACCCCCTCTGGCGGCTGAGTGAAGAAGGGGAACAGGAACTGGGCGATCCGCCAATACACCTGTCCCGGACGCGCCGGTCGGTAGGCCCCGTACATCACCCCGAATTCAGTGTCCACCACTTGGTAGCGAGGCGCCCGATCCTTCACCGACCAGTACAGAAACGTGTCTGGCGTGGCATCCTCGGGGTTGACAGACCCCCAATGTAAAAATCCGGCGTGACTGGTGTCGATTTCGCCCTCCACCGCCTGTAGCCAGTTGCAATCCAGCATGTTGGCCCGGACCGCATATTGACCCTCTGGCCGCATGTTGGCCACGAGATCGGGCAGCGGAGGCGGGGTCTTGCGCGGGCCCATGTACGTCCACACGATGCCGCCCCGCTCCACGCACGGGTAGGCACGGGCCCGGAGTTTGTGCTTGAAGTCGCTTTCAGGCGGCTCGTTGGGCATGTCGACGCAGCGGCCCTCGACATCAAACTTCCACCCGTGGTAGACGCAGCGGATGCCGTGGTCCTCGTTGCGCCCGTAGAACAGGCTGGCGCCCCGATGCGGGCAGTGGTTTTGGATCAGGCCGACGCGCCCGGCGGTGTCGCGAAACGCGATGAGTTTCTCGCCCAAGAGCATCACCCGCACCGGGTCGCAGTCGGGGCCCGGTAACTCGGACGACAGCAGGGCCGGGATCCAGTACTCCCGCATCATTTGTCCCATGGGCGTTCCGGGTCCCACCCGACAAATCAGCTCATTCTCCTCTCGGGTCAACACGCTCGTGGCCCCCTCCTTTGTGGTGCCCCGCCGCGCGGGATCTCCCGGCGATGGGCTATGGTGTAATCCTGCCGCTACCCGTTATAGTAGCATTGTTTTTGGTATTCGGTCGCCTCCCGACCACCTGGCGGCGCGACTGCAACGCCCAAGACCGAGAGAGGGCGCCGGTTTGAGGACAGATCGCCGCATTTTTTGCCGCATCCTCGGTTTTTTCCCCAGGTCGGTTTTTAATATTCCCACTTCCGGTATAATATGGGCCGGCACGGGGGCCGGCCGCAGGGCGGGGCTTCTCGGGCCAATACCCGCACAAGGAGGGCGATACGGTGGGAACCGGACGCCTG
>JAIMBD010000011.1 GCA_023511625.1 Bacillota bacterium | reverse complement strand
CTCACGGTCAACCAGGTCGCACGACGATATAGTTTTCAAGGACCGACGACTGCCTTGCGACAGCACGGATGATGATAGCACCGCCCCCGCCGCTTGACAAGAGGCCGCTGCCAGACGCGGCACGCGTTTTCGACGCCCAAACGCCGATCGCCTTCCGTATTCCCTCTCCTCGTCGCCGATGCGCCGGGTTTTGCGCTATCTCGCCTTTATTTTGTACCCAGCGGGAGCTCCTCATGTCCCTCCGCGCCGCACTGCCACCGATTGATAGTAAGGCGCCAAGGCCTTAGCCCACTTCGCCAAAAGCTCCGGCGGATAGGGTCGGAGGCCTTGGAACGCCGGATCCAAGAGGGGCAGGTCGGACCGAAACGGTTGCAGGACATACCGCCGGCTGCCGCGCAAGGTGCACGCCAGGTCCCAAAGCTCCTCCCACCCCACGATTCCTGGCACCAGCGTCGTGCGAAACTCGTAATCGGGGGCCCATCGGCGCACCACGTGGGTTGAGGCCAGCACCTGCGCCCCGGTATCGGCGCGCCCGCCTACGCGCGCATAGGCGGAAAACGCCGTCTTGATGTCCATCGCCACATAGGCCACGGACCCGGTCCGCATCAGGGTCTCGAGCCGATCCGGATAGGTGCCGTTGGTATGCAGGGTCACCCGGAATCCCATGTCGCGCAGGATCCCTACCAATCGACCAAGGCCGCGCCACAGCGTGGGCTCGCCCCCGCTGATGGCGACGTCTTTAATAACGCCTTGTAGCCGGAGCAGGCGCTCTAGCACCCGCTCGATCTGCGCTCCGGCCGCCACCTGGTCGACGTCGCCCGGCCGCACCAATTCCGGGTTGAAACAGTACGGGCAGCGGAGGTTACAGCCAGCGACAAAGATGGTGGCGCACGGATGACCCGGTGCGTCAACCAACGACAGGGGTACCCACCCCGCTACGCCCACCATCTCGGCATTCCCTCCTGCTGTTTAATCCGGCCAGGCCCAGGGCCGGCGTTGGCGGAACTCTGCCCGTTTTCCCGGATTCCAGGCCGTCACCGGACGGTAGTAACCCACCACCCGGCTGAATACCTCCGCCGCCTGCCCACACCGCGGGCAATGCGCGACGCTCCCCAACAGGTAGCCGTGGGTGGGACAGACGCTGTAAGTGGGAGTCAGCGTAAAGTATGGGAGGGGATAGTGCACCGCCAAGGTCTGCACCAAACGCGCCACCGCACGAGGGTCATCGGTCCCTTCGCCAAGGTAGACGTGAAATACGGTGCCCCCCGTGTACCGTGCCTGCAACGGGGCCTGGTGGTCCAATGCCTCCCACAGGTCGAGGGGGCTGTCTGGCGGCAGTTGGGTCGAGTTGGTGTAATAGGTCTCGCCGTCGGGGTCCCCCGCTTGTCGAATGCCGGGACACGCGTGACGGTCCAGGCGGGCCAAGCGATAGTTGGCCGATTCGGCCGGCGTGGCCTCCAGATTGAAGAGCTGCCCGCTCCGGGCCTGCCACACCCCAAGCCGCTCGCGGAGGTAATCCAGCACCTCCAAGGCGAAGCGCCGCCCTTCCGGCGCGGCGATCCCGACCCCGAGCGCATTCAGACAGGCCTCGTTTCCTCCGACCACGCCGACGGTGTTGAAGTGATGATACCAGTACTCCCCGCTGGCATCGCAAATCGGTTCGAGATAGGCGCGCGAGTACGGATAAAGCCCGGCAGAAGTCCAGGCCTCGATGCGCTCGCGCTTTTGGATAAGGCTTTCCGCAGCCAGATCCACCAGCAGACCCAGGTGGCGGAAAAATGCGCGGCCGGCTCCGTACCGCCACGCCAAGCGAGGCAGGTTGATGGTGACCACGCCGAGCGAGCCGGTCAGCGGGTGGGAACCAAACAGGCCCTCTCCCCGGCGCCGCAACTCGGCCAGATCCAAACGCAAGCGGCAGCACATGGCGCGGCTGTCGGCGGGATCGAGCCCGCTGCCGATGAAATTGGCGAAGTAGGGGCTGCCATATCGGCCTGTAAGCCGTGCCACGGCGATCCCGACCGGATCTTCCCAGGGGAAGTCCCCTGTGAGGTTGTAGGTGAGGATAGGAAAAGTGAACCCGCGGCCCTGGGCATCGCCGGCCGTCATCACCTCCGCCAGGACGCGGTTGAGGCGGTCTTGCTCGATCCGACAGTCGCCGTAGGTAAACGGCTGCTCTTCCCCGCCCACCACAGCCGGCACATCCCGCCACTCCGGCGGCGGGACGAGGTCCAAGGCCAGGTTAGTGAAGGGCGGCTGCCCGCCGGCGCGCGCAGGCACGTTGAACGCCACCACCATTGCGGTCAAAGCCGCAGCCAGCTCCGCATCCGAGACCCCATCGCTGCGCACGAAGGGAGCGAGCAGGGTGTCAAAATTGGATACCGCTTGGGCTCCTGCCGCCTCGCCTTGCAGAGTGAACAGGAGATTGACCACCAACTCGAGCGCCTCGCGCAGATGGCGGGGCGGCCCCACTGCAACCTTGCCCTGGACCGAGACCAGGCCGCGCCGCAGGAAGTCGTAGAGGTCCCAGCCCACGCAATAGGGGCCGAGAACCCCCAGGTCGTGGAGATGGAGGTCCCCCCGGCGATGGGCTTGCGCCACCCGGGGGGAATACACCGCCTCCAACCAATACCGCCGGACGACCTCGGCTTGCAGGTACCCGTGCAACCCGGGCAGACTAAGTCCCCCGTTGGCGTTTTCGTGAACCCGCCAATCCTGGCCGGTCAGATAGGCCTCCACCCACCCGCGCACCGTCATCGGCTTTTCCCCCTCACCTGGAATTGTAGGGGGAAGCGGCGACAAACGGTCGGAAGCCGCCGGGAGAATCAGGCGGGGTCAGGATGGGTGAGGCGCTCGAGGTCCAGCGCCTCGGCGATCTCGTCCTCCCGCATCCACCCGAGCTCCCGCACGACCTGCCGCACCGTCTTGCCCTGGGCGTAGGCGGTTTTGGCCACCTCGGCAGCCCGGTCGTAGCCGATGTAGGGATTGAGGGCGGTCGCCAAAGCGGTATTCATCTCGACGTAGCTCGTAGCTCGCTCGGCATCGGCCTCCATCCCCACCAAAGCGTGTCGGTTGAAGGCCTCCAGCCCCTTGGCCAGGATCTGGATGGCGTGCAGAAAATTGTACGCCACTACCGGCATCATCACGTTAAGTTCCAGCTGGGCGCCCGACACCGCCTGTTGGATGGTAACGTCGTTGCCGAACACCTGGTAACAAATCATATTCATCATCTCGGCCATGACCGGATTGACCTTCCCTGGCATGATCGAAGAGCCGGGCTGCACCGCCGGAAGCTTGAGTTCGGCCAATCCGGTGCGCGGGCCGGAACTTAAGAGCCGGATGTCGTTGGCGATCTTGTGGACGGCCGTGGCCAACCCGCGCAGCGTGCCGGAAACCTCCAGAACCGCATCGAGGTTCTGGATGAACGTGAACATATTGTCGGGCTGGCGAAAGGGCAGGCCGGTCTTCTCGGCCACGGCCGCCGTAGCCAGCCGCTTGAAGTCGGGATGGGCGTTGATGCCAGTTCCCACCGCATTGCCCCCCAGGCCGATGGCGTACAGCCGCTCCACGGCCTGCGACAGGCTCTTGCGCCAATACCCCAGCGCTCCGGCCCATCCGCCCACCTCTTGGCCGAGGCGCATCGGGACGGCGTCCTGCAAATGGGTGCGGCCGCTCTTGACGATGTCCATCCACTGCCGCGCCTTGTCATGCAAGGTCTTTTCCACTTCTTCCACCGCCGGCATCAGGTCGTGCACGATGGCTTCGGCCCCGGCGATGTGGATGGCCACATGGATGGTGTCATTGGTGGACTGCGCCATGTTCACGTGGTCGTTGGGGTGAACCAGGTGGACGTCTCCGCGTGTTCCGCCCAGGATTTCGGCCGCCCGATTGGCGATCACCTCGTTGGCGTTCATGTTCTGCGAGGTCCCTGCCCCGGCTTGATAGACGTCAACCACGAACTGGTCGTCAAATTTTCCGGCGATGACCTCGTCTGCCGCTTGTTGAATGGCCGCGGCCAGCTCTGGCTTCAACGCCCCCACCTGGGCATTGGCCTTGGCGCAAGCCCACTTGATGATGCCTTGGGCCCGGATGAACCGGCGCGGCAGGCGCAGGCCGCTGATGGGGAAATTGTGGCGGGCCCGTTCGGTCTGGGGCCCCCAGTAGGCCTCCTGCGGCACCCGCACCTCCCCGAGGGAGTCTCGACTGATGCGAAACGCTTCCGCCATGATGGTCCGATCCCACCTCGTCGCAGTTTGGACGCCCCTTTACTGCGGGACATCACGCTTCATTGTAACCCTTCCCGCGACCACACCACGGCTCCCCTGCCGCCCGCAAGCGCCGGGCCTGCTGCCCACAAAGGGCGGGTGGCAACAATCAGCGCGCGTTTTCCAACCCCGACAGACCGCCTTCAGCTGGTGTGCCGTCCTTCGGCGCCGGCGTTCCCGCCTCCCCGCTGGGGGCAGCCGTAAGCGACTTCCCCGGCGGGGGAGCCAGGACCTGCGTCAACAGCTGGCGCATGACCTGCGAGGGATGCAAGCCGCTTTGGCGGGCCAGGCGCTGGACTTCACGCACCTGCCAGGCAAAGAGGTAGTACTCGGCCCGCTGGAGGTCATCGCGCCCCCGCATTGCCCATTCCCTCCCATCGTTCCGCACAAGACCAAAACCAGCGGTAGAACCCTACCAGATCAAGATCTTGGGCCCACTCGACCGGGGGGCGCCCCGCCATGGGCCCGACCGGTACCAAAAGCCCCCGCTCGCGCCCGTCGTGCACCACCGACAGGGCACGCCCCTGCCAGGCAAAGAGATCGGGACGCACTGCCGCGGCCACTGCCACCACGTCGTGCAATACCGCCCAGGGCCGGCCGAGCCGGCGGCAGTAGGCCTCAAGGACGGCTGCGAGGGCTTGCCCTACCACGCCGAGGCGCTTCATGCGGGCGATGGCCGCCAAGCCAAATCGGGCCTTGCGGGTGACATCCAGTCCCACCACCCGTAATGGCAGCCCAGCCCCGAGAACCCAATCCGCCGCATGCGGGTCCACAAAGGCGTTGAACTCGGCGTACGGCGTGACGTTTCCGCCAGACAGGGATCCGCCCATCCACACCATCCAGTTCGGTCGTGGACCCGACGGCCGCCCCATGAGGTAGCGGGCCACGTTGGTGGCGGGACCGGTGGCCACGAGCCCCCCGGGATTGCGCATCCAGCTCTCTGCCCAAAAATCCTCCGCAGCCAGGGCACGTGGCGACACCTGGGGGCCCGGTGGCATCCCGTCGAGCCCGGTGACTCCGTGGACTCTCGGAGCCGTCACCAGCGGGTGGAACAGCGGGGCGGCAGCCCCCGCCACCAAAGGGACGGCGTCTTGTCCCAGGAGGGCCAACACGCGTCCGGCGTTGGCCGTGGTCTCGTTGACGCCGACGTTGCCGGCCACGGTGGTCACCCCGGCCAAGGGCATCGCCACGGCCGCCACAGCCAGCGCCACGGCATCGTCCACGCCGGGGTCCATGTCCATCAGCACGCCAGATCCGGTTTGAAAGGGGTTGCCCCCCGTCACGTCAACACCTCCTCGCGCCGCGGGAAAGAGGGCTGCGCTCCGCGACGGGTGGTGGACAGCCCGGCCGCGCGGTTGGCCCAGCGGATGGCCTCATGCCATTCCATCCCTTCTGCCCGAAGCGCTGCAAGCGCCCCTGCAAACATATCGCCGGCTCCTACCGTGTCCACTGCCTCCACCGGCTCGGCCGGCAGGTAGAAAACCCCGCCGGCTTCGGCCCACACCAATCCCTCCTTGCCCAACTTGACCACCGCCATGCCGGCACCGTTCTCAACCAGGCGCCGCGCTGCGTGCTTGGCCGCCTTAAGGTCGTGGATGGCCAGACCGGTCAGGACCTCAGCCTCCTTTTGGTTGGGCACCACCACATCGGCGCGCAACAGGACCGGCGGCGGATCCGGCAACGCCGGGGCCGGGTCCCAGATGGTGATGGCACCGCGGCGCTGAGCCAACAACACCGCTTCGGCCACCACGGCCAAGGCGATCTCCGATTGCACCAAGAGGATGTCGCGAGGTCGCAGCACGTGGTCCAAGCTGGCCAAGGCGTGCTCGCCGGTGGCTTGGTTGGCCCCGGCGTACAAAATGATGGTGTTCTCGCCGGTGCGGTCGACAGCGATGAGGGCAAGGCCCGTGCCCCACCGGCGGGTCTCGACCACGTAGGTCAGGTCTACCCCTTCTCGCTCGAGGTGGGTCAAGGCCTGGGGCGCCAACGCATCCGCGCCCACGCTGCCCACCAACACCACCCGGGCCCCCATTCGCCGCGCCGCCAACGCCTGGTTGGCCCCTTTACCGCCGGGCATCCAGGCGAGCTGGGTCGCTGGCCGCGTCTCGCCGGGGCTCGGGAAACGATCGACGTCGGCAATCACGTCCACGTTGATGCTTCCCAGCACCACCACCGCCATCGGTTTGGCCCCCCTCCCAAGACCGCGGCGATTGCCGGCCCTCTCCCCGGAAACCCCGACGGTCCCCGCGAATATGTTCTATACCGCCGCGCCATGTCGGGACGCCATACGCGCCCATTTGGGGAGGGATTGCCCATGGAGCTCGCCGCCATCCTCCGCCGGGCCCCCGGCCAGTGGGGAGTGTATGCCAAAAGCCTCCACTCAGGCGAGGTGATTGCCTGGCAGCCCCACGCCGTCTTCCCCGCTGCCAGTACCATCAAGGTGCCCATCCTGGCGGAACTCTATCGCCGGGTGGAAGAGGAGGGGTTATCCCTGGACCGCACCCTCCGGCTCCGCGCAGAGGATCAGGTGGGGGGGTCCGGAGTCTTGGCCGACCTCACGCCCGGCACGCGCTGGCGGCTTCGGGACCTGGCCACACTGATGATCACGGTATCGGACAACACCGCCACCAACCTCCTGATCGACTTTCTCGGCGTCGAATCCGTCAACCGCACCTTACGCCGCCTGGAGATCGTCGACACCTTCTTGGTCCGCCGACTGGAGCGGCTGCCGGTAGCCGAAGGCCCCGGCAACCGCACCACCGCCTCCGACCTGAGCCATCTCATGGAGCTGTTGGCCCACGGCCGCCTCATCTCCCGGGCCGTCTCGGCTCGCATGGTACGCCTGTTGCTGCGCTGCCAGGGCCCGTGTCTGATTGCTCCTCCCGTGCCGGGGGCCACCTACGTGGGGCAACCGAGCCCGATGCGCGTAGCCCACAAGTCGGGCTCGCTGTCCGACGCCCGCCACGATACCGGCATCGTCTACCGCAGCGGTCGCGGAGCGTATGTGGCAACCATCCTCGCCCACGGAGCCCCCGAGCCCACGCTCCGGCGCGTGGGCGAGCGGGTTGGACGGTTTTTGGCCCAACGGCTGCTTTAAGACCCCCCAGCCCCGCCAAAGGCGCCGCCCTGCGAGCGGTCGATGCCGGTAATAAGCCAGCGCACGATGTCGTTGCGCGTAATGACGCCGAGCAACCGTCCCCCTTCCACCACAAATACCCGCCGGACGTTCTGGCTCAACATGCGGTCGGCGATCTCGCCCACCGGCGTCTCCGGGGAGACGGTAACAGCCCCCCGACTCATCATCCGCACCACCGGTAACGCCAAGAGGGCATGCCGATCCTCCCGCCATACCCGTTCGTCGATGACCACGTGCGTCGGTCCGAGCAGGGAGTGGTAAATTTTGGTGGCTTTCTGTTGCACCGCCCGCAGGACGTCGCCGCCGGTGATGACACCCACCAACCGGTCGCCGTCTACCACCGGCAACCCGCTGATGGTGTGACGGCGCAAGAGCTCCACCACATCGGCCACTGTGGCGCTGACCGGCACCGCGATCACATCTCTGGTCATGAGTTCTCTGGCGTACATGACGTCCCTTTCTTCCTGTCCCGGACCAAAATCCGCTTGAAGGAATCCCCGTCGGCGCCGTTATTGTACCGTATCTGCGCGAGGGTCTGCGACGGCGCCGATGCGCGCCCGGACGCTCGCTGCGCCCGCTGCCACATGTTGTCCGGAGGTCCCAATCTTACTCTTCGATCGGCGGCTTGCGGAACCCTTCGCCGACGACCTCGTGCACGGTGCCCACAACCACGAAAGCCTTCGGGTCCAGCGAGTAGATCAGCTCCTTCAGCCGCGTCACCTCCGAACGCGACACCACCACCAAGAGCACCGCGCGCGGGTCCCCGGTGTATCCTCCCACGCCGCAAAGACGCGTAACCCCGCGCCCCACCTCGCGCAGAATGGCCTCGGTGAGACGATCCGGCTCGGCCGTGATGATGGTAAAGGCGCGGGCGAACCCCGAGCCTTCTTGCACCAAGTCGATGGCTTGACTGGAGATAAACAGCGCGATGAGCGAATACATCGCCAACGAGGGGTTGCGGAATACCACCCCGAAGGCGCTGATGATGAAAAAATCCACGGCCAGCATGGCCTGACCCATGCTGACCGGCAAGAGATGGGTTAGAAAGCGCGCCACCACGTCAGTCCCGCCGGTGGTCCCACGCGCGCGGAAGACCAGACCCAGCCCCACCCCAGACAAGATTCCCCCGTAGACCGTAGCCAGAAGGATGACATGCGTCCACGGCGGCCAGCGCAAGACCGCCACCCACACCGACAGCATCACGGTGCCGAAAAGGGTACGGGCGCCTACGCGCCCACCCCACAGCCGATGCGACAGCCACAAGAGCGGCAGGTTGACCCCCAACAACACCGCCCATATCGGCCAGTGCAGCGTATAAAAGAGGATGATCCCGACGCCTGCCACGCCCCCGTCCGAAATCTGGTTGGGCGCGTACAGGGCGTTGATGCCGGTGGCTGTGAGCGCCGTTCCCATGGCAATGAGGACGTATTCCGTCCACGCCGGACGCATCTTGAGCGCGATCATTGCCGGCCTCCGATCATCCCGCCGTCGACACGGCAGTCAGCTCAAGCTGCCCTGGGCCTAAGGTCAGTTGGGCCAGACGCATCGGCACCCACGGATGCAGCCGATGAAGGTCGAAGACGGTCAGAGCCGTCGGCACCGGCAAGGGGATCCCGTCGACTTGGGCCGGCAAAAACCACACCGCCTCGCCGTCCGGCGCCAGTCTGAGTTGCCCGGTTAAGTCCAGTGGCACCACCATGCCCTTGAGGGCCACAGTGGCCGCGAGGTTTACGCCGCCGGGCTCGATGTGGACCTCGGGGTTTTTGAGGGGGGCATTGGCCTGCAAAAAACGGCTCAGATCCTGATCCGAAACCGTCAAGCGGACCGTGATGTGTCCGGGGCTCTGCACGACCAGGCGGTGTTCCAGCAACGCGGGGACCGATACCGTCCCGTCCTGCCAGACCAACAGGGCACGCCGGACGCGGAATTGGTCCACCACCAACGGCGCCGCGTCGACGACCACGGTCTGAAAGTGGCCGTACAGCAGCATCCAGAAAGGAACGGCGGTGATGGCCACCGCCGGGCGGTATCCCGCGTTCTCCGAAGCCAAGGCTTGGGCCACGGCAGCCGCCAACCACTGCGGCCCGGCCCACTGGGCCACTGCCGCCAACACCGCCAGCGCAGCCACCAGACGCACGAGTCCGCTCATTCCACCGGTTCCTCGCTGATGAGGGCCCCCCTGGCCTCTGCCTGCAGGTAGGCCTCGATGAACCCATCGATCTCGCCGTCCATCACCGCCTGCACGTTGGCCGTCTCGTAGCGGGTGCGGTGGTCGCGCACGATGGTGTACGGCTGAAAGACGTACGACCGAATCTGCGACCCCCACCCGATCTCTGCCTGGACCCCCCGGATGGCCGCCATCTGCTGCTCCCACTCGCGCTGTTTGAGCTCGGCCAACTTGCCGCGCAAGATCTTCATCGCCGTTTCCCGGTTGGCGTGCTGCGAGCGCTCGGACTGGCAGGTCACCACGATGCCGGTGGGCAGGTGGGTGATGCGCACGGCGGACTCCGTCTTATTGATGTGCTGACCGCCTGCCCCAGAGGCGCGGAAGGTGTCGATACGCAACTCCTCGGGCCGGATCTCGATGGTATCGTCCGCCTCCAGGTCGGGAATGACCTCAACCGATGCAAAGGAGGTGTGGCGGCGGCCCGAGGCGTCAAACGGCGAGATGCGCACCAGGCGGTGCACGCCGCGCTCTGAGCGGAGAAACCCATAGACGTGCTCCCCGCGCACCTCCACCGAGACGCTTTTCAGCCCCGCCTCCTCTCCGGCCAATTGGTCGATGACCTCGGCGCGAAATCCGCGCCGTTCGGCCCAACGCAGGTACATCCGCAACAGCATGGCCACCCAGTCCTGGGCCTCGGTCCCGCCGGCTCCGGCATGCAAGGTCAGGATGGCGTCCTCGTGGTCGTAGGGCCCCCGCAACCACAACTCCAACTCCAGGTCGCGCAACTCGCCCAAAAGGCGCTGCCCCTCCCGCCACTGTTCTGGCACGAGGTCAAGGTCTCCCTCTTGGGCCGCCAACCGATTGAGGTCCTGCCATTCCCGAACGGCCGCCACCAGCCGCTCGTAGCGCTCGATGGGGTCCAAGATCCAGCGCAGCCGCTTGGTCAGTCGCGCCGCCTCGGCCGGGCGTTCCCAAAAATCGGGCTCAGCCATGGCCTCCTCAATGGGTTTGGCCGTCTCCCTGCGCGCCTCGGGGTCAAAGAGACCCCCTTACGCGCTCGATCAAGGCATCGAGTTCCCGAGCCAATCCATCCACGTCTTCCCAGATCATGTCGACTCCCTCACCGTCTTATTGAGCCTCTAACAGCCCGTGACACCGCTTGTATTTTTTCCCACTGCCGCACCAACAGGGGTCGTTGCGTCCCGGCTTGGCCTGCCCCCCAGGGATGACCTGAAACGGGTGGGTCGGACGCATCACCTCATCCCCATGCTGCTCCTGGGTGACCGTGGCCACCGGAGTCATGGTCAAGGGCTGCTCCGCCGAGACCTGAATGTGGAAGAGAATGCGCACCACCTCTTCGCGAATGGCCCCTAACATCTCCTGATACATGTCGTAGGCCTCGCGTTTGTACTCGACCAGGGGGTCGCGCTGGCCGTAGGCCCGCAGCCCCACCCCTTGGCGCAATTCGTCCATGGCGTCTAGATGTTCCATCCACTTGGCGTCCACCACTCGCAGCAGGATGATGCGCTCCAGTTGGCGCATGGCCTCAGCGCCGATGGCCGCCTCCTTTTGCGCGTAGATGGCCTCGCCCTTGGCTTGGAGATATTCTGCCAGCTCCTCGCGGCTCATGCCCCGGGCCTCTTCCACGTCGGCGGCACCGGGAGGCAAGAAGAACTCCTCTAGGCTCCGGAACAACGCCTCCAGGTCCCACTCCTCTCGATGTAGCTGCGGGGGGCAGTGGACCGTCAAAGCGTCGTCGATGACGCCGGCCAGCATGTGCAACACGTCTTCCCGGAGCGACTCCTTGGCCAGAATGTCCCGGCGTTGCTTGTAGATCACTTCGCGCTGCAAGTTCATCACGTCGTCGTACTGCAAGACGTGCTTGCGGGCATCAAAGTTGCGCGCCTCGACCTTCTTTTGGGCAGATTCGATGGCTCGGGTCAGCATCGGCGACTCGATGGGCTCATCTTCCTGCACGCCCAGGCGGTCCATGATCCCTGCCAAGGTGGACGCGGCGAACAGACGCAGGAAGTCGTCCTCCAAGGACAGGTAAAACCGCGAGGATCCAGGATCTCCCTGGCGGCCGGCCCGACCCCGCAACTGGTTGTCGATGCGGCGGGATTCGTGCCGTTCGGTGCCGATGATGTGCAACCCGCCCATCTCGGCCACGCCCTCGCCCAACACGATGTCGGTACCGCGACCGGCCATGTTGGTGGCAATGGTGACCTGTCCCCGCTGACCGGCACGGGCGATGATCTCCGCCTCTTTCTCGTGGTACTTGGCATTAAGGACATTATGCGGAATCCCGCGCCGCTTGAGCATCTCGCTCAACCGCTCCGACTTCTCGATGGAGACGGTCCCCACCAGCACCGGGCGCCCCACGCGGTGAAGCTCCTCTATCTCCCGCACCACCGCCCGGAACTTGGCCGCTTCGGTCTTATACACCACATCGGGGTAGTCCTTGCGGATCATGGGGCGATGGGTGGGGATGACGATGACGTCGAGCCCGTAAATCTTCCGAAATTCCTCTTCTTCGGTGGCCGCCGTCCCGGTCATCCCCGCCAATTTTTTGTACATGCGGAAGTAATTCTGGAAGGTGATGGTGGCCAGGGTTTGCGTCTCGTCCTCGATCTTGAGCCCTTCCTTGGCCTCGATGGCTTGATGCAAGCCGTCGGAGTAACGGCGGCCGAACATCAACCGGCCGGTAAACTCGTCGACGATGATGACCTGCCCGTCCTTCACCACGTAGTCGCGATCGCGGCGCATCAACGCCTTGGCCTTCAGCGCCTGATTAAGATAATGGGAAAGGTCGAAGTGCGCGTCGTCGTAGAGGTTGGGCACGCCCAACATCCGCTCCACCTTCGCCACCCCGGCCTCGGTCGGCGCCACTGCCTTCATCTTTTCGTCGACGGTGTAGTCCACCCCTTCGCGCAGGTTGTTGGCGATGCGCGCGAACGTGTAGTACAGCTCTGTCGGGCGATCGGCCTGACCGGAAATGATGAGGGGCGTGCGCGCCTCGTCGATCAGGATGCTGTCCACCTCGTCGACGATGGCGTAATACAGCTCCCGCTGCACCACGTCGTCGAGGCTCAGCACCATGTTGTCGCGCAAGTAGTCAAATCCAAACTCGTTGTTGGTCCCGTAGGTGACATCGGCAGCGTACGCGCGGCGCCGCTCCGGCGCCTCCATATCGTGCTGGATCAATCCCACCGTCAGCCCCAAGAACTCGTAGACCTTACCCATCCATTGGGCGTCGCGACGGGCCAGGTAGTCGTTGACGGTGACCACGTGTACCCCGCGCCCTAACAGCGCGTTGAGGTACACCGGCAGCGTGGCCACCAAGGTCTTGCCTTCGCCGGTCTTCATCTCGGCGATGCGCCCTTCGTGCAAGACCATGCCACCGAGCAGCTGCACGTCGAAGTGGCGCATGTTAAGCACCCGACGCGACGCCTCGCGCACCACCGCGAAGGCCTCGGGCAAGAGTTCCTCGAGCGTCTCGCCGCGCGCAATCCGTTCCTTAAAGACCTCCGTCATGTGGCGCAGCGCGTCATCGGACAGATTTTGCATCTGGGGCTCGAGCCGATTGATCTCGTCGACCACGGCCCGGTAACGGCGCAATTCGCGCTCGCTGAAGCGGTTGACCCAAGCCGACAGCATCTTCAGCATCTCGGCGACGCCCTCCAATCAAACACGCAAAAGGAACCTCTTCCGGTTCCTTTCCCAAAAACCTGTTCTAAAATTTTAGCACGCCCTGGCCTTGCCTTCAACCGGCCACGCCCGGATTTCCCAGAAATTGGTTAACCCGAGGCTTCCCCCGAGATGAGGGGCGTGTGCTGCCATCCCTTTCCAGGCCTAGCCCAGGCCTCAAGGTCGACGGTTTCGGTCAACGCGATAAAGTGGCGCACCACTTCCGGATCCAGTTGGGTGCCCGCCACGCGTTGCAGCTCCGCCAACGCCTGCTCGTGGGTCATCGCCGAACGATAGGGGCGGTCCGAGGTCATGGCGTCGTAAGCGTCCACCACCATGATGATGCGCGTCTCCAAGGCCACTTCGCATCCCATCTGGCGCGCCGGGTACCCAGTGCCGTCCCACCGCTCGTGGTGGTGCAGCACCCAATCGCGCGCGCAGCCCAAAAGCCCCACCTGAGCCAAGAGCGTCTCCCCTGCCACGGGATGCAACCGCATCACGCGCCGCTCGGCACCCCCTAACCGGTCGGCCTTGAGCAGGATGCGGTCGGGAGTGGCCAGCTTGCCTACGTCGTGCAAGCGCCCCGCATCGCCCACGGCCTCCACCCGATCCTCCGGCAAACCCATGTATCGCGCCAAAAGCTCCGCATACCGCCCGACGCGCACGGAATGCGAGTAGGTGTAGGGGTCCTTGGCGTCCAGTGCCGCCAACAGCACCTGCACGCCTCGCCGGTAGGCTCGGCGCGCCTCCACCAAGAGACTGAAGATCCAACGGCTTTGGGCCAAGGGCACCAGGAAGATCAGTTCTGGCCAAGCGCCGGCCCACCGGTAGATGGTCGCCATGATATACCCCATGGGCAACATGACCAAGTAGTTGACGGTGCCCCAAGACATGTGCACCCGCCACATCTCAAATACCGAGCGCCGTTGGCGCAGGGCCAGCGCCACCACCACCAGGCCCATATTGAGGAAGAAGACCGCACCGGCCGATACCGCCAACGGGAGACTCACCGCCGCCAGCGACAGATGGGCCGGCGATCCCCCCAAGAGGTGAAACAGCTCCCCTGACACCCAGCCCAGAAGGGTATACTGGGCCCGGTTGAACACCACCGACGGCCACTTCACCTTGCCGGTCAGCTCCCGGATGGTGGGCGAACCGACGCAGCCAAGCCACGCCCCGGCCCCCGGCCCGAGGATGATACCGGCCGAGAAGATGACCGGCAGGCTGACCGCCACGGCCATATTGCCGCGCAGGCTGACCACGGGATACAGGCTAGAGACCATCACCGCTACATAAAATACGGCCAACGTGGGAAAGGTCACCGACCAGTCGGGGTGGAACCGCCACAGCACCACCGCAGCCAAGACATCGATGACCACCATGTACCCAACCAGGGGCTTGGGGTACAGCTGTCGGTCGATGTGCAAGCCTCTCGCCTCCTCCCAAGGCCGAACGCTGACGGCAGCGGGCGCGACGACCGGGGCCGGGTCTCACCGGCGCGCGACCCCTCCGGGTGCAACCTTGCGGTGTGGGCCCGGCGCACGAGTTGTAGTTCCATACATCCCTAAAGAATAAAGACCGCCGCGCCGGCTTTCGCCAAGATAACAGGTCATGGTCTTCCCTCGAGGTCCTTACTCGAGATACCAGCCGGTGCCGGTGACGATGACGTCAACCAGGCCGCTCAACAGCGCCCGGAGTCCCTTCATGCGGGCAATCTTCCTTGTTCGATTGCCTCGAGGCAGCTTTCGCTAAGCGCTGCGACTCGGGTTTCCGCTCGGGTTCCGGTCGCGACGGTCTAAACTTTTGCGTCCTTCAGTGGGACCCGTCCCACCCCACCGCCAACACGGCTCGGACCGCCGCCTCTTCCGGCGATCCCTCCAACACCGCGCTGCCGCTCGATACCTGGTCGGCGCCGACTCCCACCGTGACCACTACCACCTCCGCGCCCCCCACGCGCACCGTAGCCACGCCTTGCAGGCGCTGGCGAAGCGCTGCGCCCCGCCCTTGGTTCAAAGCCATCACGGCCGCTTCGGCCATGGCTTCCAACGGGCACGCTCCGCGGGCTTCCCCGCGGAGGGTTTGTCCCCGCCAGCCGAGGCGACACTCCGCCCGCACCCCATCCGGTCCTTGGCTGATGCCGTATCCCATCAACTGCGGCCTGTGCGCATCGGGTTCGGATTCTGGAAAGACCGGGACATGCGCCACCGAAATCATTTCAGGCGTCACGTCTGCCCATCCACTGGTCCGTAGGGCGGAGACGATTTCCCGCACAAACCGTCCCGGTTGGGGGTGCGGATCGGCCACCACCTGTACCAACGGCCTCCCCCCGGCGCCGGCTCCAATCTGAACCCACCGTACGCCGGGCATCCGTCGCAAGACCTGGGCGTATTGCGCCCACACATCCTCTTGTACGGCTTGGTCGGTCATGCCGACACCTTCGACGTGATTTGCTAAAATTCCTGCCATCAACAAAATTTGCCGGGGAAAATTTTCCCCGGCTGCCGTTTGCTACCTGGGTTCCAAAAGGCCCAGATTACCATCCCGGCGGCGGTAGAGGATGCTGATGGCCTCACGCTCGGCATCTCGAAAGGCGAAGAAGTCATGGCCCAAGAGCTCCATCTGCAAGATGGCCTCATCCAGGGTCATCGGCTTGACCGGGAACGATTTCCGGCGCACCACCGGCGCGGACGGTGTCAAGGGAGCCGTCGGCGCCGCCGTGACCTTATCCGGCTCGTGCCGCCGCTTCAAGCGCGTCTTGTAATGATCTAACTGGCGATCCAGCTTGTCCACCACCAAGTCGATGGAGGCGTACATGTCGTCCGTGGCCTCCTCGCCGCGCAGGATGCGGCCCCCCTCCAAAGGAATGGTCACCTCGACGATTTGCCGCGCCTTTTCCACCGCCAGAACCACCGTCGCCGTCAGCGGGTGGTGGTCGAAATGCTTGGCCAGTCGGTTGAGTTTGCGAACGGCGTACTCGCGCAGGGCCTCGGTCACTTCCACGTTCTTTCCGCGCACGATGACGTCCATGGCAATCGCTCCTTTGCCTCGGCACGACCCCCGGAGAGAGGCCGCGCGATGGCGGTACCGAAGGGGCAGGGTCTGCCCTACCTCTCCGTTTCTAGAGACCATTATAGTCGCGCGCCAGGGGGCCGGATGGCTAAAAAAGACCGGCCAGTCGGCCGGTCTTCAAACTCTGGCGGTGCCGCTCTCAGATCCGCACCACGTTGGCTGCCTGCGGCCCTCGGTCTCCGCTCACGATGTCAAAGGCCACCCGCTCGCCCTCGGCGAGCGTCCGAAAGCCCTCGCCTTGGATGGCGCTGTAGTGGACAAAGACGTCGCCGCCGTCCTCCCGCTCCAAAAACCCGTATCCCTTCTCGGCGCTAAACCACTTCACACGACCTGTCATCGAGCAAACTCCTTTCTTGGCTCCCCGTTCGCGAACTCGCGGGCAAGTGCGGCTCACTATAGCACCCGCCGCCGGAAAAGTCAAATCGATCGCGCCTTGTCCGCAGGTGGCAGCGACGGAAGGCGTCGGGGGCCTCCGCCCCCTACATGGTTCGACACCCTGGGGAACCGTCTCTTTTTGAGGGACTCCCCCATTGCCATGCCTTTTCGACTTCGGGAAGGCTATCCCCCGACGATGGTCGCCGCCGGACTGTGGATAGAGGGGATAACTCTGTTGATAACAAGCGGCACAAGGCCGGCGGGTGGGGATAACTTGTGTGTAGGTCCCTTGATGTCGTCCCCGGCACCCAGCCCTGAGTGCCTCCTACGCCTGCACCCGGCTTCGCAGGAGAGCCCCCAGGACCGCCTCCACCATCGCCGCCACGCCGGTGGGCGAGGTGCGTGGCGAAACCTCCAACCACAGCACCGCCCGGTGGCGGCATTGGGCGAGGACGTCGGCCGGCTCGAGCCCCGGTTCTACCCAACCGAGGAAACGATAGTCTCGGCACAGGCGTTCCAAAATAGGAAGGGTTTGATCCGTCGAGTCGGCCTCGCTGACGAGAACCTGCAAAAATTCCGGGGGCTCACCGGGAGCACCCGGGAGCAGGCGCCCGATCCGGCGCACCACGTCTTCCACCCAGGCTTCGGCATCGGTGGCGCGCAGGACGATGCTTAACCCGGCGGCTTGCGCAGCCCATTCAGGCCGGGCCAAGAGCCGGGCATACACCCACTCGAGCAAGACGATCACGCCATACAGCGCCAAAGCCAACGAGAGCGCGCCCAGCCAGGTCACAGCGGCACCAGTCCTTCCCTTCTCCCTGTCCCATGTATACGGAGGAGAAAGAGGCTTGATGCTCGGCGGCTCTCAGTGCCCTCAGGAGAGTCGCGGGTTTAACACCACCCCATCCCTCAAGGCCTCCACCCGGTTCAGGGCCTCCCAAGGTAGGTCGAGGTCAGGGCGCCCGAAGTGGCCGTAGGCGGCCGTCGGACGGTAAATGGGGCGTTGCAGGTTCAAGGTGCGGATGATGGCCAGCGGGCGTAGGTCAAAGACTTCTTGCACCATCTGAGCCAGTTTGCTGTCGGGCAGCTTGCCCGTGCCGAAGGTGTCCACCATGACCGAGATAGGCCGGGCCACCCCGATGGCGTAACTGATCTGGATCTCGGCGCGTTCCGCCAGCCCCGCCGCCACCAGGTTCTTGGCTACCCAGCGGGCGGCGTAAGAACCTGAGCGGTCGACCTTGGTCGGGTCTTTGCCCGAAAAGGCGCCCCCTCCATGGCGGGCGTAGCCGCCGTAGGTGTCGACGATGATCTTGCGCCCGGTAAGTCCCGAGTCGCCGTGCGGCCCGCCGATCACGAACCGCCCCGTGGGGTTGACCAGGATCCGCGTCCGCGGGCCCATCCAACGCGCGCCCAGCACCGGGCGGATGACCGTCTCCACCACCGCCTCGCGCAACGCTTCGGCGCGGACGTCTGGCATGTGCTGGGTGGATACCAACACCGTCTCGACTCCCACCGGCTTTCCGTCCTCGTACCGCACCGTGACCTGGGTCTTGCCATCGGGCCACAGGAAGGGGACCTCCCCGCGCTTGCGCACCTCGGCCAAGCGCCGAGCCAGCGCGTGGGCCAAGGAGATGGGGAGCGGCATCAACTCTGGTGTCTCGTTGCAAGCGAAGCCAAACACCATCCCTTGGTCGCCGGCTCCTAGCTGTTCGAATTCGTCGGCCTCGCCGTCACGCGCTTCCAGGGCTCGGTTGACGCCCTGGGCGATGTCAGGCGATTGCTCGTCGATCGAGGTCAGCACGGCCACCGTGTCGGCGTCGAACCCCATCTTCGCGCGCACGTAGCCGATTTGGCGGATGGTTTCGCGGACCACGCGGGGGATGTCGATATAGCACTGGGTGGAGATCTCGCCGACCACCATGGCAAACCCGGTGGTGACGAGCGTCTCCGCCGCAACCCGAGCCGTGGCGTCGCGAGCCAGGATTTCATCGAGAATGGCGTCGGAAATCTGATCCGCGATCTTGTCGGGATGCCCTTCGGTGACCGATTCGGAGGTGAACAGGAAATCCCGGCTCAACCTCGTCGCCCCCTTTCGGGTGGTGCAATGGCCTCGAGCGCGCAAAACCCATCATTCCCCGCGGATTCGGGGATTTCGAATGGGAAGTATACCGTTGGCCCCAAAGGATTGTCAATCGATCCCGGCCGCATCCGCCCGCCGTCCGTCCCTATGGGATATCATGGATATCGGCGATGTAAGCAGTAGGAAATGGCCCCAGCGCCCGGAAGAACCCGGCGCCGCCCATTGCTTTCCGCAAGGGGGGAGTGCATTGGCGTGCGATTGGCGGCGGCATGTCCGCCAAGTCCCTGACTTTCCCCGCCCGGGGGTCTTGTTTTACGACCTCATGCCGGTACTGGCCCATCCCGACGCCCGCGACGCCTTGGTATGCGACCTGGTGAAGGCCGTTGGCCCCTGGCAGCCCCAGGTCGTCGCTGCCCCGGAGGCGCGCGCCTTTCTCTTGGCAGCGGCCGTGGCCGACCGTTTGTCGTGCGGGCTTCTGGCCCTGCGGAAACCCGGCAAGTTGCCACCGCCCCGGGTTGCCCAATCGTATGCGCTGGAATACGGGCAGGAAACGCTCGAGGCGCCGGCTTGGATCGCGTTGCGCGGGCAACGGGTGGTGGCGATCGACGACGTGCTGGCCACGGGGGGAACAGCCCAGGCCGTCTTTTCCCTGATCGGGCGACTGGGGGGACACGTGGTGGGCGGTGCCTTTGCCATTGAGATCGCGGCCCTTCGCGGCCGCGCTCAACTGCCCGACGTGGCCGTAAAGGCCCTGTGGTCGGTCGGTGGGCCCGAGGGACTTTGACGGGCGGGGGAAGCCGGCACGAGGCTTGGCCACTTCAGAAGAAGGGCAGGCGGACACCGGTCAGGGTGGGGACGGGCAGGGGCTTCAGCCCGTCCGCGTGCCGCCCGCGTCGGGGCGGCGCAACCTCAATCCGCCACCGTGTTCTTGACGCGAAATTTTTGTCGCGTGGCTTCACCTCCGCGCAGGTGTCGCTCGGCCTTATTCACCTCGAGAATTTTTTTGACCTGACTGGCCAGTTGGGCGTTGATTTTGGGGAGACGTTCGGTGACGTCCTTGTGTACGGTGCTCTTGGAGACTCCGAAGACCCTGGCCGTATCTCGGACCGTGGCGCCGTGTCGCAAGATGTAGTTGCCGATTTCGACAACTCGCTGCCAGATATGGTCTTTCACCGTCCGGCCCCTTTCTCCCCCCGCAATTTGCTAGAATATATGGGTGGTGCTAAAGAAAAATGCCAGAGCCGGGACTCTGGCATTTGGTGGGGGAATGCGCCAGCCGAAAACGTGCCGGCGTGAGGGGTCACGACGACGGGTGAAGGTAGGACATGGGATCCGAAGCCACCGAACCGTGCAGGACCTGAAAGTCCACGTGCGGTCCTGGTTGGCGCGCGTAGATGCTGGCCGCTCCCACCGTGCCAATGGTGTCGCCCTGGTGAACGGTGGCGCCCACCTTCACCAGCGCTTGGCCGAGGTGGCCATAGACCGTGGTAAAGCCGTTGCCGTCATCGATCCGAACCGTCAGCCCCACCGGCGGCTCGTTCGTAACGGCCGCCACGGTACCGCCCCAAGCGGCCCGGACGTCAGCCCCGGCCGGGGCCGCGATGGTGATGCCGGGATTGTAGTACCATTCGTTCAAGGCCCCCGAGTACTGCCATCCGAACCCGGCCAGAATCTTGCCCGCCGTCGGCATTAAGAGCGGAGCCGCGGTCGGTTCTTCCTGGGCGCCGTTTTGCCCTGGTCCGGTGCGGTTGGGCACCGCATGCGGGGCAAGGTTCGACATCGGGCTGGTGACAGACAAGGGGCGATGGTGTTGCAGCAACAGCGTGATCCCGGCCGCGATCAGCAGCACCGCCCCGGCCACGATCCCCCACAGGCTCCAACGACGATTTGCCATGCGCTCTCCTGCTTTCATCCCCCGGTTGGGGGAGATTTGCCGGTTGTCCCGGCTTCGGAGCGGGCCGCCTTGCGGTCGCCGCTCCGTTTCCAGGATTCCCCGTTCGTCCCAGGGCTAACCATGCGCCAAGGGGGCGCTCAGTAGGAGACGGTGATCAACGGCGACCCCACGTAGACGCGATTGGCCTCCAACCACCGGTCGTAGGTCACGGCCACCTGCAGATTCACCCGCCGCCCGTCCAACCTCTCGCTGCGGGCGATCTGGGGCGTGTAGGCGGCGACGGCAACTGCTGCCGATTCCGACCACGGGGTCTCAGCTTGCGCGCCCACCCGCTCCAACATGCGCCGGACCACCGCCTGCTTGGTGGCAGGACTCCACGGTTGCCCATGCACCAGCCCCTCCACCGTCACAGCCACGTGCACGGCCCCCCATGCCGAAAGCTGCCGGCGAATCAGGTACTCGCTAGACGATAATCCCGTCAGCCCGCCGGTTCCGGAGCGATTGACCACCAAAAACGTGGCCCCGGAGCTCAGCCGCTCCGCCATCACTTCCGTAGGCCACGTCCCTTCGGCGCCCTCGACCCAAGCCCGGTCGTACCCGATCCCGCGCACCACCCGGACCGGCGCCGTCACGTGAAGCGCCGCAGCCAGTCGGCCGACGGTGGCACCTAAATCCTCGACCGACAGGGGATGGGCCAAGGCGACCCAGGCGTTGAGGCTCCAGCCCGCGGGGTTCGCCCCCGCCGCCGAGAGCGCCTGGTCTAAAGGGCCGACCGGGTCCTGACCTGCCCGGCTCCCGACCCACAACAGCGCCGCGATGGCCAATAGCCAGATCCAGAGCCGCACGTCCATCCCCTCCGCGAAGGACTCCTTTTCCCAAATTGTTCCACCGCGTGCTGCCGGTCATACCTGGGACAGGCCGGGGGGAAAAATCGACGGCGGCGCCTGGCCTCCGCCGCGCCGCCGCCGGACTCGAGCCCTATTCGCCTAAGATACGCCCGACTTAAAGAGCATGATCCAAATCGACATCCCCACCAGCCCCACCGCGATAAACAGCCCCAGCCCAAGCCCCGCGATCTGCCAGCTCGGGCCGCGGCTCTCTCTCAAGTGCATAAACACCCCGAGCTGGAGCGCGGCCTGGGCCACTGCCAACCCCAGAATGAACGCCAGGAGCGCCGTCGGAGACATCCAGTGGGCCGACACGGCCCAGAAGGCCACCAGGGTCAGCACCAGCGATCCGGCGTAGCCGACCACCTTGATCCAAGGAAAGCGGGTTTCCGACTCGAAGTGCGCCTCCAAGTAGGGGAGGTGCTCCTCCGCGTCGGGCGCGCGATGCACCGACATGCTGCGATCCTCCTTTCACCGTTCCGCGCCGGCCATCCTTAGCCGAGCCGCCCGCCGAGATAGACCACGCTGTAGATGAAGATCCAGACGACGTCCAGAAAGTGCCAGTATAGCGAGAAGGTGTAAAGCTTGCGGGCCGTGACCGGCGTCAGTCCCCGCCGCGCCACCTGGATCAGGAGCGTCAGCGCCATCAGGATTCCAAAAGTGACGTGCGCGCCGTGGGTGCCCACCAGCGTGAAGAACGCGGAGAGAAAAGCACTCTGATGCCAGGTGTATCCGCTTTGGATGTCGCCGAGGAACTCTCTGGCTTCGATGGCGACGAAGGTGGCCCCGAGGACCAACGTGGCCACCAGCCACGCCGTCATGGCGCCCACCTGTCGCCGCCGCATGAACCAGATGGCCAGGCCCACGGTGAAGCTCGAGGTCAGCAACAAGAGCGTCTCGGCCAGGGCTGGGCCGAGATGAAAGAACGTCGCCGGATTGGGCTCCCCCCCCATCCGCCCGGCGTAGACGGCATAAAGGGAGAACAGGCTGGCGAAGATCAGCACATCGGTAACCAGGAACATCCAGAAGCCGGTGATCTTGATGCTCTCTTCCTCGTGGGCGAACTCTGCCGGCAGGGTCTGCTCCTCCATCTCCGGCCAAGCCTGGCTCATGCTTCCAACCTCCCTAACGCGGCCTCGATGCGCCGAATCTCCTCGGCATGGACGTGCTTGCGGTCTTCGTAGTCAAATCCAGCCCACAACATCGCTCCTAAGATGCCGGCGAGGCCGAGGCCCGCGATCCACCACCAGCGGAAGGTTAGGCCAAATCCCAGGACAAAGAAGCCCAACCCCAAGAAGAAGGGCATGGCCGAGTTGCGGGGCAGCTCCAGGGCCGAGATCTCGTCCGGCCGCACCCGGACAGCAGTGGTCTCGCCGCGAGCTTTCATGGCCCACCACGCGTCCCGTTCCGTCACCACCGGGATGCGCGCGAAGTTATACTCCGGAGCCGGGGAAGGCAGCGACCACTCGAGGGTGCGCCCGTCCCAGGGATCGCCAGTCAGGTCGCGCTCGCCGTGCTGCATGCTCCATACCACGTTGTAGACCAGCACCACGAATCCGGCCCCCATCCCGTACGCCCCGATGGTGGAGATGAGGTTCAGGGCGTGCCATCCGAGACCCAAGGGATAGGTCCACAGGCGGCGCGTCATCCCTTCCAAGCCCAAGAGGTACTGGGGACCGAAGGTGACCCAAAAGCCGAGGAAGAAGAGCCAGAAAGCCCATTTGCCCTGCCGCTCGTCCAACTTGTACCCGAACATCTTGGGCCACCAGTAGTACAGCCCTGACAACAGGCCAAACACCGTCCCCCCGATGAGGGTGTTATGGAAGTGGGCCACCAAGAAGTAGGTGTTGTGCAGCTGGTAGTCGACGGGTACCGTGGCCAGGAGTACGCCCGTGGCGCCCCCCACCACGAAGGTGGGAATGAAGGCCAGCTGGTAGAGCATGGGGACCGTGAGGCGAATGCGCCCGCCCCACATGGTGAAGATCCAGTTGAAGATCTTCACCCCTGTGGGGATGGCGATGAGCATGGTCGACAACCCGAAGAACACGTTGACGCTTGGGCCCGCACCCATGGTGAAGAAGTGGTGGACCCACGTTCCGTAACTTAACACCATGATGGCCACCACCGAGACCACCATGGCCGTGTACCCAAACAGCGGCTTGCGCGAGAAGGTCGGAACCACTTCGGAAAAGATGCCGAAGGCAGGCAGCACCACGATGTAGACCTCGGGGTGGCCAAACAACCAGAACAGGTTGACGTACATCATGGGCATGCCGCCATGACCCAAGGTGTAGAACGACGCGTGGAACAGTCGGTCGAGGAGCGAGGTGCCGAGCGCCACGGTCAACGGCGGGAAGGCAAAGAGGATCAAGGCCGAGGTGCACAAGGTCGTCCAGGCGAAGAGCGGCATGCGCATCAGGGTCATGCCGGGCGCGCGCATACGCAGGATGGTGACGAGGAAGTTGATCCCGGTGATGGTCGTGCCGATGCCAGAAATGAACAGAGCTAGGAAGTAATAGTTCTCCCCTGGTCCGGGATTGAAGGCCAACTCGGTCAAGGGCGGGTAGGCGGTCCAGCCGGCGTTGGGAGAGCCCCCGACCACGAACGAGATGTTGAAGAGCAGCGCCCCGAAAGCAAAAAGCCAGAAGCTGACCGCGTTCAGGCGCGGAAAGGCCACGTCCCGCGCTCCGATCATCAACGGGATGACGGCGTTGAAGAGCGCGAAGATGAGAGGCATGGCCATGAAGAAGATCATGATGGTGCCGTGGGTGGTAAAGACCTCGTTGTACTCCTCGGCGCTGATGAAGTGCACCGAAGGCAAGGCCAGATTGGTGCGCATCATCAAGGCGTCGACACCGCCGCGAAACAGCATGGCGATGGCGGCAATGAGGTACATCACCGCGATGCGCTTATGGTCCACCGTGGTCAACCACTCGCGCCACAGCCACCCCCACTTCTTTTGGCGGGTCAATACCGTGACGATGATGACGCCGGTGGCCACAATGAGCACGTCGGCCCCGATTTCCGTGGGCCGCAGGACCGTAGGCGGAAACAGGGTGTGAAGGAGATAGGGTACAAATGCAGGCATGGCCATCCCCCTTTAACGCCCGGACATTCCCGGCATGGTGTGCATCGCTTCTCGGGACGTCCGCGATGGCGACGCGGCACCGGATCCCATCGGCTGGGATGCGTTGTCTTTGGGCTGGTTTCCCATCACCATGTACATCCCGCCGTTCAAGGTAAAACCGTGCGTCACCGCGGGAAACGTATTGGCCGGGTAGCTGGCATAGGTCAGAGTGCCGACGGTACCGGGATTTAGGAGCTGGCGAAAGTCGGCCTCGGTCATGGCCGGCGCCGTGCGGCGCACCGTCGCCACCCAGGACTGGAACTGACTGGGCCCAACTGCCCGGACCGTGAAGAACATCTGTTCGAAGTCCACCCCGGAGAACTGACCGCTATGCCCCCAATACACGCCCGGCCGGGACGCCTCCAGCCACAGCGGCAACACGCGACCCGACATGGTGTACTCCATGCCTCCAAGCTCCGGAATCCAAAACGTGTTCATCGGGGAGTTGGCCGTCAGCTCGAACAATACGGGCCGGCCGGTGGGGATCACCAAGTAGTTCACGGTAGCGACTCCCTGTTGGGGGTACTGGAAGAGCCACTTCCAGTCCAACGAGGTCACGTCGACCACCAACGGATCCGATTTCGGGGGCAGTTTCGCCAAGGCATAGGTCTGGCCTACCATCGGCACCGCGATGACGGTCAGAATCACGGCCGGAATGACAAACCACAGCACCTCCAGCCGGCGGCTGTGGGTCCAGTCGGGGCGATAGGGCGCCGTCCGCCCCGGCCGGTCGCGGAAATGCCACAACACGTAGGCCAACAGGGCCAGCACAAAGGCGATAACTACGGCCATCGCGATGGTCGCCAGGACCATCAGGTGGAGCTCACCCTGGGCCACCGGTCCCGCCGGATGCAACAGCACATAGTGGGGGCCGCAGCCGGTCAAAGCCAGCCCCAGGATGCCGGCAAGGAGCGCGCCGCGTACCCAGGCGCGCCGTACACGAGGATGGGGTAGGGCCATCAGAGCCACCTCTTGTGAATGATTTCCCAAATACATCGCCCGAACACCGCCGTCGGCCGAAGGCGCGGACGACTTGGTCCATTATGCAGGCAATTCAAGTAAAATAGATGGACACCATCAATTCAACGGCATTATACTTTGGTTAAATCCAGCCGTCAACGACCGCTGTGCCTTCGACCAAAAAATTGGGGGCCGGGTGGGTCACCCGGCCCCCGCGACGGCGTCCCTTCATTCAATGGCCTTGTACCAATTTCAGCCGGTTCTCGGCTCGGATCAGTGCCAGTTCGGCCCGCCGGCGATCGACCTCGGGCCCCGGGTTGTCCAGGCGCGAGCGTGCGCGTTGGCGCGCCGCCTCGGCTCGCTCGCGGTCGATCTCCTCCGGAAACTCGGCCGCGTCGGCCAGCACCACCACCTGATCGGGCCCCACCTCGAGAAAGCCCCCCGCGACGTGCAGTCGCCGCACGGCCCCTTGGGCGTCGGTGATCTGCATGATGTGCGACACCAGGGGCGTGATGAGTTGCACGTGGTGGGCCAAAATCCCGATCTCCCCCTCGGTGCTGCGGGTGACGAGGAACTGGGCCTCACCGTGCCAGACCGTGCGCTCTGGGGTCACCACTTTCAACGGATAGAGACTTGCCATGGCTCTTCCCGCCCTTACAACGACTTGGCCTTTTCCACCGCCTCGTCGATGGTGCCCACCATGTAGAAGGCCATCTCGGGCAGGTCATCGTGCTTGCCCTCGAGGATCTCCTTAAAACCGCGCACCGTCTCGGCGATGGGCACGTACTTGCCCGGCGTCCCCGTAAACTGCTCCGCCACAAAGAAGGGCTGGGAGAGGAACCGCTCGATCTTCCGGGCGCGGGCCACGATCAGCTTGTCCTCGTCGCTCAGCTCGTCCATGCCCAAGATGGCGATGATATCCTGCAGGTCCTTGTATCGCTGCAGCACCGCCTGCACACCACGCGCAACTTGGTAATGCTCCTCCCCCACGATCTGGGGGTCGAGGATGCGCGAAGTCGATGCTAGCGGATCCACCGCCGGGTAGATGCCCTTGTCCGCGATGCGCCGTTCGAGGTTGGTGGTGGCGTCCAGGTGGGCAAAGGTGGTCGCCGGCGCCGGGTCGGTGTAGTCGTCCGCCGGCACGTAGATGGCTTGGATCGAGGTGATGGACCCGCGCTTGGTCGAGGTGATGCGCTCCTGCAACGCGCCCACATCCGTAGCCAGCACCGGCTGGTAACCGACTGCGGAAGGCATCCGACCTAAGAGCGCCGAAACCTCCGAGCCGGCCTGGATAAACCGGAAGATGTTGTCGATGAAGAACAGCACGTCACGACCTTCTTGGTCGCGAAAGTACTCGGCCATGGTCAGGCCTGACAGGGCCACCCGCATCCGCACCCCTGGCGGCTCATTCATCTGTCCGTACACCAGGGCCGTTTTGTCGATGACCCCGGACTCGGTCATCTCGAGGTAGAGGTCGTTGCCCTCGCGGCTGCGCTCCCCGACACCGGCAAAGACCGAGTAGCCCCCGTGCTGCTTGGCGATATTGTTAATGAGCTCCATGATCAACACGGTCTTGCCGACGCCGGCACCGCCGAACAGCCCTACTTTGCCTCCCTTAGGGTAGGGCGCCAAAAGGTCGACCACTTTGATGCCGGTCTCAAAGATCTCCGTCGCCACCGACAGCTCTGTAAACTCCGGCGCCGGGCGGTGAATGGGCAGACGCTCGCCGCCTTCGCGCACCGGCCCCTTGCCGTCGATCGGTTGCCCGAGAACGTTGAACATGCGGCCGAGAGTGACCTCTCCGGCCGGCACCCGGATGGGTCCGCCGGTGTCCTCCACGGCCATGCCGCGGACCAGCCCGTCGGTGGAGGCCATGGCGATGCAGCTGACCCGGTTGTCGCCCAAATGGTGCATGACCTCCAGCGTCAACCAGTCGTCTGGCCGATCCGGCTGGGTCCTCACGCGCAGGGCGTTGTAGATGGCTGGCAGGTGGCCTTTGGGAAATTCCACCTGCACCACCGGCCCTAAGACTTCCACCACTTTCCCTAACGCTTCCGCCAACGCGACTCCTCCTCTTCACGCCCCCGCGGGATGCCCCGCGAGCCTATTCGAGTGCTTCCGCGCCGCCCACGAGCTCCGCGATCTCCCGGGTGATGGCGGCCTGGCGCAGGCGATTGCGCATCAGGATCAGGCGGCGAATCAATTCCTCGGCGTTCTTGCTGGCCGAATCCATGGCCGTCATGCGCGCGCCGTGTTCGCTGGCCTTCGATTCCAACAGCGCCCCGTACAACTGGACCTCTACAAAGCGAGGCAAGAGCTCCTCCAACACCTCGGCCGGTTCCGGTTCAAACAGATAACCCCGCGGAGGCCCTTGGGAGGCCAGCTCGGCGCGCGGCACCGGCAGCAGCTCCACCGTCTCGGGCCGTTGGGTCATGGGGTTGATGTAACGGGTGTAGATCAACCGCACCTGGTCGAGGCGCCCCTCCAGAAAGTGGGCCAAAACGATGTCGGCGATGGCGCGGGCCTGCCGGTACGAGGGGTCGTCGCCCAGGCCCACGAATTCTTCGAGGATGGTATACCGCCGGTGGCGAAAGAACTCCCGCCCTTTTCGCCCCACCACCAGCACTGCCACCTCGGCCGCAGATGCCGTCGCCTGGGCCACTGCTTGGCGCAAGACGTTGGCGTTGTACGGCCCGGCCAACCCGCGGTCGGAGGTGATGACGAGCAGGCCTAACCGGCCGAGGGGACGCTCCTCCAACAGCCGACTTTCGCCGCTGCCGAGAGCCGCCGCCCGAGCTGCCACTGCCCGGATCTCCTGAAGGAACTCGCGGGACTGGCGGGCCCGCTCCTCGGCCCGGCGCAACTTCGCCCCCGCCACCATCTTCATGGCCCGGGTGATCTGCTGGGTGTTCTGGGCACTGCGGATCCGCCGCCTCAGTTCCTGCAACCCTCCGGCCATGGTTAGAGCACCATCGCCTTCTTGTACGCCTCGATGGCCGCGCCGAGCCGTTCCACGGTCTCATCCGAAAGCGCTTTTTCGCGGCGAATCGTCTCCAGGATCTCGGGATGTTGTTCGCGCAGCGTCCGCAAAAGTCCCCGTTCGGCCTCGCCCACCCGCTCGGGCTCGATGTCGTCCCAAAAGCCGCGGGTGACGGCAAAGATGGCCACCACCTGCTCCTCCACCGGCATGGGCTGATACTGCGGCTGCTTGAGTACTTCCACGGTGCGTCGGCCCCGCGCCAGACGGGCTTGGGTCGCCCGGTCCAAGTCGGAGCCGAATTGGGCAAACGCCTGCAGCTCCCGGTACTGGGCCAAGTCCAGGCGCATCCCGCCGGCCACTTGTTTCATGGCTTTGATTTGCGCCGCCGAGCCCACCCGCGACACCGACAGTCCCACGTTGACCGCCGGCCGTTGGCCCGAGAAGAAGAGATCGCTCTCGAGGTAGATCTGGCCGTCGGTAATGGAGATCACGTTGGTGGGAATGTAGGCCGACACGTCGCCGGCTAAGGTCTCGATGATGGGCAGAGCCGTCAGGCTCCCGCCGCCCTTGGCGTCGTTGAGCCGAGCCGCGCGCTCCAAAAGGCGCGAGTGCAGGTAGAAGACGTCGCCGGGATACGCCTCGCGGCCAGGTGGCCGCCGAAGCAAGAGCGACATGGCACGATAGGCCACGGCGTGTTTGGAAAGGTCGTCATACACCACCAGCACGTCCCGCCCGCGGTCGCGGAACTCCTCGCCCATGGCACAGCCGGCATATGGGGCCAGGTACTGAAGCGGGGCGGGTTCTGAGGCAGACGCCGACACCACGATGGTGTAGTCCATGGCTCCGCGCTCGCGCAGGGTGTGGACGATGGCGGCGATGGTCGACTCCTTCTGCCCGATGCCGACGTAAATGCAGATGACGTCCTGGTCCTTCTGGTTGATGATGGTGTCGATGGCGACGGCCGTCTTCCCGGTTTGGCGGTCGCCGATGATGAGCTCGCGCTGGCCGCGCCCGATGGGAATCATCGCATCGATGGCCTTGATCCCGGTCTGCAGGGGCGTGTTGACCGGCTGCCGGTCGATGATGGCCGGTGCCGGGTACTCGACTGGCCGACGGACATCGGTTTCGATAGGTCCGCGGCCGTCAATGGGTTGGCCCAAGGCGTTGACGACGCGGCCGATGAGGGCTTCGCCGGCCGGCACCTCCACCACGCGCCCCGTCCGGCGCACCTGGTCGCCCTCTTTGATGCCGCTGTCGTCACCCAAGATGACGCACCCGACGTTGTCCTCCTCGAGGTTCAGGGCCATGCCCATCACGCCGTTGGAAAACGCCAAGAGTTCCCCCGCCATGCAGTCGGTCAGGCCGTAGATGCGGGCGATGCCGTCCCCGACCTGCAGCACGGTGCCGACCTCCGCCACTTCCAGCTCGCGCCCGTACCGCTCGATCTGCTGTTTGATGATGGAGGTAATCTCTTCCGGTTTTAACTTCATGCCTTCACCTCTTCCCGCGCAGCTAGCAAGTTCGCCCGCAACCGGTCCAGAGCGCCTTGGACGCTCCAGTCGATCATGCGGTCGCCGAAGGTGACGCGCACGCCGCCAATGAGACTCGGGTCGACCTCAAAGCGCGGCCAAAGGCGCCGCCCGAGGAAGCGGCTTAAGGCCTCCGTCGCCCGCGCCTGCTCCTCCGGCGCCAAGGGACGGCCCGACGCGATCACCGCTTCGGTCAGCCCCGCCCGCTCCAGGACCGCCTGATGGAAACTTTCGGCGATAGTCGCCACCTCGGCCTCGCGGCGGTGGGCGATGACCACATCCAGAAACCGCGTCACCACCGGGGGATCTTCCTCCGTGGCCAAGGCCCGGACGAGCCCGCGTTTGGCCTCGGCCCCAAGCGCAGGGTGCAGCCAAATCCGCGACGCCTCGGTGGCCGAGAGGTCCCGGGCCAACCGGGACAGCGCGGCGTCCACGGCCTCGGCTTCAGAACCGACGACCTCCAAGAGGGCCGCGGCGTATCGCCGAGCTACCGCCTCGTCCTTCATTGCGGCACCTCGATCCGCTCCACGAACTCGTCCACCAGACGACGGTCCGCCTGGCTATCCAGCCGCTCGCGCAGGATTTTCTCGGCCACGCTGAGCGAGATCTCCACGATCTGCGCTCGCAGCGAGGACAGCACCTCCTCCCGCTGGCGCCGGATCTCCACCTCGGCCTCGGCCAAAATGCGTTTGGATTCCCGTTGCGCTTCCTCCAGAATCGCTCGCGCCTGGTCCTCCGCATCCTTCTTCGCCCGGGCCAGCACCTGGTCGGCGCGTTCGCGCACCGAGCGGACCTCCGCCTCCAAGGCCGCCTTCATCGCCTCCGCCTCCTTGCGCCGGGCTTCGGCCGTCTCCAAGTCGGAGCGAATCCGCTCTTGGCGATCGCGCATCGCCTTGACGATAGGCGGAAACGCCTTGGCCCGGAGAAAGGCGAAGAGCAAGAGCACCGAGATCAGCTCGATCAGGAGCTGGGGCCACGATAACGAGATCACCGCTTCACCTTCCCCTTTCCCTGCACGCCCACGCCCGGGTTTAGCCGAACAGGTGGACCAAGAGCAGCACCAAGAGGATGATGGGGAGCGCCTCGACCAGCCCGATGCCGAGGAAGGCCAGCGGCATCAGGCGCCCCTGCGCCTCCGGTTGCCGCGCCACACCTTCGACCAATCGCCCGGCCACCAGCCCGTCGCCGATCGACGCCCCTGCAGCCGCCATGCCAAACCCGATCGCGTCCCCGATCACCCGCGCTGTGGTCACATCTAGCAATGCCGCCATCGATTCTTGCCTCCTAGCGTGTGTATTGTCACTCTTCCGCCATGGCCTTACCGACGTAAGCCATGGTCAGCACCATGAAGATGAAGGCCTGTACCACGTTGACAAAGGCGGTGAATCCCCACCACACGAACGCCGCCACAAAGCCTCCGAGAAAGTAGAACAGGAGGCGGAAGCGCGCGACCATGCCCATGAAGATCTCGCCCACCAGGATGTTGCCGTAGAGTCGGAAGGCCAGCGTCAGCGGCTTCGACAGTTCCTCTACCAGGTTGATGGGCAGAAGCGGCAAAAAGGGCTTGGCGAAGTGCTTGAAGTAGCCCAACCCGTGGTACCGCACCCCATACCACTGAATCAGCACAAACACGGCAATGGCCAAGGCCGCGGTCAGATTCAGGTTGGCAGTGGGGGAATGGAGGGAGGGAATCATGCCTTCGAAGTTCGAGATGAGGAGAAAGAGGAAGAGCGTGATGAGCAGTTCGTAGAGGAACGACTCTTTCTCCGGGTCAAACGTGACCTTGGCCAGGTCGGCGATGAATTGGAAGACCGACTCCAAAAGGCTCTGCCCGATCCCGGGAACCCCCGCGGTCGCCCCCCGCGCCAACCACGAGACCAGGCCTGCGGTCAACAGGATGGCGATCCAGGTGTAGAGCACCAGGCTGCCGTCGATGGTGTAGGGCCCGAGATGCCAGGTCACCGCATCGAATCCTCCTCTCTGGTTCGGTAGTAACTGACCAGGAACACCACTTGGGGCAGAAACACGCCGGCCAGCACCCACCCCGCCGACAAGCTCGGACCTCGGCCTGACACCCAGTACAACAAGGCGCCCATCATGCCCAACCGCACCAAGCTCGAGGCGAAGAACGCACCTTGCGCCGCGCCTGGCTTCAAGCCCAAGGCCCTGCGCAATCCTGAGGCCAAAAGCTGGAAGTTGAGCGCTCCCATCAGGCTCCCCACCAACCACGACCAGCCCCACGGCATGCGCCCGCCGATCCACACGGCGCCGGCGCCGACTGCGACTGCAGACCACGCCACGGTACGGGCCACGCGCGCCGCGCGTTGCCAGCGCGTCACGGCCCTTGGGCCGCGCGGTAGGCCATCCACAGCCCCGCCACGAATCCCAGCAGGACTCCTGTTACCATCAGCCACGGCTGTGTCCCCAAGCGATGATCGAGGTAGCGTCCCAGAAAAAACCCGCCGGCCAATCCCACCAACATCTCGGTGCCCACCGTCGCCACCCGCCAGCCGGCGCGGGATTTTTTCACGGCTATTCTGCCTCCGTCGTTCACACAAAAAACCCCATCGACGTTCCCTGCTTCCAGGGAGGCGGTGGGCCACTGGTAAGACAACCTCGATGCGTGTTCGCGAAAACGCCTCATGGCGTTTTCCATAGCATTATAGCGAAGGCCGGAGCCCCCCTCAATAGGCGAATCCCGGCGACCGGCCGGCTATAGCCCGGCTTGTTCCAGGGCCTGGATCTTCTCCACGCGCCGCTGGTGGCGCCCACCCTCAAAGGGCGTGTCCAGCCAGACCTTGAGAATCTCCTGCGCCAACGGCGCGGCCAAAAAACGCGCCCCCATGGTCAACACGTTGGCGTCGTTATGCTGCCGCGACAAGCGGGCCGTGACCACATCGTGGGCCAGGGCCGCTCGCACCCCCGGCACCTTGTTGGCCGCGATGCACATGCCCACGCCGCTGCCGCAGATGAGTAGCCCGCGGTCCACTTGGCCGGAGGCCACGGCCCGTCCCACACGTTCGGCGTAATCGGGATAATCGACCGATTCCGGGCCGAAGGTCCCGAAATCTTCCACGTCCCAGCCCATTTCGATCAAAAAGTTGGCCAGCGGCTCTTTGAGCGGCCACCCGGCGTGGTCGGCTCCCACGGCAATGCGCATCGCAGTCCCCTCTCCCATCTTGTCGCCTCCGGCCCCTTACGCATCCTCTGGCGCCACGGCGTGGCGAATCGCCACCAGCCACCGCTCAAGTTGCGAGGCTAGTATATCATAGGCGGCTTGTCCCCGTCCGAGGGGGTCTTCGACCTCGCCCTCCTCCCCCGCCAGCTCCCGCAACAGGCGGATTCGCCCGGCCCATTCCGGTCGCTGCCGGACCACAGCCCGCGCTTGGTCGCGCGTCATGACCACCACCCACAGCGGCGTTCCTACGACTGCTTGCAAGGGCCGGCTCCGGTGGGTCTCCAGTTCGGCCCCGTGGCGCTTGGCCGCCGCCACCGCCTCAGGCGCCGCCGGCGCGCCCAAGACGGCGCCGACGCCGGCCGACTCGGCTGGGATGCCGGTGTTCAGGCGGTTCCAAAGCGCCGCCGCCAACGGCGACCGACAGGTGTTGCCCGTACAGACAAACAGGAGAAACGGGGCCTCGGTCGCCTCCGGGGATTCGGGCGTGGCCGCCTTGGCCAGTCGGTTGCGAACGGCTTCACCGACCCCCTCCTGCGACCGCCAGGCCACGACGATGCGGGCCGGATGGAACCGGTCGAGGTCGCGCAGACCTGCAAACAACCGCTGGGCCGCCTCCACGGGCCCCTCCCCCAGCGACGCCGCCCATGGGACGCCCACCCGCGCCACTACCGGCGCCGGAGCCAACAACGCCCAGTCGGCGGCGGCGTGCTCCCGCCACCAAGCCCACACCTTCTCCGGGTCATCCTCCTCCAACCACGTGACCGGCGCGACCGGCGCGTAGTGCCGATGACGGGTGCCCGGCGACCGGCGAAGACTGCCGGCGTCAGGCTCCCCCAACGGTCCCGTCACGGCTTCGATCGCCGCTCGCGGCAAGGCACCAGGTCGGAGCAACAAGGGGGGATCCTGACTGATGTCAATCACCGTCGACTCGACGCCGTTCCAGGTAGGGCCCCCGTCGAGGATCAGCGGGATACGCCCCCCGAGGTCTTCCAGCACGTCCTCGGCTCGGGTAGGAGAAGGCCGGCCGGCCCGATTGGCGGACGGCGCCGCCAAGGGCCCGGCGGCCGCGATCAGGGCGCGGGCCACCGGGTGGCTGGGGCACCGGACGGCGACGGTCGCCAGGCCGGCCCGCACCACCGCCGGCACGGCGTCGCGGGCCGGCAAGACCAGCGTCAAGGGTCCTGGCCAAAAGCGGTCCGCCAACGGCTTGGCCAAGGGCGGAAGCGGAGGTTCGGCCACTGCCAAAACCGCGTCCACATCGAGGACGTGCACAATCAGCGGGTTGTCGGCCGGCCGCCCCTTGGCCAGAAAGATGCGGCTTGCAGCCTCCGCTGAAAAGGCATCGGCGCCGAGCCCGTACACCGTTTCGGTAGGAAAGGCCACCGGCCAACCGGCGCGGATCCACTCCGCCGCCTCCTTTACGCCCGCCTCGCCCTGCACCACCCGCGTTTGCATGTCGCCCTCCTTTTTGCCGGCGCCGACGCCGGCACGACCCCGCCTCGCCGCCAGCTTCAGAGTGCGCGAAAGTGCACGGCGTAGAGGTAGGCCGCGGCTACTGCCGCCGTCATGGCCGCCACCGGTGCGCCGAATGCGGCAAAGCGCACAAAGTCCATACGGTACCCCGCCTCTTCCACCAACCCCTGAGCTACCACGTTGGCCGACGCCCCGATCACCGTGGCGTTGCCGCCGATGGCGGCGCCGGCAGCCAAGGCCATCCACAACCCGATCCCATAGCCGACATGCTGGTGAGAAAGGTCTGCCACCACCGGAATGAGTGCCGCCACCAAAGGGACGTTGTCGAGGAGCGCCGACACCAGGGCACTGCCGACCAGGACCGCCAGCCATACCGACGCCGGACTAGACGTGGCCGCAAGCCACTGCGCCATCCGGGCCACGGCTCCGCTGGTCTCAAGCCCTCCCACCATGACGAAGACCCCGAAAAAAAACGCAAGCGTGCCCCAGTCCACCGCCCGCACCACGCGGCGCAGGGGCGGCCGCAAAACCGCCACCGCCAGGGCGGCCCCTCCCAGCGCCACCGCGGACGCCGACCACCCCGTTACCCCTTGCAGCAGAAATCCGGCCAGCGTAAGAGCCAGAACGGCCAGCACCAGCGGGTGGCGAACGCGAGGCAGGGGATGCGCGGCGGGCGCCCCCCGGCCCGCGGGAAAGCGCAAACAGAGCCATCCGGCTAAGACGACGACGAGCACCGCCGCCAAGGGTCCGAGGTAGCGCAAGAAGGCGAGAAAGTCGAGGCCTGCCGCCGTCCCGATGAGGATGTTGGGGGGGTCGCCGATCAGCGTGGCCAGGCCTCCGAGATTCGAGGCCAAGGCCGTGCCCATCATCAAGTCCACCGGATCTGCCCCCACTGCCTCCGCGCTGCGCAGGACGGCGGGGCCGAGCAGCAACAGCGTGGTGACGTTGTCGAGGGCCATCGACACCACCGCCGCGGCCACCGCGAACGCCAAAGCCAGGCGGCGCGGACTGGACCCCGCCCAGCGGGCCACGGCCGCTCCAATGAGGTCAAACAGGCCGGTCTCCGCCACCACCCCCACCAGAATCATCATGGCGCCCAACAGCCCCAGCGTATTCCAATCCACGGCCTCGGCCACCCGATGCCAAGGAATGACGCCGGTGGCGACCAAGGTCGCTGCGCCCAACAAGGCCGCCCACGCCCGGTGAAACCAGTCTCCCACCAAAAACACGTAGACCACGACGAAGGTGGCCACTGCCAATCCCTCGGAGAAGCTCATCTCGCCTCCCCCCGCGGCGCCACCCCGTTATCCCGCGCCGTGGGCCTGCCGCCAAGCGTCCAGCCCCCCCACCAACGTGCGCACGGCCCGAAACCCCTGCTGCTCCAAGACCTCGGCGGCGTAGGCACTGGCCCCGCGCCCGTGTTGGCAGTACACCACCAAAAGCCGCTCGCGGTCCCAGGGCCACTCCCGCTCCTCAAGGTCGGTGACGGGAACGTGCTCGGCCCCCGGTATGGCCCCGGTGGCATCGAGTCGGACGTCGACCACCGTCACCGGCACCTTGTCCCGCAACAGTCGGTCCAGCTCTTCCACCGTGATGGGCTCGGCCACCGTCTTCCCCCTCTCTTCACTCCCCGCGCACGGCGTGCACCACCCGGACGCTGCCGGCAAGGTCCCGTGCCGTCTGAATCTGCTGAAACCCTTGGGCCTTGAGGGCTCGCGACACCGCCGGGGCCTGGGCGGGATCTACCTCGAGCCCGATCCACCCCCCCGGCTGCAGCCAGCGCCAGGCTTCCGGTATCAGGCGCAGGATGACCGCCAGCCCCCCTTCGGCGGCGAACAGGGCCTCTGCCGGCTCAAACGCCAGTTGGGGGTACCGCGCTCGGTCCTCGACGTCGACGTACGGGAGGTTGGCCACCACGCCCAGCCCCGGAGGCGCCAATCCCGCCAAGAGGTCGCCCTGCCGCCAGTCCACCCTAAGGCCTAGGCGCTGTCCGTTTTCGCGCGCCACCGCCAAGGCGGCGGGGCTCACTTCGGTCCCCACCACCTGCCACGCCCCCGGCCCGTAGCGCCTGAGGGCCAAAGCGATGGCTCCGCTGCCGGTGCCCACGTCCACCACCGTGCCGGCCTTGGCCGGAATGCGCGCCAGAGCCAGTTCCACCAGCTGCTCGGTCTCCGGACGCGGAATCAGCACCGCCGGCGTCACCGAGAGATCCAATCCCAAAAACTCGCGATGGCCTACCAAATAGAAGTACGGAACGCCCGAGGCCCGCGCCTTGACCCACCGGCGGAAGCGCGCCCAGGCACTTTTGGAGGGCTTGGGCGGGTGGGCGTAGAACGCGGCCGCGTCCATCCCCAAGGCCTCGCGCAACAAGCGGTGAGCCTCCTGCTCCGGGCGCTCTACCCCGGCCTCCCGCAGCCGGTCCGTGCCCCACCGCAGCGCCCTCCCCCAAACGTCGTGGGCGTCGGCCATGCTCACTCTTTCGCCTCGCCTACTCCCAACCCGATGCCAGCTGGCTGAGCCGCTCCTCTTGCTCCTTGGCTGCCAAGACCTGGATCAGTTCGTCCAGGTCGCCGTCCAGCACCTCACTGAGCCGGTGCATGGTGAAGCCCACCCGGTGATCGGTGACCCGGCCTTGCGGAAAATTGTATGTGCGGATCCGCTCGGATCGCTCTCCGGTGCCCACCTGCGAGCGGCGTTCGCTCGCCACCCGCTCGGCGGCCTCGCTCTCGTAGTGGGCCTTTAACCGCGCCCGCAAGACCCGCATCGCCTTTTCGCGGTTTTTATGCTGCGACTTTTCGTCCTGGCAGGAGACCACGATGCCGGTGGGCAGGTGGGTGATGCGCACCGCCGACTCCGTCTTGTTGACGTGCTGCCCGCCGGCTCCACCGGCGCGCATGGTCTCGATGCGCAAGTCATCGGGGTCGATGGCCACCTCGACCTCCTCGGCTTCGGGCAGCACCGCGACCGTCACCGTGGAGGTGTGAATGCGCCCGCTGGCTTCGGTCACCGGAACCCTTTGCACGCGGTGCACGCCGCGCTCGTACTTGAGGCGGCTGAAGGCGCCGCGCCCTTCCACCATGAAAATGATCTCCTTGATGCCGCCGATGTCGGTGTAGTTGGCCGACAGCACCTCGGTGCGCCACCCCTGGCGCTCGGCGTAGCGTACGTACATGCGGAACAGGTCGGCCGCAAACAACGCCGCCTCCTCGCCGCCGGCGCCGGCGCGGATCTCCATCATCACGTTCTTGGCGTCGTTGGGGTCGCGAGGCAGAAGCAAGACCTGGGCCTCGCGTTCCAGGTGCTCCAGGCGCCCGCGCAAGGCCTCGAGTTCGCTGTCCACCCAGCTACGCGTCTGCTCGTCGGCTTCGCGCCCGAGCTCCTTGAGCGTCTCCATCTCCGCCTCGGCCTCCAGATAGGCCCGGAACGCCTGCACCAAGGGCTCGAACTGCGCCAGCTCTTGCCCCAAACGCCGGGCCTTATCTGGGGCAGCGGCCACCTCCGGCCGGGCCAACTCGGCCTCGAGCTCCCGGTAGTGAGCCTCGGCCGCCCGAAGCCGCTCCGCTACGCGCTCGTCCATGCCGAACTCCCCCACCTCGCCCGTCCGCGGCCCAAAACCCGCCTAATCCAATCCGTAACGGCGCTTGAAGCGCTCCACCCGTCCCCCCGTGTCGACGATCCGCTGCTGGCCGGTGTACATCGGGTGGCACTTGCCGCAGACCTCCACCCGCAGGTTGGTCTTGGTCGACCCCACATGGTAGACCGCTCCGCAGGAGCACGTGACGGTGGTGCGGTAATACGGCGGATGGATCCCTTCTTTCATGCCCTGATCTGCCCCCCTTCCGCGGCAGATTCCCTCCCCTCGGCCTTCGTCTGCGCTGACGGACCGACGGGAAGACACCTGCGAGGGGATCCCCAGATCCCCTCGCGGGTTTGGCCGCAAGCAACCGGCGTCTATTCTAACAGAAGACCAGGCCGACCAGCAACCAACCCCCGACTCGCTAGCGGCCGAGGGGCTTCATCCCCGGCGTGGCCACAAACCATTTGCCGAGCACGCCCTCGCCGTTGGCCTGACCCGGTTTGGTGTCGCGGATGTAGGTGTAGAGCGGATGGCCGTTGTACTCCACCTGCGGTCCTAGGGCCGTCGACACCGTAGACAGGTGGCCGCTCAGACCTGGCGCCAGCGCCAAAGTTCCCGACTTCGCCAAAAGCGGCGGCCAGATTTGGGTGCAGTGCCCGGTGCAAGCCACTTTGGTGGGGGAATCGGGCGTAAAGTAGTACAGCGTCATGCCGGCGGCTGTGGTCAACACCTCGGTGGACTTGCCCGCCACCGTGGCGGTGCCTGCCCGCACCAACACCGGCATTCCGGAGGGGCGCGCCGAGGGGTGAACCGCCGCCCGCGGCGCCGCCGCTCCGCTATGGCTGGGGGCGGGCGCCGCGCCGCTGCCGCAAGCAGCCGCTCCGATTCCTATTGCAGCCCAAGCCAACCACCACCCCACGCGGATTGCGCGCAATCGCATCACGTCTCCTCTCGCCAGCCCCCTGGGTGTCTTAAATCCGGTTCCCATCCTCTCGCGCGGCCTGGTCTGCGTTCCGCGTGGGGCTATTATAACGCGCTTTGGGCTTAACTGGAAACGGTGAGCCTTGGCCGTCACGACCGGTCGACTCTGCCGGCAGCGGCAGCGTCAAGCGCACCTCGGTTCCCCCACCCGGGTGGTTGTGGACCTCCACCTGCCCCTGGTGCTCTTTCATCACGTCGGCCACGATGGAAAGGCCGAGTCCACTCGAATCGCTGCGCGCCTGATCGCCCGTCACGAACCGCTCCAGCACGTGCGGCAGCACTTCGGGTGCAATGCCGGGGCCGTGGTCGCGGACTTGGACCACCACGGCCGGCGGGTGGTCTTGCCGGTAGGTGGCCAGTTCAATGCGCTCTCCTTCGGGACTCCATTTGATGGCGTTATCCAGGACGTTGACCAGGGCCTCAATCAGGTGGTCGCGCACGCCCCAAAGCTCGACGTCGCCCTGGGGCTGCCATGCGACCGCGACGCCCTTCTCGCGCGTGAGCGGCTCGATGCGCTGCAGGGTGTCCCCGATCCACTGGTTTAAGGACAGGCGTTCCTTCTCGGCCATCCCGCTCTGGATGCGCGTGGCCTGCAGCAGGCGGTTGACCAGCCGTTGCAGGCGCAAGGTCTCCTCCCAGGCGATGGCGATGGCGCGGTCCATGGCCGGGCCGGTCATTACCCCGTCCCGCACCGCCTCCAAAAACCCCCGGATGGAGGTCAAGGGCGTCCGAAGGTCGTGGGCCACGTGCGCGAGCAGCGCGTCCCGGGCACGCTTCTCTTCTTCGAGGCGAATCATCTGGTCCGCGATGCGCGCGCCCATACGATGGAATTCCTGCGCCAATTCCTCGACCTCGGCCGGCCCCTCGATGCGCACGGCGATGGCCGGGCGCTCGGCCTCCATCCCCTCCACCGACCGCCGCAGTTCCTCGAGCGGGCGGGAGAGCCGTCGGCTGAGGGAGTAAGCCAGCAACCCGGCAAACAAGACCGCCACCAACTCCCCCCAGAAGAGCAGGCTCACCAGCGAGGTGGCAGTCCGGGTAATGCCCCCCAACGGTTGCTCCAACAAGATGCCGCCCATGATGTTGCCGCCGATCACCACCGGCACGGCCGCAGCGACGATGGTGGCGTGCGAGCCCGTCAGCACCCCGCTCCACGGCTGGCCTACCGTCAGCACCTCGCGCAGCACCGCCGGCGGCACCGGAACCACCGGCAGCTCGCTGCGCCCGGCCTGGATCAAGAGGGTGCCGGTCTGATCGATGACGTACAGCCGGTCGTCCAATGTCCCCTGCAGGGTGTTGATGAGATACGCCGCCGCCGGCTTGGAGAGCGTACCCAGAAAGTAGCCCGTCATGACCCGCGCGATCTGCTCTCCGCGCACGTGGAGCGCGCGGGTCTGGCTGCGGATGAGGTAATCGCGAAAACTCCACCCGGAAATAAGCACCGCCACCACCAACACTACCAAGGCCACGGCCACGTGGCTGACCACCAAGCGGACCGTCAGCCGTTTGAACTGGCGGCTAATCCAGGCGCGCATGGTTGTTGGCATGGAGCCCGGGATTGAAGCGATAACCTTGACCCCACACCGTCTCCAAGTAGTAATGCGGCCCGTGATTCTCTGCCAGCTTGTGGCGGATGCGGGTGATGTGCACGTCGACCGTGCGGGCGTCCCCTTCAAAGTCGAACCCCCAGACCTTGTCCAACAACTGGTCGCGGCTAAAGACCTGTTGCGGATGGCTGGCCAAAAACCAGAGCAACTCGAATTCGCGCGGCGTCAAGTTGAGCCGCTCGCTGCCGCAAAAGACCTTGCGCGACCCGGGATCGATCACCAATTCACCGAACCGCAACACCTCCTGGCCCTCGCCGCCGGCGGCGAAGGCCGCCCGCCGCAACACCGCGCGCACCCGCGCGACCAACTCCTTGGGCGAAAACGGTTTCGTCAAGTAGTCGTCCGCACCCAGATCCAGCCCCAGCACGCGATCCTCTTCGTCGCCCACGGCTGTCAGCATCACCACCGGCAACCAGATGCTGTCCTTGCGGACCTCGTTTAACACCTGCCAGCCGTCGAGCTTGGGCAACATCACGTCCAGCACCAGAAGGTCTGGGCGCTCCGCCGCCACCTGAGCCAACGCCGCCTGTCCATCGGCGGCCTCCAACACCCGAAACCCCGAGGCTTCGAGATAGATGCGGCACAACTCACGAATGTGCTTGTCGTCGTCGACCACCAAGATGCGCGCCGGCATCCCTTCCTCGTGGTCCGCCATCAATTGGCGCCCCCCTGGTTCGCCAAGAACAGCTTGAAAAACTCGGCATTGGATCGCGTGCGTTTGAGGTTTTGCAACAACAGCTCGGTGGCCTCCTGGTTTCCCAGGTTGGCAATGGCGCGGCGCACCATCCAAACCACTTCCAGCTCCTCGGGGGTCATCAAAAGCTCTTCGCGCCGCGTGCCGGATCGCTTGATGTCCACGGCCGGGAAGGTACGGCGCTCGGCCAACTTGCGGTCGAGATGGAGCTCCATGTTGCCGGTGCCCTTGAACTCCTCGTAAATGACGTCGTCCATACGCGATCCAGTATCGATCAAGGCCGTGGCGATGATGGTGAGGCTGCCGCCGTCTTCCACCTTGCGCGCAGCCCCGAAAAAGCGTTTGGGTTTGTGCAGGGCGGCTGGGTCCATCCCACCCGAAAGCGTGCGGCCCGATGCGGGCAGGGTCAGATTGTAGGCGCGCGCCAACCGAGTGATGGAGTCCAAGAAGATGACGACGTCGCGCCCCATCTCCACAAGCCGCTTGGCCCGCTCGAGCACCATCTCCGCCACTCGGATGTGGTCCTCCGGCGGCTCGTCAAAGGTGGAGCTGGCCACTTCGGCGCGTACCGACCGCTGCATGTCGGTGACCTCTTCCGGCCGCTCGTCGATCAACAGCACCATCAGGTGGGTGTCGGGATCGTTTTGAGCGATGGCGTTGGCGAGCTTCTTGAGCAGGACCGTCTTGCCTGCCTTGGGCGGGGCGACGATGAGGGCCCGTTGCCCTTTGCCGATGGGGGCCACGATGTCCACCAGCCGGGTGGCCAACTCATCGCGCGTGGTCTCAAGCCGAAAGCGGGTGTTGGGAAAAATCGGCGTCAGCCCATCGAAGTCCGGGCGCTCGGCGGCCTTCTCGGGAGGCATGGCGTTGACCGCTTCAACCCTTAGCAGCGCGAAATACCGCTCTCCGTCTTTGGGCGGGCGCGCCTGGCCCGACACATAATCTCCCGGGCGCAGGTCGAAGCGGCGAATCTGCGACGCCGACACATAGACGTCCTCCCGACTGCGCTGAAAGTCCGCCGGCCGCAAAAAGCCGTAGTCGCCAACGATGTCGAGGAGCCCTTGGGCAAAGATCAGCCCGTCTTTGTGGGTGCGGACGCGCAGGATCTCCCAAATGAGTTCGCTCTTCCGCAAGGCGCGGTAGTTCTCGATGTTGAGCGACCGCGCGAGCTTGTAGAGGTCGAGGAGGGTCATGGCCTCTAGCTGCGCCATAGACCACTGGGGCTCGCGCGAACGCCCGTTGTGCTGCTCGCGCCCTTCCCGCCCGCCCAGGCGCTCCTCGCGCCGGCTCGGGTAAGGCTTGCCCTCTCGTCCCGGACGCCCGTCCGGCGATCGCCGCTCCCCGTTGGTCCACGGGCGCGGCGGCTCGCGCCCTGGCCCGCGCTCTTCCCGGACCGCCGGCCCGCCCGCCTCGGCGGTCTCACCGGTCGTCCCGAGGGCAGCCACCGGCTCGGGGACCTCGGGGGCCGGAACCGCTTCCCCGGGAGACGCCACGGCCGCTGGTGCTGCGGAGGCATCCAGAGCCGGTGGCGGCGACGCGACTGCTGCCTCTGAGCCCTCTGCCGCCCGCTCAGTCGGCACGGCGGCGCCGGCTTCGGCTGCGCCCTCCGACGTCTCGGGTTCCCCGGCGCCTGACTCCGACACCTCGGCCGCCGTCTCAACGACCGCCGCTGCTCGCGGCCGACGGCCGCGCCGCCCGCGCCGGACCTCTCCCGCCTCTGCCGTCTCGCCGGCTTCCGATTCTGCCGTCCGGCGTCGCCGTCCGCGTCGCGCGCCTTCGCTCGGTGCCGCGTCTGTCGCTGAGGCCACAGGCGCCGGCGCGCCGTCGGTTCCGGATGGGGTCCGGCGCCGCCCTCGGCGCCGCGGGGTCTCGGTCAAAACCGCTTCCGGCGGTTCGGTCCCTACCGTCTCCTGCCGTTCCTCGTCTTGCATGTTATCCCTCCCGTCGCGCCCGGCGACCGCGCGCCTCGCGATGTTCGGCCACGATGTAACGAATGGTTCCGGTCAACGAGCGCATCACCACGGTGTGGGTCACCACGCCATGCGACCCGTAGCGGACCCCCGGGAGGCCGTAGCAATCGGTAATGGCCGTAGCCACGTACAGCACGTCGTCACCCCGCACCAAATCCTCAAGGCCCAGCACGCGGTCGGGGTCGTGGATGCCCATGGCTGCCATCCTCCGCCGGTCCTCGTCATCTTGAGGGGCCAGTCGCGCCTGCATCTCGCCCCCCAGACACTTGACGCCGGCCGCAGCGATGACCCCCTCCGGCGCTCCACCGGTGCCCACCACCAAGTCGATGCCGGAGGCAGGTTGACCGGTGGCCACCGCCGGGGCCACGTCGCCGTCGGAGATGAGCCGCACGCGGGCTCCCGCGCGACGGATATCGGCGATGAGTTGAGCGTGGCGCTCGCGCTCTAACACCACCACGGTCAATTCGGCCACGGGTTTGCCCAAAGCTTCGGCCAAAGCCTCCAAATTTTCTCCAATGGGTCGGGTGAGATCGAGGCGGCCACGCCCCGCCGGCCCACTGACAATCTTTTCCATGTACATGTCGGGGGCATGCAACAGACAACCCGGCGGCGCCACGGCCATCACGGCCAACGCCCCGGGCAGCCCTTTGGCTACCAGATTGGTGCCCTCCAAGGGGTCTACGGCGATGTCGACCGGCTCGCCGTGACCGGAACCTACCGTTTCCCCGATGTACAACATTGGGGCCTCATCCATCTCGCCCTCCCCGATCACCACCGTGCCGCGGATGTCCACGGTGTCCAACATCGCCCGCATGGCGTCGACCGCTGCCTGGTCGGCCGCACTTTTGTCCCCGCGCCCCAACAGGCGTCCGGCCGCCATCGCCGCTGCCTCGGTGACGCGGACGAATTCTAGCGCCAGTTCGCGCTCCATGAGCTCCTCCTTGAGAGAATTGGCTTCAACGGGTGATGCGTGCCATCGGTCTTTTTGGTGCGCGGGGCCTTTAGGGCGGGCAGGCCAGCGTCGGCGTGCAAGGAACCCGGCACAGCAAGGCCGCGTGCCAAGACCGTTGCCCGCGCAAGGCCGCACGGCCCTCGTGTCCACTCCTGGATGGATTCTGCCCACTCCTCGCACGACCTATGGTGGTAGGGGAAGGCGTCCGCCCAAGGACAGGGAGGCTGATTGCGCCCAGCGATTCGCTCGGCTCCAAGACCGCCACCGCCCCCGGGCCCAAACGCGCCCGACCCCCGGCACCTCGCCGCTCGAGCCTTTCTCGGTTCCGCGTTCTCCCCGTGGGCAACAAAACGGCCGCGGTCTAGATCCGGCGAAGCGCCCGAAGGGAACTTCGGGAGCTTGACATCCCACGCCCGCGCGGCGAGAACCCACGATGTGCTCAGATCGGCGATAACGGGGCGGGAGAACGCAAAGATTGGATACGCATCGGCGATCTTATTGTGCCACAAGGGCCACCCGGGCGCAACCGGCTTCCTCGCAGCTACGAAGCCCAATAGAAGGCCGCCACCAAGGCGCCCAAGGCCACCACCACCTGGCGCAGGCGGTCCGACGCCAGCCGGCCCGCCAAGGTGCCGCCGAGGGCCCCCCCGATCCAGGCGCCTGAGGCCATGACGGCCGCCACCGGCCAGACCACCCGCCCGGAAGCGGCAAAATACGCCGCCGCCGCCACGTTGGCCGCCAGGGAGACGGCCTGCTTTATGGCGTTGAGTCGGCCCAAGGGCTGGTCCTCAATCAGCCCCAGAAGCCCGAGCAACACCACGCCCAGGCCCGCCCCGAAAAACCCGCCGTACGCGCTGGCCAGTCCTACCGCCACCAAGCCCAGCCCCCGACCGCGGGCGGCCCGCCCTTCGCGCTGGGGGCGGGCCAACCACCTCCGCACGCGGGGCTGCGCCGCCAAAAGGGCCGCGGCCAAGGCGATCAACCATGGGACCAGGCGCCGAAAAAGGCTCTCCGGCACGGCATTGAGCGCCAGGGCCCCCAGGGCTCCCCCGACCAGCCCCATCGCCACCAGCACTGCCACCCGCCGTTCTTGTCCCATCAAATCGCGCCGTTGGGCGAAGGCACCGCCGAAGTAGCCGGGGCACAGAGCCACCGTGTTGGTCATGTTGGCCACGACCGGCGGCACCCCGAGCGCCGTAAGCGCCGGGAAGGAGATCAGGGTGCCGCCCCCCGCCAAGGCGTTGACCCCACCCGCGGCCAGGGCGGCGAGAAAAACCAGCCCGTAATACTCCAGCACGCCCAACCCTACCGCCCCCTTCTGCCGGAGCCAATCCTTTAGCCCCGATCACGCCTCCGCTTCCAAGAGCGCCGCCAAGTCGGCCAAGTGAAACGGCTTCCCCAGCCATTCCACGCCCTCCGGCAACGCGGCCCGCACAGCGGGGTCGCCGGATACCACCACCCAACGGGCCTCCGCGAGGCGCGCGCGCCAGGTCTGAATCCAGGGCAAAGCGGGCCGCCCCCCCAAGGTCCAGTCGACGATGACGACGTCCGGAGGGGCCTCGCCCGCCGTAAGGGCGGCCTCGGCTGCAGCAGGCTCGCGAAAGGCGGCCGCGGCGTGGCCGCAGTACTCGATGGCCGCCCCCAACATGGCCAAGACCGCCTCTTCGTCGTCGATCACCCACACCCGCACCCCGACACCCTCCCTCGCCGCGGCCTTAACGCCATCGTAACAAGTCTAGGGTACACTCACGGTGTCCTCAAGGATTTTCTCGGTGCCGCGAGGATGCGCCGCGCCCGACGGGAAATCCAGCCAGCGCGAGCGCACAGACAGGGCACTTCCCGCACCGAGGACAGCGCGAGCGCGAAGGGAGGTCATCGAATTGCCCGCTTGGAGTCGGACGCTAGCCGCGGCCGTGGTGGGCTTCGCGGTGGGAGCCGGCGCGGTCAGCGGCGGAGTCTACACCTATTTCCGCCTCAACCCCACGCCGCCTCCGGTGGCGGTGGGACCCAGCGTGCCATCGGGGCAATATGCCACCGTCAGCCAGACCACGCCCGCCAATCCGCCGTTGGGTCCCGACACCATCGCCAACGTGGTCAAGGCGGTCAGCCCGGCGGTCGTGAAGATCGAGGCTTCGGTACCGGCCCAGGGAGGTGCGTTCAACTCGCCCTTCTTCAACAACCCCTTCTTCGGGTCGCTGTTCGGAGGGGAGCTGCCGCCCTCGCAACAGGTGCAGACCGATATCGGTTCCGGTTTCTTCTTCAATAGCCAGGGCTACATCTTGACCAACGACCACGTGATCCACGGCGCCACCCAGATCATGGTGCAGGTGCCAGGATACTCCCACCTGTTTCCAGCCCAAAAGGTGGGCAGTGACTACGCCACCGACTTGGCCGTACTAAAGATCAACCCCCCGAAACCGGTGCCGTACCTGGAACTGGGCAACTCCAACGCCACGCCGGTAGGGGCTTGGGTCATCGCCATCGGCAATCCGTACAACCTCAGCGATACGGTCACCGAAGGGGTGATCAGCGCCAAGGGGCGGCCCCTGACCATTGGGAACCGCAACTATCGCAACCTTTTGCAGACGTCAGCGGCCATCAACCCGGGCAACAGCGGCGGCCCGCTGCTGAACTTGGCCGGACAGGTCATCGGCATCAACACTGCCGTCGAGACCAACGCCCAAGGGATCGGCTTCGCCATCCCTACCTCGACGGTGGAGGAGATTCTTCCCCAGCTCATGAAGTACGGGCACGTCATCCGGCCTTGGCTCGGCGTGTTCATCACCGACGACAACGCCCTTTTGGCCCGTGAATACGGGCTCGGCACCCAAAGCGGGGTGTTGGTGGTGGCAGTGGAGCCGGGCAGCCCGGCAGACCAGGCCGGCCTTCAGGCAGGCGATGTGATCACCGCCATCAACGGCACGCCGGTGACGACTGCAAGCGCCTTGCAGGCGGACATCTCCCACGACCAGGTGGGCCAGCGGGTGACGCTCACCATCAACCGCAACGGCCAGACCGAAACCGTGGCCGTCACCTTGGGTCAGGAGCCCAACGGCCCCATCACCATGCCCTCCAACGCGAGCTCCTACTTCAACTGAGGTCGGGGCAGGACCGTTGGGCCTAACGACGCAGGCCGGGGGATCCCCCGGCCTCGTGTCGTCCTCGGTAAGGTCTTCCCAGCACCGTCCAGCCGGCCGTCAGGGCCAAGACCCCCATCCCAGCCGCCCAGGCCAACCCCCAGCGGGGCACCACGACCGTAGCGACTCCCGACCCCACCATCAGCCCGGCGTACATGGCGGCGTTGTTCCACGCCACGCTCTGGCCCCGTCGGCCGGGGCTCACTGCCGATGCCATCGCCTTGAGGTTGGGAAGATAGGCCTGCGTCAATCCAAACCCCAACACGGCCGCGGCTAAGGCACCGCCCAAGCGGCCGGAAGCCGCCACCGCCATGCCCAAAAGGCTCAGCCCTTCTGCCACCATGGCCCTTCGGGCCGCCGCGCGTTTCCCCCACCGGTCGCCGAGCCATCCCATCAAGGCGTTGCCGCCCACGCCCAGCATCCCGTACAGGCCGAGCAACAGTGCCAGCCGGCCGACCGGCCACTGAAAGCGATGTTGAAAGGTCCACGCGAGATAGGTGTACACCAAGCCGACGGTGCCAAAGGCGAAAAAGCTGGCAGCAAGGACCGGCAGGCCGGCCGCCTTGGGGGAGCTTGGGCCCGACGGGGGGCGCGCCGCTACCGGCCCAATCCGGAGGTACGGCACCCAGGCTGCTCCCACCATCGCCCCCAGCGCCGTCAAGGCCCACAACACGCCGCGCCATGACCACCATTGGGAGCCCCACAACCCTAACGGGACGCCGGCCACCGTTGCCACCGAAAACCCCATCGAGGCGACGGCCATGGCACGACTCCGACGCTGCCAGGGCACCCAGTCCGCAATCCAGGCGTAGGCGGCCGGAGTGACCGCCGCTGCCGCCATGCCTCCGAGCGCGCGCGCCGCCATCAGGGTGCCGTAGGTAGGCGCTGCCGCCGAGACCGCCTCGGACACTAAAAACGCGCCCAGTCCGACCCCCAGGACGGCCCGGCGCGCGCGCATGCGGTCTTGGATATAGCCCCAAACGGGTGAGGTGACGGTGTAACTTAAGGCGAAGACGGTGACCAACCAGCCGGCTCGGCCCGGTCGGGGCAAGTGAAACGTGGTGGCGATGGCGGAAAGAAAGGGGGCGACCAGATTCAGGTCCGAGCCTAGCACAAACAGGGTCAACCCCGCGATCCACGGCAACCCCCCGCCGCCCCGGCGAGCGGCTTCGGGAACCGACCACTCGGCCATGTCGCCGCCTCCTCGGCCTACAGCGGGCGTTCCATCTCCAGCCGCGTCACCCGATACCCCATGCGCTCGTACAGCCGCACCGCGTCGCGGTTCTCCGCCGTCACGTACAGGCGGGAGAGGTCCAGCCCCTGCTCTTTCAGGTACCGGTGGGCCGCATCCAACAAGAGACTCCCCAGCCGGCGCCGACGGTATTCGGGCTTGAGGTAGATCTGGTCGACCGAGCCGTACGGTCCTTGCAGGTCCATGCGCACGGCCACCCACACGAAGCCGACCACTTCGCCCGCATCCTCCAGGACAAACAGGCCGTTCTCATAAGGGCGGCGCTGGGCCTGGCGCAGGCGTTGGGCTTGGTCGGCCAAAAAACCGGGGGTGCAGACAAAGCGGGGAAAATTGATGCGGTAAAGGTCGCACTGAGCGTTCAGCACTGCGCGGAAATCCGTCTGTGGGCGATACGGCCTCACTTCCACGGGCGTCCCGTTCCCCTTCTCGCATCTTCCGGGGTCCCACGCCGTGCCGGAACCCTAGAAGCGCCGACATCTGAGCCCATTCTACCGCCTTGGGACGGCCCTGTCGATGGGCGGCCCGGGCGGATCCGGGGAAGGCGGCCGCAGGGGCAGATGGGGCGTGATACACTGAAGGCGTTCCCGCGCAGAACGGACGACGGTGCCAACGGCTTTCGGCCGAGGGGAGAGCATGGAGCCGGCAGTTCTCCCGGGGAAAGAGTGACGACGACCAAGGGAAGGGGTACCGAGCCATGCAGCCGCCATCCTTGCACACTTCCGTCGATCACCGGCTTTGGGCTTTCTCCCGCCGTACGGCCCGGGGCCATGTCGCGGCCGAAGGCGCGGCTCCCGCACGGCCAGACCCGACCCCGCGTGTCGGCTCAGTCTTGCAGCACCTTGTCCCCTGTCCGTCGGCCCGGGCCCGCCTCGCTGGCCGACGCCGTCAGCTGCTCGGTGCTTCCCGCTGCGATTTTCGCGCCTGCGCCCCCCTCGGCCCGCCGTCTTGCGAGGGGGAGGAGGGGCTTCATGAATGGCTCCTGCAGCGACAGGGGTTAGACTCCAAGGCGGCGAACCGCTTCGTGGGGATGTTGGCTGATTCGCTTTGATGCCTGGCACGGGGAATGGATCCAGTGGCCATTCCCCCGGTCCTGCCCGGACCGCAACCGCTGCATCCACCACTGAGACTAACCAAACAAGGAGGGGGGCGGCGCTCCTCCCCAAGCCCTTCGGGCGGAGGCATGTGCCGCAGGGAATCTCATGAATCTCAACATCTTTCGCGAGTACGACATCCGCGGAGTGGTGGGAAAGGATTTCGACAGCGAGGACGTGCGCCGATTGGGACAGGCGTTCGCCACGTACCTCGGGGAGAAGAACGTGCGCGAGGCCATTGTAGGGTGGGATTCCCGCAGCTCCTCACCGGCCTTGCGCGACGCCTTGATCGACGGCTTGACCCACTCGGGGGTGGACGTGCTCGATATCGGCGAGGTGACGACGCCGATCTTCTACTACGCCTACCACCATTACCGCTTTCAGGGCGGCGTGATGGTCACCGCGAGCCACAACCCGGCGGAGTACAACGGGTTCAAGTTGGCCCACGGCCCTTCTACCCTGTATGGGGAGGAGATTCAAGCCGTGGCCCGCCTGTGGCAAGCCGGCAGGTTTGCCAGAGGCAGCGGCGTCGTGCGGCACGAGGACCCCGTGCCGAGCTACCTGGCGATGCTGCGCGAGAAGATCCAACTGGAGGCGTTTCGCCCGCGGGTGGTGGTCGACTGCGGCAACGGGACTCCAAGCCGCTTTGTGCGGCAGGTGATGGAGGCCTTCGGCGTGTCTGCCGACTACCTCTACTGCACTGTCGACCCTACCTTTCCCCACCATCATCCCGACCCGGTCGTGGCCGAAAACCTGCGCGACCTGGTCGCGGCAGTGACGCGGTCCCGGGCCGACCTCGGTCTTGCCTTCGACGGCGACGGCGACCGCATCGGGGTGGTCGACGACACCGGCCGCATCCTTTGGGGCGATCGCTTGATGGTGTTGTACTGGCGCGAGATCCTGCCCCGCTACCCGGGCGCTTGGGGAATCGTGGAAGTCAAGTGCAGCCAGACGCTGTACGACGAGATCGCGCGCCTGGGCGGGCGCCCCTTGTTTTACAAAACCGGGCACTCGCTCATCAAGGCCAAGATGCGAGAGCTCAACGCCCCCTTCACCGGCGAGATGTCGGGCCATATGTTCTTCGCCGACGAGTACTTCGGCTTCGACGACGCCTTTTACGCCGCCGGCCGCCTGCTGCGCCTCATGTCCCGCCAGGGTCGCCCCTTGTCTTCCCTCCTGGCCGACGTGCCCGACCTGCCGGCCACACCCGAGGTGCGCATCGACTGCCCGGACGACCGCAAATTTGAAGTGGTCGCCCAACTCACCCGGCGTTTCCGGGACCAGTTGGGCTTACCGGTGATCGATGTGGACGGCGTCCGGGTGCAGTTTCCGGCTGGATGGGGCCTCGTGCGGGCATCGAACACCCAGCCGGCCCTGGTCGCCCGGGCCGAAGCCCAAACGGCCCCAGAACTCGACGCGATCGTCGCCATCTTGGACCGCGAGCTTCGGCGGTTCCCGGAGGTGGGTGCCATCCGCTGGTCATAAGGGGGCGCACTTCATAGGCCCCCAATGCAGGATCCCGCCGATCCGCCCCGAACTCTCCCCGAGAAGGCAGTCCGAAGGAGACGGCGCCCAGCACGGAGGAACCCATGGGGACGATCAGCCGGTGGATCATCCGCCTAAGTCGCCCGGCCCTCATCGCGGCGTGGGCCGCGATGTCGGGATGGCTTGGGTTGTTAGCCTGGACCAACACCTTGCCCAAAGCCGTCCCCGAGGTCTGGCGGTGGGGCCTCGCGGTAGGCCTGACGGCTTTGGGCGCGCTCATCGTCCCCCGCCCGATGTGGCGCTGGGCCGTCGGGCTTTGGCTTTGGCCACTCGCTTGGCCGCGCTGGACGCTCGCGGCGGCCGCCGTGGCGGCGGCCGTGGCCCGTTGGTGGCTCCAGCGCCGCGTCGCCGCCCGACCGGGAACCTTAGCCTTCGGAACCGACCCGCTGTGGGGAATCCCGGTGACGGTAAGCGCCGAGGACCGGTTGCTCCACTGCCATGTGATCGGCCCGACCGGATCCGGTAAGTCCTCGGGGGTCTTGCTCCCGCTGATCGACCAAGACCTGGCCGCAGGGCTGGGGTTGACCCTCATCGAACCCAAAGGCGACCTCGCCGGTGCGGCGCGGTCGGCGGCGCGCCGGCACGGGCGTCCTTTCCTGTGGCTGGATCCCGAAGCGGAGGCTTGTCCCCATTGGAATCCCTTGACAGGGCCGGCCGAGGCGGCCGCCGAGGGGCTGGACTGGGCCCTCCTCCAGCTCCAAGAGCCGGGCCACCCGTATTACGCCGCCACCAGCCGCGTGCTGTTGTTATACGCCGTGCGCGCCTTGAAAGCGGCCTTGGGCGACGCGGCAGACCTTTTAGGGCTGGTCCGCTTCCTCCGCCGCCCAGAGTGGCGCCGCGAATGTCTGGCAAAGGCCGATCCGGCCACCCGCGAATACTTCCGCGAACAGTGGGGTCAATGGCGGGCGGACGCCCAAGCCCAGACCCAATCGGGCCTGTTGCACCGGCTGGAGCTGCTGCTGGCCAACCCGCATCTTAGTCGGGTCTTAGCCCCGCCCAGCGACTTTGACTGGGACACGGTGCTCAAGGAAGGGTGGACGGTCTTGGCCCCGCTGTCGCCCGCCCGTCTGGGTGCCTCGGCCCGGGCCCTCGGCGTGCTGTGGTGGCACGGGCTGATGTTGGCCACCTATCGGCGACCTATGGCCAGCCGGCCTTACTTCCTCTACCTCGACGAGTTCCACCAGTACGTCAGTCCAGATCTCAACGAGTTTCTGGCCTTGGCCCGCGGCTACGGCGTGGGCCTGATCCTGGCCCATCAAGACATGGGGCAGCTTTCGGCTCCCCTTCAGGCCGCACTGGGCGCCAATGCCCGCCAGCGGGTGGCACTGTCTGGCTTGTCCCCGCACGATTGTCAGTGGCTTGAGGCGCAGGCCGCCCCGCATCGCCTGCCGGTTTCCCCCCGCTACCTGCCCCGCGGTCTGGCCGTGGTACAGTGCACGCGGCAGGGGCGGCTTGAGCCGCCGCGGGTGGTGCGCCTTCCCCACCACCGGCTTGGCGCAGAGTCGACCCCATGATGGCGGCTGCCCTGCCTCCTTGGCCCTGGGCCGAAGCCCTGACCGCCGTAGGCGTCCTCTCCTTCGATCAGATCGCCCGGTACTACGGCGACACCCTGGACCTGGCCGAGGTCTCGAAGGCCGCGGTGGTGTTTCGGGAAGCGGTGTGGGATCCGCGCCGCTTCGGTCGCGGGGCGCGGCGCACCCACCGCCTCTTGGTGGCCGAGGTCTACCTGCGCCTGGGCCCCCAGCGCGGGCAGTGGACGGTCCCCGACCCGCAACGTTGGCCCCGCCCTGACGCGGAGATCATCCCTCCGGGCGGTGGCCGCCCCATCGGGCTCGAGGTCGATGCCGGCAAGGAATCGCGCCGCCAGTGGGAGGAGAAGCTCGCGGCCTACCAACGGCCCCACCTCGGGCTGGCCGGCCTTTGGGTGGTGGCATGCGGGGGACCCCAGCGTCTTGCCCGCCTTCGGCACTGGCTCAAGGCCGCCGACCTCCCGCTGCCCTGGCACCTCGACGGCTTGGGGGATTGGGCCGGCGGGCTGCCACACTTTGCGCCCCTGCCGACACCGCCTCCGGTGCCCGCAGCGCCGCGGTCGACTCGCTACCTCGGCCCCCGTGCCGAAGCGCTCGCTCCGGCCGAAGCCCAGGCCTGGCTGGCCGCCGGCGGCCGGGTGCGCGAGCGGCGGCTTGAGCACGGCGGCTGGGTGGTGGTCATCGAACCCCCTTGAAGGGGCTTAGGCTTCACGGTCGATACGGTATTCTGCAAAAGGTGGCGCCCACACGAACCGTTCCGAGAGGGCATCCAGGCGCTGAGCCACCGTCTCGGTCCACGGCACCTCCAAGGCGCCCAAGTTCTCCCGAAGCTGCTCGGGCCTGGTGGCCCCCACGATGGCACTGGTCACTCCGGGCCGGTGGAGCAGCCAGGCCAGAGCCAGTTGCGCCGGTGTCACCCCCAACGCCTGGGCCTCCTCGGCCACGGCGCGAGCCGTCTGAAGGCGGTCGCGATCCAATCGTCGGGCAAAGGTGGGTTCGGTGGCCGCCCGCGAATCGGGCGGCGGTGGTTCCCCGGGGCGGTACTTGCCGGTCAGGATGCCACCCGCCAGCGGGTAGTAGGCCAGGATCCCGATGCCTTGATCCAGACACAGGGGAACCAATTCCCGCTCCACGCCGCGGTCCACCAGCGAATAACCCGGCTGGACAGAGATGTAGGGCTCCCAGTGATGGGCGCGACTGACCTCCAGGGCCCGGGCCAATTCCCAGGCGGCGTAGTTCGAACAGCCGATATATCGCACCTTGCCGGCGCGCACGGCGGCGTCGAGCGTCGCCAACGTCTCCTCCAGCGGCGTGTTGGGGTCGTAGGTGTGAATCTGGTACAGGTCGATATAGTCGGTGCGCAGGCGCCGCAGGCTCCCTTCCAACTCACGCAGCAAATGCCAGCGGGAGCCGCCGCGATCCACAAGCCCTTCGCCACGCCCGAGGCCCGCTTTCGTGGCCAAGATCACCTGATGCCGCAGGCCGCTGGCTGCCAGCACCTCCCCGATGATGGCCTCGGATTGGGTGCGGGCGTAAATGTTGGCGGTGTCGATCAAGGTCACGCCGGAGGCGATGGCCTGCTCCAGCACCAATCGCGCCGCGCGGGCATCGGCACGGGCGCCAAAGGCGTTGGTGCCGAGCCCGATCCGAGAGACCCGAAGGCCGCTGCGACCCAGGCGCGCATATTCCATATGCGTCCCCCCTCATCGTTCGCCCTGTGGGAACGCCCGCGAAGGCCGGGCGCCACGCGATCCCATCTTACCGAATCTTACCGGGTTCGCGACTGCAAAGAAAAGGCGAGGAGCGTTCGGCTCCCTCGCCTTGCGCTACCGGCTCGACACCGGTTATCCTTGCCCAGAACGCGCCGCCTTCCCTACCCCCGTTCGCCATCCCCACCGCTGCCACCACGGCAACCGTCCGCCCTTGGGCGTTTGGTCGAGATAGGCGCGCATCTGCGCCACCACCACGCGGTCGCGCTCTTCTAGCCGGGCCAGCCGGGCCTCCACCGTCTCTGCCAACCGCCGCCGCAAGTCCTCGACTTCGGCCCGCACCGATTCGACCGCTTCCGCCTCCGCCCGCTGCGCCACCGCCTGCTCCGCCAACCGCTCCAGCGCATCGCCGACCTGTTGCAACGCCTGGCCCTGCAACGCCAACAACGTCATTAGCCATGAGGCGGGCAGGCTCTCGGCCCCTTCGTCGCCCTCGTCGCGGGACTCGAGGTAGCGCGGAAACTGTTGAGCCAAGACCTCCTCCACCTCTTCGGCACTTTTCTGGCTGCGAAATCCTTCCGCCACCGTGCGCAACACCTCCACCGCCTCTTCGCGGTACCGGCGTTGCCGCCCGCGGCCCACGGTGGGGACAAACGCCGAAAACCGATCCCGGTAGTAGCGCACGGTGCTCTCTGGCAACCCCAACTGCTCCGCGATATCGCGCAACGTCAACAACCCGTTTCCCTCCTCGGCTCGAGCCGGATTTTCCATCATCTTCCACGTTAGCAAGACCGCAACCGCGCGGCAACGGAAATCGTCCGACCCGGGATGCCGTCGAAAGCCGCAGGGGTCGGCAGGAAAAGCGGCCTTCGATGTGGAATTAGGCGACATCGCGGCAAGCGCGCAGGACCGGGCGGCAGGATGTGACAGGGGGGCGAAGGCAGTGGAGCTCAAGGGCGACCGCGGGGGACTGACGCTGGTAGCAGATGGATACCGCAGCGAGGCCGAGCTTTTGGCCGACTTAGTGGCGACGTTGGAAGCACGGGCCCGTTTTTTGGGGGAGGCGCGCTTGGAAGTGGCCGTGCAGGGGCTCGCGCTGACTCCGGCCTTGTTACAGGCCATTGCCGAGGTGTTCCAACGGTATCCCAAACTGACGTTGGGGGGCGTGCGCCTCGACGCCGACCGACGGGTGCCCATTCCTTTCAATGGCCGCAGCCGCAATCCCGCGCCCTTGGTGGTGCGGCGCACGGTACGCTCGGGGCAGCGCATCAGCCACTCCGGCGACCTGATGGTGGTGGGCGACGTCAACCCCGGCGCCGACCTGGTGGCAGGGGGGGACATCTACGTCTTTGGCCGCCTCCTGGGCAAGGCCTTTGCCGGGCAGCCCAAGGATGCCGGGCGGGCCATCTACGCCCTTGACCTTTCGCCGATACAAATTCGCGTCGGCGAGGTGTGGGCCATCAACGACCAGGGGGGAGGCCGCCCGGAATTTGCCCGGGTGGAGGAGGGCCGCATCGTGGTACGGCCGTGGGCCGACCTCCATCGCTTCGCCGAGTGGACCCAGACCCGGACCAAATCCGCCCGCGCCTTTGGCCGATAGGCCTCGGCCCCAACCTTTACGCCCTGGCCCTCGACGTCATACAATAAATGGCGGGGGCCACGATGGCGAAGTATCGACAAGCCAAAGTCAAGCGCCAGCACCACGTGCTGAAGGAACTGGAGGAGGGGCTGGCGTTTTTGGCGTCGTTAGAAGCCGTGGATGCCATCATCCCCGGCGTGATCCGGCCCAAGTGGGGCGGCAAGATCGGCTTTTCGTACCAGTATCGGACCGCATCCGGATTGAAGCTCATCGGCCGATCCAGCGGGGCAGCGCAGGAGATTTTCGTGGTCAGCCGGGCGCCCGACGAGGTGTTGCGCCAAATGGAGGCAGCTCACTGGCTGCCGGCCCGTTCCGAGCGCTAGCGCGGCCGTCCGCTGCGAAGGAGCGGGCGCACCACGGCCGTGGCTACGGCCAGTCCGAGTCCCAGCGCGGCCGCCGCCAGCATGGCGTCCATGCCCATCTGCAGCCCCTTGAGGTAGGCTCCCCGCAAGATGGCCAACATCGCTTGATACGCCTTGAGACCCGGGACGAAGGCGATGATGCCGGGCACCATGAAGAGGGTGGCCGGAGTGCGCCGCCAGCGCGCTGCCAGCTCGGCCAACACCCCCACCGTCAAGGCCCCGACGAAATCGCTGCCGAGTCCCTGTCCGCCATCCCCGCCTAGAGTGGCCGCCACCCACCAGGCCATCGCCCCTACCAAGCCAGCCACCCAGGTGTTGACCCACGGCACTTGGTACAACACGGCAAAGCCCCACGCCGCGAGGAACGCACCTCCCACTGCGGCCGTCACGGCCATCGACCCCCCAGATGCCCTCCGATAGCCAGCACCAGGCTGACCCCCGCCGCCACGGCAGCCACCACCAACACCGCCTCCAGAAAGCGCCCCGCTGCAGCCAAAAGGTCACCGGCGATGGCGTCGCGCACCGCCGTGGTCAACGCCAATCCTGGCACCAGCACCGTGATCCCCGCCACCAGTTCGGTGGCCGGGTGGCCGCCCCCGCCGCCAGACGCGGCCACCAACGGGGGCACAGTGGCCAAAGAGGCCGCCAAGAGGTTGGCCAGGGCTGCCGACAAGCCGCGCCGGGCCGCCTCCGCGTAGGCGACCTGAGCCAACATCCCGGACGCCGCCGCGGGAAGGAAGTCCCCGCCGCTGCCGCCCAAAAGCTGGCTCATCCAGCCCGTGATCCACGCCGCGACCAGCACCGTCACCCATGGCGGAGCCGCCCGCGCCGCTGCAGCCGCCCGCAGCTCCTGGCGAAAGCTGGCCAAATCCGGTACCGCCATCTCGAGGTCCCGAGATAGCTGGTTGATGGCGGCCATGGCCGCGAGGTTTACCCCCCGGCGGCGAATGCGCCGGACTGCCCCCGGAGCGCCCGGGGCCGAGACGAAAAGCGCGGTGGGCATGGCCACCGCCTCCGCCGCCGTCCACCCGTAAGCCCGCGCCACCCGCACCGCCGTCTCCTCGGCCCGCTCCACCTCGGCCCCGCATTGAATCAGGAGGGCACCGGCTTCAGCCGCGACTTCCAGCGCCTCCCAGGGAGCCTCCACCGCCCGTCTCCCTCCCCTGCTTCGGCCGAAACACCCAGCCCCAAGAGGCCGCAAAGGTCAACAGCGTCCCGCAGGGAATCGCCGCCAAATCGGCTCCGTCCTTAGGCCAGCCCTGCCGTACCAGCACCCAGAACACGGCCACTTGGGCCAAAAATCCCCCCAGCGCCGCCAGGTTGTACCGCCCGAGCGAACCCCAGTCGTAGCCCCGCCCAAAGGTAAAGCGGGCATTGGCCAAGTAATTGGTGAGGATGGAGACCTCGACGGCCACCGCATTGGCCACGGTCGGCCAGGTTGGGGCGAGCGCCAAAACCGCACGAAAGACCGCAAAATTCACCGCCACGCCACTGAGGCCCACCAACCCAAAGCGCACAAGGCGCGAGAGCCATTCAGGAACGGACACGTTCGCCCTTGGGCTCGCGCTTGAGCCGCGCGCCCTCCTCCCACCGCAACCGCGCCACCAACCACAAGGCCTCGGCCACGATGCCGGCCGACATCTTGCTGGTCCCTTCGCGGCGCTCCTCGAACCAGATGGGAACTTCCACCACCCGAAAGCCCAGCTCCACGGCGCGATAGGTCATCTCGATCTGGAACCCGTACCCCGTGGCCCGGATCTGGTCCAAATCCATGGCCTCCAGCACTTCGCGCCGAAAGCACTTAAAACCGCCGGTAAGATCCCGGATAGGCAGGTGCAACAGCGTTCCCGCCAGCCACGAACCGCCGCGCGACAGCCACCGTCGCGTCCACGACCACCGACGGATGCCCCCGCCCGCGACGTAACGCGAGCCGATGACCACGTCGGCGCCGGTCTCCTTCAGCGCGGCCAACAGCACCGGCAGATCCTGGGGCGGGTGGGAGAAGTCGGCGTCCATCTCGAACAGGTACCGATAGCCCTTGGCCAGCCCGTAACGAAAACCGGCAAGGTAAGCCGTCGCCAACCCGAGCTTGCCTTGCCGATGGATCACCTCGATGCGGCCCGGATTCAAGGCTTTATAGTGCTCCGCCAACAAGCCGGTCCCATCGGGCGAACCGTCGTCGATGACCAGCACGTCGAACCGTTCCCCTTGCTCGAGGATGGCCTCCAACAGCGGGCCGAGGTTCCCCACCTCGTTGTACGTCGGCAGGATCACCAGCGCCTCCATCTTCGCCGCGCCTCCTATCTTGCGCCTTACGCCACCCAGTGCCAAGTCGCATAGACCGCCACCAGCGTCGCCTGCAACGCCGGCAAGGTCCACGCCAGCCCTCGCCGCCAAATGGCGCGCCGACTCAGTTGCCCGAGCGCCGCGTAGGCCGGAAACAGGATGACGACCAGCCGCGACAAGCTGAGCAGCGGGCTGGCACCGTGGACCTGAGGAGCCGCGAGGTCGATCACCAGCAGGATACCCCAATAGCTGAGCCACTCCCCAGGAAAGCGTTGGCGCCAAGCATACCCCCATAGGGCCATCGAGCCCAAGCCCGAAGCCACATCCATCATACTGAGAACCGTCCCCGGTTGCAATGGATTGCCGGCAGCGATTCCTTTTATTGCCAGCCAGAGCCCCACCCAAGGCCAGGTAATGTGGCGGCCCCAATAGGACTGCGCGGCGATAAAGGCCAAAGGGTCGTGGAACACCGTCCACTGGTACCCCATGAACGCCAAAAGTCCTGCCGGGATGATGAGCCCGGACCAAACCTCTGGATGGTAGCGCCAACCGTGGCGCCGCCAATAGGCGTAGGCCCAAGCGATGGCCGTAAAAATGCCTTCGTTGCGGGTCATTGCCGCCAAGGCCGCCCAGACCGCTGCCCACCACAACTGGCCACGGCGCGCCGTCCAAAAGCAAAAAAGGCTCAGCCCCAAAAACGGCCCCTCGGTGTAGGCGGCAGAGGCGAAAAATGCCGTCGGGTATGCGAGCAAGCTCCACACCGCTCGTTCGGCGCAGGTCCGAGAAACGGTTTCCCGCACCAAGCCGTACAGTGCAAACAGCGCCGCCAACAGAAAGGCGTTGGCGATGGCCACGGCTGCCCAAGGGTAGCTTAATCCGGTCGCCCAGTGGAGGGCGGCAATGGTCAAGGGATAGAAGGGGAAGAAGGCTAAGGCCCTAAGCCAGTATCCGTGTTGGGCAATGGCGATATACCAGAGCGCGTCCCAACGCACCCACATCAAGATCCATGGCCAACGGGAGAGGTTATAGGCCGGCGAGTAATATTGCCAAGGCAAGCGGCCTAACGCCACCCACCCTGCCAACACCAGCCCCAAGCGGCTCAAGGCCCATGCGGTTACGATGCGGCGCGCCGCCGACCGCCCGGGACCCCAGCGCGACCACCATCGCCTGACCGCCGCCTGCACGGCCCTCATCGGCGGCCGTTCAGCGGTGCACCTTGGCCAGGGATAGCTCGCGTTCAAAGAGCGCGCCACGCCACTCGTCCTGCGGCGGCTCGGAGAAGTACTGGGCCAAGAGCCGGCTCGAGGGCTCCGGAAGCCCGTAACGGAGCTCGGTCACGCCCCACGCCCGGGCCTCGCTGCCCAAATACCCTACCAAGCGGTCCAGGTGCGGGCGCTCGCCGTAGAAATAGTGCAGGCTCAAGTGCTCGTGGTTTTTGATCTGGAACAGGGCCAAAGCCTGCACTTCCTGGTCGGCGTCCTGTGGCGCGATGGCGACCCCCCCAAATTCCAAGTGGTGGCGAATATCCTGGGCCGTCCACGAATAGGGCATCCACAAGTCCCGCCCTGCCCAAAGATCAGTGCGCCGCCGTTCCCAAAACCGGTTCAACCGATCCCAATCGACCGCCCAGGCGGGACCGGCCTCCGGCGTAAATTCCGCCAGGCGCTGGATGCCGGGATACCGTCCCACGTGCCAATGGATGCTCGGTCGGAACCCCAGCTTGTCTTGGAGGATGTGGGGAGAGACGGCGTTCCCCTCCTGCACCAAGGCGCGAACCACCCACGCGCCCAACCGTTCGGCTTCCGCCAACTGAAACCGGGTGAATTCGGTGCCGATGCCTTGTCCCTGCCGGGCTGGCGCCACGCGCATGCCGCCGAGGTACGCCTCGTGGGGACGCGGCAGGTGGATCACGGCCATGCCCACAAGTTCGTCCCCGTCCCAGGCCAAATAGACGCCGCCCGGCTGCAGCTCGAGGTAGCTCGGCAGCCGGTGCACCAGGTAGTCGCCGGGAAATTGATTAAGGAATTGCAGGATCCGCGGCTGATCCTCAGAAGAGGCACGGGCGTAGCGCAACAACAACGGCCCTCCCTTTTACACCATGGCCCCATTGTACAATCTTCGCGATCGGACTTCAACGCGAAGGATGGCGTCCCCGGGCCCAGGGCTAGAGTTGGGAGGGCGCCCCCTGGGCCGGGTTGAGCCGGCGCAGGTATCGAGCCAGGTCCTCGGCCATGGTCGGAGAGAGCGTGCCTGGGGCGCTGGCCGGCATGTTCTCGGCAATAAACCGGGCCAAGGCCTGGCGCGAGGGATAGTCGCGAGCCAGGCGCGGCCCGTCCAGGGCCGGGGCTCCCGGCGCTCCGCTGCCGGCCACTCCGTGGCAGGCGGCACAGTCCCGCTGATACAGGGCAGCCCCGCGGGCCACTGCTGGGGGCAAGGCAGGGCTCTCGGGCCAAGCCCGCCCTGCTGCCCACCCCATCCCCGCCACCAGGGCAAGCCACCACACGCGCCGCATGCTCAACATCCCCCGTTGCTGGTGGCCGCGCGCACAGTGCCCGGCCGCTCCGGAAACCCGCTGGCCAACCAGTGCAAATAAAAGTTCAAGGCCTTCATGCGGGGGTCGTCGTCTCGGACTCCATGGACCCCCATGGCCGAAAGGCAGTCCCGGATCTGATCGTCGAGCGTGCGCAGGCCTTGGGGGGTCTTTTCCGGGTAGCGGGCCGCTGCCCCCACCAGAGCAGGCACCAGCCGGCCGTCGCGAAATCCCCGGGCCAGCCCCCCGGCTTGGTGGCAGCTCGCGCAGGATAGGTGTTGGGGAGACCACGTGGAATCGGCAAAGACTCGGGCCCCCGCGACTACTTCGGCCCCCAAGGGGCCTTTCGGCACCGGCAGCGAGAGGGCCGGATGGACAAAGCCTCCGGAAGCCGTCAGGGCGATCGACCACATCTGCCCCCCTTCCGTGGGCTGGTACAGGGTACGGCCCACCACCAAGGGGTAGTCGGCGGCCATCCGCTGGCCCACGTCGAGCGTGTCCTCAAGCCGGCCGTTGTCGGCGTCGAGGGCGTAAAGCAAGCCAGTGCCGTCGCCCACGTACAGCCGATGGCCCACCACCGCCGGCGAGGCCGAAACCGGTCCCGCCGCCGCAAACGTCCACTCGACCTGTCCCGTGGCGGCATTCAGGGCGTAGATGTGCCGCGTGATGGGGCTGCCCAGGAAGACCCGTCCTCCAACCACCGTCGGTGCCCCGACTTCGATATCGCGCACCAAGGTCCCCGTGCCGAGTGCCCGCCGCCACAACCGACGCCCTGCCAGATTAAAGGCAAAAACCGTGGAGACCGGGTGGCGCGCAGTGCCGGCGGTGGCCTCGAGGAAGACGCGGCCGCCGCCCACAGCCACCGAGCAGTCGTCGGCTCCGGCAAAGGTTCCCGGAAGCCGGCGACTCCACGCGAGCCGCCGGGTGTCGAGGTCGACGGCGTACAGCCGATAAGGATGGGCTCCGGCAAACACCAGGAGGTGCCCGGCGAGGGCGGGAGACGACATGCTGACGTAGGAGGGAATCCGCAAGCGCCACAGCACCGTCCCGGTGGCCGCCCACAAGGCGATGACGTCCCCGCTGCCATTGACGCCGTACAGAACGCCATCGTGGTACACCGGCGAGGGCATGTCCTCCCCGCGCGTGGGATGCGTCCAGACCACGGCGCCGGTGTTGGCGTCCAGCGCCACCCAGGCGCTGGGCCCGGTGCCTCGTACCACGCCTGTCGTCCGAAGATGCGCCTCCCGGCGCGCCTCGGCTGGACTGAAGGCTTGATTACCGGTGCCGACGAATACCATCCCCTCTGCCACCACCGGCGTGGTCATCACCAGGTTGCCGAGCGGCCGATGCCAGAGCAGCTGACCGGTGCGGGCATCGAGCGCATAGACCTGGTCCGAGGCCGTCGTTCCCCCGTCTCCGCCGACATAGAGGACACCGTGGGCCACCGACGCTTGCTGCAAGGCCCCCGGCGCATCGAACGTCCACGAAACCGGCGCCTGCCCAGCTGCCGGAAACACCGCCTCGTGCCGAGCCGTCGCGGCGTAGGCCACGAAGCGGGCCGGTCCCCATCGGGGGTTGGAGGGAACCGGCGGCCCCCACCGCCCGGCCCAAAACGCCAAAGCGCCGACCGCCGCCGCCAGTCCCCATCCCCCCAAGCGGGCGGTCCGCCCCCTCAAAGCCCTCACGCCTGCTTCGGACGAGCCCGGCGCGAGGGCACGGCCCCTTGCGCAATCGCCCGCCAGGCCAAAAGGGCCGTGGCCACCGGCACGGCCTGCCCTTCTCCCAGCACCTTAAGCCAGCGGAGGGCGCGGACTCCCTCTGGGCCCGGACGAGGACTCCGGGAACGCAAGGCGCTGCGAGCAGCAAGCCCGGCGCCAAGCCAGAGCGCATGCACCCGGGCCACGTCCTCCGGGGCTTCCCCCAACAGGCCGGCCGCCCCGAGGAGCAGCGCCAACGTGCGCCGCCGGGCCTTTTGCCGCATCGCAACGTGCCGCGCCCGCTGCCACCGCCAGCTCCACCACATCAACCGCACGAGTGCCACCGCCGCGTCGTCTCCTCCCCCGCGTTCCGGGTATTCATGGCTAGGCTACCCCGCCAACCCGGCCTTTAATCCGCCGGCACCACCATGGCCGCGAGGGCTCGGGCGCGCAAGCGGCCTCGAAACGCGGTATACTGAGAGAGACCGGCCGCAGGTCGGTCTTGCCCGTTCACCTCGTGGGGCTGGCGAGCGGGCAAGGCTGCGGGGTTTCGCGAAGAAAGGGGGCACAACTTTGATGGTGACCCGAGAAGCGGTGGAAAACGTCTTGCGAGAGGTCACCGATCCGGAAATCGGGGTCAACGTGGTAGACCTCGGCCTCGTGTACGGCATCGACATCGAGGACGGGCGGGTGCGCGTGGAGATGACGTTGACAGCCCCCGGTTGCCCGCTGTATGACACCATCGCCCGCACTGCAGAGATGGCCATTGAGACGTTGCCCGGCGTAGAAAAGGCCGAGGTGCGCATCGTATGGGATCCGCCGTGGACGCCGGAGCGGATGACCGACGAAGGCCGGCGCCTTCTGGGCTGGTTGTAGGCGCGGCGCGGCGGTCCGGCACCCGAGCGCGCGGCAAGAGGCCCGGATGGGGAAGACAGGCAGCGAAAGGTGGGACGGGATGATCACAGAGTCCACAATTCGGGAAGCCCTGCGCAAGGTGCGGGACCCTGAACTCGGGCGCAGCATCGTAGACCTCAACATGGTTCGGCGCGTCTCGGTGACCGGGGGGCAGGTGACGGTGGCCGTGGCCCTAACGGTGGCCGGCTGTCCCCTACACCAGCGCATCTCCGACGACGTGCAGGCGGCCGTGGCGGCGCTGCCCGGCGTGGAGTCGGTGGCGGTGGAACTCGAGACCATGACGGAAGCCGAACGCCGCCAGCTTTTTGCCCGCACCGTCCACCAAGAGCCTCGGGACACGGTGGCTCCCCTCCTGGCTGAATCTTCTCCCACAGCCATCATAGCGGTCGCCTCTGGCAAGGGCGGCGTCGGCAAAAGCACCGTCACTGCCAACCTCGCCGTGGCCCTCCACCGGCTGGGCAGCCGGGTGGGGGTCATGGACCTGGACATCTACGGATTTAGCCAAGGGCGCCTGTTCGGCGTAGACAGCAAGGCCCAGGTGGGTCCGGACCAGCGCATCCTCCCCTGGCAAGCGTACGGCGTGCACCTGGTGTCGATGGGCATGTTTGTCCCCGAGCAGCAAGCCATCATTTGGCGCGGGCCGATGTTGGGAAAGGCGATGCAACAGTTTTTCCAGGACGTAGCCTGGCCGCCCCTCGACTTTCTGTTGCTCGACCTGCCTCCGGGCACCGGAGACGTGGCCTTAGACATCGCCCAACGGGTCCGGCGAGCCCGCTTGGTTTTGGTCACCACCCCCCAAACGGTTGCGACCCAAGTCGCCCGGCGTGCGGCCGAAGTGGCCCGCCGCACCGGCCAGGAGGTCTTGGGGGTGATCGAGAACATGTCCTGGGTGGTCTGTCCCCACGGTGAGCGCCTCGCCGTCTTCGGCGAAGGGGGTGGCCAGGCCCTGGCCACCGCCTTGGGCGTGCCGCTGCTCGGCCAGATCCCGCTCGAACCGGCCCTGCGCCAAGGCGGCGATGAAGGTCGCCCGCTTACTGCCACGGCGCCCGAGTCCGAGACGGCCGAGGCCTTCTTGGCCGTGGCCGCCCAGTTGCGCGCCCGGGTCTGGCAGGCCGGCGCTCAAGAGCCGACCCGCCCGTAGCGGTCTTCCAAGCGCACGACGTCGTCCAACTCGGGGGTGGAAACTTCAATCACGTCCACGTCGGTCACGGCCGTCAAGCGGTGCCGCGTGCGCGGGGGAATCTCCACCGCCTGGCCGGCTTCGAGCCGCTCGACGCGGTCTTCGATCTGCACCTCCGCGACGCCCGAAAGCACCAACATGCTCTCGTGCTTGACCCGGTGATATTGAAGGCTCAAGGACTCCCCTTCTCGGACGTGGATCCACTTCCCCGCATACCGGTCGGTCACGGCCCACCAGAGTTCATAGCCCCACGGTTTCTCCACGCGTTTCACGGGCCCCGCCCCCTCCCGGACGGTGGCCCGGCGGCCCCGCCCTTTTGGCCCCATTATAGCCACCGCCTGGGAAGGCACGCAATTACGGAGCCTCGGAGTATCGGTCGGTCGACCGAAGGTGCGGCGGGCGCGCCCCCGTCAAGCGGACCGCCGCCGTGACCCCCGAAAAAGGCTGGCTTGCCGTCTCCTCCGCCAGCACCCGTTCCCCTTGGACCACCGAAACCACAAGTCTCCCTGCCGCCTGCAGCTTGCGCACCGAGACCGACACCACCACCGTGCCGGGGCCGGCCACGTACGTGGCCGGGGTTACCCCAGAAATCGCCCGATCCTGGGAGTTGCCCCGGCCGTTGACGGTCTGATACTTTCCGGAAAAGCGGACTCCCGGCGTACCCCCGACCCGAATCACGAGCGCCGTCGCGGCCGGCGTCTGCTCGTGGCGAAACACGAAATAGCCGCCCAACAAGCACGCCGCCACTCCCACCGCCACCATCACTGCTGCTAACCCGCGCCACTGCACCCGCATCCCGATCCTCGACCTCCCCCTGGACCAAGGGCTCCTGGGCCTAGGATGTGCGGGGGAGGCGCCTTCTACCCGCAAAACGGGGGCGGGGCAAAGCCCAAAAAGCCCTGCCCCGCCCCGCCTGCCTTGGGACGGCTAGGCTCTTAGGACGACGTCGGCCACCATGGCCCCGAAGACGGCCGTAAGATACCAGAGCGAGAGAAAGAACGTGCGGCGCGCCCACTGGTCGCGGTCATCCGGCTCAAACCAGAGCCTCATGCAGGCGCCGAGCAGCGCCAACCCCGCCGTTGCCGCCACGACCAAGTAAAGCCACCCCACCGGCGCGACGCGGGCCAGAAGCCATGAGACCGGCAGCAACGCTGCCGCGTAGCCGATCATCTGGCCCTTGGTGGCGCGCGGTCCGTGGGTTACCGGCAGCATCGGCACGGCCGCCCGCGCGTACTCGCGCCGCCGATACAGCGCCAGCGCCCAGAAATGCGGCGGAGTCCATAGGAACACGATACCGAACAGCACCCACGCGGCCCATCCCAAGTGGCCCGTGACGGCCGCCCATCCCACCAGCGGCGGGAAGGCCCCTGCCCCCCCGCCGATAACGATGTTCTGAGGGGTGGTGCGCTTCAACCACATGGTATAGACCAGCACGTAGTACAAATAGCCGCAAAAAGCCAGCCCCGCGGCCCAAGGATTGACTCGCGTCCAAAGCCAAATAAAGGAGATGATCCCAAGGCCGACGCCCATCCACAGCGCCTTTTCGGGCGCCATCCGCCCCGCGGGAATGGGCCGGGCCCGGGTGCGGTCCATGAGCCCGTCGATGTCGGCGTCGAACCACATGTTGACGGCGTGGGCGCCACCGACCGACAGCGCGAGTCCACCCAGGGTCTGGACGGCCAGCCCCCACGCCGGCCAGCCGTGCGCCGCGACCACCATGCCACAGAACGCCGTAATCAACAACAAGGCCATGATCCGCGGCTTGGTCAGCGCCACATAGTCCGCGATGCGGGTACGCTGCCCGGCCAGCGCCGCCGCCTTCAGGCCCACGGCCGCCGTCGCCGCCGGCTCTCCTTTGGCCGATGCCACGATCCTCACCTCCCTACCACGGCCTGGCCATCCCTCCGCGCCCCTACTTCACGGAGCTGGTCAGGTAATCCACCACTCCTTGCACCTGTTGCGAGGACAGGTTCAGGTCCGGCATCTTGGCGCCGCTCCACACCGCCGCCGGGTCGCTGATCCACCGGGCCAGCCACGCCGGATTGGTCGGCTGGCCGCCGGGGACCACGTTGACCTTGCCCTCCATCACCAGGTTCAAGTTGGGCCCGATGGTGGCGCCCTGCCCGTTGACGGTATGGCAGGCCACGCATTGTTGGCTCACAATCTGCTGCCCCAAGGCCAAAAGCTGCGCGTGCGTGAGCGGCTTTTGTACCGGCATCGGGGGCTTGTAGCTGGTCATGACCTGCACCGAACCCAAGACCACCACCAGCGCCAGAAAGACCCCATACGCGAAGAACGTTTGATAACTGCGCCGCCCGGTGTTCAGGTGCATAAACAACCAGGTCTGCAGAAAGACCTGGATGGCGGCCAGGACCAGAATCACCGGAATGACCACATGGCGAAAGGCGGCCTGGGTGAACACCACGTAAAAGGCGATAGCGGTCAGGACTAACGACCCCACCCCTACCGCCACGTACATCCCGGTGTGGCCCCCCTCGCGGGGGGCCTTGTGTTCGACGCCCGAGGCCATGCCTTATGCCACCTTTCCCATCAAGTACACCACGGTGAAGATGATGACCCACACCACGTCGACGAAGTGCCAGTACAAACCCAGCACCTTGACCTTGACCGCAGCCTCCTCGACAAATTCCTTCTTAAACGAGAAGGCCAACAGGGAAATCAGCCAGAAGGCGCCAAACAGTACGTGCAGCCCGTGAAAGCCGGTCAGCGTAAAGAACGCCGACCCTGCCGGAGACGACGACAACGAAAACCCTTGCGTGTAAAGGTGATGGAACTCGAACGCCTGCATGCCGGCAAATCCCAGCCCCAACAGCGCCGTGACCACCAGCCAGAACCGAAAACCGCCGAGGTTCCCTTTGAGCACCTGCGCATACCCCAACGCCATGGTGAGACTACTGCTCAAAAGGGTCACCGTCGCGATAAAGGTCAACTGCAGGTCGATCAGCCTACCCAGACCCGGACCCCCGTTGGTCTGGTTGTGCAGGAGTAAAAAGGTCGCGATTAAGGAGGCAAAGAAGAGGCTTTCGGCCGACAGCCAGATCCACACCCCCAACACCGAATTGTCGGGCGCTGCCGGCATCTCCGTTTCCACCGGATGGGTCGTGAGGTGCGGATTCATCTCAGCCATCTGCGCGCACCTCCTCGACCTCGTGGGGCCGCACGTACATACCGGGGTCGACGGTGAACATCGACCGGTGGATGCCGATGGCCACGAAGGCAAATCCGATGATGGCCAAAATCAGCGAGTGCAAGATGAGGCCATAACCGGCAATCACGATGGACAGCGCGAGAAAGAGCGGCATCGGCGTCGACGTCGGCATGTGAATGGTGCCGGGCGGACCGTGATGCGCCTCGGGGGCCGGCAACATCCGGCCGTTGCCGTAGCGCTTCTCCACCCACCAGGCGTCGAGTCCCCGGACCTGTGGGATGTAGGCAAAGTTATACGCCGGCGGCGGCGAAGGAATCGCCCACTCGAGCGTGCGGCCGTCCCACGGGTCCGCCGACGCGAGCTGGCCGTGCCCGTACGACCACAGCACGTTGATGGCGCCGATCACCATGCCCGCCGAGAGAATGAACACGCCGTCGGTAGAGACGCTGTTCCAGAACGTCAACCCAAGATGCGGCGCGTAGGTGTAGATGCGGCGCGGCATCCCCATCAGCCCCAAAAAATGCATGGGGAAGAAGGTGACGTTGAACCCAATGAATACCAGCCAGAACTGCCATTTGCCCAACGTCTCGTTGAGAAAGCGCCCGGTGTACTTGGGAAACCAATAGTACATGCCGGCGAATATGGCAAACAGGGTGCCTCCGATGAGGACGTAGTGGAAGTGCGCCACCACGAAATAGGAGTTGTTGAACTGCAGGTCGGCAGGGGCCAGCGCCAGCATCACTCCGCTCATCCCCCCGATGACGAAGGTGATGAGGAATCCCATGACCCAGTGCATGGCGGTGTTCATCCGCACCTGACCGCCCCACATGGTGGTCAGCCAGTTGAAGATCTTTACCCCAGTAGGCACGGCGATCAGCATCGAACTTAAGGCGAAGATGGAGTTGACCCAAGGGCCGTACCCGAGGTCGAACATGTGGTGCACCCAGACCATAAAGGAGAGGAACCCGATGGCCATGACCGACAACACCATGGTGGTGTAGCCGAATAGCGGCCGGCGGGACATCACCGGCACCACTTCGGAAATGATGCCGAAGGCCGGCATGATCAGGATGTAGACCTCCGGATGCCCAAACACCCAGAACAAGTTGGCCCACAACAGCGGGCTGCCGCCGGCGGCCACCGAGAAGAAGTGCGCGCCGAAGAGGCGGTCGAAAGTCTGCAGGAACAGGTCGACGGTCAACGGCGGGAAGGCGAACACGATCAGCAACGAAGTCACAAAGGTCGCCCACACAAACATCGGCAGCCGCAACCAGCTCATCCCCGGAGCCCGCAGGTTGATGATGGTGGTAAGGAAATTGATGCCGGTCATCAGGGTGCCGATGCCGGAGATCTGCAACCCGATGTCGTAGAAGTCGACCCCCGGTCCCGGACTGTACTGGATCCCCGAGATGGGCACGTAGTTGAACCACCCGGCGTCTGGTGCCCCCCCGAAAAACCAGGAGGTGTAGAGCATCAGCCCCCCGCCGATGAACAGCCACAGGCTCAGCGCGTTCAATCGCGGGAAGGCCACGTCCCGCGCCCCGATCTGAATCGGCACCACCAGGTTGATGAACCCGATCAAAAGCGGCATGCCGGCCAGAAACACCATGGTCACGCCGTGCATGGTGAAGAGCTGGTTGAATAGCGCGGCGCTGACGACGTGGTTGTCCGGTCGAGCCAGTTGCAGCCGGATGAGGAAGGCCTCGATGCCGGCCAGGAGGAAGAAGAACAACCCCGCCCCCATGTACATCTGGCCGATGCGCTTGTGGTCGACCGTCGTGAGCCAGCTCCACAAGCCGCGCGGCTCTTCGGCCACTGCGGATGGCGCGTGCCCGCCGTGCCAGACCCGCTCCGAATGCGTTGCCATCAGACTGCCTCCTTTAGTCGTCTGAACCCTACACGGAACCGGTCGGAGCCGGTGTCTTCAAGCTCTCCAGGAAGGCGACCAAGGCCTTGATCTTGTCCGGCGACAGGTGCAGGTTGGGCATCAAGGCCCCGGGCTTGACTGCCTGCGGATCTTTCAACCAGGCGGCCAAATTCTGGGGCGTATTGGGCAAAAGGTTGCCGGCGATCATGGGGCGCTGGGCCAAGTTGGTCAGATTGGGCCCCACCACCCCGGCGTAGCGCGTGCCGCCGATGGTGTGGCAGCTACTGCAGCTTTCGGTGGCGAACAGCTGCTCGCCCTCTTTGGCCAGGGCCGTAGTTGGCTGCACCACAGGGTGCTCCATCTCCTGCTCCCACTGGGCAAACTTGGCCGGAGTCTGGGCGTCCACCAAAAGGCGCATGTCTGCGTGTCCCGTCCCGCAGAACTCGGCGCACTGGCCTCGGTACAGCCCCGGTTGGCTGGCCTCAATCCACATGATGTTGGTCCGCCCCGGCACCAGTGCCGTCTTGCCGCCCAGGCGCGGCACCCAGAAGGCGTGGATGACGTCGGCCGAGGTCAGTACCAGCTCCACTTTTTGGCCCACCGGGATGTGCAGTTCGTTGGCGGTCACGATGTTGGTGCCGGGATAGGAAAAGGCCCACCAGTACTGGTGGCCAACCACGTTGACGCGTAGCACGTTCTTCCCCGACGGCGCCGCCAGGACAAAGGAGTCGCGGACGGTGCCCACAGCCAACAGGGCTAACAAGATGAAGGGGACGATGGTCCACAACAGCTCGAGGCGGGTGCTGCCCTCCCATTGCGGAGGCAACTCTTTTTGCCCTTTCCACCGAAACCGCAGGAGAATCACCAAGAGCGCTCCCGCCACGACCACGAACACCAGCACCATCACCCACATGCTGGAGTAGATGAGGTTCAGCTGGTCTCGGGCCACCGGCCCGGCGGGGTTCAACATCGATTGCGGAGCGCTGACCAACCCGCAACCGCTTAGGGCCGCGGCCATCACCGCCGCCCACGGTGCGATGCGCCGAATCCTTCGCGCGCGATGCGATGCCACCCGAATTTCGCCCCCAATTCCGATTTGCGGACGCTCCGCCGCGCGGCGACCCTCGCACCGGCTTGGCCGCTGCCTGTGCCAGATGCCGCGGCGCGAGCGCGGCCTTCCGGGGTCCAGCGTCTTTCGACCCCCATCCCCTTCCCGCGCGTCGGTTCTGAAACCTCAGTAGAATATCAGAAAACAGCAGTTGAATTCTATCGTTGGCGACAGCGCCCTGTCAACCAAGCGCCGCCGGGCCTTCCCCTCGGCGGCCCTGGGAGCGGTCGCCACCTCCCATCGGTACCGCTGCGAACAGCACCGCTCCCACCGCCGAAGCCGCCGCCACGGCCCCAAACATGCCGGAGAATCCGCGCCCGGCCGCCGCTAGGGTAAGAAGGACGGGACCTGCCGCCAAGCCCACCGAGCGAAACAGTGCCATCAGGGCCAACGCCTGCCCGGCCTGGTCCTCGCGAAAGAGGGCCACCCCGATGCGGTTGAGGGGGGCGCCCATCGTGAACGCCGTACCCATTCCCATCACGGCCATGGCCAAAAGAAAGCGACCGGTGTCAAGATGTGGAGCCGCAAGCAAGACCCCGCCCACCGCCGCCGCCAACAGCCCCACCACCAAGACCGGCCGCGGCCCCAGGCGGTCGACCAAGACGCCGCCTACGCCGGACAGGACGGCGCCGCTTAAGGCCGCCGGCAACAGCGACAGGCCCGATTGCAGCACGGTAAACCCGAGTTCGCGCTGCCCCAAGGTCGGCACGAACACCGCCGATGCCATGTCAAACCCAATCAAGGCCGCACCCACCATCAGCGCCACCCCGGCGCCGTTGGCCAAGGGTGCAGTTTCCAAAAAGGGCTCCAGGGCCCGCCGCTGTCGCCAGACAAACCCGGCCGCCAAGACCACGGCCGCCCCAAGCCACGCCCAGCGCGCGGCTCCGCTGTCCATGAACGCGAGAAGCGCCCCGGCGATGAGGCCGGAGAACGCCAGACCGCCGGCTAGGTCCGGCAAGGGGCGGATCTCCACCCGGGCCGGCGGCAGGCGCCGAGCCAGAGCCAACGTCACCAGCACAACCGGCACATTGACCCAAAACACCGCCGGCCACCCGAGGTACTGGCCCAAGGCGCCGCCCACGACCGGCCCCAGGATGGCCGCAAGCCCGAAGACAGCCCCGAACAGCCCCAGGGCCGTCCCCTGTTTTTCGCGGGGGAAGTGGCGCAACGCCTCGGCTTGGGCGTTGGGATAGACCGCACCGGCCCCTGCCCCCTGGATCAGACGGGCGACGATGAAGAGCCAGTAGACTCGCGAGAGGGCCGCGAGCAGCGAGGCGGCGCCGAAGGCCGTTACGCCCCAGCGAAACAGGCGCTGGTGCCCCCAGCGGTCGCCCATCGCCCCGGCCAATACGGTGCTGGCGACATAGGCCACCGTGTAGGCGGACACCGTCCACCCCACCCACGCCAAGGATACCCCGAACCCCCGCATCAACAGAGGGAAAACCGGCCCCACCACGTTGTTGTCCAGCGCGCCGATGAACACCCCGACCAGGTACACCCCGATCGTCCCCCACGGAACCGGCGCCGCCTTGGAGCCCCGCGCCGCCTCTCGTTTCACCAGGGCGCCTCCTTTCTCCTGAGGCCTGCCCGCCCCACGCCGTACCCTTTGTCCCCTGGACCAGAGCCTCCTTAGTAGAGAGCCTGCTTAAAAGAGGGCGTGGGCCACGGATCCGGTACTCCCCGGGGGAAAGACCACATACAGGAGCAAAAACACCACCAATCCGGTGCCGGCCGCCACGAACCACATGGTCGCCGTCCACGGCGCTACCCGCCGGTGCCGACCGAAGTTGGCCCTAAGCGCCCACCGCAAGGTGAGCACCCCCAAAACGCCCGCCGCCGTCGCCAACAGCACATGGACCTGCAAAAATCCCAGATACCACGGTAGCCAATGGGCCGGGCCGCCAAAACTGGTATCCCCGATGGTCAGCGTTTTTACCACATAGCTGACGAAGAACAGCGCCCCCAACACCGACCCGGTGAGCATCAACCGCCGATGCACGGCCACCAGCCGGTGCCGAATGCAGTACCAGCCCGCAGCGACGGCCGCTGCGCTGGACAACATAAAGGCCTCGTTCAGGTCCGGAAGCAACCACTGCCACACTGCCCCGTTCCTCCGTTTCTGGCGACCGAGCGCTCACACCCGACCCCACAAACGCCCGTCTTAACCCGTTGTCAACACGATTGTACTTCGGTACAGATGGTACCTGCGCCCTCGGCCCCTGTCAATCCATCGGCTCCGCCACCACCGTGTAAATGAGCGGGCTTTGCCGGACCGCCAAGATCCGCCATCCTAGGCTCCGGAGCTGGGGCAGGAGGCGACTCGGCGGCTGATAATGGGGGTCGGGCCAAAACTCGGTGATGCCCAGGCGGCCAGAAGGTGCCAGCACCCGGCGCACCTCGGCCAAAGCCTGGGCCCTTTGCGCAGGCGGGATCTCGCCGAAGACGGCCACCATCGCCACCCGGTCCATCGACCGATCCGCCCAGGGCAATTGGGTGGCGTCTGCTACCGCGAGGGACGCCGAAAGCCCCCGGGCGGTCAGCCGGCGCCCTGTCTCGGCTACCGCCGCCGGCTGCACGTCCACTCCCCACACCTTGCCAGAAGGCCCTACCGCCTGCGCCAGGGCTTCGAGGATGACCCCGGTCCCGACCCCGATTTCGGCCACCGACAAGCCCGTCAACGGTCCGAAGGCCGCTAGCAGCTGACGGGGGCCAAACCACCGGCGCCGCACGGGATTGTTGAGAAACAGCCGCTCCCACCGGGCCGGCATCGGTGCCGGGCGGATTTGGCCCCACGCCCTAAGGCCGAACCATCCTGCCGCCAACACCGCAACCGCAAGCGCCCACCCCACCGCTGGCGTCCCCTCCATGGCCTGGTTACCAATATGGTACCATACGGGCGGGACCGGTCCGGCCGCCCGACGGTGGCCGATGTTCCGAGACGAGACGAAAGGAAGTGCCCAGGATGGCCAGAGATGCCACCTCGACGCTGCGCGTCGGTGACCCCGCGCCGGATTTTGAATTGCCGACGCGCGACCGCTTAGTCATCCGCCTGTCGGATTACCGCCGACGCCGCCACGTGGTGCTGCTCTTTTACCCGCTGGCCTTCACGCCGGTCTGAAGCCAAGAAATGCCGGCCTACCAGCGGGCACTGCCTGCGTTCGACCGGCTCGAAGCCCAGGTGCTGGGCATCAGCGTCGACTCCGTCCCCTGCAACACCGCGTGGGCCGAATCGCTCGGAGGGCTCGACTACCCCTTGTTGTCAGACTTCTGGCCCCATGGCCAGGTGACGGCCCGCTATGGCCTTCTTAACCCCGAGGGCTTTGCCGAACGGGCCGTGGTAGTCGTCGACAAGGCGGGCGTCGTGCGCCACATCGCGGTGCACGAGCCCCGCCAATATCCCGACCCCGAGGCGGTCTTGGCCGTCTTGCAGCGTCTTACGGGAATCCTGGAGGTCTAGACCTTTTCGAGGAAACTCGCCCCGGTAGCGCCCGGGTTGCGCGTCTTGCGCCAGTCCACCGTGGGCCGAATGGCATCCCAGTTCACTCGGTCGCGGTAGCGTTCGATGACCTGAAACAGCGACTGGATGAGGGTCTCAGACAACTTGTGCGGCACCAGCCCGAGCTCCACCAATTTGGTGTGCCGGGCGTGGTAATAGTGAGACAGAGCCTCGGTGCGAGGATTTTCGACATACTCCACCCGCGACGGACCCGGCCAGGTCCGGCTCACCAGTTCAGCCAATTGGTTGATGGAGAACTCCTCCGTGAACTGGTTAAACACCCGGTACTCGCCCCGTTCCGGCGGGTTGACGATGGCGATCTCGATGCAGCGAACGGTGTCCCGGATATCGAGAAAGCCGCGGATCTGGGTGCCTTGGCCGTACACCGTGATGGGGTGCCCCAGCACGGCCTGGATGCAAAATCGGTTGAGCACGGTGCCAAAGACGGCGTCATAATCGAGCCGAGTGGCCAAGTCCGGGTGTCGCACGGATTGCTCCGTCTCTACGCCGTAGACCACCCCTTGATTGAGGTCCGTGGAGCGCAGGCCAAAGTTCTTGCACGCAAAGTGGATATTGTGGCTGTCGTGCACCTTCGAGAGGTGGTAAAAGGAACCCGGCTGTTTGGGAAACGGCAGCACGTCGCGGCGACCGCGGTGCTCGATTTCGATGAAGCCCTCCTCGATGTCGATGTTCGGAGTGCCGTATTCCCCCATCGATCCCAGTTTCACCAGATGGATGTCGGGATCGATTTCAGCGATGGCGTAAATCACATTCAACGTGCCCACCACGTTGTTGACCTGGGTGTAGACGGCGTGGGCCCGGTCGATCATCGAATACGGCGCCGAACGCTGCTCGGCGAAGTGGACCACTGCCTGAGGACGAAATTCCCCGATGACCCGATAGATGAATTCGGCATCGCGCAGGTCTCCTACGTACAGGCCGATCTCCCGTCCGCTCACGGCCTTCCAGGTCTGCACGCGGCGATGCAAGGTGGCGATCGGGACCAAGCTCTCTACGCCAAGCTCGGCATCGTACAGGCGCCGCACGAAGTTATCGACCACTGCCACTTCAAATCCCCGGTCGGACAAGTACATGGCAGTGGGCCAGCCGAGGTACCCGTCACCACCTAAAACCAATACTTTCACAAGGTCCCCCCTCGAACGTCGGACGCGGTGACGCCCCCGGTTTTAGAGGCTCCGGGCCTTGTCCCCCCACCGGACTGGAGACTGCCCGGCACCCGCCCGTACCGGTTCCCGCGCCGTGCCTTCCCTACCCCTTCCATTGGCACCGGTAATTATACCATGCCCCTGTCCCCCAGCGAACCACCCTGCAGTGCCGCCACTCAGGTTGGGGGATATAATGAGGTCGCAACCCCGTCGCCGCCGGGAAAGGAGGCGCTCCATGGCCCCCCACCACACCTTGGAAGGTCGAGGTCCCTCCGCCTCGCGGCTGGGCTTCGCGGCGCTCCTCAACCTCGCGGTCCTGGGCGTGGAAATCGCCGGCGGCCTTGGCACCGGTAGCCTGGCCGTGCTGGCCAATGCCGCTCACCTTGGGGGAGACATCGGGGGACTGGCGTTGGCTTTCTGGGCCGCCCGCCTCGAATCGGCGCCCCCCACTGCGCGCCACACCTACGGCTTTGGCCGCAGCGGAACGCTCGCGGCCTTGGTCAACGCCCTCATCCTTTTGGCCATGGCGGCAGGACTCGGCGGCGAATCGGTGGCAGAACTTTGGCACCCCCATCCGGTAGCGGCCGGCCCTGTCGGAGGACTGGCCATGGTTGGCCTTGGGGCCAACCTGGCGACGGCGCTCCTCACAGTGCCCCACGCCAGCGGCGACCTCAACCGCCGCTCCGTGTTTTGGCATGCGCTCGGCGACGGCATGGCGTCGCTGGCGGTGCTACTGGCGGCGGGACTGTTGGCCTGGACCAGGTGGCCTGGCTGGGACGCGGTGACCGGCGCCGCCATCGCGGCCTGGGTGGGATGGATGGGCATCGCCATCGCCCGCGAAAGCGTGCACATTTTGATGGAAGGCACCCCAGCCGGAGTGGAGTGGGAGGCTGTCCGCCAAGCCCTTCTCGAAGACGACGCCGTGTTAGAAGTCCATCACCTGCACATTTGGGCATTGGCTCCGGACCACAACGCTCTGTCGGCGCACATCCGCTTGAACGACATCCCCCTCAGTGCAGGCCAGCCCCTCCTCGACCGCTTGGCGTCGATGCTGAGCCGCCGTTTTCACATCGAACACGTCACCCTACAATTGGAGGCCGGCGCCCACCCCGAAGAGTCTTGTCAAGATCCCCATGAGGCGTTGCGCTGACGCCGGGCGATGCGAGCCGAGCGCGGCGCCGGCGCCGGGCAAAATCCGTCGCCGGCCGTGAGGTTCGGGGTCAAAAAGTTGACCGGCCTGGTCATATGGTGAGGACGGGTGATTGCCGTGGCCACACCGAGTCAAGAGGACTACCTCGAGGTCATCTGCCGCCTGGTCCAGGAAAAGGGATACGCCCGCGTGCGCGACATCGCGGAGGCGCTGCAGATCAGCTTGCCCTCGGTGAGCAAGATGATCCGCCGCCTGAACCAAGATGGACTTCTGGAAGTGGAGCGGTATCGAGGGCTGACTCTGACGGCCAAGGGCCTAGAGCAAGGCGGCCTCTTGGTCCAGCGCCACCGCATCGTGGAGCGGTTTCTGCGCAACCTCGGCGTGACCGACGAGGCGGCGGTGTGGCGCGATGTGGAAGGCATGGAACATTTTGTGGGCCCGGCCACCTTGGCCCGGCTCAACGCCCTGAACGCCTTCATCGAAGCCAACCCGAGTTGGTGGCGGCGCTACCTGGACACCGCTTCGGTCCCCGATGCCGGCCGCGCCGATTAGCTCCCATTTTGTCCGCCATCTGGTATGATGCGGGAAGAGCGATTGTCGAATGGGGGCGATTTTGCCCCGCACGGTAGGGGGACAACGGATTGTACCGCATGCGCGCCGTTCCTCGCCCGACGCCTGTCCGACGGCGCATCCGGGCCCGACGCTGGGCGCTGATGATCGTGCTGGCCGTAGCCGCGCTGTGGGTTTTAGGGGAGCTTCATCCGGGAAACGCCGCCGCCTCCCGGCCGGTGCATGAAGCCGCCTTGCGCCCGCTTTGGGTCCGGCCGCCGTCCACCCCCTTGCCTAATCCCCCGTTCGCCGTGCAAGAGGCGTCCGGGGTCCTGTGGGACCTCAACGACCATCGCCTGTTGTGGGCAAAGGCTCCCCACCATCCGTATCCTTTGGCCTCGACCACCAAGTTGATGACGGCCTATCTCGTCCTGCACCATCTTGACCCCGCCCAGACGGTCACCATCTCCCCTAAAGCAGCGGGAACCGGCGGGTCAGCGATAGACATGCGGCCTGGCCTGACCTTTACCGTCCGCCAGCTTTTGTACGGGCTGCTCATGGCGTCGGCCAACGACGCGGCGGTAGCGCTGGCCGAGGCCGATGCCGGCAGCACCGCCGCCTTCGTGCGGGCCATGAACGCCACGGCTCAGCAATGGGGGCTGACTGGAACCCACTTCGCGGACCCGGACGGGCTTTCGCCCAACTCGCGCGGGACAGCCTGGGACCTTGCGGTCATCGCCGAGCAGGACATGCAATCCCCTCTGTTCCGGACCATCGTGGCCACCAAGGTCGCCTCCCTGCCCGACAATCCTCGCGTGTATAACCTCAACGGCTTGTTGTTTCGCGACCCCAGCGTCATCGGGCTGAAGACGGGATGGACCAACGCCGCAGGGTTCGATGTCGTCTTCGCCGCCACCCGCACAGTCGGCGGCCACCGCGTCACCCTCCTCGGGGTGTTGATGCGCGGGCGGCACGGCTTTCCTCCCGTCTATCGGGATGCCGAGGCCTTACTGAACTGGGGGTTTGCCCAGCTTCAAGCCGGCACCCCCGGTGCGGGGTCGGCATACGGTAAGGAGGTGACGCCCAAAGCCCCAAGGGAGGGATGAACGCGTGTCTTGGCCCGAGATTCCGCCCCACTTGGATGCGCAGCCGGAAGGGCTGGAGGGGTGGCCGGCCGACGCGGTGGTGGCCTGGGCCATCGCCGCCTTCGGCTCCCACTTGGCGCTGGCCTCCAGCTTCGGCGCCGAGGACATGGTGCTGATCGACTTAGCGGCGCCGCATCGGCCCCGGCCCAACCTGTTTTACCTCGACACCGGCCTTTTGTTCCCCGAAACCTACGACCTGATTCGCCAAGTTGAGCGCCATTACCAATGGCCAGCCACCCGCGTGGCCCCAGAGCTGACCCTGGTCGACCAGGCGCGGAATTTTGGCCCTTCGCTGTGGGAACGCGATCCCGATACGTGCTGCCGGTTGCGAAAGGTCGAGCCCCTCCAGCGCCATCTCCGCGGCAAAGCGGCCTGGATGACCGGCATCCGCCGGGCCCAGACTCCCGCCCGGCGCAAGGCCCGGGTACTGGAATGGGATAGCCGCTTCGGCCTGTGGAAGGTCAATCCGCTGGTAGACTGGAGCTGGGAAGCCGTCTTGGCCTACCTACAACAGCACGCCGTGCCGCACAACCCCCTCCACCACTCTGGGTATCCCAGCATCGGCTGTCTGCCTTGCACCACTGCCGTGGCAACCGGCGAAGACCCGCGGGCAGGGCGTTGGCGAGGGCAGGTGAAGACCGAATGCGGGCTACACCAGTAAGGGGTTACGCCCTCGGCGAGCGCCGGATCGGGGACCTGTTTGCGGAGCCCCTCAAGGCTCGCCTGCGCCAAGCGCCTGCCATCCCGTTGGACGCTATCCGCTATTGGGACACCGTAGCTCTGGCCACAGGGGTGATGGCGCCGCTCGAAGGGTTCATGAGCCGCACCGAGGTGCGCGCAGTGCTCGAGAGCTGGCGTCTTTCCGACGGCCGCGTCTTCCCGCTCCCCATCACGCTCCCCGTGCGCGGAGATACCCAGCGCCTGATCCGCTCGCCCCTGGCCGGGCTGACGTTTCGCGGGCAGCTGGTGGCGGCGCTGCACGTCGAAGACCTCTATTGGCTCGATCCCGAGGAGGAGGCCAAAGCCGTCTACGGGACCCAAGACCGCCGGCACCCCGGCGTGGCCCGGGTATTAGAGGACAGCCCCATTCGGGTGGCCGGCACCGTCACGCTGCTCGAGCCCCCGGCCTACCCCGTAGAACCGGTTCTCACCCCCGCCGCCCTGCGCGCCTGCCTTCTCGAGCTCGGGTGGCGCAAGGTCGCGGCTTTCCAGACCCGGAACCCGTTGCACCGCGCGCACGAATACCTGCATAAGACGGTGCTGGAGTGGGTCGACGGACTGTGCCTCCATCCCTTGATCGGAGCCACCAAAGCCGACGACGTGCCGGTCGCCGTGCGCTGGGAGACGTACCGCACCCTGCTGGCTGGCTATTACCCCCGAGAGCGCGTGCTGTTGAGCGGTTATCCCGTAGCGATGCGCTACGCAGGGCCGCGCGAGGCGGTGTTCCACGCCGTCACCCGGCGCAACTACGGCTTTACCCATTTCATCGTAGGCCGCGACCACGCGGGAGTAGGCCACTTCTACCCGCCGGACGCGGCCCATCAGGCCTTGGCCCGCTTTTCGCCCGCAGAATTGGGGATTGAGGTCATTCCTGCCCCGGCCGCCTTTTACTGTCACCGCTGTCAAGGCATGGCCTCCGAGCGCACCTGTCCCCATTCCTCAGAAGACCGCGAGGTGCTCTCGGGGACGCGAGTCCGGGCCACGTTGGCCCAAGGAGGCGACCTGCCCCCCACCTTGATCCGCCCGGAAGTGGCCGAGATTCTGCGCCGGTACTACCGCCGCCAAACCGAGGGGGAGGCGTAACCGCCTCCCACGCGGCCCGGCCGGGTGCACCCTCGCCCCCAGCCAGGCCGGGGCGGAGTTACCGCTTGGCCCGCACCCGTTCCAGCCACGCGCGAAGGTCGCGCACCTCCTCGGCAGTCACGGCGTGTGCCGCGGCATAGGATCGAAACTCCACCGCCGCGCCGAGTTCCTTCAGGCGGCGCGCGGCCTGTTCCCCCCACGCGAAAGGCAGCACAGGGTCATTGAGCCCGTGCCCCCAAAAAATCGGCAGTCCTGTCAGAGCCCGGCGCGCCGGCACCGTGTCGGGGAGGTACCCACTCAGTGCCACCACTCCGGCCGGATCGACTCCCGTCTGTCCCATGGCCGCAGCTACCGCCATCAGGGCCCCCTGACTGAAGCCGCCTAAAAACCAGGGGCGCGCGAGCGCCGGCCCATGCTCCGCCAGACGGTGCCACGCCTCCGCCACGTACGCTAAGGCGGCCGCGAAACTGCTCGCTTCCGGCACCCCCAGCGCTTCCATCTCGTACCACTGGTAGCCGGGGTGTAACGCGCGGGGCGCTCGCACCGTAACCACCGTCAGCCATTCCGGCAAGCCTTCCGCCAGAGGCATGAGGTCGTACTCGTCTGCGCCTCGCCCGTGCAACAACAGCAGGGTGCCGCCATCGGCATCGGGACTGGGGGCAGGACGGATCAGGTAGTGTAGCGTCATCACGGTCGGTCCTTTCTCATCGGCGAGGCATCGCGCCGCATCCGGTGGGGGCCTTCAGGACTCCGTGGCCCCCTCCCCCACCTCCGGCAGCTCCGAACGGGCCAACCGCTCGTCGAGCGCCTCGTAGTCAAAGTACCCGATGATCTCGTACAGTTCTTTTCGCGTTTGCATGCGACTCAACAGCGCGCGTTGCGTGCCCGCTTCGCGCAGCGTGCGATACGCCTCCTCCATGGCGCGCGCCGCTACCCGCAGGGCCGTGACCGGAAACAGCACCACCTGATAGCCGAGTTCGAAGAGCCGGGCCGCCGTGAGGTAGGGGGTGCGCCCGAATTCGGTCATGTTGGCCAATAGCGGGCCGCCGACGGCCTCGGCAAACCTCCGAAACTCCCCCTCGCTGGTCAACGCCTCAGGAAACAGGATCTCGGCGCCAGCCGCCCGATAGATCCGGGCCCGCGCAATGGCCCCTTCGATGCCCTCCACTGCAGCGGCATCGGTGCGGGCCACCACCACCAGGCTCGGCGCGGTACGCCGCAAGGCCTCGATCTTCTGGGCCATCTCCCGCGCCGAGACCAGCCGCTTGCCGCTTAAGTGCCCGCACTTTTTTGGAAGCTCCTGGTCCTCCACCTGCACGGCCGCGACGCCCGCCGCCACCATTTGGCGACCGGTGCGCACGACGTTGATGGGCCCGCCAAACCCGGTGTCGACGTCGACCAAGAGCGGCAGGCCAGCGGCGGCCACGATCTCTTGCGCCCGCCGCGCCGTCTCCTCCCCGGCCACCAATCCCAAGTCGGGAAGGCCGAGACTGGCCGTAAAGGCCGCCCCTGACAGATAGAGGGCTTCAAACCCTGCCCGCCGCGCGAGGAGGGCAGCCAACCCATCGTGGGCTCCGGGCAGGACCAGCGGCCGCCCCTGTTCCACCAAGGCGCGAAAGCGCGCGGCCAACTCCGGCTGGGTCGGAATCGGCTCCTCCCACATCATCTTGCCCTTCCCCTCCTTGCCGACCTTTACGGCAGCGTCCACAGGTCCATGAAGCGATGGACGGGCATGGTCGTCAACCGCTCCAAGTCGAGGCCCGTCTTGACGATGGCCTCGACCCGGTCGGCCGTAAACCGGGTAGCCAGGTTGCGCCGAAGCTTCTCCAGCAAGAGCGGGCGCGCCTCCTGGCGCCGACGGCGGTGACCGAGAGGGTACTCCACCTCGACCGCCTCGGTGGCGCTTCCGTCTAAAAACCGCACCTGGACGGCGTTGGCAATGGATCGCTTTGCGGGATCCAGGTAGTCGCGACTGTAGCGAGGGTCTTCCTCGACCACCGTGCGCTCGCGCAACCAATCGATTCGCGGATCGGCGGCACGCTCGTCGCTGTAGCTGTCGGCATCCAGGCGCCCGTCGAGCAAAGCCACCGCGACCATGTATTGCAGGCAGTGGTCGCGGTCGGCGGGATTGCGCAGGGGCCCGCGCTTGTCGATGATCCGCCGAGCCGACTCCTGCGTGCGGATGCGAACCTCAGCCACCTCGGAAAGGCGGCCGGCCACGGCCGGAGCCAGCCGGATGGCCGCCTCCACGGCCGTCTGGCCGTGGAACTCTGCCGGATAGGCGACTTTGAACAGCACGTTTTCCATCACGTAGCAGCCGAGTGGCCGTTCCAAGCGCATGGGGCAGTCGCGCAGGACCACGTGGTAGAATCCCCACTCGGGGTCGCTCAGCGCATGGGGATAGCCTTGTTCTCCGCGCAACGTCCACAGCGCCAGCTGCACCGCGCGGGCGGCGGCATCGCCTGCCGCCCAGGACTTGCGCCAGCCCGTATGGGCCCCGTGGCGGTAGGTCCGGAGTGGCCCATTGTCGAGAAAGGCGTTGGAAACGGCTTGAATCACCGCCGCGTGGTCTCCCCCTAAAAGCCGGGTCGCCACGGCCGTGGAGGCAATGCGGACCAAGATGACGTGGTCGAGCCCCACCCGATTGAAAGCGGTGTTGAGTGCCAACACCCCTTGGATCTCGTGGGCCTGGATCATGGCCCGCAACAGATCGCCCACCGTCGGGCGTTGCCCGTCCCGCTGCGCCAGCCAATCCGCCACGGCCAACAGCGCCGCGAGGTTATCCGAGGGATGTCCCCATTCCGCCGCCAGCCAGGTGTCGTTGAAGTCCAACCAGCGGTTGGCTGCCCCGATATTAAACGCGGCGGTCACCGGATCCAGGACGAAGGCCGTCCCAGGTACGCGGGCACCCCCGCTGACCAACACCCCAGGCACCGTCGGCCCTAACAGCTTCAAGCACTCCGGATGGCGCAGGGCCAAGATGCCGCAACCCAACGTGTCGAGCAGCACCCAGCGGGCCGTGTCATACGCCTCGGCGCTGGCCACCAGCTCTCCGGTCACGTAATCGGCCAACGCCGAAAGCAGCTCGTCAGCGGCTCCTGGCGCCGTCATGCGTGTAACCCCCGTGGTCCGAGGTAGCGTACCCGCGGTCGAAACAGCCGGTTGTGGGCCTGCTGCTCTATCACGTGTGCCGCCAAGCCGGCCGTGCGGGCGGCAAAAAAGATGGGGGTGTACAGTTCGATGGGGATGTCGAGGAGGTAGTATACCGGCGCCGCGTAATAGTCGAGGTTGGGGTAAAGCCCCTTTTCGCGACGCATGACTGCCTCCCCGATGTCGCACAGGGTGTAGAGTTCCGCCTGCCCCTTGGCCGCCACCAACTCGCGCAAAAGCTCCTTCATCAAAAGCGCTCGGGGATCAGGGCGATGCATGTAGACCCGATGGCCAAACCCCATGATGCGCTCTCGGCGCGCCAGCCTTTCCATGAGGTACGGCTCCATTCGCTCCGGTTGGCCCACTTCCAAGAGCATCCGCATGACGGCTTCGTTAGCCCCCCCGTGCAGCGGCCCTTTAAGTGAGGCCACGGCTCCCACCAAGGCTCCATACATGTCGGAGAGGGTCGAGGCGATGACCCGGGCAGCAAACGTGGAGTTTGGCATTTCGTGCTCACTGTACGCCGTCAGGAGCTGGTCGAAGGCGCGGATTTCCAAACTATCGGCCGCCCGTCCGCGAATGAGTTGCAGGAAATTGGCCACATAGCCCAACGCCGGATCGGGCTCGCGCCAACCGAGCCCCGCCTTAAGCCGAAAGCTGTTGGCCACTACGGTGGGAATGGCCCCCAAGAGCGCCACGGCTCGCTCCAGGTTGGCCTCAGGAGAAAGGTCGGCGAGAGCGGCGTCGTCGGCCGCCATAGCCGACAGCGCCGTGCGCAGAGCGTCCATCCCGTGCAAGGTCGGGGGCAGCGCCTCCATCACCCGCCGGACGGCCGGCGACACCCCGTAGTGCTGGGCCAGGCGACGGTCGAAATCCTCGCGCTCGCGAGGCCCCGGCAACCGGCCGTAGAGAATGAGGTACGCCACCTCCGGGTAGCTTCGGCTGCGCGCCAGTTCCATCAGGTCGTAGCCACGGATCACGATCGATTCCTGTTCCACGTCGAGGAAGGAAATGGCCGTCTCCACGGCCACCACCCCCTCAAGACCCGGGCGGTAATCGTCCCCGGGTTGTGGTCCTTGGGCCACCTCGGCTCACCTCTCTCGTGCCCCGCCGGTGCCAGGGGCGGGGTTTTGGCAAGATTGTACACGATCTAGGGGATGCCCCGGTGGTGTGCTACAGTAGAGGCCGAAGAGGGACTCTGGGGTCGCGAGGGGAACCCCTCGCGTCTGCCATGCCGGCAAAAGACAAAGGAGGGGGTTTGGTGGCAGCGGCAAACGGGGGCCCGGCATGGGCCAAGGCTTTGATGCGGGCGGGACTGGTGGTGGCCCTGTTACTGGGGCTCGGCGACCTTACAGGATGGTTTCCCTTTTCGCCGACCGTTCTCGCGGTGCACATCGCCGCCGGCGTGGCAGTATTGGTCGGCATCGCCCGCCTGGCAGCTCGGGCCGAGGCCCACGCCGCCCGACGGCTATGGATTGCCCTGACTCTCGCCGTGATCGGGGCGGGCTTTGGGCTGGCCCTGCGGATCAGCGGAGGCCCGTACGACGGACTCATCCACCTGGCCCTGATGTTGGTGGCGGTGGGCCTGGCGGAGATGCGCGCCGGCCGGCCCGCCCGCTCCGAATCGGCGCAAGACGCCTGACGTCCCCGCCACGCCCCCTATCTCCCCCTATCTCAATGTGGAGATCTGGCTCATTTCTTTAGCGTTTCCTGGTGTAGCGTGCCGGCAGCCCCTTGGGCGGTCCCCATTGGTCCAGAAGACGCCCGTCGACTCGAGGTCGATGACGAGCTCCGCAGTAGGCCGCTGGGCGAGAACCTGGGCAGACCCCTCCCGGTTGTTGGCCACCCGGAACGGGCGGCCCGCCCATCGGCACGCAACCGCTGGACGTAATGTCACCCCTCCGCCACGTCGATCCCGGCCACCCCGTTCCCTTGCACGCACGCTAGCTTCTGGTCGAGACTCTGCAGGAGCATCGATGATGTCCTCCTCGGGTGGGGTTTAGGATGCCCGCGAATTTATTCGGGGGAGGATGTCACGACGTACAGCTTACACCTACCGGGGAAGTGCGGGCGCTGATGGCCCAACTGCAAGCCTTGCCGACGGAGCAGCGGGCGTTGCGCGAGCACCTCGCCGAGCTTTTTTGACGAGCCCGGATGCTGAACCTCTGGATGGTGTGCCGGGGGTCGCCGTGACCGTGAGCGCTCGTCTGCAGGCCGGGTTTTGGTCCCTATCGGGACCGGCTGGAACGGGCAGAGGCCGTTCAAGCCTTGGCCGGCACCAGCCCGGTACATTACCAAAGCGGGAAACTCAAACGCGTGCCTAGGCGTCGAGCATGTGATAAGCATTTTCGCGCGGCCGTCCATCTATTGGCCTTCACCTCCCTGTCGGGCAGTGCCTGGGCTCCGGACGACTACGGCCAATACCCGGCGCAGGGTCATGGGCATCATGCCGCGTTGCGCGCGCGGGCCAACGTCTGGCTGCGGATTCTCTTCTGGATGTGGATGACGCGCCAGCCCTATGACGAGGCCCCGGTTCTTAGTCGCCCGCGCGCAGTATGCAGCCTAACCGCCGTCTTTCGGCGGAGGGGGCCTGGACCGACCACGATAAAAAGCCGGCCGCGCTCCCGTCAACGAGAGAGCGGCCGGCTTTGTCGCCGCAAACCTGCTTATGGCGCGGAGGCCGTCGGTGCGTGCCGATGATGTGGCGTTGCCTGGACGAGGTGGGCCGCCATCTGCGGCAGACGCTGCTCCAGCGCCTGGGCGCGGCTTGGCGTAAGCTTGCCCGCCGCCACCGCCTGCTGGATCGCCCCCGTCCACGCCTGCTCGATGGCCTGCTCCAACCCCGCCACCGTGCGACTCGGGTCGTTCAACCCCTGCACGATGGCCGCCAGCGACTCCCCTTGCTGCCGGTCCGCCCGCAGCGTCTGCGCCGAAATCCCGAGGTACTGCACGATCGCCGTCTGCACCGCCGGCCCACCGAACCAGCCCGGCCGCCGCATCCCCGGCGTTGCCTGGACGAGGTGGGCCGCCATCTGCGGCAGATGCTGCTCCAGCGCCTGGGCGCGGCTTGGCGTAAGCTTGCCCGCCGCCACCGCCTGCTGGATCGCCCCCGTCCACGCCTGCTCGATGGCCTGCTCCAACCCCGCCACCGTGCGACTCGGGTCGTTCAACCCCTGCACGATGGCCGCCAGCGACTCCCCTTGCTGCCGGTCCGCCCGCAGCGTCTGCACCGAAATCCCGAGGTACTGCGCGATCGCCGTCTGCACCGCGGGACCGGCCAACCACGGACCCCGATGGGCGCCTGCCTGGGAAGCCGCCGCAGACGTCGGCGCCGTGTGGGTCGGGGCCCACGTCCATCCCAAAAGCCCCATCGCCCCCATCAACGCAGCCCCGCCGAGGGCCGCAATGGTACGCCAGCGCCTGTGCTCACCTTGCCACACCACCGAACGACCCCTCCTTTGACCTGCATACCTGTGCCGACTTCGCTGCATGGTCGTGGTGTCTTCGCTGCTCATACGCTGTCGGCTGCGCACTGAGGTGGTCCTTCGGGGCCACCGGGCCCATTGTGGCCAGCAAATGTTGCCCAGGCATTGCTGGAATCTTAGGGTCTGCTGAAGGCCATCCTCGAGCGCCTGCGCGCATCCCGGACGCTCTTCCCTCCCGTCCACAGGGGAGGTCGACTCGGGGCGCCCGTCGGCCAGCCCGCCCGCGGCCAATGTGTGCGGTGCATGCGGGGTTGCGCTCCGATTCGGGTGTGGTATCATGGTCGCGCATCGCCATGAAGGAGGCCTAGCGGCATGTACGCATTGCTGACCTGGTACGGAGGGCTGACCCAAGAACAGTACGACACTGTGCAACGGCGCCTGGGTCCGCTGCCAGTGACCGACGAGCGTCGATTGTGCGTCGACGGCCCGATGGAAGACGGCTGGCAGTCGTTCGAACTGTGGTCCTCGCAGCCAGCCTACCAGCAATATCTGGCTGCCGTGCGCGAGGCCCTGACCGAGTTGGGCTACCCCTTGCGGCTAGGGTCGTGGTCCTGGCCCGTACACCGCATCCTTCCCGCCCTCAACCCGGTTCAAGAATCCTGATCCCGGTCGTCCAGTCCGGCGTATGCGGCCAGCTGCCCGAGGTTCCGGACGCGGATGGCGCCGTAGCCGGTCTCGACCCACCCCTGGCGCACAAACTCCGCCACCACGCGGCTGACGGTTTCCCGATGGGTGCCCACCATGTGGGCCAGGTCTTCGTGAGTCAAGCGGACCTCGGACCCCATGCGCCGGTGTAGCATGACCAAAATCGCCGCCAACTGCTGGCCCAAGGGGCGCCCCTGGCGGTGGGCGGCCAGCGCTTGCACCGACCGCAGCCGCTCCGCCAGGGTGCGACTGATAGCAAGGCCAAAGGCAGGGACGCGGGCGTGGAGGTCCAGCACGGTACGGCGCTCGATCCACCCCACCTCGGTGGGCGTGTCCAACACCCGTGCTGAGGCCGGATAGCCCGAGCCGTCCCACAACCCCGCGATGCCCACCACGTCCCCTGCCACCCAAAGCCCCACCGTGGCCACGTTGCCGCCGGCGCCCACCCGCTCCATGGCCAGGCGCCCCTCCAGCACCACCCAGAGGCCGGTGGTGGGCTCGCCTTGGCGAAACACCCACTCCCCGGCCCGGTAGCGCCGCCGGACTACCACCCGCGCCAAGGTGTCGCCGTCCAGCGTCGACAGGATAGGAATCGATTCCAGCCGCATGCGTCGCTCCCCTTACCGGACCGCACGCGGACCCGCCCGCGTGGGGCGGCGCGCCGCCTACCGGCCGCCGACGTTGGGCAAGGCCGCCAAGTGTTGCGCCAGCGCGGCTTCGTCCAAGGTGTCGTCTGCCAGTCGCCCTTCCAAGAACTCGGCGTAGGCCGCGAGGTCAAAGTGCCCGTGTCCCGAGAGGTTAAAGAGGATCACCTTGCGCTGGCCCTGTGCCTTGGCCTCTAACGCCACGTCGATGGCCGCCCGGATGGCGTGGGCACTTTCCGGTGCAGGCAGGATCCCCTCCGCCCGCGCAAAGGTCAGTCCCGCCTCAAACACCGCGCGCTGGGGGTAGGCCCGAGCACCGATGACCCCGTCGTGGTACAGTTGGGAGACCAGCGGGGAGTCACCGTGATACCGAAGGCCCCCGGCGTGGATGGAAGGCGGCATGAAGTCGTGCCCCAAGGTGTACATCTGCAACATGGGCGTCAGGCCCACGGTATCGCCGTAGTCGTAGGCCCAACGGCCACGGGTGAGCGTGGGACACGCCGCCGGTTCTACCGCCAACACCTCGAGTTTGCGTCCCTGGGTCAACTTGTCCGCCACAAAGGGGAAGGCGATACCGCCGAAGTTGCTACCGCCTCCGCAAGAGGCAATGACCACGTCCGGATAACGGTCCACCTTTTCCATTTGCCGCTTGGCCTCCAGCCCAATCACCGTCTGGTGCAGCAAGACGTGGTTGAGCACGCTGCCCAAGGCGTAGTTGGTATCCTGGCGCGTGGCCGCGACTTCCACCGCCTCGCTGATGGCGATCCCGAGACTTCCCTGGGACTCGGGATCCTTGGCCAACACCGTGCGTCCGGCCTGAGTGGTGTCGGTAGGGCTGGCAAAGACTTGGGCGCCGTAGCTCTCCATGAGGATGCGGCGGTAGGGTTTCTGCTGGTAACTCACCTTGACCATGTACACCGTGCAGGACAGGCCAAACATCTGGGAGGCGATGGCCAAGGCGCTTCCCCACTGCCCGGCTCCGGTCTCGGTGACGAGCCGCCGCACGCCGGCCTCTTTGTTGTAATAGGCTTGGGCCAAGGCGGTGTTGAGTTTGTGACTGCCGGCGGGGCTGACCCCCTCGTACTTGAACCAGATCTCGGCCGGCGTATCCAAGATCTGTTCCAAGCGCCGGGCGCGGTAGAGCGGGGTCGGGCGCCACAGCTGATACACCTGCCGAACTTCGGGAGGAATCTCGATCCAGCGCTCGCGGGTCATCTCCTGGGCCAACAGTCCAGGGGGAAAGATGCGCCCCAGCTCGTCCGGCGTCACGGGCTGACCGGTGGCAGGACTCAGCGGAGGCGGCGGCAAGGTGGCCATATCGGCCTGAATGTTATACCAATGGGTCGGAATCTCTGACTCCTCTAACAGGACCTTCGTCCCTTGAAACCGTTCGTTCACCGAATTGCCTCCCTCGACAGGCGATGGTGGTGGATTGGCATGCCCGAACCCGGCGTCCCCGGCGGCCTTGGGCGAGTCGGCGGCGTCCCCCACGCGCCCTGGGCCCGGCCCGGACCTGCCCGCTTCTGATGTCCATCATACCAGCCCGGGACCGACCCGCACAGGATCTGGTCTGCACCGGCACCAAGGTTGTGAGGGGAGACCCACAGGAGGGCATGCCGTCCCCTTCGTTCGACCCTCGGTCCCGCCCTGTGGTACGCTCAAGGAAAGCCCCGAGGAGGCGCCGATGATGGCATCCAACCGGCATTCGAAAAGTCTTGGGCCCAAGGTGGCGCAGGCTGTGCGCCAAGCCGGCGAATGGCTGCGCGCGGTGTGGGAGGAGGCCGAGGCCAAACCCGCGGCCAGTCCAGAGGTGGATTGGAAAGGTCCGTCCGATCCCGTGACGAGTTGGGACCGCACCGTAGAGACCATGCTGCTCTCGGCGCTCGGGCGCCTTACGCCGGACATTCCGGTGTGGAGCGAGGAGGGACGTCCGGTTCCGCCGAACTCCTTAGGCCAGCGCTGGCTGCTGGATCCCCTGGACGGTACGCTCAACGCCACCCACCGCTACCCGCATGTGGCCATCGCCCTGGCGTTGGAAGATGCCGAGGGCATTGCCGAGGCCTTTGTCTACGACGTCCACCGCAGTCACCTGTATTGGGCGGCCCGAGGCCAGGGGGCATGGCGAGACGGCCTTGCGCTGCACGTGGGGACCAACCCTGCACTGAGTCAAGCTCTCCTGGCTGTCGGCGCCACCTGGAAGGACGAGGAGGCCATCTGGCAGGTGTTGGCTCGTCACGGCCAGGACCTGCGCCGCGGGGGGTCGGCCGCTTTAGATCTGGCCTGGGTCGCCAGCGGCATCCTCGACGGATTCGTCGAGCGCAGACTTTGGCCGTGGGACGTCGCCGCCGGATCCCTGTTGGTGGCGGAGGCCGGAGGACTCGCCACCGACCTTCGCGGGTCGCCCCTCCGATGGAACGGCCCCTTGGCGGTGGTGGCGGCAAACCCCTCGCTCCATCGGGCGCTGGTGGAAGCGCTGAAAGATCTTAAGACCAGTGATTCAAGCCCCTAAGGTCCCCGATCGCCGGAGCTTGGGGGTGCGCGCCGCCTTCGCCCAAAGCCGGGGCACGGTCCGGTTCGGTCCCCTGCGTGCGGTCTTGACCCAGTGCGCAGTGCCGACTGTTTTCCAACCTGCTCCCAGGGCGCACCGCAAGGCGCTGCCCGAGGGAGGACTTCCATGCCGCACGGCATCCGGACGTTGCCCGGCAGCCGGCGCACCCTCGGACCATCGGCACCGGCTCGCCGCAGCGGGGGCAGCGTCCCTCCATCCCCCCGAGCGGCAACCCACAGACCCCGCAACGGCGCCCCACGCCCATGCTGCTCCCCCCCCTTTTCCGCCGTTCGCCGGAGCGTTTGACCATCCGCTTACTCCGGTTTATGCCGGCGACCATCCCACGGCCACCCGGGCCACGGCCGCCCCCATGGCCAGAGCTAGTGCCACCGAGCCCGCCCAAATGGCGGCGCCGCGCACGACCCCCTCTTCGCGAATGAGGACCAGAGTCGAGGCCAAGCAGGGCACGAACAGCGTCAACGTCACGGCACCGGTCAAGATTTGGGCCGGGCTGAGCGCGCTGCGGTACAGTCCCACGGCCCCAAAGTCGCGGCGGATGAACCCGAGCAAAAACGCCGGAGCTGTGGTCGGGGGAAGGTGCAAAAGGGTGGAGAACACCGGGCCAAGGCCTACCTGGACCGCGTCGAGCAAGCCGGTGATGCGCGCGACTTCCACCACCAGCGAACCCAGCGCAAAGAGCGGCCCGGCCTCCCAAAGAAAATTCGCGACCCGGTGGCGCCACTTGTGCCATAGCTCGGTCGGGCGCGGCCAGGCGAGGGGCGGAAGATCCAAGA
>JAIMBD010000010.1 GCA_023511625.1 Bacillota bacterium | reverse complement strand
GGCGGGTCGCGCAAGCCGTCGGTGGAGCCGCACCGCCAGATGGAGATCCGCGCCACCGTCGCCCCCGTCCCCTTCGCCCAACCTGCCCGCGCCTACCGCGAGGCGGTGCGCAAGCGTTAACCCCGCACTCTTCGAAGCCGGCACCCGGCGGGCGCATGCCCGCCGGGTTTTCTGTGCCCCCCATCCGGCACCGCCTCAAAGGTGCGGCGCCGGATCGTGGGCGTAAATCCAGTCGGTGGCCGAAAAGTCGTCCGGCCGCCGGCGGCGCAGAAAGTAGTCGCGCACTGCGATGGCCGTGGGGTCCTGGGTGTGGATGACGTGACCGAACTGGCGCGCGGCCGACTGAACGGCAGCGGCGCGGGCGACGCGGGCCGCTTGATAGGCGAAGAACGCGCTCTGCAGGTCTCCCCCCGAAAGCTGCACCTGTTCCGCCAAGGCGGCCGCATCTTCAATGGCCTGGCACGCCCCCTGGGCGATATACTGCAGCATGGCGTGGGCGGCGTCGCCCAACAGGGCCACCCGGCCGTCGGTCCAGCGAGCAATCGGCACCCGGTCCACCATCGGCCAGCGTCGCCCCCGTTGCATAAACTCTACGGCCCGCCGGATGGGTTCACAACACACGGCAAAGGCTTCATCGAGCTCCTCCGGCGTGCCCCAGTCATCGGAATCGGGGCGAAACCGGTGGCTGCGAAACACCGCCACCTGGTTGTACAGCTCGCCGCGGCGCACCGGATACTGCACAAAGTGCAGCTCCGGGCTTATCCACATCACCACGTCGTCCATGCGCGCAAGGTCGCGGATGGCCTCGATAGGCACCGTGCCGCGGTAGGCCACGTACTCCGCCCGCACCGGCTCGTCGTCGCTAAAGCGCCGCCGGGTCTTGGACCAAAGCCCGTCGGCGGCGACGGCACCGCGGGCGCGAAACCAGCTGCCGTCTTGGCAGACCACCGTCACTCCGTCGGCGTCGGGGGAAATCTTCACCACGGCCTTCTGGGGCAAAAGCTCCACCCGCCCCGATGCCCGACAGCCTTGGACCAACAAGTCGAGCAGGTCGGCGCGGTGCATCACGGCGTAGGGCTGCCCGTAGTGGCGGCGAAACGCCTCCCCGAGGTCCATCCACGACAACTCCTGCCCGGTCTTGGCGTCGCCCAAGACCAGCCGCTGCGGAAACCAGGCCACCTGCCGGATGCCCTCCATCAGGCCCAAGCGATCGAGGACGCGCATGGCGTTGGGCGCCAGTTGCAGCCCGGCCCCGATCTCGGTGAAGGCAGGCGACTGCTCGAGGACGGTCGAGGAGACTCCCACGTGCGCCAAGGCCAAGGCGGCGCTAAGCCCCCCGATCCCGCCCCCGATCACCACCACCGGTCGCGTCTCGCCGTCCACCGTTCTGCCCCCTCTCCTGCGAGCACGGGCGGGATTCACGCCACGATTTTTAGGGTTTTTCAAGTGAACTCCCGCGATTTGCCGTGATCATACACCATGGGCCTGCGCAGAGAAAACCCACCCCGCCCCTTTGAGCCCCCTGACGCAAGGGACGGCCGAAGGTCTGCCCTGGCGGACAAAACGGCTCACCGGCGTGACTTCACCCGCCCGGCGCCGTATCATGGGCCTGACCGCCGGGCCCCACCGCCCCCTGGCGGAAGGGCACATCTCCGCTCTGGTTTGGCTTCAAAGGGAGGAACGGCCGGTGCAAGCGCCTTCGCCCCTCGGTTCGGGTTCGTCGGCGTCGCGGTGGCTCCGGGAGGCATTGGGACGCCTGGGGCAAGACCTCGTGAGCCATCCGCCCGAGCTCCTGGCCGTCGCCGCCGGACTTCGGGCCGCTGTGGCCACGGTCTTGCCGCTGGCCCTCGGGCTTGGGTTCCACGCTTCGCGGCTCGGTGTGACGGTGGCCGTGGGCGCCCTGGTGGTAGGGTTCGCCGCTCTCAACGGCACCTGGCACACCCGCCTTGGCACGGTCGGATGGGCCACCCTGTGGGCGGCGTGGGCGGCTGGGCTGGGCGTCCTTGGAGGCCGGGAGGGCCTCGGCACCATCGTGCTCGTGGCTGTAAGTGGAGGCCTCGCCGCCTGGATCGGCCATCTCTCCCCCGAATTTGCGCAGATCGGGGCGCTCGCTACCAACCTCCTGGTGGTGTTCGCCGGGCTCGGCCTCCCTCGGTCGGAGGCAGGGCCCACCATGCTTTCGGTGTTTGCCGGCGGCGCGCTGCAGTGGCTCTTCCTTTGGGGCTGGGGCCGCCGCCAACTGGCCCAAGCCGGCCGCCGCAGTCTTCGCATCGCCTGGCGGGCGCTCGAGACCTTGTGCCGGCGTCCCGACCGCGCCCACGACCTCGCGGTGGCGCGCGCCTTGGTGGTCGCCGAAACCCGCGTCAGCGACCCGGCTCTACCGCCGGCCGCGCGCCGGCGCCTGTCGCAGCTCTTGGCCGACATCGAACAGCTGCGCAACACCGTAGTCAGCCTGTACCTGACGGCCCCGCCGCCGGCCCCCTGGACTGGGCCGCTGACCCGCCTTCTCGCTCGCCTCGGTCGGGCCCTAGCCGAAAGCCGCCTGCCGGCGGCGCCCCACTGGGCCCCCGCTGCGCGGGCGGCCTTCGAGGCTGACCGGGCGGCCGTGCTGGCCGTCTTGCCGCCGGCGTCGGCCGAGGCCCTCGACCACACGCTCTCCCACCTCGCCACCATCCTCGAAGGCACGGTCCCTGCAGCAGACGACGAGACTCCGCCGGCTGCGGCGTCCCCCCGGCGCCCGACCCTTGGGGAGTGGTTGCGCCTGCCCCCGCCCCCGGCCAGGCGGCACGCCGTCCGGGTGGCCGTGACCTTGGCCCTGGCCGAACTCGTGGCTGCAGTCGGGCACTGGCCGCGCGGTTACTGGGTAGCCTTGACGGCTGCGGTGGTGCTCCGGCCCGACTTTTACTCCACCGTCGGTCGGGGCGTCGCCCGCGCCCTCGGCACTGCCGCCGGTGTCGCCTTGGGCAGTGCCTGGCTGCTGTGGGGGCCGCACCCCTCCTGGGTCGATTTAGCGGCCTTGGGCATCGCCGCCTGGGCGGCCTACGGCACCTTGCCCTACAACTACGCCCTGTTTTCGGTGGCGTTGTCCGCCGCCATCATCCTGTTGCTCAGCGCCTTCGAAGGCGTGGCCCCCCTCGTGGCCATGGGAGAGCGCCTGGAGGCCACGGCCGTCGGCAGTGGGCTTGCGCTCGCCGTCTGGGCCCTCTTCCCCACCTGGCAGCAGACCTCTCTCCCCACGGCCTTCGCGCAGGTGATCGAGGCCGAACGGCAGTACCTCGAGGCCTGGCTCCAGGGCCGTCCCGTGGCGCCGCACCGGCGAGCGACGCGCATTCGGCGCACGGAATTGGCGGCCCAAGTCGCGGCGGCCCTCACCGAGCCGCCGCAGAGCCCGTGGGTCAAGGTAGCGCCCATCTGGGTGGAGGCGGTGCACCGCTTAAGCGAGTCGCTCATGAGCCTCGAAGGACAGAAAGTTCCCCCCGACCCGGCATTTTTGACTTTCGCCCAGGACTATGCCCAGGCGTTGGCCCAGCTGGTGCAGGCCCTGACTGCGCCTTCCGGGCCACCGCCAACCCCACCGTTGGCCCCGACCGACTGGCCGCACGAGCCCGACCAGACGCCTGCCCTCGGCGCCGTGGCCCACCGGCTCGTCGAGGCTTACCGCACGCTAGCGGTGCACTGGCCCGCCGGCTAACCCGGCACCACTCCCGGCACCCGCACGAACGCCACCGCCACCACCCACCTGTCGGCCTCGGGGGTACAGCGCACCACCCGGCCCACCACCCGCACCACTCGCCGCCCCGGAAAAGCGATGGCCAGCGCCACCTGGCGCTCCGGGGACACCGGGACCGCCGCCCGGAAGCGCGCACCCTCGCGCGACAAATCCTCGATCAAGGTCGGCCAGTCCCGACCTCCCGGCTCGTCCAAAAGGCGCCAAGTAGCCGCCCACTGCACCCGGTAGCGAGGCGCCCGGCGCCGTTCGGCGGGTGCAGCAGGACCAAGATAGCGCACCTCGACGATGGGCACTGGGTCCCAGACCGCCTCCAGGCGCACCGGTGCCGCCCAGCGAACGGCGGCCTCCACCCACCACAAGGTGGCACGGCCGCCGCGCACACCGGCCAAATCCACCACTTCGCCGGTGGCAGCGCGCGGGGCATCCAGCCATTCCCCCCGCCACCGGTGCTTGAGTACCCGCGTAGACAGATGCACGCCCTCGCCGAGTTCTACCCCCACCCGGGCCCGCAGGCGCGGCCGGGGGCCGCCCTGCCATGCCATTGCGGACCTCCCTTCCGGGTCAGCGAACGGCCAGCGGGTTGACCGGACTGCCCACGGCCCCTTCGATGGGGAGCGCCGGAGCGGCCAAAAAACAGGTGTAGCGCCCGTCGCGGCGGGCCGCCTCGGCCAATGGCCCGAGGCGCCAGATCTCCCCCACCACGAGGCCTATGTAGGGGATGACCACGTGGTGCCAAGGTTGCCGCATGTCGGGGACCTCATTGGGCCGGACCTCGGCCCCCCACGTGTCGGTGGCCACGGCGGCCACCTCCTTCGCATAAAGCCACGGCGCGGTATCCAGAGCCAACCCTGGGGCGTCCCCGCCCGCGAAGTCCCCCCAGCCGTGCTCAAGGCAAAAGTCCAGCTGGCCCGTCCGCACCAACAGGAAGTCGCCCCGGCGAAGGCGCACCCCTTCCGCTGCGAGGACCGCCTCCAGCTCCTCGGCCCGAATGGCTTCGCCCGGCAAAAGGCACTCCACTCCGCGAAAACCGGCCACATCCACCAAGACCCCGCGCCCCACCAACCGGTCGCGAAAGGCGGTGATGGCCAAACGGCGGGCGCCACCGGATCCGATGGTCTCCACCCCGTAGCCGTTCCACATCCGCCCGCGATGGAAGATGTGCCCAAGCCCATCCCACTGGGTGGCGCACTGCAACGGCATGATCACCACGTCGTCGGCGTAGCCGCCGCTGTCCGCCGCCTGATAGCCGGCGGCCACGTCGGTTCCCGTGGCACGCATGAGGTGAATGGGGTTAAAGCGCCCGTCCCGCCCGTGTTGCGGTCCGGACGGCCCAAACCCAATGGCTAGGGAAAACACCTCTCCGGTGCGGATTTCCTCCTTGGCTGCTCGCACCGTTTCGGGAGTAACGAAATTGAGGGTGCCGAGTTCGTCCTCAGGGCCCCAGCGCCCCCAGTTGCAACATGCCTGCGCCAACCGTTCGACATCCTCCACGGTGGCCATCTCTTCCCACCGGTCCCTCCCTGGACCGGCCGCCCCTCCTTTCTGGACGTCGCGCCTTCAATCCGCGCAAAGATTGCGCGTTCGCCTCGCGCGGCGGTGTTCCGGATTCCGACCACTTGCCCGGCCCCGATGCCTGCGCGCCCAAGGTCCGGGGTTGCGGCGGCACCCTTTCTCTTCATCTTACTCTTCGGCCAATTCCGCCGCCAAGGGAATGATGCCCCCCGCCTGCAACATGCGCCGCAGGAAAGGGTCGACCGGTCGGGCGTAAAACACGCGCCCCCGTGTCTCGTTGCGGATGGTGCCGGCAGCGATGTCTACCGCCAAAACGTCCCCGTCCTCGACCCCCGCCGTGATGCCGGGACATTCGAGCAACGGCAACCCGATTTCAAAACAGTTGCGGTAAAACAGGCGCGCCGCATACTCGACCACCACCGCGCCGATGCCGGTGGCCCGAAGAGCCTTCGGCGCGATGGCGCGCCCTGAGGACTGCCCGAAGTGCTTGCCGGCCACGAGGATATCGCCCGGCTTCACCTCACGCGCAAACGCCGGATTGAGGGTTTCCAACACGTGCCGCACAATTTCTTCCATCGGGGCCAAGGCTCGGTCCGATCGCACAATCTGGTCCGTCGGAATGTTGTCCCCGAACTTCCAACAGCGCCCGCGTACCTCCATGGGTGGCTCCCCCCTTTCTTGGCCTAGTTCCCTCGCCCCAGGCCACACCCTCCGGCGCGCCTGCCTACTGCAAATACTCCCGGGGATCGGCGATGGCCCCTTTTAGCGCCGACGCCGCCACCGTCAAGGCGGACCCCAAATACATCATGGCCTTAGGGCTGCCGTTGCGGCCGGGAAAGTTGCGCGCATGCGTCGACACCATGGCTTCATGTTCCGACAGCGCTCCCATGTTGATGGCCTGGTTGGAGCCGGTGCTGGGCGGAAACCAAGACCCGCCGGCTTCGAAGAGGATTTCCACCAACCCCTCCCGCAACGCGGCGGCAAACACCTCCCGACTGGAAGGCACCAGGTTGAGTTTGACGCCCGGGGCGATCTTGCGCCCCTTGAGGATGGCCGCTGCCTGGCGGAAGTCCTCTAGCCGGCCCCCGCCATGGCCGCCGAGTTCTGCCCACTGGATGGGGCGCCCGGCGAACGCCCCCACCGGGTGGACGTTGCCTAAGGTAGGAGACGCCGCCACCTGGGGTTCCAAATCGCTCACGTCGTACTGCCACCGCTCCGCGTAGACCGGATCCGGATCCGATGTGACGACCTCGAACGGCCGGTCCGTCACTGCCCGCACAAAGGCCAGGGTCTTCTCATCAGGATCGATGAACCCGCACTTGGCGCCGACGTCGATGGCGATGAGGGGGAAGAGCCAGCGGTCCCAAACCTCCAAGTCGCGGAGGAACCCACCGGTAAAGTGCAGGGCCTTATACACGGCTCCGCCTTCCCCGATCTGTCCGGTCAACCACAGCGCGGCGTCACGCGGCGTGACGCCGGGACGCAGGCGGCCTTCCAACTGCACCTCCACCGTCTCGGGAACGCGAAACCACGCCTTGCCGAACGGCATCACCATGCCGGCATGGCTGTTGTTCCCAAGCCCGGCGGCAAAACAGCCCAAGGTCCCGTGGACGGGGGTGTGGCTGTCCGATCCCACCACCACCGTACCCGGGCGCACGAATCCTCGCTGTACCGCCACGTGATGGATGTTGCCGTTCTGGCAATCCACGAGGTGAATGCCGTGGCGGCGCGCGAACTGCCGCGTCTTCTCCAAGATCTCGGCCCGTTCCTCCGTGGGGGGAGAGAAATGGTGGTCGAACACCAGCACCACCCGGTCGGGGTAGCGCATCGGGCGCCCGACTTCCTGTTCGAACACCCGGGAGGTGAGGTAGCCACTTAAGTCGTGCATCAACAGGACGTCCACGTTGGCCACCACCACCTCTCCCGGTTCCACCCGCTCGCGGCCGCTCGCCCGCGCCAAGATTTTTTCCACGAGATTCACGGTGCCCTCCCTTTCTCGGCGCCCGCCGTCGCCGGGGTCACAAAAACTCGCGCGGGTCGGCGATGGCGCCGCGGATGGCAGTCGCGGCCGCCACGGCCGGACTGGCCAGATAGATGGACGCTTGGTAACTGCCCATCCGCCCCTGGAAGTTCCGATTGGCCGTGGAGAGCGTCACCTCGCCGTCGGCCATCACCCCCCCGTCTCCGGCACAGGCGCCGCAGCCTGGGTTGGTAATGAGGGCGCCGGCCTCCACCAGGGCTGAGAAGATCCCGTCCGCGACGATGCGGGTCAACACCCCGCGGGACGCCGGCGTGACGATGAGGCGAACGCCCGGCGCCACATGGTGCCCGCGCAGGATGCGGGCCGCTTCGGCCAGGTCCTCGTACTTGGCATTGGCGCACGAGCCGATGAAGACCTGGTCCACGCGGGTTCCGGCCACCGCCTCGATGGGTTGGACGTTGTCGACGGCGTGAGGGCAGGCCACCTGGGGGCTCAAGGACGTCCCGTCCAGGGCCACCGTCTTCGCGTAGACCGCATCGGGATCGGGCTGGACCTCTTGATAGCCGTCCGGCGTGACGCCGCGCTCGGCCAAATAGGCGCGCGTGACATCATCCGGCGGTACGAAGGCAAATTTGGCCCCCATTTCCATGGCCAGATTGCACAGGGTCATGCGCTCGGAGACCGAAAGGCCCGCCACGTAGTCCCCGTGGAACTCGACCGAGGCGTACGTGGCGCCATCGGCCCCCATTTCGCCGATCAACTTGAGCATCACGTCTTTGGCCGAGGTCCCCCAAGCCAAGGGGCCGTGGATCTCGATCCGAATCGACTCCGGTACCCGCATCCAGAGATACCCCGCCACCCAGGTGGCCGTAACTTCGCTGAATCCCACGCCGGTTCCCGCCGCCCCCAGGGCTCCGTAGATGGTGGAGTGAGAGTCGGTCCCGATGATGACCATACCCGGGCGGATGTGACCGTTTTCCATGAGGACCACGTGCGCGATGCCGGCCTCGACGTCGTAGAAGGTGCGGATGCCGTGGGCGCGGGCAAACTCGCGGCAAAGCTTCTGGTCTGCAGCAGTTTTGGCGCTGTGGGCCGGGGCCGTATGATCCATGACCATGGCGATCCGGTCGGGGTCGTACAGCCGGTCCACGCCGAGCTTCTCCAGGGTTCGGATGCAGCGCCAGCTGGCGGCATGGCTCATCACCAGGTCCGGGTAGACGTCGACCACCATGCCGGCCGTCGTCTCGCCCACCCCTGCCGCCCGGGCCAGCACCTTTTCTGCAAACGTCTTACCCATTGGCCGTCCCTCCCTGGGGAATGACGTACCGGGCCAAGTAGGGAATGAGCCCGCCTGCGTCCAAGATGCGGCGCAAGGATTCCGGATACGGGGGAAATGTGAACCGGCGTCCTTTCACCTCCACTGTCCCCGCCTCCAGGTCAATGGCCACCTCGTCGCCGTCGGAGATCGCCTCCACGGCCTCCGGTTGGACCACGGCCCAAAGCCCGGTGTTGATGGCGTTGCGGAAAAAGACCCGGGCAAAAGACTTGGCCACTACGGCCCGGATGCCGACGCCGACAAGGCAGGTGGCAGCCTGTTCCCGCGCGCTGCCGCACCCGAAATTTTTGCCGGCCACCACCACTTGGGAGGCCCGCAGCCGTTCCTGAACGGCAGGGCCCAAGGGCTCGAAGGCGTGTTCGGCCAACTCTTTGGGATCGATGCTGACGAGGTAGCGGCCGGGAATGATGACATCGGTGTTGACGTTGTCGCCAAAGACGATACAGCGACCGCGAATGCGGCTGTCCATGGACGCCTCCTTTGGTCAAAGGCCGGGCGGTTACGGCGAAGTCTCTTCCAAGAACCACTCGGTAGGGATGACGTGGCCGAGGTTCCGCTCTTCGGCCAGCTCCAGCACCCGGGCCCCTACGGCCGCAAACTGCAACCCCATCCCGGTGTTGTTGGCGAAGATAGTAATCTGGTCGCGACGGGTCCGCCCCGGAATCCGATGGAGCAACAGGTCGCCGAGCTCGCCGATGTCCTCGAAGCGCATCCGCCCCCGTTCCACCGGGCCCAAAATGTCCACCTGGCGGTCGTGGTGGATCTGCTCCTTGGAAAAGACCACCAGGACGTCGGCACGGTCGAAGGTGGTGTCATCGAGCTCGCGCCGCATGGCAGTACCGTCGGGGCTGGTGATGCAGGTCACGTGGGTGCCCGGCTCCAACCACTGCCCGTCAAAGCAAGGGTCGTATCCAGCAGTGGCGCAGGTCACGATCTGGCATCCGGCGACGGCCTCCCGGGGATGGTCGACGGCCACGATGCGCTTGCCCGTGACCTCGCTCCAGTGGCGGGCGAAGGCCTCGCGATGGGCACGGGTGGGGCTGTACACCCGCACCTCCTCGATGCTGGGTCGGACCATGAGCAGGTATTGGAGATGGGCCTGCGCTTGCCACCCGGATCCAAACAAGCCTGCCACCTGGACGTCCGGATTGGCCAGCTCGCGAATGCCCAGCGCCGAAGTAGCACCCACGCGCATTTTCTGAATGTAACTGTCGTGGATGATGGCCAGGGGCTCGATCTGCCGCAAGGAAAAAAGCGTAATGAACCCGCAGTAGCGGTTGCCGGTAGCCACCGGCAAAAGCCGGCGCCGCTTGACGCCGCCCTCCAAGATCTCGACCCCGGCCATGTCCGAGGTGATGCGCAGGGCCCACACTCCACTCGCGAGGTTGCCGCCCTCCTGCGACTTGAACCGGTACTGAAAGCCCGGATAGCGATCGTCCATGACCGGAAAATAGGTGTGGTTGCGGGGACGATTGGCGGCCCGACCTTGGGCGTACTCCTTGTACGCCGTCTCCAAGGCCTGCATGCACTCGACGGGATCCAACACCTGTTCGACGTCTTGGTTGGTCAAAATCCGCATCGCCCTAGGGTCCCCCTTCCCTTCAGATGTCGGTGGCAGCCGGAAGTCGGGTGGCGAGCGGGACTGCACCGCCGACCTCCACGGCGAAGGTATCCGCCAACACCGCGCGACCACCGTCAGGCAACACGGCGGACACCGCCAATGCCACCACCGACCCCGCTGTCACCGGCCGATCGCGGTCCCCCAGGCGCCGATAGTCGCCGCCGGTCTCAAGGTCGACGTGATGGATTAGGTCGGCCCGCACCCGCATGCCGTCGGGGCCGTCGGCCGCCACCGCCTCGGCCAAAGCCCTGGGTCGTACCCCGGCCGTCAACCGCGCCACGGCCCTGTGCCAAGCGGAAGACAGGGTCGGCCACCACGGCGGCCGGGCACCCACCATCCGCGCGGCCGTGGTCCAGTAGCCCCGAAATTCGGCCACGACTTCTACCGCCTCGAGACCGGGAGCCACCGGCCGGCAAAAGACATAGACGTCTTCTACCCCTGCCGCCCGCGCCGCCGCCTCGGCCCGCCCTGCGCGCTCCGGCGCGGTCAGCCCCGGCCCAAGGGCTTGGGCCACGGCCTCGTGCGCGATGGCGGCGCTTTGGCGAAGGAGGGCGACCTCGCTGGCCGAAGGCGCCTCCCGCATCCGTCGCACCAAGCCTCCGGCGTCCTCGACTGTCCGCGGGGCCACTGCTTCCTGGACGTCCTCCCAGAGTTGGGCCGGCCAAAAGTCCGCGTCCACGGCACCCACCGGCCCGATGGCATCAGGGGCCAGCCAGCGGCGCACCAAATCCGCCAGGTTGGGCCCGCTGCGCAGGTCTTCGACCACCGCCGTGCGGCGCATCCAGGGATGCACGCGCGGCGAGAGCTTGGTCAAGAAGGCTACCGGCCCTTCGGCCGGAATGGCCAAGATCCCTTCGTTCCAGTACAGGCAGAGGTTGGAGAGATAGGTGATGTCGCCGGAGCGCCACACATCGCCGTAGATCAAGGCCGCGCTCCAACCCTGCCCGCGAAGGGCCGCCTGGACCGTGGCGATGCGCCGATGGTATTCCTCGGGCGCGACTTCGTTGGCATCGAGCAGGACCAGTCCCCGTTTCATGGCCTTCCCCCTTCGTGAAGTCAGACCGGCGCCGCAAACAACACCCGCTCGGTGGTCAACAAGGGCTCGCATCCCTCTTTCGTCACCACGACCGGATCGCCCAAGACGTGATACCCCGCCCACGGGGTGTAGGTGTTGGGATGGATCACGACCACGGCATGCTCTTCCAAGACGGTTTCGTTGCCCTCTACGATTTGGGGAACGTCATCGGGATGAAGCCCGAGCCCATGCCCCCGCACGCGGGTGTATTGGCTGGTGCAGTACTGACCGAGGTCGTACTTGCGAAAGACGTCGTTCTCTGCCCGAGCGATGGCGTCGGCCGTCACCCCAGCCCGGACCGCCGCCAACCCCGCTTCCAGCGCCTCCCGGAAGAGCGCATGCGACCGCTGTTGGCGGTCGTTGGGAACGCCGACCACCACCGTGCGGCAGATCTGGGTGAAGTAGCCATTGAGGGCCGGCGTCAGCTCCGTCCGCACCATGTCTCCGCGCTCCAAGGCACGATTGCCTGGAGGCGTCATGCCCATGACCTCTTCCTTGCCCGAAGCGATGAGCATGAAGTTATCGCCGGCGCCGAGGCGCTTTAACACCGATTCCACCGCCGCTACGACCTCGTACTCGCGCACGCCAGGCCGCACCGCCTCCACAAAGGCCCGCCATCCAGCGTCTGCGACCGTCCCTGCCCGCCGCATCTGCTCCAGTTCCCAGGCGCTCTTCACCATGCGCACCCGGTCCATCAAGCGGGTGGCCGAGACCACCTCTGCATGCGGCAGCGCCTTCTGTACCGCTTGGTACAACACCCTTGGCATGAGCTCGCGATGGGCCAGACCCAACTTTTGCGGGCGCCCGCCCTCGCTAAGCCGCTCGCCCAGCACCCAGGGGCGGTCGAGGTCGAGCGGCCGCACGTCGTCGATCCACCCCCATTGGCGGATGGCCTGGACGTCATCAGCATGGGTCACCCACGCCGTAGGGGACCCCACTGCCGGAAGGTAGACCAGCCCGAAACTGCCGCGCAAGGGAGCCCCCGTCAGGTACCGCACGTTTTCCTGCCGCCATCCGGCGGCATAGCTCAACAGTCCTTCGAGTTCCGCCTCTGCCATCGCCCGGCGAATGCGCCCAAGGCGCCACGCCCACTCCTCGGCCAAGGCCATGCCCGACCCCCTCCTCGCCCGCGGGCCCGGAAATCCTTGCCGCTGCGGGCCTTGATCCCGCCCGACGCCTGAAGCCAGGCGGAGCGTCCGACGGGCCCGAACACCCGTGCCCACAGCGGCGCTGGCACCTGTACTGTAGCGAAAAGTTCGGTTTGCAAGCAATCTCTGATCTCGATAGAATCGATTGGAGAGAGCGATGGATGCAGGCGAGATGGAGGGGATCGCACCGAAAGCAGGGGCCGCGCCGCAGCGCGGGGTCCGGCGCCCAAAAGGGGGTGGCGTGGGTGGAGATCCACCAGCTGGAGTATTTCCTGGCCATCGCCCAGTACCGAAGTTTCTCGAAGGCCGCCTTGGAGATCTCGGTCTCCCAGTCCACCCTCTCTCAGCAGATCCAAAAACTCGAAGAGGAATTGGGCGTGACCTTGTTCGTCCGCGAACCCCGCACGGTGCGGCTCAGCCCGGCCGGGGAAGAGTTCCAGCGCTACGCGGCCCACATCTTGGAGGAGATCCAGCGCTGCCGCGTAGCCATGCAAGACTACGCGCAGTTTCGGCGCGGACAACTGCGGCTTGGGGCCATCGCCACCATCGCCTACCTCGGCTTTCACACCGTCATCCGCGAGTTCATTGAGGCCTATCCCGGGGTCTTGGTCGAGATGGTTGAAGGCACCACGGACGACCTCTTGCGGGCCATGCAGGCGGCGCGGGTCGACGCGGCGTTCATCTCCGCACCCTTCGCCGACGGGTTTGCCGTCCAGTTTTATCCCTTGGTGGAAGACGAGGTGGTGGCGCTGCTGCCTGCCGGCCACCCTTTGGCGCACCAAGCCAGCATACGCTGGCGCGACCTCGCGGGGGAAAAGTTCTTGCTGTTAAACGCCAGCGCCAGCTTCCGCAACGCGCTCTTGGAGGCCTGCCGGGCCTCGGGGTTCAGCCCCCACATCCTTTTGAGCAGCAACCATGAGATGGTGCGCGAGTTCGTGGAGGAGGCGGCGGGTGTCTGCTTGATGGGACGGCGGATCGCTCAGACCTTGGCCACCCCAGCCACGGCCATGGTTCCCGTGCGGCCCCCGGTACGGCGCGTCAACGGGCTGGCCGTCCCCCGCCTGCGCCAGCTGCCGCCGACCACGGAACGCTTCCGCGATTTCGTGCTGTCCTTCAGCCATCACCCCACCGGCATGCGAGCTCGCTCCGCCAACTCGGCCAAGTAGGCCGGCCAGGGACGCGCCCCGATATCCCCGTCAGGGCGGATTCGCACCGACACGGTGCCCTGTTCCACGTCTCGACGCCCAACCACCAGCAGCACGGGAATCTTATCCACTTCCGCCTCGCGGACCTTGTAGGCCAACTTCTGATTGCGGGCGTCCACCTCCACCCTGAGGCCCGCCCGCCGGAGGTCGCCGGCTACTGCTTCGGCATAGGCGCCTTGGGCATCGGTGATAGGCACCACTCGGACCTGAACCGGCGCCAGCCACAAGGGGAAGTCGCCCCCGTAGTGTTCTACCAAGATGCCCAAAAACCGCTCGATGGATCCGAAGATGGCGCGGTGGATCATCACCGGACGCTTCGGCTGGCCGTCGCGGTCGATGTAGGTCAGGTCGAACTGCAACGGCAACTGGAAATCCAACTGCGCCGTGGCGCACTGCCATCGGCGCCCCAAGGCGTCCACGGCGTAGAAGTCGAGTTTGGGACCGTAAAAGGCACCGTCTTTGGGGTGGATCTGGTAGGGTTTATCCTGCGCCTCCAACACGGCCTGCAAGGCCCCCTCAGCCCGTTCCCAGATTTCGAGGCTGCCAAGGTAGTCGTCTGGCCGGGTCGACAGCACCACCTCATACGGCATGCCGAAGGTGCGGTACACCAGGTCCACGAGCTCCAGCACGCCTCGCATCTCCTCGGCGATCTGGTCCTCGCGCACAAACAGATGTGCATCGTCTTGGTGCAGGCCCCGCACCCGCATCAAGCCATGCAAGGTCCCCGAGCGCTCGAAGCGAGACAGCGGGCCGTACTCGGCCAAGCGGAGGGGCAGATCGCGGTAGGAGCGCACGGCACTTTGGTACAGCAGGCAGTGCCCCGGGCAGTTCATCGGCTTGACCCCCAGCTTCTCGTCCTCGCGCTCGATGACAAACATGTTCTCCCGGTAGTGGTCCCAGTGTCCCGACTGCTGCCACAACCCGACCCGGTAGATCCAGGGCGTAGCCACTTCTTGATACCCGCGAGGTTCCTGCAGCCGGCGCGAGAATTCCTCCAGCGTCCGGTACAGCCGCTGGCCTTTGGGCAGCCAGAAGGTAAATCCCGGCGCCTCTTCGCGGAACAGGTACAGCCCCAAGGCCGGCCCAAGCCGCCGATGGTCCCGGCGTTTGGCCTCTTCGACGCGGTAGAGGTACTGGGTCAACCCCTCCGCATCGGGGTAGGCCGTCCCGTAGATGCGCGTCAGCATGGGGTTGGCCTCGTCGCCGCGCCAGTAGGCCCCCGACACGCCGGTCAACTTCACGGCCTTCAGGCGGCCGGTTCTGGGGACGTGCGGTCCGGCGCACAGGTCGATAAATTCTCCCTGGCGGTAGGCGGAAATCGGTACCCCCTCGGGAATCCGCTGGATGATGTCGACTTTGAACGGCTCCTGGCGCTGGGCAAACAGTTGGAGCGCCTCCGTGCGCCCGAGTTCAACCCGCTCAATGGGCAGGTCCTCGGCTGCGATGCGCTGCATCTCGGCCTCGATGGCCTGAAGGTCGGATTCCCCGAGGGGCTTCGGCAACCGGATGTCGTAGTAAAACCCCTCTTCGGTGGCCGGCCCTGTGCCGAGCTGCGCCTCCGGCCACAGGCGCTTGACGGCCTGGGCCAGAAGGTGGGCACCGGAATGGCGAAACACGAGGCGCCCTGCCTCTTCCTGAAACGTCAACCACGAAAGTCGGCCGTTCTCGCGGATCCCTTGCTGAAAGTCGTAGGTGTGGCCGTTCAGCGAAAACGCCACCGCTTCGTCCGGCGGCGAGATACCCAATTCCGCCACGGTGCTGCCCTTGCGCCCCCGGTAGACGGCCTTTCCCACCACCACTTCCACCTGGTCTTCCGGCACGGTGCCCTCCCCTTCTCGCAAAAAAACTCGGCCCTTTGCCCCGTTCGCCAGGACCGACCGCGTCTTGGATTTAGGCTCAGTGTAGCGAGGAACCAGGCGGCTTGTCAACGCACCGCGGAACTACCGCACGCCGAAGTCGGGAGCGCGCACCCCGTAGCCCCGGCCGCGACAGAACCGCTCGCTTTCCAAAGTCGGGTCTCGCCAGCTTGACCGCCGCAAGGATCCCCCGGGGCTAACGGTCTGTCGATCCGTGAACATCGCCGCCTGCCACGAGGGCTTTTAGGCCTCCCCCCGGGACCGCGCCCCCAAAGCCTACCCAGTGCAGGCCACCGCTTTCCTGCTATCTGACCCCTTTCGGCCGCCGGCGGGCGTCGCGCCCCCACAGGACCACAAGCCACGCGCCCCGGCCAGAGGCAGGGCGGCGGCATACGGCGCCTCGGGCAAGACACCGCCGGGCGGGGCCGCCTCATCGGGATACCGGGTGCCGTACGGCTGGCCGGGGTCAGGATATCCCGCCAATCGCGGAAAGACGACCCCGCCACCGGGCACCGAAATCACGGCGCCGTAGGGGCCAGAGGCCCCCATCGTCAACCGTTGCCCGGAACATAGCAAACGGTTCCTGCCATCCACCCGTTGCCGGGTGGCGGCGCCGGGCTTACGGGCGGGCGCCCCGCCGGCTTCCCCGCTTCCTCCGGAATTCGCCCGCCTGGCGGTGGGGCTTGCTTCCTTCCTTCTCGTCCACGGGCGTTTTGCGTCTCCGGTCCACTGCCGGCGACGGCGGCCACCACGGCCGCAAGATTGCGCGCCGGGTTCTCATCCTGATCCGGTACGCGCCCGCAGGCATCGCAGCGGAACGCGCGCGCCCCTAGCGGCAGGCGATCCTGGACCGGCCCGCAGCGGGAGCACGGCTGGCTGCTGGGATAGGAGGGGTCCGCCTCGAGGAGGCGGCATCCATGCCACACCGTCTTGTGCGCCAGCTGGCGGCGGAGCTCTGCCGGGGCGGCGTCGGCGAGCGCCCGGCTCAGGCGCCGGTTCCGCAGTAGCCCGCCCACGTAAAGGGGCTCGACCACGATGGCCCCATAGGTGCGGGCGAGCCGGGTCGTCGGCTGATGCCATGCGTTCCGGCGGAGGTGGGCCACCTGGGCGGGGGCGCAGGCCAGCTTCCGCGTGGTCTCCTCCCGGTGTCGACTGCCCGGGCACCGCCGGGCCAGCTCCCGGTTCAGCCGGGCGATTCGCCGCAGGGCGACCTTAGGCGGACGCGGGTTCTCCACCTGCTCTTTCGTCAAGAGGACAAGGTGCCGCACTCCGGCCTCTACCCCCACCACCGCCTCCGGGTGCCGGGGCGTTGCGGGTTCCGGATCCACCGTGCGAACCCTTGCCGCCTGTAAGGGGCCGCATGCACACGTCTACGGTCTCGCCCGCAGCAAGCGTGGGTCCCGAATCGGCCAAGGCCCCAAGGGCCAAAACGAGGAGGGCGGCGAGGGTACTTGCGCCGGCCGCGGCCAACCGCCTCCCCTAAGAACCGGTGACCGCCGTCGATGGATGCCGTCCTTTCGCAGCGGGATGACGGCAAGAAGCCAGAGGGTGCCCTCTGCTCTGCCTGCCCATCCTCCGCGATGCCTCCGCTCTCACGATGGCGCCATTTCTCCCAGGGTTTCCACCTCGTTCTCCTCGCCGTCTTACTCTCATCCTGAAAAGAAGCCTAAGGAAGCCCCCGCCGTCATGGCCCAGGCGTCGTAGACGCCTTAAGACCGTTCCGGTCGAAGCCGAACGGCATGGCCGGCCACCTCCGTCACGGTGCCGAAGGGGGCCGAAAGCCGAGCCACGGTCTCGGCCAAGCGAGCCCCTTCGCCCTGACGGGGGTCCAAGGGCACCACTTGGTCCTCGGCGTTGCGCTGCACCGGCACCACCGCGACGGCTTCCACCGTCCCTTGTCCCCACGACACCTCGGCCAAAAGTCCGTCCTGAGTCAGGTGGCGGTGCAGCCGCCAACCAAAGATGAAGTTCCCGAGACTGTAGAAGATCACCCCATGGCGGTAAAACTCCACGGGTTGCAGCACGTGCGGGTGCGAGCCAACCACCACGTCGGCGCCGGCGTCGATGGCGCGATGGGCGATGGCGGGTTGATACTCCGCCACCTCACTGCTCCCCGTCACTCCCCAGTGTAGGTAGACCACCACCACCTGCACCTGGGGACGCAAGGCCCGAATAGCCGCACACGCCGCCTCCAGCTCTTCCGGGTCCGGCCACGAGCGCACCACCGCCGGTGCGCCCGGCATCTCGAACACGCGCGGATGCGGCGCGTACGCGGTATGACCTTTGATGGTGGCCACGCCCGGCGAATGGTCGGTCGCCGCATGCCCCACCGGCCAAAAGACGGAGGTGAACGCCAAGAGCCCCACCCGTACACCGTCGCGTTCCACGATGGCCGGCCGGCGCGCCTCCGCTAAGCTCGCCCCGGCCCCGGCGTGCAGAATCCCCGCAGCATCGAGACGCCGATTGGACTCCGCGATGGCCGAGCCGTAGTGCACGTTGTTGGCGCAAGCCACGGCATCGAACCGGCCTAAAAGACACTCGACCATCTCCGGCTCGCAGTGATACCACCCTGGTTTATAGGGCAGTTCTACCGCCGGGTCGGCAAAGCAGCCCTCCAGGTTCCCTAAGCGCACGGCCTTTGGGTCGAGCACCTCCGCGACGCGGTCTAAGGCCGTGTGGTTCAATCTTAGGTCGCGCTTTAAATTGATATCCCCCACCAACTGCAAGGAGATCGTAGGCATCTGTCACCCTGCTCCTTTCCCCATGCCCTCGCCCCGGACATCCCCAAAGACCGCGCAACATCGCACCCCCAAAGCCGCAGGGCGGCTTCCGGGCCCATCCGCCTCACCCCCTGCCGGATACTCGGCCGACGAACGCGCGGCCTTAAGCCACGGCCTGAAGAGAAAACCCTGGCCCTTTGGCCAGGATAGCAGATCGTGTGCGGGGCGCGGCCCCTGGTAACCCGCTTGGAGGCCGAAGCCCCAGCCCAGGCCGAGGCGGCGCACGCAGAGTAGTCCCCCCCGAAGAGCAGGAACCGGTGACGCCAAACGGCGCCCTGGTTTGCCGACCCGGCCCTGGCCCCCAGTCCACGTTCGCCTGCCCGAGAACAGGCCGTTACCCGTCCCTTCCTGCCGAAAGCTTGTCCTTCTGGCACTTGGATGCGGGTTCCGGCACGGGCTCGGAGAGGCCGTTCCCTACGCCGACATGGATGGTGACGCGCTCCCGGTGACGGCCCTGTTCGCATCGCCCACTGAGCCCCCTGCACCCTTTGCTCCTGGGGACGCCGACCGGTGACGGATGGTGGCGTAGCACCTTGCCAAACAAAAGACCCCGCAACGCTTGCGGGGCTTCAAACTTTTGGTGGGCGGTAGAGGACTCGAACCTCTGAACCTCTCGCATGTCAAACGAGCGCTCTGACCAGCTGAGCTAACCGCCCGGCTCCTGAACGGAGATGTGGAGGCGACGCCCGGATTCGAACCGGGGAATAAGGGTTTTGCAGACCCTCGCCTTACCACTTGGCTACGCCGCCACCCGAAAAAATGGAGCGGAAGACGGGATTTGAACCCGCGACCCCCGCCTTGGCAAGGCGATGCTCTACCACTGAGCTACTTCCGCGTTCCGGGGCCATTATACTCACGGCACCCGTCTTCGGTCAAGGGTTCCCTTATGCGCCCAAGATGTGAAAGCCGCTGTCGACAAACAAAATCTGGCCGGTAATGTGCGTGGCCCAGGGGGAGGCTAAAAACACCGCCGCGTTGCCCACGTCTTGGGTGGTGATGTTCTCGGGGATGGGCGCCCGCTCTTCGGTCATGCGCAAGGCCTGCGAAATCCCGCGCACGCCCGAAGCGGCCAGGGTCTTGACCGGCCCCGCCGAGATGGCATTGACCCGAATCCGGTCCCGCCCGAGCTCATACGCCAAGTAACGGACCGCCGACTCCAGGGAGGCCTTGGCCGTGCCCATCACGTTGTAGTTCGGCATAACCCGCGTCGAACCGAGATGGGTCAAGGTGAGGATGGCCCCGCCCCCTGCCTTGGCCAACAAGGGCGCTGCCATGCGACTTAAGGCCACCAACGAATAGGCGCTGATGTTCTGCGCCGTCAAGAAGCCCTCGCGGCTAGTGTCGACAAAGCGCCCCTCCAAATCGTGGCGCTCGGCATAGGCGATGGAGTGGACCACGCATTGGATGCCGTCGGCGCACTGTTGGGCCAACCACGTGCCTAAGGCGGCAATGGAACCATCGGACGCGACGTCCAGCTCGATCAAGGCCGGAGTTTGGCCGAGTTCCGGCACAAGCTCCTCGAGGTTCTCCCGAAAGCGCTGGTGTTGATACGTCAACACCAAGCGCGCCCCTTCGCGGTCAAATGCCTGGGCAATGCCCCACGCCATGGAGCGCTTGTTGGCGATCCCGGTCACGAGCGCCACCGTGCCTTCCAACAGTCCCACGCCATTTCCTCCTATCTAATGGGAAATCCGTCCGCCTTGCCGGCCCCATCCCTAGGCATCACCAGGCTTCGGGGTTGAGTAGGTCGCGTGGGGGCCGACCTTCCAGGAAATCCACCACGTTGTCCCAAGCCCGCTGGGCCATGCGACGCCGGGTCTCCACCGTCGCCGAGCCAATGTGGGGAGTCAGCAGGACTTGGGGATAGCGGTAGAGGGGATGGTCTACGGGAAGGGGCTCCTCCTCGAAGACATCGAGGGCCGCCCCCGCCAGTCGCCCTGAATCTAGCGCCCGCAGGAGCGCCGCTGTGTCCACCACGCTTCCCCGCGCCGTGTTGACCAGCCAGGCCCCTGGCTTCATGCTGGCGAAAAAGGCGTCGTCGCAAAGGTGGTAGGTCTGTGGCGTGGCAGGCACATGCAAAGAGACGACATCGGCCCCTGCCACGAGCTCTTCCCGCGACACCCAACGCACGCCGGGCGGAGGATCGCCGCCGCCATGGCGCGGCGGCACGGCCCAGACCTGCATGCGGCTGGCCAGCGCCCGGCGGGCCACGGCTTGCCCGATGCGCCCGAACCCCAAGATGCCCAGTACCAGCCCCTCCAGGTCGTGACCCAAAAACGCCGTCGGCGACCAGCCTCGCCAAGCCCCTTCCCGCATGGCCTGGCTTGCCCGCACAAAGCCGCGCACCAGCGCCAGCATCAGCCCGTACGCCAAGTCGGCCGTGGCCTCGGTCAAGACGTCCGGGGTGTTGGTGGCGAGCACGCGGTGGCGGGTCATGGCGGCAAGGTCAAAGTTATCGAATCCGACCGCCACGTTGGCCACCAACCGCAGGGCAGGAGCCGCCCGCAACAGATCTTCGTCGATGCGTTCGGTGAGCATCGACACCAGCACCTCGGCCGACTCGAGCCGGCGCACCAGTTCCTCGCGCGTCATGGGGCCGGGCCCTTCGAAGACCTCCACCGTCACCCCGGGCCGCTCGAGCATCTGGCGCATCACCGCCGCATCGAGGGGCCGCGCCACCACCACCCGCATTCCGCCGCCTCCTTCCAGCCGAAACCGCTTCTCCCTGATGATACCACCAACGGCGGTCCCTTCCGAGGCAAGCCCACCGCTTTGGCAAAGGCCGCGCCACACCGCCCACCCCACCGCAGGTTCCCAAGGCCGCCCGGCCGTAAGGGCCGCGCCCACCGCTTGAGCCCAGTCCCCAGTCGGGTCCCTGCGGGCGCAGATCTTCTCCCACATCCGCCGCGCCCCGAGGAGGTTGCCGCGGCGCCAATGCCATAGGAGGACGGCCCACCAGATGGCCGTCTGTGCCTCGAGATCGCGGTGCGCTCGCCACACCGGCTCTAGGGCCTCGTGGGCCTCAAAATACCGCCCGGCTGCAAGCGCCTGGCAAAAGGCCTCCCATCCGGGTTCGCATCCCATGGTCTTCTTGCACCTCCCCTCAGCACTTGGCAGACCGCCGGCCTTCCATGTGTCATTTTTTTCGCGATCGTTCTCGGACCCTATTCCCTGTAGGACGATTCTGACCTATTCTAAAATGAGAGCGTAGTCGCGGCATAATCCGTCCGCACTTCGCTCGGGCCGCGAGAGCACCGGCTGTTGGATCAGGATGCAGACACGGTCGCGCATTCCCGTGAAGCCAGCTCCGCATACTAGATGCGTCGAGTATACGGGCAGTACCGGCTTTTGGGGAGGACGGCCGCATGAGACATCGTAGGGCCGTCGCAGGTCCCAACCAGGTTATCCATGGGAAAGTGGTGTTGAAACCTTATGGCAATGGCAACCAAAAAAAGCGCTGCGGCAGCAGCGGCGGCCGGCTTGGCCCTTTTGGTCAGCGCCTGCGGTTCCTCCGGGGCACCGGCTCCCGCTTCCCACGCGCCCGCCTCTGGCGCGAAGGCCCCCGGTACCGCCACCGCATCCCCTTATGTCTTGCACGTGGTGCTCGGCTTGACCGGGCAAGCCGCGACGTTGGCAGATACCGAACAGAAGGCGCTCAACGTCTACGCCAAAATGCTCAACGCCCACGGCGGCATCGACGGGCACCCCCTTCAACTGGCCATCCAAGACGACGAGAACAACCCGCAGGTCAGCGTCCAACTGATGCAGCAACTGTACAGCCGACACCTGCCGGTGGTGCTGGGACCCACGTTGGGAGAGACCGCCGCGCCCGATGAGCGCATCTTCCAGAACGGGCCCACGGTCGACTACTCCCTGACTCCGGCCTTCCCACCCCCGCCCTTTGGCAGCTATGTCTTTTCGGCCGCCGTCAGTTTCGGTTCAGCGGCCAAGGCCACGCTGAACTATGTGGAGAGTCGGGGCTGGACCCACATCGCCTTCCTCAACTCGACCGACACCACCGGCCAGAGCGCCGACGCCGCCTTCAGTGCCGCCTTGAAGATGCCGCAGTACCAAAACCTCAACGTCGTCCAGTGGCAGCACTTTGACGTCAACGCCGTTTCCATTGCAGCCCAGATGTCGGCCATCGCCGCGGCCCATCCCCAGGTCCTGATCTCCTTTGCCACCGGGACGCCGCTCGGCACCGTCATCCAAGGAGTCGTCAACGCCGGATTTAAGCCCCCGGTCATCACCGATGACGGGAACATGACCTACGCCGAGTTCCAGCACTTCACCACCATGCCGGCCGGAGGCCTCTACATCGCCTCGGGCGCTTGGGGCGCGGCCAGCGTCATGCCGCCGGGACCGGAGAAAACGGCCGACGAGACCTTCCTCAAGGCCATGCAACAGAACGGCATCCAGCCAGATGTCGGCGACGTTTTGCCCTGGGATCCCATCTCCATCGTGGTCTCCGCGCTCAAGCACTATGGGCTGAACGCCACCGGCCCCGAGATCCACCGCTACATCGAGCACCTCTCCAACTACCCCGGCGTGATGGGAGTCTACAACTTCACCCAAAACACCCTCGACGCCCGCCAGCGGGGGCTTTCCACCTCAAGCGCCTACCTCTACCGTTGGGACTCCGCCAAAAAGGTCTGGGTCCCCGTCAGTCAAGCCGGAGGCAAGGCGTTGCCGGGCCATTGAAGGCCCTCCAAGGCCAGGGGTCCCTCGCCCCTGGCCTTGGCTCTAGCGGTGCCAGATCCCCCAGGCCACGGCTGCCCATCCGGCCAAAAACGCCACCCCTCCAAACGGGGTGACGACCCCCAATCGGCGCCGGCCGGTCAAAGCCAATGCGTACAAGCTGCCGGAAAACAGCACCATCCCTACCACAAACAGCCATCCCGCCCAACTCCACACCAGGCGGGGGTCAGAAGACGCCAACACGCCCACCCACCCCAATGCCAAGGCATGCATCATCTGGTATTGGACAGCGGTCTGATAGACGGCCATCCGCTCTTCCGGGATGCGGCCGCGCAGGCCGTGAGCGCCGAACGCCCCGAGGGCCACCGTCAAAAAGCCCAACACTGCCCCCACTCCCACCCACTGCGACAGCATTGCTACCGGCTCCTCTCTGGTCCCGCCACGGCCCTTAGGGTTCCACCAAAGGCCAGGCCAAGCGCACTGTAGTCCCCACGCCGCGCTGGGAGGTGACGGCGATCTGCCCGCCGTCTTGTTCCACCAGTGCCCGGGCGATGGCCAATCCAAGCCCGCTACCCTCGTGCCCCCGCGCCTCCGTCCCGCGCCAAAATCGTTCAAAAAGATGGGGAAGCTCCTCGGCCGCGATGCCGGGCCCGGTGTCTCGGACCGTAACCACCGCCCAGCCGTCTTGGCGATCGGCCCGCAGCACCACCTCACCGCCGGCCGGGGTGTATTTGAGGGCGTTGTCCACGACGGCCCACAAGGCGCGTTCCACGGCCCAAGGCACAGCCTCGATGGGCAAGGGCTCCACCTGTTCTAGCGTCACCCGCAAATGGGAGGAGAGCGCCAGGGCTTGAGCGTCCTCGGCCACCCCCTCAACCACGCCACCTAAGTCCATGGCTTGGCGAGGAGTCTGTGCTGCCCCCTGGGCCCGTTCCAAGGTCAAAAGGTCTGCCACCATGCGCACCATGCGCCGGACCACCGAACGGCTCTGCTCCAACGACTCTTCCCGCACGGCCGGATCTGACCAGTCGCCCAACATCTCTAGGTTTCCTTGCAGCACCTGCAGCGGCGTCCGCAGTTCGTGCGCCGCCTGGGCCAAAAATTGGCGCTCGCGTTCGGACCGCTCTGCCACCTGCTGCAAGAGGCGGTTCAAGACGTGGGTCAGGCGGTTGAACTCGTCGTCGCTGTCCGACCAGGTGGGCAGGGGCGCGAGATGTCCGCGCCGCACCATCTGCTCGACCACCTGCACCATCCGCACCACCGGGACCAGCATCCGGGTAGTGGCCCAGCGGGCCAGCCAAGCCCCGAGGACCCCTGCCAACACCCCCAAAAGCAACAGCACCGTCGCCAGATCCCCCAGCGCATCCCAGTCCCCGAGCAGGGGCCACGCCACCACGGCACGCGCGCTGCCCCGAGACGCTACCACCACGAGACGCGGGTCCGGCCCGCCTAACCCCTCCAGGCCAGGCGCCGGCGGAGGCTCGCCGCGGGCGTTGGGACTGGCCGCCACTGTGCCGGCACGAATGACCCAGACCTTGGCATCGGTAGTTCGGCGAAACTCGTTCAAATGCTCTCCGCCGTGTTCGTGGACCTCCCGGTGGGGCAACAAGACCCCCATGGCCAGGTGCTCGGCGGCTCCCCGGTCCAAGGCGTAGAAGTGCCAGGCCATGCCGAGCCAGGTGACGGCCCCAAACCCCCACACCAACGCCAAGACCGCCCATGCCGCCTGGCGAGTCAGGCGCTGCCGCAGGCTCAACATCCCTCGCCGTCACTCGGCAGCTTCAGGCTGTAGCCCACGCCGCGCACGGTCGCGATCTGGGGATACTTCCCCCCCATAGGCAGCTTCTGGCGCAGGTAGCCAATGTAGACGTCAACCACGTTGGATCCCCCGCCATAACTCCATCCCCACACCCGATCCAGGATCATGTCCCGGGTCAAGGTCACGCCGGGATTTTGCACCAGGTACCACAAGAGGTCAAACTCCCGGCGCGTAAGCTCCACCACCTGCCCGTCCACCCGCACCTCGCGCCGCAAAGGCGAGACTTGCCAGCCTCCCAAGGTCACCGGTTGGTCGGCGTGGGCCAAGTTGCCAGGGCGCCGGCTCAAGGCGCGCACCCGCGCCACCAGCTCCTGGGGCGCGAACGGCTTGATCAGGTAATCGTCGGCCCCGGCATCGAGCCCCGTCACGCGGTCCTCCACGGCATCGCGCGCCGTCAACATCAAGATCCGGGTGTCGGACACGGCCCGCACGGCCCGGCAGACGTCAATCCCGTCGAGGTCCGGCAACCCGAGGTCGAGGATCATCACGGCATAGCCGCCGGTCAGCGCTTGGGCCACGCCGTTGCCCCCGCTCTCTTCTACCGTCACCTCAAAGCCTTCCCGCTCCAGGGCCAGCCGCACGACCCGCGCCACCTGCGGGTCGTCTTCTACCACCAACACGCGCATCCTGGTCCCTCCTGCCTCGCTGGCTGGAGTGTACCGCGCCAAATCTCCCCCCGTCTAGGGTTGCAGGAGAGTATCCCATCATGGGAAATCTCTTAATCTAAGGGCGGGGAGTGCTTCATCTGCCCGCGGCATAAGGGTGAGGAGGGAGGAAGGCGTCGATGCGGATTGCGATGCATGGCCCACCGCTGTGTCGAATCACGGCCCCCGGCGTCTTGGAGATGGCGTCCGACGTAGGCAAGGTGACGGCGGACTCGCGTCGCGTCGAGCCCCGCGACCTGTTTGTGGCTTTGCCGGGGCAGCACACCCACGGCATCCGCTTCGTCGGCGAGGCCATCCGGCGGGGGGCGGCCGGAGTGGTGTTGCCAGAGGATGCACCCGTGCCGGCTGGCGTCGAGCGGTGGATCCGCACTTCGCAGCCGCGCCTGTTGTACGCCCATCTCGCCCACGCCGCCTACGGGCACCCCAGTCGGCAGCTCAAGGTGGTGGCCGTCACCGGAACCAACGGCAAGACCACCACCGTGGAATGGGCCGCACAGTTGTTGAACCGAGCAGGGATCAAGGCGCGCACCATCGGGACCCTGACGCCCTACGCCGAGACGCGGGGGTTGACCACGCCGGTCGCCGAAGACGTGGCGCGCTTGATGCACCGGGCCGCAGCCGAAGGCGCCGCGGTGGTCTTAGTGGAAGCTTCCTCGCACGCCCTGGTGCAGCATCGCTTGGCCGGCGTCCAACTGTCCCTTGCCGCCGTGACCTCGCTCGGCCGCGACCACCTCGACTTCCATCGCCGCTTGGCGGCCTACTGGGCCGCCAAGCGCCGGTTGGTCAAACAGCCGCTATCTGCATGGTTCCTCGCTCCCCGCGAAGGCGTACTCTTGCCGTCTAGTCAGGAACCACCCTGGACCGGGTTCGCCGCCCATGTCTGCACCCGCCTGGTCCGGTTCGGCCCGCAGGGCCAGGTGCGCATCCGGCCCTTGGGGCTCAGCCTTCAGGGATTGCAGGCCGAGGTGGAAATCCAGTCCTTAAAACGGCGGCTACGCCTACCCCTTTTGAGCGACACCGCGTTGCCGTCGCTGGAGGCTGCCGTGGCCCTGACCTGGATGCTGGGGGTGGAACCCCGGCAACTGATGGCCTTGTTGCCGCACCTGGATCCGGTTCCCGGGCGCGAAGAGTGGTACCTGGTGCCCGGGGGTCCCTGGGTGGTGGTCGACTACGCCCACAACCCCCAAGCCCTAGAGCACCTTTTGGCCGGAATCCGCCGCCTTCTGCCCAAAAGCCGCCTCACCACCGTCTTTGGGGGCCGCGGCCATCGCGACCGCGGCAAACTCCCGCTGATGGGGGAGGTCGCCAGCCGCTATGCCCAGCGCGTGGTGGTCACTACCGACAGCCCCTACGACGAGGATCCGTACGAACTGGCGCAGGCCATATTGAGCCGGGCCCCGTTCGGCGAATGGATCGAAGACCGACAATCGGCCATCTTGTCCGCCGTCTGGCGGTCGCGCGCCGGCGATGTGGTGGTCGTCACCGGCCGCGGCCACGAGACCGACCAGTACGGGCCCAAAGGACGCCTGAACACCGGCAGCGACGGCGAATGGCTCCTCTCCGTCCTGGGGGCCCGCCGCTACCGCCCACGCCAAGGGTCGACCGTGCCCCGTTGGAAGGCTTGGACCCTGCCCGCCCGCCTGGGCGAAGGTCAGTAAGCGCCGCGGCCCCTTCCCCGAGGGATCGCCCGAGAGGCGGGGTCCCTGGCATATCCCCGCCGGACTGGCATAGGGCTGGTCTAGAGGATCGGGGACGAGGAGGATGGCCATGCGGCGCCCACTGACGGCGTTTTTGTTGCTGCTGTTTCTCGCGGCCCAATGGATCTTTGGCCCCCTAAAACCCGGGGAAAACCCTGCACCAAGCCCGACCGGTTGGGTAAAGCTCGCCCCTGAGCCCACGGCCCTTGTGCACAGCGGGGGGCAGTGGGCACTCGTTGGACAGGCGCGGTACTACCGGCTGATACCGGCCCAGGCGACTCGGACCCCTTCGGCTGCCTCCCTCCGCTGGGAGGCCATTCCGGAGCCGTCAGGAGCTGGAGTGTGGCACCTTTTAGCCACGGCCGAGGACATCCCGCTCCTCGGCACCGGTGGACTGGTCTATCCCAACCCCTTCCAGCCGGGGGTGGCCCTCCGCGATCCGGCCACCGGCCAAATTTTCTTCGGCCATCCTGGCGGCGCCGTAGTCCCAGCCACCTCCACCTTGCGCAGCCCCACTGGCCGGGTGGTCTGGCTTCCTCCAGGGAACGCCGTCGCAGTGGTAGGCACGGGGCCGGCCGGCTACGGGATCTGGCGCCTTACTGCAGCCGAACCGGCCCGGTTGTTGGCCCCGCTTGCCCCCGGCACCCACGTTTTGGCCTTGGGATGGGACGCCAGCGGGGCCTTGCTGTGGGCGACCGACACCGGTCGGGTGTTTTGGCAAGGGCATGGAGCCCTTCCCTTGCCGCCACTGACGTCCGTGGCCATCGCGCGGGGCGCGGCGGCCGTGTTTGGGATCGACGGCCACGGTCGCGTTGTCTTCTGGCAGCCCGGCCACGTCCAGACCCGCGCCCTCCCCGCTCTGTCCTTCACCGGTCGCCCGCGTTTCGCCCCCAGTGGCGCCGGGGTGGCCGTCGTCGCCGAGACGCCCAAGCACCAGCTGGTGGTGTTGTGGGACACCCCGAGGCAAATGCACGAGGTGCCGCTACCCGACACACCGCCGGTGGACTACCACCTGGCCGGGATTTGGGGCCCCTGGGTAGTGGTAGAAGCCCTCGACGGTCCCCATCCCGGCACCTACGCCTACCCCATCGCAGGCCCCCACCCATGAGGGGCGGCAATTCGGCCAGACGCCCCCCGCATCCGCCGCAAATCGCTATAATGGGGGAAACGGCAACACCGCCGATCGCCTGAAACCCGTCGCCGTACACGGGCCAATCGCGCCCTCCCGGCAGGGGGCACGGGTTTCCCGGGAAGGGAGCGAAAACGTGGCGGCCCCCGACCAAAGTCTGCCCAACACCGACACCCAGCGCGCCGTCCGGGCCGTGCTGGATCTGGTGGCGCTGCTCGAGCCGCTGTTGTTAAACTTTTGGCGGGCCCAGGAGCTGACCTTGAAGCAGGTGCGCTGCTTGACCCGCCTGCGCCGCCAGCCGGCCTTGGCCGGAGACTTGGCCCAATCGCTGGGATTGTCGGCCGCCTCCATGACCCGCATGTTGGAACGCCTGGAATCGCGTGGCTGGGTGACTCGCACCATCGACCCCGCCGATCGCCGCCGCATCACCGTGGCCTTGACCCCGGCCGGGGCCGAGCTGGTGGCGGGGTGGGAATTTTGGTGGAACAGCCCACTGGTCCAAGCCGTGCGGGCCATGGACAGCAGCGAGCGCCTGGAATTGGCGCGGGTGGTAGAGGGCTTGGTGGCAAAGATGCGCGCGCTCGCGCCCGGCACCGAGGAGCGCCAGCCGAGCTGGGACGGCCCGAGCTAAACGCCGCCCCCTTCAGCCCCCGGTGGCTCTGCTAGAACACCTGCCGCGGCGGCCGAATCGAATTCGCCGCACAGCGTGCCGCGCCGGTCTGCGACGGTCCGTCGCGCAAAAATAAAACACGCCCGCGCCGTTTGCGAGGGCAAAAATGGTGCCGCAGGGCGGAATCGAACCGCCGACACGAGGATTTTCAGTCCTCTGCTCTACCAACTGAGCTACCGCGGCACATCGTCAGAACACGTTACTCCGTGGGGCCCTTGGCCTGGAGCAGGAATGGCGGAGGTGACGGGATTCGAACCCGCGATCTCATGCGTGACAGGCATGCGTGTTAGGCCGACTACACCACACCTCCCTATTCACTTGTCCCGGCTTTCGGCGAGCCAGCGCTATTCTACGAGATGCGCCCCCTCACCGTCAAGCCAAATCCCCCGTTGGTGGGCGAACCAGGGTTCGAACCTGGGACCCCGTGCTTGTAAGGCACGTGCTCTGCCACTGAGCTATTCGCCCCGGGGAGACCGCCCAAATTGTACGGTGGGGCCCGGGCCCCTGTCAAGGGAAGGCCTTGCCCACCGCGCCAGCGTTTACACCAGAGATCAAGAGACCAGCCGCACCGGCACCCAACCTCGCACGCTGTTGATGAACCAGCACTGGTCGGCGCGGACCACCTCGTCCCGCGTCAACACCCGCTCCCGTATGGCCCCCTGGTCCAACAGCCATTGTCGAAAGGTGCCCGGCAAAAGCCCGCTTGAGAGGGCAGGAGTCCACCATCCTCCATCGAGCTTGACCACCAAATTGCCGCGGGTAAACTCGGTCACCTCGCCGGCCGCGTTGTACAGCAGGTGGTCGAAAAAGGGGCTTTTTTCCGGGTGGCGCTCCTCGTAGCGCTGGCGGCGGGTGGTTTTGAAGTAGGTCCAGGCGTCGGCCCGCGGCATGGGCATTTCCGCAAAAGCCACCGGTTGCACACCCCGAGAAAGCGGCGCCAACGGCCGCGGCTCGACCACGGCGCGGCCGTCCGGGAAGTACCGCAGGCGCACGGCCCAGGCGCCGGCCAGCCCCCGTGTGCCCTCTTGCAACGCCGTCTCCACCGTGTCGGCATCCCAACGCCAGCCAAAATACTCCACCGCGTGTCGAAGGCGGTCGAGGTGGTAGGCCTTCAACGCCAGCTGTCCATCGACCCACCGAAAGGTCTCCAAAAGTTGGAAATCCGTTCCCGGCGTGGCGAGGAAGGCCGCCTTGGTCCACGCCTCTTGGTACTCGAGGCCGGCCTCGGAATCCCAGGTGATGCCGCCTCCGGTGCCAAATTGCACCTGAGCCCGCCGCCGGTCGACGGTGGCGGTGCGAATGGCTACATTGAACGTGGCATCGCCGTCCGGCGCGACGTACCCCAACGCCCCGCAGTACACCCCTCGCGGGTCGGGCTCCACCTCCCGGATGATGGCCATGGTCCTGGCCTTGGGGGCACCGGTGATGGAGCCCGAGGGAAACAAGGCCCCAAAGACGTCTACCCACGTCTTGTCCGCGTCCAGTTCCGCCCGCACGGTGGACGTCATCTGCCAGACCGTGGGGTAGCGTTCGATGGCAAAAACCGGCCCGGCCTCCACCGTGCCGAAGCGCGCGATCTTCCCCAAGTCGTTGCGCAAAAGGTCGGCGATCATCACGTTCTCGGCCCGGTCTTTGACCGAGGCGGCCAGTGCCGCGCGCCGCGCCCAGTCGTCGCGGTCGAAAAACCCGCGGGGCGCCGTGCCTTTCATCGGCCGCGTGACCACCGACCGGCCTCGGAGGCGGAAAAAGAGTTCCGGCGAGGCCGAGACCACGGCAAAGCCTTGGGCCTCGACATAAGCGGCGTATGGCCCTGACTGGGCGCGCAACAAATCCAGGTACCAGCGCCGAGGATCGCCAGAGAAGGCCGCCGACAGCCGAAGGGTGTAGTTCACCTGATACGTCTGCCCTTGCCGGATGTACTCCCGAATCGCTGCCACCTTTTGGCGGTACTCCTCGGGCGATACCCCAGCCGTCCAAGCGCCCACGGCGTAATGCCCGTCGACGGCCTCCCATGCGGCAGACGGGGCACGGAAGATGCCGAGCCACACCAGGGGAAACTCTGTCGGCTCGTGGGTCACGAGGGTCGGATCCAGCCCCGGCCCTGCCTCGTAGGCCAGCCAGCCCGCCACCCAATACCCTTGTCGGCGCCAGCGCTCGGCTTCCTGCAGCGCCGCCTCCACCGCCTCCCACCGGCGCGCCACCACTTCAGCCACCGGGTCGCGAAACACCTTGGGAGGCCCTTCTTCCGTAAAGTCCAACCGCACCTCCGGCTTCCCCGGCACCCCAATCGCTGGCGTCACGCCACGGCCTCCCTCCCTCATCTTGGCCCGGGCAAAACCGACCGCTCACCGGCCCGGCCTACCGGTTTTGAAGATACCACGGACAACCCCTGACCGCCCACGCCCTTTGGAGTCGGGGATAAAGCGGATAAGGCGCGCCCAGGAGTGGCCAACGGTTGCGCAAGCCAGCAACAGGTTGCCAAAGATTGCGCAACCATGCTAAGCTCGGAAGGAGAGCTTGAAAAGTTCACCATACGCTGCGGGAGCTCGGCGAACCGGGCTGAGAGGGTGGATGCGGCGCCACCGACCGACGAACCTGACCAGGGTAATGCCTGCGGAGGGAGTACGCCTCGACCAGCCGCCTTCGGGCGGCGGCCAGTCGAGCCGAAAGCAGACGGCCCCTAGACGGTGTGCTTTCTTCGCGTAACCGTCCCTTCGCGACCACCTCTTCCCCTGCGGTTCGTCTCCTGCAGCGGCGCGGGCAGCGTTGGTCATCGCAACCCGGCCGAGCGGCATGGCCCCGGCCGCACCCACAAAGGAGGACGGTATGGCAACCATCCCGGGTTCTCATCCCAACCCTTTTCCCAATAGTCGAAAGGTTTACGTGACCGGATCGCGTCCCGATATCCGCGTGCCCATGCGGGAGATCACCCTCTCGCCGACCAAGACTCCTCGGGGGAGCGAACCCAATCCCCCCATCCGCGTCTACGACACCAGCGGCCCTTACACCGATCCCGACGAGGTGTGTGACATCCGCCGCGGGCTCAAACCCTTGCGGCGACCCTGGATCCTCGAGCGCGGGGACGTGGAGGAATATGATGGGCTGCCGTACGTCAACGGTGCTGCCAACCCCCACCCGGGCCTCGGGCGCCGCCCGCTGCGGGCCAAACCCGGGCGCACCGTGACCCAGATGCACTACGCCCGGAGGGGCATCATCACCCCGGAGATGGAGTTCGTGGCCATCCGCGAGGGCGTCAGTCCGGAATTCGTGCGCAGCGAGGTCGCCGCTGGGCGGGCCATCATCCCGGCCAACATCAACCACCCCGAGAGCGAGCCGATGATCATCGGGCGCAACTTTCACGTTAAGATCAACGCCAACATCGGCAACTCTGCCGTCGCCTCCTCCATCGAAGACGAAGTGGAAAAGATGACCTGGGCCACCTTGTGGGGAGCCGACACCGTCATGGACCTGTCGACCGGGAAGAACATCCACTTGACCCGGGAGTGGATCTTGCGCAACTCCCCGGTGCCGGTCGGCACGGTGCCCATCTATCAAGCGCTGGAGAAGGTCGGCGGCAACATCGAAAAGCTCAGCTGGGAGGTCTACCGCGACACCCTTATCGAACAGGCGGAACAAGGGGTAGACTACTTTACCATTCATGCCGGAGTGCTGCTCCGCTACATCCCGCTGACGGCCAACCGGGTGACCGGCATCGTCTCCCGAGGCGGCTCCATCATGGCCGCATGGTGCCTGGCCCACCACCAGGAGAATTTCCTCTACACCCATTTCGAAGAAATCTGCGAGATCATGAAGGCATACGACGTGGCCTTCTCGCTGGGCGATGGACTGCGGCCGGGCTCCATCGCCGACGCCAACGACGCCGCCCAGTTCGCGGAGCTGGAGACGTTGGGGGAACTGACCGAGATCGCCTGGAAGCACGACGTGCAGGTCATGATTGAAGGGCCGGGCCACGTGCCCATGCACAAGATCAAAGAAAACGTCGACCGTCAGATGGCCGTCTGCCACGAGGCCCCATTCTACACCTTAGGCCCCTTGACCACCGACATCGCCCCCGGCTACGACCACATCACCTCGGCCATCGGCGCGGCCATGATCGGCTGGTACGGGACGGCCATGCTGTGCTACGTGACGCCCAAGGAACACCTCGGGCTGCCCAACCGAGACGACGTGAAAGAAGGCGTCATCGCCTACAAGATCGCCGCCCACGCCGCCGACGTGGCCAAGGGCCACCCCCGGGCGCAGTACTGGGATGACGCCCTTTCGAAGGCGCGGTTCGAGTTCCGCTGGCGGGATCAATTCAACCTGTCGCTGGATCCACCGCGCGCCCTGGCCTACCACGACGAGACCTTGCCGGCCGAACCGGCCAAGACTGCGCACTTTTGCTCCATGTGCGGGCCGAAGTTCTGCAGCATGCGCATCACCCAAGACCTCCGGGAGTGGGCACAGGCACGCGGGGTAGACGTGGAGACGGCCATTGCCCAGGGGATGGCCGAAAAGGCCCAGGAGTTCCGGCAGGCCGGCCACCAGATCTACCAAGGCTGACCCTGGTCATCGGCCTTCCACCGGCGGCCGTTTGGCGACAAGGACCTTCATCTCCGCCGCCAAGACGGTCTCGCCGGTCTCTTTTTTGCCCTCCACCTTCCAGGTCACGAGCCCTCCCCGCTCGCCCCGATCCTCGACCGCCACCACCTCGGTTTCGGCGTGCAGGGTGTCGCCGATGAAGGTGGGGGCCACGAACCGGACCCGGTCCAGCCCGTAGAAGGCCACCACCAGCTCCGGCTCGATGCGGACCAACCCGGTCAGCACCGACAACACCAGCATGCCGTGGGCGATGCGCTGGCCGAAGCGGCTTTGAGCGGCGTAGACGCGGTCGGTGTGCAGGGGATACCAATCGCCGCTGAAGGCCGCAAACAGGACGAGATCGGTCTCGGTGATGGTGCGAGCCCGCGACACCGTGCGCTCGCCGGGGACGATCTCCTCAAAGAATCGGGTCAACATGTTCCGCTTCCCTCCCTGGCCGCAAGGCCAAAGCCAGCGCCTCCGCCAAGGGCCGCTCTTCATCCGGCAGCACCGTCCGCAAGTCTACCCTCAAGCTGTCTTTGGCGATGCGCGCCACCACCGGCGGCCGCCCGCTCCTAAGGCGCGCCTCGACAGCCTCCACCGTCAAGGGCGGGGACGGCCGAATAGCCAGCACCCACGTCGGCAACGTGGTCCCAGGCATGGAGCCGCCGCCCACCTCCGATGTGTCCGGCACCACCTCCAGCGCCACGTCAGGGCCCACGGCCCGCCGCACCCGGCGCCCGAGCCCAAGCGCCCGCCGGCGGATGGACTCGGGCGATGCCCGTAACATCTGCCAGAGCGGCAGGGCCTCGCCGCGCCCTTCGTGATACCAGCGCAGCACCGCCTCGAGCGCCGCCAACGTCATCTTGTCGACCCGCACCGCGCGCGCCAAGGGGTTGCGCTTCATCTGCTCGATGATGTCGCGGCGCCCCACCACGAGCCCCGCTTGGGGCCCACCGAGTAGCTTGTCCCCCGAGAAGGTGACCACATCGACGCCGTCCGCCACCACCTCGCGGACCGTGGGCTCTTCCCAATCGCCCAGCCGGAACGGCAACAAGGAGCCGCTGCCGAGGTCTTCCATCAGGGCGAGTCCGTGCCGGTGCGCGAGCTCTGCTAAGGCGCGGGTAGACGGCTGCGCCGTGAACCCCAGCAACCGGAAGTTGGAGGTGTGCACCTTGACCACCAGGGCCGTCTCTGGCGTGATGGCCCGCTCGTAGTCGGCCAGGTGGGTCTTATTGGTGGTGCCAACCTCGCGCAGGATGGCGCCTGAGAGGGCCATGACATCAGGAATGCGGAACGATCCCCCGATCTCCACCAACTGCCCCCGCGACACCAACGCCTCCCGTCCTCGGGCCAGCGTCGAGAGCGCCAACAGCACCGCTGCGGCGTTGTTGTTCACCACCATCGCGGCCTCGGCCCCGGTGAGATGACGCAACAAGGCGTCGACGTGGCTGTGGCGCGACCCGCGCCGCCCCTGCCCAAGGTCGTATTCCAAGGTCGAGTAGCCGCGGGCCACCGCCGACACTTGCGCCAGCACCGCGTCGGGCAAGGGCGCCCGCCCGAGATTGGTGTGAATGGCCACGCCGGTGGCGTTGATGACCGGCCGAAGATGCGGCTCGGCCCGTTGCCGCGCCTCGGCGCGCACTGCCGCCACCAGTGCGCGCAGGTCGGGCGCCCCTTTGCCCTGCCGAATGTGGTCCCGTGCGCGATCCAGCACGGCCGTCGCTGCCTCGTGCCACCAGACGCCGGCGACGGCGTCCTTTTCAGCCCCTACCGCCTCGAGCAGCGCCTTGACGGAGGGCAATTGGCGCAGCTGTGCCTGCACCGCCCGCATTTCCAGGTTGCCGGTTTGGGTTTCGTCCGTCGCGTTTCACCTCGCCTTGTTCGGCGCCGCTCTGGCACCGTCGCGAAAACGGGGATTTGGGCGCCTGACCGCGCCCAAATCCGCCGTCTTGCAGGAAAACCCTCGCCTATTCTACGCCGGTTTCCGGTTCCGGTGGGGGGCGGCGGAATCCGCGCCGCCGGTAGGCACCGGCGCCGTCGCCACCACGCCGAGACTGGAGTCGATGACCACATAGCCGGTTTCGGCCAGGAGTTGGTCGGCGTTCATGTCGTAGAGCCACACCGACTCGTTGCGCACCCGCCGCGCCCGCTCCGGGCCTCGCACGACATCCTCGGGCCGCATCCGACATCCACTCCTTCGGTCTGCCCACCCCGCCCGCGGAGGACGCTGGCCTATCCTTGTTGCAGCCAGCGCCCCACCTCGGGGGCGTAGTAGGTGATGATGAGGTCGGCCCCGGCCCGGCGAATGGCGGTCAGGGTTTCCTCCACTGCCCGCCGCTCGTCGATCCATCCGTGTTGGGCCGCCCCCTTGATCATCGCAAATTCGCCGGAGACTTGGTAGGCCACCACCGGGACCAGGACCCGCTCGCGTACCTCCCTAAGGACGTCGAGGTACGGCAAGGCCGGTTTGACCATGACCAGATCTGCCCCCTCGGCGATGTCCAGTAGGACCTCCTTGATGGCTTCGCGCCGGTTGGCCGGGTCCATCTGGTAGGTGCGCCGGTCGCCAAATGCGGGGGCGTTCTCGGCCGCCTCCCGGAAGGGGCCGTAGAAGGCCGACGCAAACTTGGCGGCGTAGGACAAGATGGGCACCGTCTGCAGCCCCGCCTCGTCCAGCGCCTGGCGAATGCGCGCCACGCGCCCGTCCATCATGTCCGAGGGGGCGATGACGTCGGCTCCCGCCTCGGCCAGCACCACGGCCGCCCGGGCCAAAAGGTCCAGCGTCGGGTCGTTGAGGATGCGCCCTTGGGCGTCCACCACCCCGCAGTGCCCATGGTCGGTGTACTCGCACAGGCAAAGGTCGGCGATGAGGACCGCATCCGGAAAGTGGCGGCGAAAGGCGCGCAAGGCCTGTGGTACCACCCCCTCGGGGTCCCACGCCCCGCTGCCGATGGCGTCTTTGTGGGCCGGAATGCCGAAAAAAAGAAAGCAGTTGACGCCGGTCTCCCGGACGATGGCGGCGTGTTCCAGGGCACGGTCCACCGACCACTGAAAGATGCCAGGCATCGCCGCGATGGGCTGCTGCACGCCCTGTCCGGGCCTGACGAAGAGGGGATAGATGAGCTCGTCGACGGCGAGCCGGGTCTCTTGGACCATCGCCCGCAGGGTTGGGTTTTGCCTCAGGCGCCGAGGCCGTTCGATGGGAAACATGGCCTGCCTCCTTTGCCCCACGACCTTCTCGGGCCCATGGTATCACATTCCTTCGCCGACCGCGGCAAGGCACTCTATCACGGCCGCAGCCAAAGCCGCCACGGTGCTGGGGCGCGCCTCGGCGGCCGGTTCGATCCCCAGCTGGCGCAGCACCACCGAGGTCTCTGGCCCCATGCTGAAGTGGAGCGCCTGTCGCAAGGCCTCGCGCTCCGCGGCGTCGAGTTGGTCCCACAGGTAGCGCGCGCTCGAGCCGGCCGTGTAAACCACGCCCGCCACCTGGCCGTCCCGGAGCCAGCCGCGGGCTTCCGAGGGCCAGGGTCGCGGCAGGTTGCGATAGACCTCCACGCGGTCGACGGCGGCCCCCGCGGCCGACAGGGCCTCCACCAGCTTCGGAGCGCTGAGGTTTCCGGTCGGCCACAACAGCCGCTGGCCGACCACCGTGCGGTTGCCCAAGGCCGCGACGAGCCCCGCTTGGCCAAAGGACTCGGTCGCCGTCACTGCCACCCTGAACCCCGCCGCCTCTGCGGCGCGCTGGGTGGCCGGGCCCGCCACGGCCACCCAGCCCGGATAGCGCGCCCAGTCCACCCCGAGCGCCCGGGCCCGCTCGGTCAATCCCCGCACCCCCTCTTGGCTGGTGAACAGGATCCCGTGGTATGTCATAAGGCGGGCCAGGGCGGCATCCAGGGCCGCCCACGACGCCGGCGGCCCGACCTTCTGGACAGGGGCCAGCGCCCGTCGATACCCAAGGGCTTCCACGGGGGCCAAGGCCTCCCACAGGCGCGGGTTTTCGCGCAACAGGACGAGGTAGCAGTCAGACACGGCCCGTCGCCTCGACGCCGGCTAACCGGCAGGCGACGCGCGCCCCCAGGGCTTCCGGCGTTTCGCCCGGGGAAAGCCGAGCCTCGGTGCGGCGCAGGGCTCCGGCTGGGGTGGCCAGGGCGCCCACCAGTACCAGCACGCCGTCGTGGTAGTAGGCGTAGGCTCCGAGCGGCAGGGCACAACCGCCGCCCAGTGCCGCCAGCACCGCCCGTTCGGCCACCGCCACCGGCTCCATGGCAGAGTCGTGGAATACCTGCCGCAGCAGCTCGCCCAGCTCCTCATCGTCCGCCCGGCCTTCCACGGCCACGATGCCCTGACCTGGTGCCGGGACCCACGTCACAGGGTCAAATCGCTCCCCCACCCGATCCCACAGCCCGAGCCGCCGGATGCCGGCCGCCGCCAAGATGAGGCCGTCCCACCCTTCCGCCTCGAGTTTGGCCAGCCGCGTCGCGAGATTGCCGCGCACGGGGATCACCGTGGCGTCCGACCTGGCCGCCTTCACCCACGCCGCCCGCCGGGGGCTTGCCGTGCCAATCCGCGGCTTCGGCCCCAACGCCGCCCACGCCGTGCCGGGTTTTCGAGGGATGAACACGTCCGCCGGATCCTCGCGCCGCGACAACGCCCAGAGCGTCAGGCCCGGCGGAAAGTGCGTGGGCACATCCTTGAGCGAATGGACGGCCAGGTCCACGCGGCCGTCCATTAAGGCGGCCTCCAGTTCCCCCGTGAACCACCCCTGCCCTTCGAGGCGCCCCTTGGCCTCGGCCATGCGGTCGCCGGCAGTCGTCATGGGACAGAGATCCACTGCCACGCCCGCCCGCGCGAGCGCCTGCTGGACCGCCTGGGCCTGCACCAGGGCCAAGGCGCTGGCCCGGGTTCCGATCCGAATCGGTTGTCTGACCAACGTGCTCTCCTTTCGCCCCGCCTTTTTCGTGGCCTCCTAATACGTCACCGCATGGAAGCCGGGGAACACGGCGTTGATCACAAACAGGTTGACCACCACCAACAAAAACGCCGCCATGGCCCACACCGCCGAGGCGTGGCCCCGCCACCCCCACCGCCAGCGCGCCACCAAGTACGCGGCGTACGTCGCCCAGCTGGCCGCCGTCCACACCTCTTTGGGGCTCCAGTTCCAGTACCGACCGGCCACCACCTTGGCCCAGAGCGCACCTGTGACGATGGCCACGCCCAACAACAGCACGCCGACGGCCACCAGCCGCGCCGACAACCGGTCCATGGCCTCAAGGTCAGGCAACCGATAGTAAAAGAGGCGCACGTGCCGGCGCCGCAGCTCCCGCTCCTTCTCGGTGTACATGGTAGCCACCAGGGCCGAGAGCAACAGCGCCACGTAGGCCAGGGCGGCGAGGCCGACGTGAATCCACAACAGCGCCCCCAACACATCGGGGCGGCTTTGGACTGGAGACAGCAGAATCCCTACCCACCACAGGGCAAAGATTACCGGCAAGAGAAACCCGAGCGCGGTCTCCCACCCGCGTTGGCGCGACACTCCCAAAAAGGCGCCCACGCTGATCCAATCCACGAGCCCAAGCCACCGGTCGAGGCTGAACCACGCCGCGCCCCCCAAGGTGTACGCCGACCACGCCAGCCACCCCGTCTGCGCCAACCACCCCACGCCGGCGCTCCACCAGGCCCACTGCTGGCGTCTTAGGTCGTAGAACGCCGCGACGGCCCAAAAGGCCGCCACGCCGTAGGCAAAGCCGGTCAGCGCCAGAAGTCCGCCGGCCACGGCGGCGGGGTTACCCCTCGGCTTGGGGGAGCGGCACCGGTGCCGCGCCGCGCCCGGTGTCGCCGGCCAACCCCTCGGTCAGCCGAAACAGTTCGCGCACCGCCTCCAGGTACGGCAGTTTGGCGCCGTCCCCGCCCCATTCGCGCATGCTGACCATCGCGTCGTTCAAAAACTTGTTCAAGATAAGCCGTGTCGCCTGGTCGACCACGGCCCGTTGCTCGGCAGTCAGGTCAGGCAGTTTGGCAAAGGCCCGTGCCAGCTCCTCTTGGCGAATGCGCTCCGCCTTCTGGCGCAACAGGCGAATCACCGGGCCGGCCTCGGCCGCCCCGAGTTCCTCCCGCAAGGCGGCTAAAGCCTCGTCGATCATGTCCTCCACCCGCTCGGCCTCGCGTTCGCGCTGGCGGCGATTGGCTTCCACCACCCCCTGCACGTCGTCCAGGTGATAGAGAAAGAGACCGGGCACAGCCGTCTCGATGCCCGCCTCGATGTTGCGCGGCACGCCCAAGTCAAACCAGAAGCGATGGCCGCCTGCGCGTGGCGGGCGCAATCCGCTGCGCGTGATCACGGGCTCGGGCGCGGCTGTGGCCGCCACCACCACCTCGTGGGCAAAGAGTTCCTGAGGCAAGGCCTCCCACGCCGCCGTCCGCCCGCCCAAAGCCTCGGCCAATCGGGCCCCTCGTTGCGGGGTCCGGTTGACGACCGTAATCTGTCCCACTCCGGCCGCCTTGAGATGGCGTCCCGCCAACTCCGCCATCTGCCCGGCCCCGACGACAAGCGCCCGGCGCCCGCGCAAGGGGCCGAGCACCCGCTCGGCCAGTTCCACCAGGGCATGTCCCCAGGACAAGGCGTTGCGCCCGATGCCGGTCTCGTGCCGGGCGCGCTTGCCGAGCCGCACCGCCGCGCCGAACAGGCGGTTTAACGGGCCGAGCGGCATCCGGGCCTGGGCCAGAAGCCATGCCTCTTTGACCTGGCCCAAGATCTCGGATTCGCCCAGGACCATGGAGTCGAGTCCCGCCGCCACCCGAAACAGGTGGCGCGCCGCCGCTTCCCCACGAAAATGGTAGAGCGCCCGGTCGACTGCCGTAGCCGGCTCGGGAGGGATACCGGCCGCCGAGTACCACGCGGCCTTTATCGCTTCGAGGTCCAGTTCGGCCAGCGTGTACCATTCGGTGCGGTTACACGTGGACACCAGCACCAACGGCGTATCCGGAAAGGCCGCCTGCCAAGCCGCCAAGGCCGCCTCCACTTGGTCTCGGCCGAGGCTCAACCGCTCGCGCAAGGACACCTCCGCGGTGTGATGGCTCACCCCCACCACTTGGAACTGCACGCTCTCACCTCGCGTCGCCTATCCCGCTCTTGGCCCCATGATATCACGTCCGGGAAACGGCGCCCAAATGCCGCCCGAAAATGGTCCCTTGGAGCTAGGCGACCCCGAACGGCCGAGCTATTCCTCCTCGACGATGAACGCCTCCTCCACCCGAAGCCCCAAGGCCAGGGCCCCCGCCATGAATTTGCCCCCCGGTTGACGCTTTTGATTCAGCACGCGGTTGACGTACGACGGCGCCAACCCCATGTGCGCCGCCAGGTCCCGCTCGTTCCAGCCCCGCTCTTGCATCAACCGTTTGAAGGCAGAAATGTTGACCCTCAACATCGGCATGGCTCCGTCACCTTTTGCCCATTTGGCATGATCATACCGACTTTATATCCTTCTGGCAAATTGCCCACAAAAATTGCCTATAGGCAACCGAACCGGTACCATGAAGGCATGAACACCGACGCCGAGGCCAGGCTTCGCCTGGGCAGTTACCTGCGGGCGCTGCGCCGCCGCCGGGGGATGTCGCTTGCGGCAGTGGCCAAGGCCGCCGGCATGAGTCCGTCTTACCTCTCCCGCCTTGAGAGGGGAACCCGCCGACCACCCGGACCTGACCGCTTGCGGCGACTTTCCCACATCCTAGGCGTCGAAGCCGGTCAAGTCCTGGCCGCCGCCGGGTACACCGACCCCGACGGCCAAGCGCACGAGCCCCCCGTACCCTACGGTCTGAACCCCTCCGACTGGGCCATGGCCCTGGCGCTGTTTGCGCCCGAAGACTGGGAGGATATCGGCGCTTTGATTCAGGTGAAATTGGCCCGCCTTCGGCGCCGCGCCCAACATGGGGCAGACGCCCGGAAGCGCCCTTCCCCCGAGCCGCCGCGTTCGGCCCCGAAGTAGCGTGGCATGGCGAAGTTCTCCCCTCGGCGCGTTGACGCCGCACCCCATCGGGCCGCATATACCGGCGTTCGTCGAACTACTGCGCCCGGCCCCAGGGAGGCCCGCACAAACCCAAGTGCACCCGACCGTTTGACGGTCGGGATTGCGGGACTTGCGAGACCAAACAGCGTAGTCTCCTTGGGCCCCCTGTCCGACAAGCCTATCGCCTTCCCGCCTTCCGCCTCAGCCGGGAAGGCCCTCGAGCAGCCCCATCAGCCCACGCTCCGGACCCTCCGTTCTCGCGAAAAATAGACCGGGGGGCATCCCAGCACCCCGGTCCCAGAACCGCCGATCCTACCGTGCGCCCCGCGTTCCCGCCGGCTTTTGGGCCGGACCGGCCAAGGTCGACAGCACCGAGTCGGCCAGCGCCACCGGACCCCCATGACCCAGATCGGCTGGGATGGCGCCATCCCAGCCAAATACCTCACCGTGCTGGGCAAAAGGGCGGTGGGGTTGGTGCGCAGCACCGGTACCCCTGCGGTTGCGGCCTGCGGGGCCGCCGACAAGGCGTCGACGAAGGAGCCCCCACCACTTCCGTCGGCGGAGATGACGGCCCCCGCCAGGCGTTTTGCCGAAGTAGGCCGCATCAAACAGGGCCGCCATTTGATTGCGCGTCTTTCCTCAGTAGCGGACCACCACGGACTTGGGCAAGGCCTGCGCCAGCGTCGCTTGCAGGGGCTGGGCTGACCGCCGCGGGGCCTCCCACGATGACCACGCGTTGAATGGGAACCGCGGCCATGGCTTCGAGCGCGGCACTGGGCAGCGAGGACTGCCCGGTGTTGACCAAGATTAGGGGAGCCGCTTCTTGAAAGAGTGTCGGACCGGCCGACAGCGCGTCGACTATGCTCGCCCCGTTGGAGACAAACATCGTGGAGGTACGGGTCAGGCCCTGTTGATACCGGTACTCTTTGAGTCAAGCCGTTTTCATCCGTCACTCCCAGGCTGAAGGAGAAGGTGCCCGATTGCGTGAGCGTGCCGCTAAGACTCCCCTGCGGGCTTAAGACCAAGCCAGGCGGCAAGCTCCCGGAGGTCACTGACTAGGTATAGGGCGACTACCCGCCGGTTGCGCTCAGGGTGGCCGAATAAGGCTGGCCCACCGTTTCCTCCGGCAGGGCGTTCGTGGTGATGGCCGGGGCGTTGACGGCCGCGAAGGGCGTGCCGGTCAGCTGAGCCAGCGAGGGAGCTCGAACTGGACAGCGTGACGTCAACGCATCCCAATGCGGCATCAAACGTTTGGTTTGACACTCGCAGCCAGGCAGCCCCCTCGAGCCAATTCACCGCAGTTGCTCCATTGAGCGTACAGAAGGCGAAGGTCACTGCAGTAAACGAACTTGCAGGCGCAAGGCTGACATCAAAACCGGACTCCGCAGCGGCCCAGGGGACTCCGGTGGGATTGCTCGTCTCCACTGCCACCGCCAGCGTCCCGGTTCCTCCGCCGGCCGAGCCGATCCGATGACTGTCGGTCCGTGCGGCGACGACAGCGAAACGGTTACGGGCGTGCTCGGCGTCGTCGCGGAGGCCTCCGCCAGCGCTAGCGGCGGCGGAACGTTTTTGAGGGCTTACGTCTATGGCCGCCGTTTCCGAGGCGGTGATGCAGGCGGCGTCGGGCACCCACCGTGAAGAAAAAGGGGCCGGATCGCGAAGGGGATACCGCTGAGGGTGCCGTCCGGCTTCAGCGACAAGCCCGGCGGCGGGGAACTTGTGGCCGACCAGGTGTAAGGCGACAAGCCCCCTAAGGCCGCAAAGGAGAAGGTGTACGACTGGCCGACCTTGGCCCCGGGGAGTCCCGGAGGACTTTTCACCGTCAATCCGGTGCTCGGACGAGCCAACTGCAGCGTCAGGGTAAGCCCCTTGATGACCTCCCCCGGAGCCCACAGAACGGGGACGCTTACGGTACTGCTCGTCCCATTCGAAGCCAGCACCGAGTAGGAACCGGTAACGGTAGCCGGAACCGTCGTCCCATCCACGTTCGCGTCAAAGGTCAGCGGGTCTCGGCTGGCCCCTGGGACCAAGGGTTGAGGAGTCAAGCCGGATCCGCCAAAGGCGCCTTCGGGAGACTGAAAATTAAGAGAGCCCACCACCTGCCCCGCGCTCAAGGCCGAGATGGTGGCCGCTGCTGCCAGAGGTGTGCCATCGGGACAGTCGACGATCCCCTAAAGGGCCATCGGAGATACCGCCAGAATGCCCCCGAGAGCATTGCCGGTCGGGGCCGACGGAGAGCTGCGGCAATCTGGCAACCGTGCTCTACGGCGACGCTTTACAGATTAAGTAAAAAGGGGAAAAGGTTCAGCGCCGTGTTATCGAGCAACCGGCATCATGGGCGAGCGGTTCGCGAAGACCCGCCTCCGTTCCCGCGATGAAAAACCGCGAAGCTACCTCCACACGCCACGGCTTCCTTCCCCTCAGGAGGGGTCTCTTTTGAGTCACTCCATTGAAACCTAGCACAGCAGCTCACACTGTGGCTGTCCATCCCATCCGGCAAAGTAGAAGCAGCCCACCACCCGCTCTCTTGGCGGTTCATCCAAGAAACGGTCCCTCCCTATAACAGCCCCACAGGTATAATAGGCAACTTCAGCTGCTAAACGAGAACCCTAAGACCAAAAATTAGTTGCAAAAATACAACTAAACCTCAGTATATTTCTGTCACTTTGGCTCAAAACAAACGGCCTTCCGTTTCAATCATTCTTTACCACCCAATTGATATCAACCTAGGTCGTCCATTGTTGCAACAAAATGTCGAAAGAATCGCTATTGACAGGTACCGAGAGGAATCCCGAAACTATGGTTGGTACATCCCTTCCACATCTTCCGAAAATGCCTCCAGATATCTCTCTCGGAGGCATTGCCGGATGCAAAGGAGGTGGCGATTCTACCGAGTTGCGGTTCCCCCTGCAGCCCCAGACCACTCCCGTGATGGGATGGCGACACCCGAAAGGAGGGAGGCATGCCCAGGAAGTGGGAGCCGATCGGCTGGTCGGCCTTCCAAATCCGGACGCCAACAACCTTAAAACAGCGGTTGGTGTCGGCAAGTCGCTCCTTGGGCCAGTCGCAGCAGTCCATTATCATTGCCGCGCTGGAGGCGTACCTCGAGCGGCTGGAGCACGACCTGGCACGCGTATCTAGAGAGGTGGAAGGAGGCTCGGATGGTTAAAGCAACCCGCAAAAGGTCCACAGTCTGGTTAAGACGGTTGGCGTCCTTGGCGACGGGGATGGCGGTGTTCCTGTGGGCATTTGGGCTGTGGGAACCCGTACCTGCAGCAGCGGCAAGTTCCACCCAGCTGACCAGTGTGCAGGTGCAGCCGGTCTCTCAGTCCAACACCGTGGGGCAATCCGTAGACTATACCGTGACCCTAGACTACACGTATGCGCCGTCCACCGGGGAGTTCGCCGAAATCGTCTTCCCCCCAACCGCAGGTTATGACCTATCCCATGCCCAAATCAGCCAAGTGACGTACAGTCCTGGCACGGGAAATACCACCGGCGGGTCAGGAACCGTTAATGGAACCTCGATAGCGCTCAGTACGAGCAGTGCCATCGAGTTCTCGTGGGGGAGCATCCCGTCTACCGTCACAGGAGCCGTTTATAACTTCCAAATCACGCTGAGCGGGGTAGTCAATCCCACCCAGGCGGGCCCATATACGGGGTTTTCCGCCGAGGATCCCCTCGGGACCTCCGTCCCAAGTAACTCCTCGGTGATCGTCAACCCAGGACCTCCGAGCGCGCTGGTCCTCTACCCGGCTTCATCCAGCACCACGGCCGGTAATTCGGTGACGGAGACCGTATACGCCGTAGACCAATACGGAAATCTTGCATACCCCTCGCCTTCGCTAAGTGTGTCCTTCTCCTCCACGTCCCAAACCGCCACGTTCACGCCGAGTTCGGTGACGCTGTCCTCTTCGTCCCCGACAGCCTCCATCGCGGTCAATGATACAGCAGCGGGGACTGAGACCTTGACAGCCAGCGCAAGTGGGGTCACTTCCGCGACGGCCCAACTCACCGTGAGCCCTGGGACACCCACCCAACTCGCGCTCGCCGGCCCGTCGGCGCTCACGCCCAACACGGTGTCTGCTCAATACTACACCGTTACCTTGAAGGACAGCTATGGAAATTCAGCACCGGCTCCGTCCGGTGGCGTGACGGTGGCGTTGTCAGGATCGGCGGGCACCACCTTCTATAGCGCGGCCAGCGGCGGAAGCGCAAACCAGGTGACGGCGGTGACCATCCCAGCGAGCTCGACCTCGGCGCAGTTCTGGGTGGAGTCCACCACCGTAGGCTCGGACACCATAACTGCCACAGCGAGCCCTTACTCGAAAGCCACCAAACAGATCACGGTGGGGGTGGCGCCGGTACTGAGCTTCTCGCAGACCGCCAGTCAAGCCTCTGCGAGCATAGCCGTGCAACAGCGGATTCCCGTCTATGTGAGCGTACCCGCCAGTAACGTGCAGGGCGAAACGGTCGCCCTTTCGGCGGTGACCGGGAACCCGTCGGTGACTATAGGAGACTTCTATGCAACCCCCGCCGCGTCTACCACCATCCAGTCGGTGTACGTGGCAGCCGGCACCACGGCAGCGGTGTACTACGCCGACACCCAATTTACCCCGCCGTCCGGTCCGATCACCATCACCGGCACGGCCGCGGGCGGGACGTTGACCTCGAACGCCCTGTCATTAACCGTGACGCCGGCCAACGGGGCGGAAGTGGTCGTGAGCTTCGGCCCCAACGGAACCTCCACCCCGACGGTTGGAACGCCTGATCCCATTACGGTCGCTCTCCAGGACCAGTACGGGAATCCGGTGGTGGCTTCCTCCGGAGGCGTACCGGTGACGGTGACGGTCAGCCCGTCTTCGGGCTTAACCCTGACGCAGAATGGAAGCCCGGTATCGGGGTCGGTAACCATTCCGGCGGGCCAGTCAAGCGTCACGCTAGATGCCACGGCCACCCTTGCGCAGCAGTACACCGTAACCGTATCCGCAGCAGGGTACGGATCGGGTGCGCCGTTGACATTGACAGCCTCAAGCAATCCCAATGCGGCTTCGCAGCTAGCCCTCTCGGCGCAGCTGGCTGCTAACCAGAATCCCCTCAATCCACCGACTACCTACACCGTGACCATCACGATCGAAGACGCCAACGGCAATCCCGAGCCAGACGACTCCACGGTCGTGGCCTTAAGCTCGACAACCCCGGGCGGCGTGTTCGAGGAAAATGGCCAAGTTGTTACTCAGATACCGGTCGCGGGAAGCGCGCAGGTAGAGTATGTACAGCCGCCCAATGTCTCCGGCACCACGACGCTGACAGCGACTGCGGCAGGCCTCGCGCAGGGCCAAACGACGATCGCCAATCCGGTCTGGGTCAGCCCGTCGGGTAGCGACACCGGAGGCAACGGCACCGCCAGCGCCCCCTTTGCCACGATCACCCACGCGCTTTCAGTGGCCGCTCCGGGTGCAGTGATAGCCCTCGAAGCCGGCACCTACCACGAGGCGGTGACGATCACGCAGGCCGTGACGTTGGAAGGTGCGCCCGGAACAGCGCCCGGGCAGGTGATTCTAGATGCCACTGGGCAACCGAATGGCATTGTGATTGAAGGGCCCGGTGCATCCGGCACCACGGTCGCAGGTCTTACGGTGGAGAACGCCGAAAAGGCGGGGATCGTGGCGATGAACACGTCAAACCTGACCATCGCCGACAACGTCGTGCAGAACAATGACCAGAGCTACGCCGCCAGCAACCCGACGCTTGCACCGGGTCCGACCGGCTTCACCGCCACGAACTCGGCGCCCTGCTCGCCGGGAAACGATTGCGAGGCGCTCCACCTGATCGGCGTGACCAACTCCCAGATAACTAACAACCAGGTGGTCAACAACCTCGACGGCGGCATCTATCTCACCGACGAGACGGGGCCGACCACAGGCAACACCGTCGAGGGGAACGTCGTCGAGAACAATGCCGTGGATTGCGGGATCACCCTGGCTTCGCACAGCGGCACGGCCCCGAATGGCGTCTCGGACAACACCGTCTCGGACAATCAGGTGACCGGCAACGGCGGCGCCGGCATCTTGTTGGCAACACCTGTCCCAGGCGGAGTGGTGCAGGATAACGTGGTAGAGAATAACGTGGTGGAAGGCAACGAATCCGGTGGGATCGTCTTGCACACCCATGCACCAGGTTCCGTGGTTGACGGCAACCAACTGATCGGAAACACCATCAGCGGCAACGGGACAGACCCGCAGGCCGGAGTGCCTGGCAACGAAGGCATTGGCATCAGCATCCTGGGTGGCACTCCAAGCCAGCTAGGCGCCACGATCACCAACACTACCATCACCGACGGGACCATCGCAAGCGAGTACTATGGCGTATACCAATTCAACACGTCGAACACCGCCGTTAGCCAGGTCTCTTACCAGGCGGTAACCGTTCCGAGCTACCCGGGGCCGGTGCCACCATCTCAGCAGGTGGTTCGGACCCTCCAGTCGGGCTGGAACACACTGTCGTTCCCCTACGTGCTCAGTAAGGCCTCCCAAACCGCGTTGGCCAACCTGCTGGCATCGTTGAACGCCCCCACCTACCAGTACTTCAACGGCGGTTGGCAGCAGGTCACGACGGCAAATGTGTACCAGGTGCTCTCCACGCCGATGACAGGGCTGTATGTAGACCTTCCGGAAGGCTCTGCCCCCCAGTCGGTAACGCTTACGCCGACCTCGGCGCAGATGCCGCCGCCCACTGTTTCGCTCCAGAACGGATGGAACCTGGTCGGGCCTTCCAGCCTCGCCGGCTCAGAATCGGACCTGACCTTCCTAGCCGCCCTGGACAATTTGCCTAGCAGCGCGGAGATCGCCATGATCACCGATCCCAATGGCACCGGAAACGCTGTGGCAAACCCGCTGCACACTCTCCAGTCGATGCCCGTGAGCGACGGGTACGCCTATTGGGTCTACGGTGAAAATCTGCCGCCGAATGCGGTGTTGGTGGGCGAAATCGGAACCGGAAATGCCAGTCCCTGAAGTGCGCTGACCGCTCGGTGGTGGAGCGCCGGCGTCGGAGCCCGGGGTCTCCCCGGGCTCCGCACCGTTGAGGGATGGCAGTTCGGACGAACCTTCCAGTAAAGAGAGGAAAGAGGGGATGTTATGCGTCGAGGAACCCTCCGGCACATAACAACGATAGTCATGGCAGCCGGAATGGTCGTCGGCCCCGCGATATCGGTATGGGCCGCGCCTACCGCACCGGTACTGCCAATGGCAGTCTCCGGCAAAGTAGTCGCTGTCAACGGGCAGCCGGTGACATCGGGTACGGTGACCGCTTACTTAAATGGACAGGCAGATGGAACCCTTGCCATTCAGTCATCTGGACAATTTGGCGGAACAGGGCTGACGCCACAGCTGATTATCCAAGGCACCGCCGCGGACCAGGGGGACCCGGTGACGTTTACAGTCAACGGCTTCCCCGCCACGGCAACCCCTCCCGTCACGTGGCAGTCAGGGGCCGTGGTACAGAATGAGGTGCTCACTGTAAGCGGAACGCCCACCTCGCCTGGCTCGTTGGGGGTCGTCACAGCCAGCTTGCCGGCGGGACAGGTTGGCTCGCCTTACTCGGCCAGTCTCCAGGCAAGCGGCGGGGTGCCGCCCTACACCTGGAGCCTGGTCTCGGGAAGTGCGATGCCGCCGGGGCTCACCTTGGCAGCCAATGGGCAAATTAGTGGGACCCCCACAGCAGCCGGCACGACCACCTTCACGGTTCAGGTAGCCGATGCGGAGACGCCGCCGGCCACGGCTAAAGCAACGTTATCGCTAACCGTAAACGCTGGAACCTCTGCCTCCGCGTTGGCCATCACTACCGCAACCTTACCGGGTGCCAGCGTGGGAAGCGCTTATTCGGTGAACTTGCAAGCCACTGGTGGCACCCCCCCGTATACGTGGGCAGTCACGAACGGCTCTTTGCCACCCGGACTAACCCTTACCAGTGCGGGTGTGTTAAGTGGCACCCCAACGGAACCGGGTTCCGGTCCCACGTTCTTCACGGTGACGGTAACAGATGCTCAAGGCAGTTCCCAAAGTGCCATACTCGCGTTGTTGGTTACGCCATCTGGAGTGCGGCCACCGGCAGCCGTGGCATTCGGCCAGAGTACGAACGCCCAAACTCCAGCATCGGCCAGCGTAGGCAACGTTGTGCAGGCCACTGCATCAGGAGGCACGGGAGCGGTAGCCGTGGCACAAGAATCCGCCAACCCTACAGCGGTGTCCCCGTCCGATAGTACCGGGGCGTTTTACGATGTCAGCCTCGCTCCCAATAGCTCCTTCACCACAGTCACCATCCAGTTCTGTAACCTCAACGGAGCCACAACCATTGACTGGTTCAATCAGAGCGCCAACCAATGGGTACCGGCGTCCGATCAGCAGTTCAATGCCGCGACGGCCTGCGTGACCGTCACGGTCAGTAGTACCACGACCCCCTCTCTGGCCGAACTGGCCGGAACCCCGTTTGCTGCCGCCAATGCGCCGGTGGTGACCACCAGTTCTCTGCCCTCCGGCCAAGTAGGGTCCTCCTATAGTGCCACCTTATCGGCCAGCAATGGGATGCCACCTTACACCTGGGCATTAGCTGCAGGAAGCCAACTGCCCCCCGGCTTGAGTTTGTCCGCCGCCGGAACCCTGTCCGGCACACCGACGACGCCTGGCACGACGACCTTTACGGTGCAAGTCACGGATAGCGCCGGCGCAACCGCCACAGCGTCGCTAACCCTCACTATCAACCCGCCGGTCATGGCAAGCGGTGGCGGCGGTGGCGGCGGTGGCGCTGGTAGTGCAGGCGGTGGTGGCGGTGGTGCCAGCGGTGGTGGCGGGGTCAGCCCGGCACCCAGCCCAGCCCCCGTGAATGGCCCCGTAACCGGAACCGTCACGCCCGCTTCAGGCGGAACCGTCACGGCGTCTTTCGCCAATGGGAACAGCATAGCCGTCAGTGTGCCGCCAGGTGCAGTGACCGAACGCACGACCGTCACCGTAAACCCCTTGACCAACCTACCGGCAGGCGTCACACCGCTGGATACTTTACAAGCAGTAGACCTGACCGCGACGCCCTCGGCGTATTTCACCCAGCCGGTAACGGTTACATGGGCCTTCCCTACTGCCCTGGGCGCATTGACGGTAGCTTATTGGAATCCCCTCGCGCTCCAGTGGGAGATTGTGCCAGGCGTTACCATTCACGGCAACGCGGTTTCCATTACCACGGAACACCTCACCCTATTCGCGGTCGTGCCAACAGGAGCTTTGTCCCAGATCCAGCGGGTGGCCGGTGCAACCCGCATCGACACCGCGATTGCGGCCGCCGAAACCGCGTTCCCTGACGGGACGACTGCAGTGGTGCTGGCGAATGCCGGAGAAGGAGCCCCGAGTCCAGATGCGCTGGCAGCGGCGGGATTGGCAGGCGCCATCCACGGCCCGATCCTTCTGACCGCTGCAAATCAGCTGTCGCCGGAGGTATTGTCCGCGATCCAATCCCTGGGTGCAAAGACCGTGTACATCGTGGGCGGTCCCGCTGCCGTAGGCGACGCAGTGGTAACAACTCTTCAACAATCTGGCCTAACCGTGGTCCGCGCTTTTCAAGGGTCGGATCGATTTCAAACCGCGCAGCTAATCGATAACTACCTCTACCAGCACGGATTAAGCCACGCATCAACCGTCTTTGTGGCCAATGGGGCGACAATGGTGGACGCCCTTTCCGCGAGCCCCGTCATCTACCGGTTGCAGGCGCCTGTGTTGCTCGTAAATACGGGACAAACGGCCCTTCCTGCTGCCGCTCTACAGGCGCTTGAGGGGGCGGGAATTCGGCAGGCGGTGGTGTTAGGGGGACCCGCGGCAGTGCTGCCAACGGTCAGCTCCCAATTGTCCAATGCCGGCCTGACGGTAACACAGCTCGGGGGTGCAACCCGAGATGCTACGGCCGTGGCCATTGACCAGCATTTCTTCCCGGCCGAGCCAGGTGGAGCCGTCATCGCCGCCGATGGCAGTCATGGGGGATCTTTTGTCGACGCCCTATCTGCTTCGGTCCTGGCGGGGTCACTCAACATACCCATCGTACTAACAGCTCCATCGGCTTTTCCTGCGGAGAGCCTTCAGTACCTCACCGCAGCCGTGCCGAGTGGGCCGTTTTGGGTCATGGGAGGAGCCGCAGCCATCAACAGCAGTGTAGTTGCCCAACTCCCCTAATCTCACCTTGCTGAGCCCAAATGAGAGGCTGCCCAGTTGGGTAGCCTCTCAACCTATTGCCAGCAGGGCCCAATCCCGTTTGCGTAGAGGCACGACGGAGACACTCTTAGGAAGCCTGGACCTCGCCCCCGACCATTTCACCCCGGCGAAGAAAAACCCCCTTCCACCTTGCGCCCAAAAGCGGCGAGGAAGTATCCCCGCTGCCAAATGGTTTGGCGTCCTGGGCTTTATCCCCGAAGGACTTCCCGCACGGCCTCGGCCACCTGCCAGGGCATGGTCACCACCCGGGCCCCGGCCGCCGTCAATGCCCGTTCTTTGCTTTCGAGCGTCCCTTGACCGCGTTCGATGATGGCACCGGCATGGCCCATGCGCTTGCCGGGCGGCGCGGCTCGTCCTGCCAGGTACGCCACCACCGGCTTTCCGAACTCAGCGAGGTAGCGGGCCGCCTCCTCCTCGGCGTTGCCCCCGATCTCCCCCACCAGGACCACGGCCCGGGTTTCGGGGTCACGATGAAACGCCTCCAAAATGGAGACGAAGTTTTGCCCCACCACCGGGTCGCCGCCCATACCGACCACGGTGGTCTGACCGAGACCGGCCTGCGTCAACTGAAACGCGATCTCATAGCTTAAGGTGCCAGACCGGGCCACGACGCCCACTGGGCCCGGGCGATAGATGTGATTCGGCATGATCCCCATCTTGGTGCCCTCGCCGGGCGAGATGAGGCCAAAGGTGTTGGGGCCGATGACCACGACGCCGAGCTCCCGGGCCCGGGTGACGATGTCGATGGTGTCGAGCACCGGAATATGTTCCGGGATCAGGACCAAAAGCCGGATTCCGTTCTCCAAGGCCTCGAAGGCGGCGTCGCGCGCGTAGGGTGCCGGCACAAACACGATGGAGGCGTCGGCACCCGTGGCCGCCACGGCTTCCTTCACCGTCTCGAACACCGGCACCCCTTCGACCGTGGTCCCCCCGCGGCCCGGCGAGACGCCCGCCACCAGCGGAGTGCCGTACTCCAACATCTGCTTGGTGTGAAACCGCCCCTGATTGCCGGTGATCCCTTGGACCAGCACCTTGTGTTGCCGCGTCAACAAGATGGCCATGTTAGCGTCCCTCCCCCGCCAGCGCCACCGCCGCCTTGGCCGCCGCTGCCATGTCGGAGTAGGCAGAAATCCCTGCGGCCTCCAACAGGCGAACCCCTTCGGCCTCGTTGGTGCCCACCAGCCGCACCACCATCGGCACCGGGATGCCCTGGCGCTCCTTGACGGTGAGAATGGCCTGGGCCACATCGTCGCACCGCGTGATCCCGCCGAAGATGTTGATGAAGATGACCTTCGGCCGCATCTCCACTAGCACGCCGAGGGCCTGGGCCGTGGGTTCCACCGCTGCGCCGCCGCCGGCGTCCAGGAAATTGGCCGGCCGGCCCCCGAAGTATTGGATGGCGTCCAGCGTGGCCATGGCCATTCCGGCCCCGTTGGCCATGATGGCGATATCCCCGTCCAGTTCTACGTAGGCGAGGCCGATGGCGTGGACCTTGCGCTCAAGTTCCGACCCTTCGTCGACGCGGGGCAGGTCGGGATGGCGGAAGAGGGCACTGTCGTCGATGTTCAGCCGCGCGTCCGCCGCCACCAGATGGCCTCCCACCACTGCCAGCGGGTTGATCTCCACCAGTTCGGCGTCCTTCTCGCGGTAAATCTTGTAGAGCGTGGTGAGGATCTGCGCGAACTCGCCAGCCAAGGGCTGCTGGAGCCCCAATTCGCGCGCCATCTCGCGGCCGAAGTAGGGCAGAAGCCCGATGCGCGGATCCACATGGCGGCGCACGATGTCGCGGTCGTCGACCTCCTCGATCTCCATCCCGCCGCGGGTCGACGCCAACACCAGCGGCTTTTTAGCCGAACGGTCGGTGGTCACGGCCAGGTACAGCTCGCGCTCGATCGCCAGTTTACCTTCCACCCACAGCCGCTCCACCGTGTAGCCCTTGAGGTTCATACCCAGCATGGCTCGGGCCACCTCTTCGGCCTCGTTCGGGGTGGCTGCAAAGCGGATGCCCCCGGCCTTGCCGCGGCCGCCTACCAGCACCTGCGCCTTGAGGGCGGCTGGCCCGATGTCGGCCACGGCCCACCGGGCCTCTTCCGGCGTGTCCACCACCCGGCCTGGCGGGATGGGGATCCCGTAGGCCGCCAGGGTCTGCTTGGCCATGTACTCGTACTGCTTCAACCCTCTTCCCCCCTCTACATGCACGGCATGGGCCCGCGCGGGGCCGCACCAGAGCAACAAGGGGGGCGGACAGCCGCCCCCCGCGGTGCGGGCCGCTTAGAACGTCAACAGGGACAACGGACCCCGCACCGATTGGACCGAGCGCTTGAAATTGGCTCGCTCCTCGTCGGTGAAGTCGACCTCCAGCACCTTCTCGACGCCGTTGCCGCCGATGATGGCAGGCACGCCGACATAGATGTCGTACTCGCCGTACTCCCCGTTCAGGTAGCTGATCACCGGCAGAATCCGGCGCTCGTCGTGCAAGATGGCCTGGACCATCTCCGCCAGCGACGAGGCGGGAGCGTAAAACGCAGAGGAGGTCTTGATTAGTCCCAGCACCTCGCCACCGCCGTTGCGGGTGCGCTGGACGATGGCGTCGAGGGTCTCCTTGGGGAGGAGTTTCTCCACGGGAATGCCGCCGGCGTACGAGTAGCGAACCAGCGGCACCATGTCGTCGCCGTGCCCGCCCATCACAAACGCGGTGATGTCCTTCACCGAAACCCCGAGGGCGTCGGCGAGAAAGGTGCGAAAGCGCGCCGAGTCCAGCACGCCGGCCTGGCCCATGACGCGGTGGTGCGGAAATCCACTGGCCTTCTGGGCCACGTAGCTCATGACGTCGGCCGGATTGGTGAGGACCACGATGATGGCGTTGGGCGAGGCCTGGGCGGCCTCTTTCACCACCGTGCGCACGATCTCGGCGTTGGTCTTCAAAAGGTCGTCCCGGCTCATCCCGGGCTTGCGCGGCATCCCGGCCGTGACCACGACCACATCGGAGTCGGCCGTCTCTTCGTAGCGGTTGGTCCCCACCACCTTGAGCGAGAAGCCCTCGATGGGGCCCGACTCCCAGATGTCGAGCGCCTTCCCCTGGGGAACCCCTTCCACCACGTCCACCAACACCACGTCGCCCAATTCCTTCAGGGCCAACAAGTGCGCCGTAGTGGCCCCGGTGGCCCCGGCCCCGATCACCGTAATCTTATGGCGGCGGAACATCGTATCCCCCCACTTTCCCTATGTTGCCCACATGGGTACCTCGTCCCCGGCGTCAGCCCATGCGCGCGATCATCGCCTCGGCGAATTCAGAGGTCTTGACCTCGCGGGCCCCTTCCATCTGGCGGGCGAGGTCGTAGGTGACCACGCGGTCTTGGATCGTCTGCTCCAAGCTCCGGCGCAAGAGGTCCGCCGCCTCGTCCCACCCCATGTGCTCCAGCATCATCACTGCCGAGAGGATGAGCGAACCCGGGTTGACCTTGTCCTGATTGGCGTACTTCGGCGCCGTACCGTGCGTGGCCTCAAATACCGCCACCTCATCGGAGATGTTGGCCCCGGGGGCCATACCCACGCCCCCCACCTCCGCCGCCACGCCGTCAGACAGATAGTCCCCGTTCAAATTGGGCGTGGCGATCACATCCAATTCGTCGGGCCGCAACAACACCAGCTGGAAGGTGATGTCGGCCATGCGGTCCCGCAACAGCACCTTGCCCGGCGGCACCTGGCCCCCATGGTCGCGCCACACCGCCTCTTCGCTGATGACCTGGTCGGGAAATTCCCGCGCCGCCAGCTGGTAACCCCAGTCCCGGAAGGCGCCTTCGGTGAACTTCATGATGTTCCCCTTGTGCATGAGCGTCACCGAACGCCGACGCCGGCGGATGGCGTACCGGATGGCGGCGCGAATGAGGCGGTCGCTGCAGAACTGGGTCATGGGCTTGATGCCGATGGCCGCCTCGGGCGCGATGTTGCAGCCCAGCTCCTGGTTGAGGAACCGGATCACCTTCTGCGCCTCGGGCGAGTGGGCTGGCCATTCGATGCCGGCATAGACGTCCTCCGTGTTTTCGCGGAAGATGACCATGTCCACCTTCTGGGGCTCCCGCAGCGGTGAGGGCACCCCAGGGATGTAGCGCACCGGGCGCACGCAGGCGTAGAGGTCCAAAGCCTGGCGAATGGCGACGTTGAGGCTGCGGATGCCGCCGCCGACGGGGGTGGTCAGGGGGCCCTTGATCCCCACTCGGTACTCCTGAAAAGCGTCGAGCGTAGCTTGGGGCAACCACTCGCCGGTGGCGTGGTAAGCTTTCTCGCCGGCCAGCACCTCCATCCAGGCGATCTTCCGCTGGCCACGGTAAGCTCGGGCCACGGCAGCGTCCACCGTCTTCTGGGTGGCACGCCAGATGTCGGGCCCGATGCCGTCCCCCTCAATAAAGGGGATGATGGGGTGGTCCGGCACCGACAACACCCCGTTGTGGTAGGTAATCCGTTCCCCTTCCGGTTTCACGTTGACTCCTTTCTGCCCTTGCACCCGAGCGATCACGGCTTGACAGCAGGGCTGGCGTACTGATCGGCCAACGGTGGCGCTGCCGGCACCGTCAGTTGCGAGACGGTGCGGATGATCATGCTTCGCCCTTCCTGCAAGCTCTGGTCGTAGAGTCCCCCGGGCAACTTCAACCCATCGGTGAGGGTCTGGGGGTTACCGATCGCGTCGATGGTAAAGGGAGGGTCTTCTTGGCTGTTGTTGATAAGGACGTAGTTGCCGGCTGCGCGGATTTCGGTCTCGGCCGTGATGCGCTGGCCGTTGATGGCGATGGCCTCGGCGCCGGATGCGCGCAGCTCGTTGACCAAAAGTAACAGATCGATGTCGGTGAGCTGATAGCCGGCCGGAGCCGTGCCGTTCGACCAGATCACCTCAATCCCCGGGCCCTTGACCGGGATGGTGCCGGCTAAGATCTCGTCGCGGGTCAACTCTTGGGCAATTTGTCGGTCGGCCGCGCTTTGCGACAGCTTTTGGCGCAACTGAGCCTTCAGCTGCGCTACTTCTTGGGTTAAGGCGGCCCGCTGTTGGTCGGACGTCTTGAGCAGGGAGAGCAACTGGTCGGTGGCCGTCGGCGGCGGCACCACTTGTTGGAGCCGGAACTGGATGGCGACCATCATCCCCACCAACAGGGCAGCCACTGCCACCGCGATTCGGCCCGATTCCAGTCGCACCCCCCATCCCCCCGGCCCATTATACTAAAGCCCTCTTCGGGGGAACAACGAAGCCCCGGATTCCCTAATCTTCGAGCCATTCCGGCTCGCCCAGCGCCGGGCGGAACATAAGGCGCGCCACGAGGTAGCTAAGCTCGTAGACGGCATAGATGGGCAGCGCCATGAGGAGCATCGACAGCGCGTCTGGCGGCGCCAGGATGGCGGCGATGAGAAAGGCCACCAGCACAGCCCACCGGCGGTATCGCGCCAGGACCTTCGGTTCGAGGATGCCGAGCGCCGCCAACACCCCCGTGACCAGGGGCATCTCCACTACCACCCCGAACGGCACCGTCAAGACAATCAAGAACGAAAGGTAGCTGTTCAAGGTCCACAGGGGCACGATGCGCTGGCCGGTAAACGCCAGCATCACGTGCAGGACTACCGGCACAAACACGAAGAACCCAAAGGCCATGCCCCCCAGAAACAGGAGCAGCCCCGGCACGGCCACCCATCGCACCAGGCGCTTTTCGGCCTCGGTCAGGCCGGGGAAGACAAAGGCAGCGATTTCGTAGAGGATGACGGGGGAGCTCGCCACCAGCGCCATGACCACGTCGACCTTGATCAGCCCGTAAAAGGCCTCCGTGACCCCTGTCACCACCACCCGACCCAAGGGCGATCGCGCCACGAGCCAGTCCACCACCGGCCGGGCGTAGAAGAACCCTGCGCCGAAGGCCACCGCCACGGCCGCCAGCATCACCGCCAGGCGCCGCCGGAGCTCTTCCAGGTGCTCGGCGATGGTCATCTCCCGGTCGTCCATGCGACGGCCCCTTACGATTTGTCCACCAATCCGTGGCGGATAGCATACGCCGCCGCCTGCACCCGATTCTCAAAGTGCAGCTTCTGCAAGATGTTGCGGAGGTGATTCTTCACCGTGTTCTCCGAGATGAACAGGCGGCTCGCGATCTCGCGGTTGGAGGCGCCCTCGCCCACCAGTTTCAACACCTCGATTTCGCGCGCGGTCAGGCTCGATTGCTTGGGCTGGGCGTCGTGGGCCGAGAAGGCGCGGATGATCTTGATCGCCACGTCGCCCGAAATCGATGCCTCCCCCCGCACGTGGGCCTTGACCTCGCGCAGAAAGGCGTCGGGCTCCAGGTGTTTGATCAGATAGCCCTGGGCCCCGGCTTTGACCGCTTCGAACAACAATTCGTCGTCATCGTCGCTGGCGGTGAGAATCACGATCTTGACGTACGGCATGATCTCCTTGATCTGCCGCGTGGCCTCAAGCCCGTTCATGCCGGGCATTTGAATGTCCATCAAGATGAGGTCCGGCATCCACTCTTCGGCCAAACGGATGGCTTCTTCCCCATCCTTGGCTTCGGCCACCACCTCGAGGTCCGGATCCTGCTCCAAAATGGCCCGCAACCCCGAACGAAACAGGGCGTGGTCGTCGACCAGCAACAGTTTGGCCTTTTCCCGCTCCGACTCCTGGCCCATTGCGCGCATCCCCTTTCCCGGTCCCTAGCGAATCGGGATCACCACCGTCACTTCGGTCCCCTTCCCTACTGTGGATTGTACCACCACCCGGCCTCCCACCGACTCCGCGCGCTCCTGCATGATGCTCAGCCCAAAATGATGGCCGCGGTCGCGCTCTTGCCCGGGTTCGAAACCCTTGCCGTCGTCTGCCACCGTCAGCCGAAACTCGCCGTTCTGAATCGTGCCCCAAATCCGCACCTGATGGGCCTCGGCATGTCGGCGCACGTTGGCCAGACACTCCTGCACGATGCGCAGCATCTGCACGGCCGCCATCTCGTTCCACGGTTCCTGCCGGTCGGGCAGCGGTTCTACGCGCACCGCCACGCCCGTCTGGCGATGGAATTCCTCGGCCTGTTTCTCCAATGCCGTCCAAAAGCCTTCGGCCAATCGTTGGCCAGCCTTCAGGTCATACAGCGATTGGCGCACCTCGGTGTACGAGAGGTTGACGGCCGCTTGCACCGCCACCAGCTCCTCCGCCATGGCCTCGAGGTCGCGCTGGGCCAACAGGTGACTCAACCGGTGCACCTTGAGGTTGATGGCGGCCAAGTTCTGGGCGAGCCCGTCGTGCATCTCTCGAGCCAGCCGCTCGCGTTCCTTCAGCGCCAGCATGGCCTCTTTGTAGGCAGTCCGCTCCCGCTCCATGCGTTCCACGATGCCGAACACAAACGAGGAGAAGGCGGCGGCCCCCACTAGGGTGACCAGGATCGCCACCAGCGACACCTCGGCCGGCGGCAGCCAGCGGCGCAAAAAGACAAAGCGGACCACCTCGGCCACCGTCACAAAAGCCGTGGGCCCGGCCGTGGTCAACCACTTGAGGCGCCCGTAGCGGCGGCGCTCGGCGATCGGTTCTGGTTCCTGCACCTTGGGCCCCTCCCGACCTCTATCCCGGCGGCCTTCGTCCCCCTGGGCCTTCCAGCGACACCCAGAAGTCCCGCACGGCCTCGTCGAACCGCCCCGGCTGATCCAAGGGCGCGAGGTGACCGGCGCCGAGCAACACCGCGAGCCGACTTCGGGGAACGAGGCGCGCCACCCGCTCGGCGTCCCGCGGCGGCGCAAGGCGGTCGTGGGTCCCCACCACCACCAAGGTGGGCCGGCGAATCCGCTGGAAGACCGGGCGATGAGAGGCCGCCGCAGCGGCGCGCACGGCAGCGTAGAGGACCGCCGCGTCCTGCTCGGCGAGTTCCTGCTCCAGGTTGTCTCGCACCTCGGGCCACACCGCCGACGACACCAAGGCCTCGGCCACCGCCGGAGGCCCCCCAGCACCCTTGCCTATCCCGAGGGCCCCAGCGCCGCGCGCGGTCACTCCTGCTAACACCAGACTCCGGACCCGGGGATCGTCGGTGATGGCCACTCGGGCCATCACCCAAGCCCCCACCCCAAGCCCCACCAGGTGCGCCGGCCGGTCTACTGCCTCCAGCACCGCCTCGGCATCGGCCACCCAATCGCGCATGGACGGCACCCAGCGGCGATGGTCGCCCACGCCCCGCGGGTCCCAGCTGACGACGGTATACCGCCGCGACCAGGCAGGAATCAGGCGATGCCAAGCAAAGCGCCCGCCGTAAAGGTCGGGGTGAACCAAGACCGCCAGCGGTCCCTCGCCCAACTGGTGGTAGCGGATCCCGGTGCCCGCGCGCATCGGCCCACCTCCTGCCGTCACGCCGCCCTTACTCGGTCGTCGGGTGCCAGCGGGCGTAGTCGGCTGGCGTATCGAGGTCGATGGCCGGGTCTGGGCGGCTGCCCACCGCAATGGCCACCTCCTCGAGTTCCTCGGGGCGGATCCATCGCCCGAACCCGATGTCGCCCTCGAGTGCTCCGGCCCGCTCCCACACCGCCGCATCCACCACCACCGGGTGACCCGGACGCCCGTCGTAGCGAGGACGGACGGCGTGAATGCCAGGCCGGCGCTCGGCGAAAGCCCGGAGCACCCGCTGAACGTCGTCGGCAGTGACGAAGGGCTGGTCTCCCAAGAAAAAGGCCATCCCTTCCCACGTCCCCTTGTCGAGGGCGGCGGCCACTCCGACCCGGATGCTCGACGCCAAGCCCTGGCCGGGATGGGGGTTGACCGCCCACGCCACGACCCCTGACGGTGCGGCGTCGGCCAACTCCGGAGGCACCACCCCCACCAGCGGAAGCCCAGTGGCTAGAATCCGCTCGGCCACCCAGTCCACCAAAGACTTGCCCTCTGCCCATGGCAAGGTTTGCTTGGGGCGTCCCATCCGCTGCGACCGGCCCGCAGCCAGCAGGATGGCCACTACCCGCTGGGCGTCCGTCACGAGCTCGCGGTGGCCATCTTTTCGATCCCGCCAAAGAACTGGCCCAGGATCATCGACGCCACGCCGCCGATCAGCCGCTGGCCTACCCCGGCCACCTTCCCCCCGATCTGCGCCACGCCCCGATAGGTCACCCGCGTGCCCTCGGGCAACGCCTCCAGGCGCGTCTCCAGCTCCACGTCGACAAAGCCTCCCGGTCCCTGGCCCTTCATTTTCAGGCGGTAGGCATGGGGCGGATCGGGGTCGAGGATTTGCATCTCACCTTGGTACCGGCCGCGGATGGCCGCTACGCCCATCTCCATCTCCGCCTGGTACTGGCCCGGCCCGGTCTCTGTCAGCCGCTTCAGTCCCGGCATCACCTGGGTCAGCACCGCCGGGTCGGTCAGCAGTTGATACACCCGTTCCGGACTCGCCTTGATGACTTTCTCCCCGTTGAGCTCCATGCCCCGCCTCTCCCTTCCTTGCCACCGTTGCCACCGTTGCCACCGTTGCCAACCTGTGCCTGTCTGCACGATCATGCGCTTTGATTATACAATCGCCGTCCCCGCTTGGCGCGAAGCGCCGCCGCAACTCCTCGCGCCCCATGACCAGGAGTACCGGTTTGAGCCGCCCAAGGCGCCGGAGGGTGGCCCACCCGGCGCGGTGGTAGACCGCCATCAGCAACGTCAAATAGAGCCACATCGTCCAGCGCTGCGCCCCCCGGACTGCACACCGGCGAAATCCCACCCGCTCGATAGCGTGGCTGGCGTCGAGGACCGTCACCCCGCCCACGGCCACCACCGCCTGGTACTTGGGATGGGCATCGAGAAACGCCGTCAAGGCCGGCAGGTTTTGCACCACCCGCCGCATGGCTTTCAGCGCCGCCGCCGCCTGCCCGCTGAACCGGGCTAGGGCCGGGTTGCCGAAGTGAATCTCGGCAAACGGGTCCCCGGGATTGAGGACCGTGCCGTCCGGCCACTCGACCCGAGGCCCTCGGTAGCGGATGAGGCCGACGCGCAGCACCGGCTCTCCACCGCTGGGATCGGGAACGGAGTCGACGTCCCAGTCGCGCGTAAACCGCGTCTCCCACCACGCCCACCAGCGCCTAAGCTCCGACCGATCCGGCAAAATTGCGTCGATCGCCGTCACCGCCAGCCCCAGCCGCCTAAGCCCTTCGACCATGGGCCGAAGCGCCTCGACGGTCCGCCGGCGGTCGCCGCCGCCGTCGTGCAGCACCACCGCCCCACCAGGTAGCGCCAGCTGAACGACGTGGTGGGCCAACGCCTCCGGCGTCCGATCCGGACGCCAATCGTCGGGTGCCACCGTCCACAGCACCCGTTCGAGGCCAAGCCAGCGCGCCGCCCACCAGGTATACAGGCTGTGGTGCCCCCACGGCGGCCGAAACCACCGCGGTGTGGTACCGGTCAAGGCCGCCACCGTGGCCTTCGCCCGCCGAAGTTCCACGAACGGCTGCCAGGGCCATTGGAGGTAGCTCGACCGGTGCCGGTCGCCGTGGATGCCCACCGTGTGGCCCTCCTGGACCATCCGCGCCACCACCTCGGGATGGGCCCGGGCCCGCTCGCCCACCACAAAAAACGTGGCGTGGACGCCGAGCTCGCGCAGGCGGTCGAGCACGGCCGGTGTGTCGGGACCTGGCCCGTCATCGAACGTCAGCCCCACGGCCCGGCTGTCGCGCGCGCCTGCCCAAGCCCCCCACTGCAGGTGATGCCAGAGGAGGTCCGGAACGAGGTAAGTCGTCACCCACAGGGCCCCTGCCCCCAGTGCCAGCCATCCGACAAGATGCTCCACGCGCCACGTCCCTCCGACGCGCTCTCCGATGGGCCCGCGATCAGCCGGCCCGCACAGTGCCCACCGGGAACCAGAGATAATAGGCGCCCATCAACAGCAGCACTCCCGCCGAGGTCAAAAACGGAGCCCACACCGCCATCTCGAACAGGCGGGCACCCACCACCGGCCCCACTGCCATCCCCAGGCCCTCCACGGTCATAAACACGCCCCACAGCCACCCCTCGATCTCCTTGGGAATTTGATTGGCCAAGAACGCGTTCCAAGCGGGAAGGATCATGGCGTAGGCGAGCCCGGCCAGCCCGCCGATCAGCACCACCAGCAGAAACTGGCGAATGAGCCCGAGCCCCACCAGCGAAAGCCCCGCCAGGAAAAACCCGCCCACCAGGGGCACCTTGAGCCCGAAGCGGTCGGTGATGCGCCCCATGGGCACCAAAAGCAAGACCGTAAACGCTCCCGATCCCAACAAAAGCTCGGCAAACCGCCACTGCGAAAGGCGCAGCACCTGGTGGGTGAAGGGCTGCAAGATGGGCATCATCAGGCCGAGCGTCATGTTCTGCAGGAACATGCCGGGAATGATGGTGCGGTACGGCCACAACACCCGCACCCACCGCCCGGGATGAACGCTCTCGCGCACCTGCGCCCCGAGACGCGGATCGGTGAGGAGGATGGTGGCCACGAAGGCCACCACGTCGGCCCCCACCAAGATGAGAAACGCCAGGCGATCGCGGCCGCCCAACAAGAAGTTGATCGCCACCGGCCCAATCCCGGCGCCGGTCAGCCAGGTGGCAAACACCAGGCCCATCACCGAGGCCCGCTGCTGGCTTGGGGTCAAGCGGGTCACACCGGTCACCACCGCCGGCCAATGGCTCGCCGTGCCCACTCCCAACACGGCCACGAACAGCACCACGAGGTCTGGGTGGCGCGTGTTCATGGCCCCCACCAGGGCCATGACTTCGATGGCCAGCCCCAACGTCAAGACCCGCGCCGGCCCTACGCGGTCCACCAGCCACCCGGCCGGCCCCCGGCAGACGGTGTCAAGAAAATAGTGGCTGGAGACGGCCCAGCCGGCCAAGATGAGGGGCGCCGCCAAGGGCCCGGTAATGTAGGCCGGCAACAGCGAGATGAGCAGGGCGCCCCGGCTGAATTCGGCCAGTCCCAGGATGCTCATCAACACCAAATGCCCCGTGGTCAGGGGCACCTCAGGCTTACGCGGGGGCATGGGCCTTGGCATGGGCAAGGGCTTGGACGACGTATTCGCCGATGACCCGCGCCGCCTCAGGATGGCCGAGTTGGCGCGACTGCCGCGCCATACGCCGCAGCTCCCACGGATGGCGCAACAGCCGCTCCACGATCGCCCCCACCTCGGCCTCCTGGTGCGCCAGCACGCCGGCCCCGTGGCGGACCAAAAAGGCGGCGTTGGCATCCTCTTGTCCCGGAATCGGCCGGTAGATGACGATGGGCAACCCGCGGCACAACGACTCGGTGGTGGTCAGCCCGCCGGCCTTGCTGACCAGCATCGCCGCCACCCCCATCCACTCGTGCACGTTGTCGACGTATCCCAACACCAGCAACGGATGACGGGCCTGCCGACGATACTCTTCGGCCAACTGGCGGCGCCGTTCAGAACGGCCTGCCACCACTACCGTGGTGTGCGGAAACTCCACCCGATCGATGGCCCTTAGCACGCCGTGGAACTCCCCGGGAGGCATGTAAGACCCTCCCATGAAGAGCACCACCGGCTCCGGCCCCACGCCCAAGCGGGCCCGCGCCTCTGCCTCGTCCACCGGCAGGGAGAAGCGCTGGTCAACCGGGATGCCCGAAACCACCACCTTGTGCGCGGGTACCCCGCGCTCCCCCAATTCCTGGCGCATGTCCTCGCTGCCTACAAAGTAGCGATCGACGGCCGGATGGATCCACTGGGAGTGCACGCTGTAGTCGGTCATCACCACGTAGTTGGCGACCTCCAGTTTTCCCGCCTTCTTGAGGCTTGACACCACCCCGGCAGCTGTGGGGTAGGTGGAGACGATAACCCGCGGCGGATGGTGGCGGATGGCCCGGTAGAACCGCTTGAGCCCGATGGAGTTCAGCCACTGCTGAGTGCGCGACTCGGGGTCGATGCGCTGGGTCGAGGTGTAAAACCACCGCCACAGCGACGGCGCAAAGCGCACGCTCGAGAGGTAGGCCCACCGGATGGTGCTGTCCAGGCGCGGGCTGACAAAGCGGTAGTAGTCGAGCAGCGCCGGACGGTGGTCAGGGTCGATCTCGGCCAGCGCCATGGCGATGGCCTTCGCCGCGCGCAGGTGGCCGTCCCCGTAACGCGCCGCCAGGATGAGGACGTCGGCTTCGGCCGCCAACACCGCTTGGTGATGGTCGAGCGCCCAGTTGATCCACCCCTCCGGGCCGGCCTCGCCGGGTCCGCTCCGGGCTGCCTTCTCCACCCTGCCGCCGCCTCCTTGATGTTGGGGATGTGGGGAGTCCGGGGGTTGGAAATCCGGTATCTCCCAGCGCGTGTCACGGTCTACGATACCACCTGGCGCGGGCGCTGACCAGACAAAACCGGTGCGCCTGGAACGGCCTCGCGCCCTATGCCCGCGCCAGTCGGCTCTGGGCTAGCACAAACTCGACAAACTCGGCCACCTCGGGACGGATGCCGGACTCGTCGTACACCACCGAGAACTCGCGGGTGAGCGTTAAGCCTTCGACCGACAAGGCTGCCAGCGCTTGGGATTCTCCTGCCACCGTCAAAGGCGAGAGCACCGAATAGCCGAAGCCGGAGGCCACCATGGCCTTGATGGCCTGTGTGGTCCCGAGCACCATCGCTACCTTCAGATCCCCAATCCCGAGCCCTCGTCGGGCCAACGCCTCTTCAAGCGCCCATCGGGTTCCTGAACCCGGCTCGCGCACGATGATGGGCTCCGACAACAGATCCTCCACGCCGACGCGCCCCCGCCTGACCCAAGGATGCTGGCGGTCGACCACCACTACCGGTTCGTCTACCTGAAACGGGCGCACCACCAAGCGGCCATCGCCGAACCGGGCCTCGATCAGCCCCACGTCCACCTCGTGGTGGGCCACCTGCTCCACCACCGTGCGCGAGTTGGCCATGGTCACAGTCAACCGTAAGCTCGGATGGGCCGGGCCGAACCGCTGCAACATTCCCGGCAACAGGTATTCGGCGATGGTCAGGCTTGCGCCCACCGACACCGACCGCTCGCGCAGGCGCGGCAGGGCCGACACCCGCCGCCGAGACTCTTCCAACGTGCGTAAGAGGTGGCTGACGTAGCGGTACACCACCTCGCCGGCCTCGGTCAGGTGCACGCCGTGAGAGGTGCGGATGAAAAGCGCCGTCCCGTACTGGGATTCGAGGAGCTGCACCTGCTGGCTGACTGCCGATTGGGACAGATTTAGGCGGCGCGCCGCCTTGGAGAACGACCCGACCTCCGCCACCGCCTTGAACGTCGCCCACACTTGCTCATTCATGGCTTCCGGCCACCGAATCCCGGCATCGGCCGACTGCTCTCCCCCTTCCCCCGATCTGCCCGCCATCGCCAAATCGCGGCACCGCCATCGCCAACGCCTTGAGCTGAGCCGGTGGGTCAATCCCTATCATTATAGCAACAGCGTGGCTGCCTCCTCGGGCGGCGAGCACGTAAGAAGGGGGAGTGCTTCATGGCCCTCGACCGGGACAACGCCCCGGCCGACGCGCGCAGCGTGCGCACCGTCGCCACCACCTGCTACATGTGCGCCTGCCGCTGCGGCATCACCGTCACGGTGGAGAACGAACGCATCCGGTTCATCGCCGGCACCCGGCAGAGCCCCGTCAATCGCGGCGTCTGGTGCGCCAAGGGTGGCGCCGGCATCATGACCCAGTACAGTCCTGCCCGCCTCACCCAACCGCTGATGCGGCGACCGGGTGCCGAGCGGGGCACTGCCGACTTCGTTCCCGTCGACTGGGAGACGGCCCTCGACACCGTCGTGGAGTGGCTGCGCGCCATCCGCGAACGCGACCCCAAGGCGCTGGCCTATTTCACCGGCCGCGACCAGATGCAGGCCTTCAACGGGTACTGGGCCAAACAGTTTGGCACCCCCAACTGGGCTGCCCACGGCGGGTTTTGTTCCGTCAACATGGCCGCCGCCGGGATGTATTCGGTGGGCGGCAGCTTCTGGGAGTTCGGCTGGCCAGACCTGGAGCGGGCCCGGTGGTTCATGCTCCTGGGAGTGGCCGAAGACCACCCCTCGAACCCGCTGAAACTGGCCATCGCGGCCCTCAAGGACCGGGGGGGCCGGTTCGTCGCCGTCAACCCGGTGCGCACCGGCTACGCCGCCTTGGCCGACGAGTGGGTGCCGATCCGGCCCGGCACCGACGGCGCCCTGCTCTTGGCCATGGCCCACGTCCTGTGGCGGGAAGGGCTGTACGATGCCGAATTCCTGCGCCGCTACACCAACGCGCCCGGGCTCGTGAAGCTGGCGCCAGGTACCCCCGACGACGGCCGCTTCCTGAGGACTCCCTCGGGGGAGATGCTGGTGATGGGCGCCGACGGTTATGCCGTGCCCTTCCGCGCGGCAGGCGGGCAAGGAGTGTTGGAGGGGCGCTACACCGTCGACGGCGTCGAGGTTGAACCGGCCTTTCAGCGCTTCCTCCACCGGTTGGCGGAAACCACGCCCGCCTGGGCCGAGGCCATCACCGGCCTTCCCCGCCGCACCATCGAGCGGCTGGCGCGAGAGATGGGGGAGACGGCTCTGTACCATCCCATCACCTTACCCATCCCCTGGACCGACTTTTACGGGACCGAGCATCCGGTCACGGTGGGACGGCCTGTGGCCTTCCACGCCATGCGCGGGCTCGCGGCCCACACCAACGGGTTTCAGACCATCCGGGCCCTCTTCGACCTCATGATGATGCTCGGGACCATCGACGTCCCCGGCGGTTTCCGGTACAAAAGCCCCTATCCCAAGCCGGTCCCGCCTCCGGTCAAGCCCGACCCGCGGCCCGAGGCCTACCGCCCTGGAACCCCCGCCCCGGCTCCCCTGTTGGGGTACCCCACATCACCCGACGATTTGTTGGTCGAGGGCGATCAGCCGCTGCGGATCGACGAGGCGTACTCGTGGAAATACCCCCTCGCGGCCCACGGCGCCATCCAGAACGTCATCCGCAACGCCCACGACGGCACGCCTTACCCCATCGACACCCTGATCTTGTATATGGCCAACATGGCCTGGAATTCCAGTTGGAACACGCTCGAGACCCGGGCCCTTTTGACGGCCAAAGACGCGAGCGGGCGCTACCGCATCCCCCATGTGGTGGTGATCGACGCCTACGACTCGGAGACGGTAGCCTACGCCGACCTGGTCTTCCCCGACACCACCTACCTTGAGCGCTGGGACGCCAGCTCGCTGCAAGACCGGCCCATCTCCGAGCCCGACGGGCCTGCCGACGCCATCCGTCAGCCGGTGGTCCCGCCCCCGCCCGGCGTGCGTCCGGCCGCCGACACGCTGATCGAAATCGCCAATCGGCTCGGTTTGCCGGGATTCGTGGAAGACGGCGTCCCCCGATACCGCACGTACGCCGATTTCCTGCGCTATTGGGAGACGGCGCCGGGGTCCGGAGTGGGGCTTTTGGCCGGCTTTCGCGGTCGGGACGGCCAAGCCCAGCTGGTGGGCGAGCCCAACCCCGGCCAGCTCGAAGCCTATGCCCAAAACCAGGCCTTCTGGTACTACGAGCTACCAGACGCCATCAAGTTCTACCGAATGGCCAACCGCGCCTATCTCGAATGGGCTACGGCACATCGCTTCTTGACCGAGCCCGAACCCATCGTGCTCCACTTCTACTCCGAAGTCCTGCAGACCTTCCGGCTGGCCGGCCAAGGCCTGTGGCCTGGCAAGAAGCCCGCTGCGCCGGCCCTTCGGGAACGGCTGGCCCGTTATTTCGACCCCCTGCCGTTTTGGTACCCGCCCTTCGAAGATCAGCTGCCGGATGCGACGGCCTATCCGCTCCGCATCATCACCCAGCGCCCCATGACCCACTACCACTCGTGGGGGTCGCAGAACGCCTGGCTGCGGCAGCTGTTAAACCAAAACCCGCTCTTTATGAATCCCCGTCAAGCCCAAAAGCTCGGGCTCCGCGACGGACAGTGGGTGTGGATCGAATCGCGCCTTGGCCGCATGACCGGCGTGTTGCGATACTCGGAGGCGGTGGAACCGGGCACCGTGTGGACCTGGAACGCCATCGCCAAGGCCCCCGGCACCTGGGGACTCGATCCGGAAGCCCCCGAGGCCACCCGCGCCATCCTGATCAACCACATCATCCCGGACACGCTGCCGTCCGAGGGTCTCGGCACCGTGTTCAACAACGACCCGATCACGGGCCAGGCCGGCTGGTACGACACCCGGGTCCGGGTCTACCCCTCGGAACTGCACGAGGTCTGGCCCAAGGTGGCTCCGCGGCCGCCGCGCCGCCCCGAGGCCTTGGCCATCCGGCGTCTCGCCCACGTCACCCGTCCCCACCCGCGCCGGCGCGCCTAACCGTTCCCCGGAAGGAGGAGCCCATGCAACTGACCATCCTCACCGATCTGAACAAGTGCGTCGGCTGTAAAAGCTGCCAGGTTTCCTGTAAGACCCACAACACGGCCGGCGCGTTTGGTCCGGTACCAGACCACGACCCCTATCGGGACCCGGACGGCATGTGGTGGAATCGCGTGGTGGCGCTGGAAGCCGGTGAGTACCCACACACGGCCGTGCTCTATCTGCCGAAGGCGTGCATGCACTGTTACGACGCCCCCTGTGTGCCGGTCTGCCCCACCGGCGCCTCCTACAAGCGCGCCGACAACGGCGTGGTGCTGGTCGACTACGAGACCTGCATCGGCTGCCAGCTCTGCCTTTGGGCCTGCCCGTACGGCGTGCGCGAGTTCGACGAGCACGAGGGCGTAGTCAAGAAGTGCACCCTGTGTGTGGACCGCCTCGAGGATCCCACGTTGCCCCCTGAAGACCGTCAGCCGGCCTGCGTTCAGAGTTGTCCCACCCACGCCCGCATCTTCGGAGACCTCGACGACCCCGAGTCGGAGGTGTCGCGGCTGGTCGCCGAACGCCAGGGCTTTACCCTCTTGCCAGAGCTCGGGGCGCGCCCTGCCGTGCACTACCTGCCCCGCCGCCCGGCCCCCTCGCCCTTAGGCGGGCAGGATTGGACGATGCAGGAGGAGGCGGATCCGACCTGATGCGACCGACTGCGCCGCTCATTTTGCTCACGGTGTTACAAGGCTTGGCTTGGGGGCTCATCGCGACCGTCGCCTGGTGGCTTCCCTCAGCGACGGCCTCCCAACTCGGCTTTTTGACCGACCTCGAACGTCTCGGGAGTCTCCTTGCGGCAGCAGGAGGCGTGGCGTCGTTCTTTCACATGCACCGGCCCCAGGCTGCCCGCTACATCCTACGGCGGCTTGGCACCTCCTGGCTCAGCCGCGAAGCCTTGACCACTGGCCTTTTCGTGGCCGTCCTGACTGCCGTGGCGTGGACCGTCGGCGCACAGGGCCCCGGATCCGAGGCCGGAGCCATCGTCTCGGCCGGGCTTGGGACGGTGGCCGTGGGAGTCACGGCCCTGCTTTACGCCACCATCCCCGCCATGCGCTCCTGGCACTCGCCCGTGACCGTGTTGGCGCTGATGGGGACCGGCCTGGTGTCGGGGGAGGCCTTGGCCCTCGGCCTCGCGGCGGTCGGCCCCGGCGCCTCGCTCGGGCGCCTGGGAGCGCCGTGGCTTTTGGCGGGGATTTTGGGTCTGACGCTGGTCAAGGGGCTCCAGCTGCACCAATTTCAACTCGCCCGGGACTTTCCAACCGGCGAGGGCGCAAGCGGTCTGCCCCGGGGTCCTTGGCGCCTGCAGGACACCGGCACCAGCCGCCCGCCATACCGGACCCAGCCGCAGGTGTGGCCACTGCTGCCGCACGGCGTCCGTGTCGCCGGCTACACCACCGTGGGCCTGACCCTCCTTGCGCTTCCGGCCGCAGGGGCCCTGGCTGCCGTGGCCCATCACGGAGCCCTCGCGGCCCTCGGCGGCATCTCAGCGGCAGTGGGAGCAGTGGCGGAACGGTGGATGTTCTTCGCCGATGCCACCCACTCTTCGCGCATCTGGTTCCAGGACGTGCCCCGCGCCCCCTCGCGGGTGGCAGGACCGACGGCTTCGCCCGAGTGGGTGCGTGAATTTTTGGCGGCCGTCCCTCCTGCGTCCGATCGTGATTGAGTGCTGGACGGCCTCCAGCGCCGGCCCCTTCGAGCGTGGCCTGGGCGCGATCCTGCATGACGCCTTGACCCAGCGCGGCGTGACGGTCCAATGGCGCCCCCGCCCTCCCCGGTGGCCGCGCCTCGGCCCTGGACCCACCCTCGTCTTCGGATTTGAGGCGGGCCTGCGCGCGAAGCGCGCGCTGGCCGCGTGGCCTGACGTCGCGCGGGCCCAAGCCTGGCTCGCAGAAAATCCCGAACGCGAGCTTTGGGTGGTATTTCCGGCCGTGGCCGAGGCCCTCGCTGCGGCGAACGGCCCGCTCGGCGCCAGAGTGCGACTGCTTCCGGCCCTGATCCCCGACCCGTACTTCCTCCCCGGGGATCCCGCCCGCGTGTTTACCGTCACCGGCACCTTCCACCTCGAGGAGCGGCCGCGTTGGGTGGCGAGCCTGCCGTTGGACGACGGCGCTGCCCTCACCCGGCTGTTGGAGCTCGGGCACCGCCACCTGAAATCGGGCGGCGAGCTCTTGCTCCTCGACGGCCTGGCCATCCGTCCGCGCCTCGCTCCCGTGCTTGAACGGATGCGGTTGGCCGAACGGGTGGTGTTCCTACCGGATCTCGACCACGCCACGGCGGCCGCCATCTTCCACAGCGCCGACCTCTTCCTGGCCCCGGCGAAGGCCGAACCCGGTTTCGCGCTGCTCGCGGCGCTTGCCGCCGGGCTGCCGGTGGTGGCGCACGACGACGCCCGCGTGCGCATTGCCACAGGCGGCGCCGCGATCTTGGTCCAGCGCTCCGATATTTCGGCCTGGAGCGCCGCCCTAGACGCCGCCACTCAATGGGCCCGCACCCGCGAGGCCTTGATTAGGCGCGGCCTTGCAGTCACGGCTGCCTGGCGCCTAAGCGAGGCCTTGCCGGCCTGGCTTCAAGCCTTCGAAGGGGTTGTAGCATAGATGACCCCTGCTGACGACCTGACGACCGGGTTGGCCCGCACCTCGGGGACGGCGAGGGGAGGGTGCTGGAACCTGGCGGGCCTTTGCACAACCGGCGCCCTGACCGGGCGCTCGCCCAAGGCCGCCCGAGGGGCTGCTGAGGGATGGCGCATCGCGTGACCAGAGGTGGCGCCAAGGCGGATCACGCCCGGGAAGAGAAAGTAGGCCCACCATCTCCGCCCTAAGCCCGGCGCCTCGGTCCGACAACAGGCAACCCGACAACGGGCAAATGCAGGGGCGAGATGACCCTCTTCTCAGAAACGGTGGGGGGCAGCGGCTTTCGGTTTAGCGTGGGGCGGCTCGGTCCATCAACGGCCTGCTGGCGGCTCCGACGTCGCCGGCTTGGGCTCGGGGTGGGGAAAGACCCAGTGCCGCATTAAGCCAAAACTGACCATCGACGCCATGAGCGCGGCCGCCGCCTTGGCCAAAAGCCCACCCCAACCGACGATGAGGCTACGGGTCAACCACAGCGAGCCCAACCCCGCCAGCGCTCCGTTGTTGATGGCCAGATTGACCAGCCCTTGCCCCAGGAACTTCCCCATCGTGGCCGCACCACCGGTCTTGCGCCCGGCAAACGTCCACCGGCTGTTGCCGAGGTAACTGACACAGAGACTGGCCAGCACCGCCAAGGTATTTTCGACCACCAGCCAGGCCACCGAGCGCGGCGGCGCCACCCAGGTCAAAAGCCCGAAGACGCCCCAGTCCACGCCGGCGTTGACGGCGCCCACTGCCTGGAAGCGCACCCACTGGCGAATGCCTTCGGATACCGCCGTCGCCATCGGGCCTCACCTCCTGGCTGATGTTCTGCTCATTTCTACCGTAACCCGAAGGCGTTGCCAAGTGGTTGCCGTAGCCTGAATTCTCGCTGAATCCCGCCTTGACGTTCTCCCCAGCGCTAAAGCGCGGGGATTCGTTCTCGCCCGAGCGAGCGACGCGGACGCACCGCTGGGGGTGCCACTGCACGCCCGCGGGGGGCGCCATCGCCCCAACTGCTGGGCCCCGACCCAGATTCTTGCGCCGGATGTTGATCGCGCCCACCCCGTCGCGATGGAATTGGAAACCACAGTCCGGGCAGGCGATCTGATCATCCCCGGGGCGGCTTATCCCCAGGACTAAAGTCCTATGCATGCCCATCACTTCGATGGGCGGTTGACACGCCCTGAAAGATTTTTCTGGGTCCAGTGGGCCTCCTCTCAGGAACCGGCCGCGTTCCTGTCGAAACTCCTAACCCCTAGATATTGCACAGGCCTCCGCCACCATCCCCAAGCGGCGGGCGTCGCACTCGCGCCAACCCTCCCAGACGGGCTCGCCCGGCAGGGGGCGTCGGGATTCGGCCAAGGACCTGTGCCAGGCCGTCACGGAAGTGGGGGGCGCTGACTTCGGCGATGCCTGCTGGGCCCAGCGGGGCTGTCGGGCGTTTTCCTCCACACGGCTCTGGCGTTTGCCCCGAGGGGATCCCCTCGGGCCTCTTGGGAGGCGCCCCGTGCCGGTCGCAGACCCCGCTGCGGCAGACGCGGTGGTGCGCTATTCCACTGACCGCTGGCGGATCGAACGCCACCAGCAGGTCCTCCAGCGGGGGGGCCCATCGAAGACCTTCCCCGCGAACCGTTCGACGCTTAGACCGCACCTTGGCGGAGGCCCGCATCGTCGCCGGGCGCCTCCTGTGGTGGACCGACTTGGCCCGCGAACCGCCGACCCACCCGGCACGGCAGTCTTGCGACCCGCCGCGTGGGCCGCGCCTGATGCCGGCCCCATCCGCCACCGAGATCCGCCGCCGAGCCTCGTCGATCGGCGCACGGCCGTCGGCGGGATCGCCCCATTGGGGGGCTTTCTCGGCCGGTGGAAGGATAAAGAACCCGGGGGCAAAACGCCTGGCAGGGCGATCGGTGGTAGGAAGTTCTCACCGTCCCGGGGGAGATCTGACACCCGCCCGGATAATCCGCTCGCGGGCCACGCATTCTGCAGCCTCCGGTCGCGCCGCTTCCGAGCGCGTGGCGGAGTCTTTCGCGGTCCCTCCCATCCGACTCTCTAGCATGCTCCGCGGCGCTGCGCCCTGCCTGCCTCCCCGCCCCTTGGGTGCTGCCGCGCGACGTCACCGTCCGCGCCCAGCTGGCCCAGTTAGGGGTAATGCCTAGGACGAAAGTCGGGGCTTGCACCGCCAAGCTTTGGGTCAGCGGGACGCGCCCCGCGCCGCCAAGAGGCTTCGGCAGGCGGCTTCTTTGTCGGCTTGGCCCATCACCGCTCCAATGACGGCGATCCCGTCGGCCCCGGCGGCCCACACCGCGGCGGCCGTCGCCGCCTCGATCCCGCCGATGGCCACCACGGGAATCCCTGCCGCCTGGGCCGGAGCCGCCAAGGCCCGAAACCCGTCGGGCCCGAGCGGCGCGCCCGCGTCGAGTTTGGAGCGGGTGGCGTACACGGGGCCCACGCCGAGGTAGTCAGGGCGCACGGCCAGGGCGTACGCCAGTTCCTCGGGGTCACCGACCGAAAGTCCCACCCGTAGCCCCGGAACCAGCCGGCGCACCACCTCCACCGGCATGTCGTCTTGACCGACGTGGAGGCCGTCGGCGCCAATGGCCCAGGCCACGTCCAGCCGGTCGTCGACCCACAGCGACATCCCTAAGGCCTTGGTCACGGCGCGCATCGTCTCGCCGTAGGCCAGAAGTTCACGGGTGGTGCTGGTTTTGCCCCTTAGCTGGACCGCAGTGGCACCGCCGCGCCGAAGGTCGGACAGGAGCTCGGGTACGGTGTCTTGGGCCACTTGACGCGGGTCGACCAAGACGATGAGGCTTAGATCCACGGCGTGCACCCCCATCCCGGATCCACCGGCCAGCGACCTTGGCCAACCGGGCGTTGAGCCAGGATGGCCTCGCGGACAAACCCGCGCGCGCGCTCCACCGCCTCCCTCAGACCCAAGCCGCGGGCGAGTCCGGCGGCGATGGCGCTCGACAAGGTGCAACCGGTGCCATGGGTGGGCTGTGCGGGCAGGCGTGGCGACACCCACCACGTGCCGCCGTCCGCATCCCAGAGGTAGTCGGCCGCCTCGTCCCCTGGCAGGTGTCCGCCTTTGATCAAAACCGCCTGGGCCCCGCACGCCGCAAGTTCGGCCGCCGCCGCCGCCATGTCCTGTCGCGTCCGCAGCGGACGTCCCACCAAGGCGCCGGCCTCCTCGAGATTGGGCGTCAGGAGCCAGACATGCCCCGACCGCACTGCCGTCCACACCGCCTCTTGCGTGCCCAATCGATCCCCGCTCGAAGCCACCAGCACCGGATCCCATACCACCGGAATCGGCTCACCGCGCTCGCCCAATACGGCCACAATCGCGTCGGCCAGGGATCGGTTGGGAACCATACCCACTTTGACGGCAGCGACAGAAAAGTCTTCCAGGACCGCCCGCATCTGCGCCGTCAACAACGCGGGGGAGACCGGCTCGATGGCCGTCACCCGCAGGGTATTCTGGGCCGTCACTGCCGTGACGGCCACCGTCCCCCAAAGCCCGTAGGCCCAAAACGTCTTCAGGTCGGCGGCGATACCAGCCCCCCCACCAGAGTCGACTCCCGCCACCGACAGCACCGCGTTCGGCCTCGTGGCCAACCGTCTCCCTCCCCTGGCCCCTCTATGACAACTTCAGCACGGCGTACGAGCCCAGGATGCGATAGCGTTCGGTGGCCGCCTCCATCTCCTTCAAGGCTTCGGCCAGGGGTCCGCCGGGCTCCAAGGACCCCTCACAATCGATCCAGAACTGAAAGGCAAAGGGATGATGCGGCCGGGGGCGGGAATCCACCTTGCTCAGATTGACGTTGCGATTGGCGAAGGGCAACAGCGCCCGCACCAGACTGCCTGGTTGGTTGACGGTGTCGAACACGATGGAGGTCTTGTGGCCGATGACGGTGAGATTCTGTAGCCGCCAATCCGGCTCGCGCTGGGCCACCAGCCAGAACCGGGTGCGGTTGTCGGGATGGTCTTGAATCCCGTTGACCAGGATCTCCAAGCCGTACTCCCGCGCCGCCTGCGGAGAGGCGATGGCTGCGACGCCCGGCCAGCGGTGCTCTTTAAGCTCCCGCGCGCTGCCGGCGGTATCCGACGCGATTTCCATCGTCCACCCCCGGGATTGCCAGTAGCCGCGGCTTTGCATCAGGGCCTGGGGATGCGAGCGGACTTTGCGCACCTGGTCCAGGGTCATCCCCGGCAGGCCGATCAGGGCCAGCTCCACCCGCAGCACCACTTCGGCCCAGATGGCCAAGACCTGGTGCTGGATCATCAGGTCTAAGACGTCGTAGACCGTCCCGGCGTACGCGTTTTCGATGGGCAGCAGGGCCACGTCGGTCGGACTCTCGATCAAGCGCGCCACCACGTCGGCAAACGTCGGAAGCCCCCGGGGCACGGCCTCTGGCCAGTGGCGCTTGACTGCCTCTTCGCTGAACGCTCCAGGCTCTCCCTGGTAATAGACAATCGGCGCGCTCATGCTCGGACCGGCTCGGTTCCCCACACCGGCGTGCCTTCACTGCGCGCGTAGCGCTGAAACGCCTCTGTAAGCCGCAGGGTGATGGCACCGGGCTGCCCGCTCCCGATCTGGCGACCGTCGCACCGCACCGCCGGCACGATCTCCGCAGCCGTACCGGTGAGAAAACACTCGTCGGCGTTGTAGACGTCGAACAGGTTGAAGATGGCCTCCCGGCAGGGCAGCCCCATCTCCCGCGCGAGCTGCATCACCACCTGGCGGGTGATGCCGTTGAGGATCCCGACGTAGGGCGGCGGAGTGATCAGTTCGCCGTCCTTGACGATGAAGACGTTGTCGCCCGTGCCTTCTACGACCCAGCCTTGCTGGTTTAACATCAGGACTTCGGCCAGCCCGCGCTGGTTGGCCTCGATCTTGGCCAGGATGTTATTGAGGTAGTTGAGCGATTTGATGGCCGGGTTGATGGTCTCTGGCGACATGCGCCGAATGCTGACCGACGCCAGCTCCAATCCCTCTTGATACACCTTCGGCGGATACAAGGCCACCTCGTCGACGATAATCAGCACGGTGGGGGTGGTACACCGGCGCGGGTCCAACCCTAAGTCGCCGGGTCCGCGCGAGACCACCAGGCGAATGTACGCGTCCGCCAAACCGTTTTTCCGCGTGGTGTCCAATACCGCGGCCTTCATCGCCGCCGGATCGAGCGGAATGTCCAATAAAATCGCCTTGGCCGACTCGTACAGGCGCCTTAGATGCTCGTCCAGCTTGAACACGCGGCCCCCGTAGACGCGAATCCCCTCGAAGATGCCGTCCCCGTAGAGAAATCCGTGGTCGAACACCGACACCCGGGCCTCTGCCTTGGGCACCAACTCCCCATTGAGATAGATCCACCGGTCCTCCGCCATGCCTCTTTCCTTCTTTCTTGTGCGTCCTTACGGGCTTCGCCCGGCGGCCTGGAAGCGGCCACGGTAAAAGATCAGGATCAAGGTAGCTTAAACCGTCCAGTTTGTCCACCGCTGCCGGTCCCTCTGCCAGTCCCTCCCCTCCTGCGAAAAGGCCCCGCAGACAACAAACCTGTCCCTTGTCGAGCGGCCCGTCACCGTCACCATGCACCTCGACCGGCGTCTTGATCCGAAGCCGGGATGCCCGCAGCAGCCGACTCTCGCGAAAAACGGATCCGCGCGGGAACGGCTCTGTCTTCCGTCCATCGGAAGATGCCCGATCCCGCCTCGTCCCCACCCGGCGGCTCTTCGTCCGCTATCAGCTCGTGCAATGCCCGGAAAATTGACCCGGCGCCAGGCGTGGGCCACGTCTTGGGCACCGGCACTAAACCCGTCAAAAACCAGGATGGAACCCGAAGTGACAGGACCAACAAGGCCAGGCCCATTCGGCCTGGCCTTGTCATCGCTCGCTCAGCCCTCCAGCACCATCGACAGTGGCTGCCCGGCGGGCACCATCGGATAGACGTGCTCGTCTTCTGGGACTACCACCTCCAGCACCACCGGCCCCTCGATGCGCTGCATGACGGCCAGCGCCTCTTCCAAGGCTCCGGCCTGATTGACGGAGAAACCGGGGATCCCGAAGGCTTCAGCCAGTTTCACGAAATCGGGGTTGAGGAGGAACACTCCGTGACGGCGCTCGCCGTGGAAGAGGTCTTGCCACTGCCGCACCATACCGTGGCCGAGGTTGTTGATGATGATGACCCAGATCGGCAGCTGGTACTGCGCCAGCGTGGCCATCTCCTGCAGGTTCATCTGAAAGCTGCCGTCGCCGGCCAACAGGCACACCCGTCCCCGCGGGTGGCCGAGTTGGGCCCCCATGGCGGCGGGAAACCCATAGCCCATGGTACCGGCCCCGCCGGAGGTGATGAACCGGCGCGGCAAGCCCCGCGGCACCACCAGCGCCGCCCACATCTGGTGCTGCCCCACTTCGGTCACCACCGGGTCGTCGTCATTGAGGTAGCGCGCGATGATGGACAACGCCTTGGGCGCGCTCAACCCTGCCCCTTCGTCACCCACCTTCAGGGGGTGCTCGGCCTTCCACCGTTCCAATTGCGCAAGCCAGGCGTCGTGCCGTTTGGGCTCGGCGAGCCGCGCCAACCGCGGTAGCGTGCACCTGAGGTCTCCGCGCAACACCACGTGAGGCCGTACGATCTTCCCCACCTCGGCGGGATCCACCTCGGCGTGGACGATCTTGGCGTGGGGAGCAAACTGGTCCACTTTGCCAGTCACGCGGTCGTCAAACCGGACCCCCAAGGCTAAAATCAAGTCCGCTTCCTGCATGGCGTGGTTGGCTGTCCAGGTGCCGTGCATGCCGAGCATCCCCAAGGACAACGGATGGAGGCCGGGGAACGTGCCGAGCCCCATCAGGGTGGTGGTGACGGGAATCTGATAGCGCTCGGCGATCTGGCGCACCCAGTGGGCGGTATCGCTGGCTGTGACGCCCCCACCGACGTAGAGCACCGGTCGCCGGGCGTAACGCAAGAGACTGCGCACCCGCGCCCATTCCAGCGGCCGCACCCACGCCGTCGGCTCTGGCGCCGGGCTCGGCTCCCAACGCGCATCGGGCACCTCCGCGAGCTGCATGTCCTTGGGGAACTCGATGGCCACCGGTCCTGGCCGCCCCGAGGTGGCCACCCGCACCGCCTGCTCGAGGACTCCGGCGATCTCCTGGGGGCGCGTGATGCGCCAGCTGTGCTTGACGATAGGCATCGTCATACTGAACAGGTCGGCTTCTTGAAAGGCATCGGTGCCGATGAGCGGCGTCGGCACCTGCCCGATCAACACCACCAGCGGGACGGAGTCGGTCATGGCAGTGGCAAGCCCCGTCACCACATTGGTGCCACCAGGCCCTGACGTCACCAGCACCACGCCCGGTCGCCCGCTGACCCGGGCGTACCCATCGGCTGCGTGGATCGCCGCCGCTTCATGGCGGGTGACGATGAAGCGCAGGTCGGGGTGCTCGGCCACCATGGCGTCCACCAGGGGCAGGATGGCCCCGCCGGGAATGCCGAAGATGGTGTCCACGCCCAGCTGCTTTAGCACATTCCAGGTCCATTGGGCCCCGTTCATGACTCCCTCGCTTTCTCGGCCTCAACCGAGGCGCTCAATCACGCGGCGGGTGAAGGCCTCGGTGCTCAACGACCCACCGAGGTCGGGGGTCAGTTCGCCCGCACGAATCGTCTCCGCCACCGCCTGGGTCACCAGGGCTTGGCTCTCGGCGTCGGCCCAGGTCCACCCCATCAGCCAAGCCAGCGAAAGGATGGCACCGACGGGATTGGCGATGCCTTTGCCGGCAATGTCGGGCGCAGACCCGTGGACCGGTTCGTAAAGCCCGCGGCTGCCGACCTCGCCCGAGACCGACAGCGACGCCAACAGCCCGAGGCTTCCCACGAGACCGCCGGCCAAGTCGCTCAAGATGTCGCCAAACAGGTTTTCGGTGATGGCCACGGCATACCGCTCCGGGTGCAACACCATCTCCATGGCCGCAGCGTCGACGTAGCGGTGCACCAACGGGACATCGGGGTATTCCTCGCGGCCGAGGGCCGTGACGGTCTCTCGCCACACCCGCGAGGTTTCGAGGACGTTGGCCTTGTCAATGGACACCAAGGGGGTGTTCTGGCGCCGCGCCCATTCAAACCCCACCCGCGCCAACCGGCGGATTTCGCTCTGTCGGTAGCGCATGGTGTCAAACCCTTCCCATTCGCCATCGACCTCCCGCCGACCGCGGGGAGTGCCGAAATAGATTCCGCCGGTCAACTCGCGGACGATGAGTCCCCGAAAGCCCTGGGTCCGAAGGGGCGAGAGGTGCTCCAGACCTGGCCATACCTCGAACGGGCGCAGGTTGGCGTACACCCCCATGTGCTGCCGCAGTTCCAAAAGCCCCGCCTCCGGCCGGCGCGGGCGGTCGTCCCACTTCGGCCCTCCCACGGCCCCCAACAGTACCGCCTGGTGTTGCTCCACTTTACGGCGCGTCTCGGGTGGATAGGGGTCCCCGGTGGCATCGATGGCGGCGCCTCCAAGCAGTCCCTCGTCGATGGTGTACGCAAAGCCTCGCCGGTGGCTTACGGCCTCGAGCACCGCCAAGGCCGCGCCAATCACCTCTGGTCCGATGCCATCGCCCGGCAATACCAACAACCGTCGCGTCTCCATTCGCCCTCTCCCAACCGTTTCGATTTCGCCGCGCGCCGGCCCTCAAGCCACGATGCCGCGAGCCAAAAGGTGTCGCGCCATCAGTCCGAGCGCGTCCTTCAAGGCGTAGGCCGAAGCCTTGAGTACGTCGGCATCCGAAGCCTGCCCGGCGGTTTCGTGGTCGTATCCGCGCACCTCTACGGTCACGGTGGCCAGTCCATCCTCTCCTGGTGAGACCGGTGCCAACCGGAAACTGCTGAGCTCTACCCCCTGCAAGCCCAAGGCCTGCGCCAAAGCCTGGAAGAGGGCGTGCACCGGGCCGTCTCCCACCCCGTGCGCCTCCCGTACCGCCCCGCGGAACCGAACCACCACGCGGGCGTTTGGCACCGTGTCGGCGCCGGTGGCCACCTGCCAGGTGACCAACTCGGCCTCTTCCACTTTCTGCCCTTGGACTTCGTCCTGCCACAGGGCTTCAAGGTCGGCGTCGTTGATTTCCGACTTGATTTCCGCCAAGGCCTTGACCCGCTTCTGGATGTTGTCCAGTTGCTCGGGCGTGGCCGACAACCCCAGTTCGGCTAGGCGCTGGCGCAGGGCGTGACGACCGGAATGCTTGCCCAGCACCAACAGCGTCTGCGGCACCCCAATGCTCTCGGGAGTGAGGATCTCGTAAGTCCGGCGATCCTTGAGCATGCCGTCCTGATGAATCCCCGACTCGTGGCGGAAGGCGTTTTTGCCGACGACCGCCTTGTTGGGCTGGATCACCATCCCGGTCAGGCGGCTGACCATTTGGCTCGTGCGGTAAATCTCCTGGGTCTGAATATGATGCGTGACCCGAAACTGGTCCCGCCGCGCGACCAACGCCATAACGACCTCTTCTAAGGCGGCGTTGCCGGCGCGTTCGCCGATGCCGTTCACGGCCACCTCGACCTGGCGGCATCCGGCCTCGATACCGGCGAGGGTATTGGCCACGGCCAATCCCAGGTCGTTGTGGCAGTGGACCGAGATGCGAATGGCCGGGTTGTTCAATCCGCGGCGGATGTGGGCCACCAGTTGCCGGTATTCCTCAGGCGTGGTGTAGCCGACGGTGTCCGGCAGGTTGATGGTGGTAGCCCCGGCCGCGACGGCCGTCTTGGCCACCTCCACCAAGAAGTCCCAATCCGAACGGGTGGCGTCTTCGGCCGAAAACTCGACGTCGTCGACGTACGCGCGCGCCTTGGCCACCTTTTCGGCCACCCGCGCCAGGACCTCTTCGGGGGACAACTTCAGCTTGGCCTGCATGTGCACCGGAGAGGTCGCGATGAAGACATGGATGCGGGGATGCTCGGCCGGCTCCAAGGCGCGGGCCGCCGCCTCGATGTCGGCGTCGTGGCAGCGGGCTAAGGCCGCGATGGTGGGGCCGTGGACGTGCGCGGCGATGCTGCGCACGGCCTCAAAGTCGCCCTCCGAGGCCTGCGGAAACCCCGCCTCGATGATGTCTACGCCCAACCGCGCCAGCTGTTCCGCGATGGCCAACTTGGTGGCGGCGTTCAGCGCGACCCCAGGAGACTGCTCGCCGTCGCGCAGGGTGGTATCGAAGATGTATACCCGATCCTCAGACACGCCCCTTCACTTCTCCTTTCGGCGGTTGGTCCACCTCGTCGGTTACCGGGGGATTCAGCCAAGACATCATGGCGCGCAGCCGCTTGCCGACTGCTTCGATGGGATGGCCGGCTGCGGCGGCGCGAAGCCGCTGGAATTCGGGTCGGCCGGCTTCGTTCTCGGCAATCCAGCGGCGGGCAAAGCTGCCGTCCTGGATCTCGGCCAACACCCGCTTCATCTCGGCGCGGGTCGCCTCGTTGACGATGCGCGGCCCCACTGTCAGGCCCCCGTACTCTGCGGTATCTGAGACCGAATACCACATGGCCCGCAGACCGCCTTCGTAGATCAAGTCCACGATCAATTTTAACTCATGCAAGGTTTCGAAATAGGCGATCTCCGGCTGGTACCCAGCCTCGACCAGCGTCTCGTACCCGGCCGTGATGAGCGAGGCCACTCCGCCACACAGCACCGTCTGTTCCCCAAACAGATCGGTCTCGGTCTCCTCGGCGAAGGTGGTGCGGATGACGCCGGCGCGGGTCGCCCCAATTCCCTTGGCATAGGCCAAGGCCAAATCCTCGCAGTGCCCACTGGCATCCTGATGAATCGCCAACAGCGCCGGCGTGCCCTGCCCCTCTTGATACAGCCGGCGCACCAAATGCCCCGGCGCCTTGGGAGCAATCATGAACACGTCGACGTCTGCCGGCGGCACGATCTGCCCGAAGCGGATGGCAAACCCGTGCGCAAAGGCCAGCGCCTTGCCCGCCGCCAGTCCTGGCGCCACTTCGTTTTCATACACCGCCTTCTGCAGGTGGTCGGGCACCAACATCATGATGACGTCGGCGCGGCGTGCTGCCTCCGATACCTCCAGCACCTCCAGCCCGGCTTCCACGGCCCGCTGCCGCGACGCCCCGGGGCGCACGCCGACCACCACCGACACCCCGCTTTCACGCAGGTTCAAGGCGTGGGCGTGTCCCTGGCTCCCGTATCCGATGATGGCGACGGTCTTACCCGTTAACCATCGAAGATCGGCGTGTTCGTCGTAGTAAGAGTTTGCGGTCATGCGGTGTTCCTCCTTGCAGCGTGTGTGGTTTTTCCTGGCGGCTGCGGCGGTATCGATACCGTTGTCCGAGGTCCGCCTCCTTCCCGGCAGGACCGGCACCTGCCGGGCCTGCGCCTTCCAGGAGCCGCGCCTCCAATAGATCCTTGTGCCGCGTCACCTGGCGCAAGGCCCATGGGCCACGATCGGCGGCGTCATCGATCGCCACCACGGCGGTGACCGTACCCGGGGACTCACGGCGGACTGTGAGGTGTGCAATCTTGAGGTTGCGCTGACTTAACAGGAGCAAAAGGCGCGTGATCGCCCCGTCTTGGTCGCGCATCGTCACACCCATCGTGTAGCCCATGACGGCCTCCTTCGTCCTAGCTAAAAAAAATTCCCCTTCGCCGGCACATGCGGCAAGGGGCGCGTTTCGCGCGGTACCACCCTTTTTTCCCCCGGTTTTAGAAGCCAACCGGAGAAATCTCTGGCGCTGATAACGGGGGACACCCGGCTCCGTCTACTGACCCCTTTCCCGGGGCGTTCGGGGAGCAAGCTCTAGGGCGAGCGGGCCAAGGTCGGAGCTCGGGTCGCACCTACCCCCGAGTCTCTGGATTGCTCTTCCCCCAGCCGTTCCCTTTCATCGCCGCGTGATCCGCTATGCACTTATCCCAAGTGGAGGGAGGACCCGCCACGTCGTTGCGTTGATTGTACCATATCGCCGCCCGATGGGAACCCGCCGGCGAAAAAGAAAATTTGTCGCTTGGCAGGCCGATTGGCCCAGGGGTACAATACCCTGCGATTTCGGCCCACGCATCACCGGCTTTTGGCCGCGGCTGGCCGTTAGCCTAAGGAGGGTCCCTATGCGGCGCTTTGCCGTCGCGCGCGGTTACGAATCGCATCCAGTGGTCTTGCCCCAACGCAAGACGCGGTGGTCGGCCGGTTACGACCTCGCCGCAGCCGAACGGCGCGAGCTGCCCCCCGGTGCGGTGGTCCTCGTGCCCACGGGGCTCAAGGCCTTGATGCAACCCGACGAAGTGCTGCAGATCTTTATCCGCAGCTCGCTTGCGGTCCACCACCGGGTGGTGCTGGCCAACCAGGTCGGCATCATCGATGCCGACTACGCCCACAACCCTGAAAACGACGGCCACATCTGGATCCCTTTGGAAAATCGCGGGACCGATCCGGTGGTCATCGAGGCCGGCGACCGCATCGCCCAAGCGATCTTCACCAAGTACCTGACGACCGAAGATGACGCGGCCCAGGCATCCCGCCAAGGAGGGTTTGGGTCGACCGGTCGCCGCTAGCCCCGTTAAGAGTTTCACATTATTTGCTCCCGTATATTTGTTGACACCTTTCGCCCACCTCCGTACACTGGGGGCAGCAGGCAGCGACGCCAGTTGGCGTTCGCATCCCTGGGAGAGACTGCCGCTGCGCGAAAGGACGGAGGGACCATGCGAACCCAGGTGGGCATCATCGGAGCAGGCCCTGCGGGACTGCTCCTGTCGCACCTTTTGGCGCTGGAAGGCATCGAGTCGGTGGTGCTGGAGCGCAAGAGCCGAGAAGCGGTAGAAGGGACCATCAAGGCCGGAGTGTTGGAGCACTGGGTGGTCGATCTTCTGCGCGAGACCGGCGTGGGCGAGCGGTTGGACCGTGAAGCCACCTTCCACGACGGCATCGAGTTGCGATTTTTGGGGCGCGGCCACTTCATCGACATGCGCCGTCTGACCGGCGGCAAGGGGGTGACCATCTACGCCCAGCACGAAGTGCTCAAGGACCTCATCGCCTCCCGCCTCGAAAAGGGGGGCACGCTCTACTTCGGAGTCTCAGGGGTGGAACTGGATGGGCTCAACGGCCCCCACCCTTCCATCCGTTTTCGCAACCACGAGGGACAGCCCCAGGAATTGGTGTGCGACTTTATCGCTGGGTGCGACGGGTACCATGGCCCAAGCCGCAGCTACATCCCCAACCGGCGCGAATACCTGCGCCACTACCCCTTCGGGTGGCTGGGGATCTTGGCCGAAGCGCCCCCTGCAGCCCCTCACCTGATCTACACCAACCACGAGCGCGGGTTTGCGTTGCTCAGTACCCGCACCAGCAAGATCCAGCGGTACTACCTGCAGGTCGACCCCCACGACGACCTCGCCGAGTGGCCGGATGACCGCATCTGGGACGAATTGAAGGCGCGGGTGGCTACCGAAGACGGCTTTCACCTGGTCGACGGCCCCATCTTCCAAAAGAACATCGTGGCCATGCGCAGCTTCGTCTGCGAGACGATGCAGTACGGGCGCCTTTTTATCGCCGGCGACGCCGCCCACACCGTACCCCCAACCGGAGCCAAGGGGCTTAACCTGGCTGCAGCCGACGTGGTCAAACTGGCGCGCGCGTTCACCCGCTACTACCAGCATCACGACGACCAAGGTTTGGAGACGTACTCGGCCCAGTGCGCGCGCCGGGTATGGCGGGCCGAGCACTTCTCGTGGTTCATGACCACGATGCTCCACCGCATTCCCGGAGAGACCGAGATCGACCGCAAGTTCCAGCTGGCCCAGTTGGAGTATGTGGTGCGGTCGGAAGCCTCCGCCAAGAGTCTCGCAGAAAACTACGTCGGGCTGCCCCCTGATTGGTGAGACGGGAGACCCACCAGGTCAAGGCACCTTGCCGGCGCGCCCCCATCCCCGCGTGACCCCGGGACCAGGACGCGCGGCTGAGGTGCGGCGTTTCCTCTTGAAAGAAGAGGCTTGCCGTGCTTTCCGAACCGCAAGCCTCTTCAGCGGATCATAGAGCCGGACGTCCCGATGAGAAGCGTGACCGCGCAGCGAACTGCTTGCCGCACGGACTGGCAACGTCGGGGAAATGTAGTCGCCATTAACCCGTGCCATGGTCATCTCTCGGGAGTTCATGGCCATCGGCCGTCATCTGGCCTGTCCTTCCAGCGCCCTCTTCCGTCCGCCAGAGCCTCGGCTGTTCGGGGGCGTCTGCCCCCGCCCCCTGACGCTCAGAGAACCTCACACATCACGGAGCGCCATGCGGGTACGAGGGCGTACCGCGTCACCCCACCAGACGGTGCGATACGCCGTAGCCCAGGGGCGTCTCGGCTCGAGCCTTCTAGCCGAGGTGCAACGCGTCCTGTGCACGGCGTCGGCGGTTCCATACCCCCAGGGCACCAATCCCCAATCCCAGCAACGGCAAGCCAGCCGCCCACGGCACTTCCGGCAACTGGCCGTAGGGCAACGCGCCAATCGGGTATAGCCCCCCTTCGGCCAATTCGGGGCCCCCCGTTCCCAGATACTCGATGACGGTCAAGTCGCCCCGACTCACCGCTTGCTGCACCTGGCTTGGGGACAGAGGCTGCTGCCCGAAATATTCCAACGGCACAGACCAAGTTTCAGAGGAGGGGGATCCTGCCAGGATCGACTCGCTAAAATTGGTATGGATTCCCAATGGTACTTCCGGGTTGACGATGTTAAGGTCAAACTCCACGGAATAGGGCCCCGCATTGGCCGGCGGCACCACGAGATTTGACACCTTCACTTCCAGGGCGTATTGCCCAGGACTAGGTTGCGTGAACCCCACGTAATTCACCGTCAGCGACGCCGGTGGCGATGGCGGGCCGGACGACTGCAACGCGATGCCCTGAATTCCCTGGGCGAATACCGCGCCTCCCCCGAGCAGCACGCTGGCCGCTACGGCGACCATGCCGGTGAAGCGTATGCCCTGTGTCATGCTGAGCACGTCTGTCCCTCCCTTAGTGCGGCGATCCAGGGAGGATTCTAGCCGATGGCTTTACCTAGGACAGTCTCCCACGGCTCTCACGCGCCGTCTCACGATCGTAGCTCCGGTTCACCCTCCGCGCGTGCCCCCGGACGGCGAAGCACGGAACCTGGGCGGCGACGGCCCGAGCCGCGGCCTCGTCGGCCAGGCGGTCGGGGTATTCGGCGCCGAGACCGCCCCACCAGGCGCCCCGGTATTTTCCGTGCCTAGCCCGGAACTCGGCCTCGACGCGCCAGCGAGGGGGTAAAGACACCACCTCCACTGCCTGGTCGCGGTCGGCGATGAGCCGGAGCGAGGGCGTCTGCACGCGCCCGACGCTAAGCGATTGGGCGGGCTGGCCGTGCCGAAGACTGAAGGCCGGGTGGAGTTCAGGCCCGCCGCCCAAATCGACTCAAGCCCGGGCCTCGGCAGCCGCCATCAGGGCGTCGTAGTCTTGGGCAGGCCGGTGGCGGCGAAACGCTTCCTCGATGGCGCGGTGGGTGCTTTCACGGAGCCAAGGCCGGAGCACAGGCTTCCCCGCCGCGCCTACCAGCCGCCGGATCCAGCGTCAGATCAGCTCGCCTGGTCGCTCCTGGTGACGGCTCGTGGTGACGGATGGTCGGGTGTCCGCTGAATTGCCAAACAAAGAACCCCGCAAGCCTTGCGGGGCTTCAAAAATTTGGCTGGGGAGGCAGGACTCGAACCTGCGCATGCGGGATCCAAAGTCCCGTGCCTTACCAGCTTGGCGACTCCCCAACTCGCCCTTTAGTATGCAGGCTGAGTCCATCAAAGTCAAGGTGGACAAGGCTCTACGATAGAACCTGCAGGATCTGACTCCCTTCGAAGTTCCGGGAGACGGATTTTCTCCGACGATAGAGGGACGGCAATCCAAAAAGGTCGCAAGGTTCTGCGGCAGGAAATGGCCGAAAGCACCGCCAATGGAGGGTCTTGACGACATCCGCCCCAGGGAGTGCTGCCATGGATCAGGGTCTCACCACCCTATTACCGCTGGAAGGCTGGGAGGTGACTGCCGCGGGAGCGACCGCCGGAGTGTGGCCGGTCACCGTCACCGTACTACGGCCGCCGCAGTGCCCGCATCGCGGACAACTCGCGCCAGCAACGCCATGAGACCGTTCCGGCCCAGCGGGGGACGCCGGCGTCGTAGGAGGCGGCGCAAATCCCGCGCCGTCAGGCACGTTTCCGCAGCGTCGGCCGCCGATTGGACGTGTCCGCCGCCCGGTGCCGGCGATGGGGTGGGTCCCGCCGGGGGATCGGGTGCTCCAAATCGATGGGCGTAGCGTTCGGAGCCAGGACCTGCTGATCACGGTCGCGTGGCAAGCCCCCGAGTGCCGGCTTCTCGCGATCTGGGGCGACGATCGGCTCCGGTCCTTGGAGCCCTGATTCGGTTCGATGCCGGCCGACGCGCGGGCGCGGATTCGCGCGGTGACGGGGGAGCTCAAGCCGGCCGATGCCCGCGTCGTGTGCCCCCAGGCTCGGGTCCTCGCGGACCCCTCCCCCCGCATCCACGACGCCAATCGACGCCGGGAGGAGATCCGGCGCCTCGCACCGGCGGAAGTCCGGCCCCCCCATTGCCTGCTGGCCGCGGGTCACCGGGCAGGAATACCTCACCGCCCGACAATAGGCAAAGTTAGCCATCATTGCGGAGCGGTGGCCGGCATTGGGCCAACTCTACCAGCTGAAAGAAGACTTGCGAGCGCTCCGGCCGGCGAAGACGCCGGAAGCCGCCCGCCGGGCCTCGCCTGGGACCGCTGGCTGGACCACGCCGATGCCGGTGACCACGCGGAGGGCGCCGTGGGGGTCCACACCATGCGCGCTGGCGCCGCGCAATCCGCGGGCACTGGACCCTCAAGCCCAGCGCTGGACCCATGGCTTCATTGAGGGTCTTTACGTCAAGATGAAGCAACGTGAAACAGCTCCGTGATGGATTTCGCAATCGGGACCGGTCTCGGCGCAAGCGGTTCCTGGGCTTCCTGCCACCGACCGCAATCTCCCAGCTACAGACGGAGACCGGTGGACAAAACACCCGCCCGGCAGGGGACGGTTTTGCGGAATCTGCGGTTTTTCTTCGCAGGGGAAGAGGCCGACACGGCTGCGGTCGCCCACCCGCCCTCGACCGGCATGGCCCCTTCGTCCGGACGCCATCCAAAGGCCCCCGCCAGCGCTGGTCCTCATGCCGAAAGCGCTCCTCCATGCTCCCGGACCCCTCTACCCTGCACAGCCACGATTCTGGAAGGAATTTCCCAGACCAAGTCGAATGGTGACATGACTCATCAGTAAAACACCGACCGCGGCTTTTGGCGGGGAGGAAGGGAGGCTCCGGCGTTGGAAGATAGGGACAGCGCGGTCCCCGCGACGCTCTCTGGCGTCGCCACCTTTGAACAGCGGATTGGTCCCGCACTTGAGCGAGTCGGGCGCATCGCAGAACGCATCGGGCGGTTAAGACGCGTCGCTCGACAGACCAAGGTCATGAATCTCCTGGAGTTGCGCCGGGACTTGGAGGAGATGGTCCGCAGTGGACAGGAGCTTCTGACATTGGCAGATGGTGTCCTGAAACAACTCCAGCAGTACCGAGTGGCACAGGGGACCTTCGATGCTGACGAATGGCAGGGCCGGTTTCGCGCTGCCTTACACGGCAAGCGGGCAGTAGAAGGCGAGTTCCCGGACTACCGGATTTTCCCGCTCGAGGTCCGAGTCGACCTCAGCCAAGAACAGGTCGAGATCAACCGGCGGATCACGCGTGCACTGCATCCGGAGGCGGTGGCGGCACAGGTCCTAAAACACCTGGAGCGACTCAACGCGGAGCGTTTTCACCCCGGGCAGTTTCTCAAGGCCTTGGCAGCAGCGTATGACTTGGTGCAGGCCGAAAATCACGTCAAGGGCATCCGGGCACCCTCCGTCTCTCTTCGCCGCATCTGGGAGGTGTTAAGTCTCCGCAGCGGACCCCGCGGGTATTCGTGGAATCAATTCGGGTACGACATCTATCGCCTGCGACAGTCTGGGGAACTGGTCCTCGATGGACGTCAAGCGCGATTTGGGGCGTCGCGGAACCGGACGTTGGTGTTGGTCAGTCCCAGCGGTCGCCGCGAGGTCGTGGGCTCGTTGGAGTTCGTGCCCATAGCCCAGGAGCACTGACCATGAGCGCCGATCGAGAATCCTGGCTCCGCTTCGCCCGCCTTCCCGCCGCGGAGATGCTCATCCCAGATAGCGTGCGGGAGACGTTTGTGGATCCGGGCACCCTTTGGCAGTTCTGGTGTCGGCACTACCTCGAAACTTTCGTACCCCAAGGATACGGCAAAGTGAAGTGGATCTTGGGAGGGCCGGGCGCAGGAAAGACCCATTTCTTGCGCCACCTTAAAGACTCGGCGCAGGCGATGGGATACCTCACTGCCTGGGTCGATGCCCGCCAGGCGCGTCTTTCCGGCATCGAGGAACTGTATCGGCGCGTCGCCGCAGCCGTCGACTGGGAAGCACTCATCGAAGGCGTGGGCCACCGCTTGCTACGCGACACGATGGGCGAGCGGGATTACGAGGGCCCTTTGGCCTCGTACCTCACTTGGGCCGCAGCTCAAGGTCGGAGTCCGGAGGTGACCGAGGACTTGGTGCGAGAGACAGGGCCTTGGCTCAAACGCTGGGACCTGGAGCGCAACATCGCTCGCGTTCTGCGCCATGCCCTGCACGCGCGGTGGCGGGGAGAGACACCGGACCCCCGGACGGTAGCCTGGTTGCGCGGAGAACCTCTAACGGCCGCCGACCGGCGCCAGTTGGGCGTCCTCGCCAACGTCAGTCGCCGCAATGCGCGCGCTGTCCTGGCTTCGTTGGCGCTTCTGGCCCATGTTGCGGGACGGCGAGGACTCGTGGTGGCCGTCGACAATCTCGACGTACTGGGGCGCCCCGAACGCCTTGAGGGAGTGCCATATTATTCTCGATCCCTGCGGGACCAAGCCTACGAGATGTTGCGCGAGCTGATTGACCACAGCATCCATACGCCGTACACCTTTTTCGCGTTGGCCGCTACGACGAACGCAGTGACTGACCCCTTTCAGGGGTTTCCGGCGTACCCCGCCCTTTGGGCGCGACTTGAAAGCGAGGTTCGCACCGACCGCTTGAACCGGTGGAGCGACCTCATCGACCTCGACCACGCGTGGGAGACAGATCCGGATCGCCGCGCAGCCCTAGCGCACCAATGGGCCGTCGCCACCGTCATCTGGGATCCACAATCCCCTCGCTTCCCACGAGACACTGACCAAGGGTGGGATTGGGGATGGCCTCGCCGTGCCGTGGCACAGGTGGCCCGTCGACGGGCAGAGGAGGCGATGTCCGATGATTAACGCGCGCGCTGTTATTGAGGGCCTGCGCTCTGGAGTGCCGTACCCCGAGACGGCACAAGCCGTGTTGGTCGGCCGCCAAGCCGTGCTGGACGACACCGTGCGATTGTTGGAAACAGTAGAAAGCGGACATCGTCCCAAAACGTGGGGACGGGTGTGGCGGGCCGAATTCGGCGACGGCAAGACCCATCTCCTGCACGCGTTGGCCAAGGTGGCCCAAGACCGCCACTGGGTGGTCAGTTGGGTGACGCTGAGCAAAGAGACGCCACTCGACCGTATGGACTACCTCTATCCCAAGCTCGTAGCCAACACCTACCGCCCAGGCAGCCACCAACCTGGGTTGGCGGAAATCATCGCGGAAGCCATGGCTTCGCCACAATTCCTAGCGGAGCTGGCGGAGGAGCGGCTGTCGGACCGGCTGCGCGCAGTGGTCAAATCGCTCGCCCGACGCGACCAGGGTTATGAGGAGTTGCTGGCAGACATCGAAGGCGAGTTCTTGTCCATGGCCACCATCCGCCAACACTACCGCAAGAATTTCCAGCGGCCGTTTAAACACGCAGAACCCAGTGCCCCATCTCGCCTCCGCGACGAGGTGTGGAACTACTTGCGCTTCGTGGACTTTACCGTGGGGCAGGCCGGTTATCGCGGATGGCTCATCCTCTTCGACGAGGTTGAGCTCATCGGCCGCTTCGGTCGCGGTGGGCGCGCCAAAAGTTACGCCCACCTCGGACGATGGCTGTCCGGCGTGGGTGAACGCACCGTCACCCTCTGGGCCGTAGCCGGCAACTACGAAACCGACGTGCTGCAGCCGAGAAAGGACCGCCTGCTCGCGCCCGAGTGGCTGGAAGGGCGCCCGCGCGAGCAGGCATTGGCCCCCTGGGCACGGATGGGGTTGGAGGCTCTGGCCAACGCCCAGACGCTTGACCCCCTCACGAGCGACCAGATCCGAGCCCTTCTTGGACGGATCGTCGAGCTGCACCAAGAAGCCTTTGGATGGCGCGCGCCGATTGCGCCCGAATCCCTCTACGACGCGGTGCGCCTGCGTCTCGAGCAGCTCGACCCGCGGGTACGCACTTGGGTGCGCATCGGCATCGCGATCCTCGACCTCCTCTATCAGTACGGAGACAGTGGGGCGCTCTCGGTCACGCCAATTGCCGCCCCGGACCTGAGCGAGGAGGCCACTCCCCACGAGGAAGTCTGACGGTAACCACTGCGCCACCGGGCGACCTGGAGCGCCGCCCGGTGGGCACCCGTGGGCGCAGGGGCTGGTGGTCTGGCCACCGGCAATCCCTCTTCCACCTGTCGATCCTGTCCTGCCCAAGATCGTCCCGTACCCGTTTAGAATGGATGACCATATTCTAGGTCATCCGCGGATAAAACCCTCCGCTGTTGCGAACCCCCCGTGCAGGCATCAACCAGCAGGCTGTCCAATGGCACCTACGCCCCCTAGAAGCTGTTGCAGCCCCGACGCGCCCCCATCCATTCAGGGCTGTCCCGCAGCACGCCCAGCAACAGGACAAACCGGTTCCGGAAGGTACAGCCGAGACGTGGCGACGGTCCACCGCAAGCGCCGTCCCATCGGTCCCCCGCAGAATGCCCCCACAGGCCGGGTCCGATGGGCCGAGGCGGCCAATCAAAGCCCACGCCGCTGGCAGTCACGCGAAATCCCAAGGAGGCGCCGTGAACCTGGCAGGAACCGGATTGGGCCACGGCGAATGAAGGATCGCCAGCGTCGAACACCGCGCCCATAAAGATGGGGGAGGAAGCACCACATGACGGGTACCGAAATCCTGACCGCTGTGTCAATCGCGCTCAACCTGGTGGTCATCGCCTTATTGGTGACGCGCCAGTGGGCGGCGCAGGTGCAGGCCGTGTTGGTGCGCGAGCTTGCCGCGGTGGAAAAGGGGCTCGAGCGTTTAGAGCGCGCGTTGCGGGAGGAATCGGCGCAATCACGGGAGGAGTCCGCCCGCCACGCCCAACTCGCCCGCGAAGAGTTGGCGGCGCGGCTGCAGGATTTTCACCAAGTAGTGGTCACCATGCTGGACGCGGAAGGCCGCGAGGCGGCGCGGCGCGCCGAAAGCCTGCGCGAGGTCCTTACGGCTGCCCAGCAAGACCATGCGCGCTATCAGCGAGAACGCTTGGAAGGCTTTATTCACGAGACCGGGTTGTTCCTGGACTCCCACGACAAGCGCACCGTCAACGCCATCGGAGAGATGGCCGCGCAGCAAAAAGGGCTGCTGGACACCTTTGCCCAGCGTCTGGCCGAGTTGACCACCGTCAACGAGCGCAAGCTTGAGCAGATGCGAGAGACGGTCGAAGGGCGCCTTCGGGCCTTGCAGGAGGACAATCAGCGCAAGCTGGAGGAAATGCGCGCCACCGTCGACGAAAAGCTGCACCAAACGCTCGAACAGCGGTTGGGCGAATCCTTCCGCCTCGTCAGCGAACGGCTGGAGTTGGTGCACAAGGGACTAGGAGAAATGCAGACCCTGGCCTCCGGCGTCGGCGACCTCAAGAAGGTGCTGAGCAACGTCAAGGCGCGAGGGACTTTGGGGGAAATCCAGCTCGACGCCTTGTTAGAGCAGACCTTAAGTCCGGAGCAGTACCGGTCCAACGTGGAAATCCGGCCCGGCAGCGGCGCCCGGGTAGACTTCGCCATTGTCCTCCCGGGACGGGACGAAGAGGCTCAGCGCGTGCTCTTGCCCATCGACGCGAAGTTTCCGCTCGAGGACTACCAACGCCTGCTCGACGCCGAAGAGCAAGGGGACACCGCTTTGGCCCAGGAGGCCGGACGTCTGTTAGAAAGCCGGATCCGCAGCGAAGCCAAAAGCATTCAGGAGAAGTACCTCGACCCGCCGCGCACCACCGATTTTGCCATCCTGTTCTTGCCCCTGGAGGGGCTCTTTGCCGAGGTGCTACGGCGTCCGGGGTTGTGGGAAGTGGTGCAGCGCGAATTTCGGGTGGTGATCACGGGTCCCACCACCATCACTGCTTTGCTCAACAGCTTGCAGATGGGATTTCGCACCCTGGCCATTCAAAAGCGCTCCAGTGAGGTCTGGAAACTCTTGGGCGCTGTCAAGACCGAGTTCGGTAAGTTTGGGGAGATCCTCGAAAAGACGCAGAAGAAGCTCCAGGAAGCCAGCCACACCATCGACGCCGCTGCCACGCGCACGCGGCAAATCGAGCGGCGGTTGCGCCAAGTGGAAGCCCTGCCTGCCACCGAAGCACCGGCGCTTTTAGGCGACTTCGACCCCACCTGGGTCGAAACCCCCTAATGGGCAAGGCCGCCATGCCAAAAGCGGCCGAGGGACAACCGGCCCTGGTCCCAAAGCACCGGGCGCCCATAGCCCGCCTGGCCCCGTTGCAGGAACCGTCCCGGGACCGGAAAAGCAGCCCACGCCACGATCCGCCTTCCGGCCGCGTGGGGGTCCGGCGCCCAGATCCCTCCTGCACGGGATAGCGGGGGATCTACGTCTTGGAAAATCTTTTGAGCGTGTGGGATTTCGTGGTGGAGCGGAAGGGATTCGAACCCTCGACCCCCAGAATGCAAATCTGGTGCTCTCCCAGCTGAGCTACCGCCCCG
>JAIMBD010000024.1 GCA_023511625.1 Bacillota bacterium | reverse complement strand
AGCGTGCGCACCCGTTCGGGGGTAAGCAGCCCTCCCTGGTCTTTGAGGTAGACGGCGTCGGGGGCAAAGGCCAGGACCTGGCGGGCCTTTTCGGCGTAGTAGGCGTCGGTGTGGCGCGGCGACAGCGTGTAGGCCAGGGCCACCACCACCTCAAACCCTAGCGAGCGAAAGAAGGGGATGACCCACCCAAACGAGCGCGCCACCTGATCAGCCGTATTGGCCACCAGCTGCACGCGGTTTAGGGTGCCGATCTCTGCCAGTCGCCGGTAGAGCAGCTGCGTGACCGGGTCCGGGCGCGGCGGTCCGCCCCCCATACACGCCTTGATGCTGTTCGGCAGGACGCGGGCGATGACCCGTGCCATCTCCCACGGGTCCTCCTGCGTGTCCCGCACAAATTTCTTGAAGAAGATGGGGTTCATCGGGACCTCGACGGCGGCAAACCCGGCCTGGTCGAGGTCTGGTCCCACTGCCTCGATGATGCCGATGCGCATCGCCGATGCCCAAAGGCTTTGGGCGCCGTCGCGCAGAGTGGTGTCCACCAGTTGCACGGGGTACATCCCACGCCTCCCTCCTGATCCCTACGCGCTGAAGGCGGGTGCGGGGTCGCCCGCCGCCCCCCCAAACCGCCGGCAACCGGTGGCGGATAGAGCCGCCGTCGGGCCGGATGCCGGCAATCTTGGGGATGCGCGCTTTCGCGATTTCATAAGCACGCCAATCATGGAACTTCGCGGGAAGACTGTCAAGTCGAAACCGCGCCGCTTGCACGGCGCACCTCGTGGCCCCCTGTGGCTCTGCCCCCCGGGGGCAGGCGCTTGGGCCCGAGGGGCGTGGCGGTTGCGCGCGCAGGGGCATTGAGGCTACACTGAAGCCAAGCCCTGAACCCCAAGGAGGCCGAGTATGCCCCGCATCGTTCTTTACGACACCACCTTGCGCGATGGCACCCAACGTGCCGGCATCAGCTTGTCACTGCAAGACAAAGTGCAGATCGCGCACCTCTTGGCGGAATTCGGCATCGACTACATCGAAGGCGGTTGGCCCGCTTCGAACCCTAAGGACACCGCCTTTTTCCAAGCCGTCCCACCCCGGTTGGAGCGAAGCCGGGTGGCCGCGTTCGGTAGCACGCGCCGCAAAGGCCTAGCCCCCGAACAGGATCCTAGCCTCTCAGCTATCGTCGCCACCGGCGTCGAAGTGGCCACCATCTTCGGAAAGGCCTCGCGGTTTCAGGTCCGGCACGTGCTGGAAACCGATCTCGAGGAAAACCTGCGCATGGTGGGGGAGTCGGTGCGGTTTCTGCGCGATCGGGGTCTGGAAGTCATCTTTGACGCCGAGCACTACTTCGACGGAGCACGGGACGACGCTGACTACGCCTTGGCGGTGGTGTTGGCTGCGGCCGAAGCCGGTGCCAACTGGATCGTGCTGTGCGACACCAACGGAGGCAGCCTGCCCGGTTTCATCCAGCGGGAAGTCGCCCGCGTCCGGAGCCAGACTTCGGTGCCTCTCGGGATCCACGCCCACGACGACGCGGGCTTGGCCGTGGCCAACTCCCTGGCAGCGGTGGAAGCCGGGGCTACCATGGTGCAGGGCACCATCAACGGCTACGGGGAGCGCTGCGGCAACGCCAACCTCTGCACCATTTGGCCGAACCTGGTGTTTAAGATGGGGTACGAGGCCGGTCGTCCCGACCGCCTGCGCGAGCTGACGCGGCTCGCCCGCACGGTGGCGGAGGTCGCCAATCTGGCCCCCGAGGCGGGGGCGCCGTACGTCGGAGAGAACGCCTTCACGCACAAAGCCGGCGTCCATGTGGGGGCCGTGCGCAAACATCCCGAGGCTTACGAGCACGTGCCGCCGGAATGGGTGGGTCAGCAGCGGCGGGTGTTGGTCTCGGAGTTGGCCGGCAAATCCAACCTCCTCTACCACTATGAAGAGCTCCGGCCGGGATCGCCCGAATTGGCGCAGCTGGTCGAAGAGGTCAAGCGCCTCGAGGCCCAGGGCTACCAGTTTGAGGACGCCGAATCCTCGATGGCTTTGTTGGTGCAGCGGGCTGTCGGCAAGATTCCCGAGTATTATCGGGTGGAGCGCTTTCACGTCTCGGTGACGTTGGACGATCACCCGATTACGGAAGCCACGGTGCGAATCCGGGTGGGTTCGCGGCGGCTTTTGGAAGTCGGCGAGGGCGACGGGCCCGTCCATGCGCTAGATAACGCCCTGCGCAAGGCCTTGACCGGAATTTACCCAGAACTCGCCGAGCTGAAACTGACCGACTACAAGGTGCGGGTCCTGGATGGGCGGGCCGCCACCGCCTCCACCGTGCGGGTCTTGGTGCGGTCCGAGTTTCGCGCCCAGCCGGTTAACACCGTCGGGGTTTCTGGCAACATTCTCGAAGCGTCGTGGCGCGCTCTCTTGGACGCCATCGACTACAGCCTGTGGACGGCGGGAATTGCTCCCGCCGACTGACCGCTTCTAGCCTTACAGGTCCCGGACGCGCTCGGCTACGCGCAGGCTGTCGATCCAGCGGGCCAGCGGGTGGAACACGGCGGGATCGGCCGGGTAACTGAGCGGTAGCCGCAGGGGACCGGCCGGCAGCCCGAGCTGGTTCATGGCCCATTTCAGGGGAATCGGATTGCTGACCCGAAACAGCTCTTCGAAGATGGGGGTCAGGCGACGGTGGAGGTGCCGCGCCTGGTCCACGTCGCCGCGCTCCCACGCCTGCCACAAGGCCGCCATCTCATCCCCCACGAGGTGCGACGCCACGCTGACCACGCCATATCCGCCCACGGCCAGGGTAGGAAAGAACAGGTGGTCATCACCGGTGTAGACCTTGGCTTCCGGTGGACAAAGGTCCACCAGGCGCTGAACCGGGGCCAGTGACCCCGCGGCTTCTTTGACCGCACGCACGTTGGGCCGGTCGCGCATCACCGCCGCCACCGTTTCCGGCAACATGGTCACGCTGGTGCGACCGGGCACGTTGTAGATCATCACCGGCAGCGGAGTGTGTTCGGCCACGGTACAGAAATGGCGATACAAGCCTTCCTGCGGCGGCTTGTTGTAATAGGGCGTCACTACCATCACGCCGTCGGCGCCCCACTCGGTGGCCGCCATCGTCAGGCGCACCGTCTCGGCGGTGCTGTTGTGGCCAGTACCCACCCAGACCGGCACTTCTGGCACGGCCTCGCGCACCGCCTCAAAGAGGGCCCGCCGTTCTTCCAGACTCAGGGTCGGAGACTCACCGGTGGTGCCTGCCAGCACCAACCCACCGCTCCCGTGTCGCACCAGCCAACGCGCCAGCTTCGCGGCCTCGTGGACCGCCAGGGCCCCTTCCGGAGTAAACGGCGTAATCATCGCGGTGAAGATGCGCGGCCACTGCATAAAAGCTCCTCCTCGTTCCTCCGATGGATTCGCGGCCCGTAACCGAAGTGGCTCCCGGGCAGGGGGAGTCCCGTCGCTGTAGCGTATGCCCGCGCCGACCGCGCGCCACTGCCCGCCTCCTGACCCCGGAGCTGGGGCTAGAGTCAAGGTCCGGGGCACTGAGGCAGATGCGGACGTTCACCGGGGCCGGGACCGTGCGCCTGGCCACCCTCTGCGCGCCCCATGGGCCCCCAGAAAGGCGGTTTACGACGTATTTGCAAAGTATTATACTACAGCCACTGGCCCAGGCAAACACCACCAGCGGTGCCGGGCTTTTGCCGTTTGGGGTGTCTCAGGCACCGAAGGCCGGTCGCAGGGCCGCCAAGGAGATAGGCCTGATCGCGCTCGGCGCCCCACGGCGACTACCGAAAGGAGTGTCATGCCACGCAAGCGGCCCAACGCATGGCGGGACTGCCGCCATACCTGTTCTTAGAATTGGATCGGATTGTGGAGCGGGAACGCGCTCGGGGAAAGGACATCATCAACCTCGGGATTGGGGACCCCGACCAGCCGACGCCGGCCCACATCGTTGAAGCCATGAAACGCGCCCTGGACCGGGCTCAAAATCACCGGTACCCCGACTATCTCGGCAGTCGGGCCTTTCGGGCGGCCATGGCCGATTGGTACCGCCGGCGGTTCGGGGTGACGGTGGACCCGAACGAAGAGGTGGTGGGGCTCATCGGGTCGAAAGAAGGCATCGCGCATCTCATCTGGGCCTGGGCCGGCCCTGGAGACATCGTCTTGGTACCAGACCCGGCCTACCCAGTGTATCAGACGGTGACGCTTCTGGCTGACGCCACGGTGTACCCGTTGCCGCTCCGCCCTGATCGCCAGTTTCTGCCCGATCTCGAGGCCATCCCAGAGGCGGTCTTGGCCAAGGCCAAGATGCTGTGGCTCAATTATCCCAACAACCCCACCGGCGCCATCGCCTCTCGGGAATTTTTGACCCAGGCGGTGGAGCTTTGCCGGCGGTGGGACATCCTTTTGTGTCATGACGCAGCCTATGCCGAAATGGGGTTCGATGGCTATCGAGCCCCGAGCGTGCTGGAGATCCCCAAAGCCCGCGAAGTGGCTATCGAGTTCTATTCCTTCTCCAAGCCGTTTAACATGACCGGCTGGCGCATCGCCGCCGCCGTGGGTGCTGCCCCGGCCATCGCCGCCCTCGGTCAGTTGAAGAGCAACCTCGACTCGGGACCGTTCACGGCTGTGCAGGAAGCTGCCATGGCCGCCCTCGCCGAGGACCCGGAGGCGGTGTTCCAGACCATGAACGCCCTCTACCAGACGCGTCGAGACGTGGTGGTGGCGAAGTTGCGGGCCATGGGTTTCCCGGTGGAACCGCCCCGGGCCACGTTCTACGTCTGGTTTCCCACCCCCCGGGGGATGACGTCGGCCGAGGCGTCCGCTTTCTTTGTAGAGCAGGCACAAGTGGTGGTTACGCCAGGCCGCGCCTACGGCGAACACGGAGAAGGATGGCTGCGCATCGCGCTGACGGTCGAAAAGCCCCGCTTGGAGGAAGCGCTGGACCGGATGGCGCGGGCATTGGGCTGAAAATAGGGGATCAGCGGGTTCCGCTTCGGAACCCGCCCCCGTTACTTGCCGTGCGCGCGTTCGTAGGCCAAAATGCGGTCTTCGTACCGCAGCGTCCGCGAGATGTCGTCGAGCCCGTAAAGGAGCGTCTCCTGCAAATACGGATCCAATGCAAATGCCAGGTCGAAGCTGCGGTCATCATCAAGGATCCGCAGGTGTTCGACGTCTACCGTCAGGTAGTACCCATTCGGTCCCACGGCCTTGGCTCGGTCTAGGATCTCATCCACGGCCCCCTGGGGCAGCACTAAAGGCAACAGGCCGTTCTTAAAGCAGTTCTGGTAGAAAATATCCGCAAACGACGGGGCGATGATCACCCGAAAGCCGAAGTCAGCCAAAGCCCAGGGCGCGTGTTCGCGGGACGAGCCACATCCGAAGTTGGGGCCCGCCGCCAGGATACTGGCCCGGTCATACGGCGGGCGATTGAGCACGAAATCGGGATTGGGCGTACCGTCTTCCTGATAGCGCCAATCGTAGAACAGAAACTGCCCGAACCCGGTGCGCTCGATGCGCTTGAGAAATTGCTTGGGGATGATCTGGTCGGTGTCGATGTTGGGCCGGTTGATAGGGGCCACCAAGCCCCGATGGCACACCAGAGGCTCCACCCGTTCTCTTCCTTTCTTCTTGTGATACCCATCGTCGTCGGCGAAGCGTTACGCCCGTGGCCCCTTCAAGCGCTGTCGGGCCGCATGAGCTCCCGCACGTCCACAAAGTGGCCGTAGATCGCCGCGGCCGCTGCCATCTCGGGGCTGACCAAATGGGTGCGGCCTCCGCGCCCCTGCCGCCCTTCGAAGTTGCGGTTGGAGGTCGAGGCGCAGCGTTCGCCCGGCTTCAGGATGTCAGGGTTCATGCCAAGGCACATGCTGCACCCTGGCTCGCGCCACTCGAAGCCCGCCTCGATAAAGATGCGGTGCAGGCCCCGGGCTTCGGCCATCCGCTTGACCACCCCCGATCCCGGTACCACCATGGCCTTGACGCGCGGGTGTACCTTGCGCCCCGCCACGATCCGTGCCGCCCGCTCCAAGTCTTCGAGGCGCGAATTGGTGCACGACCCGATAAAAACCCGGTCGATGGCGATTTCGGTGATAGGGGTGTTGGGCTTGAGCCCCATGTAGGCCAACGCCAAGCGGGCCGCCTCGGCTTCTTGAGGATCCTCCATGGCATCGGGATCCGGTACCACGCCGTCGATGGTAGTGACCATACCTGGGTTGGTCCCCCAGGTCACCAGCGGGACCAGCCGCTCGACATCCACCTCGACCACGCGGTCGAAGGTTGCCCCAGGGTCCGTGGCGTAGGCTAGCCAGCGTTCGCGGGCCGCTTCGAAGGCCTCACCGCGCGGGGCATAGGGCCGACCCCGCAAGTACTCCACCGTCTTTTCATCCGGCGAGACCATGCCGGCACGGGCCCCGGCTTCGATGGACATGTTGCATAAGGTCATGCGCTCCTCCATGCTGAGGTCGCGCACCGCCTGACCGGTGTACTCGATGACGTACCCCGTGGCCCCCGAGGTGCCGATTTGCCCGATGAGCCCTAAGATCATGTCCTTGGCCGTCACGCCGAACGGCCGACGACCGACGAAGCGCACCTCCATGGTCTTGGGTTTGGGTTGGACCAGGCATTGGGTGGCGAGTACGTGTTCCACCTCGCTGGTTCCGATGCCGAAGGCCAAGGCACCCATGGCACCATGGGTGGCAGTGTGGCTGTCGCCACAGACGATGGTCATTCCCGGCTGCGTCAGACCCTGTTCGGGTCCCACCACGTGCACGATGCCCTGTTCCGGGTGGTGCAGGTCGAACAGTCGGATATTAAACTCCTCGCAATTTTTCGCCAACGTCTCCATCTGCTGACGCGCGATGGGATCCGCCACCGGTTGACTGCGGTCGGTGGTGGGAACGTTGTGGTCCATGACGGCAAACGTGCGGTCTGGCCGCCGCACCCGGCGACCGTTGAGGCGGAGCCCCTCAAAGGCCTGCGGCGAGGTGACCTCGTGCACGAGATGGAGGTCGATGTAAAACAGCGCCGGTTGCCCCGGCTCCTCGACAATCACATGGTCATCCCAAATCTTTTCAAACAACGTACGCGGCGTAGGCTCCACCATCCTTTCCGACCACCCCTGCGACGAAGCGTTTGGCTTCAGGCCAAGGCCTCGAGAGGGGTCGCACAACGCCTTCTGCCCTTCATCCTAGCCTACCGCTCACCCTCCCTGCAATGTCCAAGCCCCCAAGGTGGCGCCGACCGGCCCGCGTTCACCGACCCTTCCCCGGCGAAGGCCAGGTTCGTTGACACCTGTAAGACACCAGGGGTATAGTGAGGGCAAAATTCTCCCAAGGCCTCCTCGAGCCCATGCCGAGGCCGCCAAAGCCGGTGGGCCCCGGGGGCAGTTGCTTTGCGAGGGAGCCGGAGGCGCCGCGATGCGGGTAGTCATCAAAATTGGAACTTCCAGCCTATGCGACCCCGACGGGCAGTTTCGCGACGACCGGGTCGCCGGACTGGCGCGCCAACTTCTGGTCTTGCACGGGCTCGGGGTCGACCTCTTGGTGGTCACGTCTGGAGCCGTCGGAGCCGGCATTGGACGCCTCGGCCGCCGTCCGGAGACGGTGGTGGAAAAGCAGGCCCTGGCCGCCGTCGGGCAGGCCTTGGTCATGCAGGCGTATCAGCGGTGGATGCCGGAAGCGCCTTTGGCTCAGGTGCTCTTGACCCGACAGGACCTCGCCAGTGAACGGCGCCGAGCCAAGGCCCGCCGCACCTTGGAGCAGCTGTCGGCCTGGCGCGTCATTCCGGTGATCAACGAGAACGACACCGTAGCTGATGAAGAGATTCGCATCGGAGATAACGACACCCTCGCGGCGCGCGTCGCAGTGCTGATGGAGGCCGACCTCTTGGTGCTGTTGTCCGACGTGGACGGTCTTTATACGGCCGATCCGCGCCGCGTGCCTGGCGCCCAAAAGATCGAGACGGTGGCCTGGGTGACGGCAGAGGACGTGGCGCGTTACGGGGGCAAGGGCGGCGCCCTGGGCACGGGCGGCATGTACACGAAGCTGATGGCGGCCATCATCGCCCAGCAGGCTGGGGTGCCAATGGTGTTGGCCGACAGCCGCGAGACCGACGTGATCCTGGATGCGGTCTTGGGCCGCCGCCCGGTGGGGACCCGGTTTTTGGCCCGCGCAAAAGGGGAGGGGCAAGATGCTGGAGAGCATGTTGGCGAAGGCTAAGACGGCCCAGCGCGTACTGGCCGCGACGTCGGGCCAAGAACGCAATCGCGTGTTGACGGCGATGGCCGCACTGGTGCTGGAGGCGGCAGATGCGGTCTTGGCGGCCAACCAGGAGGACGTGGCCCAAGCCCGCGCCGAAGGGTTGAGCGGAGCCCTGTTAAAGCGCCTGGAACTGGACCGGGGCAAATTGCGCGCCCTGGCCGAGGGACTGGAAGCAGTCGCTCGCCTACCAGACCCCCTGGGCCGCGGACAAGGGGTCCGGCAATTGGACAACGGTCTTCGCATCGAGGCCGTCCACGTCCCGTTAGGCGTCGTGGGCTTGATTTTCGAGAGCCGACCTGGCGTGGCCCTAGAAGCCGTGGGCCTCACCGTCAAGAGCGGCAACGCCATCATCCTGCGCGGGGGGCACGAGGCGTTGCATTCCAACCGCGCCCTGGTGGGCTTATGGCGCCAAGTGCTCGAGCAGGAGGGACTGCCCCAAGATGCCGTGCAACTCATCGACAGCCCTGACCGCCAGTGGGCGACGGCCTTGATGCATTTGCGCGGCCTTGACCTCTTGATCCCGCGGGGAGGCGCGGGGCTGATTGAAACCGTGGTCCGAGAGGCTACCGTGCCGGTCATCGAAACCGGCGTGGGCAATTGCCATTTGTACGTGCACGCCGCGGCGGACCTTGACATGGCGGTCCACATCCTGCGAGACGGCAAGGTGGGCAACCCGGCCGTGTGCAACGCCTTGGAGACGGTCCTGGTCGACCGGGCCATCGCCCGCGAATTCCTCCCGCGGGCTTGGGAGCGCCTGTCGGCCGATGGCGTGGTGTTCCACGGCGATGCAGAGACCTGCGCCCTGATCCCCGAGGCTGTGCCGGCCACCGAAGACGATTGGCGCCGCGAGTACCTTAGCCTCGATCTGGCCGTGCGGGTCGTGTCCGGCCCCGAAGCGGCCATCGACCACATCGCCCGGTATGGCACCGGCCACTCGGAAGCCATCGTCACCAATGACTACGCCGTGGGCCAGGCGTTTTTAAAGCAGGTGGATGCTGCCGTGGTCTACTGGAATGCTTCCACCCGGTTCACCGACGGTTTTCAGTTCGGCCTGGGGGCAGAAGTCGGCATCAGCACGCAGAAGCTGCACGCGCGAGGGCCGATGGGGCTTGAGGCCTTGACCACCATCAAGACCCTGGCCTACGGTCAAGGGCAGACCCGCGACCTTTAGCGCCCGGCAGTCCGCACCGACGGGAGTTGGTTGGATTTGACCCGCAGGGCCAACCATTGGGGGCCAGGCAAGAGCCCGATGCGCCACACGCCGGAATGGTCGGGTACCACCATCAGCGTGTGGGCGTGACCGGGCAGGATGGCGGGAGTGGGCCCGGGGCCCGGTACCACCGAGGCGCGAAGGGGCTGGGCCGTGTGGTTCCACACGACGATGTGCACCGACCAATGAAGGGGCACCGTGACATCCAGCGCCTCGGGGGCGTACCCGTTGAGGCGAAACCGCCCGCGGGTGCCGGTCACGATCAGCTGGAGGGCTACGGTGTGGCGGACAGGGTCGTAAGCCAGCCACGGAGCGTTGGGGCCTGCCGAGCGCACCGTACCGGGACCGGCCCAGGGGCCTGTGCCGTGAGTAGGCAGTGCCGTGGGGGTCTGGTCGCCGGACGGGGCGGCAGAGTGGTTATACAGGCCGTGGGGAGGACGCGCCCAGCCCCAGCGGTCGGCTGCAGGATGCCCACAGGCCGCAACGGCCCACAAGACCAGCATCCCGCTGATCCATGCCTTCCACTGCTCCGCCGTTCTGGTCACGCGATCCCCCTCCTTGCGGTCCTGTCCTGCGCAATGCCCCCGCCAGGACGTGGAATCAGCTCTTATCGGATAGCATCTCCGGCTGCGCCGATCCCCATCCCGGAGGGATCTGGATCGACTCCACCCGGATCCGGTCGGGAAGGCTAGGGGAATCCTAAGCGGGAGGAACGGCTTTGCCACCGGCCGAGAAAGGAGCCTCAACCGACATGCCCGAGCGCCGCTTCGTCCACCTTGTCACGGCCATTCCCGGCCCCACGTCCTCCGAGTGGCTGCAAACCATGGCGCGGGTGGTACCGCGAGCTTTGGCCGTGGCCCACCCCGTGGTCGTCGCCACTGCGCACGGCACGCGGCTGACCGATGTCGACGGCAACACCTTTCTGGACTTGACCGGAGGGATTGGGGCGCTGAACGTCGGCCACACCGACGACCACGTTACGGCCGCCATCCGCGACCAAGCCGGACGCTTTTTACATACCGACTTCTCCGTGGTGCCCTACGCCGCCTACGTGACCTTGGCCGAGCGCCTAGCGGCCCGATTCCCTGGGGGGGAGGCCGCCAAGGTGATGTTCTTCAACTCCGGTGCCGAGGCCGTAGAGAACGCGGTCAAAATCGCTCGCCGCGCCACCGGCCGTTCGGCCATCGTGACCTTCGAGCGCGCATTTCATGGCCGCACGTACATGGCGCTGAGTCTGACGGGACGTACCACCCCCTACAAGACCGGCATGGGCCCTTGGGCCCCCGAAGTGTATCGCATCCCCTACCCGTATCCGTTTCGTTGCCCCTGGGCCGCCGAGCGACCGCATCGTTGCGGTCCCCGCTGCTACCAGCACATCGCCGAAGCGCTGAGCATGCAGGTCGATCCCCGATCGGTGGCCGCAGTCATCGTCGAGCCGGTGCAGGGCGAGGGCGGGTTCATCGTCCCCCCCGAGGACTTCCTGCCCTGGCTGTCGGCGTTTTGCCGGCAACACGGCATCCTCCTCATCGACGACGAGGTGCAGGCGGGATACGGGCGCACTGGACGGTTTTTCGCCTGTGAACACGGCGGCGTGCGGCCGGACCTCATCTGTGTGGCCAAATCGATCGCCGGCGGCCTGCCGCTCTCGGCAGTCATCGGCCGGGCGGCCGTGATGGATGTCCCCGAGCCGGGCGCGTTGGGCGGCACCTTCATTGGAAACCCGGTAGCCGTGCGGGCCGCCCTAGCGGTCTTGGACCGGTTGGAACGCGATGGGTTGCTGGAAGCTGCCACGGCTCAAGGGGCCCGGGTCAGATCGCGGCTCGAGCGGCTCGCGCAACGCCATCCGGAGATTGGGGACGTGCGAGGGCTCGGGGCCATGGTGGGCATGGAATTGGTGGACCCGACGGCGCCGGATCTGCCTCCGAACCCCAAGGCCGCCGACCGGGTGGTGGTCGAAGCCCGCAACCGCGGGGTCCTATTGTTGAAGGCGGGGGCGCACGGTCACGTCATTCGGTTCTTGGCTCCGCTGACCACCACCCCCGAGGAATGGGAGGAGGCGCTGGACATCCTGGATGAGGCGGTGGAGGCGGCTCTATCCAGAACCGCTGCGACAGGGTATCATGAAAGGCAAGACGGGGTAGCGCCTTGAGGCCGGCTTGCCCGCGCGGTGAAAAGCTCCCACGGTGCGCGTAGATCCTGACCCTGGGCAGACGGCAGGGTTGGGCCGCCATGCGAAGACTTGGGAAGCCGGGAACGCATCTCTCCTGGCACCCCTCAAGGGGGGCGATGCGGGCCGCCACGTCGACGGATTCGCCGTCCTGCCGTGACGCCTCGAGGTCACCGAGCAAGCCGGGGAAGCGCAGGACGGCACCGAGATGGTGTTGCCCCTTTGGTTCCAGGCGGTCTTGGAAGCTCAGGGTCTGTGGTTCCGCCTTGCGGCTTTGGAGGGGTTGGCCAGAAAGAAAGGGGGGCCTTCGGTCGCCGGACCGAGGGATGCAACGGTGCAAATTGCCACGATTTACGACCCAACCACGGGCGAGCTGACGCTCGCGCGCTGGCGAGAGGGACGCGTTTGGCCCATTCGCAACGCCGTGAAGGAAGAGCATTGGCTGTACCGCGCCGACTTGGGCACGGTGTTGGCACGTCCCGAGGGGCTGCGGGCGGCCATGGAGGCTCTCGAAGGCGTGGGGGAGCCGGCGTTGGATCCGGAGGCGGTGCGTTTTGCCCCGCTCATCCCGAGGGCAGGGAAGGTGGTGTGCATCGGGCAAAACTACTGGGACCACTGCCGGGAGCAGAATGTCAAGCCGCCAGACCGGCCCATTTTGTTCGCCAAGCTGCCCAACGCGTACAACGCGCACCGCGGTCCGGTGCCGGTTCCGCCCGGCTGCCAACAGCTGGATTACGAAGCCGAGTTGGCGGTGGTCATCGGTAAGACTGCCGACCGCGTCTCTGAGGCGGAGGCTTTGGGGTGCGTGGCCGGGTACAGTTTAGCCAACGACTTTACCGCCCGCGATTTTCAATTTGGCGACCGCCAGTGGCTACGAGGCAAATCGCAAAACGGGTTCGGCCCAGTGGGCCCGGTGCTGGTAACGCGCGACGAGGTGCCAGATCCCCAGAACCTCGCGATTCGGTGCTGGGTCAACGGGCAACTGGTCCAAGACAGCAACACCCGGGAGATGATTTTCTCCGTGGCCCAGATCATCGCCTTTGTCAGCCAGGGGATTCGCCTGGAGCCCGGCGATATCCTGTTGACTGGCACGCCACATGGCGTCGGAATCTTTCGCCACCCCCCGTTGTTGCTGCACCCGGGAGACACGGTGCGGGTGGGCATCGCGGATTGGCCCGAACTGGTCAACGTGGTCGCGCCCTAGGCGCTGCACTGCGGCTCGAGGCGGAGTCCACCGTGTCGCGACAAGGCAAAGGGCGTCCGGCGCCGCGGCCCTCATGGTCGGCAGAGTTCGTGGTGATCGTGGAGGGGAAGCACGACCGGGCTCGGGTGCGCCAGGTGCTGCCGGAATCGATTCCGGTGCTTACCACCAACGGCATTCCCAGCAGCGAGCGGTTGGATCGCCTACAGAAGGCCGTAGGGGCTGCTGTCGCGGTGATCCTGACCGATGCCGACAGTTCCGGACGCCGCATTCGCAGCATCCTGCGCGAGGTCTTTCCCGATGCGCTGCACGTCTATACCCGGCCGAGCTTCGGCGGCGTCGAGCACACGCCGGTCGAGTACCTCGGCGAGCGCTTTCGCCGCCTGGGACTGTTGGATGGGGAGAGGCCGGACTGGTAGGTCGTAGGCGGGACAGGGCAGCCGTCGGGAGGAGGGAGAGGAGGCACGCGAAAGATGGCCAAGTCGCCGTCGCCCGAAGGGATTGAGGTGCGCTGTCCTTCATTGATCGGGCCGGCGCAAACGTATCCGGCGCGGGAGGTGCGTTTTCGACCAGCCGCCTACGGGGTCTGGATCGCCCAGGGGCGCGTGCTCCTAGGACGGTCGGTGTTCACGCGCAAATGGGACATTCCCGGTGGCGCCGTGGAACCTTGGGAAACCCTTGAGGCCGGACTGGTGCGCGAGTTCCAAGAGGAAACCGGGGCGTTGGTGCGGGTAGGACCGCTGGTGGATTTCCGCGACGAGTTCATCGCGTTCTTCCGCCACCCGTATCATTCGTTGCGCTTCTACTACCTGGTCGAAGGGGACCCGGAAGCGCCGCTGCGCCCCGATCCCGACGAGGTCTCGACGCTGTCGTGGCTGGCCTGGCACGAAATCGACCCCCGGGATTGTCAGGCCGGCGATTACGCCTTGTTGCAGCGGTTGATGACCGGGGGGAGTACCGCCGCACCGTGACGTCCGCCTTTGAAATGCGGGGGCATGCACGGCCAGATGCGCACCGTGCGGGCTTATGCTCTGGAGTGGGAGGCCACATGCCATCCCGCCGGGACAAGACCCCTGGGCTGCGCGACCCAGCCCCTGCGCCCTTTGGGGGGAACCGCCGCGACCTTAGGGAGCGCCGTTGCACCGTTGCACCAGCGGCCGATACCGCTGAACTGCCGCGAGGAGGCGTCACGCTGGGCGATGCGACCCCGCAGAGCGGCTTTTATGCCACGCGGCGCCGACAAGCCCGCCCCATAGGTTGCGGCTGACGGGCGGGACCGCCGCGAAACGACCTGGGGCTCCGTTCCTCCTTATGCGCGCCCGGGGCATTGGGTGCACCGCTGAACGCCGGTCGGGTAAAGGTCGACCGTCAGATGGCCCCGGTCAACCACGCCACCAGGGCCAGCCCGGATCCGGCAGTGACTGCGGCGAACCAGAACGGCCAGTCCCCGCCGCGGCGGTGGGCGGCCCAAAACAACGCTGCGGCAAAAAGCCCCGCAATCCCCATCTGCGCGAAGGGGGTAGGCAGGACTAGCGATACCAACGCCGCCAACGGCAACACCCCGGAGAGCGTCACCAGCCGCGAGGGAAGCTCCCCAGAGGTCAGGCGCCAGAACGCCGACCGTCGGCTTAACCAGCCGTACCACCAGACCACTCCCGCACGCCAGGCCCAGGCCACCAGGAGAAAGCCTAGGATGCCTTGGGCCGCGCCTCCGAGTCCCTGGCCGCTCACCAGCCGGGCACCAGCCACCACAATTCCCGCCATAAGTCCGTTGAGCCACAGGACGCGCTCGGGCCATGCCATCGGACGCTTAAGGGCAGGATCCCTTCCCCAATGCTGCCAGTAACGCCACCACAAGGCCCCGTCATCCATATGCCAGGGGCCGTAGGGCCGAGGTCGGCGTCGGCCTTGAGGCCCAAAGTTTCCCATCGCTTCCACCTCGCTGGCGGATCCGATATCGGACCTCGCCGTGGTCTCATTATAACCCCATCACCTTACAACCCCCATCACCTCATAACCTGGCGGAGCCTTTCGGATACCGCGCCCCATGCCGGGCCGCCATGGGACAGCGGGGAAGGTTTTGGTACAATCGGGGGAGGGATCCGCGGGGGCGCGGCAACGGTGGCCCCCGGCGGACGGTGAAGAGGGAGGGTGGAGAGTGGCGCCAGCCATTGCCTATTTCCGCGGCCAGTGGATGCCCCTCGAAGAGGCGACGGTGTCCATAGCCACACACGCCTTGAATTACGGAACCGGGTGCTTCGAAGGGATTCGCGCCTACTACAACAAGGCCAGCGATCGCCTGTACCTGTTCCGGGTGCGCGAGCATTTTGAGCGGTTCACCGCTTCCTGCCGCATCTTGCGCATCGCGTTGCCGCACTCGGTGGACGAGCTGTGCGCGCTGGCAGTGGACCTCCTGCGGCGAAACCCGTTCCGGCAGGACGTCTACGTGCGGCCCTTGGCGTTCAAAGCCGACCCGGTCATCAAGGTCAGCTTGGACGGGATTCAAGACCAGTTCGGGATGTTCGCCGTACCGTTGGGCGACTACCTGCCGACACAAGGGATCCACGTCATGACCTCGCCGTGGCGGCGCATCGACGACAACGCCGTCCCGGCACGGGCCAAGATCACCGGGTCGTACATCAATACTGCCATCGCCGTCTCTGACGCCCACGCCGCAGGATTTGACGACTGCATCTTTCTGAACGAGGATGGGCACGTGTCCGAAGGGTCAGCGGCCAACCTGTTCATGGTCCGCAAAGGGGTGCTGGTCACACCTCCCGTGACCGACAACCTCCTGGAAGGCATCACGCGCGACGTCATCTTCGAACTGGCACGGGATCAGCAGATTCCGGTGGTGGAGCGCCACATCGATCGCACCGAGCTGTACGTGGCCGACGAGGTGTTCTTGGTGGGAACTGGGGTCCAGGTGGTCCCCATCGTCAGCATCGACCGCCGCCCGGTGGGCGACGGACAGATGGGACCCGTCACCCAAAGTCTCCAAGCGCTGTATTTTGCAACCGTCCGGGGAGAAAATCTTCGCTATCAGCACTGGTTGACGCCGGTGGCCGATTGAGGAAAGGCAAAGGAGGAGGCCACGATGGGGTTTGAAGAGATCGTGACCACCATCTTGGAACAGGCGAAGGTCATCGCGGTGGTGGGGCTGTCTGACCGCCCAGATCGGCCGAGTTATGGCGTGGCCCAGTTTCTGCAAGCACACGGATGCCGGATCATCCCGGTCAATCCTCAGGTCACGTCGGTACTGGGGGAAGTGGCCTATCCCTCGCTGGGGGCCATTCCCCGCGAGGTAACGGTAGATGTGGTCGATGTGTTTCGACGGGCGGATCAAACCCCGGCCGTGGCAGCGGAGGCCGTCGCCATCGGTGCCAAGGCACTGTGGTTGCAACTTGGCATCGTCAGCCCAGAGGCTGCCACCATCGCCAGCGCCGGAGGATTGACGGTGGTGATGGACCGCTGCATGAAGATCGAATGGGAACAGCGCTGGGGATCCGGGCCGCAGCCGTCGGAACCCGCTCCATCCCAAGCCGGATGATTCGGGACGCCCAAGAGAGGAGAGGGAGCGGTTCATGAGTTGGGAAGGGGCCCTGAAGGCCGCAGCTGAACACCTGGTGGCGCAATTGAACGACCGCGGGGTGGCGGCTTACCTCGGCGAGGACGCGGCGCAGGGGGTGTGGCGCATTTCGCCCGACGCCGAGTGGCCAGCGTGGGCGCGGGCGCAGTGGTGGTTGGCAGTGGACGAGAGCGGCACGGCGTCGGTGGGCCTGGTGATCCACAAGGGATTGGATCCGGCGGCACGGCTGTACTACGCAGAGGTTCCCATGATCATGGAACGCGGATGGGCTTGGTCGCGCACTTGGGGTACCCCGGCGCCCGGACCGTTTTGGCAGGCCCTGGCTGACGCCGCAGCTACCGAGGGGCTGGAGGTTGAGCTCGCCGTGCACAACGGGCTGGTGCCGGGCTTCCATCCGTGGACGGGTCCCTTTCGCCACCAGTTCGCCTGGCGGTGGAATGCCCAGGGCCTTGCTCCGGCGCACGCGGTGTGGGATTTCGGCACCATGGCGGCGGTAGCGTCGGCACCGGACCTACCCACGGCCATCTCGCGGCTTTCCGAGTCTCCCGACTGGCGATGGTTGTGGGTGCGGGCCTGGGCCGGATGGCGCTGGCCGGCCCCAGATCGGCCGTCCCAAGGGCAGCGGTGGGCCGAAGCGGTGCTCTGGCCGCGGGTTGAGGGTTGGCTTCCATGGTATCAAGCCGGCCCGTAAGTGCCCGGCGGGTTGGACCCCGTGCCCGCGACGGGTTGGCGTTGGCGGTCATTGTGGCCTTCGGGTCCGCTGTGCGCGGAATCGGTATCGGGCGTTACCCGCACCTGATCTACGACGAGTATTACTACGTTCCCGCTGCCCAGGTGCTCTTGGGCCAACCACCTCTGGCGGGCGCAGCGGGCGCCGTACCGGGCATCGATCCCAACCTGGCTTCGCATCCCCCCTTGGCCAAAGAATTGATCGCCCTGGCCATTCTCCTCTTCGGCAATCATCCGTGGGCCTGGCGGCTCGGTCCGGCGCTGTTGGGCGCCACGGCCCCGGTATGCACCTACGTCATCGCCCGCACCCTCTTCGACGACGCCGCGACGGCTCTGGCGGCGGCCTTTTTCATGGCCGGGGAAGGCCTGGCCGTCAGTCTCAGCCACGTGGCGCTGTTGGACAGCATCAGTTTTCCGCTGTCGCTGGGGGCCCTGGCCTGGGCCGTCTGTCTGGCCAAACGGGAACGGGAGGGACGGCGGCCGGCCTTGGGGGAATGGATGGGGCAGGGGGTCCTCACCGGGTTGTCGGTGGCCGCCAAATGGTCGGCCGGCCTCACCGTCCCGGTGGTGTGGTTGGCCGTCGCTTTCGGCCTCGGTAGGCGGCGAACGGTCAGGCGCACGGCGGCCATTGCCGTGGCGGAGACGCTGGTACCGTGTGCAGCCTACGCTGCAAGCTACGCCTACGCATGGCCCCACGGCTTTCAGCAAGCGTGGTTGCCCCACGGCTTTTGGGCTGGGCTCGTACAACTCCAGCGGGTCATGTTATCGAATATGTGGGCGTTTCGCTTCTACAATCCCGGAGAGTCCGCCCCCTGGACCTGGATCCTGTTGCCGCGGCCACTTGAGCTGTTGAATTGGGTAGTGGGGAGCCATGAGGTGCTGCTCTGGACCCTGTCCGACCCACTTTGGGTGTGGGGAGGTCTCGTGGCCTTGGGCGGACTTGGCCTGAGGGCCGTCCGCCTAAAGGAGGATCCTCGGGCGGTAGGATTCCTCGGGCTCTGGTTTGCCGCGAATTGGGTGCCTTGGTTAGTCACGCCGCGGTCGCACTTTTATTATTATTTCTTGCCGGCACTGCCGCCGTTGCTCGTGGCACTCGGCCGAGGCTGCGTGACGGGGTGGCGGAATCTCGGCCGGCGGCGCGCCGTGGGGTGGGCGCTGGCGGTCGTGCTGTTGGCCAGCGAGGCGTACGTCTTGCCCATCGCAGCAGGGATGCCGATCCCCCTGACCTGGATTCAGCACGCCGTTTTTTTGCCGCAATGGCAGCCCAAGCCGTCTCCGCGGCCGGGGCGGCCTGGGGCCGGCTGAACCCCGCGCTCGTTGCTCAGGAGGGATACCATGCGTTGCCCGTTCTGCGGTTTTCCAGACACGAAGGTCCTCGACTCCCGACCCGCCCACGACGGGCGCGAAATCCGGCGTCGGCGCGAATGCCTCGCTTGCCACCGTCGCTTTACCTCCTACGAACGCGTGGAGGAAGCCCCGCTGTGGGTGGTGAAAAAAGACGGCCGCCGGGAGACGTTTGATCGGCAAAAAATCCTCAAAGGGCTCCTGACCGCTTGCGAAAAGCGTCCTGTCAGCTTGGAGGCGCTGGAGGAGGTCGCGGAGGCGGTCGAGCGCGCCATGCGCGACCAAGGTCGAGGCGAGGTGACGACGCGGGAGATCGGGGAGTTGGTGATGGACCACCTGCGCCGGCTGGACGAGGTGGCATACGTGCGATTCGCCTCGGTCTACCGGCAGTTCACGGACCTGGAGGGGTTTCGGCAGGAGTTGGAACGGCTGCTGCAACAGTCGGGGCGGGCCGCCGCCCCCACAGGTGCAGGACCCGATGGGGAGGCAGCCAACCCCGGCTAAAGCTCCTACGCGCGCAACTTCCCAGCCACTTCGGCCAGTCGGCGCCCAAAGGCCCGTGCCACAGCCCGTTCTTCGGCCGACAGGTCGGGCTTGTTGCCGAGTTCAGACGGGCCGTACGGGGTGCCGCCGGTGGTCGTAGAGCTGACTTCGGGTGGGACGTAGCTCGCCGGGACGATCACCATCCCGTGGTGGTAGGCAAAGGTGGACATGGTCAGGATCGTAGTCTCGTGCCCACCGTGCATCGTGGCGGCGCCGGTGAAAAACCCGACCGCCTTGCCCACCAGCTGGCGCTGGGCCCACAGCGGCCCCGTCTGGTCGAGGAAGTTTTTCAGCTGCGCCGTCATGTTCCCGTAGCGCGTGGGGCTGCCCAGTGCAATGCCATCGGCCCACACCAGATCGTCTAACAAAGCGACTTCAACGCCCTGCTGGGCTTCGGCCGCCGCCTTGATCTGCGGGTTGGCCTCGATCACCTCAAGCGGGATCAGCTCGGGAACCCGCCGCAGGCGGACCGTTGCGCCGGCTTCTTCGGCGCCTGCCGCCACTTCCTGCGCCAACCGATAGATGGCGCCCGTCATCGAGTAGTAAATCACGCTGATGTTCACCGTTTTGCTCCGTCCTTCCCTGGTCCTCGATCTTCCACGCCAAATCGTGCTGGCACCAAATACCTCTGACGAGACGGGAGCCTTTAGAGCGCGGGGCCGACAGATCGGCCCTGAATCGAGCGGCCATTGGTCGTGCTGCCGCTACCGTTAACCTTTCCCGTCCCCAGCCGGGTTAGGCGCGACATCCAGGTTGCCCTGAACTTGAAATTGGGAGGTAGCTTACCAAAGAGAAGATAAAGGCCGTCGAGGGGCTTTGTCAAGCGCCTCGACGGCTTCGGCAAAGATCTTCGCCCGAACTAAATCGCCAGTTCGGCCTTGCCGGCCAGCCAACGCTCGGCCATGATGAAGACCTTCAAATAGTAGCGGTCCACTGCCGGCACGAAGGCGGCCGGGGGCAGCTCCCGCCAGCGCGGCCGCACTCCTACCTCCCACCATTCCGCCCGCACGGTAGGGCAGCGGCCAGAGAAAAACGCCAACCCCTCCTCCAGACCAATCCATGCCAAGGCCGCCACTTCCTCGGGACCGGGCGTAAGGCGCACGGTGTTGCGGTCGATGCCAGTCAGGAAGACCTCCTGAAACTCGTTGTCGATGCGCGATCCGTACCGCGCGCTTTTGACCCGCACGCCGAGGGGCACGAGCGCGTGCGGGGGCACGACCAACCCGAGCTCTTCCTCCAGTTCCCGCACCCCGTCCCGCCAGGTTTCTCCAGCCCGCAAGTGACCCGCCGCCGATGTGTCCAAAAGTCCGGGATTCTCGGACTTGGTGAGACTCCGGCACTGGAACAGCACCGCCGGGCGGCGGCGGTCGATGACCCAGCAATCGAAAGTGCGGTGCCAGTTGCCGTCGCGATGCACGGCCTCACGTTCCTTGACGCCGATAGGCGTGCCGTTCTCATCCAAGATGTCGAGCCACTCCGCCATCCTCCCGCCTTCCTCCTGCAAGTGGGGCAGTAGGGGAGCTTCACCGGCGGCCGTGTACCAGTTGGGCCAAGACCGTCTGCAAGATCCCCCCGTGGCGGTAGTAGTCCACTTCCACCGGCGTATCCAGGCGCACGGTAACCGGAATGGGGACCGTCTCGCCGTTGGGCCGTCGAGCCCACACCGTCAGGGCCGCGCGCGGCGTCACCCCTTCCGCAATGGGGATGTCAAACTCCTCTTCGCCTGTCAGTCCGAGGCGGTCGACCGATGCGCCGTCTTTAAACTCCAGCGGCAATACCCCCATGCCCACCAGATTGGCGCGATGGATGCGCTCGAAGCTCTCCGCCAGCACGGCGCGCACCCCTAACAACCGCGAGCCTTTGGCAGCCCAGTCGCGCGAGCTGCCCGTTCCGTACTCCTTGCCGGCCAGGACGATCAGCGGCACACCTTCGGCTTGGTAGCGCATCGCCGCTTCATAGATAGGCAGTACCTCGCCGTCCGGCAGGTGGCGGGTGAATCCACCTTCAACGTCTGGGACCATGCGGTTGCGAATCCGGATGTTGGCAAAGGTGCCGCGCATCATCACCTCATGGTTGCCGCGGCGGGCGCCGTACGAGTTAAACGCCGACGGTTCGACGCCGTGCGCCAACAGGTACTGCCCGGCAGGGGAACGCACGGCAATGTTGCCGGCTGGCGAGATGTGGTCGGTGGTCACCGAGTCGCCCAACACGGCCAACGCCCGCGCTCCGCGAATGGGGGCGATGGGGCGAGGCTCTGGCGACCAGTCTTGGAAGAATGGCGGTTCCTGAATGTAGGTGGACTGGGGATCAAAGGCGTAGAGCTGCCCTTTGGGCGCTTCGAGCTGATTCCAGTAGGGGTTGGCCGTCCAGACCGCCTGGTACTGCTGGCGGAAGAGGTCTCCCTGAATCGCCTCGGCCATCGCCGCCTCGACCTCAGCCGACGAGGGCCAGACGTCGCGCAGGTAAACCGGTTGGCCGTCGGACCCCGTACCCAAGGGATCCCGCTCGAGGTCGATGTCCACCGTCCCGGCCAAGGCGTACGCCACCACCAAGGGCGGCGAGGCCAGGTAATTGGCCTTGACCAAGGCGTGGATGCGCCCTTCGAAGTTGCGATTGCCGCTCAGCACGGCCGCTACCGTCAGGTCGCCGGCCGTAATGGCCTCGGCTACCGCCTCCGGCAGTGGGCCGCTGTTGCCGATGCAGGTGGTGCACCCGTATCCGACCACGGCAAACCCCAAACGGGCCAAAGGATCCAACAGGCCGGCCCGCTCCAGATAGGCTGTGACCACCCGCGACCCCGGCGCCAAGCTGGTCTTGACCCACGGCGGCGTCCGAAGCCCGCGCGCCACCGCCTTTTGGGCCAGGATCCCGGCGGCCATCATCACGAAGGGGTTGGAGGTATTGGTGCAGCTGGTGATGGCGGCGATCACCACCGCGCCGTGGCCGATGCGCTGCCCGGTGTCGCCGACCGGCGCCGTGCGCCCGAGTGCTTCCGGCGCCAAGCCAAACCCGCGCGCTTCGACCGGCGCCGTCAAGGCCCGGCGGAAGGCGCTTTGCATCTGTCCCAGGCTGACCCGGTCCTGCGGGCGCTTGGGGCCGGCCAAGGTGGGTTCGATGGCCCCGAGGTCGATCTCCAGCACCTCGCTGAATTCCGGATCCGGCTGACCCGGCTCCCGAAATAGCCCCTGGGCTTTGAGGTACCACTCCACCAGGGCGCGGTGCTCGTCGCTGCGCCCGGTCATGGCCAGATAGGCCAGCGTCTCGTGGTCGGCAGGGAAGAAGCCCACCGTGGCCCCGTATTCTGGCGCCATGTTCGCCACCGTGGCCCGGTCAGCCAACGACAAGCTGTCGAGTCCGGGGCCGAAAAACTCCACAAATTTCCCCACCACGCCGTGCTGGCGCAGCCGCTGGGTGACGGTCAGGGCCAAGTCGGTCGCAGTGGCTCCCGGCCCTAAACGGCCAACCAGGCGCACTCCTACCACATCGGGAATCAAAAAATAAAGCGGCTGGCCCAGCATGTTCGCCTCGGCCTCGATGCCGCCGACGCCCCAGCCTAAGACGCCCATCCCGTTGATCATCGTGGTATGCGAGTCGGTCCCCACGACGCTGTCCGGGAAGGCCTGCCACTCGCCGTCGTGGTCCCGGGTAGTTACAACCGTGGCCAGGTATTCCAGGTTCACCTGGTGAATGATTCCGGTGTCGGGCGGTACGACGCGGAAGTTGCGAAACGCCTGCTGGGCCCATTTCAGAAATCGATAGCGCTCCTGGTTGCGCTCGAACTCTAAGGCGATGTTTTGTTCCAGCGCCGTGGGCGCGGCGAAGGCATCCACCTGGACCGAGTGGTCGATGACCAGATCCACGGGGACTAAGGGATTGATGCGCTCCGGGTCACCGCCCAGCCTTTGGACCATGGATCGCATGGCCGCCAGGTCCACCACCGCCGGGACCCCCGTAAAATCCTGGAGGACCACCCGGGCCGGTTTGAAGGGCACCTCCCGGTCCGGCACCTGTCCCGGCCGCCACGCCGCCAGCGCCCGCACGTCTTCTTCGGTGATCTGGTAGCCGTCAAGCTGGCGCAGCACGGACTCCAAAAGGATCTTGATGGAGAAGGGAAGACGCGAGATGGCCCCAAGTCCCTGCTCTTCCAGCGCCGAAATCCGCCAGTACGTCACACGGCGCCCGCCCACCGTGGCCGTGGTGCGCGCGCGAAACGGGTCTAGCGGTTGATTTGGCAAGAACCTCACCCCACCCTATCGGCAAAACGTGTTGGAGACCCTCTCATTGTAAAACACTTGTGGCAGGGAATCACGGCCTTGCGCCTGCCCGGGCGTCGACGAGAACCAGCTCGGCTCTGGCCGCGGCCACGGTCGACGACCCGACCGCCACCACGGCCTCGGCGCGCCGGGCGCCCTCCCCGGGCTCGACGGTGCCGCGTACCACCAGCTCCTCGCCGGCCTGGGCGGAGTGGCGCTTGGATTCCAGGACGGAGAGCGCTCGGGTGAGACTGTGGGCACAGACCGGCTACGCAAGGGCTTTGCCGTGAAGGAAGCCGGCCAAGCACTGCTCGAAGTAGTGGTGAGCGTGTTATTGCTCGGGATAGCGCTGGTGCCCCTCGTCGCCTTATACCCTCCGTTACTGTCGGCTCAGGAAGCGGAGCGTGATGCTCAAGTGCTGGGACTACTGGCGGTGGGGAAGCTTGAGGAGCTCGCACAGGTCCTTCGCGGAGGAGGTACGCTTCCGCCGGCAGGGGCGGAGACATGCTCCACGCCGCCGGGATGCCGGCTAGAGTGGCGAGTGTACGACGTGGGGCCGGATCCTACTGTGTGGCTTCGCCACGTAGAGGTCATTGCCTGTGTGGACCGGAACAGCTCCGCATCCTGTGAACCCGGTGAGACGCCAGTGCGTTATGACACGAGGGTCACATCGCACCAGTAGGCCGTGGGAGGGAGGCCAGTCGGGCTTCACGCTCCTGGAGGCGGCGGTGACCCTGTTGCTGGTCAGCCTGGTGGTGGCAGGCGTGATGCCGCTATTGACGACCGGCAACGGTGCGTACCAGGAAGGGTGGCGGCAGCAGGAGATGCTGCGCAACTCGCAGGTTGCTCTGGACCGGATCGCCCGCGACTTCGTGAGGGCAGCAACGATCCACCAGGCTTCCGGTGGCACGATCCGTTTCGACGTAGCCACCGACACCGGGTTTGAGACGGTGGAGTACTCGATCGGGCTAGGCGGAGACTTGGTGTACCGGAGGGGCAACAACGCCCCGCAGCCGCTGGCTGAACTCCAGCAGGGAATCGACGCTGTTGGCATGGTCGTTGTTCTCTGCCAGCACGCGGCCTGAGGCGTCCAGAAGCGTCAGCACGGAGTTGAGCCGCGAGCGCACGGCTGAGGCGACGACCTGGAAGACAAGTTCCTGCCCAGCCCGTGCCTGGAAGGTGAAGGTGTCCACGTCGCCGGGAGGGTCGAGGCTTCCCACGGAGGTTGCGGGCAACACAAGGGGCGTCGCGTTCTGCAGCGCGTTGTTTGGCTCCGTCTCCGCTACCTCGGGCCAGCCGCCGACGGCAAACGTCACAGCGCCCGTCGTGCCCATCGGAGTCTGCAGGAAGAGGCGTCGGATTCCGACGCGCGCGCCCGCTCCGAGGGTCGCTTCGACAGCCACTTCACTGCGCTTGAGGGCCGGGAAGGGTCCGCGCAGCACGCGCGCGGTGATCTCGGGGTCGTCGAAGAAGACGTGTGTGGCGTCGCTGATGTTGACGCCCTGCAGGGTGAGCCGCACAGTGCTTCCGCGCACGGCCCCCGTGGGCGACACCGAGCGCAACGCGGCAGGCACCACCCTCGGCTTTCCGGGCGCGGCCGCGCTCCCATCCCGCGCGGGCCGCTCTCCTCCGGAACCCGCCTGCTGCCCGCGCCGGATCTCGGGCCCGGGTCGGCGACTGGTCGCGCCGCTCGGGGTGGCGGAGTGGCGCAGCGCCAGGGTGCGCCCGGTCGTGGTGTCCACAAGGGCGACAGTACCGTCGTACCGGCCGATCGCCAGTCGCCGCCCGTCCGGGGAGAAGGCGAGCGCGAGCGGCCAGTCGGGCTGCCTCTCCAGCACCCGGGCCTCCGTGAGCGACGCCGTCCGCCATAGCTTTACCATGCCGTCCTCGCCAGCGGTGGCGATTTGACGGCCGTCGGGCGTGTAGAGC
>JAIMBD010000003.1 GCA_023511625.1 Bacillota bacterium | reverse complement strand
TGGCGGCGATACGCCGTGGCGGCCCAAAGCCCCTTGGTCGACCTCGTCCGCACCGTCAGCCAAACCGCCCACCTCGGGTACGTGCGGCTCGAGGTCGGCAACGAGAGCCTGGTTCTGGCGCGGCGCGGGGCTTGAACCGGCGGGGCCAGAGCCCCCCCTCGATTGCTGTCCCCATCCGGCCGTCTGGCCAAAGGCCTCACGGCCGGCTTGGCCCATGGCGTCCTTGGCTTTTCCCCAAGCGCCCTGCTTGCTATGCTAAATCCAGCCGCCGGGCTCTCCCCTGCGCAGCCGAGGGGGGCGCGCCTTGCGGCGGGAGGCTTTCCGGTGCGGATGCTGCCGGTCCTTAAAGCCACCGCCAAAGGGCCAGACGGCACCAGCCCTGGCTGCGGCCAGAACCTCGCGGCACCGAGAGGAGGATGCCACCCATGCCGCCTGAGGTCGACGCAGAGTGGATGGGACCGCAGGACCGCTGGTGGTTTAACGCCGGGGAGCACACCCAGTTGTACCGAGTGCTGGGCGCCCAGTGGCGCCCGGAGGCAACGCGTTTTGCGGTTTGGGCGCCCAACGCCGAAGCGGTGGAAGTCATTGGCGACTTTAACCGCTGGCAAGTGCCGGGAATCCCGCTGGCCCCATGGTACGACACCGGGATTTTTTGGGGCCAAGTGCCTGGCGTCTTACCCGGGGCGGGTTACCGGTATCGCCTGCGTCCGCGAGGTTCTGGCGCGTGGTTGGAGAAGCTCGACCCGGTGGGATTCTTCCACGACCTCGGAGGCATTCCCTGTTCGCGCGTGGTCCATCTGACCTACACCTGGCACGACCAGGCGTGGATGGCAGAGCGCGCCCGGCGGCAACGGCCGGATCGGCCGATGGCGATCTACGAAGTCCATCTGGGTTCCTGGCGACCCTCCACGGCCGGGTACCGCGACCTGGCCGACCCGCTCATCCGCTATGTGGTCGACATGGGGTTCACCCACGTGGAACTCTTGCCGGTGATGGAACATCCCTTCTACGGATCGTGGGGGTATCAGACGGTGGGATATTTTGCGCCGTCGGCGCGCTGGGGCGCCCCCTCCGACTTGATGGCCCTCATCGACGGCCTGCACCAAGCCGGCGTCGGAGTCATCCTGGACTGGGTGCCGGCCCATTTTCCGGACGACCCCTGGGGGCTCGGACGGTTCGACGGGACCCATCTGTACGAGCACGCCGACCCGCGCCAGGGGCGCCACCCCGATTGGCACACCCTGATCTTCAACTACGGGCGCCACGAGGTGCGCAGCTTCCTCCTCTCCAGCGCTCGGTTCTGGCTGGACCGCTACCATGCCGATGGGCTGCGCGTGGATGCGGTGGCATCCATGCTCTACCGCGACTATTCCCGCCCTTTTGGCCAGTGGGTGCCCAACGCCGCCGGCGGGCGGGAGAACTGGGAAGCGGTGGGCTTCCTGCAGCGGATGAACCAGATGGTGTCGGAGGACTTCCCCGACGCCATCACGGTAGCCGAAGAATCGACCGCATGGCCTGGAGTCACGGCGCCGCCCGCAGAAGGGGGACTAGGATTTACCTACAAGTGGGACATGGGCTGGATGCACGACACCCTGCGCTATTTCGCCCGCGACCCCATTTATCGGCGCTACCACCAAGACGAGCTGACCTTTCGCGGACTGTACATGCTCCGCGAGCGGTTCGTGCTGCCCTTGTCCCACGATGAAGTGGTACACGGCAAAGGGGCCTTGTGGGCCAAGATGCCAGGGGATCGGTGGCAGAAGGCCGCCAACCTGCGCCTGCTGTTGGGCTACCAATGGGCCGTGCCCGGCAAAAAACTGTTGTTCATGGGCAGCGAGTGGGGGGCCGAAGCCGAGTGGGACCATGACCAGGGGCTTGACTGGCTCGAAATGGAAGACCCAGAACACGCCGGAATCCGCCGTTGGGTGCGCGACCTCAACCGCGTGTACGCCCAAGCGCCGGCGCTGTGGCGCCGCGACTACGAGTGGGGAGGATTTGAATGGGTCGACCACCGCGACCACGCCCAGAGCGTGTTGAGCTTCCTCCGCTGGGGTGCCCCCGGCGAGGCTCCGTGGCTGGTGGTGCTCAACTTGACGCCGGTGCCCCGCTTCGACTACCGCATCGGCGTGCCCTGGACCGGGTTTTGGGCCGAGCGCCTAAACAGCGACGCCACCGTTTACGGCGGCAGCGGATTGGGCAACCTCGGTGGGCTTTGCGCCGGCGCCGCGCCTTGGCATGGGCGGCCGGCCAGCCTCACCTTGACCCTGCCGCCGCTGGCCATCCTCTTCTTCGAGGGGCCCCGCGCCCCAGCCCCCTGAGTTGCCCGGTGCCATCTGGTCAAGAGGGAGTCTTGACCTCGGGGGCGAGGCGATTGACGAAGCGTTCCGTCATCCAGCTCGCCGTATCGAGGAAGGTGCAGATGCCCTTGTGCCGGTGGCGCTGGGCGTAGGCCAAGAGCTCCTCCCGCTGGGATCCTTGTACGCCCTGAGTCCACACCTCTGCCATGCGCCGCGAGGCGCGCACGCAGACCGGGCACTTGCCGCAGGTCTCGCGCGCGAAGAACGCCGCCACCTCTTGCGCTACCGCCTCAAGGCTGCGCGTGGAGGCCAGGGCGATAACCGAGGCGCCCAGCCCCGAGCCCACAGCCTTCAAGGCCTCGTAGTCCAAGGGGGTCTCCAAATGCTCGGGCCCCACCAGCGGCATCGAGTATCCGCCTGGCAGCACGCCGAGCCAACGAGCACCCGCAGGCGGGCCCCCGCCTCGGGCCAACAGCTCGGTCAAGGGCGTACCCAGCGGCAACTCGTAGACTCCTGGACGTTGAACATCGCCGCTGAGGGAAAAGAGCAGCGGATGGTGGTGGCGAAACCACTCCGGGCCCCGGCGCAAGACCACCGGGACTGCCGCCAACGTCTCGACGTTGTTTACGACGGTAGGTTGGCCGAAGAGCCCGCGGGTGGTAGGATACGGCGGCCGATGCCACGGCTGGGCCGGCTTGCCCTCCAAGCGCTGCAACAGCGCCGTCTCTTCGCCGGCGATGTACACGTGGGTCTCCACCACCAGATGGCAGGTCAAGCGCTCCGGCGACACGATGTGGGCCCGCACCAGGGCCTGCCACGCCTCGGACAACGCTTTGGCGGCCCCGGGAAACTTGTCGTTGACGTAGATCCAGAGGGCTTCGGCCTCGATGGTCTCGGCCGCAATCAGGGCGCCTTCGAGCACCAAGTGCGGCCGATGCTCCATGAGCTGCCGGTCTTTGAACGATCCTGGTTCTCCCTCCGCCCCGTTGACCACCAGGTATCGGGTACTCGACGCGCTGGCGCGCACGGCCTGCCACTTCTTGGCGGTGGGAAAGGCGGCGCCACCGCGGCCGCGCAATCCAGCAAGTGCTAAGCGGGCGATGACCGCATCGGGACCGATGGCCCGCGCTTCCTCAAGCGCCTGGTAGCCCCCTCGGGCCACGTAGGTCGCGTAATCCTCGACCCCTTTCGCCACGTCGTCCCATAACAGTTCTGCCATACCTTCCGCCCCCTTGCGGAACCCGCCGGTTATCGCAGCGGGATCTTCCCCCGCTCGTATTATACGCCTGGGGCGGAAGTTCCCGGACGCGCTAGCAGTCGACCCCAGGCGGCTAGGGCCACCGGGTGCCCACGGCAGGGGGCTTGCGCCGCTGGTCCGGGACCGGGGGCACGGCCTCTTGGTCGGACACTTGCGCCAACGGGTACTGGGCGATGCGCTGGCACCGCCCCGGGGGATGAGGGATCAGCCACTCTACGCGGGTCACCGCCAGGCTCAGCGCCGGAAGAGCCGCCAGAGCCTGGCGGGTGGCCTTCAAGACCGGCGCCGCTAAATTGGGCGCCACCCGCCCAATGGTGACATGCGGCACCACCACAGGATGACGACCGGCATAGGGCGGATAGTCCCCAAACCGCCGGTGCACCCGCGCGATGAGCCGCATGAGGTGCGGCGAGTGCAAGCGCAAATAGACCACCGCGCGGTCGGGGCTGTAAAACACGCCTACGCCGGGGACCTGGACCGTAAAGCCGACCACGCCGGCCAAGGCTTGATCAAGCCGGGCAGCGATCCCCGCGCGCTTATCGGCCGGCGCAAACGGCACCAAGAGGGTGATATGGGCCGGCAGCCATGCTGCGTCGGGGTCGTAGCGCTGGCGCAGGTGCTCGAGCGAGGGTGGCAAGTCCACCGGTATCACCAGTGCACTGTCGACCACACCCTCACCCCCTTCGCCTCCGCTTCAGCCCCTACTTGTGACACGCGATTACACTATTATATCCCGCCTGCACCGACCCCGCCAGGGCCAGGGTAGACCCCATGGGCGCCCGGCACCTACCACGGGATGCGCCGCATCCCCTGCGCCGTAAAGATATAGACGGCATGGGCATCGGCCGCTGCCAGGGCACCAGCCGGCACGGTTGCGACCGCGGTCGCGCGACCATGTTGCCAGGCCAGGACCGTGCCGGTGGCAGCAGTCCGTCGGGCCCACACCACGCCCCGCGACCCGTCGGTCGAACGCCACAACCCGACCACTTGGGCGGCCTGGGTGGGCAGTGGGATGGGGCGGACGCGGGCCGTAGCCACATCCAAGACGACGACCTGCGGGCCCCCACCGGTCAAGGTGGGAGCCGTCGCCACCACCTCTTCGGGGCCGCCGGCAGGTTCCACCAGGCGTCCTTCGGCGCCGCCCGGCAGTGCATTTTGCTGGAGCAAGCGCCCCTGGGAGGGGCTGAACAATCCCCAGTACCCAAGAGGCTTGGCATTGGGTCCCGGCCCGGCGAGAAGGCCGAACGCAAGGCCTCCCGGTGCCGGCGCAAAGGCAGCGGCCGCTGAGCTTTGGGCGGCTAGGATGGGAGTCACCGCCGGAGCGGTTGGGTCGATGGCCACGAGCTCTACCGGAGCGGCAGCGCCCGCCTGACCGGCCACGCCCACGGTCACCCAGACTCCATCCGAGCTCGGGGCCAGGTACTCGACGGCCCTTTGCCCAGTAGCCACCGTCCAGGACCGAGGAGCCGCCTTACTGGCGGGAACGATGCGGGTCACGGTGGTGGCCGTGGCCAGCCACAGGCCCAAAGGCGTGTCCAGAGCCAAAGCAGGAGGCGGGCCGGCCCAGGCGTACCCTCCGGCCTCTGTGGGCCCGGCGGCGCCAACATGCCACAGCTGAAGGTGGCCGGCGTGCAAAAACCCTACCCAAAGGCCTCCGGACACATCTGGCACTGCGAACGCCGGCCGCCCGGAAAATCCGTTGCCGGTGGGGCTCGGCGGCATGGGCGCCGACGTCGGGGGGGAGATTTCCGCCGGCGTCGGCGGCCGAACTGGAGCCGGCCGGTGCCCCCACCAATACCAAGCACCGGCTAAGACAACGATCCCGACGGCTACCACGGTTCCCCAACTGCTTCGCCGCATGGCGAGCCTCCTCCCCTGGCCTAATCCCGCCGACGACATAATCGCAGGCACGGTTTTGGGATGATACCCCGATGCTACCACGCCCAGGTCCTTCGACCCAAGCCGGGATTCCTCGGGCGGAGCAGATGCGGTATGCTGACCGTAACCCATGGCCTCCTGCCGGCGTTATCCAGGGCGACAGGACCACGAAAACGGGTCTGGCAAGAAAGGATGGGGCACCACGCGCGCGCGGGACGAGGAGGATTTTGCCCAATTTATGGAGCGGGAAGGCGACCGGGTGCTTCGCTACGCCTACGTGCTCCTCAAAAATCGGCAGGATGCCGAAGATGTGGTGCAGGAAAGCTTCTTGCGCCTGTGGCGACACGGGCTGCGCCGGGGGATGGACTCCTTGAGCCCTGCGCTCCTGTTTCACACCGTGACCAATCTGTGCAAGGACCGCCTCCGCTATCGCCGTAGGCATCCCGAAGAGCCCGCCGACGCGGTGAGCGCCTGGCCTGCGGAACCGGCAGAACGCTTCCCCGATGAAGATGCGCGAATCTTTCAGGCCGTCATGCAACTCGCCTTTCCCGAAAGGCAGTGCGTCGTCCTCTACTATTACCTCGACCACTCGGTCCGGGAGGTAGCCGAAGCCTTGGGCGTCACTCCGCAAGTGGTCAAGACCCGGCTTTACCGGGCCCGCCAACACCTGCGTCCGCTGTTGGGAGAACTTGGGGCCGAACGGGAGGGGATGTCGTGAAGGACGCGCGCACCCGAGACCCTTTGGGGACAGCTCTCGACCGCCACTTCGACCGCATGGGTCTCTTCTGGGACCGCACCTGGCATCCCAGACGGCGCGCGCGCGGCTCCCGGGGGTGGATGCAGTGGACGTTGGGCGCGGCAGCCGCGGCCGGAATGGGATGGCTGGCATGGGCTGTCGTTCCCCATGCCTCCCATGCCACGTCTCGGACCTTGTCCGCCGCGGCCAAGTCCCCTGCCGAAAGCCTGCCGCAGAGCGTTCGCCATCTGTTGGTCGATGTACGGGCTCAGAACGTCGAGGTCCGGGCCAGTTGGCCGGTCTTTGCCTCCTACCCCGTCGCGGCGCCCACTGGACGCAACTGGTTGTTGGCCGGTCGGTTTTTTGCTGATGGCATCCCAGGCGACCATCTCTCGGTGCTGGTCGACGACCGGAGCGACGTGCAGTCGGCCGTCCTCTTGCGTCAGGGACAGCCGGTCGCTCAAGTCCTGTTGCCTCCGGCGGCTTGGGTCGCGGCCCCTGCGTCGAGCCGTGCGCCGGCGGCGCCTGCCGTGGAACCGTTGGCCACGGCCGTTGCCGCGCACCCGCTGTCGGGCGTCTGGGTGACGGGGGGCGTCGGTCGCATCGAAAGCTTTACGGCCGCTGGCCCTGCCGTCTATCTCACTCGGCCAGGGGCGTGGACCTCCCTGAGCTCCGGGCGTGCCGCCTTTTGGGACCCCTTGCCGGACGGTAAGACCGGCGCCGCCGCCATTGCGGCCCTGCCGGCCAAGCCGGCCACTGCCCTGCTCACGGTCGAGACCGGGGCGGGCACGGCCGGCTTTTACACTCAGGACGGCGGCCGTCACTGGCACCGCTGGTCGTTGGCGGCCACCTCTGTGACCCAGGTGGTAGCCATGGGCAGCCGGTTTTGGGCTGTAGTCGACGGATCGCTTGCGACCAGCTCGGACGGGGACCATTGGCAGGTGGTGCTGCCGTTGGCCGACAGCGCCTGGGCCGTGCGCGACTACGCCATCAACCCCGAGGACCCGGCGCAGGTGGCCGTCAGTTTAACCGCCGTAAACGGGCAAGGCCTGGGGCCGCTACTGCTCAGTGACAACGGTGGCCAAACCTGGCAGGTTTTGCCCAACTATCCCGCCTTAGGCAAGACGCCTGCCGACATGGTGATGCTGCCGGGTGGCCGCATCGCGGCCTTGGTCAACTTGAAGGTGCCGGTGGTGGCCGAGTACGACCCGCAGGCCCAATCGTGGCGGGTCATTCCGTTACCCCGGGGCACCGCGCCGGGTGGGCGGCTGGCCGCCACGCCGGCCGGCGACCTCTTCTACGCACCGCCTGCGGGCCCGCTGTGGTACTACCAAGCCGGTGCTGCCACGTGGTGGCCGATCCCCGTCCCCGCAGCCTGGGGGCCGCCTCACCTGCTGGTGGCCGTGGGCGACCGACAGGTGATGACGGCCTTCGCCACCCGGTGGTGCATCTTCGTGCGCACCGGAACTGGGGCGTAACCCGCGCTAGGACCCCAGCATCAAGGCCTCCACCACCGGCAGCAGGGGAAATCCGTGGCCCAAGAGTTCATCGTGAAACCGCCGTAGGGAAAACTGGGCCCCCCATGCCGCCCGGGCTCGCTCCCTTAGACGGAGGATGGTCAGCTTGCCCAAGGTGTAGATCAAGTACAGCGGGTCCACGGTTCCGCGCAGGGCTTCGCGCCGCGCGTTGACCGGTGCCATGAAGCACTCGCGCTGGAAAAAGGCCGTAGCCTCTTCCACGTCCATGCCGTGGCAGTGCATTCCCAAAGCCACAAGGTAACGCCCCACCCGCTCCAAGGCTTCCATGACCTGGACCAGCCGCAGGCGGTCGGGGTCCTCGGTGCGAAAGCCCGCCTCCCACAAGAGCTCTTCGCAGTAGTGGGCCCACCCCTCGACGAACGCGCCCGACGCGAAGACCTTGCGCACGGTACTGGTGGCGCGCGGCAGGTGCAGATACTGGACGTAATGGCCGGGATAGACCTCATGGGCCGAGATGATGCGGATGCCCCAGGGGTTGTACCCCTCCAGGTGATCCTCCTGCTGCTCGACTGGCCAGAGGGGGTCTGGCAGCGTGACTTGGTAATACGCCTCGGTCGCCTCTAGCTCAAAGGGACCCGGGGGATCGATGGAGGCGAACGTGATGGCGCGCAGAAACCCCGGCGTTTCGACCACTGCCGGATCGGGGGCGTCGGGAATGGTGACAAGCTCGTGGGCGATGCAAAACTGTCGAAGCTCGCCCAAGACTGCACGCGTTTCCGCCAACAGCCGGTCGGCCGGCGGATGAAGGCGCCCAATGGCGGCCATCACGGCTCGTGGGTTCTGACCCGGCGCGATGCGCGCCGCCACTTGCTGCCACTCCGATTGGAGGCGCCGGAGCTCCTCGCGCCCGGCCTGCTCCAGCTCCGCCAACGGGGTGTTGACAGCCTCCTGCCACCACAGTCGCTGGCGAAACCGCTCCGGGCCCAAGCGAAAGTCCTCGCCGGGGCCGTTCGCCCACCCCTCAAGCACGGTGAGAAACCGTTCGTAAGCCCGGGCGGCTTCGGCTCCGGCTTCGGCCACGGCCTGTGCCTCGTTGGGATGGTCAGAGAACGCCTGCGCCAAGCCCTCGCGCAGAAAGGGAATGGTGGCCGCGTACTGAGGGCGGGCAATCGCCACCCAGACCGCAGGCGGGTTTTGAATGCGGCGCGCCGCGCGGTCGAGCAGCGCCGGAACCGCCTGGAGGCGGGCCACCAGCGCGGCCGCGCGATCCCGGGGACTTCCAAATCGGCGCCGAGCCAACCCCAGCGCGCTTTGGCTGATGATTCCGTTGTACCAGTTCGGGTCGCGCGCCGCCGGCCGATCCTCGTCCAATTCAGCCACGAGCGCGCCCACGGCGTGGCGGAGTGTGGTCCAATCCGCGCGCTCCTCCGCGTCCAGGGGCACCGAGGCCATGGCCTCCAATTCGCGCGCCACCTGTCTTAACCGCCGCGCCAACGCGTCTTCCGCCGCCGAGTCGGGCTCAGGCATCTGGTCGTCCCATTCGTGCAGGCCGAGGTCGGTCGCCCAAAAAGGATAGCGGGCAAAGGCGGCCGCAATGGCTTCTTCTGCCAGGGCTCTTAAACGCGGATGCCGCGGCAGCCCTTCCGCGAATGGTGCCGGTCGACTCATCCGGATGATCCCCCTTTCCACAACCCCTGCCGAGGGGGTCAGCGCCAGGCCCACAGGGCCAGGGCGACAGAGATGCCGTTGAAGGTGGCGTGGGCTATCGTGGAGGGAACCAGGCTCTGACGGCTGAGGTAGAGCGCCGCCAGACCCAGTCCCGTCACCCACAGCGCCAAAAACAGCGTGGGGTCGAAGTGGGCGGCGGCAAAGACCGCCGAGGCCGTGACGGCACCCCATCCGGCCCCCCACCGACGCCGCAGCCCTTCAAGCAGGATCCCTCGGAAGACCAGCTCTTCCGCCACAGGAGCCAGCACCACCACCGCCACCACCAACACCGCGAGGGCGACCGGGCCTTGGTGCATCAGCCGCGGGGCGTAGACCAAGGGGTTGTTGGAGCGGATGGGCCATCCGGTGACGCGTTGCTCCACAGCCACCACTGCACCAGCCGCCGCCGACAGCACCAATCCTGCCCCCACCCCCGAGGCCAGCTCATCCCAGCGGCGCCTGCCAGATGGAGCCCGACGCCCGTACCATCGGGCCAACCAGGCCCACCCCTCGCCAGACCGCCACAACACGGCGCCGGCGACGGCGACCTCCAACGGCGGCGTGGCCAGGTACAGGCCCAACAGCTCGGTGCCGGACAGGCTCGCCGTGGCCGTAGGCCCTACCACCCGCCAGGTGATCCACAGCGACAAGGCAAACAACGTTCCAAGCGCCAGGGCCCCCGATTCCGGGTGCAATCCGCTGGGGGAGGGCCGCCACCAATAACCGCCCAGAGTGCCGGAAAGGGACCAGGTAACGGCCGCCAACGGTCCCGCGAGACCCCAAGGGCGCAGCATGATGGTCCCGACCAAGGCAGCGATCAAGCCGAGTGCCCATCCCCGGCGCCCGAATCGCGTGGCCAAACAAAGCCCGAGCGCCACGGCGCCACCGGCCCACCACGAGAAAGGCCCCTGGTGCGCCCAGTCCCCGAGGCCCACCGCTACGGCCACGATGCCCGCCGTCTGCCACCACCGGGCCATGTGCCCCTCCTTCTGTCGCGCGACGGGTGGCCTTGGCCCCCATCTCGGTATGGTATCCTGAACCAGGGTAGCCCATGAGCGGCAAGGATGGGAAGAGGGCGAGGCTGCCCCCTGGCCCGGGCCGAAAGGAGGCGGCAGATGTCGGCGCGCGGGGAGGCGCGGCGGGAGCAGATCTTGGCTTTCATCGCCCAATTCGTCCAACGGCACGGCTATCCGCCGTCCCTGCGGGAAATTGGGCGCGGGGTGGGTATTCGTTCGGTCGGCACGGTGGCGCGCCATCTGGCCATCCTCGAGGCCGCAGGACGGCTGTCGCACGTCCCCTCCCGACGGCGGTCGTGGCAGCTCTCGCGCCCACCGGCCGGCGCGTGGACGGCCTTGCCGCTGATCGGGCGCATCCCCGCCGGCACGCCCATCTTGGCCCAAAGCGACGTCGAAGACTACTGGCCCCTACCGGTGGGGCTGTTCCATCCTCCCGCCGACTTTCTGCTCCGCGTACGTGGCGATTCGATGATTGAGGCCGGCATCTGGGACGGCGACGTGGTGGCGGTCCATGCCCAGAGCCACGCCGAATCGGGCCAAATCATCATCGCCCGGCTCGGCGACGAGGCCACCGTCAAACGACTGGAGCTGCCCCCCGCGGGCCCGCCGCGCCTGGTCCCCGCCAACTCCCGCTACCCGACTATCGAAGCGCCAGAGTTGGTGGTGTTGGGCTTGGTGGTGGGGCTTATTCGCGGATTTCCGCCAAGTGGGCTAGGGCCTTCTCGGTGACGGCCACGGTATGCCATCGGCTTAATCCGCCCTGGACGTACACGCGGTACGGCGGGCGGAGTGGGGCATCGCAGGTCAATTCCAGCGAGGCCCCGGCCACGAAGGTGCCTGCGGCCATGATTACCGGGTCGGGATACCCCGGCATTTCCCAACCCTCGGGCACTGCCTGGCTGTCCACCGGGGAGGCGGCCTGCACCACCCGGCAAAACCGTTCCACCGCGCCGCGCGAGCCCAAGGTCAGCGCCGTCACCATCTCGGCCAGCCCCTCGGCCGGAAGGGGATCGACGGCGTAGCCCGCTTGCACAAATCGGTGGCGCAGATACGCAGCCCCCATCAGCGCTTCCCCCACGGCAGCCGGGGCCAGGAACAGCCCTTGGGCCATCGGCGTCAAGAGGTCCAGGGTGGGTCCGACTTCTCTTCCTAATCCCGGCGCAAAGAAATAGTCGGCCACGGCCTCTACCAACGTCTGGCGCCCGGCCACGTACGCGCCGGTGGGAGCCAGCCCGCCTCCGGGATTTTTAATCAAGCTGCCGACTGCCAAATCGGCGCCGTATGCCGTCGGCTCCTGCTCCTCCGTAAATTCTCCGTAGCAGTTATCGACCACCACGAGGGCCCCCAGGCGGTGGGCAGCAGCGATGACTGGCTCGAGCGTCTTCCGGGTCCACGTCACCTGCCCTTGATACCCGCGGCTGCGCTGAATGTAGACCACCTTCGGTCCCGTTCCGGCTTCGGGCCACTGATCGGGCGGCAAAAACCGCACCTGCACGCCCCGCCGGAGAAGGCCCTGGGGATGGGCAGAATCCTGCAGGAGCGTCGTCAAGGTGTCGTAGACGGCCTGACCCGCCACCCATAACTCGTCGCCGGGCAACAGCAACGCCTTCAACACCGTGGCCAAGGCGTGGGTGCCAGACACCCACTGCAGGCGCACCATGGCCGCCTCGGCTTCGAACACCCGCGCGTAGATGGCATCCAGGCGCTCCCGCCCTCGGTCTTGGTACCCGTAGCCGGTGGTGCCGCGCAGGTCCACGGTTTGAAGGCCCGACTCGGTAAAAGCGGCCAGCACCCGCTGGGTGTTGGTCCACACTACTGCCTCGATGGCCTCCCACAGTGGGCGCACCGCCGACCCGGGAAGCTTTTCGGCCACTGCCGGCTGCCTCCTCGTCCATACCGTCTTGGGGCATGATACTGAAACCCTAGACTGCGGTCAACGCCGTCGGCCTAGGGGCGCGCCGCTTGGAATTGCTCCCAAAGCCAACGCTTGAGGTCGCGAAACCCCAGGCGCGTGACGGCTGAGACCGGTAACACCGGTCCCCCCAGCTGCTCCCGGAGCCGGCGGATGGCCACGACTGCCCCCTCCGTCTCGGCCTTGTTGGCCACCACCACACTGGGGGCAAGGTGGCGCGCCAAGGCCCAGAGCGCGGCGTCGACGGCTTGGGCCTGGGGATCGGTCTCGGGGTCGGCGGTGGCGTCGACGACGTGGAGGATGAGGCTGGCTCCTAAAAGGTGCCCCAACCCGGCCGCGACCGCTTGACGAACGGCCGCTTCCGCCACGGTTCCCGTGGGAATGCCGGGGGTGTCCCGCAGCACCAGGGTGGGCCCTGAGTGTCCGCCGGGCACCAAGGACACGGCCACGGCCAACGGTTCGAGCACGCGATTGGGAAAGGCAGAGACGAACCGGCGCCGGGCTTCGGCCGGGGTCCAGGTCGGCATGCGCTCCTTCGGATGCGGGTCGACCGGTCCCAGGCGCCGGATGCCCAGGTACTCGCAAAAGTTGATCAGCAAGAGCGACTTGCCTACGTTGGGACGCCCCACGAATACCGCCTCCATTCCCCACCCCCTTCCGGGTCCAGGTCGCTCCAGGTGAGGGTCATCAGCTGTTCGCGGGAGTACGGTCCGCCGTGTTGGGCCAGTCGCACTGCCTGCCGGCGGATGGCCCGCTCCACCAGGTTTCGCACGAAGCGGCCATTCCCCGCCCAGCCGCGGCTCTGCTCCCCCCGCCGTTCCAGATACCGGGCCAATTCGGCTTCGGCCTCGCGCGTCAGGAGGTACTGGCGGTCGCGCACCATCTGACGGGCAATGGCGACGAGTTCGGCGGGAGAATAGTCGGGGAAGACCAGATGCAGTGCGACCCGCGAACCTAGTCCGGGATTGGTGGCCAAAAACCACTCCATCTCCGTCGGGTAGCCGGCCAAAACCAGCACGAACTGGTCGCGGTAGTCCTCCATGGCCTTGACCAAGGCGTCGATGGCCTCCCGCCCAAAGTCTTTGTCGCCGCCCCGCGCCAACGAGTAGGCTTCGTCGATAAACAGCACGCCGCCCAGGGCCCGGCGGATGAGCTCGCGCGTCTTCTGGGCCGTATGCCCTATATACTCGCCCACGAGGTCGGCGCGTTCCGCTTCTACCAAGTGGCCCCGAGGCAGAACCCCGAGCCCTTGCAAAAGCCGAGCCAAGATCCGGGCCACGGTGGTCTTGCCGGTGCCCGGCGACCCCGAGAAGACCATGTGCAGCGTGTGCAAGTCGGTTTTCAACCCGACCTCCTGCCGGCGGCGCTGAATCTCCACGAAGGCGCGCAGCTCCCGCACCACCGCTTTGACCGGTTCCAGCCCGACCAGGCGTTCGAGTTCGTCCATGGCCTGGTCGGCAGAAGGGTTGGACGGGCGCGGCCCCGGACCGACAGCTGGGTGCACGGCCTGCATCCGCCGGAGATGGGTCAACGCCTCAACCGGTTGCAAACGTCCCTCCTCCACCCAGAACAGCACCTCGCGGGCCGAGGCCGGGCGTTGGGAGGGTCCGTCGCGCCGGTCCCCCGGTCGCGGCCCCGACATAGACCCCTCCCTCCTTTCGCCCTCTCCTCAATATACGGCCGCCGCGAATCAAGTCTGCACGTCCCCGACCGACCTGCGGTCGGCCCCGGGGCGCTGGTTTCGCGTACGGGATCGGCGGCGTCGGGTCGAGGCAAATCTTGTGAGCCAACGTCCATCCAACGCCTGTCGCAGCAGTGGACGCGGTGTAGGCAAGCCGGAAAGCCGAGCCCACTGGAGAGCCAATCCCGGCCGCGGCCTGGTTCAGAGGATAGACGTGCTGGATTGCGGACCAACCGGTGGCACACCATGCCCACGACAGAACCGTGAAAGCCAATTTTAGCCAAACCGGGTCACCCGATCCCGGTGCGCCACAGTTCGTCTGGTTCTCTGCCCCTTCTACCGCGTCCATCAGCGCCAGGGACTTTTTGAGGAGGAATTGAGCCCACCGCCCACTGCTTCGATGGACTCGACCGGCCCCCATCTACGGGAACTGCTCTGGGTGGTGAGTTTGGTCCACACATCCCGCCGAATGTTCGCGACCCGGGCATGGGCCTGGACCCATCGTCGTGGGGTCGCTTCCCCCCATGACGGCCAGGTTCCGCCCTCCCGGCCCACCGTATCCTGAAGCAGACGGGCCATGCCCGCGCGAAGCCGCTGGAGCAGGGCCGTGGTCGGGGCGTGCGGGACGCACCCACCCGATCCGGGCAAAAGGACGTGGCTTGGGTCGTCTACCCGGATCGCGCCCGCGGTGAAACTCCCCGATATCCGCCCCTGCCCCTTTTTGCGCCAGCGCGAAAAGCCCATCCGACGGCCCCGGCGCCGTCCCTGGCTGGTGGCCGAACGTCGGTGACCGCTGCATTGGGCGGTTTCGGTGGGCAATCGACTCCCTCCCTTGGGGAGGCGTCGGCTCCCTACGAAGCGGTTCCCCGAGAGTTCCAATGGCGGACCCTGGGGACTTGGGGGCATGCGGGGCGCTTTAGCCGTGGGGCAGTGGACTCATGGTATACTGCCCTCATAGCGCTGCCATTGGCTCGGGGTTGGGCGCAGGCGTTGTCTTCCGCCAGAGAGGCTCCTTCGGGCGGGAGGCGGTCCACCTCGCAACGGGTTTGGCGCCGGCCAGGCCGCTTGGAGGCTGTCGGGGGGCCAGTCGATGGGAGAAGGCCCCCGGCGCGGTTGGGGTTCTCAACTTTCGGGATCGCGAGCTCTTGCGATCGTCCCGGTCGTTTCTGGATATTCCCGCTTTCCTTGAGGTGTAAGCGTCTTAAGACCGTATAGACTTACAGCTTTTTCAAGAGGCTTTTTCTTCAGGAGGGATGATGGTGCAACCCCCGTTTCGTTACCGGTTTCGACCTCCCCTGTTCGATCCGGCCAGCCGTGGTGCCCATCCCCCGGTCTATCAGCGCATCGAGGAGGGTCCGCTCTTGATCGAGCGCGACCTGACGGTGACCTTACGGGACGGCACGCGCATCTACGTCGACGTTTTCCGCCCCCGTGCTGGCACTCCCGTGCCGGTACTGATCGGCTGGAGCCCCTACGGCAAGCACGAGTCCACCACCACCTACCTCGGTCGCGCCTTTCGCCAGAGCGGCGTCGGGGAAGACATGGTTTCGCCCTACACTGCCTTCGAGGCGCCTGACCCCTTGTACTGGGTGCCTCACGGCTACGCCGTGGTCTATCTCAATCCCCGCGGCACCTGGTATTCCGAAGGACGTGCCACCTTCTGCTCGCCCGAGGAGGCGCAGGATTTTTACGACGTCATCGAGTGGGCCGGCACGGCGCCGTGGAGTAATGGGCGCGTCGGCCTTTCTGGCGTCTCCTACCTGACGGTCATGCAGTGGCGGGTGGCCGAGTTGGCTCCTCCCCATCTTGCCGCCATCAATCCCTGGGAGGGGTGGACGGACACCTACCGCGAAGTCGTCACCCATGGCGGCATTCCGGACACGTGGTTTTGGCCGTACCTCATCCGGCGCTGGGGGTATTCAAGTACCGAGATCGAGGATCTGGCCCGGGAGACCGAGGAACACCCGTGGTGCGACGCCTTTTGGCAATCCAAGGCGGCCCGGCCCGAACGCATCCAGGTTCCGGCCTACGTCGTGGCCAGTTGGTCGGACCAAGGGCTGCACACCCGTGGCACGATCGAGGGGTTTGAGCGTTTAGGGTCTTCGGAAAAATGGCTGGAGGTGCACGGGCAGAAGAAGTGGGCCTACTACTACCGCCCGGAGAGTTTGGCCCGGCAAAAAGCCTTTTTCGATTGGTACCTAAAAGGATTGGAGACCGACCTGAAAACCTGGCCCCGCGTTCGCCTCGAGATTCGGGAAGGGCTGGGACGCGGCAGGTGGTGGACGACCACGGCCTTCCCTGTTCCGGGCACCCAATACCATCCCTGGTACCTCGATGCGCGAAGCGCCCGCCTGTCGCGCGAACCGGTCGCAGAAGAGGCGTCGGCCACCTATGATCCCACTCGGGGCGACGGCACGGACCGCGCCACGTGGACCTTAACCTTCGACCAGCCTACTGACATCGTAGGACACGCGAAGCTGAAGTTGTGGGTGTCCACCGACCAGGGCGACGACCTCGATCTCTTCGTAGCCCTTCAAAAGCTGGATGCCGCCGGCAACGTGGTGCCGTTCGTGTTCTATGCCCAGCTCGAAGACGGGCCGGTCGCCTTAGGATGGCTGCGCGTCTCGCATCGCGAGCTGGACCCAGAGCAGTCGCGCCCAGACCGCCCCGTCCACCGGCATCTCGAAGCCAAACCGGTGGCGCCGGGCGAAGTGGTGCCGGTGGAGATCGAGATCTGGCCGTCGGGGACCCATTTCGAACCCGGGGAAGCGCTGCGGGTCGTGGTCCAAGGGACCGACATCTACCGCTACCCGGAACCGATCGTCTTTCCTCGCCACACGGCCCTGGTCAACCAGGGTCGCCACCGCATCTGGACCGGCGGCCGATACGACTCCCATCTGTTGTTGCCGGTGTTGCCGACCCCGTAGGCGCTCCGATCCCGCCAAACCATCGGCCCTCCTGCAGACCGAGCCACCGTAATGCCCCGCGTTCCCGGCCCCTTGGGCCGGGAACCGGTACTTCAGGGCCTTGCCTCTGAGCCGGGCTGCCAGGGATCAAGCGGCGGGGGCGCCTGACCCGAGGGCGCGTCAGCGCACCGGCCTGCGGTCTCAGTGAGCGCGTTCGGCAATAGCGTCCCGCTCTGTACAAGCCTCGTCCTCCCCTGCATATACATCGGACAAACCGCCCACAGGGGAAAGACGGGGGGACCGGTGATGCTGGCGGCACGGGTGTTCGGGAGCCCAAGACGGTGGGGGCTTAGGTTGGTGGCGAGCTTTTTGGCTCTGTGCATCAGCCTTTTCCCAAGCCAGCGCCTGCATCCGGCACCGACCTGGTTCCGCCTGGCCGACGTGGCACCCCGCACAGCGGGGGTCAGCCCCGTACCGCAGGAAGCCAAGCCGGTCACGCCGGCCCGGCCCGCCGCCGCCCACGCGAGCCCACCGCCGCTGCCCACAGCGCCCTACATAGTAGAACCTGGCGATACGTTATGGGGCATCGCGATGCGCTTTCACACCTCGGTGGCGGCGCTCATGGCAGTCAATCACCTGCACTCGAGCCTCATCTGGGCCGGCTCGCGCCTGGCTATTCCTCTCGCGCTGCCGCCCCTGCCCGACGCCGTGGCCCGGGGGCTTAAGACGCCCCTCACGCCGGAACGGGTCGAGCTGTTGGCCCATTTGGTGGAGGCGGAGTCGGGAAACCAGCCGTTCTTGGCTCAAGTGGCAGTGGCCGCGGTGGCCCTCAATCGCCTGCACGCCCCTGGCTTTCCCAAGACTCTGCGCGGGGTCATCTTCCAGCCGGGCCAGTTCGACAGCGTAGCCAACGGAACCTTCTTCCAACCGCCGAGCCGCGAAGCCGTGGCAGCCGCCGAGGTGGCCTTGGCCGGCTATGACCCCACCCGCGGCGCTCTGTATTTTTACAATCCGGCCCTTACCCGCGACCCATGGATTCGCACGAGACCGGTCTTGGTCACCATTGGGGCCCAGCGCTTCTGCGACTAACCCTCGGTCAGGCGCCGGGCGTCCGCCACCACCTGGGCGATGGCCTCCTCCCACGGCCAGGCAGCGAGGTCGAGCCAACGGGCACCGGGTTCGCGGCGAAACCAGGTCAGTTGGCGCTTGGCGTACTGGCGGGTCTTTTTGGCGATGAGCGGCACCAGTTCGTGGTCGGCGAGGCGTCCGAAGTACCACGCTACCACTTCCCGGTAGCCGATCGCGGATAGGCTTTGGGCGCGAGGCGGCACGCCTTGGCGCAGAAGTCCCACCACCTCGGCGACAAGGCCATCGGCCAGCATGGCCTCGGTCCGGGCCCAGACCCGCTCCCTAAGTTCTGCCACCGGGCGGGTCAACACCCAGAAGGCAACGCGGTAAGGGCTCGGCCGGGGCTCGCGCGGAAGCCGCCGGCCGTGTTCCCAGACTTCCAAGGCGCGCACCAACCGCCGGTGGTCCCCGGGAAGGATGGCGGCGTGACTGGCAGGGTCCACGATGGCGAGCCGGCGCCGCAACGCCTCCCAGCCGTCGCGCTGCGCCAGTGCCTCAAGCCAGGCGCGGGTGCCTCCGGCGTCGGCGGCTTCGGGCGCAAAGGGATACGCCGCCACCAAGGCCCGGATCCACAGACCGGTTCCCCCCACCAACAGGGGCAGGTGGCCGCGGGCCCACACGGCGCGGATGGCGGCATCGGCCAAGGCCTGAAACCGCGCCACCGAAAAGGTCTCCCACGGCTCGGCGACGTCAATCAGGTGATGGGGGACCGCACGGCGGGCCTCCGGCGAGGGCTTGGCGGTGCCGATGTCGAGTCCGCGGTAGACCTGGGCCGAATCGGCAGAGATGATCTCGCCCCCCACGCGCAGGGCCACCTCCAGGCTGAAGGCGGTTTTGCCTACGGCCGTGGGGCCAGACAGTACGAGCAGGGGAATCGCGTCACGAGGTGCGGCCAAATCGGCGGTCTACCTCCTCCAGGGTCAACTTCAACACGGTGGGACGCCCGTGCGGACAGATGCGGGGGTCGCGGCAGGCCGCCAATTGGCGAATTAAGGCCTCTATCTCCTCGCGGGCCAGGGGTCGCCAGGCCTTAATGGCGGCCTTGCAGGCGGCCATGGCCACCGCCTCCTCGGCCTCGTCAGCCCAAGGATGCTCGCGCTCACCGCTTTCGGGGTCAAACCCCGCCAAGACCCCCAAAAGAGCCTCTGACGTGGGTCGCTCCTCCGCCAGGGGGCCCGGCAAGGCGCGAACCACGAGGGTGGTCCCGCCGACCTCTGAGATGTCGAAGCCGGTAGCCCGAAGCCGCGATCGGGCTCGCTGCCATCCCGCCCACAGCTGCGGCGGCACTTCCACTGCCAGCGGCCACAAAAGGGGTTGGCTCGTGCGCACTACCTCCCGCTGGGTTAAGAGGCGCTCGAAATACACCCGCTCGTGCGCCGCGTGCTGGTCGATGAGGTACAGGCCGCCAGGACCCTGGGCCACGATGTACTTATGGGCCCATTGACCGAGGGGAGTCACCTCTGCGAGCTCCTGACCGAGGGCCGTGGAGGGCCCCAAGGCGGCCGGAGCCTCGTGGGCCGTGGACCCCTGAAAAGGCTGATCCCACGTCCAGCGTTGCGGTGCCACCGTCGGGGCCGCCGGCGTCCAGGCTTGCGAGGGGCTTTGGCGCCGCAGGGTTTCGGACACGGCCCGATACAGCGCCGCCGCCACTGCCCGCTCGCGGGCCAGACGCACCTCGGCCTTGGCGGGATGGGCGTTCGGGTCGACCGCGTCTCCGGGCACGGTGACCTTAAGCCAAAAGGCGGGAAACCGGTGCTCCGGCAACCCCGGTCGGAAGGCTTCTTCCACGGCCTGGCGTAGAACCCAATTCGTTACCAGTCTTCGGTTCACGAACAAGACTTGCCACAAGCGGTTCGGGCGCGCGCGCTCGGTCGGCAGAATCCATCCTGCCACAGTCACGGACGCCTCAGGGTCAAAGGTTCGGACCTCCAGGGCCGCCTCTGCGGCTTCGGCCCCCGCGATTGCCTCCAAAAGCGTCCGCCCGTCCCCGCGCCCGTCGGTATGCATCAGGGCCCGACCCTCGTGGACGAGGTGAAAGGAGACGTCGGGGAAGCCGACGGCCATGGCCGCCATCAGCCGATGGATACGCGCAAGCTCGCTTGCCGGCGCAGCCAGGGCCTTGAGGCGAGCCGGCAGTCCTAAAAACAGCCCCTCGACCTCCACGGCCGTGCCAGGCGCCATCGCCACCGCGTCTACGCCCGCCACCCGCCCGCGTTCCACCCGGATGCGGTGGCCCACGGATTCGCCAGGTGGCCGCGAGGCCAGGGTCAGGTGACTGACGGCGGCGATGGCTGCCAAGGCTTCTCCCCGGAACCCGAGCCAGGGCGACGTGGCGAGGTCGGTCAGGTCGGTCAGCTTCGAGGTGGCGTGGCGCTCTACGGCCAAGGGAAGGTCGGCGGGGGCGATGCCCAACCCGTCGTCGCGCACCCGCAGGCGGTCGATGCCGCCCCCGGCGGCATGGACCTCGATGCGCCGCGCCTCCGCATCGAGACTGTTCTCCACCAACTCCTTGACCACCGAAGCCGGTCGCTCCACGATCTCCCCCGCCGCGATTTGGTCGCGCACGGCCGGCGGCAGGCGAAAAATTCGCCGGGTCACGACGCTCCCGCTCCCCGACCGATCACGCGCCGGCGCCACATCTCCAGCCACCGCCAGGCTTCGCGCGGCGACAGCTCATCGAGGTCGAGCGCGGCCAAGGCCGCCCACAGTTCCTCGCAGAGGGGGTTGGGGGCGAAGAGGGTCAGCTGGGCGTGCGCTGGCGCCGCCTGGGGCCCTGCGGTCTCCCACCGCCGCAAGACTGCGGCCGCTCGGGTCAAGACCGCCGGCGGCAACCCCGCCCGCCGCGCCACTTCGATGCCGTACGAGCGCAAGGCCTTACCCGGCAGGATCCGATGCGTGAACAGCACTCCGCCTTGTGGACTCGGCACTACCTCGGCCGTGCGGTTGGCCACGGTCTGCAGCCGGTCCCCCAGTTCGGTCAACTCGTGGTAGTGGGTGGCAAACAGCGTCGTCGGACCGTCACGCCCCGCCAGGTATTCCACCACAGCCCACGCGATGGCCATGCCGTCGAAAGTGGAGGTGCCGCGCCCGAGCTCATCGAGGATGACCAGGCTGTGCGGGCCGGCTTGGCGCAGGATAGCCGCCACCTCCTCCATTTCGACCATGAAGGTGCTCTGCCCGCGCACCAGGTCGTCGTCGGCCCCGATCCGCGTGTAGATCCCGTCAAAGCACGGCAATGCCGCCATCTCGCACGGCACCGCCATCCCGATCTGGGCCAGGATCGCCACCTGCGCCAGCGCCCGCAGGAACGTGGATTTGCCGCCCATGTTGGGCCCCGTGATGATGGTGACGCGCTCCTCGGGCTCGGGCTCAAAGTCGCTGGCCACGTACTCGGCTAACACCGTCTCCAGCACCGGGTGGCGCAGGCCGGTGATGCGCATGCGTTGGCCAGGTTCCAGAATCGTAGGCCACGTGTACCCCTGGCGAACCACCACTTCCGCCAGCGCACCGAGGACGTCGAGTTCAGCCAGGGCCGACGCCAAGCGGTTCAACCCCTCGCTCGCCTCCCGGACGGCGGCCACCATGGCCTCCGCCATGGCGGCTTCGCGGTCCAAGGACTCGGCTTCCGCACCCTGGATCTCGGCTTCCAGCGCCAAGAGCGCCTCCGAGGTAAAGCGCTCGCTGTGCGCCATGCTCTGGCGGCGGCGCCAATCTGGGGGGACTTGACCCACTTGGCTGCGAGGAACCTCCCAGTAATACCCCAGCGTACGGTGGTATCCGACCTTCAGCGAACGGATCTGCGTGCGTTCGCGCTCTCGCGCCTCGAGTTCGGCCAACGCCGCCCGCTGGTCGGCTGCCAACCGCCGCAGCCGATCGAGGCGCGCATCGGCCCCGGGCCGGATGAGCCCGGGGTCGTTCCACCGGAGCGGCGGGTCTTCGGCCAAGGGATCCAGGGCCTGTGCCAACGCTTCCCATCGTCGGGGATCGATCTCGTCGCGCAGCGCCTCGTACAATCCCTCGGCGGGCACCCATTCGCCTAAGGCCATGGCTGCAGCCACCGCCGCGCGTACCGCCCGAAGGTCGCGCGGGGTGCCGAGCCCCAGTACCAGGCGCGAGACCCGGCGCGACAGGTCGCCGGCGCCGCGCAGCGTCTCGCGCAGCCGACGTCTTAAGGCACCCGCTTCGGCCCAAAAACGGATGGCCAGCGCCCGCCGGCGGATGGCCGCAGGGTCGCACAGCGGGCGCGTGAGCCACTCGCGCAACAAGCGCGCTCCCATGCCGGTCACGGTGTGATTGAGATGGCCAAACAGACTCGGCCCGCGATCGGAGAAGATGTCTAGCTGCCGGAGCGTGCGCGGCGGCAAGTGCATGCCGCCGTGCCAGTCGTAGACCCGTAGAACCGTCAAATGTGGCAGCGGTCGCCCTTGGCGCACCTCCAGAGCCCGCACCAACAGGTACAGCGCCCACTGCGCGCGGGGGCGGTCGCCGAGACCCCAAGCGGTCAGGGTCTGGGTCCCAAGGCGCTGGGCCAGATATCCCTCCCAAGCGGCCTCCGTGCGCCGGCCGAACCACTCCCCTGCCGAGACGGGCCGGCCGCTTAGTTGGGGCTTGAGGTCCTCCCAGTTGGTCAAAAACTCCTCCGGCCGCCACCGTTCCCACTCTTCCAACACTGCCGGGATGGGATGTCCCTCGCCTTCGGTCACGTACAGGGCGCCGGTGGCCAACTCCGCTACCGCCAACGCCCATCCGCGGCGGTCCCGGACCAGGACGGCGAATCGGGGCACCCACTGCCCCTCCTCCGGGTCTGGCACGAACGTCCCCGGTGAGACCGTCCGTACGACGCGCCGCTCGACGAGGCCCTTGGCCTTTTTCGGGTCCTCAGTCTGCTCGGCGATGGCGACCGTAAACCCCGCCGCCATAAGCTTGCGCAGGTAATGGTCGAGGGCGTGGTGCGGAACGCCGCACATCGGCACTACCCCGTCGCGACTGGTTAACTGCACCTCCAGTACCGGCGCCGCCGTGACCGCGTCATCGCCAAACAGCTCGTAGAAGTCGCCGAGCCGGAACAGCAACAAGGCCTCGGGATGTTCCGCTTTGAGCCGTCGATATTGCTCGGCCATGGGAGTCAGCGATCCTTCGCCGTTCACGGCTCCCACCCCCGCCCGAGCGCCGCAGCTAGCCACAGGCCCTCCAGGAGGCCCCGTGTGCTAAAGCCCAGTGTCGGCCATCCCCAGCGTTCCAAGGCGCTGCCCAAAAGGGTCAAGCCCCGAGGCAACAGCGGTACGCGTGTGGGGTCGACGCCTTGAGCCAGCCATGTCGCCGCGTCGCGCGCCAAAAGCGCCGCCCAACGCGTCTGAGGCGGGTCGGCAGATGCGTGCCAAACCGGAGCCAAGGCTGAAGCCAACCCGCCCACCACCACCAGTTGCCGCCCCCCGAGAGGGGGCCAATCCACCGGAGCGGGTGACTCCTGCTCGACCCCCACCGGCCAGGACCAGACGGCTTCGGCACAGCCGAGCTCGGTGCTGCCCCCACCGATGTCGAGCACAGCCACCGGCTCGCGATAGCGCGCTTGCACAGCCGCCCAGGTCAGACTCGCCTCCTCTTGGGGGTCCAACACCCAGAGGGCCTTGGCCCAGGGATGGCCCGCGAGGGCATCCGGATGGTGCCTGAGCCAGGCGCCGCCTCCCACCAGGACACGGGTTACGGTCTTTGGGCGCAACCGTTCGGCCCATGCCGCCAACGTCTGCGTCAACGCGGCACTACCCTCTGGCACCGGGCGTGACCACAGGCGCAACACCTCGGCCCTCCGCCATTCCGGCCGGTCGAGCGACTCGGCGGCCAGGATCGAGACCGTGGTAGACCCCACCTTGACCGCCACCACCAGCGCCATGCCTTTCCTCCCTGGCTGCTTGTGCCCTTCTCGCCGCTGTGTCGTAATTATAACAGACTCGATTCCGCGACCGAGGAAGGTGAGGCCGATGCTGACGGCGGCGAGACGGCGGCGGCAATTGGTGCGCCTCTTACAGCGGGGCAATACCTGGACCGGCCAGCAGCTGGCCCAGGCAATGGGCGTCAGCCGTCAGGTCATCGTGCAGGATGTGGCCATCCTGCGGGCCGAGGGCGTGCCCATCCTGGCCACCCCCCGCGGCTACGCCTGGTGGACGCCGCCCCCTCAGGGCGCGACACGCAGCGTAGTGGCCGTACGCCACGGTCCAGAGCCCGAGGCGGTGGCGACCGAGCTACGGGCGCTGGTTGAGGTCGGCGTTACAGTGGTCAATGTCATCGTCGAACACGCGTTGTACGGGGACCTGGTGGGCGGGCTCAACTTGGCAACCCCGGAGGACGTTGAAGCCTTTTTGGCGGCCTGGCAACAACAGGGCGCGCCCCTGTTGTCCAGCCTGACCGACGGCGTCCACCTCCATACCCTGGAAGGGTCTCCGGCGGCTTTGGCCAAGGCTCGGGCCGTACTCGAGTCCCTCGGCTTCCTCTTGAACGGGGGCACCGGAGCACCGCTCTGCGCCGAGCCCTTTCAACGCCAGGACCAGCGCCAGCCCATGGCGTGAAACACCAACGCTACCGATACCGTCCCGGCGAGGGCCCCGGCCCACACTTGGGCCGGCGTGTGCCGATTAAGCCGCAGGCGGGCCCACCCCACGGCCCACGGCACCCAGAGCAGCATGGCCCCCCACACGGCGCCGAACGCCACGGCCGTCAGCCACAGGATACCGGTGGCTCCACCGACGTGCAGGGAGATCTTCCACCGCCGGCCGATGAAAGTCGACAAGGCCAGCCATAATAAGATGCTCCCGGCCGTAAATCGTAGCAGCGGCGGGAAGTGGCCCACCCAGGCCGCCACCACGGCCCCGGCTCCCAGCACCACCACCCACGGCATGTAGGTACGCCGCTCTCCCAGTTGGGAGACGTCGAAGTCTGACCACCAACCCCGCTGCACGCCCCACCACAACAACACGCCGGGGGCCACGGCCAAGAACCCCCACAAGACGGCTGTGGCTGTCCACCACTCGGGGTGGCGCGCTGTCAAGGCGGCCAGAAACGCCGTGCAGTAAGCGATGGGGTTGAAGACCCACGAGATCCACTCCGCCACCGCCTCGTCCCAACCCGGTCGCTCGAATCGATCTCGGAACCCGCTGCGTGTGCCCAACCCCGACTCCTTTCGCCCGTCGACCCGACTCCCCAAGGCCTCTATGGGGAGGATCATTCGCGCTCGTCCCAATCCTTTCCTGCTGCGGTCCCAAGGCAGCCGCCGAGCCTTTTCGGCGGCAGCACCCGCATGATACAATACCATCGCCCATGCGGGCAGATGGGGGATGGGGCGTATTTTTCCCGGTTGGCGTCGTGCCTGGTTTGTCGTCGTTACGGCGGTCCTGTGGGTGGCCAGTGCACCGCCGGTGCGGGCGGCCACTGCGGGGCCGCCTACTCCCCCGTCGCTTTCGGCGACGGCGGCGGTGTTGGTCGACGGCCAAACCGGTCAGGTGCTGTACAGCCGAAACGCCCTTCAACCATTGTATCCCGCTTCCATCACCAAGATCATGACCGCCTACCTCGCCATCCGCGATGGCTGGACGCGCACGGTCCGGGTGAGCCAGGCGGCGCAGAACCAGCCTGGGTCGAGCTGTTACCTTCGGGCCGGGGAGTCCCTGCCGATGCCAGCCGTGGTGGATTGCATGATGCTGGTCTCGGGCAACGACGCCGCCTGGGCCGTGGCCGAGACGGTATCGGGATCGGTACCGGCCTTTGTCCGGCTCATGAACGCCACCGCCCAACGTTGGCACGCGCCCGGCGTTCACTTCACCAACCCGAGCGGGTTACCCGACCCCAATCATGTGGTCACGGCCTTGGGCATGGCCGTGATTGCAGAACACGCCATGCAAAACCCCATCTTCCGGAAGGTGGTGGCGCTACGCACCACCACGTTACCGCCGGACCCCAAGCCGCGCGTCTATTACAATCAAAATCGCCTGCTGTACGACTTTCCTGGCGCTGTGGGCATCAAGCTCGGGTATACCGTCGAGGCCGATGAGACCATTGTGGCCGCAGCCGAGCAGCATGGCGTGCTCTTGATCGCCGTGTTGCTGCACGACACCCCCCAAGGCCTGTGGCCAGACGCCGAGCACCTTTTGCGGTGGGGGTTTACCCAGTTTGTACCCGATCCCGTCGTCGGCCCCCGGACGGCCCTACCGGCCTTGACGTTGGGCAGTCGCGCTGTCCCCGTTGCGGCCGGCCAGACCTTGGTATACCTTGCGCCTCGCGGGCAGACGGTCGCGGTCCGCTGGCGCCTGGACCCCACGGTGCCCGCAACCGCGCCGGTTCGCCGGGGTCAGACCGTCGGTCGGCTGATGGTATCGGTCGACGGCCAGCCCCTGGGCGCGGTTCCGCTGGTGGCAGCCCAAACCGACCCGGCCCGCCCGCCGGCGTCGTGGCGGTGGCGGGATTGGCCGGCGGCCCTGGCGCTGGCTGGCCTCGGGATCGGGTGGTGGGGACGGCGTCGGCGCCGGCGGCCGCGCCCCTGGCGGATCGAGGCCTGGCCTTGAGGGCGTCTCCAGCCCACGAGCTCCGGGCGAGGCGAGGGAGGAGCGACAGTCGATGCATTGGGTGTTGGCGATCACCGACCGGGTCCTGACCTGGGGGTTGGTGGGAGTCGGCGTGGGGATGTTCCTCGAAAGCGCCTATCTCCCCCTGCCTTCGGAGGTCATCCTGCCGTTTGCCGGATACCTGGTGGCGCACGGTCGGGCCACCTTTGTCGAGGCGGTCGTGGTGGCGTTGGTAGGCAGTCTTTTCGGCGGATGGGCCGGCTATGAGCTTGCGCGCTACGGCGGCCGCCCGCTGTTAGAGCGGTGGGGCCGGTACGTCGGCCTCCGCCCCCATGAACTCGACCGCGCCGAGCGCTGGTTTCGGCGTCACGGCGACGGAGCGGTGCTGTTGGGGCGCCTTTTGCCGGGCGTGCGCACCTACATCTCGTTGCCGGCCGGAGTCGCAGCCATGCCGCGCGGCCGGTTTCTCCTCTTCTCTGCACTGGGGGCCTTGCCTTGGACGGTGCTGTTCACCTACGTGGGCTGGATAGTGGGGCAGTCGAGCGGCACCCTAAGCCACCTCTCCCACCTGTTCGCAGCAGCTGCAGGCGTGGCTGCAGTGGGCTGGCTGGTCTACCTCTGGCGGCACCGGCGCGCCCGGTAGGCGCGGGCGGCATGCCGCCCGCGCCGGTGGGGCTAGGCCAGGTCTCGACTCAGCCGGTGGGCCAGCCGCACGAAGGTGCGCACCATGCTGCCGGTCGCTCCCTGGTCTTGGGCGTTGAGCGGACCGGCCTTCGTCCAGGCGGTGCCGGCGATGTCCAGATGGGCAAAGGGCTTCCCTTCCGCGAATTCCGAGACGATGAGCCCGCCGGCGATGGTACCGGCGTCGCGGCCAGGGGAGTTGTTGAGGTCGGCCAGGGGCGACTTGTAGAGCTCTTTGTATTCGGGGTAGGCAGGCAGCTGCCACACCCGCTCCCCCGCCTCTTCCGCCGCCGCAACCACCTCGCCCGCCAAGAGCTGGTCGGTGGCGATGAGGGCAGCGGCCTCGTGCCCCAAAGCGATGATGGCCGCGCCGGTCAAGGTCGAGGCCTCCACAATCCAGTCTACCCCGAGGTGCGCCGCGTAGCCCACGGCATCGGCCAAGGCCACCCGCCCTTCGGCGTCGGTGTTGCGAATCTCGATGGTTTTTCCGGTGAAGGTCCGCACTACGTCGCCGGGCTTGTAGGCGCTGCCTGAGGGCATGTTTTGCGCCAAGGCCATAAGCCCCACCACGTTGATGGAGGGCTTGAGCGCGGCGATGGCCGACATGGCCCCTAGCACTGCAGCGGCGCCCAGCATGTCGTACTTCATCTCTTCCATCCCTTGGGCCGGCTTGAGGCTGATGCCCCCGCTGTCGAAGGTGATCCCCTTGCCCACCAGGGCCAGCGTCTGGGGCTTGGACCCGCGGTAGCGCAGGATCACCAGCCGCGGCGGGTGTTGACTGCCTTGCCCCACGGCTAAAATCCCGCCCATGCCCAATTCCGCCAACCGGTTCTCGTCCAACACTTCGACCTCGAGTCCGCTGGCATGGGCCACGCGAACGGCCTCTTTGGCCAAAAGCTCGGGATACAAGAGATTGGAAGGCCGCCAGCCCAGTTCCCGGGTCAGGTTTTGGGCTTCGGCGACGATCCGCCCTACGCGGACCCCCTCTTCGGCGGCGCGGCGTTCCCCGGCGGCAAACGCCAAGGCAAACCGCGGGGACACCACCGGCTCAGGATCGCGCTGATAACCGGCAAAGCGCCATCCCCCGACCATCAGCCCCTCTGTCACGGCTTGCGCCGCCTCCCCGACGCTCATGCGCGCGGCCGGGACGGCGAACACCACCGTTTCCGCCTTCAAGCGTTGACATTCTTGGGCCAATTTCCCAGCCACCCGGCGCAGGCTGTGGGCATCGAATTCGCTTTGCCGCCCAAGCCCGATCACCACCACCTGGCGGGCCAGAAGGCGCCCGAGCGTGTATGTACTCCACGTTTTGAGCGGCTTGGGCTCGAACTCGCGCCGGGCCAAGGCTTCCGCCAACACCCCGCCCAACTCCTGGTTGACGCGCTCAAGGCCGCCCTTGAGCCCTTCGTCTTCAAATCCTCCCAGGGCCAGCACATCGGCCGGTACGGCCCACGGGTCGCCTTCTAATACGCGAACCTCCATCGGTGCCTCCTCTCTGGCTTTCCGGCCGGGGCGCCGAACCGGGTGGCCCGGTGACGCCCCGCCTACGGCAAGGCTTGTTGCCAAAATGCCATCAGGTTCTCGCCCATCACGCGCGCCACGGTGGTCTCGGACAGCCCGCGCTCGAGCATGCGCTCGGCCAATCGAGGAACGTCAGCCACCGAGGCCAAGCCCGGGACCGGCACCTCCACCCCATCAAAGTCGGAGCCCCATCCCACATGGCGGTCGTCGCCCACCACATCCAACACGTGGAGGACGTGGTCGACCACCCGGTCCACGCTGGGCGTCCCGCCTAAGAACTCGGGCACAAAGGTGAGACCCACCATCCCACCCTGTCGGGCCAACGCCCTAAGCTGCCGGTCGCGTAGGTTGCGGGGATGCGGGGCCAACGTCCAGCAGTTGGCATGGGAGGCCAGCACCGGGCGCTCGGAGAGGTCGAGGACATCCCAGAATCCGGCCTCCGCGAGGTGAGCCACGTCCACCACCATCCCCAGGCGGTTCATTTCCCGGACGTAGGCTCGGCCGGCTCGACTGAGTCCACCGCCCCCGGGGTCCTCGCCGGCGCCATCGGCCAGCCCGTTGCGCTCGTTCCAGGTCAGGCTCAAGAGGCGAACGCCCAACCGGAACAGCAGCCGCAGTCCCGACAGCGTCGCCGCGTGCCCGTCCACGCCCTCCACCGCAAGCAACCAACCGTAGGCGCCATCGGCCGTCAACGCCTCCAGATCCTGGGCCCGGGTGATCGCCCGCACCCCAGGCGTCACCTCCACCTCCTCCCAAAAAGCCTCCACCAAGGCCAACAACTGAGCGAGGGCGCGTTCGGGTTTATACCGGGGTTCCACCCAACAGGCCAGAGTCTGCAGGCGCACGTTGGCGGACTGGCTGCGGGGGGCATCCCACTGGCCCTTGCCCGCCTGGCCCAGGCGCCGCCGCCCGAGCACCACGTCCCCGAGGCTGTCGACATGCCCATCGGCTACCAGCCATGGCCGGGACACCTGGGATCCCCCTTTCCCTACCAGCCTTACGTCTCCCATTCCAGGATGCGGCGAATGGCCGTGGCCCGACCGGTCGCCGGTTCGACGTCCACCACCGCCGCGGCAAATTGGCCCGGCCCGCCTGCTGTTTCGAAACGGGTCGGCAACTGGGTGCGAAGCTTGTGGATCACGAGCTCGGGTTTGACGCCGATCACCGAGTCGCGCGGCCCAGTCATGCCCACGTCGGTCAAATAGGCCGTGCCCGGATTCAACAGGCGCTCGTCGGCCGTCTGCACGTGCGTGTGGGTGCCGAGCACCGCAGATGCGCGGCCGGCTAAATAAAAGCCCATGGCCACTTTTTCCGAGGTGGTCTCGGCGTGAAAGTCGACCACCACCACCCGCACCTCGCTCGCCAGCTCGGCCAATACCGCGTCGACCGCCGCGAAGGGGTCGCCGTATTGAAAGGGCATGAACGCGCGCCCGGCGACGTTGATAACGGCCACCGGCACGGCGCCGGCCGTGACCACCACGTAGCCATGACCCGGCGTGCCGTCGGGGAGGTTTAAGGGTCTTAGCAGCACCGGCACGTCGTCAATGAACTGGAAGACCTCTTTTTTGTCGAAGATGTGGTTGCCAGAGGTCAGGACGTCCACGCCTGCGCTCAAGAGTTCATCCATGACCTCATGGGTCAGCCCATTGCCTCCGGCGGCGTTTTCGGCGTTGGCCACCACCAAGTCGACCGCTTCGCGCTCCCGCCAATAGGGTACCCAGGTTTTGACCATGCGGCGCCCCACGCGGCCGACCACGTCTCCAACGAACAGTATCCTCATGTGCCTGGGATCCTTCCCGTCCCGCCGGACCCATCGGGTGGCAACGCCTTCGGAGCGGGTGCCGGGACCCGATGCCCGTGAGAGCCCTTTAGGTCTTGTATACCATCACCCGGCCATCGTCCCGCAAGGCCACCAGTTGTCCGGAGGCCGCTTTTTTCAGTGCCTCCAGGTTGGCCTGGATGTTTTCTTCTTGAACGATCATGTCCTCTTCGAGAAGCTCGTGGGGATCGGCGACCAGATCGCCGCCGTATTGGTCCCGAAGGACCTCGATCAACATCCCCGCCTCTTCCACCGAGACCGTTTGGACATCGCGCACCACCTCTACCAAGGTGGACTGGTCGACGGAGGTCCGGCGGACTTCGAGCACCGTCGGGAGGGTGCCGGTCAGATGGCGATAGGTCTCCAGGAGTTCGCAGGCGGTCGCCGCAAACGTCGCCCATTCTCTGTCGGATAGGCTGCGACGGAGCATGAACACCATGGTCAAGGTTCCGTCTTCGGGGAGGTACTGCACGCTACTCATCTCGGGGTAGCGCATCATCACGGCGATCATCGCGCCCAACCCCCGGATCGTGTTTCCCCATCCCGTAGCCGGCATGTTCATCCCTAGGCACCCCTTCCTGCTCCCCAATCGCTTCCGGCCCCGCCCTTTTCCCCACATAGTATGCCGGCCCCCCCGGCGACGGTAAAGTCGGTTGGCGGAAAGGGCCGCTCGGCGGTGGGGGCGCGCCCTGAGCTTCCAGCATCGCCTCGATCACGGCAGTGCTGAACCCCATCCGATCTAATTTCTGGGCCAGGCGCCGGCGCTCGCGGACATCGTTCCTATCGTAGCGCGCCGCAACGCTTTCGGCAACCGCTCGCCAGCAGACCGTCTCTGCGAGCTCTTGCATCACGCGGCGAATGGTCGGGCGGTCAAACCCCCGCCGAGCGAGGGCTTCCCAGACCTGAGCGGGCCCGCGCCCGCGCTCGACCACCGCCTGCGCCACGGCCTTGGCGTGGTCGACTTCGTCGATCCACCCCTCCTCGACCAACCGGGTCACCAAGCGGTGGCGGAGGGCAGGCGGCACCCCGTGGCGTTCCAGGCGCGCCGCCACCTCGCGCCGGGTCAAGCGGCGGCGCGCCAGCCATCCCAACACGGTAGGCCACCAGAGCGCTTCCCCGTCCTGCCGGTCCGAATCAGCCATCGCCGCCCACCGGAGTCGGGGCCACGCCGAGCACCTGCTGTCGGATTCGCCCCTCGATCTCCCGCCCGAGGTCGGGGTTGGCCTTGAGGTAGTCGCGGGCGTTGTCGCGGCCTGGTCCCAGACGGAGGTCGCCATAGGCGTACCAGGCGCCGCTCTTTTGCACCAACCCCAGGTCCACCGCCAAATCGATGAGGCTGCCCTCGCGGGAGATGCCCTCGCCGTACAGGATGTCGAACTCCGCCTGCTTGAACGGCGGGGCCAGCTTGTTCTTGACCACCTTGACCCGCGTGCGACTGCCCACGACCTCATTACCTTGTTTGATGCTGTCCACGCGGCGGACCTCCAAGCGCATGGAGGCGTAAAACTTCAACGCGCGCCCCCCGGGGGTCGTTTCGGGATTGCCGAACATCACTCCTACCTTTTCCCGCAGCTGGTTGATGAACACCGCCACCGCCTTAGACTTGGCGATGGCGCCAGTCAGTTTGCGCAGGGCCTGGGACATCAGGCGCGCCTGCAGCCCTACGTGAGCGTCGCCCATCTCGCCTTCAATTTCGGCCCGCGGCACCAACGCGGCTACCGAGTCGACCACGACGATGTCCACCGCGCCGGACCGCACTAACGCCTCCGCGATTTCCAGCGCCTGCTCTCCGGTGTCGGGCTGGGAAATGAGCAGGTCCTTTAGCTGCACGCCCAAGCGCTGGGCGTAGTTCGGGTCTAAAGCATGTTCGGCATCGATGAAGGCGGCAATGCCGCCAGACCGCTGCGCCTCGGCGATGGCGTGGAGGGCCACGGTGGTCTTTCCCGACGACTCTTGTCCGAAAATTTCCACCACGCGCCCGCGAGGTAGCCCGCCGACCCCCAAGGCCAGGTCCAGCGGCAGGCACCCGGTGGGGATGACCTCGACCGTCATCCCCGCCGACCCCTCTCCTAGGCGCATGATCGAGCCCTTGCCGAACTGCTTCTCGATTTGGGCCAGGGCCAAGTCCAGCGCCTTTTCTCGTTCCATGGTCTCCTCTCCAATCTCTCCCCCGGGACGGGCCGCGCCCGACCCGCTATCAGGCGCGCGGCCGCGCCGGCTCCATGTTCACCGACTTGCCCCGGATGACGATGGCCGGCAGGGCCCGCAGCACCTTAGCCGCCGCTTCTTGCGGCATCTCCACGAAGGTGAAGCGGTCATAGATGTCGATGAGGCCGATGACGGCACCCGAAATCCCCGCCCCTTCGGCCAACCCCCGCACCACATCGGCAGGCGTAATGCGGTCGGCGCGCCCGAGGTTGAGGAACAGGCGCACCATCCCCGGCTCGGCACCGGTCTCCCCAAATTCCAGCGCCGGGGCCGGTTCCCGCCCCTTGTCGACCAAAAGGCGCAGGGCGGCGGCGGCGATGTCGACGGAATCATAGGACTGGGCCAACTGGAGCACCAGTTCTTGGTACTCCGGCAGCACTCCGCGCTCCACCTCTTCCGCCAACCGCTGCTTGAGCGCCTCCCGCTGCTTTTCGGCCACGTCGGCCGGTGTCGGCAGCGGCCGCCGGGTCAAGCGGATGCGCAGGATGCGCTCCATCTGGCGCAACTGCCGAAACTCGCGCGGGTGCACCAGCGTGATAGCAGTCCCGCTGCGGCCGGCCCGGCCGGTGCGCCCGATGCGGTGGACATAGCCTTCGGCGTCTTGCGGCAGGTCGTAGTTGATGACGTGGGTCACGTTTTCGATGTCGAGTCCCCGCGCGGCGACATCGGTGGCCACCAGGATCTCGCTGCCGCCCTCCCGAAAGCGCTTCATCACCCGGTTGCGCTGGACTTGGTTGAGGTCGCCGTGGATGGCTTCGGCGGAATAGCCGCGGGCCTGAAGGCCCTCCGCCAGCTCATCCACCCGTTTCTTGGTGCGGCAGAAGACGATGGCCCGCTCGGCGCCCTCCATATCCAGAATGCGGCTCAAGGCGTCCAGCTTCTCGTGCTCGCGAACTTCGTAGTAGACCTGTTCGATCAACGGGACAGTCAAGCGCTCCGGGTTGATGGCCACGTGCTCGGGGTCTTTGAGGTACCGGCGCGCCAAGCGCGCGACCGGTTCCGGCACCGTGGCGGAGAACAAGAGCGTCTGCCGCTCAGCGGGCACGTTTTGCAGGATGAACTCGACATCGTCGATAAACCCCATGTCGAGCATCTCGTCGGCCTCGTCCAGGATCACCATCCGGACTTGGTCGAGCTTTAAGGTGCCGCGCTTCAAATGGTCGATGACCCGGCCGGGGGTCCCGATGACCACCTGGGCTCCGTGCTCGAGCGCGCGAATCTGGCGATCGTACGACTGGCCGCCGTAGATGGGTACCACCTTGACTCCGGCAAAACGCCCGATGCGCGTAATCTCTTCGGCGACTTGAATGGCCAACTCGCGAGTCGGCACCAGGACCAGGGCCTGCACCCGGCGCGAGCGGTGATCCAAGCGCTCGACCACCGGCACCCCGAAGGCGGCGGTTTTTCCGGTGCCGGTCTGGGCTTGCCCGATGAGGTCACGCCCACTGAGAATCAGCGGAATGGTGCGGGCTTGAATGGGAGAAGGCTCCTCGAACCCCATCTCCGCCAGGGCGCGAAGAACCGGTTGAGACAACCCCATGCCTTGAAACGATTGGGTTTCGGTGTTGATCATGCACTGCTCCTTTAATTATCAACGGTCTTGGGCCAGCATGGGGGGCCAGGGGTGTTGCAGCGTCTCCCACAACAGCGCCAAAGCCAGCTCGGTCGCGCCGGCACGGACCCCCTGGCGTTCGACACCGAGCTGCCGTCGGCGAACGCGCACGCCTTCGCCCCACGCGATGCCAACAAAATAGGTTCCCACCGGATAGCGCGCGGTACCCCCTCCCGGCCCGGCATAGCCTGTGGTGCTCAATCCCAGGTCGGCGCCAGCCCGATCGCGAGCGGCTTGGGCCATGGCAGCGGCCACCTGGGGACTAACGGCTCCGTACCGTTCGACCGTCGCGGCCGGTACGCCCATGGCTACCTTGGCGGCATCGCTGTAAGCCACCACTGCCATCGGCAGCACGGTCGAGGCGCCTGGCACCTCGATCAACCGCGAAGCCACCAGCCCGCCGGTCAATGACTCCATGACGCCGATGCGCCACCCGCGACGTTGAAGGGCTTCGACGATCCAAGTGGCCAACGGAGCCTGGCGGGCGTGGTGATACAGCCGTCCCGGAAAGCGGCCGACCAGCCACGCCCCGGCGCGGGCCACGACCAGGCTTTGCCCGGGCCCGATATCGGCCTGGCCTTCCAGCCGAATCTCCACCACCCCCGGACTGGCGTACAGCCCGACACGCGGATGCTGGCCGTGTACCAACTCGGACACCAGATGGGCCACTGCCGACTCGCCCCATTCGTAGCTGGTCCAGGTGTCGCGCAGGACCGCTGGCTGTCCCAATCCGGCCAACCAAGGGGAAAGATGGGTCTCAAAGATGGCTTGCATCTCCCGAGGTGGTCCCGGCAACAGTACCACCCACCGGGAACCCACCGCCAACCGCTGGCCTGGGGCCGTTCCACGCGGGTTTCGGAGGAGGTCGGCACCCTGGATGACGGTAGACTGGCGGCGGATGGAGGCCTCGCGCCCCGGTCCGGTGCCGTGTCGGGCTCGGATCCAGGCGTCGACGGTGGGGCTGAACACCAACGAGGCCCCGACGGCTTGGGCCACGGCCTCGGCCGTGATGTCGTCATGGGTCGGCCCGAGCCCTCCCACCACCAGCACCAGATCCACGGCCTCCAACGCCCGCTGCACGCCCTCGGCCACCTGCTTCCGGTCGTCGCCGACCGTCAGGTGGTAGGCCACGCGCACGCCGTGGGCAATCAGCTGCTGGGCCAAATACGCCGCATTGGTGTTGATGGTCTCGCCATGCAACACCTCATCTCCGACCGCTATCACTGCCGCCTGCGTAATCACCGGCACGCCCCCGTCATCCCAAGTATATCCGATTCTGTCACCAACATCCTGGGAAACTTTTAGACCTCCCCGACCGCGAAGCGAAAACCCCCGGCCCCGAAAACCGGGACGCGGGGGGATGGAAGGGTAGGCACGCCTTTAGGCCACGTCGGGCGAGACCAGCGCCCGCACCGCCTCGCCGCCTACGGTCTCCTCTTCCAAGAGCCGTCGACTCAGGGCCCAGATCTGCGCGCGGTCGCGTTCCACCAACGCCTCCACGCGCGCCGTTTCCGCCGACAGGATCTCCTGCACGGCGCGATACAGGGCTTCCGGAGACAACGCCTCGGCCTGGACCACGCCGAGCGAAGACAGTCCCGCCAGCACCATCTGCCGGGCGAGTTCCCATGCCTTCTCGAAGTCGTTCGCGGCGCCGGTACTGGCCTCGCCCAGGATCAGGCGTTCGGCCGCCGATCCGGCCAACAGCACCGCGATTTCGGCCCGCAACTCGGCGTCGGTTTTCAACCAGCGGTCAGGCTCGGGCGCTGGGCGCACGAACCCCAGCGCCATGCCCCGCGGGACGATGGTCACGGAGGCCACCGATCCGGGTTGAAGGCGTTCGCCGATGACAGCGTGGCCGCTTTCGTGCACAGCCACCCGTTCCCGCTCTTGCCGCTGCACGGTGCGGTCGAGCTTCTCGCCCAACAGCACCTTGTCTACGGCGTTCTTCAGGTGCTCCATGCAGATCTCCCGCGCACCCTCGCGAAAGGCCAAGATGGCCGCCTCGTTGCAGACGCTCTCCAAGTGGGCACCGGAAAAGCCAAAGGTTTCGCGGGCGATCCGCTCGAGGTCCACGTCCTCGGCCAACGGCTTGTTGCGGGTGTGCAGGCGGAGGATCTGCAACCGCCCCTGCCAATCAGGCAGGTCGACGCGCACCACCCGGTCGAATCGGCCTGGGCGCAACAACGCCGGATCTAGCAGGTCGGCGCGGTTGGAAGCGGCCATGACCAACAGGCGCACATCATCGTGCACCGTCATGCCGTCCATTTCCACCAGTAGCTGGTTTAAGGTCTGGTCGTACTCCAGATGGCTGTGGTGCTGTCCCCGCTTGCCGGCCATGACTTCGATCTCATCGATGAAGACGATGGCGCTGCCACGCCCTTCGCGTCGGGCCAAACGCCGCGCCTCGGCAAACAGTTGGCGGACCCGCTGCGCGCCCACCCCGGCATACATCTCTACAAATTCCGACCCGGAGGCGGCTAAAAACGCCGAACCCGTAAAACTAGCGGCGGCTTTAGCCAAGAGGGTCTTCCCGGTGCCGGGAGGACCCGTCAAAAGGATGCCCTTCAAAGGCCGGATGCCGAGCCGCTCCGTGGCATCGGGGTGCAACAGGAATTGGAGCGCTTCCTTTAATTCTTGTTTGGCCGTCGCCTGCCCGCCGATGTCGTCAAAGGTGACCAATTGCCTTGCGGCCTCTACCCGCCGGCCGGGCCGCGGCAGCCAGTGCTGGTACCACGCTACGGCCATCACCAGCCCCACCAGCGCCAACAGCAAGACCACCGGCCAGATATCGACCCCGCTCCACCCCAAGAATGCGAGGACTCCGAGCCCCGCAGCCACTGCCATCTCCTTAGCCATGCGCCCCGCCTCCTCCCAGCGCCACCGGCAACACCTCAAAGTAGTACGCCGCACCGCGCCGGAGGGTAATGAAGAGATGACTCTGCCCCAACTCCACGGAGGCCGTGACTCCACGGGCGCGGGCCATGGCCAAGATGGCTTGGTCCATCGCAACGTACTGCCCGGTGGCCTCCCCTTGGGCCACGGCAAAGTGGATCTGGTTGTCCAGTTGGCGCAGCACCGCGTCAGGACGGCCCGGCGCCACCACCGGGGTCACCGTCATCCCCAGCGCGCTGGCCCTCAGCTTCACCGCTTCATAGGTCGCCATGAGGTCGGCAGAAGGCGAAAGGGCGATGGTCAACGTGTCCGGATTGAGCCAGGTGGCGCTCTGGACACCCGGCACGGCCCGCACCGCTTGCAACAGCGGAGCGTCGATGGCCGACTGGGTATACAGCCACTGGCCCAGGCGCAGGATTCCCACCGTCAGGAGGAACGTCAGGGCCATGACCACAATCTGTTTGACCGAAAGCTTCACCCACTCACCCTTTCCGGCCCCAGCCCCGGGTCGGCCTTCGGCAGGGGATTGCAAACCGGCATATTGGTCCGGCTTTTCCTGCAAATCCGCGTCCCCGAATCGGGCAGGGCGAAGTTGAAAGCAGTATACCATACGTCGAACGGCGTCGCGGCGTCAATCGTTGCCGGCCTCGCCAGCCGCTGCCAGCCCTCGGCCCGTCCAGAGATACTGCGCCCCGCTGAAGAGCGTCAACGCCGTGGCCACGGCCCACAGTCCCTCGCTCCACCGGCCCGGCCAAAGCGCCGCCGCCGCCAACGCCGCCACCTGCGCCGCCATCTTGACTTTGGCCCACCGGCTGGCCGCCAAGAGCTGCCCCTGCGGCCGAAGCGCGCGCAGCCCCGTGACGGCCAATTCTCGGACCAACCACGGATACAGTTGCCAAAGACCGAACCGCCCCGCCGAAACCAGGGCCAAAGCTCCGCCCAAGACCAGGATCTTGTCGGCCACCGGGTCCAGGTACGCCCCCCAGGCAGTGGTGGACCGCCCACTGCGTGCCAGCCACCCATCTAGGGCATCGGAAGCTGCAGCCATCAGGAACAAAACGGTGCCGAGGACCCGCCATGGCGGGTGCGGCGCGCTCCACAAGGCAGCCACGGCCGGGCCGGCTGCGGCCCGCCCCCAGGAAAGACCCACGGCCCACTGCCCGCGCGCCGACCGGCGGTCGCGTTCAGTCATTCCCGGTCGCCGGCCGAGACGGCCCTCCGGTCCAGGCAGGGACGGCGATGGCTCGAATGGCGGGGACGCGCCAGGCGTACCACCCTGCGCCGACCAGGGTCGCGCCGAGGACCTCGAGGCCCAGGCGCACCCCGGCCACCTGGGCCAGCCATCCCCCGGCTACGGCCGACAGCGCGCCAGCAGCGGCCAAAACCACCGACCGGGTAGCGTAAACCCGTCCGCGATATTCCAGGGGCACCACCTGCCCGATCCAGCTGCGCATGGGCAAGAGAAACGCCGCGTTACTCCAGCCCATACCCCCGAACAGCGCGGCCGCGGCCCACGGAGAAGGCGTCCAGGCCAAGGCCACCGACAGGCCTCCGCCCAACCCGAGCCCTCCCGCGATCCACCACCCGTAGCGCCCTTTTGGGTGCCATCGGCTGAATCCGGTACTGCCGAACAAAAAGCCCCCCGCCATGGCCGCCATCAATAGGCCGTAGAAGCCCGGAGTCTCGTGCCAAAGCCGCAACACCGCGACGGCGCCCAGCACCGTCAACCCGTTTAGGGCCAGCCCTGCCCACGCCGACACCGCCAACAAGTGCAGCACGCGGGGTTCCCGGAGGTGGTAGGCCAGCCCTTCCCGCAATTCCTGGACAAAGCCATCGCCGGTCGGCCCCGGCCGCGGCTGCCATACCCGCCGGTCGAGGGTCAGAGTCCATACACTGGCCCCGCAGACGAGGTAACTGGCGGCGTCGGCCCAAAACGCCACCGTCGGCCCCCATCGCCACACCACGGCTCCTGCCAACACAAAGCCGGCAATCTGAGCGGCGGCTTGACTGGCGGCCAACGCAGCAGTAGCCGCCGGGATCTGCGTCGTCGGCACCGTTTCCGGCGCCACCGCGCGGACCGCCGGCAGGTAGAACATGCCCAAGGCCTGTACCCCAAACACTGCTGCCCACATAGCTCCAAGGCCGGGGAGAAACGGGATGGCCGCCACCACCGCCGCCCGCGCCGCGTCTGCCCACCACATCAATCGGCGCTTGTCCCAACGGTCGATGACCAGCGGCACCAACCACCCGAGCCCTATCCGTGGGACGCTGGCGGCGAGCAACATGGTGCCCACGGCCAACCCCGACCCGTGGCCGAGCCGCAAGGCCCACACCGTCAGAGCCACCTCAGTGAAGGCGTCGCCGGCCAGCGACAAGGTCTGGCCTGCCCAAAGCCGCACAAAGTTCGGATAGGCCCACATCCATCGGCCCGGCATGCCCGACTCCCTCCTCTTTCGGCCGGGGTTCCCGCGTCCCCAGCAAAACCCGTCCCGGGCGCGCATAATCGCCGACTTTACCCCAGACGCTAGCCGGGGACGGGCTTGGGCATCCGGCAGAGAAGATTCCCGATGCCCTCCCGCCGATCCTGCCGCGGGCGGAAGAATTTTCCCGCGCCCAAAGGCATGCCGAAGGACCGCCTGGGGCCCGGCATTCGGTGGCGCGTCCCTGCAGTGCGGCGCGCGCCCCCCGCCCTGCGGACTCGGCCCGCCTGCCACAAAGCGGCGTGACGTCGCTGGGGTCTCCATGGCCTCCCGACGCCATCAGCGGTCCCGGCGCAGGTACGAAGTCCTTTTGCTTCCCCAAGAAGAGAAGCAAGAGAAGCAAGAGAAGCAAATGAAGCAAGAAGGAAAGAGTAAGAAGCCAAAGCAAAGGAGGAGATGGCATGACCCGCGCTCATGCGCCGTGGATCCGGCGCGCGGCCGTGGGGGCGGTCCTCGCCGCCGTCGCGGCCTTGGTGGTGGCCCTCGGAGGTCAGGGCCGCGCGGCACCGCTTCCGCCGCAGGACCGATATAGCCTGCGCCAAGTCATTACCCAAGACAAAGTGGTGGCATTGACGTTTGACATCTCATGGGGCACGCGCATGCCGCCCAAGATCTTGGCGATCTTAGAGCATGACCACGTCCCGGCCACGTTCTTCCTCTCGGGCCCGTGGGCGGCCCAAAACCCGCAACTGGTGCGGCAAATGGCCCAAGCCGGGTATGAAATCGAGTCCCACGGCTGGGCTCATGTCAACTTCTCGCAGCTCTCCTACCAAGGCGTGGTCGATAACATTCGCCGGGCCGACGCGGTGTTGCGGGCCTTGAGTGGACAGAAGCCCACCTTCATCCGCCCGCCCAACGGGGACTTTTCTCCTACCTCCATCCGCGCCGCGCGATCCTTGGGTTACACCACGGTGACCTGGGGCACCGATTCCCGCGACTGGATGAATCCTGGCGTCCAGACCATCGTCCGCCGCGTGGTAGATCGGGCCTTTCCTGGCGACATCATCCTCCTTCACGCCTCCGACACCTGTCGCCAGACCGACCAAGCCCTGCCGGCCATCTTGTCCGGGCTCCAAGCCCGCGGCTGGCGGTTGGTCACGTTAAAGCAACTCCTGACTTACGGGCGGCCGGATTTCCGGGGGTAGATGGCGGGGCGGGCCGTCAGCCCGCCCCGTCGCCGTAGTTGAGCCATCCGAGCCAGTGGACCCACCAGGACCACCACCCTCTCGACCGTACGGCCTCTGCCGCCACCAAAGGGCTGCGCGCGACGGGTTCCACCGGCGAGAGCACGGCCACCTGGCCCAGACGCTGGCCCCGGGCCACCGGCGCCTGCACCGTGGCCGGCAACACCACGCGCACCGTGGGCTCCTCCCCGCGAGGCAGGACGGTCCACACCGCCCGGGCCGCCACGGCCGCCACGGACGGGCGGAGGCCGTCGCGGACGGCCACGGTTCCCCACGGCTGTCCGGGAGCCACCGCTTGCACCGTCTGCCAGTAGTCGAAGCCCCACTGCAACAGGCGCGCCGCATCCTGCCAGCGGTCGCGACTTTTCAGGACCACGGCGATCAGCTGCTGGCCCTCGCGCGTGGCGGAGGCCGCAAGACACTTACCAGCAGCCGTGGTGGTTCCGGTCTTGACCCCGTCGGCGCCGGGAAAGGCCTCGAGTAAAAGGTTGGTGTTGTGCAACACGCGACGCCGCCCGCGCCGAAGTTCGGTCACGGCTACTTCGCGCTGCCGCACGATCTCTCGGAATTCGGGCAGGTTGAGGGCGGCGCGGGCGATCAGAGCCAGGTCGTAGGCCGTGGACACGTGGCCCGGCGCTGTCAGCCCATTGGGGTTCTCGAACTGGGTGTTGAACGCTCCCAACGCCTGGGCCGTCATGTTCATCTGCGCCACGAATCGTTCCACCGTCCCGGCCTCTGCCTCCGCCAGGGCCACGGCGGCATCGTTGCCGGATCGCACCAGTAGCCCCCTCAACAGGTCGTGCACGGTGTATTCATCCCCAGCGTCCAGGTGCATGCGGGATCCCCCCACCTGGGCCGCCGCCTTGGACACTGTGACGGTCCGCCCCAGATTTCCGTGCCGAATCACCAAGTAGGCGGTCATCATCTTGGTCAGACTGGCGGGGTCCATCTGCCGAAAGGCGTCTTTCTCGTACAGGATGGCGCCGGTACGGGCATCGATGAGCACGGCGGCCCGTGCGCTCAATGCCGGCGGAGCCGCGGCCGCCCGCACCGGAACCGTTGCGCCTGCGACGCCCACCCAGGCCAAAAGCGCCGCCGCCAGTCGCTTTGCCCATAGGGCCATGCTCTCCCCTCCCTGGCCCAGTATCCCCATTGCAGTGCGGTCGATCCCCCGGCTCTGGCCACCCAATTGACACCGCCGACGTGGCGCGTTTACCCTGCGAAAGGAAGGAGAGGGGCAACGGTGAACCACGGCGACACCGGGCCGGGAGCGATGCGCAATCCCGGACTGGATGCGCTCCGGGGACTTGCCATTTTAGGCGTGGTGGCCTTTCACGTTTGGGTGGTGCGGGCCCAGTGGGGCTGGTGGTGGCGGCACACCGTCGAGCACGGGGCCCACGGCGTGGGCTTGTTTTTTGCCGTCAGCGCGCTGACGTTGGCCCTGACGTGGGAGCGGCGCGCGGCGCGCGACCCGCGCCCGCAGTGGGCATTCTGGGCGCGGCGTTGGTGGCGCATCGCCCCCTTGTTTTACGTCGTCTTGGGCGTGACTTGGGGCGTCGGAGCCGGGAATCCCCAAGCAGCTCCTCCGGGTCCCCCGGGGGCGGTGTTCTCTTGGCAGAATTTACTGGCTCATCTGACGTTCATATTTGGATGGCTCCCGGCCACCCAGAACTCCTGGATTGGGGTCGAGTGGTCGATCGCCGTAGAGGTGAGCTTCTACGCCCTCTTCCCGTGGATCATGAACCTCCAGGCGCAAGGCCGATGGCGTCGCGTGGCGATTTGGGGCTGGGGCCTGGCCCTGGCTTGGCCGTGGATTCTGCGGGCTTGGCGGGGTGGGCCTTGGCCGGTGTGGGCCACCGGCTACCCGGCGTGGTCGTTTTTCACCCAGTTGCCGGCGTTCTTGGTAGGGCTTTGGGTCTTTCGCTCGGCGCCGCCCCAAGGCGCGCTGCGCCGCTTCGGTCCGTGGGCGGTGGCGGCGCTGTTTGCCCTGACAGCGCTCAGGCGGTGGCCGCTGGCGGTCACGGCAGCGGTGTGGGCAGTGCCGGTGGCGGGCCTGACCTGGGGGGTCTGGCATGGCCTGCCATGGTTCCAGTGGATCGCCCGCTCGCGCCTTTTGCGCTACATTGGACTGCGCAGCTATAGCTGGTACCTCACCCACTGGATCCTCTTGACCAAGGTCGTCCTGCAGTGGGGACCGGCTGCAGGCGGCGGGACAGCGGCTTTTTGGATTCGCTTAGGCGCAGCCCTGCTCCTTACCGCCGCAGCGGGCGAGGTGGGGTATCAATTGGTGGAACGGCCGGGTCAGGCGCTCGGCCGCCGGCTGATTCAGCGCTGGGGATGGGCCGCGAGCCCTGCCCTACCCCGGTCGCAAGCCCGGAAGGCCGAGGCTTAGCCCAACGGTCCGCCGTCACCGCGCCCACGGCAAGACCATCGCCGTCACTGCAAGGCCCGCCAAGGCCATGGCCAGCCCGGCTACAGCCCCCATGGCCGGGCTTTCGGCCAACGCCCGAGCGGTGCCGATCCCGGAACTGGCAGCTCCCAGTGCCACGCCTTGCGCCAAGGGGTCCTGGATCCCCATTCGCCCCAGCCCGGCCGGTCCAATCAAGCTCCCTACCAATCCGGTCAGGACGGTGGCCACGGCGCCCAAGGCCGGAGTGCCTCCCAAGGCCGCCACCAATGGCAGCGCGATGGGCGTGGTGGCGGTGTGGGGCAACACCGACCGCCAGAGCGGGCCCAGCCCCCACCACCACGAGAGGAGGGCCGCAATGCCGGTGCTGACTGCTGCCCCCGCGCCTACACCGACCAAGACCCGCGGCCACCGGCGCGCAATGGCGGGCCAGTGGCGCACGAGCGGCACCGCCATGGCCACCGTGGCCGGACCGAGCCAGAACGTCAGAAGGCCGGTGGCGGCGCTGTAAGCCGCCGGGGGCACGCCAAACACGTTGAGCCCTCCCCACAGCGCCACGGCCGCCACCGGCAGCGCCCAACCCCGGCTCCATGGGCGCTCTGCCCGGCGCAACCCGCCAAACAAAAGCACCGTCACGGCCAACCACACCGCATTCATCGCCCGGCTCCCCCCAAAGGCTCCTCGGCGTCTCGGGCTGTGCGGTTGGGGGCTACGTTCTCCCGGCCACCTGCCACCACCCAGCCGGCCGTAAAGAGCCCGGCCGCCGTCGAGACGGCCACGACTGCGACGAAGGCCGCTGCGCGCCCGCCTAATGCCGTCAGCACTGGAATTCCCGCCACCACCAGGGGCACGAAAAAAAGGGCCAGCCACCGCAAGAGAAAATCGGCGCCCGCCTGCACCCAACTGAGGGGAATCCATCCGCGGTTTAGGGCCACCGCCAAAAGCACCATGCCCAGCACGGTATCGGGAACCGGCCACGGCAACAGGCGGCTCAGCACATAACCCAAGGCCTCGAACCCCAACAGCACCGCAGCGGCTCTCATTCTTCGTCGACCTCCGAAGAGGCGGCCGGCCCGGCCACTTGATGGCGCAAGGGAGCCCCGGCAAACCAGGCGCGCAGGTTTGACGCCACTGCTTTCAGACGGCGGCGCTGGGTGGCTTCGGTCCAAGCCGCCACGTGCGGCGTCACCACCACGTTGGGCAGCGCTTCCAGTCCAATGTCCCCAAACGGCGCCGGTGCCTCGCCGGCCCTACCGGGAACCGTCGTGGGCAGGTCCAGTCCTGCTCCGGCCAGCCGCCCGCTGGTCAACGCCTCATAGAGGGCGGCGTGGTCGATGAGGTCGGCTCGCGCCACGTTGACCAAGATGGCGCGGGGATTGGCGTGCCGCAACACGTCGCGGCCGATGAGCCCGCGGGTCTCATCGGTCAGGGGCGCCGCCACCAGGATGAGGTCGGCCCACTCGCACCAAGCGGCCAGGGCCTCCACGCCCGCCACCTCAACCCCCGGGGGACCACCGCGCTCGGGATGACGCCGCACTGCCCGCCACGTGAGCCGGAACCCGGCCGTCAGAGCCATGAAGGCCCGCGCGATCTCTCCGAGTCCCACGGCCAGCGCTCGCTGCCCCGAAAGCTCGGGCAGGAACGGGCCGTTGCCCCAATACCCATCGGTCCATTGATGGGCCAAAAGGTGGCGATGGCTCAGTGCGATCTGCTTGGCCACGGCTAACCACAAGCCCAACGCATGTTCGGCCACGGAGGTGCCGTGCCCCGAGACCCGCGCCACCGTCACGCCGGGGGGAATGGCACTCCAGTCGAGACCGTCGAGCCCATTGGTATAGCACTGAATGAAGCGCAAGCGGTGGGCGGCCTCCGCCATCTCCCGGGTAAAGACGGCCGTCACCACCACCTCCGCCGCGCCGATGCGGCGGCGCACCTCCACCGGGTCCGGCGCCACCCTGTCCCACGCCACCGGGGCGCCCACCTCGGCCATCACCTCGGCGACGGGCAGGTTGCCGCCGCCTATCCACAACACCTCGGCCATCGTGCGACCTCCTTCTCCCCGCTCTTCCCGATCTCGTTGCCTTGGGCTCGTCGGTTTTACTTTACCGGATTTGCCGGGCGGCCTATAGTAACAGGCAAAGAGGCCAGACCTTTTTCTATCGGCGGCGGGCTCTTCGGCAGGGGTTCCCCCAGGAAGGAGGTGGGCCCGTGGCGGTGGAGGCGTCCCGGTGGCGACGCCGGCACTGGCGGCACGCCGCCATCTTGGCCGGGCTGACGTTTACCGGGCTCGGGCTGTTCTTGCCGAACTGGCGCACGGCGTTGGGCGGCGCGTTGCCCTGGGTGCAAGCCCTGCACGACCTCGGAGGGATGGCCTACGGAGTGGCTTTGGTGGGGTGGGCGGCGCGCTTTTTCCCCTGGCCCCCCCAATCGGCGGGCTGGGCCCGCTGGGGATTCGCGTGGCTTGCGGGACTGAGTGTCACCGGGATCGGCCTGTTGGTGGGCCCAACTTGGGTCCACGCCTTGGCCACAGTAGGACACGCCAGCTTTGCCGCCGCCTTGGTCCTGTGGACGCTGTGGCATCTGGTGCAACAGCGGCCGCGGCGGCGAAGGTCGGCCACGCCGGCCGGTCGGCGGTGGTCGCGCCGGCGCTTTCTGCGTTGGGCCGGGGCCGCCTTGGTGTCCCTGCCGGCCTTGGGGGCGCTGCCGGATCTCGTGCGGGTCGCGACCGGTCCCTTGATCCAACCTCCGCCCCAATCTGGCCCCATCGAGGCCCTGCCTGGATTTATCCCCTATACGGTGGTCGGTGGCTTTCCCACCATTTCCGCGGTCCAGTACCGCCTCAAGTGGACAGTAGCCGGCGCACCGCGAAAGGAGTGGTCCCTGGCGGCCCTCAAGGCGATGCCTCGGGTTCGCCGCCGCTTTACGTTCCACTGCGTGACCGGGTGGGCCGTGCCGGGCTTGCAGGTGGAAGGAGTGGAGCTGGCGGAGCTGCTTCGCCGAGCAGGCTGGGATCCGGGACGGTTTCCCTGGGTCCGCTTTTTGTCCGGGGACGGCGTGTATACCGAGAGCTTGTCCGCAGGCCAGATCCGCCAATTCCACCCCTTGGTGATTTGGTCCATGGATGGCCGACCCTTGCCGGTCGCGCAGGGCTACCCCGTCCGACTGGTAGTGCCCGGCATGTACGGCTACAAGTCGATCAAATGGCTGGTCCAGATCGACTGCGGTCGGCACGATCGGCTGGGGTACTGGGAGGTGCGCGGCTACCCCCAAGATGCCTTCCTGGGTTCCTACCGCCCATGGTCGGTGTAACCGCCGCCCACGGGCCTGCCTCGACGCACCCCGCGCCCGGCATCGGCGCCTCGAGCTTCGGGCCTCCTGGCAGGTGAGGCAGTCTGGCGACACCTGAGTGGGAGGGTCTCGGTCAAAAGATGCCGTAAACGCGATCCCCGGCGGCCCATCGCTGCCGTCCCCCAGCCGGCCAGATAGGCCGGGGCCGCTCCCGGCAGGCCATCGTCCCTAAAGGGCGGGCTGCCCGTCGGGCGGCCCTGTGAATGGCAGTGCGCAGGAAAGTCGCCCGCAGAAGGCAAATGCGGACGGCCGACGCTGGATCCCACCCCGTGGGCTATAATCGAGGTATGGAACAAGCTCGAAAATCGCGGAAATGGGCCCCACGGCTGCCGAGGGTGGCCGCCCGCTGGGCTGAGCGACCAGATTGGGCGCAGATGCTAGCGGTGCTGTGGGTGGGCGAGTTTTTGATCGCGGCCGGCACCAACCTGGTGATCCCCTTTCTCCCCCTCTACATCGAACAGCTCGGCGTCCACCAGCTGGCGGCCGTGGAGCGGTGGTCGGGGGTGGTCTACAGCTCCACGTTTCTGCTGTCGGCCGTGGCGCAACCGATCTGGGGAAAGCTGGCCGATCGGGTGGGCCGAAAACCCATGCTGATTCGCTCCGGCATGGGGATGGGGATCGTCATGGCCAGTCTGGGCTTGGTGCACAGCGTCTGGCAGCTATTGGTCTTAAGGGCCTTGATGGGGACTGTCTCGGGCTTCGTGGGCGCCGCCATCGCCCTGCAGGCCAGTCAAACCCCCCGACAAGACGCCGGGCGAGCCTTGGGCACCTTGCAAACGGGAGCCGTGTCAGGGACGCTGGTCGGCCCCTTGATCGGTGGCGTCCTTTCGGAATGGGTGGGCATCCGCAATTGTTTTTTCTTTACCGGCGCCGCCGAGGTGCTGGCCGCGGTGTTGGTCATCTTCTTCGTCCACGAACGCTTCCGACCGGATCCCGAAGTCTCCAACCTGGCGCTTGGTCCGTTCTTTCGCCAGCTGGCGGCCACTGGCATCGTCATCCCCCTCTTTGTGGTGACGATGCTCATCCAAATGGGCTACCTCAGCATCGAACCCATCGTGACTATCTACGTGCACCTTCTGAACCCGCACACGCCCCACCTCGCTACCTTGGCCGGCGCCACCTTCGCCGCCATCGGGGTCGGTAACGTACTCTCTGCGCCTAGGCTGGGCCGGCTCGCCGACCGCATCGGCTCGGACCGCGTGCTGTGGTGGTCGCTCGTGGTAGCGGCTGCCCTGTACGTCCCGCAGGCGTTTGTCCGCTCCGCCTACCAGCTGATGGCCCTTCGCTTTCTCCTGGGCTTGGCCCTCGGGGGATTGCAACCTTCGGTCCAGGCTCTCATACGGCGCCACACCCCGACCACACTCCTCGGCCGCGTCTACGGCTTTAACGCGAGCTCCATGATGGTGGGCAACCTCGTCGGTCCGAACCTGGGCGGATTTGTCAGCGCGGCCTTCGGCATCCCTCTGGTGTTCCTGTCCACGGCTGCCATTTTGAGCCTCGACGCCGTCTGGGTCTACCGGGCGGTGTTTCGGGCCCCGGCTCGCCTGCCGCAGGCGTAACGGCCCGCGGCGGGATGCACTACGGTCGCCGGCCGAAGGTCTTGTGCAACGCCCAGAGGGCGGCCGCCGCGCTCGCCCCCCACGCCCATCGCGACCAGGGCGGCGGCAACGCGAAACGAGCCGCCAACGCCGCGCCCACGGCCCAGCCGATCCACACCAAAGCCTGCAGGCGGCGTTCGAGTCGCTCCAGGCGCCCCATCAACGGCGCCCAGTAGGGCCGGGTGGGAAGGGCCTCCTCTTCCAGCATCGTCAGCACCCGATCCAGGCGATCGGGTAGGCGTGCCCAGCGCTGACCGCGGCGCACCCACTGCTCCAGCCACGCCACGATTTGCGCCGCCACGGCAGGATCGGCGACGGTCTCGAGCCGATCGCGCAGACTTTTGGCCCAAGCCGTATCGGCCTCGATCAGGCGCTCGAGTCGCGGCAGAGCCTGGGTGCGCAGGAGCGCGACCCAATCGAGGTCTGGAGCCCAGCGGGCCGCAAGGCCGAAGAGGATACCGAGCGCTCGACCCAAAAACAGATAGCGGGCGGGAAAGCGCAGCGGTTTTTCGTACACAAACTCTTGGACCAGGTTGGCCAGGCGCTGGGTTTCGGGCCCCGGCTGGAGCGCCGGGCGACCGATCTGCCGAAGCAACCCCCGTACCGCGCGCGCCAACAGTCCGCGGTCGGCCTCCGGCCGCACGAATCCCAGAGCGTCGAGCGCGTCCACGACGCCCACCGCGTCTCCAGTCACGGCGGCCAGCACCAACTCGGTCATGGAGCGCCGCTCCTCGGGGGAAAACGCCATCACCATGCCGAAGTCGAGCAACACCAAGCGGCCCTCGGCGTCGCGGAGAAAATTGCCGGGATGGGGGTCTACTTGCACCCAACCGGCCTCCAACAGCTGGTCGAGGTACAGGTCGACCAACCGGCGGCTGAGGGTTTCGTCTGCCTCGGCCTCAAGGCGCTGGCCGTCCACGTATTCCATCACCAAAACCGTGCGCCGCGTGTATGCTGGATAGACCTTGGGCACGTACAATCCGGGCCGTGACCCGTAGCGGTCGGCAAAGATGGCTTGGTGCTCGGCCTCGGCTACGTAATCCAGCTCTTGGGCCACCATGGCCTGAAATTCGCGCCACAGATCCATCAGCCCAAGGCGCCGGCCGGCGGCGGTCCACCGCTCCAGGACCCACGCCACCACGGCCAGGGCCCAAAGGTCTGCCGCCACCACGGCCTCGATCCCCGGCCGCTGAATCTTCAAGGCCACGGGCTGGCCGTCTTTGGCCAGACGGGCCCGGTGGACTTGTCCCAAGGAGGCTGCGGCCACCGGTTGCGGTTCGACATCCGTCAGCCATTCCCGCCAGCTCGGACCGAAGGCCGCCTGAAGCCGCTGGACGACAGCCTCCCAGGGCGCTCCCGGAACCTGGTCTTGCAACGCCTTGAGGGGGCCGAGAAACTCGGGGGGGAAAAGGTCGGCCCGGGCGCTCAAAAACTGTCCGACCTTGATAATGAGACCCCCCAGGGCCACTGCCCGATCGCGCAAGCGCTCGCCGGCGGCCTGCCAGACAGCCGCTTCGGTTGCACTGCGCTTCGGACTGCCTTGCCGCCGGATTCGCGCCAAGATGCGGGCATCGCGCCAGAACGTCCACGCCAGTGCCAAGACGGCAAGGGTGCGCCGCAAGGCGGCGGCCCGGCTCAGCAGGAGGCGGCGTCCTGTGGTCAATGCTCCTCGCCGTCAGACTCGGTCCACAGGGCTACCGTGCGGCGCACCTTATCTCGCCACTGTGCCTTGTGCTGGCGCCACGCCTCACGCTCGCCTGCGGTCAGCGATTGCCAGCGAAGCCAGCGCCCGAATCCCCACAATCCCAACAACCAAACCCACCACGGCATGCGCGGCCGTCTCCACCACCACATCGCCTTCGCCTCCTTAAATGGGCGTGCCGATCTCCGTGGCCTACGGCTCGGCGGAAAGGCCTGCGGCGGCGATCCCCGCTCGGGCGGCGTCTTCGTCTTGGTCCGAGGTGGCTCCGGAGACGCCTACGGCCCCCACCAATTGGCCCTGGCGCCAGATCAACAGCCCGCCGGCGACCGGCACCATACGGCCGCCTGCCAGGTCGGACAGCGCCTGCAGGAACAGCGGTCGGTCCCCCAGACGCTCCCCGAGCCCCCGCGACGAGACCCCCATGGCCAAGGCGCCCCAGGCCTTGCCCCATGCCACAGTGATGCGAAAGAAGGTGGCGCCGTCGTCGCGCTTGACCACCACCGGATGGCCGCCGGGGTCCAACACGGCTACCCCCAAAGGCGGAAATCCCTGCCGCCGTCCCTCGGCCAGGGCCGCATTGGCCACTGCCTCCGCCTCGGCCAACGTGATCCCATATCCATATGCCATAGCCCGCGCCTCCCTTGCCGGCCGACCGCCGGCCCGGCCGTCTTCGGGTCTAGCTTATCACACCGAAAGCCGAGCCTCCGCCCGATTGGCGTAGAATAAGGACTGTACGCCGGTTCCGCCGGTCCATTTCCGCCTCTGGGAGGTGGCGTCATGCCGACTTTGACCCTGCACACCCAAAAGCCGCGCCAGTGGATCGACATCACCGACGACGTGGCCCGCGCCGTACGCCAAAGCGGCGTGCAGGACGGCCTCTGCCTGGTCTTCAGCCCGCATACCACCGCCTCTGTCGTCCTCAACGAACACTGGGACCCTCAGGTGGTGGACGACGTCCTGCGCTGGCTAGAGCAGCAACTTCCGGCAACGTGGCCGCATTTCCGCCACCTCGAGGGCAACTCCGCCGCACACCTCCTCTGCTCGTGGTTTGGCTCCGCCGTCACCGTGCCCATCGCCGAGGGGGGCCTGGCCCTCGGTCGCTGGCAGGGGATCTTCTTCGCCGAGTGGGACGGGCCCAGGACCCGCCAGTACCGCGTGGACTGCGTCGGCACGCCACGGCCTTAGGCCGGCTTGGGCCTGACGCCGCCGCGATGGCGCACGAGCCAGGCTACGAGCGGCCATGAGGCCACCGTCATCGCCACCAACACCCAGATGGCGGTGTCGTATCCCATCCGCGCGGCGACATAGGTGAGCGGAAAGACCATCAGCGCGCCGATGCCGTTGGCGAGCCCCAAAGCCACTCCCGAACCGAACGCAGGATTTTCGGCAAAGATGTCTTGGCCCATCAGCAGCGTGACGGGACTGGACGCGAAGAGCGCGATGCCCAACAGGGCCAAGGTGGGCCAGATCCAGAAGTGGTCGGCGGCGGTAAACAAGGCCAGCATCACTGCCGTCAGGACCGTAGACCCGAGCAGCACTGCCCCCCGTCCCAACCGGTCCGAGACCACTCCCCCACCCAGATTGCCCACGATCCCGATGCCGATCAACGTCGTCACGAGGCCGGCTCCGGCTACCAGGGTGCCTCCGCGGTGGTGCCAGATCAGCGGGGCCAGCGTGACGACGGTGTAGGTGGCGCCCGAGCGCAGCGCGGCGAAGCCCACCAACGCCGCCGCCGGCCCCAGGTGTTGGCGCCAGTGGATGCCACCGACGGCCGGACGACGGCGGGGCGCCGACGGGGTCACCCGCCACAGCGGCAACCAAGTCACGGCCAGCGGCAAGGCCAAAAGCCACAGGCGGCTTAACCCCCAGTGCACGGCCACCACCGTAGCGGCCAAGGGCCCGATCCCGCGACCGACCTCCCCGCCCACCAAAAACGCCGACATCGAGGTCCCTTCGCGTCGCCCCGCCAAGGTGCGCGCTGCCGTCATGGCCTGGGGATGAAACAAGGTGTTGCCGATTCCGGTCAGCAACAACAGGCCCCAGATGACCGGGAGCGGTCGCACCCATCCCACCAGGGCCGCGCTGAAGGTCGAAAGCGTCACTCCTGCCAGCACAAAGCGGCGGCCGCCGACCCGGTCGGCCCACCATCCCGCGAGCGGCTGCAGGCCCTGCCCCAAGAGCAGTGCCGTCATAAAGGAACCTGCCCACGCCACCGGCACGTGGCGCACTGCCGCCAGCACCGGCAGCACCCCGGGCAAGTAGTTGGCCATGCCATCGTTAAGAAAATGGGCCCAGGTCAGGCCCCAGAACCCCCACCGCCCGGTGCGCGTCGGCACCGCCTGCACGGCTTCGGCCACCTTGGCCACCTCCTCGTTGCCCCCGGCGCCATGCCTAGCGCCTACCCTGGAGATACCAGTCCAAGAAAGCCAGCGTGCGCTGCCAAGCCTCCCGCGCGGCCACCGGCCGGTACCCGGGCCGCGTCCAGTCGTGGAAGGCGTGCCCGGCGCCAGGGTATCGGTATAGCTCGAAGACCTTGCGCGCCGCGGCCAACGCTTGGTGGAGGGCGTCGACGTGGTCAAGGGGGATCAGGTGGTCCTCGGTGCCGAAGTGGGCCAACAGCGGCGCCCCCAGATCGGACACCCGGTCCAACGGATGCACCGGCTTTGCGGCGGAAAGCCCGTCGTAGCGGATCATGCCATAGAAATCGACCGCCGCCAAAAGGTCGATGGGCTCACAAGCCAGCTGCAGGGCGTACATCCCGCCGATGCAAAAGCCGATGGCCCCGAGCCGGGTACCGTCGACGTCCGGATGGTGGCGGAGGTACTGGGCAGCGGCGCGCCCTTTGGCCAAAACCAGCGGATCCGACAGCGCAGCCACCGCCCGATTGACCTCCTCTGGCGACCCTAAAGGCGGCGGCCCTCCCCCGTCGTAGTAGTCGACTACCAGCGCCGCGTAGCCCGCTTGGCTGAGAAGGTCGGCCACGGCTTCCACGTAAGGGCTCAAGCCGTGGATGGCCGGCATGACCAAAACCCCGGGCTGTCTTCCCCGGTCTGTACGGGTGGCCAAGTGCCCCACCACTCGGACCCCCTCCAAGGTCTCATCGATGCGGCGATTCATCGCGAGCCTCCTTTTTTGGGTTCGTAGTCCCCGCCGCCGTTGGCGAGCCTTCTGGCGCCTGGGACTGCCACCAGCGGCGGATGACGAAGGCCACCTGTTCTGCGGCGCCCCGGTAGTGATGGTCGGTGGCCCCGAACCAGCGCACGGTCGCTCCGACCGCCTGAAGGGCGCGGAGCTCTGGCCACCCACCGAGGTCGGCTTCGCTCCCGTAGGTGGCCAGGACCGGCACCGCGGCCTCGGCCACCAGGTCCGGCAGCATGCGTGGCCAGGCCGCTGGCACTCGGCTTAAAATGGTGCGCGCGCTGAGCGGCGTCACCGGGCTTCGGGCAACGGGCAACAGGGTCCAGGGACCAGACGCCGCTTCGGCCGCACGGGCCTGGTCGAAAATGTCTGGCGGCCAAAATCGCGGGCTTCCGCTCCAAGCCGGCGAGAGCAACACCAGCCCGTGGACTCTGGGATCTTGGCGCCACGCTTGGTACACCGCAACCTTGAACCCCCCGAGGCTGTGCCCGACCAGTACCAGCGGGCAGCCGGGCCAGCGCGCCTCGGCCCAGTCCACCCACCCGCCGACGTCGTAGGGCGCCTCCGTCACATCCTCGAACGCGGCCCCGCCGAGCGCGAGCCCTCCCCCCCGTCGGGTCATGAGGGCGCCGAAATCATGGCCGCGGGTGTGTCCGCTGACGGCAGGATGGCCGACTCCTGCCAATCCCTGGGCCAACTCGACCAGAGTCCGCGAGTAAAACCGCCCGGCCATGCCGTGAATCAGGATGTAGGCCGGGCCCTTCGGACTTCTGGGCACCCAAGCGGCGCCTTCTAGTTCATACCCATCCTCGCTGCGCGCCCGCACCAACTCGAGCCGCGGTTCTTCCACCCTCCTGCCTCCTTCTTCCATGCTCGGGCAAAATCCCTTATCCTGCCAGCGCTGTGTCGCCCACCTCAAAGTGCACCGTCCGCACGGCGCCCTTCGGGCCAAGGCTGCCCAAAGTCTGGCCGTTAACCGTCACCAGCGCCGCGCCGCTGTTGCCAAAAAGCATCGTCACCGACTGCCCGCCCGACACCGCATAGCGCTGACCGGCCTGGAACAACGTGCCGGCATCCACCTCTTGCCCGTTGCTCCACGCCTGGACCCAGCACGGCCCTACGAAATGAACGACCACCCGAATCGGCGGCGAGGCCACCATGACCGTGGGGCCACCGCTCCGACTCACCACAGCCACGGGGGGAGCCGTGGAGGCCGTCACCGGTGGGGAGGGGACGGGGCGGGCCCGCCGGGTCGTCTTTTGGCCGCCTGGGTACGCGGCCACGGGCGCGCCTGCCGCCGGAGGTCGAAGGGGATGCGGAGGGTGGTGACGTAGAAGCCACAACCCGCCGGCAAAGAGGACCAACAGGGCAAGGACGCCGATCCCGGCTCCGCCCCCCAGGGGCTTGCCCCCACGGCGCCGCCCGTTCAGCACCGGCGCTCCCGCCATCGTCCCGGGGGGCATCCCCCGTCCGCTCCCGCTTCCGGAACCGAAGGGGGCAGGCGCCTGGGCCGCCAGCATGGCCCGGCGCTGCGCCACCAAGGCCTCGGCGTCTAAACCCAGATACCGGGCATAGGAGCGCAAGAACCCCTGCCCGTAGAATTCGGCCGGAAATCGGCTCCAGTTGCCCACCTCCAAGGCCTCCAGGTAATGCGGTGGAATGCGCAGTTCCTGGCTCACGGCCACGATCGACAGCCCCCGCGCCTCGCGCGCGGCCTTTAAGGCCGCGCCGATCGCCACGGCCGCATTCTCGGTTTCCATCGACGCGCCTCCCCGTTACGGTCGCAACCGATACAGCATGCGCGGAAACGCCGACGCCTCGCGCACGTGCTCGAGTCCCCCGAGCCACGCCACGGTGCGCTCAAGGCCCAGGCCGAAGCCGCTGTGCGGCACCGAGCCCCACCGGCGAAGGTCGAGGTACCACCGATACGCCTCCGCCTCCGGGTCCAACCCCGTCTCCATCATCCGCCGCCGCAACAGCGGAAGGTCGGCGATGCGCTCGCTGCCGCCGATAATCTCCCCGTATCCTTCCGGAGCCAATAGGTCTGCCGCCAACACCACCTCGGGGCGCTCGGGGTCCGGCTGCATGTAGAACGCCTTTTGGGCCGTGGGAAAGTGGGTCAGGAAGAGCGGACGGTCGCTCAAGGAGGCCAGGGCTTGCTCCTCGCGGGCTCCCAGGTCTTCCCCCCAGGCGATGGCAAAACCCTGGGCCTCAAGCAGGCGGATGGCCTCGTCGTAGGTCAACCGAGGAAATGGCGGGCGCACTTGCTCCAGCCGTGTGAGGTCCCGCCCCAACTGGGCGAGTTCCGACGCGCAGTGGCTTAGCACGTGTTCGACCACGGCCGTGATAAGCCGCTCCTGCCAGGCCAGGTTCTCCTCGAACCGGCAAAACGCCATCTCCGGCTCCACCATCCAAAATTCCGTCAGGTGCCGGCGCGTCTTCGAGCGCTCGGCGCGAAAGGTGGGACCAAACGCGTAGACCCGGCCCAGGGCCATGGCCAGCGCCTCGAGGTATAGTTGCCCAGACTGGGAGAGGTACGCCGGCTGGCCAAAGTAATCCACTGCAAACAAGGTGGTGGTGCCTTCCGCGGCCGATGGAGTCAAAATGGGCGGATCGACCGCCACAAAACCGGCCCCGTCGAGAAACCCGCGGATGGCGCGCACCACCTCAGCTCGAAGGCGGAGGATGGCGGCTTGACGCGGACTGCGCACCCACAGGTGGCGCCAGTCGAGCAAAAAATCGATGCCGTGGCTCTTGGGCTGAAGGGGATAGCTGCTGTCGCTGGCTCCCACCACCTCGAGCGACGCCACCTCCAGCTCCACGCCTCCAGGAGCACGGGCATCGCGCCGCACCCGGCCTTGCACGGTCACGGCCGTTTCCAGCGGCAGGCGCAGCTCTCCGGCATCCCTCGGACCGGCCGCGGCGCGCACCACGCACTGCACCACGCCCGTTCCGTCTCGCACCTCGGCAAAGGCAATGCGTCCGGACGACCGCCAGTGCCAGACCCACCCGCTCACAGTGACTGTCTGGTCCACCCACTGGGGCAACTCTGCGATGCGCACCCGCACCTCGGACTCCCTCCGCCGATGTCGGTTTCCCCGTACGCCAGGTGTGCTGGATCGGGTATACTTATTGTAGCAGATTGCCCACCGCTGCCCGCGCCGGAGGGTCCAGGCCGACCCCGGCGCCGAGGTCCCTAAAGCCGCCCTCGACCGTGACGGAGGAGGCGAGACGGGTGCCAGTCAGTCGGGAAACCATCACCTTGCCCATCTATGCCGCCCAAGCCGTGATTTTCCCGGGGATGCGGGTGCCGCTGGCCGAGGATTCCACCCTTCCGCCGGTCCTGTTCGAGGCCATGCGTCAAGACCTGCCAGTGGCTGTGGCTCTGGCTCGCCGGCCCCACCCGGAGGGCCCAGAATTGCCGCACACCATCGCCACCATCGCCCGGGTGGTGCACGGAACGCTGGAGCGGACCTCCTCGCCGCTGGCGCTGATTGGCATCAGCCGCGTGCATCTGCTATCCTACCGCCATGGCGACCGCTATCTGGTGGGTCAGGCGCGGTTTTTGCCAGACCTGGACGAGCCGGTGTCTCCCCTGTTGGTCGAGGAGGCCCGTGCCCTGGGGTCGGAGCTGTGGAGCGTCGTCGACCTCGGGATCCCCCACCCGGTGTTGCCGCGCCACCCGGAGGCCGTCTCCTACTGGATCGCGCAACACCTCCCCTTAGGCCCCGAGGAGCGCCAAGAACTCTTGGAGCTGCGCACCACCCAAGCCCGCCTGGCCAAAGAGGTGGCGCTGCTCAGAGGCCTGCTGGATTCGTACCGCTCCGAGCCGATGAATTCTTGAGGCGTCCGAGCGGGAAAGGAGCCAAAAGATGACGGAAACCGGTTTTCGCGTGGACCGGATCGACCGGGAAATCATGCAGCGCATCGTCGACAACGCCCGCATTCCGGCCGAAGACTTGGCCGACGAGCTCGACCTGACGGTGGAAGAGGTCGAACGGCGCATCGCGCAGCTGGAAGAGATCGGCATCATCAAGGCCTACCGCGCAGTCGTGGACCCGTACCTGTACTCGCTCTACTTCTTCGAAAACGGACCTTTGGGTCCCAAAGGACGTCCCGCCCCAGACCGGCGGTAGCTCGCACCGGCGACCCCGTACCGAGCCGAACGCGAAGGAGGAGCGCGCCAATGAACATCAAAGAGGGCGACCTGTTTCCGGAAGTGGTCGGGACTACATACGACGGAAAGACCATTCGCCTGGAGGATTACCGCGGAAACAAGAACGTGGTCCTGTATTTCTACCCCAAGGACCTTACGCCCGGTTGCACGCGCGAGGCCATTGACTTTGACCGCAAGTTGGGGGAGTTGGAATCGCTCGACACCGTGGTCATCGGGATGAGCGTGGACCCGCCAGGCTCCCACGAGACGTTTGCCACGGCGTGCGGCCTGCATTTCCCGCTGCTGACCGATGAGGGCGGGGCCCTGGCAGAAAAGCTCGGCATCCTCAACGAGCGACAGATGGCGCGCCGCACCACGTTCATCCTCGACAAAGCGGGACGGGTGCGCCGCATCTTCGAGGTGGGCCAAGTGGACGGTCACGCCGACGAGGTGGTAAGGGCCGTCCGCGCCCTGTAGCAGCCCCGGAGTCCGCCCGGGCGCTTTCCAGGCCGCCCTTCGCGGGCGGCCTTGGTGCGTCTTCGGGCGCGTGTCCCTGCAACCGGCAGCAGTTCAGGAGGCTCTTAGCTCCCCGTCATGATTTTGTAATCTTCCCTGGGTACGGTAAGAGCGACCCGAAACGCCTCTGAGGAGGCTTTGGGGGCGCAAGGCCGCATCGCGCTCCCGATGGCCCCCGAAAGAGGCGGCGAGCAAGGAGGGACGACCATGAACCCGACACCTAGAGGGGCAGGCCCACGAGAACGGTGGCTGCGTTGGCGCGCGCGCCTGCGGCAGGGGGTGGCGTGGGTCAGTCTGGGCGGCTTTGCCACCCTTTTGGTGTTGGTCTTGCACCATCCAGTGGGCACAGTGCGCCCGAGCCCCCCGCCACCGACATCAAGCCTGGTCCCAGAAGACGGCGGCTTCTTTTCCAGCAATTCCGGGGGCTATGACGTCGGCATCCCGCCCGCCAGTCCTCCCCCGATGGCGATGACCCATGTCTCCTGAGTCGGAGACCCAAAGCCTCCTCACTCCGGCGGGATTTACCCGCATCACCTTTGGGGCCATGGGCTCCACGGTGGAAGCGGTGGTTCCGGCATCGTCGGAGCCGCGCGCGCTCGGTGTGCTGCGGGAAGTGTTCGGAGGCTTTGAGGCGGTGTTGAGCCGCTTTGACCCCCAAAGTGCGCTCTCTCGGGTCAATCATGGACCGGGCCACTGGCACCGGGTCCCGCCGCTGTTGGGCTGGGCGGTGACTCAAGCCCTCGCGGCGGCCGAGGCCACGGGCGGTCTCTTCGACCCCACCGTGGGCGGAGTCTTGGTCGCCTTGGGGTACGACCGCCCCTTTGCTGCCCTGACCGATCCCTTGCCGGCACCCTCCCCCCAAGCCCGAGCGGCCACCGTGTGGGGAACCTGGCGCACCGTGATGGTCGACCGAGGCGGCGCGCGACTTTTTCTGCCGCCCAAGACCACTCTGGACCTCGGCGGCATCGGCAAAGGACTGGCCGTCGACGAGGCCTTGCGCCGGCTGACCGCCCAGGGAGCCACGCCGGCCTTGGTCAGCGCCGGCGGGGACCTGGCCGTGGCCGGGACTCCGCCGGGACTTTCGGGATGGGTGGTGGCGTTGCCCCAGGGGCAGCGACTGGTGCTGCGGCAGGGGGCCATCGCCACCTCCGGCCCCCAGCACCGCCGGTGGCGGCAAGGCGACCGGTGGCGTCATCATCTGATTGATCCCCGAGCCGGCACCTGTGCCACCTCAGACTTGGTTTGGTGTAGCGTGGTGGCGCCTCGGTGCGCCGAGGCCGACGTGGCCGCGACAGTGGCCTGGATTTTAGGCGCCGCTGCCGGCGCGGCGTTTCTCCAGGCACGGCGCCTGGGCGGGGTCTTGGCCCTGGCCGATGGCTCCGTGCAATGGATTGGCCTGCCTGAACCCCCAGAGGAGGCGATGCGGCATGCCGTGGTGGGCTGAGTGGGACTGGATCCTGGCGCGAGCAGGAGGGATCACGGCCTATGCGCTGTTGACCCTGGCCGTGGTCTTTGGGTTGTTGCTCAGCCTGCGCTGGCAGTCGCCGCAACGCTGGCCGCGCATGCTGAACGACGACCTGCACCAGCGGCTTTTGCTGTGGAGCGGGCTCTTCACGGCACTTCACATCCTGACGGTGTGGATCGACCCCTTCACGGCCTTTACTGCCGTCGAGATCTGGGTCCCCGGGGCCAGCCACTACCGGCCCCTGTGGATGGCGCTCGGCGTGGTGGCGTTCGACCTCGGCGCGGTGGTGGCCCTGTCGACTTGGTTGCGCCCACACATCGGGTTTCGCTGGTGGCGGCGGATTCACTACGCCACCTTTCTTATCTGGGCGTTGGCCACGGTCCACGGGCTTGGCACCGGCAGCGATACCGCCACCGGGTGGATGGCAGTGATGTACGCCGCGGCCGCCGCGGCAGTGCTGGGGCTGACCGGATGGCGGGTGGTTCAGGCCGGGCGCGGTGGGTTCGGGCCGGTAGGGATTGCCCTCTTGGCCCTCCTTGGCCTCGGCGGCACGACCTGGGCCGCCACCGGGCCCTTTCGACCGGGATGGAACCAGGTGGCCAATAACGGTCACGGCAACGGCTCCCGGCTACCTCCTGTGGCTGTGCCCCCGGCCGCTAGCCCAAGCTGGTCCTTGCCCCTCGAATTCGCCACCACCGGCACGGCCACGGCAAACGTCGAGCCAGGCGACTCGGCTGTGTCGTTTACGTTTTCGCTCCCGAGCCCCGTCGACGCCACTTTGACCCTAGTCCTGCAGGGCCAACCGGCGCCCGACGGATGGGTGGTGACCGGCGGGTCTGCCGCGCTCGGACCGGATGCGCAACACCTCGTCTATCGCGGTCCGGTCGCGGTCCGCGAGGGCGGGCTGGAGGCAGTGTTGACGGGCCCCGACGGGTCGCGCTGGCTATTGCGGGTGCGCCCGGTAGGCCAAAGCGGCGACGCCGTGACAGCGGCCATCACGGGCCGCCGACTGCCGGCCTTTGCGTTGCCGGGCGGTCGGCCACGGTTCCCCGGCCCGTGAGGCACCGCCCTAACCTCCTTCGGCAGTGCTGAGGTAGTGGAGAACGCCTTCGGCGCAGACGGGACAGTAGCCGCCCTCAGCGACCAGACGCGATACCACCCCCTGGCTCCCCTCGCGACCGTGGCCGGCCAGGCGCAGTGCCCGCCGGAGATCGGCGAACAGCTGGCGTTCGATGGCCTCGCGCAAGCCAGGGTGGTCTCGCCAGGGCAAGGCTTGCCCCCGTAGGGGGCCAGCCGCGACCCAAAAGGCGATCTCTTCCCTAAAGGCGCGTTTGGCGGCCTCTGTGATCCCGATGGGCTCTTCGATGGCCCGCATCAGGGCCTCGTCGGCGGCTACCGGCTGTCCGGTGATAGGGTCGCGGGCCCCGCCGTGACCGAGGTAGGCCTGGACTTGGGCCCAGTACCGGTCGGCCAATGCTTGGCCCGCAGTTTCGTACGCGTCTACCAGCGCGCGCTGGACATCGTGCCGGGCCAGCTCCTCGTATTCGCGGCGCACTTCGTAGAGCAGGTTGAAAAGCCGCTCCCGTTCGGCGGCATCGGCCCCCGCCCACTGTTGCACGCCTTCCCGCAGGGCGCGCATCACCTCGATCGGTCCGAGGCACCGACCGTGGGCACGCACCGCGGCCGTAGCCAGGCGGTTGAAGACAAAGCGGGGCGACAATCCGTCCATCCCTTCGTCGGGCCACTCCGCCCGCAGCGCCTCCAGGTCTACGGCTCCGTCTTGCAGGTCCGCCTGACCGTCGTATCGGTGCATTTTGGCCACCAGCGAAAGACCGTAGCGGCGCGAGGGCCTAAGGCGGGAGAGGACGGCGAACATGGCCGCGACCCTTAAAGTGTGAGGCGCCAGGTGCAGACCGCCGAGGTCGGCCTCGCCGAGGAGTTTGGCGTAGATGCGCTCCTCCTCGCTCACCTTCAAGGTATACGGCACCCGCACCACCACCAACCGGTCGACCAACGCCTCATTGCGCCGGTTCTCTAGAAAACGGCGGAACTCGGCCTCGTTGGTGTGGGCCACCACCGCCTCGTCGGCGTAGATGAGCGCGTAGCGGCCGGTCTTGATGCGCTGCTCTTGGGCCAACGTCAACAGGGTGTACAGGAACCGCTCATCGCACTTCAACACCTCGATGAATTCCATCAGGCCGCGGTTGGCAACGTTCAACTCTCCGTCGAAGCGAAAGGCACGGGGATCCGATTCGGCCCCCCACTCTCCGATGGCCTGAAGGTCGACGCTGCCGGTCAATTCGGCGATGTCCTGGCTCTTCGGATCGCTCGGGCTGAACGTCCCGATGCCCACCCGCTCGCTTTCCGACAAACAAATCCGCTCGACCGGCACTGCCGCGATGTCCCCTCCGAATTCCTCGGCCACGCGTTGGCGACACCGCGGGCAGAGTTCGCCTTCGATGTAGAGCCCATAGCGCGCGCGCACTGTGGGCCGCAGCGCCTCGGGAATCAGATGCAGCGGCTCCTCGTGCATCGGGCATCCGGCGATGGCAAACAGCGCCCCCGCTTCGGATCGGCTGTACTCCTCCAGCCCTCGCTTTAACAGCTGCACCAGCGTGGACTTGCCTCCGCCCACTGGCCCCACCAGAAGGAGGATGCGCTTGCGCACCTCCAGGCGAAGGGCGGCGGCCCGGAAATATTCCATGACAGCCGACACGGCCTCGTCGAGGCCAAAGAGGTGCTCGGCAAAAAACGGATAGCGGGATCGTCCGTCGGGATCGACGTCGACGCCTCTGGCGGCGACCATGTCGTAGATGCGCGCGTGCGCAAGGCGCGCCCACGTCGGATGCTGGACGACGGCTCGAAAATAGTCGGCGAAGGTTCCGCGCCACGTCCAGGTGGCCGCTTCGGCCTGCCAGGCACTTACGGCTTCCCACAACTCCACGGCCTCTCTCCTCCCCCGGGCGGCAGCACCGCCTCCACTGGCGACCGGCCGTCGTGCGAAAGCAGTCGGGAGCGACCGGCAGATACGGTCTGAAGGTGCACCGGCCGACCCCACAGCCGGGCCACCAAGGCCAAGGCCCCGACAGCCGCATCGAGGTCGAGCTCCCGCCCGTCGTACCGATGACACAGATAAAGTTCCCCGCGTCCCCGATGGTTGACCGACTCGACCGCGATCTGCGGCAAGCGGTTCCAACCCACGCGGCGCAGGAGGGCGTCGCGCCAAGCTCCAAAGGCCTCGGCGGTCCCGGCTTCGGGCCCTCCCAGGCGGACCGCCACGGCAAGATCGCAATGGTTGCGCACGAGGCTTACGTCATCCTCCGCCTGCCGCGCTCGGAATGCGGCCGCGGTGCCCCCGCGGGCGACCACCGCCTCAAACAGCGCCTCTCCCAGGGCATAGGGATTGAGGTCCCCTGGCTGGCAGCCGGTCACCATCGCGTGCACGCGGGCAAACTCCACCGAGGCCTCGCCGTCCAGCTCCAACGCCCGGACCATGCGGCGATGCCAAAAGGTGGCCCACCCCTCGTTGGCCACCGCCGTGCGCAACTGGGCCGCAAGCGGCACGGTTTCAGCCCGCACCATGGCCACCAGATCGCGCTGCCACGGTTGAAGACCGGGGGCCCGCGCGGCGATGAGACCGAGTAGGTCGTCGCTCGTCGCCTGGCCGAGGACTGGGGCCGTGGCGCCCGCCCCCAGTGCCAAGGCCAAGGCCGCATCCAGCACGGCCTCGACCGCCTCTTGCCCGTAGCGCGCGGCGTAGCGCCGCACCCGCGCCGCTTGATCGGTCACGCGCTCGGTCAAGTCTTGGGGAACGCCGGCAAAATACGCGTTGTGACGAATGAAATCGGCGTGGGCCAGGGCGTGGCAGCGCACGACCAGGTCCAGGACCGGGGCATTGGCGGCCCACAGGTACACCGTGGCCGGACAGCCGGGCACCACCACCTCGTGGATGCGGACGCCGCTGCGGCGGATGTGCTCGTAACGGCGCCCCAAACTCCAGTGGTGCATGCGGCCAGGCAACAGGTAAGCGGCCAAGGTGTCCAAGGCAACGGCCGGCACCCGCCGGATGGCCACCGGACCCGGATCGAGCCCCAGAGCGCGCGCCAGCTCCCACAGGATGGCATCGTCGGGAATCGCCCCCATGGCCCCTCTTCCCTTCTTGACTGGACCCAGCTGGGCTGAACGGCAGTGACGGTGTTGCCGCGCGAAGGCGCCGTGGGCGCGCAGTCAGCGGTCTTCGGCCGACTCGAGCCCGCGCGGAAACATGGTCCTGAGCGCCGGCCAGAGATCGGTTTCCCGGGCGATGGCCACGGCCGCCAGCCGCGGATCGGCCAAGGCCGTCAGGTGGCGCATGAGCTGGGAAGGGCTTCTCTGCTCCCGAATCTCCGCGTACCCAAACCGATTCACCCACGGCAGCATCTCGCGCACGAGGTCGCGGGCCCGGCGGTTGTCCGCCTCCGACCAGTTGTCACCGTCGGAGAAATGCAGCGGGTAAAGATTCCACGCCCACGGCGGATAGCGCGTGCGAATGACCTCGCGACAGAGGGCGTAGACGGCCGAAACCCGCGTGCCGCCGCTCTCACCGAGGTGGAAGAACTCCTCTTCCCCCACCTCTCGCGCCTGCGCGTGGTGCACCAAAAACACCGTCTCCACCGCCTCGTAGCGCGAGCGCAGAAAGCGCAACATCCAATGCGAAAACAGGCGGACCATGCGCTTTTTGAAGTCCCCCATGGATCCGGAGACATCCCGCATGGCGATCACCACGGCCTGATGTCGGGGCGCCTCGGCGTCGGCCCAACGGCGGAAGCGCAGATCGGGAGGCCGGAGCCGCACCGGTCCCCCAAGCCCTGTTCGCGCCTGGCGAATCCAGGCTTCTCGCAGGCTCCGGCGCCGGTCGAGTCGGCTCCAGGGCCCCGTCGTTGCCAGGCCTTCGAAGGTGACCGACGCCGCCGGGATCAGGGCCGCTCCGCGCGCCCGCAACCAGGGCAGTCCGAGCTCGGCCAAGGCCACGGCCTCCACCTCGGCCGCATCGATTTCGACGTCCCACACCGCCTCGCCGGCTCCTAGGCCTGGCCGAACCAAGCCCTCCTCGGCTCTGGGACCCGGAGGGAGCGACGTCTCCCGCTCTTCGCCGTCGCGATACCGAAAAGCCGGTTCCTTAAGCCACTCCTGGGGAATCCGCACCGTCCCCGCCGGCTCCCCAGCGGTCCAGATTTCGGCCACGGCCAACGTCGCTAGATGGGCACGGATGGCCTCGGCCAGCCGCTGGCGATGGCGTGCGGCGTCGATGGCAGGCTTGCGGTCTAGGGCCCAATCCCAGTCCCACGCCGCCATCTTCTTGCCCCCCTTCCCTTTGGATGGGTATGCAGGGGCCTCTAGGGATTTGCCGGGACGCCTCACGCGCGAAGGGCGTGCCCGGGCCGGGGGGGCGGCACAAACAGGTGCAAGGCGGAACGGCCCTGCGGCGCCTCCGGGGATACTGGCGCCACCACCCACAAGGCGCGCGGCTTGACCGAAAACCGCACCGGAGTCAGCCGCCACAGTTCGCCGTCGACATCGAGCCGTGCCGGAGGTTCGGCCTCCAGTGTCAGGGTGCGGGCGCGCTGATAGTGCGAGGCGGCAGCCCGCACGTGGTGGCCGGTCAACACCCGGACCGTGGCGCAGAGGATCTCCCCCTCGCTCGGTCCTCCAAGGCAAAACACGTCCAGCCACCCGTCCCACGGCGAGGCCAAGGGCGAGGTCGGGATGGGACCGGCCACCGTCCGGCCGTTGGCCACCACCAGCTGGCGCGTGACGAAACGATCTTCGCCGTCCGCCCGGCCCAGGCGCACGGCGATGGCGGGAGTGGCCTTCAGCGCCCGGCGGAACGCGAGCGGCCAGGCCCACCATCCGAGGCGCCGCTTGGCCTCTTGACTCAATAACTCGACCAGGGCTTCGCTCACGCCGATGGTGGCCGAGTTGAGAAAGACTCGGCGCTCCCCCGAGGCCTCGGCTTCGCCAAGGTCCATGGGCACGGCCCAACCCTGGCGGATGACCTCCAGCCAGTGGTGCCACCGCGGGCCGAGTCCCAGTCCCCAGGCGAAGGTGTTCCCGGTGCCGAGCGGCAAGACGCCCATCGCCACCGGCGTCTGCTGCAGCACCTGGGCGGCGTGGGAGAGGGTGCCGTCGCCCCCGCCCACCACCACCCGTTCCACGCCGACATCGACGGCGCGCCGCAAAAGCGCCGTCATCGCCTCCAGCGACGTCGGCATAAACGCCCCCGAGAGCCGCACGGCTGCTTTAAGCCAGGCCCGGGCCTCGGCAAAGGCGACCGCCCCCCGACGGGCGGCAGGGTTGACGACGAGCCACGTATTGGCGTCGGGTCCCAAAAGGCGCGTTCCCGGCACCGAGGGCGTGGGCATCCGCGACCCCTTTCTGTCCGACCTATCCCGAGGTCGAGGACGGCGGCAACGAAGAAAACAGGCGCCGAAACTGATCCAGGGTCAGGCGCACCTCTCGCGCCCGCGCGCCCTCTTGGGGTCCCACAAATCCGCGTTCCTCCATGGCGTCGATGAGCCGCGCGGCCCGGGCGTAGCCGATGCGAAAGCGGCGCTGCAGCATCGAAGCCGAGGCCTGCCGGGTCTCCACCACCAACGCCAAGGCATCGACGAACAGCGGGTCGCTGTCGGGCGTCTCGGTGGGCGCATCGTCTTCGCCGGCATCGAGCTCCAGCGCCGACGGGGGCGGCTTGCCCTCGGCCGCCAGGTGCGCCACGATGGCCTCGATCTCCTTCTCCCGGATTAAGGCGCCCTGCAAGCGGATGGGCTTGGCCGCCCCCACCGGGTAAAACAACATGTCTCCCCGCCCCAACAACTTCTCCGCGCCCGGACCATCGAGGATGGTGCGGGAGTCGATCTGGCTCGAGACGGCAAAGGCGATTCGCGAGGGGATGTTGGCCTTGATGGTGCCGGTGATGACATCGACCGAAGGGCGTTGGGTGGCGACCACGAGGTGCATCCCGCACGCCCGGGCCATCTGCGCCAATCGGGCGATGGACTCCTCGACGTCCGCTGGCGCCACCATCATCAGGTCCGCCAGCTCGTCGATGATCACCACCACATACGGCAAGGGCTCCTCGTGGTGTTCGCCGGCCCACTGGTTATACCGGTGGATGTCGCGCACGCCGACGTCGGCGAACAACCGGTACCGGCGCTCCATTTCCTTGACGGCCCAGCGCAGGGCCATGGCCGCTTTCTTGGGATCGGTCACGACCGGTCCCAAAAGGTGGGGGATGCCGTTGTATACCGAGAGCTCGACCACCTTGGGGTCGATCAGCAACAGGCGGACCATCTCGGGGCTGGCCCGGAACAACAGGCTGGTGATCAGGACGTTGATGAGCACGCTCTTGCCCGAACCGGTGGCCCCGGCCACCAACAGGTGCGGCATCTGGTCCAGGGCCGTCACCACCGGCGCCCCGGCCACGTCTTTCCCCAAGGCCACCGTCAACGGCGAAGGCGAGACGGCGAACTCTCGGCTTTCGAGGACCTCTCGCAGCAACACCGGGGTGACCTCCGGATTGGGCACCTCGATCCCGATGGCCGATTTCCCGGGGATCGGCGCCTCGATGCGCACCCCCGCAGCGGCCAAGGATAGGGCGATGTCGTCGGCCAGGCTGAGAATGCGCGCCACCTTGACCCCTGGCGGAGGAATGATCTCAAAGCGGGTGATGGCAGGTCCCTGGCTGACCTCTCCCAGCTTGACCTCGATGCCAAATTGGGCCAGCGCTGTACGCAGCACCTCGGCCCGCTCCGCGGCCGAGGGCGACGACCGCCCCCCGCCACGATGGCCCTCGCGCGCCTCGAGCAACGTCAGGGGCGGCGGACGCCACCCTTGCCCGGCGCGCGGCCACGGCGGCGCCGGAGGTGGGGGCGGCGGTTCGGGGGCGGGTGCAGGTGAAGCCCCGGAGGCCTTGGGCGGGGAAGGCGGGCCCGACGGGGAGGCTTGACGTGCGGCCGGACGTTTTTTTGCGGGAATCACCGGCGTGGCCGCGGGCGCGTCCTCGACCACCGGTGTGGCCACCCAGTCGCGCAGCGCCCGCACGCCCATGACGACCAAGGCGGCCAGTCCCTGCCCGGCCCAGGCCAAGCCTTGCCCGAGCCCCCGAAAGAGGGTGGCGGCTTCCAGTTCCCCGCCCACTACGATCCCCACCACCAGCGCCAACAGCGCCAGCACCACCGTACCGGCTGCGCCCAGCGCCTCTTCCAACGCGCCGGCCAAATGTGCCCCGATCCAGCCGCCCCAGGCGGGACTGGCCCAACCCAGCCCGAGGTCGAGCCCCAACGACGCCAGCGCCACCCCCGTCGGCCGATGCCACCCTGGCCCCTGCGGCCGCATCAGCTGCAAGGCCCCGAATCCCGCCACCAGGCCCGGAACGCACCACGCCAACAGGCCCAACGTGACCTTCAGCCCCTGCGCTAGGGCCCGCGCCGCCCAGCCTTGTGGCCAAATCAAGGCGGCGTACCCTACGAGGCCCACTGCCACCACCAGCAAGGCGCCGACCTGCCGCCGCACCTCGGGAGCCAGTGCCTCCCAACCATGCCGATCCGTGCGCCGGTCGCGCTTCACCGTTAGCCTCTTCCCCCTCGGCCTTGGGCTTTTGGGCAGCATTCTACCAGAAATTGCCCCAAAGCCCTAGCTCAGCGTGTCCCCCACCAGAAGGCCACGGAGGCCAGCACCAAGGTGTACCAGCCGAAGCGCCCCCAGTGGGGACCAGAGAGGGCCCCGCGCAACCAGCGAATGGCTAAAAGGCCCGCGCCCAACGCCGTAGCGGCCGTCGGCAGCCACCGGGCGCCCTGTTCCCACAAGGCGGGAAGATTGAGCACCACAGCGCCGCTGACGGCCACCAACGCCATCCAGAGCGAGAACAGGGCCGCCTCTTCCGGCTCGAGCCCCAAACGCCGGGCGACCATGACGGTGGCGCCGGATCGGGACAGCCCCGGGCATAGCGCCAACGCCTGCGCCAGTCCCACCAGCAAGGCCTGCCGCCACGTCCACGCCTGAAGGGGCACCGAGTGCTGGCTGCCCGGCGGCGGCGTGGCCCAAATCGCTACAGTGCTGCCGAGCCATCCCCAAGCCGCCACCGCCGGTACGAACCATGCCGAAGACCAGCGGTTGACGGCCAGCCCCACCGCCACGGCCGGCAGGCTAGCCACCACCAAAAGGCCCAACAGATGTCGGGCCGCCGCCTCGCCGCGCACCACCCCCAGCGCCCAGGGCCCAAGGCGCCCGCGATAGGCCAAGACCACGGCGACCAGCGTGCCGAGGTGGGCCCCGATTTCCGTCACGGCCCCCCCACCGCCTTGGCCCCAAAAGGCGCGTAGCAACACCAGGTGGCCCGAAGAGCTGACCGGGAGAAACTCGGTCAACCCTTGGACCACGCCCAGCCACACCGCTTCCCACACCGTCCCTCCCCCCCCGTCAGTGAAGGCTATGGGAAGCGACGGCGTTTATGCCGAGGCCCTTATAGCGTAAACAGCGCCTGATGGGGATTGAGGGCCGGTTCCAGGTAGTCTTGGGGGTCTGTAGATACCAGGCGCTCGATGCGCGGCCAGCCGTCAGGGCCCCGGCGCACCTGGCATAGGCGCCCGCGGACGGAGACCCACAGCTGGTCTTGTGCCTCGACCGGCTCGGGAAAGATCATCTCCCAGGGCATCGGCGTGTACAGCATGGTCTTCCCCCTCCTCTTCCGCACTGCAATCCAGCCGGCTTCCGTCCGGGGCTATTGGACCGGCACGCGCCGCACCACTCCGCGCCGACCGCGCCCGGCCCGGCGCCGAGCCAACCGGCGGGCTGCCACCAATTGGTGCAGTTTGTCCAGCGCGTCCTCCACGCCGCCCACGGCGTCGATGAGCCCGATCTCGACCGCGTCTTTGCCCACCAGGACCGTCCCGATGTCGCGAGCCAGTTCGCCGGTGCGAAACATCAGCTCCCGGTATTTCTCTTCGCTGATGTGCGAGTGCTGCGTGATGAAGTGCACCACCCGGTCCTGCATCTTGTCGAGGTACTCGTAGGTTTGCGGCACCCCGATGACCAGCCCGTTCATGCGGATGGGATGGATGGTCATGGTGGCCGTGGGTGCAATGAAGGAATAGTCGGCGGCCACGGCTACCGGTCCCCCGATGGAATGGCCGCCACCCAGGACCAGAGAAACGGTGGGTTTGGACATGCTGGCCACCATTTCGGCCAAAGCCAGCCCGGCCTCCACGTCTCCCCCGACGGTGTTGAGAATCAGGAGAAGGCCTTCGATGTCGGGATTTTCCTCGATGGCCACCAGTTGCGGAATCACGTGCTCATACTTTGTGGTCTTATTCTGCGCCGGCAACACCACATGGCCTTCGATCTGCCCGATGATGACCAACGTGTGGATCGATGAGACCCGCCTGGGTGGCGTCACCTCTGCCGGTTCCCCGCTCTCACGCCCTTCGGCCCGCCGCGCGCGAGAAAGGTCCGGTTCGCCCACCTCTTCGCGCAACTGCCGCACCCCGGGTGGACGCATACCACCCCTCCCTTCTCGGTTGGACTCCACGCCATTAGTGTTTCGGCTCGGCGGGTTTTAATACCGCGTCCGGCGCATAGTTCTGATCCAGACCAAGAGAGGGGATGACGATGCGCGCACGGGCTGGGCACGGCCAGAGCCCGAGCCAGGTAAGACCGGCGGCGAGCGGGATCCCGTCGCATCTCGCGCCTTGGGAACCCCCGCCATGAAGTTCAGCCGGCGGCCGGGGTGGGTAGGGATGGTATTGGGGGGCCTTTTGGGGGCAGGCCTGGCCACGGGGGTCATGGCCCGCCAAGTTTCGGCTTGTCAAGCCGCTGCCCGCAGCTGGCAGGCCACGGCCTACCGTTGGCAGACGACCGCCGCGCGGCTTGGCCGCGACCTCGATCGGCTCAACTGGCAAGCCAGCCAGCAGCCGGCCGTTGAGACGGTCAGCATCTCGGTGTTGCCTGGACCGGTTCCTGCCGCTCCTGTGGTGGCGGCCTTGCGCCCCTTTGCCGACGCGCTGTTGGGCACGGCCATCGACCGCCTCACGGCCGACGCGGTCTTCCACCTCTTTGACGGGCGGATCGTTGCCATCGGAGACGGCCTCTACCGCATTTCGGTGCGGGCGCTGGTGGTGGCGCCGCGCACCGAAATCCTGGTGACGGTGCGACCGTTGGCTCCGGCCCACGCCTCCTGACCCCGGCCTGCCGGACGGTCGCTACACCTCCATGATGATGGGCAAAATCATCGGGCGCCGTTTGGTGCGCTCCCACAGGAAACGGCCCAAGGTGTCGCGCACCTGGGACTTGACGGCCGACCATTCGGTGAGGTGGCTGTCGTCCATCTGGGCCAGCGCCGTGCGCACCCGCTGCCGGGCTTCGTCCAACAAAGCCTCCGACTCGCGGACGTAGACAAAGCCGCGCGAGACGATGTCAGGCCCACTCACCATGAGACCGGTCTGCTCGTCGATGCCCACGACCACGATCAAAATGCCGTCGTTAGACAACTGCTTGCGGTCGCGCAGCACGATATTGCCCACGTCGCCGACGCCCATCCCGTCCACCAAGACTCGCCCGGCGGCCACCTGTCCCACGATGGCCCCGCTGTCTTGCGTGAACTCGAACACTGCCCCGTTTTCCCCGATGAAGATGTGAGAAGGATCCATGCCCACATCGCGCGCCAACTGGGCGTGATGGACCAGATGGCGGTACTCGCCGTGCACCGGGACAAAGAACTTGGGCCGCACCAGGTTGAGCATCAACTTCAGCTCCTCCTGGCAGGCGTGACCCGACACGTGGATGCCGGCCTGGGCGCCGTAGAAAACTCTTGCCCCGCGCCGGTAGAGGTTGTCGACCGTGCGGGCCACGTAGCGTTCGTTGCCCGGGATGGCCGTGGCGGAGATGATCACCGTGTCGCCCGGGATGATCTCCACTTTTTTATGGTCCGAGGTCGACATCCGGGTCAGGGCCGACATCGGCTCCCCTTGGGAGCCCGTCGTCAACACCAGCACCTTTTCCGCCGGCAGTTTGCCGATTTCGTCCACATCGACCCACGTGCCTTCGGGGAAGGTGAGGTATCCGAGTTCCACCGCCTTTTGCACCACGTTCTCCATGCTGCGCCCCACCACCGTGACGCGGCGGCCGTGGCGGACGGCCGATTCGACTACCTGGCGCACGCGGTGGATCTGCGACGCGAACGAGGCCACCAGCACGCGGCCCTCGGCGGAAGCGATGATGCGGTCGAGGGTGGCGCCTACGGTGCGCTCGGACGGCGTGTAGCCGGGACGCTCGGCATTGGTGCTGTCCGACAGCAGCAAGAGAACCCCTTCATGGCCCACGGCTGCCAATTTGTGCAGGTCGGCGACGTTGCCATCGACCGGCGTGTGGTCAAACTTGAAATCCCCCGTGTGCACCACCGTGCCCACCGGGTTGCGGATGATGAGTCCCATGGCGTCGGGGATGGAATGGTTCACCCGGAAAAATTCCACCGTAAAGCTGCCCAAGCGCACCGCCTCGCCGGCTTCTACCGCCCGCGACTTCGGGTGCAAACTGACGCCATGCTCTTGTAGCTTGAGCTCCACCATGCCCATGGTCAGCTTGGCCCCGTACACCGGCACGTTCAGTTGGCGCAGGACGTAGGGCAGCCCTCCGATGTGATCCTCGTGCCCATGCGTTAACACGATGCCGCGCACACGGTCGCGATTCTCCAAGACGTAGCTGATGTCCGGCAACACCAAATCGATGCCGGGCATATCCTCTTCCGGGAACGCCAACCCGCAGTCGATGAGGATGAGGTCGTGGCCGTAGACCAGCGCCGCGATATTTTTGCCGATCTCCCCGAGTCCGCCGAGGGGAATAAATTGGAGCTTGCCTCCCCCAGACTTGGCCAGCTTTGCCACCTCCTATAGCCGGCGCGGAAAACACTGCGAAAGGCCCCTGGCCTTGAGGTCGTCTGCCAGGGGCACGCGTAAAAAGCCTGTCCGTCTCCCGCCTTCGCGTCCGTCCCTGCGGGAATGGAGGTCAGACTGTGGTTTTACCGCCGAGCAAGTAGACATCTCTCTGCATTATACGCCAGGACCCACAGCCGGTGCAAGGGCGCCCGCTGCCCCTGATCTTTCCCGGACGACCGACAGATGCCAGCTCGGCGGGCCCAGGACTGCCGATCTGGCCCGTCAGGGCCGCTCTTGGTCGAGGCCGAAGTGGCGGTGCAGGGCAGCGACGGCCGCCGCCACAGCCGTGCCCGGCACCAACACGGAAATGGTGGCATGAGAGTCCGACGACTGCAGTACCGGCACCCCTGCCTCGGTCAGCGCCTGCATCACGGTGCCCATGACGCCGGGCAGCCCGTGGATGGCCGAGCCGATGACCGAGACTTTGGCTTGGCCGGTTCGCACCTGGCAGCGGCAACCCAAACCCGCCACCTCGTCGGCAGTGGCTTGAGCCAATCCATCCGGCACGCAGAAATACGCGCGCCGGGGAAAGAGATTGATCAAATCCACCGAGATGCCGGCGCGCCCGAGGCGCGCGAACAAGTCGAGCGCCCAATCGTCCCCTGCCTCGGGCGCAGGCTCCACTTCGACTTGGGCCAGTCCAGTCAGATGGGTGATCCCCGTCACGGCCTCATGGGGCCGGCGATGGGCCCAAGGGTCAAGATGGGGTCCCGGGGCGAGGATCCATGTTCCGTCGCCCTCACCGAAGGTTGAACGGACCCGGATCTTCACGCCGAACTGGCGCCCGATTTCCACGGCGCGGGGGTGGATGACGCGTGCGCCGAGATGCGCGAGCTGGAACACCTCATCGTAATCGACCGTCGCCAGAGTGCGGGCCTCCGGAACCAAGCGAGGGTCTGCCGTCTTGATGCCGTCGACGTCGGTAAAGATTTCGACCCGGTCGGCTCCCAGCGCAGCGCCCAGCGCCACGGCCGTGGTGTCGCTGCCGCCCCGCCCAAGCGTAGTGACGCGTCCCTCCCGGGTCCGGCCTTGAAACCCCGCCACTACAGGGATCCACCCCTGTTCTAGGGCCGCCGCCAAGGGTTCGACCTCCAGGGCGAGAATGCGGGCATCGCCAAACCGATCGTCGGTAACGATGCCCGCCTGCCCTCCGGTGAAGACGCGGGGGCGCTCGCCCCGCCGGCGGAGGTGTCCGGCCACGACCACCGCCGCGATCACCTCGCCACAGGCGAGCAGGAGATCTTGGTCAGCAGGGTCTACGGGGCCTGCAGTGTCCAACAGGCCCAAAAGGGTGTCGGTCGCGTAAGGATCACCCTGGCGCCCCATGGCCGAAACCACCACCACCGGCCGGTCTCCGGCGGCGCGGGCGGCGACCACCCAGTCGCATACCCGCTCCCGGGCCGCAGCCGTGCGCACTGAGGTCCCCCCGAACTTCTGCACCACGATGGCCATGCCTCCTGCCCCCCATGCCGTCGCCGCCTATCCCCACGGCACCAGCAACGGCTGCAGCTGTTCTCCCCGCAAGGCCGCCTCTACCGTCGGCACCACCAATTCCATGTGGGCGTCCAACGACCGCGGCTTTCCGACTGGATCGTCCTGGCCGAAGGGCACAAAGTAGATGTTGCGCACCGCCAACAGCCGACCCAAGTTGATCGCGTTGAGGCCCAAAAGGTCGTTAGAGGTGATGGACAACACCACCGGCCTGCCGTTGCGGAGTTGCGCCTTGACTGCCATCGTCACCGGCGAATCGTTGATGGCGTTGGCAATCTTGGCCACGGTGTTTCCGGTGCACGGCATGACCAGGAGCACATCGAACCAATGCTGCGGACCGCTCGGCTCCACCTCCGGGACTGATGTCAGGGGCGTTCGCCCCGTGATCCGGGTCACCCCTTCGACCCAGTCGTCTGGCCCTCCAAAGCGCGTCGTCTCTCGCAAGAGGTTGGCCGAGAGGATGGGAGTGACGGTGGCACCTTCGGCCACCAGCCCGCCCACCGCCTCCAAGGCCCGGCCCATGTTGCAGTGCGACGCCGCCATCGCCAACCCCACGCGCACGCCTTCCAATCGTTTCATGGCCCCCTCCTTGCCCCAAGGACTGCCGCCCACCGTGCCATCGTCGGTAGGGCTGGTCTCGGTCACCGGGAGGCCGGTTCCCTGATGGCCTCAAACAAGGCCAACTGGGTACTGTCCCAGACGATCTGCGCCGCCTCTTCCGCGGCCACCTCGGCGGGCAGGTTGGGCAAGGGGCGATAGCGCAGGGCCGGTCGCAGGACCGGCGGCACCGCGCCGGGAGGAGAGGCTAATTCCAAAAACCACGCCCCGCCAAGCGCGGCCAGCCAATCCGGTGCGACCACCGGGACGGGGATGGTGTTGAAGACGACTTCCACGCCGTGCAGCGCCGCCGGTATCAGGCCAGCCGCATCCAGGCCCAGGGCCCGCGCCTGGATGCGGGCCAAGGGGCGGGCGTCCAGCACCCGCGTAGCACACCCGTACCCTTTGAGCCGCAGCGCCAACACCGTGCCCACGCGCCCAAAGCCCATGACGGCGACCTGGCGTGAAGCCAACGACCGTCCGTCTAATCCCATGGCTGCGCGGATGGCGCCTTCCGCCGTGGGGACAGCGTTGAGCCAGTTAAAGGCCTCGGATTCCCGCAGGGCCACCACCCGCACGCCGGAGGACGCCGCCCAGCCTCGCACCACCGGATCCACGCGTCCAGCGACGACCACCCCATCCGGTCCTATCCGGTCGAAGTCCTCGGGGGTCAACGCGACGGGAGGTCCGGAGGCGGCCACGACCCCATCCGCTCCGATGTCGGCTAGGGGAGCCCAGATCCAGGCCCCTTCGGGCCAGCGCATGGGCTCCAGGCCTCGTTCTCCGGCCCCGGCTTCGGGTGGATGGGTAAAGACCGCAAACCCGCGAGCCGCCAACACTTGGCACAGGGCGCGTTCCCGCTTGCCGCGCCCGATTACCACCGCCGTTTTCACCCCTAGGCCCTCCCCGCCGAACGACACCAGCCCTTTTCCCCACAATCCCCGGCCCGGAATCTCCACGGGTCGGGGGTCGGGGGCAGTAGCAGTATACGGGGCTGCCTAAATGAGGGTGATGATCAAGGGGCGAGCAGCTCGGGCAGGGCGCTTCGCCACTGGGCGAAGGCGCGTTCGAGCTCGTTCTTCGGGCGCGTCAAACTCAGGCGCAGGTGGTGGTGGCCCGAGGCTCCGAACGCCGTACCCGGAGTCACCGCCACGTGCGCCACTTGTAGCAGGCGCTGGGCGTACTCCTCGCTGCCCCATCCTCCCGGCAAGGGCAACCAGTAGTACAGAGTGGCTTGCGGCGGTGCCACTCGCCACCCCATCTCACCCAGTTGGCGGCCTACCCAGTCGCGGCGGGCGCGGTACTCTGCCAGGGCGGCCGGGTTGGGACCGGCCTCCAGCGCCGCCAAGCCTGCCTTCTGCACGGCCAAGAAGACGCCCGACTGCACTTGCGTCTCGATCTTGTACACCGCCTCGAGGATCTCGGCCGATCCGACCAAAGCCCCAAGCCGCCACCCCTGCATGCTGTAACTTTTCGAAAAGGTCAGGCTCTCTACGGCCAGGTCGCGGGCCTCGGGCACCTGCAGAACGCTGACGGCCTCGCCTTCCCAGACGAAGTCGACGTAGGCCAGATCCGAGCAGATCACCACATCCCAACGTTGGGCCCATTCTACGGCTCGGCGCCAGAAGTCGAGCGAGGCCACGGCCCCGGTGGGGTTGTTCGGGTAGTTCAAGTACATCAGCTGGGCCCGCTCCCAGTCCCCCGCCTTCACCCGTCCAAAGTCGGGAAGGTACCCCACTGCAGGGTCGAGTGGCAGGGGCTTGGCCGCCAGTCCGTACAGCGGGCCGACCATGCGGTAGGTGGGGTATCCTGGATCAGGGTACAAAATCAATCCGCCCGGTTCCACGACGGCCAGCGCCAGATGGGCTAAGCCCTCCTTGCTGCCGTGCGTAATCAAGACCTCGCGCTCGGGATCGAGTTCGACCCCAAACCGCCGGCGGTACCAGCGCGCGATCCCTTCCCGCAGCTTAAGCCACCCCCGATAGGGCGGGTAGTGGTGGGACTCGGGCTCGCGCGCGGCCCGCATAAGCGTGTCGACGGCCACCGTCGGCGGTGGCCAGTCGGGGTCGGAGGCGCCCAGGTCGATGACGCGATGGCCTTGGCGCTCCACCTGCTTCCGCGCCTCTGCCAATTCCGCGAACACGTACGCCGGCATGGTTCGAAACCGATTGGCCACCAGCATCTGCTGCTCCCCCCGCGCGGGTGCGTCCCCGCTTCGTTTGGGAGCTAGTATCCCCCTGGTCCGGGGTTTTCACCCGAACTCGGCTGGCCGAAGTCCACGATCACCACCTCGGGGCCGACCCGCCGCACGGCGCTCCAGGCCACGGCGATCCACGGCCCAGACCGTCCCCAGCGATTGCGCCGGGGCAATAACAGTTCGTGGATGGCGCCCGTCGCCGGGTCGATGACCAGGTCGCTGTCGCCCACCACGCCGAGTCGCGCCCCCGTGTGGAGGTTGATGACTTCTTTGCTGGCCAGTTCCGAAAACCGCATCCCTTGGCCTCCTTCCCGCCCATCTCGGCCGGGACCTCATGCGCCCAACCGGGTGCGGAGCGAGGTCCACCGGCGCGGGACGGGGCCTACGGCGGCCACGGCCCACCGCGCCGGGTCGCCCCACGTCTCGGCCAAGACCGCCTGGACCTCCCGCTCCTCGATGGTGCGGATTCCGGCCACCATTTCTTCCAAGGTCGGCGGCGCCTTCGCGCCCTCTAAAACGTGGCGGACCAAGTGCAACATCCGCCCATCCGAGGTCTCCCACTGAAAGCGCACGGCCGTCTCCACCTGGACCTTCGCCCGCTCCACCGCCTCGCCCAGCTGTGCCCCCGTCGCCAGGGCCGCGATCTCGTCGCCGGTCACGCGCAGGGCTTCCTCCAATTTGGCAGGACTGACGACGGCGTAGACAGACATCTCTGCCCGGTCCCGGTGGGCGCTGTAGCCGCTTTGCAACGTATAGACCAACCCGCGCTCCTCTCGCAGGCGCTGCCAAAGACGGGCGCTGTTCTGACCGGCCATCACCGTGGCCGCCACCTCGCCCACCAGCGCCGCGCGCCACGAGGGCGGCGGCGGCGCCGGGGCTCCCACCATCCAGTGCACCTGGTCCCGATCCACCCGTTCGACCACTTCGCGCGGCTGGACCGGCAAGGTCGCGCCGGGCCCCTTCGGGTACCGGTCGTCCTCGTTACGACCCCCGTGGCGCGCCAGAAGCCGCTCCGCCAACTCCCAAGCCCCCTCTCCGGCCACAGCAAAGATGGTGTGCGCCGGCTGATACCAACGGCGGTGAAAGGCGACCAACCGCTCGCGGTCGAGGCCGGCAATCGACTGTGCCGTGCCGAGGATCTCGTGGGTAAAGGTCGGGTCCGGGTACAGCGCCGCCAGGTAGGCCGCCTCGCACCGGTCCTCGAGGTCGTCCTCGGCCTCTAGGATCTCCTCCGCGATGACGGCGCGCTCCCGGTCCAAGTCCTCGGGGTCCAGCCGCGGGTCGAAGACCATCGTGGTCAAAAGCTCGAAGGCCGAGTCGCCGAATTCTGGCAGCACCTTGGCGTAGTAACAAGTGTAGTCGCGCGTGGTAAAAGCGTTGACCTCGCCCCCCAGCCGGTCCATCCAGGCCGCCAGGCCCTTGCCATCCCACGCCCCGGCCCCCTTGAAGACGGCGTGCTCGAGAAAATGCGCGGCGCCCCACTCAGCCTCAGCGACCTCATGCCGGGACCCGACCCCCATCACAATCGCCACCGACAACGGCCCTTCGCTGGGCCGCGCCTCGCGCACCAAGCGCGCGCCGTTCCCGAGTCGCCACACCTGACCGATGCCCCTCGCCTCCATGCCGTTTTGACGCCATTGTGCCACAGGCCCGCGGGCGGGAAAAGCCGCCGTCATCACCGCTCGGGCGTCGGCCGACCCAAGGTCAGAAGGTCGGACACCGTCACCAGGCGGTAGTCTTGGCGAGCAAGGCCATCCAGAATTTGGGGCAAGGCCTCGACCGTGCGGTCGGTAGGGTGTAGTAGCACGATAGCGCCCGGCCGCGCGCGTAAAACCACGCGGTTGACGATCTGGGTGGGAGAGGACGACGGGCGCCAGTCGATGGTGTCGAGGGTCCAGAGGACCACCGGCAATCCCAGCCTTGCCGCCTCGCCAAGCACCGTGCCGTTGTACTCGCCGTAGGGAGGCGCAAACAGCCGCGGCGCCTTGCCGGTGATGGCCGCTACGGCCTGTTGCGTGCGGCTGATCTCCGCCGCCACGTCGGCTGGGCCGAGGAGGGACATGTGGCGGTGAGCCCACCCGTGATTACCGATCTCCATTCCCGCATCGTACAACGCGCGGACCAGATCCGGGTGGGCTTGGGCCCAGGCCCCGCCCAGCATGAAGGTGGCCACGACATGGTGCCGACGGAGGATGGCCAGGAGCTGGGGCACGTACTCGGTGCCCCACACCACGTTCACAGTCAAAGCCATGACCCGGCTTTCGGTCACCACCCCTGCCACCGGAGGCGGCGGTCCCCCTGCAAGGACGCCGCGCCATGCCGCCACGAAGCCGAGACCAATGGCCAACGCTACTGCCGTCATCCACCACCGCCTGATCCGGGTCATGCTCTCGCCCCCCGTTCACCTTATGCCAGGGGTTACCTTCTCCAGTCCGCGAAAGGCAATGAGGATGGCAGGGGAAATTTTCTGGTTCCGGAAGGCCAAGGCGCGGGAACGGCAGGCCATGGGGGCCCCTGCCCCCGACGGCGCGGGGCCAAGACGGAACGACGCGGCCCGTCACGTTTTTCCCAAGCCGGGTCAGGCGGCGCAAAAAGCAATGCGGGCCGGTGGTGGCCGCCCGCTCGATACCCGAGCCAGGGGTCAGCGACTGGCCCGCCCGCGATGAGGGCCTTCTGCCGCGCGCGGGACCTTGCGCGGGCCGACCGGTCCCCGATTCGTCCGCGCAGGCGTCTCCGGCTTCGGGATCAGCTCTTTATGGGTGAGGTTGATCCGTCCCATGTGGTCGATTTCTGTCACCTTGACCGTGAGCATGTCACCCACCCGGGCCACGTCCTCGACCCGGTTGACCCGTTCGTGGGCCAGTTGCGAGATGTGCACCAGCCCTTCCTTGCCGGGCAGGATCTCCACGAAGGCGCCGAAGTTGGTGATGCGCGTCACCCGCCCAGTGTAGACCTGGCCGGCCTCGACGGTACGCGTCAGCTCCTCGATCATGCGCACTACCTCGGCCCCCACCTCTTCGTTGATGGCGGCAATGTAGATGGTGCCGTCGTCCTGGATGTCGATGTCCACCTTCTTGTCGCCTACTCGGGTGGCTTCGATGATGCGGTTGATGGTCTTGCCCCCTGGCCCGATGACGTCGCGAATCTTGTCCGGGTCGATCTGCAAGGTGATGATCCGCGGCGCGTGCGGCGAGAGCCGTTCGCGCGGAGCAGGGATGACCGCCTCCATCATGTCCAAGATCTGTAGGCGCGCCTCGCGGGCTTGATAGAGGGCTTCAGTCAGAATGGCCCGGTCCAGCCCTTTGATTTTGATGTCCATCTGGATGGCGGTCACGCCGGTGCGGGTGCCGGCCACCTTAAAGTCCATGTCCCCGAGGGCATCCTCAAGCCCCTGGATGTCGGTGAGGATGGCCACCCCTTCTTCGTTCTTGACCAGTCCCATGGCGATGCCGGCCACGGGCGCCTTGATGGGCACTCCGCCGTCCATGAGCGCCAATGTGCTCCCGCACACCGACGCCATCGAGCTTGAGCCGTTGGACTCCATGATGTCAGAGACCAACCGCAGCGTGTAGGGAAACTCCGCCTCCGAGGGAATCACCGGCTCCAGCGCCCGGCCCGCCAAGGCGCCGTGGCCGATGGCGCGGCGGTTCGGGCCGCGCATGGGACCAGTCTCCCCGGTGGCAAAGGGCGGGAAGTTGTAGTGATGCATGTACCGCTTGGACTCTTCCTCGCTGATGCCGTCCAACACCTGCTGGTCGGAGAGCGGGCCCAACGTCATGGCAGTCAGCGCCTGAGTCTGTCCGCGCGTAAACAGTCCGGTGCCGTGAACTCGCGGCAGGATGCCCACCTCGATGGAGATCGGGCGCAGTTCCTTGAACCCGCGGTCGTCTGGCCGCACCTTGTGATGGATGATGAGGTGGCGCAAGACCTCTTTGAGGACGGTCTTCAGCCCCATGGCAATGAGCTTGTCCTGCTCGGGAAACTCGGTCGCCAGCTCTGCCGCCACCTCGGCCTGGACGGCCTCCACGGCGGCTTCTCGCGCCAGTTTGTCGGCGGAGCGAATGGCCTCCAAAAATCGCGGCCAGGCCTTCTCGCGAATGCGCTCTAACAGCTCGGGGCTCGGGGCAAAGCGAGGGTAATCGCCCTTTGGCTTGCCGGCCTTGGCCTGGAACTCGCGGATGCCGGCGATGACCCGCTTGATCTCCTCGTGCCCGAAGAAGATGGCCTCTAAAATCTGCTCCTCAGGCACGATATTAGCCCCTGCCTCGATCATCAGGATGGCCTCTTCGGTCCCTGCCACCACCAGCTTGAGCTGGCTCTGCTGCGACTGGGCCGACGTGGGATTGATGATGTACTCGCCGTTGACCAATCCCACCTCGACCGCCCCAATGGGCCCCTCAAACGGGATGTCGGAGATGGTCAAGGCCGCCGAAGCCCCGATCATCCCGCAGATTTCCGGCGAATGGTCGTAGTCCACCGATAAGATGGTGGCTACTACATGGACGTCGTTGCGCAACCCCTCCGGAAACAGGGGACGAATGGGGCGGTCGGTGAGCCGGGCCGCGAGAATGGCGTTCTCGGTGGGGCGTCCCTCGCGCTTGATGAATCCCCCGGGGATCTTACCCACGGCATACAGGCGTTCTTCCCAGTCCACCGTAAGCGGGAAAAAGTCCACGCCCTCCCGCGGAGTTTTGGAGGCGTTGGCCGTCACCAGCACCACCGTGTCCCCGTACCGGACCAAAACCGCGCCGTTGGACTGGCGCGCGATTCGCCCGGTCTCCAAGGTCATGGTACGCCCTCCGACCAAGATCTCGGTGGTATGTACCGTCATCGTTCTCCTCCGTTCCGTGGCCCGCCGCCTTCAGGCGCCGGGCGCGAAACCAAAAAAGAGCGGGGCATTCCCGCTCCTGCTACCGGCGCAGTCCCAATCTCTCGACGATGGCCTGATACCGTTCCGGGCTCGACTTGCGCAGGTAATTCAACAGCGCCCGCCGGTGTCCCACCATCTTCAACAGGCCGCGCCGGGAGTGATGGTCCTTTTTGTGGATTTTCAGGTGCTCGTTGAGTTGCGCGATGCGTTCGGTCAAGAGCGCGATCTGCACCTCCGGCGACCCCGTGTCCGTCTCATGCAGTCGATGGACCGCAATGATGGCCTGCTTCTGCTGCGATTCGAGGGCCATACTCCGCCTCCGCTTCCTCCATCCTTAGGTCCGAATCTCCACGCGGAAACCGCGTCATACCGGATTATTGTATCACACCGCCAAAACCCGGAGCAATCGCCGGCTTGGCCTCGCCCAACGACGCCCGGGCCGTCTCGATGTCGGCTCCGATCTGCGCCACCAAGGCTTCCACCGAGGAGAACCGTTGCTCGCCCCGTAGCCGGCGCACGAAGCCAAATGCCAGCCTTTGGCCCACGAGCTGCCAGCCTGTCCCGTCCAAGAGGTGCACCTCGAGGACTGGACTTTCGGCGTCGCCGAAGGTGGGGCGCAGGCCCCAATTGGCCACTGCTGCCACCGGTTGCGCCCCGCTTCCGACCAAGGCCCATCCGGCGTAAACCCCAAAGGGCGGCATCACCTGGTCAGGGTCAGGAGTGAGGTTCGCCGTCGGCACCCCGATGCGTCGCCCTCGGCCCATGCCAGTCTCCACGCGCGCAGCCACCGCATACGGGCGCCCCAGTGCCGCCCGCGCCGCTTCGAAGTCGGCGGCCTCGATCCGCTTCCGGATCCAGCTGCTGGAGACCACGCCCACCCCCTCGAGCTGGACCGGCGGCAGCACCTCGACCGTCACTCCGCGCCGGGCTCCCCATTGGGCCAGGGTTTCTGCCGTCCCGCGTCCACCGGCCCCAAAGGTGAAGTTGTACCCCACGGCCACGCCAGAGGCGGCCAAAGCCTGGCCCAACTCCTGGTCCAAGAATTGCTCCGGTCCCGTGCGCGCCAGCTCGGGGGTGAACGACAGCACCTTGACCCAGGGCACTGCCAGGGCGGCCAAGGCTTCCAGCTTTTGGTCGAGGGGCGTGAGTAGGCGCGGGGCCATGGCCGGACGGATCACCGAAAGGGGATGGCGGTCGAAGGTGAGGACCACGAGCGTCGCCCGGTTCCGCTCGGCCAACGCTTGCGCGGCCGCAATGAGCCGCTGGTGCCCGAGGTGGACGCCGTCAAAGGTCCCCACGGTGACCACCGTCGGCCCTGCCAACCGTTCCGTCGGGTGAAGAATGCGCATGCCCCTCGCCCCTTCCTCGCTGCCTGTCCCCATCCGGGTCGGGTCGCCTCGTCGCTCGCTGCCTAGTTCATCGTCCCGTCCACAACACCGCCCGGTATCGCCAGGGCGGACCCTCGGCCACAGCCAGCACCTCGCCCGCTGCGACGAGCGCCACCGGGCCGCGCCGGCCCCACAGCTCCCCCCAGGGACCGATGTGCCCGTGGCGAATCTCCGCCGCCCGCCGCGGACCGACTTCGACCACCGGAATGGCCAGGTAGGGCAACGGTGAGAGCAGGGCCCGGACCCAGTCGGATCCAGACGCCACCAGGGCATCGAGGGCGATGGCCTGGCCGCGGCCCATGCGCCCCACCTGGACTCGCTCCAAGCGGGCGACGTGCGCCGCCTGGCCAACCAAAAACCCCCAATCGCGCACCAACGCCCGGACGTAGAGGCCCGGCCCCACGGCTGCTCGGAATCGGAACCGGCGCGGGTCCGGCTCGGCTTCTACCTCCAGGTTGATGACCTCCACGCGCCGCGGAGCTGGCACCACCGCCTCGCCTCGGCGCACGCGCAGGTATTGCGGCATCCCCCCCTGCTTAATGGCCGCAACCCGCGGCGGGATCTGCCATCCGCGCCCCGTGAGCCACCGCGCCGCGGACCGCATCTGGTCGGCCGTCGGCCAGGGGGGGCCTGAATGGCCGACCGCCGCTCCGGCCGCGTCTCCGGTGGCCGTCAAGGTGCCGAGAGCCAAAACCCCTTCGTACACCTTCGGCGACAGTTCCAGCCAATTCAACAGCCGTGTGGCGCTGCCGACGGCCACCGGCAGGATCCCTTCCGCGTCGGGGTCAAGCGTGCCGGCGTGTCCCACCTGCCGGATGCCAGTCAGCCGCCGGACCTGGGCCACGACGTCGTGCGAAGTCATGCCCACCGGCTTGTGCACCACTAAGAGGCCCCCGAGCCGGGGAACGCCACCCGTCACGGCGCCTGGTCCGGCTCCGGCGGAGCCGGCGGGGGCAGCTGTTTCATCAGCTGCCCGAGGCGAACGCTTTCCGCGATGGAGGGGTCCAGCCGAAACTCCAGTTGTGGCGCCAGTCGCAATCCGAGCCGGCGGGCCACCTCCCCGCGGAGGTAGCCGGCCGCGCTCTGAAGCCCCTCCAGGCTCTGGCGCACGGCCTCGGCATCACCCAGGATGCTCACGTACACCTTGGCCCAAGACAGGTCGCGGCTGACCTTGACATGGGTGACGGAAACAAAGCCGATGCGGGGGTCTTTCACCTCCCGCTGCAGCATCGCTCCGAGCTCCTCCTGCATCTCACGGGCGATGCGCTCGGCGCGCGCTTGGTTCATGCCCCTTCTCCCTCCTGGTGCAAACCGTTCCCGGGCCAAGGCCGATCCCCGAGGGGCCACCTCAACTGGCCTTGACCTCCTCTTGGGTGAAGACCTCGAGGACGTCGCCGACGCGGATGTCGTTGAACTTCTCGAGTCCGATGCCGCATTCGTAGCCGGCCGCCACCTCTCGCACGTCGTCTTTGAACCGCCGCAAGGAGGCGATCGGCCCTTCGTGCACGACGACGCCGTCGCGCAACACGCGCACGCGCCCGTTGCGCAAGACCTTGCCATCGGTGACGTAACATCCCCCGACGGCGCCGACCTTCGGCACCCGGAACACCTCCCGGACCTCCGCCCGCCCCAGGATCAACTCCTGGTACTTGGGAGCCAGCATGCCTTTCAAGGCGCGCTCGACGTCCTCGATGGCCTCGTAGATCACGCGGTAGGTGCGCACGTCCACCCGCTCGTGGTCAGCCAACTGGCGGGCTTTGGACTCCAGCCCGACGCCGAACCCGATCACGATGGCGCCGGAAGCCTGAGCCAGCATCACGTCGGTTTCGGTGATGGACCCCACCCCGACGTGCAGCACTCGGACCCGCACCTCCTCGTTGGACAGTTTGGCCAACGCCTGGGCCAAGGCCTCGGCCGACCCGTGGACATCGGCCTTGATCACCAGGTTGAGGTCGCGCACCTTTTCGTCCTTCAAGCGCTGGTAAAACTCCTCCAGCGAGACGCCACGCGCCACCGGTTCTTGCTGCGCCTGCTTGCGCTGGGCCCTGAGGTCGGCCACCTCTTTGGCTTGGCGCTCGTCGGCCAGAACCGCGAAGTCGTCGCCTGCCTCTGGCAGCTGGTTGAATCCCAACACCTCGACCGGCATGGAAGGACCGGCTTCGCGCACCCGTTGGCCGCGGTCGTTGATCAAGGCCCGCACCCGGCCGGTCACGGTGCCGGACACGAAGACGTCGCCCACGCGCAGCGTGCCGCGCTTGACCAGTACCGTGGCCACCGGACCACGCCCGCGGTCCAGTTTGGCCTCGATGACCACCCCTTGGGCCGGGCGGTCGGGATTGGCCTTGAGTTCCAGGAGGTCGGCCTGGACCAGAATGGCTTCCAGGAGGTCGCCCACTCCCTCGCCTGTCCGAGCAGAGACCGGGACCATCAGCACGTCTCCACCCCAGTCGTCCGGCACCAACCCGTGCTGGGCCAAGTCGCTCTTCACCCGATCAGGGTTGGCTTCCGGCAGGTCGATCTTGTTGATGGCCACAACCACGGGAACATTGGCCGCTCGGGCGTGGTTGATGGCCTCGACCGTCTGGGGCATGACTCCGTCATCGGCCGCCACCACCAACACCGCCACATCGGTCACCTGTGCGCCCCGCGCCCGCATCGAGGTAAACGCCTCGTGACCTGGCGTGTCGAGAAAGACGATGGCCCGCCCGCGGTATTCGATCACCGAGGCCCCGATGTGCTGCGTGATGCCCCCGGCTTCGGACGCCGTCACCCGCGTGGAGCGGATGCGGTCCAACAGCGACGTCTTGCCGTGGTCGACATGGCCCATCACCGTCACGATGGGCGGCCGCGGCCGAAGTGCCTCCGGACGGTCCTCTTCGCCCTGCAACAGCTGCTCGTGCTGTTCCTCCAGGCTGGCGCGCTCTTCTACCGTAGCCCCCAGTTCCTGGGCCACGATGGCGGCCGTCTCGCGGTCGAGCTCTTGGTTGACGCCGGCCATGATCCCGAGCGCGATGAGCCGTTTGATCAACTCCGTGGCCTTGATCCCCAGCTGATCCGCCAAGTCCTTGACCAGGACCGGCCCGCTGATGACGATGTGCCGGGCCACGGGAGGCATGGTGGCCTCCTGGCGGGCATGGGCCTTGGGCGCGCGGGCCTTGCGCCGGGAGCCAAATTCCTCTTCCTCCCAGCCCCGGCCAAAGCGTTCTTCCTCATCGCGCAGGCCGCTGCGCCGCCCGCGGTGCGCGCCGGCCCGCCGCCCCGCATCCTTGGCCGGCTTGCCGGCAACCCACGGGGGTGGAGGCGGCGGCAACGGCGTAGGCCGCCCTGCCGGGCGCGGCCCGTCAGTACGCGGGCGCGGAGGCCCCATGGGAGGACGCCCGCTCGGGGCTGGGCGCGGGCCTCCGGGTCCAGTTGCCGGACGACCCGGCGGCCGTCCTGCTCCCGTAGCCGGAGGCCGGGTCCCTGCCGGGGCCGCTGGGCGCGGGGCCGCACCCGGCGGCCGACCTGCAGCGGTCGGCGGCGCCGCCGGGCGGGGCGGCGGTGAGCTCGGCCGCGAAACCGGTGCCGCAGGCGGTCGGTTGGCCTCAGTGCGGCCGCCGGCCGGTGCCTGGGAGGCGCGAACCTCGGGCCGGGGCGCCGTTGCGGCGGGAGCCGGGCGCGGCGCCGGGGCCGGCCTTGCGGTCGGCGGCGCGGTGCTGGCGGCCTGGGCCGGCTGCGGCTTCGGCGGTGGCGCGGCCGTCGCGGGGCGCTTTTCCGGAGGCGGAGCGGGACGCGGCGGCGCGCTGGTCCGGGCCGGACTGGCGGGTTTGGGATCGGGGGGCAACTTGCCTTGCATGATGTCCCGAACGGTCTGAACCGCCGCCGGCTCCACGGTGCTCATGTGATTTTTGATGTTCTCGACGTGCAGCCGGTGCAGGAGGTCGATCAGCCGCCGGCTGTCTAGTTTCAACTCCTTCGCCAGCTCGTAGACCCGAATCTTGTCTTTTTCTGCCAAATTCCCATCCCCCCACTGTGACATCCACAACCTGCAAAATCCGCTCCGCGATGCGCGCGTCCAAGATGGCTAGCACGGCCAAGGGCCGCATCCCCGCAGCCCGCCCGAGCTCGGCCTTGGTCCCGCGCAACACCACCGGCACCCCTAAATTGGCGGCCCAAAATCCGTACTTGCGCCGAGTAGCCATACCGCTGTCTTCCGCCAGCCACAAGAGTCGGACGCGGTGGTGAGTCAACGCCCGGGCCACTTCGCGGTCACCCGGAGCGAGGCGACCGGCCCGGCGGGCCAACCCGATCCAGTTGAGATACGCCTCAGGGGGTGGATTGTTCACGCGCCGCTCCGATCCCCTCTAACAGGGACTCGACGACCTCCGGGGGGACTGCGACCGCCAACGCCCGCTCGAATCGGCGCCCTTCAACGGCACGCCGCACACAATCGACCGTCGGACAGACGTATGCCCCCCGCCCCGACAGCTTGCCTCGGGGATCCACCACCAACCGCGCTTCGGGCGTCCGCACCACGCGCACCAGCTCGCGCTTGGGGCGCGTCTGGCGGCAGGCGATGCAGGTGCGCATGGGAGCCTTGCGATTTGTTGCCATTACCATCCTCCCCGCTCCGCCTGCGAACGGGAGCGAATGTCCACCTTCCATCCCGTCAACTTGGCCGCCAAGCGCGCGTTCTGCCCCTCTTTGCCGATGGCCAGAGACAGCTGGTCATCGGGCACCACCACCCGGGCCACCCGCGTGTGCGGTTCCACCGTCACCTCGTCGACCTCCGCCGGGGACAAGGCGTGGGCCACCAGCGTGGCCGGATCGGGGTCCCACCGAATGATGTCGAGCTTCTCGCCCCGTAGCTCCTGCACAATAGACCGCACCCGGGCTCCGTTCGGGCCGACGCAGGCGCCGACGGGATCGACGTTGGGATCCTCGGCCGCCACGGCAATCTTGGTGCGCGCTCCGGCCTCGCGAGCGATCCCCTTGATCTCCACCACCCCGTCGTGAATCTCCGGAACCTCCAATTCGAACAACCGCTTGATGAGTCCAGGATGGCTGCGCGACACATAGACCTGTGGGCCCTTGGTGGTCTTGCGGACCTCGACCACGTAGAGCTTGACGCGCTCCCCCGCCCGAAGGTGTTCGCCCGGCACCTGCTCGCTGGGCATGAGAATGGCCTCCGTGCGGCCGAGGTCGATGAAGACCAATCCGCGCTCGCTGCGGTGGACCACGCCGTGAACGATGTCGCCCTCGCGCTGGGCAAATTCCTCGTAGACCAACCCGCGCTCGGCCTCGCGGATGCGTTGGACAATGACCTGCTTGGCGGTCTGCGCGGCAATGCGCCCGAAGTTCTTTGGCGTCACCTCAAACTCGACGATATCGCCGAGGTTGGCCATCGGGTTGACCTGGCGGGCTTCTTCGGGGGTAACTTCCAGGCGATGGTCGGTCACGCGTTCCACTACCGTCTTCTGCGCCAACACCTGGGTAGCGCCCGATTCCCGGTCGATGCGCACCCGCACGTTCTGCGCCGAGCCGAAGTTGCGGCGGTAGGCCGAAATCAGCGCCGACTCAATGGCCGAGAACAGTGTCTCCTTGTCGATCCCTTTCTCCCGCTCCAGGTCTTCCAGCGCCAGCAAAAGCTCGGCGTTCAACACCACTTCCCCCCTTTGTGGCTCCCAGCTAAACGGCGCATTGCCCCTGTCAAGCAGAAAGAGTGGGAAAACAACCCCCCCACTCCCGAAGCCGCCCCACCCGGTCGGCGTGTGACGAATCCAGAGCCTGAGCCATGCCCCGGCCTTTCGGCCCCCTCCCGGGTGCCCCCGCGGAGGCAACGAGCCGCCCCATTCCCCTGCGATCATACCATACCCGAGCCAGTGGGGCCAACCCGCCTGGGGCGTTCCTTGCCAGTCCCTTAGAAAAAGACCAGTTGGCTCGTCTCCCCGAGGCCCTTGAGCACGCCGAACTTGCGCAACAGGTCGACCACCGGCCGCGCCAGTCGCGCCCGCGTGCGCAGGTCGTCCACGGACAAAAACGGGGCCTCCTGGCGCGCCTTCACGATGGCCTCGGCCGCTGCCGCGCCCAATCCCGGCAGGGCCGCGAACGGAATGCGCAAGCCCCCTTCTTCGACCGCAAAGCGCGCCGCCTGCGAGCGCATGAGGTCCACCGGGTAGAAATGAAACCCGCGCACCATCATCTCGCGCATCACCTCGAGGACCGTGACCAAGTTGCGTTCCTTCGGGGTCAGGTTCGGCCCTTTGCCCTCGAGTTCCGCCAGCGTCTGGTTGACGGCGGGGATGCCGCCGAGGGCTACGTCGACATCGAAATCGTCGGCACGCACCGAAAAGTAGGTCGCGTAGAAGGCCAACGGATGGTGCACCTTGAACCAGGCGATGCGCCAACCCATCATCACGTAGGCGGCGGCGTGGGCCTTGGGAAAGAGATAGGTGATCTTGCGGCAGGACTCGAGATACCACTCGGGCACCCCGTGCCGGCGCATTTCCTCGGCCTGATCGGGACTTAGCCCCTTGCCCTTGCGCACCGCTTCGGAGATGCCGAAGGCGGTCTTAGGCGCGAGGCCACGGCGCAAGAGATAGATCATGATGTCGTCGCGGGTGGCGATGACCTGGGAGAGATTGGCCACCTGGCGGCGGATCAGATCCTGGGCGTTGTTGGTCCATACCTCGGTGCCGTGCGAAAGGCCGGAGATGCGCACCAATTCGGCAAAGGTGGTGGGCCGCGTCTCGGTCAACATGGTGCGCACAAAGCGCGTGCCGAATTCTGGGATCCCGAGGCTACCCACGGGCGTGCCGATGGCCTCCGGGGACACCCCCAAGGACTCGGTGCCGGAAAACAGCGCCATCGTGGCCGGATCTTGAAAGGGTACCGCCTTGGCATCGACCCCGGTCAACTCTTCCAGCATGCGAATGGCCGTTGGGTCGTCGTGCCCCAGCAGGTCGAGCTTCAACAACCGGCCCTCGATGGCATGGTAATCGAAATGGGTGGTGATGACTTCGGCCTCGTGGTCGTCGGCAGGATGCTGCACCGGCGTGAAGCGGTAGACTCGCTCCGTCTCCGGGACCACCATCAGCCCTCCCGGGTGTTGGCCGGTGGTGCGCTTGACGCCGGTCAGGCCCCGCGCCAACCAGTCGACCTCTACCCCCCGCAGCGCTTTGCCGTGATCGCGCGCCCACGCCTTGACCAAGCCGTAGGCGGTCTTGTCGGCCACCGTGGCGATGGTGCCGGCCCGGAACACGTGGCCTTTGCCGAACAACGACTCGGCGTAGCGGTGGATCTCGGGCTGGTATTCGCCAGAAAAATTGAGGTCGATGTCAGGCACCTTGTCCCCTTCAAATCCCAAGAAGGTTTCAAAGGGGATGTCGTGACCGTCGCCGACCAGGGCATGCCCGCAGCGGGGACACCTGCGCGGCGGAAGATCGAAGCCGGAGCCGTAGCCCTCCACCTCTGGCCCTTCGAACTGGCTGAAGGCGCACTGGGGACACCGGTAGTGCGGCGGCAGGGGATTGACCTCGGTGATCTGCAACAAAGTGGCCACCAGGGACGACCCCACCGAGCCGCGCGAGCCAACCAGGTATCCGTCCTGCAGGGACTTTTGCACCAAGCGATGGGCGATGTAATAGATGCTGGCGAACCCGTGCGTGACGATGGCCGCGATCTCGCGCTCCAGTCGTTGTGCCACCACCTGCGGCAAAGGATCGCCGTACAGCGCCCGCGCGCGCTGCCAAGGCAACTGGCTGACCACCGTCTCCGCCTCAGCCAAGGAGGGCGCATGGAGGCCGTCCGGCACCGGCGTGATGGCCTCTGCGGTCTCGGCGAAGTGGCGCGGATTTTCGATGACGATGGCCCGCGCCTGCTCCGGCCCGAGCCAGGCGAAGGCAGCCAACATCTCTGCGGTGGTCCGGTAGTGAAGGGCGGCACCGCGCTCGTGCAGCTCCCCCTTGGCCGTATCGCCCAGGATCTCGCGCAAGACGGCGTCTTCAGGACGCAGGTAGTGGGCGTCGGAAACGGCCACCACCGGAACCTGGGCCGCCTCGGCACGCGCCACCAGGGCGGCCTGGAACGCCTGCACGGCCTCGGGGGTTCCGAACTCCTCGTCGCGCAGCCAAGGGTGGGCCCCTTCCACCGGCGCCAGTTCCACGTAGTCGTAAAACGCCAACGCCGCGGCCACCTCGGCCTCGTCGGCAGCGCGGTAGAGCGCCTCGGACACCTCGCCGCCGTGCATCGGCGCTCCCACCCATACCCAGGGGCGCAAGGCATCAATCCAGGAGCGCCGCACCCGCGGCACGCGGTGGAACGTCTCCAGATGCGAACGGCTGACCAGCTCGTAGAGCGGCTCGATGCCTGCCTGCTGGCGCAACAGCAACACCACCGGCACCGGGCGCACGAGCTGAACGTCGACCGGGCGCTTGGCGGCGAATTCGTCCTCTTTCCACCCCTGGGCGACCGACTCCTCGCGCAGCTTGTGCGCCAGGAGCAAGGTGGCTTCGGCGTCGGCCAAGGCGCGGTGGTGGTGTGTCAGCGCGATGCGGAAATGGTCGCACAGCGGTTCGAGACCGTAGCTTTTGAGCCCTGGCAGACACAGGCGGGCCCAGGTCAAGGTATCGATGGCGGCAAAGGGAAAGGGGTCGGAGGCGATCGCGGCCCAGGCGCGGCGCAGAAAGCCAAGGTCGTAGGGGGCGTTGTGGGCCACCAGCACGGCTCCTTGGCAGAACTGGAAGAATTCTGGCCAGACCGACTCGGGGTCGGACGCCTGGGCCAGGTCGCCGGGGTCGATACCGGTCACGGCCAAACTGGCCTCAGAGACGCGGCGGCGCGGACGCACCAAGCGGTGGAAGCGGTCCGTCACGCGGCCCTTCTCCCAGCGCACCGCCCCGATCTCCATCACCTCGTGGGTCCACGGCGTAAGCCCCGTGGTCTCGACGTCCACTACCACCCACGGCCCCTGCCACCATCCTTGGACAGGCGGCGTTCCTTGGGCCGGTGCCAGGGCATCCGGCACCATGTATACCTCAACTCCGTAAAGCGCTTTGACCCCTGTCCGCCGGGCCCAGCTGTCTGCTTCCGGATAGGCCTGGACCACCCCGTGGTCGACTACCGCCACTGCCGGGTGACCGAGGTCCCGAGCCAGTTGGAAGGCCTGGCCTACCTCGATAAGACCATCCATGGCGCTCATCTTGGTGTGCAGGTGCATCTCCACCCGTGGCTCATCTGTCCCATCGGCCAAAGGCTCAGGGTCGATCCAGCCCCAGGCCTCCACCCGCAATTCCGGCTCCTCGCTGCCCTGCGGACGTTCCCACACGCCTTCCAGACGCAACCAATCGCCCTCGGCCACTGCCTCGAGGGCTGTCGCATCCCCTTCCTGGCGCTCGAAGAGGCGAGCCTTGAGCGCATTGGGTCCTTGGTGGAGGGACAGGACCAGGAAGCGGCGCCCCTCTCGGGTGGTACGGACCACCCGCTGGAACACCTGGCCTTCGACCAGCGCCCGCTGGCCCTCTTGCAACTCCCCGTACGGTTGGGGATGACCTTCTGGCGGCCTCCGCCGCGCCCCCCCGGCATCGGCAGATAGTGCGACCACAGGGTCAGGCTCGGGTTGCGGCAAGGCCCTGACCTCGAGCGTCAACGGCGGCAGATCGGGCCACACGGCAGCCAACCGGGCAGCGCCTCCCCACCGCTGAAAGAGGTCGAGTGCCCAGGCACTCGGGAAGTGCACCGTCAGTCCCTCGGCAGTGGGCACCACCGTGACCGTCTCCCACAAGGCCGCCTGCACGGGGTTGAGCGCCTGCATCACGGCCCGAAGGCGCGCCTCGGGGTCGGATGGCCATTCGGCGGCCACCAGTTCCACGGCGCACCCAAAGGCTTGTCCCAGCCATGTGGCCAACGGGGTGCGCACGGCCTCCCACTCGGGCCGCCAGCGACCCAGGACCAGCCGCACCGAAGCGTCGGCGCCGCACCATTCGGCCCGCACGGGGACAAATTCCGAAGGTGTGATGCCGTGCGCCTCTAACCACGCCTTGAGGCTTTCGTCCACTGCCGCCTTCCCCCTTCGGCTCCCCGGCCTACATGCGCGGAATCTCGCGCAGGATCTCCCAGTACATCCGCATCCGGGCGGCCAATCCTTTGACCAGCCCCAGCTTTTCCTCTTTCATTACCTGGGTGACGTCGTCCAAGATGACCTCTTTCGGAGCAGTCCCTAGGCGTTTGAGGAGGCGATAAATCTGCAGCTCTACGCCAAAACCGGCGTCGTCCCAGCTCTCTGCCCCTTCTAACAGCCGCCGGCGCAGCGCCCGCTGGCCAGACAGAAAGGGGGCCAAGGCCTGGGCCCAATCGGTCGAGGGGCGGCCACCATCGAAGATGCCGACGGTGGCATCGGTCTCGCCGCGCAACACGGGGTCGATCAGCGCCCGCACATGGCGCGGCTTAAGTCCGACCAAGTCGGCGTCCACGAAGAGCAACACGTCGGCGCCCGTGTGTTCCGCCCCGGCCTTCAAGGCCGCCCCCTTGCCCTGGTTGACGGCCAGGTCAATCACGCGGACCCCATAGGACCGGGCCACCTCGGCCGTGCGATCGGTGGAGCCGTCGTTGACGACGATGACCTCGTCCACCTCGGGTACAGCCAAAAGGGCTCTGAGGACTTCTCCGATGTGGTCCGCCTCGTTATAAGCAGGCACGATGGCCGCGACCCGCTCCCCCATGCCGCCATCGTCTCCTTCCCCAGTCGCGTCTTCAGGGGCGGCGCGCCTCAGTAGGCGCGAGCCAACACCGCCCGGTGCGAGGCCGGCCCGCCGCACATAAGGCAGCCGAGCCCAGGCTCGGGCCGCGCGTCTAACGGCAGACAGCGAATGGTGATGCCGGTCTCTTGTTTGAGCCGGTCGGCGCACGCCTCATCGCCGCACCAATTGGCCCAAAAGAAGCCTCGGTACCCTAAAGCAGCCATCTCCGCGACGGTGGTCACGGCGTAACTGTGGGCTTCCAGGAATTCCCGCGCCTGCCGGTACAACTCTTGTTGCACCGACTCCAAGAGCGCAGGCAAGGCGTGGGCAACCTCGGTCCATGCCCAGGTGGTCTTGGTGCCCGTATCGCGCCGGGCCACCACCACCGTCCCCTGCTCGCGGTCTCGCGGTCCCACCTCAAAGCGCACCGGCACTCCGCGCATCTCCCAATCGTTAAACTTGTAACCCGGGGTCCATTCCGGACGGTCGTCGAGGTGGACGCGGGCCAAGGGCTGTGCCGCTGCCACCACTTTGTGCGCGTACTCCAAGACCGCGTCGCGCTCGTGGCCGCGGGCAATGGGCACCACCACCACCTGGATGGGCGCCACCTTGGGGGGCAGGCGCAGGCCCCGGTCGTCCCCGTGGACCATGATGAGACCGCCGATGAGGCGGGTGGAGACGCCCCAAGACGTGGTCCACCCGTACTTCAAGGTCCCGTCTTCATCCAAGAATTGGATGGAAAAGGCCCGGGCGAAGTTTTGCCCGAGAAAGTGCGACGTCGCCGCCTGCAAGGCGCGACCGTCTGACATCAGGGCCTCGAGGGTATAGGTCTCGACGGCCCCTGCAAACCGCTCCCCCGCGCTCTTGACCCCTGCCACCACTGGAATGGCCAAAAGCCCTTCCAGCGTCTCCTGGTAGATGGCCAACTGCTGCCGCGTCTCGGCCAAGGCCTCTTCAGCCGTTCGGTGCACGGTGTGCCCTTCTTGCCACAAGAACTCGGTCGTGCGCAGAAACGGGCGCGTCGCCTTCTCCCACCGCACCACATTGGCCCACTGGTTGATGAGCACCGGCAGATCGCGGTAGGACTGGATCCATTTGGCGTACATCGCGCCGATGATGGTCTCGGAGGTCGGGCGGATGGCCAAGGGCTCTGCCAAGTCTTCCGACCCGCCCCGGGTGACCCAAGCCACCTCGGGCGAAAATCCTTCGACGTGCGCCGCCTCCTGTTGCAGGAGGCCGGCGGGAATCAACAGGGGAAAATAGGCGTTTTGGTGCCCGGTCTCCCGAAATCGGCGGTCGAGCTCTGCCTGGATGAATTCCCACATCCGATAGGCGTAGGGCTTGATGACCATGAACCCCTTGATGGGCGCGTAGTCCATCAGGTCCGCCTTCCTGACCACGTCCTGATACCATTGAGAAAAGTCTTCAGTTTTCGGCGTGATCGCTTTTGACGGTTTCTCCACCCAGGCGAACCTCCTCTGCCGCGTCCAGGATCTCCTTCCATAATTCTTCCACCATGTCGGCTTGGTCAACCCGCCGCACGATGCGGCCATGGCGGAAGATCAGGCCCATGTCTTTGCCCCCAGCCAGTCCCACGTGGGCTTCACGCGCCTCGCCAGGCCCATTGACGGCGCAACCCATGATGGCCACCGTGAGCGGTTCGGCGATGGTGGCGAGCCGTCGCTCCAGCTCCTCTGCCACCGGCCACATGTCGAACTGGAGCCGACCACAGGTGGGACATGCCACCAGATTCGCCCCGCGGGCGCGCAATTTCAGGCTTTTCAGGATTTCCCAGGCCACCCGGATCTCCTCCTCGCCCGGCGCCGTGAGGGAAACGCGGATGGTGTCGCCGATTCCCTCGGCCAGGAGGGTGCCGATGCCGATGGCCGACTTGATGATACCTTGAAACGGCGTCCCGGCCTCGGTGACCCCCAGGTGCAGCGGATAAGGGTACCGTTCGGCCATCAACCGGTAGGCCTCGATCATGGTGGGCACGTCGGAAGCCTTGAGCGAGACCACGATCTCGTCGTAGTCGCAGTCGTTCAGAATTTGGATGTGGCGCGCCGCTGACTCCACCATGGCCTCGGCGGTCCGCCCGTACCGCGCCAACAGCTCTTTCTCCAAGGAGCCGGCATTGACGCCGATGCGGATCGGCACCTGCCGCGCCTTGGCCTCCTTGACCACCGCCTCTACGCGTTCCCGCCCGCCGATGTTGCCAGGGTTTAGCCGCAGCTTATCCACCCCTTGACGCAGCACCTCCAGGGCCAGGCGGTAGTCGAAGTGGATGTCGGCCACCACCGGAATGGGCGAGTGTTTGACCAACGTGCCCACTGCCTCCGCCGCCTCGCGGTCGGGGACTGCCACCCGCACGATTTCGCACCCTACCGCAGCGTAGCGGTGGATCTCGTCCAGGGTCGCCTTGACATCGCGGGTATCGGTCTTGGTCATGCCCTGGACCACCACCGGTGCCCCGCCCCCGATGGTCACGTCGCGGACCCGGACCGCCTTCCTCTGCCGCATCGCGCCTCCTCCTCTCCGGGCCGGGAGCTCTCCTCCAGGCACTGCTTTCCACTGCCCCCTATCTTACCGATTGGCGGCGGCCGGCGGCAATCCGCCCTAAAAGGCGCGTCCGCGCACCAAAAGGGACGTGATGTCGTGGTAAGTCACCACGGCCACAAACAACAGCAGCACCACCATGCCCACCAGGTGGATCAAGCTCTCCCGGGCCGGGTCCAAGGCGCGTCGGCGCACGCCCTCAAGCCCCAAGAGGAAGAGCCGGCTGCCGTCTAACACCGGTACCGGCAGGATGTTGAACAGGCCGAGATTGGCCGACAAGGCTGCCGCCAACAGCAACAGCTGCGTCAACCCGGCTTGGGCCGCCTGCCCTACCATCACGGCGATGCCCACCGGACCGGCCACGTCAAACCGGCCGCGTCCCGTCACCAACTGTGCCAGGGTCACGAACCACAGCCGGGTCAGCTCTCCGGTGTGCTGGACCCCTGCCCCAAGGGCCGCGAGGGGCGAAAGGCGCACGGTAGCCACTGTGGGTTGGATGCCGATGATGGCCGCGCGTTGGGCGGGATCGTAGCGGGTGTGTACCGTCACCACCAGCTGTTGGCCATGGCGCTCGACTGTCACCGTAAACGGTTGCCGCGGGTGGGCGGCGATGGCACGTTGGATGGCACTCCAGGAGTGGACCGGTTCTCCGGCCACAGCCACGATGCGGTCGCCGGGACGGATACCGGCGGCATAGGCGGGGTATTGCGGCAGGGTCCGGGCGACCACTGTGGTAGGCTCCGGAAGGCCGAGCCCGCCGAAGACCACGGCGTACAACACCGCCGCCAGCACCAAGTTCATGACCGGCCCTGCGCCGATGACGCAAAACCGCTGCCAGAGGGGGCGGTTGGGAAACTGGCGGGGGTCGTCGCGGTCCCCTTCGCCCGGTCCCTCCATTCCCGCCAACCGCACGTAGCCGCCCAACGGCACCGCGCGCACGGCGTACAGCGTCTCGCCGCGCCTGGCGCTCCACAGGGCGGGACCGAACCCCAACGCAAATTCTTCCACGCGCATGTCCAACCATTTGGCCACGGCAAAATGGCCGAATTCGTGGACGGCGATGAGGACCCCGAAGACCAACACCCATGCCACCACTGTGGCCATGCACGCCCTCCTTACCCTACCGGCGGAGTTCCCGCCTCCCATCGGGCCATGGCCGCCCGTGCGACTGCCCGCGCCTCGGCGTCCACCGCCACCACCTGTTCCAGAGTTTCGACCGGCCCCGTCGGCCAGGGACGGTCCAAGACCGCCCGCACCACCCCTTCCATGGCCAAAAATCCCAGTCGCCCGTCCAAAAAGGCCGCCACTGCCTCCTCGTTGGCGGCGTTGAGCGCAGCGGGATACAGTCCGCCCGCCTCCCCGGCTTGGCGCGCCAGGCTCAGCGCCGGAAAGGTGCCCTCGTCGACTGCCTCAAAGGTGAGTTGGCGACCGACGAGGTCGAGCGAGGGGCCCTCGAGCGGCCACCGTTCCGGCCAGGACAGAGCCACTTGCACCGGCAGCCGCATGTCGGGCCACCCCAGTTGCGCCATGACGGCACCGTCGACGAACTCGACCATGGAGTGGACGATGCTCTGCGGATGGATCACCACCGCAATCTGATCGTAGGGTACCCCAAACAACCAGTGGGCCTCGATCACCTCCAGGCCCTTGTTCATCAAGGTGGCCGAATCCACGGTGATCTTCGGACCCATGCGCCAATTGGGATGGGCCAAGGCCATGGCGGGCGTCACCCGTTCGAGCGCCTTTCGGCTCCACCCTCGAAACGGCCCGCCTGAGCAGGTGAGGATCAGCCGGCGAAAGGGTTGCGCCAACCCGAGGCATTGCAGGAGCGCCGAGTGCTCGCTGTCCACGGGCACGAGCCGACTGCCGCTGCGCCGGGCTGTCGCCGTCACGAGCTCCCCAGCCGCGACCAAGGTCTCTTTGTTGGCCAAAAGCACGTCAAGTCCGCGCTCGAGGGCTCGAAGGGTGGGCCAAAGCCCAGCAAATCCGGTGATGGCCCCCACGACCTTGGTGCCGGGCGGAGCCTCTCCGATCCCCTGGGCGACGATGGCCTCCCACCCCACCAAGACAGCCGGCCGCCCTCCGCCCTCTCGGTCGAAAAGGCGCCGTCCCGCCTCGGGATCCGTCACGCCCACCCAGCGCGCCCCCAACTTTCGGCCCAAGGCCCAGAGCGCGTCGACCTGGCGGTGCGCCACCAGCCCGTCGACCCGCGCCTTGTCGGGACCGAGCTCGCTCAGAACGTCGGCCGCAGTGCGGCCGACGGATCCGGTGGCGCCCAGGATGATGACGGAGATCGGTTGCGACATGATTTCCTCCTCTCTAGGGGTTTAGGCGGCCTTTGGCGGCACCCGCACCAGCGGCGCCAAGGCCTTGAGCACCACCGCCGAGACCGGGCCCACAAAAAACCCCGCCGGGCCGAAGAGACGGATGCCAACGTAGACGGCCAAAAGCGCCAACAGCGGATGCAGGCCAGTCCCGGCACCCACCAGCCGCGGCTCGACCATCTGGCGGACCAACGCCACACCCAGCAACACGGCCCCCACTTCCAAGGCCTCAGCCACCTGACCCATGGCGAAGAGCACCACGGCCCAGGGAGCCAAAAGGGCCGTCGGCCCGAGAAACGGCACCAGATCCAGCAGTCCTGCCGCCAACCCGGCCACCAGGGCCCAAGGCGACCCGATCAAGGCCAGACCGGCAGTGGTGGTCGCAGCCGTCAGTCCAATCAACGCCAACTGGGCCTTGAGAAACCCCACCGTGCCCGACACCATCGCCGTCTGCACTCCCCACCAACGGCTGTGGTGCCCGCCCGGCAACCACCGCGCCACCCACCGTCCCGCCCGATGCCGATCCCGCAACAAAAAAAAGGCCGCGACCACCGCCACCACAGCCGTCAGGATCCCATCGGGCAGGCGTCCCACCAGCGCCAGGGCCTGCACAATCCCCTGCTCCAAAAGGCGCGTCAACCCGCTCCAGTCGCGTCCCCACACCGCTGGGCCCATGCCCACGGCCCGACTCCACTGCTCCACGGCGCCCATCCAGTGCGTCGCGGTCCCCGGCGCCAGTGCCCCCCATCGGGGCAGAACCGCCGCCAGATGGTAGAGCTCACGAGCCAAGACTGCTACCGTCAAGGCCAGCGCTGCGCTGGCGCCGCCGAGCCCCACCCCAAGGCTTAAGAGCCCGGCCCAGGCCTCGGACAGCCCGTTTTGCTCGAGCCAATCAGCCAAGGGCTCCACTGCTACCGCGACCACCATCGCCACGATGAAGGGCAAGAGGTATCCGGCCAGCCACCGCCAGAAGCCGTAGGTCAAGCCTACCAATACCGCCCAGCGCACGGCGGCCCCAAGCCAGCTGCTTGGTGTCTGCGGTTCCATAGGTCACCCCTCGCGCTAGCCTATGCCAAGCCCCCGCAATAAATAATAGGCGAAGGGGAGGGCAAAGAGGGCAGAGTCGAAGCGGTCTAAAATCCCGCCATGGCCCGGCAACAACCCGCCGGAATCTTTGACTCCGCAGTACCGCTTGAGGTTGGACTCAACCAGATCCCCCAGCTGCCCCAGTACCGACACCGCCAACCCCATGCCGAAGCCCGCCCACCAAGGCTGGTGCAGCCAGCCGAGGGCCACGCCTCCCGCCAGGACGCCGGCGGCAGTGCCGATGGCAGCCCCTACCCAGGTCTTGCCCGGACTGACCCGCGGCAACAGGCGCGCGCGCCCCAGCGCCCGCCCTCCAAAAAAGGCCAGGGTATCGGTACTAAAGACAACCAAGAAAAATCCGAACAAGAGGGCGCGGCCGTGCGGCAGCTCGCGAATGGCCAGCATGAACGAAAAAAACCACCCCAGGTAGAGCGCTCCCCAGGTGGTGGTCACGGCGCCTTGAAACCCGGCCCCTTCCGCCACCCACAGCGTCCACACCGCTGCCAGGGCGATGCCCACGGCCACCATCCACCCGAGCCGCCAGCCCAACAGGCGTCCCAGCAAAAGGCTCCAGGTCCACAGCACAGCCAGCCGGGGAAAGAACGCCACACCTCGGGCGCGAAACATCCCTTCCAGTTCGTAAACGCCGATGGCCGCCAAGGCGGCCATCCCCGCCGCCAGCACCCATCCCCCGAGATAAATCAGGGCCACTAGGATCGGTAGGCCGGCGACGGCGGTTAGCATGCGCGGCTTCAGCAAGGTCTCGCCCCTTTACCCAATCCCCCCAAACCGGCGCTGGCGCCGCTGGTACTCGGCGATGGCCTGTCGCAACTCCTCCGGATTAAAGTCCGGCCACAGGGTTTTGGTTACATAGATCTCGGTGTAGGCGATCTGCCACAACAGAAAGTTGGAGAGGCGCTCCTCGCCGCTGGAGCGGATCAACAGGTCGGGATCTGGCAGTCCGGCCGTGTCGAGATAGCGGCTCAATACCGCTTCCGTCAGTACCGGGCGCACCCCCGGCGGCTGATCCTGCAACCACCGGTTGACGGCGCGCACCAGCTCGTTGCGGGCCCCGTAATTGAGGGCCAGATTGAGGATGAGGCGCGAACCGTCCCGGGTCTGGGCCACTGCTTCGGCCAATGCCGCTTGGGCGGACAAAGGCAACCCCGCCACGTCGCCGATGACGCGGATCGAGACCCCTTCGGCCTGGAGCTCGCGCGTCTCGCGGGCCAAGAACTCGCACAACAGCCCCATCAGCGCCTCCACTTCGGGCTTGGGTCGGGTCCAGTTCTCGGTGGAGAAGGCGTAGACCGTCAGCACCTCGATCCCGAGCCGGGCACACTCCTTGACCACCGGTTTGAGCGCCAACACCCCTTGCCGGTGCCCCATGATGCGCGGCAATCCGCGCCGCTGGGCCCAGCGGCCGTTGCCGTCCATGATGATGGCGATGTGCCGCGGCAGACCGGTCGGGGATGGAATGGTACCGATCCCTGCCTTGCCCAGATCCCGTGATCCGTCCGTCTCCCCTCTCCCCCTCTCCGGTTGAAGACGGCCCGCTTTCGAGCCGTCACGGCGTCAGGATGTCCCGCTCTCGCGCCTCGGCCAGCTGGTCGATCTCCTTGGTGTAGCGGTCGGTCAGCTTCTGGACTTCGCCCTCTGCGCGCCGGCGCTCGTCCTCGGACAGCTGGTTCTCCTTCTCCGCCGCCCTTAGGGCATCCACCGCCTCGCGGCGGATATTGCGGACGGCCACTTTCTCCTCTTCTGCGCGCCGCTTGACCTGGCGGACCAACTCCCGCCGCCGCTCCTCGGTCAGGGGCGGCACGGCCACCCGCACCACGTTGCCGTCGACCCGCACCGATACCCCCAGGTCGGCCTTGAGGATGGCCTTTTCGATGGCACCGATGGCCCCCCGGTCGAACGGTTGCACCACCAGCGTCCGGGGTTCGGGGGCCGAGATGGTGGCTAGGTGTTGCAGCGGAGTCGGAGTGCCGTAATATTCCACCGGGACCTTTTCTAGGAGGGCAGGGTGCGCCCGCCCCGCCCGCATGCCGGCCAGTTCGTGTCCGAAGATCTCCACCGTCTTCTTCATCTTGGCTTCGGCCTGCTCCAGGATCTCCTTATACACCGTGTTCGCCCCCCACCAGGGTGCCGATCGACTCGCCCAGGATAACCTTACGAATGTTACCGTAGACGTTCATGTCAAAGACGATGATGGGGATGTGATTGTCCATGCACAGCGAGGTGGCCGTCGCATCCATCACCTTGAGGTTGGCCTTCAAGACGTCGAGATAGCCGATGGCGTCGTACTTATGCGCGTCGGGATTCACACGGGGATCGGCGTCGTATACCCCGGCTTCCTTCGTGGCCTTGAGCATCACGTCGGCCTCGATCTCCGCCGCGCGCAAGGCGGCAGTGGTGTCGGTGGAAAAGAAGGGGTTGCCGGTACCGGCCCCGAAGATGACCACATACCCTTTTTCCAGATGCGCGATGGCCTTGCGCCGAATGTAAGGTTCCGCCACCTCTCGCATCTCGATGGCGGTCTGCACCCGGACCTTGACGCCGTGCTTCTCCAGGGCATCCATCAGGGCCAAGGCGTTGATCACCGTCGCCAGCATTCCCATGTAATCTGCCGTGGCGCGGTCCATGCCCTGGGAGGAGCCAGCCAGTCCTCGCCAGATGTTGCCGCCGCCCACCACGACCGCAATCTGGACGCCCAAGCGCAACACGTCTTGGATCTGCCGGGCGATGCTGTCGACCACCACCGGGTCGATCCCATACCCCGCCTCGCCGGCCAACGCCTCTCCGGACAACTTGAGCACGACCCGGCGGTACTTGGGCTTCAGCTGCATCTCCCCCTGCCCCCCTCGGCAGCGCTGTCAAAAATTAAGGGCACTGTCGGTGCCCTCAGGCCTCAGTCCCCGCGCCGTCCAACGCCTCGCCCCGCTCGTAGCGGGTGAACCGCCGAACCGTGATCTGTTCGCCCAGTCGTGCAATGTGCTCCTTGATGAATTGGTCCACGGTCACATCCGGATTCTTGACAAACGGCTGTTCCAGAAGACAGACCTCTTGGAAGAACTTGTTCAGGCGCCCCTCCACCATCTTTTCCACGATGGCGGGCGGCTTGCCCTCTGCCATGGCCTGCCGGCGCAGGACCTCGCGCTCGTGCTCGACCTCGTCCGCCGGCACCGCCTCGCGGTTGAGGTACCGCGGTCGCGCCGCGGCGATGTGCATCGCCAGGTCATGGGCCAAGTTGCGAAAATCCGGGGTGTTGGCCACGAAGTCGGTCTCGCAATTGACCTCCACCAGCACTCCGATCCGGCCCTGGGAGTGGATGTAGCTTTCGATGACGCCCTCGTTGGCCACGCGTCCCGCCTTCTTTGCCGCCTGGGCCAAGCCGCGCTCCCGCAAGAGGTCGACTGCGCGCTCAAAATCCCCTTGGGCGTCGGTCAACGCCTTCTTGCATTCCATCATCCCCGCGCCCGTGCGCTCCCGAAGCCGCTTGACGTCCTGAGCCGTAATCAACCGTTGCCCTCCTCGTGTACGCCCTGGACCGCGCCGATCCGGGCCGTGCCGTTATTGCGCTTCCGCTGCGACCACGTCCGGCGCTGCCGTCTCCCCTTGCCTGCCCTCCAACAGGGCATCGGCCATCTTCGAGGTCAGAAGGCGCACGGCGCGAATGGCGTCGTCGTTGCCCGGGATGACGTAGTCGATTTCATCCGGGTCGCAGTTGGTATCGACGATGGCCACGATGGGGATATGCATCCGCCGGGCCTCCATCACCGCGATGTGCTCTTTGCGCGGGTCGACGATGAACACCGCAGCCGGCAGCGAGCGCATGCCTTCGATGCCACCCAAGTACTTCTCCAACCGCGCCTTCTCCCGGGAAAGGCGGCTTACCTCCTTTTTCGGCAGCCGCTCCCACTGGCCGCCGGCCTCCTGCTCCTTCAATTCCGCCAGCCGCCGCACCCGCCGCTTGATGGTCTCAAAGTTGGTCAGCATGCCCCCGAGCCAGCGCTGGTTGACGAAGAAATCGCCCGATCGGCGCGCCTCCTCGGCCACGGCCTCCTGGGCCTGCTTCTTGGTGCCCACAAACAGCACCTTGCCCCCTTCCATGCCCACCCGGCGCATGAATTGGTAGGCTTCGTCCACCTTGCGTACGGTCTTTTGCAGGTCGATGATGTAGATGCCGTTGCGCTCGGTGAAGATATAGGGCTTCATCTTGGGGTTCCAGCGTCGGGTTTGGTGGCCGAAGTGCACCCCGGCCTCCAGCAGCTGCTTCATCGAAATGACAGACATGCGACACCTCCTGGTTTTTACCTCCGCGGCAGACGATCCATGTCGCCGGCTGCGGCGACACGAACCAGGATTTCCCACCGCGTGCGTCGTTCTCCAAATCGGGGAAAAACCCATGACAGTATAGCACGCGCACCACCTCCCTTCAAGGAAGGACGCGGATGGGGACGCCAGGGGAACGCAGGCGAAGAAAAGGCAACGAAAAGGCGAGGAAAAGGAAAGCTCGCAGGGCGCGGAAAGACCACCCAAAGACAAGGGCGAAGCGGGGATTGTCTCCAGCCACTGCCAGTATCGGGTCAGGCCGAGTTCGCCACAATATGGGCGAATTCCCGGCTCCGGTCGCCGGCCGACCGTCCCTGCCGGCTTCGTCGGGGCCAGGCACCGGAACCCATCTCCAAAAAGGAGGCGTATTCCGTGGGAGCATCCACCCGCGCCCGCCTGGCGCCGTTGGCCCTCAGCGCGCTCCTGGTCGGCTGCGGCACGGCGGCGAAACCGGCACCGGCCCCCATGCCCGCAAGTCCACCGGCTCGCGCGCTCTTGCCCAGTGGCTCTGTGGCCGGGCCGCACCTGAAGGTCATCGCGTTCTACGACCAAAACCAAGAATCCGTTCCCCCCAACCCCTTGGCCCTATTGGCGGCCCATCCGGGGCTGGTGAACTACCTCGCCCCGTTTTGGTATGAAGTGGGTGCAAACGGACATCTCGTGGCCAAACCGCAGGGAGACGTGGCCGCCCTGGCGCGGGCGCAGCATCTGCCCCTGTTGCCCCTCATCAACAACGCCGGCGGGACCGACGCCTTCCTGCACACCGCCGCCCTGCGCCGGACGGCGGTACAGCAAATCGTCTCGTTGATCCGCCGCGACCACTACGCCGGGGTCAACATCGACTTTCAACTGCTCAAGCCCGGCGACCGCAGCGACCTGAATGCCTTCATGGCTGCGCTCCACGGCGCCATGCCGCCTGGTACCCTGCTTTCGGTGTCGGTGATGCCCCCGGCCTCTCGCAACGGGTCTATGGCGGCGTACGACTACCGCACGCTGGCCGAAGACTCCGGCGCGGTGGTGTTGATGGCCTACGACCACCACGGCGACGGCACGCCCCCGGGCCCTGTCAGTCCCTACGCGTGGGTCGCCTCCGGAATCCGTCGGGTCATTGCCGACGGCGTGCCGCCGTCTAAGATCTACCTCGGCATCGCCAATTACGGCTATGAATGGACCGACGGCTCTACCCATGCCACCACCATTCCCTTAAAGGCCATGCACCAGCACCTCTACGGCCGCTACCGCTGGGATCCCGCCTCTCAGGAGGCCTACGACCGATGGACTACGCGGGGCATAAGCCACGTAATTTGGTTCGTCAACGACCGAGCAGCCGTGGCCCGCATCCGGTTGGCCGAGCGCGACCACTTGGGCGGCGTCGCCTTCTGGCGGATCGGCTACGAGGACGCCAAGTGGTGGAACGCAGTGGCCCAAGCCCTCCAACAGACCCGCCATCGGGGGGCGCCCATTCGGCCAAAGGCGAAGTAGGGAACCAGGCTCAGCCCTCAGGTGGCTCGTCGACCTCATCCCGCCGCCGGCGCGGCCGGGGATCTGAGGCCACGAGGCCGTACACGGCTCCGAGGTACAACCCCGCCAAGGCTGCCTTTTGGGCGCCGGTCGCAGGAGTAGACGCAACGTACCACACCACGGCCACCGCGCCGATGAGAAAGAGTACCGCGCGCGCCGCCTCGTTCAGATACTGTAGGCGGCGCCAGCGGTTGCGCACGGCGCGGCCTAAAAACGCCCCCGCGGCGGTGGTCAAGACCACCGTCACGACGTGGACAAACGTTAAGCTCATGCCTACTCCGGCTCCCGTCCCACCACCAGGATGTCGATGTTGCTGGTCAAGCGCAGCACCTCGTTGATCACCGACCCGCGCCAGATCTCTTGCCAGCGGGTGCGCAAGGACTCTCCCATGACGATTTCGGTCACGTGGTGTTCGCGGGCAAACTGCACCAAGGTTCTGGCGATGTGACTTCCCCGCAATTCTACCACATTGGCCCCGAGTTGACGGGCCAGGTCGAAGTGCTGGGCGAGGCGCCGCTCGTCGTCTTCGGACAGCCGACGGTCGGACGGGCGGACGTATACCACGTAAAATTCCGCCTTCAAGCGGCGAACCGTCCGGTAGCCGCGCCGAATCAGACGGGCACCGTTGGGCGACGGCGTGATGGCCACCATGATGCGGTCGTGGGTGGGCCAAGGCCCTTCAATGGCATGATGGTGCATGTAGCGCTCCAGCCGCTCGTCGGTGTCGTCGGCCACCACCCGGAGCGCCAACTCGCGAAGGGCCGTGAGGTTTCCGGTCCGAAAGAAATTCTGCAAGGCGCGGTCGATGGTAGCGCCTTGGTAGATTTTCCCTCTTTTCAATCGGTCGATCAGCGCCTCGGGAGTCAGGTCGATGAGTCGGACTTCCTCGGCCCCCCTAACCACCGAATCCGGAATCGTCTCTCGCACCTTGACGCCCGTGATCTGGCGCACGGTGTCGTTCAGCGATTCGAGATGCTGGATGTTTAAGGTCGACCATACGTTGATGCCAGCCGCCAAAAGCTCCTCCACGTCCTGGTAGCGCTTGAGATGGCGCATCCCATCGGCATTGGTGTGGGCCAACTCATCGACCAGGACTACGTCCGGCCCCCGGGTCATCACCGCGTCCACGTTGAGTTCCCACACCGGCACCCCTTTCATGGTGGCCGGCAACAGCGGCACCTGTTCCAGCCCCGGAATCAGGGCCGCCGTCTCGGCCCGGTCGTGAGCGTCGATGATGCCGATTACCACATCGACCCCTTGTTGTTTGGCCTCGTGGGCGTCGCGCAGCATGGTGTAGGTCTTGCCCACGCCGGGCGCCGCCCCGAGGTAGATGCGGTGCTTGCCACGGCTCATGCGCCGGATGTCTTCGAGGATCTGTTCCGGCGTGCGCCGCTTGTAATGGGTCACCAAGGCCATGGCGCGTCAGAGCACGGGCAAGGTCCGCGCCGCCTCGGACGGCCTCGGTCCCGCCTCTGCCGGCCCGGCGACTTCTCCGGTCAGGTAAAAGGTCTTGGCTCCGGTAATGCGCACCGGCACGAACCGGAACCGGAGGTCGTCGTCCGCCTGGCGCGGCACCAACACCACTTTGTTGTGCTGGGTGCGGGCGCTCCACATCGCCTCGCTCTTCTTAGACACGCCCTCCACCACCGCCAGCACCGTCTTTCCCACCCACTGCTGGTTGGCCTCCCAGCTGATGCGGTACTGCAGGTCCATCAGGCGGTTCAAGCGTTCCTTCTTCACCGCCTCGGGCACGGGGTCACGCGACTCCCAGCGCGCGGCCGGCGTCCCCTCGCGCGCCGAGTACAAAAAGGTGAAGGCGGCATCGAATCGCACCCGTTTTACCAAGTCCAGCGTGGCGGCAAAATCCTCCTCGGTCTCTCCTGGAAAACCGACGATGAGGTCGGTGGTCAGGGCCACGTCGGGGATGGCGGCGCGAATCCGGTCCACGAGCTCCAGGTATTGGGCCCGAGTGTACTTTCGGTTCATCCGCTTGAGGATGGCGTCGGACCCTGACTGGACCGGCAGGTGGACGTGATGACTGATGCGCGGTTCGCGCGCGATGGTATCGATCAATTTTTGGCTGAAGTCGCGGGGGTGCGAGGTGGTAAACCGCAACCACCGCACGCCCTCGACCCGGCATAAGGCCTCCAAGAGGTCGGCGAGGTCGGTGGGCGGATCGAGGTCATGACCGTAGGAGTTGACGTTCTGCCCAAGGAGGGTAATGTCCTGATAGCCCTGGGCTGCTAACGCCTCCACTTCCCGCACGATGTGCTTGGGTTCGCGGGAGCGCTCGCGCCCCCGCGTGAAGGGCACGATGCAGAAGGTGCAGAATTTGTCGCAGCCGTAAATGATGTTGACAAAGGCCTGAACCCCTTCGGCGCGTTGGGAAGGCAGCGCCTCCACCACCGGCCCGGGCTGCTGCCACACCTCGACCAACATCTCCTGCCGCTCCTCGGCCTCGGCCAGGACCTCGGGCAGCCGGTGCAGGTTGTGGGTGCCGATCACCACGTCCACGTGGGGAGCGTATCGCTTCAGCCACGCCACCGTCTTGGGCTCTTGCACCATGCATCCGGCCACGGCCAAGCGCAGGCCGGGACGCGCGTCTTTGAGTTGCTTGAGGCCTCCGATGTAGCCGAACGCGTGATCCTCCGCCGTTCCCCGCACGGCACAGGTGTTCACCACAATCAAATCGGCATCGGATTCGGCCGCAGCCGGTTGCCAACCCATGGCGGCCAGCGTCCCGGCCATGATCTCCGAATCGCGCACGTTCATCTGGCACCCGTAGGTGCGAATAAAATAGCGCCGCTGCGACGCCATTCTGCCACCCCCCTTTCGCGCACTCATCCCGCGCACTGCTGCGCGGCCACCCTAACCCCCGTTTCCGTCCGCCGTCTGCGGTGCCTCGGCGCGCAACGCTTGGGCCAGGAACCACGCCGAGCCTGCCGTAGGGTTTAAGGCCAAGGCCGTCGCCACCTCTTTGGCGGCGCTTCCGAGGTCTCCGGTCTTGGCGTCCACCTCTGCCAACCCCCACCACGGTGCCCACCAGTGCGGGTCGGCCGCCAGGGCGTTGGCGAAGTAGGCGCGGGCTACTGCCCACCGGTGCTCTCCGTAGGCGACGGTCCCGGCCAGCCAAAAACTTTCGGGCTGCGGCCCTCCCACCACCAGCGCTTCGGTGACCGCCGCCTCGGCCCTGGTCCAGGCCCCGCGCGCGACGAAAGCCGCCGCCAGCCCGTCCCAGGCTACCCAATCCGCAGGGTTGGCCTCGGTGGCCCGGGCAAAGGCCGCCGCCGCCCGTTGAGGGTGGCCTCCCCGCAGGGCCACTGCCCCTGCCTGGTCCTGACACCCGGCGTCTTTAGGCGCGTAATGGCACGCGACGGTGATGGCCCGCCAAGCGGCCTCTTGCTCCCCCGCCTCAAGATAGGCCGAGGCCAACGCCTCCCAAGCCTCGGCGTCTTGGGGCCTGGCCGCCACTGCCGCCTGTGCCGCCACCACGGCGCGCTCGGCAGCAGTTTGGGCATGCGCCACTTCGGTGTCCGCCGCGCCGCGGTAACTCGGCACCTGGGCGTCGCTACACCCCGCTTGCGCCACAGCCAGCACCGCGGCGATCGCTATCGCCGTCAGCGCCCGCGCGCCCATCCCAAAAACGCCCGCACCCGCGGATGACCCAGAAAGGCCGCCATGCCTGCCGCGAGCGGCAAGGCCGCGGCCTGTGCCTCGTCCACCCACGCCACCGCGTCGGCGTCCGAACCAGGCTGAATCTCCCCCTCGGCGGTAACGCCGTAATCGACGACCAAGATAGAACCTGCTACGTGGGCCAACCGCACCACGTAGAGGACTTGAGGGCGCCCGCGCACGTAAAGGCCGGTCTCCTCGGCCACCTCCCGCCGCACTGCGTCCACCAGCGTCTCTCCGGCGTTCACGCGACCGCCAGGTACAGCCCAACGTCCCTGCTCCGGCGCATGGGCCCGCCGCACCAACAACAGGCGACCCTGTCCGTCTGCGACCGCTGCACCGACCCCAAGGCTAATCCTCGCGCTTGCGGCCGGCGTCGTAGATGGTGAGCTCATAGTCGCCGTCCAGCTGGCGCAAGCCGAAGATGAGCCCCCGTTCCTTCAGGACCACGTTCAGGAACGTCACCACCTGGTGCGGTGTAAACCCCACAAACCGGCGTTGCCCCAGCACCGTCAATTTCTCCTGCTCGGCCGCCACCCGCATCCTCACGCCCCCTCCGCCAGTCATTATACACGCCCGCGGCGCCGCGAAAAGCCTCGAGGGTTGGCGGGAAAGCCAGCCCTCGCCGCCCAAGTCAGGAACTCCTAACATCGGTCCTGGGCCCGGCGTCACACTAGAGGCGGGCCGGCAGTCGCCCGAGCCCTTCGCTCAGCCGACGGCTTCGTTTCAGCTCTACGGCGTACCCACCCGAGGGCCCGGCAGGGACCGATCTGGCATCGTGGCGCGTACCCGGCCTCACAGGCATCAAACGGTGAAAAACAGCCCAAAAAGGAAAAGGAGGGAAGGCCCAGATGGCCCAAATCCGTTCGCAGCTCCTGCCCGCTGCCGTGCGGGAACGGTTTAAGTACGAAGTGGCGCAGGACCTCGGCCTTTTCCAAGACCTGGCCGAACGCGGCTGGGCCGACATGAAGACGCGCGACCTCGGGCGCATCGGCGGGAAAATTGGCGGCAACATGGTCAAGGTGTTGATCCGCCGCGCTGAGACGATGCTGGCGGATGCGACGCCCGACGAGTTGACGTAACCCGCCGCCGGAGCGGGGGCCCTCCTACCAGGCCGACTGTACCAACGCGCCCGCCACTCCCGACGCGGCCGCCACCCCGAGTTCGATCCCTAGCGGTCCGGCGGCCGCCCCCACCTGTTGGGCCACCACCTCCGCCACCAAAGCCAGCGTCGCCGCAGCCAAGAGCCCGTGCAGCCACAGCCGTTCTTCGGCGGCCCGACCTGCCACGGCGCCAGCCGTGCCGAGACTCACGACCTTGGCCGCCCACTGCCCGCTGGCCAAGGCCGCTCCGCCCACATGGCCTCCCCACCGCAGAAGCGCCAAGGCCGCCGCAGCCAGCGCGCCCATCGCCAGTCCGGCCAGAGCCCCCTTGAGGATCGCCGTCACCTGCACGGCGTCTCCCTCCCCGCTCCCGGTTCTGACCAGACCTTATGAACTCCGGCAGCCGTTGATGCCTGCGCCGTGGCGCGGCGGCAGAGCAGGAAAGCGGCCGCAGGCTACTCCTGCGGCCGCTCGCCGTCAGCCAGGGCGGCCTCGCCGGCTTGGACCAGGCGCTTGACCATCTGGCCGCCGATGCGCCCCACTTCTCGGGTGGTCATGTTTTCCCATCCCCGGTCGCGGATGTCGTCGTCCAGTTCCAGTGCCTGGGCCACCTCGAATTTCAGCCGGTCGAGAGCCCGCTCGGCCCGGGGCAACAGCGGGCGACGCGCGTGAGCCATCTCTCCCACCCCCCGGCCGTTAGCATCTCCCCGGTGGCCCATCACTCTCCGGCAATGGTTTCCCGTTCTGGCTTGTGCGCCAGTACCGGATAGTGGGTGATGTCGGTGTGAATCGGCGTAACCGTGACAAAGCCTTGGGCCAGCGCGTCCACGTCCGTATCCACTTCGCCCAACCGATCCCACGGCTGACCCAAGAGCCAATAGGCCGGGCGGCCATCCGGACCCATGCGGCGCTCGAAGCGATTGCGGTATTCCCGCCGTCCGAGCCGGACCCAAGCCAGCTGCCGCGGTTCCCCGGTCCGGCCGTTGAAGGCGGGAAAATTCACGTTGTAGAGCACGCCGGGCGGTGGCGGCAGATGCGGCCCTTCGATCCACCGACACACGAAGCGGGCGATCCAGCGCAACACCGCCGGGTCGGTGCTCTCGCTGGACAAGGCCACGGCCGGCACCCCCTGAAACACCCCTTCCACTGCAGCGGAGACGGTGCCGGAATAAAACACGTCGCGGCCGAGATTGGTCCCGTGGTTGATCCCCGACAAGATGAGGTCGGGCCGTCCCGGCAAAAGGCGTTCCAGCGCCAATTTCACGCAGTCGGCGGGCGTCCCTCCCACCCGGTAATGCTGGGACGGCCCGGCCTCCGGATCCGGCTCGACGGAGATCGGGCGGCGCACCGAGATGGCATGGCCGCTCGCGCTCTGCTCCCGGTCGGGCGCCACCACAAACACCTCGTGCACCTCGCCCAACACCCCAGCCAGAGTCACCAGGCCCAACGCGTCGGCCCCGTCGTCGTTGGTCAACAAGAGCCGGATGCCGCATCCCCCTCTCCAGGATTCCGAGACGCGCCGCCAGACCCGGCCATGGGCGGCCCTGCACCGAGGCCGTTTGTGCGCCCCGCGCCGGCCGCGTCCGCCAAGAATGCCTGAAGGCGCGCCAACATGGCCTCGCTATCGCCCACCCACAGCGGCACCTCGCCCACCGCCTGGCGAAAGCGTTCGCCGTAGGCTCGCAGCACCATGCGGCGGTCCAACACCGCCACCACGCCCAAGTCGTCAGGTCCCCGGATGAGCCGTCCAAATCCTTGCCGGAAGCGGGCAATCGCCTCGGGCAACGCGCGTTCCGCGAACGGCTTTCGCCCCGCCGCAAGCAAGGCCTCGTGGTGGGCGGCTTCCAGGGGATGATGGGGGACGCGAAACGGCAGCCGCCCGATCACCACCAGCCGCAACCCACCTCCCGGCAGGTCGACCCCTTCCCAAAACGTGGCAGCCCCCACCAGCACGGCCCGGGGATGGGACCGGAATCGGCTGGCCAGACGGGCGCCCGATCCGTCCACGCCTTGGGCCCAGAGCGCGATCCCCAGCCGGTTTAGCTGCGGGCGCAATGCTGCCGCCAAGGTGCGCACGGCGCGGTGCGCCGTGAGCAATACCAAAGTGCGCCCTCCGGCCACGGCCGCTGCCCGCGCCACAAAATCGGCCACGTTGCCCAGGAATTCGGGGGCGTCGACGTCCCCGAGGTCGGTTACCACCGCCAACCGCGCCTGGCGAGCAAGGTCAAACGGGCTCGGCAACACCAACCAGGCGGTGCGCGCCGAGGGAATTCCCAGGCGTTCGGCCACGCTGCCAACGGTTCCCCCTGCCCCGAGCGTGGCCGAGGTCAAGACGCCGCCGGCCACCCGATCCCACAACCGCTCGCGCAAGCGCTGCCCGACGGCCAAGGGTGCACGGCACAGATACACCCGCGGGGGAGGGCCGCCGACCACCTCCCACCAATCTACCCATTCGACCTCCTCCCCGCCCCAGACCTCGAGATCAGCCAAGCGGCGGCCGAGATCCCCCACCCACCCCGCGAGCGTCAACCAAGCCGGGTCTTGGTCTGCCTCTGGTCCCCAGGCGGCTTCGGCTGCCGCCCACAGGTCAAGCCCTTGTCGGACGGCCTGGCGGCCGACCTCCCGCACCGTCGCCAACTGGGCCGCCGTGCCGTCCTCGGCCCACCGCTGGCGCACGGCCGGAGTGACGCGCACCGCCTGCCCGGTCTCGTCTCCCGCCAGCGATTCCTTCCCCGTCTCCTGCAGTCGCTCGGCCAGTGCTGCCAGCTGGGCGGCCAAAGCGGCTAAGGTTTCCCCAAAGCGCGACACCCCCGCTCCAAGAGGTGCGCGCCCGCTAAGCGCGCGCCAAAACCGGTGGTCATCCAAGCGCCACGCCCGCGACCAGGCTCGGAGGTCCAAGCGAAACCCGAACGCGGCTTCGGCGGCTTCGGCAAACCGGTGGGCCTCGTCGACCACCGCCCAGGAAAAGTCCGGCAGGACCGTCCCCTCCGCGGCGTGGGCCGCCAGCAAAGCGTGGTTGACCACCAACAGATGGGCCCGCTCTGCCGCCTCGCGCGCTCGGCGCAAGAAGCAAGGGCCGGCATAAGGGCACCGGGGGCCGCGGCAAGCGTCGCGGTCGGCCCCCACTGCATCCAGCACGCTGAGCAAGGCCTCGTCCCCTTCACCGAGCCCGTCCCGCTCCCCGGTGGGATCTTGGGCCACGTAACTCAGCACCCGCGCCAAGGCCCACCGCACCGGCGCCGGTTCGGCGAGCGGGCGGGCGGCTTGCCGAAGTCGATCCAACTTGAGCAGGCAAAGGTACCGCCCCCGCCCTTTGACCAAGGCGGTGCGCACCGGAAGATCTCCCTGCACAGCCGGTAGGTCCCGAGCCCACAGCTGGTGTTGTAACGCCACGGTATGCGTGGCCACAACCACCCGCTTCCCGTGGCGCAAAGCCGTGAGAACCGCCGGAACCAAGTAGCCTAGGCTCTTGCCGACACCCGTGGGAGCCTCCACCAACAGCCACTGGCCCTGGTCCAGGGCCGTGGCCACCCGCGTGGCCATTTCCTCCTGCCCGGCGCGCGGCGCGTACCCCTCGAGGGCGCGCGCAAGTCTGCCTCCAGGGCCCCAGAAGTCCTCCAGGGCCAACGGCTCCGAGACCGCCGGCAACGGGCCCGACCCCCGGCGCTCTTCGGGCGCCGGGCGGTCCAAGGGCGAGGGCTCGGAGCCATCGTCGGATGCGGCCGTCAGGGCATTGGCCAGAGCACGCGGCGCGCCCACAAGAAAGACCAGATCCTGCCGCGTGCGGGGGGCAAGACCTCCGAGCCGCTCCGCCACTTGGGCCACGGCTCGTAACACCGCCTCGGCCTTACCTTCGGCCTCCTCTGCCCCGTCGTCCAAGGCCAAGGCCACCCGAGCCGCTTCGATCCCCTGGGGATAGGCCAGCGTCGCCCACGGCGCAAGCTCGATCCACGACCTGGGCCAGTGCCCGCCCCCCGCCGGCAGACGCCAGACCCACCATTCGACGGCGGACAGAGCCGGTGCCGTCTCCCAATGCGCCAACAGCCACTCCCAGGCGACCCGTTGCTGGGCCGCCCCCTCGGGCCGGGTCCGGCCGTCCTCCACCCAACTCTCAAAAACGTGTCGAGGACCCTCGGGGCTAGCTTTGACTGCCACCACCCGGTACGGACACGGCGCCCCTGGCGCCCATTGCCAACCCAACGCCCCCCACTCCACCGCTTCGCCTCCTTGGTCTTGGTGTATCCCACCCCGTTGTCGCACACACTATCGGCGGGTGGCGCACTCTGGCGGCCCCACCCTACGCGCCGATGGCGGTCGGAGCCCATGGCAGTGATGGCGCTTCAACGAGGAGGCGATGGCTGTGGCGCGCGAAGTCACCCTCTTGGCAACGTTCACGCTCCCGGAAGACGCCGAAACCTGCCGAGACGCCCTTTATCGGGCCGGTCTCGACGTGGTTCAGGTGGCACCGGTCGCCTCGGGCCCCCGGGCCCCGACCGAACCGGCCCTGGTCGAATGGGGGCGGTACGGTTACCAACCCGATGTCCTGGACGACAAGTGGACAGCGGCCTCGTCCTGGGACTGGGCAAACGAGGGGCTGATCGGCGGCGAAGGCTGGCTTTTGACCGCAGTCGTGCCAGAAGAAGCGGCGGCCCAAGCGCGGACCATCATCCGCCGGTACGGCGGTCACCTGTAGGGCCCACCCCATCGGCGGGAAGAAAATGCGCCCACGCCGAGGCCACAAGCCCGGCCGCCGTCCGGGCCTCGGCGCGGGCCACCGTCAGGCGGCCCTTTTGGCGTTCTACCCGCGCCGACACCCCGACCGCCTCGCCCACTGGCCAAGGGCGATGGTAGCGAACCTCCAGCCGGGCAGTGACCACCGAGTGGCCCCCTAGGGCATAGGCGGCATGCCACATGGCGTCGTCCAAGATCCCCGCCACCACCCCGCCGTGCACGATGCCCCGAAAGCCCTCCCATTTTTCCGAGACCGTGACGGTGGTGGCCACCCCGTCGGCCCCAGCCGGAAAGGCGAGCTGCATGCCGTGCGCGTTTTTGTCCCCGCAGATGACACACCGATTGTCGCTCCAGTCTACGGCTGCCACCCTCGTTCCCCCTTCAGCGCTCCCCCACCAAGTGTCGGGCCCGTTCGGCCGCTTCCTGGCGCACCGCCGCCTCGTCGATGGTGGTCAGGCGGCCGTCCTCCAACAACATGCGCCCGGCGCAGACGACGTAGCGGACGTCTTGGGCGCAAGTGGCGTACACCACATTGGAATCCCAGTCGTGGACCGGAGTCCAGTGGGGTGAGGCGGTAGACACGACGCAGAGGTCGGCCGGATGCCCCGGCAACAGCTGGCCGCTGACACCCCCAAGGACTGCAGCGCTGCCGCTGGTGGCGGCAGCGAGCGCCTCGCGGGCGCCCAAGGCGGTCGGGTCTGCCCCCCGCACCTTTTGCAGCCAGGCCATGGTCTTCATTTCCAAGAACAGGTCGAGCGCGTTGGTAGAGGCCGGTCCATCGGTGCCCAGGCCCACTGCCACCCCCTGCCGGAGCAAGGCCGGCACGTCGGCGATGCCGTTGCCGAGTTTGGCATTGGACACCGGGCAGTGTGCTACACCGCCGCGGATGCCGGCCAAGATGGCGCGGTCCCGGTCGTCGAGGTGCACGGCGTGGGCCACGACCACCCGTGCCGAAAACAGGCCGACCCGTTCCGCCAACGCCACGGGGCTCAATCCGTATCGTTCACGAATGGTTTCGACTTCCCGGGGGCTTTCCGCCAAGTGGATGTGGACGCCGAGGCGGTGCAACACGGCCGCTTCGGCCACGGCCTCGAGGTAGTCAGGTCCGCAGGTGTAGGGCGCATGCGGCCCCAGCATCCCCACGATGCGTCCTGCGGCGCGGTCTCGCCAGCGCTGCGCGAAAGCCACCGCAGCCAAAAGCCGTTCGCGTCCGGGATCGTCGGCCTCCACCAGGCCCGGCGCTATCCAGGCCCGCATCCCGCTCTGCTCGACGGCCCGCGCCACGGCGTCGGCGTGGAAGTACATGTCGGCAAAGCCCACCGTTCCGCCGCGAATCATCTCCGCACAGGCCAGGAGCGTGCCTACCCATACGTCCTCGGCCGTCATCTTGGCCTCCACCGGAAAGATGTGCCGGTACAACCACGGCTCGAGCGCGCTGTCGTCCGCCAGCCCCCGGAGCAGCGCCATGGCGGCGTGGTTGTGGGCGTTTAACAGCCCCGGGAGGACGACTCCTTCCGGTACCCGAATGACCCGGTCCACGGGAGCCGAGGAAGGCTCTGGCGCCCCCGCCGACTCGATGCCGGCCTCGGTCCACGTCACTTGCCCCGGGGCATACCACGCGCCCTGGACCCCCGTCCATACTGCCCGCGCTTCGATGCGCCACCGCAATGCCCCCGCCTCCTCGATCGGGTTGGCTTCAATTCCCCGCCAGGTATCGCTCCTGATCCGGCGACAGTTGGTCCAGGCGAATGCCAAGGACTTCCAGGCGCGTCTCCGCCACCCAGCGGTCTACGGCGGGATCGACCGGGTGCACGCCGGGCGGCAAGGGGTGCTGGAGCAGGGACTCCAGGGAGCGGGCCTGCAGCGCAAAGGACAAGTCCATGATCTCCGCCGGGTGCCCGTCGCCGGCAGCCAGGTTCACCAACCGCCCTTCGGCCAACAGCCACAAGGTGGCGCCGGTAGGCCAGCGGTACCCCACCACGGCCTCGGTTCGGCCGGGTACTGTGGCCACGGCCCCGGCCTTGAGCGCCCGCACGTCGACCTCCACGTCGAAGTGCCCGGCGTTGGCTAGGATGGCTCCGTCGTGCATGCGGTCAAAGTGCTGGCGCGTGATGACGTCGCGGTTGCCGGTGGCCGTGACAAAGAAATCGCCCCGCACCGCCGCCTCTAACATGGGTAGCACCTCAAAGCCGTCCATGACCGCCTCGTTGGCCCGCACCGGGTCCACCTCGGTCACCACCACCCGGGCGCCTAAGCCTCGCGCGCGCTGGGCCACGCCGCGCCCGCACCACCCGTATCCGGCCACCACCACCACTGCGCCCGCCAACACCAGATTGGTGTGGCGCATGATGGCCTCCCACGTCGACTGGCCGGTTCCGTAGCGGTTATCAAACAGGTGCTTCATGCGGGCGTCGTTGACGGCCACCACCGGATAGGCCAGCCGTCCAGCCCGGGCCAGGGCTCGGATGCGGTGCAGCCCCGTCGTCGTCTCCTCGGCTCCCCCTCGCACCGTAGGCAAGAGCGACTGGCGCGGCCCATGCAACCTGGCCGTGAGCTCTCCCCCGTCGTCCACCACCAACGTCGGCTCAAGGTCCAAGACCTGATGATGAAAGGCGTCGTACTCGTCGGCCGTGGCGCCGCGCCAGGCGTACACCGCGACGCCGAGCTCGGCCAGCGCTGCGGCGACATCGTCCTGGGTCGACAAGGGGTTGGAGCTGGTCACGGCCACCTCGGCGCCGCCCTCTCGCAAGAGTTCCGCCAAAATGGCCGTCTTGGCCTCTAAATGCAAGGACATGGCCACGCGCTGTCCCGCCAAGGGACGCTCTTGGGCGTACCGCCGTCGGAGGGCAGCCACCACCGGCATGCGCGCGCGCACCCACGCGAGCTTGCGGTGACCGGCCTCTGCCAACGCCGGATTGCGCACGGTCGTCATCCCTATTGCGCCTCCTTCCTCGCCCGAGGCCGCTCGGGCGCCTTCCCTTACGGCGCGTCGTCTCCTCCTGGCGCCGCCGGCAACGGACCCGGCGCAGGCCCGCAAGCACAGGCCCAAGGCTCAGCCAATGCCGGCAATGCCTCCGCCAGCATCGCGCCCAGACGCTTGCCCAAGGCGGCCATGGCCGCCAGCACCTCGTCGTGGGACAGGCGATGCCCCGCCAACCCTGCCGCGAGGTTGGTGACCAGCGCCAGGGTGGCATAGCATAGGCCGAGCTCCCGCGCCAACACCACCTCTGGCAGCCCGGTCATGCCTACCACGTCTCCCCCGAGCCGGCGATAGGCTTCGATCTCGGCCCGACTTTCGAACCGCGGCCCTTCAGTGGCCACGTAGGTGCCGGCCTCGACCACGTCGAGACCGGCCTGGCGGGCCGCTTCGGCCAGGCGGCGGCGCAGATTTGGGCAGTACGGCTCGGTCATATCGGCATGGACCACGCCGGCCTCGCCCCCCTCGAAAAAGGTGGTCGGCCGGTTGTGGGTAAAGTCGAGGAACTGGTCGACCAACACGAGGAAGCCTGGAGCCAGCAGCGGCTGCAACGAACCCACGGCTCCGGTCGCCACCACCCGCCGGCACCCAAGCGCCCGCACGGCCCACACGTTGGCGCGATAGTTGACGCGATGGGGCGGAAGGCGATGGCCTGGCCCGTGCCGGTTGAGAAAGACCACCGGCACGCCCTCGGGACTTACGGCTTCGGCCACCTCGACCGGTCCGTAGGGCGTCGTGACCGTCTTGGGACTCCAACCGGAAAGCCCGTCGATCGCGTACACCCCTGACCCTCCGATGATGGCTACCTTTTCGAAGCTGGCGTCGACCGCCATGGCGCCGTCCCCCCTTTGGCACCTTGGGCTCCCGAATTTCCCCCGAGCTCGTCGGCGGTCAGTGTACCACGTCGTTTGCCCCTTCAGCAACGCGCGCTCCCGCCGCGGCCCGAAGGACGACCTGCACCACCTCCGGGCGACAGGCGAACCGCACCGGCAACTCCGATTCCCCAAGTCCCCGTGAGGTGATGACGGTGTGGCCCGGCGCCCACTCCCAGCGCCCGGCGGCGTAGGGCCAAGGCAAGCGGGTATGGCGAACCAGGGCCGTCCCTCCAGGGAGGCAGACCTGCCCGCCGTGCGTATGTCCGGACAGCACCAGCGCAAACCGCTGGCAGGCGGGATGGAGCACGGCGTCCGGCCGGTGGGACAGCAAGACTGCAGGTCCCTCGACAGGTAGGGCCGCCACCACGGCGGCCCAATCGGGGCGGCCGCGCTTTAAGTCGGGAAGGCCCGCAAGCCATAGGCGACCTCCGGCCAGGGGCACAGCCCGGTTGTCGAGATGTCCTGGCCCCGGGTCCCAGGGCTCGACCGCCAACCGACCCCGTCGCCAGTCGTGGTTGCCGCTGACGTAATAGGTCGGAAGCGTCGCCGCGAGGGCATTCAACGCCCGGGCCACGCGCGCCCGCGAAAGGCTCCAGGCGAAGAGGTCGCCCGTGACCACGGCCAGCTGACAGCCCGCGGCCCACCGCCAGAACCAAGCCCGCGCAAAAACATCCACCCGTCCATGGAGATCGGACAGGTGGAGAATCCGAAATCCGTCCATGCCCGGGTCGAGACCAGGGACGACCACCTCGTAGGTCACGGGACGGATCCAAAACGGCTCGACCGCTCCGGCGTATCCTGCTCCGGCGGCCACCGCCGCGATCACCGGCCACCACATCGCTGGTCTTCCCCCGCAACTCGGGCTAGACCAGTTCTTCGGCTCGAAAATACAGTGCGATTTCGCGGGCGGCCGCCTCCGGGCTGTCTGACCCATGGACCACGTTTTCGGTCAGGTCGAGCCCAAAGTCGCCGCGAATCGTCCCCGGGGCGGCTTTCACCGGGTCAGTGGCCCCCATGAGCGCCCGCACCACCCCCACCGCTTCGCGCCCTTCCACGGCCATCGCCACGACCGGGCCAGAGGTGATGAAGCGGATCAGCTCCGGGTAAAACGGCTTGTCCCGGTGCTCCGCGTAGTGTTGGGCCGCCAATTCGGGGGCGACCCGCATCATCTTCAGAGCCTTCAGCCGCAAACCCTTGGCCTCTACTCTGCGCACGACTTCGCCCACCAAGCCGCGCCGTACCCCGTCCGGCTTGACCATCAAAAAGGTTAACGCCAACGCCTGTCCTCCTCGACTGTCCATCCCGCCGCCCGCGCTCACACGGCGGCTTTTTCCGTCGGGGTCTCGACCAATACGCCGCGCAGGGTCTCCGAAGCGGTAAAGTTCTTGGCGCGGAAGCGCTCCACGATATGGTGGCACGCATCCCAGGGGTTGACACTGTCGCCACAGGTAAACACATCCACCGCCGCATACCCGTGCTCGGGCCAGGTATGAACGGCCAAATGGGATTCGGATATGACCACGACACCACTCACCCCTTGCGGGCTGAACTTGTGGAAGGCGACCTCCCGCACCTCGGCGCCAGCCTTCAACGCCGCCTCCACCAAGATTTCCTCGACACCGGTGATGTCGTTTAAGATGTTGCCATCACATCCGTGAATCTCCGCCAGGATGTGTCGACCCAACGCATTCATTGCATTCCCAACCCCCTTGTGTCCCGAGTAGGATACGCCGGGCATCTGTCCGACGGCCAGACATCATTGTATCAAAAAGCTGGACCGTGTCAACAAAATCTACGATTTTCCGGGGATAAATCGCTTTCCGCTAGGATATTCGAGAGTCGACCGCACGCATTCGCTTTCTTTTGCGCGTTTACTCGTCCTTACACGATACTCCGGAGCCCGCAGGAGACGACCCAGCCCGCGCCGCGATGGCCGCCAGCATGGCCCGGGCGTTGTCGCGTAAGGCCACCCGAGCGATGGGATTCAAGAGAGCCGCCAGCATCGGCACCCCGAACTCGAAGGTGGTCGCGAGCAACACTCGCGTGGCATCTGGCCCCTCGGGGGTGATCTGCCAATACCCCTCAAAGACCCGCAAGTCGCCGCTCACCTGGTGGAATTCGATGCGCCCGCGCTCGCGGTCAAAATCGTCGCGCTCGGTCCAGACGAACCGGCTGCCCTTCAAGCGCGCCGTCCAGCGGGTGACGGTATAGTCGGGACCCCGTTCCAGCACCTCCACTGCTTCGAGACTCTCCATAAACGTCGGGAACTGCTCCATTTCCACCAGCATGGCCCACACCACCTCGGGCGGGGCCGCCACCCGCTCGGCCACCTCAACCGTCGGCACCGGGGTCTCCCTCCTCCAAATCCGCCGCCCACGCCGCCACTGCCGACAACGCCTCGTCGAAGCACGCCACCACCCGTTCTAGGTCTGCCTTGGCCACCACCAAGGGAGGCATGACGCGGATGACGCGTTCGTTGTTGAGGGTGTACACCACCAAGATGCGTCGGGCAAAGAGTTCGGTCATCACCGCCGCGGCCACGCCTGGGGTTCGAAATTCCACCCCGACCATGAGTCCGCGCCCGCGCACGGCTGCCACCAGGTCAGGATATCGGGCGCCCACCTGCGCCAAAGCCGGCAGAAACCACCCGCCGAGCTGTCTCGCGCGTTCGGCCAGCCCCTCCTCCACGGTCACCCGAAGCGCCTCCAAGGCCACTCGGGCCGCCAACGGATTTCCCCCAAAGGTCGAGGTGTGCAACAAGGGGTGCTCGTCGAACATGCGCCAGGCCTGGGGCCGTCCCACGACGGCGCCGATCGGTACCACGCCTCCGCCGAGGGCCTTGGCCAGGCACAACAGGTCGGGCACGACTCCGGCGGCCTCCACCGCAAACAGGTACCCCGTGCGGCCGATCCCAGTCTGGACCTCGTCGGCGATGAACAGCGCTCCCACCCGGTCGCAGGCACGCCGAATGCCCGGCAGATAGTCATCGGGGGGCACCACCACGCCACCCTCCCCCTGGATCGGCTCCACGATCACCGCTGCCACGCGCTCGTCCAAAACCGCCTCCAGGGCCGCCAAGTTGCCGTACGGCACCTGCACCACATCGGCGAGCAGCGGGCGGAAGGGGTCTTGGTATAAGGGACGACCCGAAACCGATAGCGCCCCCAAGGTCTTTCCGTGAAACGCGCCGGTGGTGCTGACCCACCGCACCCGCCCAGTGGCCGCCCGCGCCAATTTCAGCGCCGTCTCCACCGCCTCGGCGCCGCTGTTGACAAAAAAGCTATAGGTCAGGTCGCCCGGGGTGATTTGAGCCAGGTATTCTGCCAACGCAATGGGCGCCTCTTGCAACATGACCCGAGAAGACATGGCCATGCGCTCTAACTGCTCCCGGGCGGCGGCGACGATGCGCGGATGCAAATAGCCTTGGTTCATCACTCCGTAGCCGGAGGTGCAGTCGAGATATTCTACCCCCTCCGCGTCGATCACCGTCGCCCCGCGTCCGGTGGCCTCCACCTGCGTCAATCCCATAAAGCGATACACCCGCGCCAGACCGGGATTCATGACCCGCTCCAGCCGGGCAACAAGATCCTCCCCCCGCCCCGACAACCGGCTCGCCTCCTCGGGTATTGGATGGCCCTGGCTGGGCTCCCGACGGACTAAATCCACCGCCGCCGCCGAAACCACCACCACAACAGGGCCGAGACTACCATAGCAGACCCCACCACCAGATAAAAGCCGTAGGGATGGCGCGATCCTGGCATGTGGTCAAAATTCATGCCGTATAGCGACGCCACCACCGAGCCGGGCACCATCAACGTGGTGACGAGAGTCAGGGACTTGACGATCTCGTTGAGGCGATTGGATACCGAGGCCAAGTGGACGTCCACGATGGAATCAAGCAGCTCGCGGTAGGTGTCCACGGTGTCGAACAGGCGCAGCACCACGTCGTACAGTTCCAGGTACCATACCACCTCCGGCCCCTCTAAGGCGACGGCGCCGGTCAAGTGGTGGATGGCATCGCGCATGGAAGCCAGGAGGTGGCGGGTGCGCAAGACCCGGCGGCGTTCGGCCAGGAGGCGGCGCTGAAACCCCGATGAGCCAGTGGGATCGAGCCCTGCCCGCTCCAGGTCGGCGATGCGGTCCCCGATGCCGTCCAAAAACCGCCAGGCGTCGTGCAAAACTCCCGCCACCAGATGGTAGACCACCTCGGACCGGCGCGCGACGCGCTCGCGCATACCACGGAGTCGGGCAAAGACCTCGTCGAGGAATGGCGGCCAGGCCTCGCTCCAGCTCACGACTCCGCCGGGGGCCAACGCGACGTGAAAGGGCGTCGCCACGACCTCGCCCGCGCGGTCGGCGAAGAGAAACAGCACCAGGTGCCAGAGCGCTCCGCGCTGCTCTAAGCGCGCCTGGGCCAGGTCCGACTCCGGCCACGGCTGCGCCCCGACCGCCCCCAGGGCCCGGGTCAACTCGGGGTCCCGGCCGCCGGTCCTGCAGTGGTGCCAGGTGAAGGGGGGCGAGGAAGCGGACGCCGGGGCGAAATCCAGGTGGCGACATCCGACTTGCAGGGCAGACCCACCTCCGAGCCGGTAGTCTGCCCGAAAAAAATCCGGCCGTTGCGGCCGGATCAATGGTCGGACTGGCGGGATTTGAACCCACGACCTCTACCACCCCAAGGTAGCGCGCTACCAAACTGCGCCACAGCCCGATCTCGCCTTCAGTGTAGCAACCCGAGGCCGGTTTTGCAACCCCCAGGGTTTTTGGGCTAGAGCAGGATGCAGATGAGACCGCCCGACCCCTCGTTGATGATGCGCTGCAAGGTCTCCTGCAGTTTCTCTTGCGCGTCTTCCGGCATCTTGAAGAGCTTCGATTGAATGCCTTCGCGGACCAGTTCGTGGAGTGACTTGCCGAACAGATTGGTTTCCCACAGCCGGCGGGGATCGTCTTCGAATTGTTCCATGAGGTACTGGACCAACTCCTCCGCCTGCCGTTCGGTGCCGATGATGGGCGTGATCTCGGTCTCGATGTCGGCGCGGATCATGTGGATGGAGGGTGCCGTGGCCTTCAACCGCACCCCGAATTGCGGCCCTTTGCGGATCGGCTCCGGCTCGGCCAGCTGAAGGTCGTTAAGGCTCGGAGGAACCATGCCGTACCCCGTGGTCCGTACCTCCCGCACCGCCTCTTCGACCCGTTCCCATTCGCGCTTGGCGACCACGTACTCGCGCCAAAGGCGCACGATATCGCCGCGCGTGGCCACGTGGCGGTCGGCCATTTCGCCTAAAGACCGATAGAACAGCGCCTCCGGAGCCTCCCAAGCCACCTCGGCCACCCCCTGCCCGAGCTCCATGGCCGTCAGGCGAGGGTTCTGGATGTAGTCCTGTGCCACCAACTGGGCCAGGGCCCCGTCGACGTCGCGCAGTCGGCGGACTGCGTTGCGCACGGCCTGCATGCTTTCTTGAAATTTCTGCTTGAGCCAGTGGCCATCGGGCAACGCCTCCACCCAATCGGCCACCTCAAACCGGATCTCGTTGACCGGAAACTCGTACAGCACCATTTCCAAAAGCCGTGTCAACTCATCGCTGCGCAGCTCGAGGCAATTGAGGGCCAGGACGGGAACGTCGTGCTCGGTCCCGATCTCGTGAGCCAACGCCAGCGTATCCTCATCGTGTGGGCGCGCGGAGTTGAGCACCACCACGAAAGGCTTGCCCAAAGCCTTGAGCTCCTCGATGACGCGCGTTTCGGCGCCGACGTACACCTCGCGGGGCAAGTCGCCGAAACTGCCGTCGGTGGTCACCACCACCCCAATGGTGGAGTGCTCCTCGATCACCTTCCGGGTTCCCATCTCGGCCGCCGCTTCGAAGGTCATCGGCTCCTCGGACCACGGCGTGACCACCATCCGCTGCCCGCTGTCCTCTTCAAAGCCGAGCGCCCCTGGCACGGCGTAGCCGACGCAATCCACCAGGCGCGCCCGGAACGAGATCGCTTCCCCCAGCTGGATCTCGACCCCGTCGTCAGGGATGAACTTCGGTTCGGTGGTCATCACCGTGCGTCCGGTTCCGCTTTGCGGCAAGGAGTCGATGGCGCGCTCGCGCTCGTTGGGGTCGGTGATGGCAGGCAGGACCAACCGTTCCATAAACCGTTTGATGAAGGTGGATTTGCCGGTCCGAACCGGCCCCACCACCCCAATGTAGACGTCGCCGCCGGTGCGCTCGGCCAAATCTTTTAAGAGATCAAATTTCTCCATCCGTTGCCTCCCTCCCTATGTCCCGGCCTTGGGGTGCGGGGAACCATCGCGACCGGCCCACACCTATCCCTGGGATTCCTGGGAATGCCAGTAGCAACATATGAAGGGGCAACGTCGTTGATGCCTTGTGGGGACACCGGGAATCCAGGCCCTTTTAGCGCCCTTCCGACCGCCGGCGGGCACGCGCCTCGATGACCAAAGGCGTGCCCCAAAAGCCGAAACGGTCCCGAAGCCGGTGTTCTAGGTAACGACGGTACGCCTCGGTCAACAACTCCGGCCGGTTGACAAACAGCACGATGCGCGGAGGGCCTACGGCCACTTGGGTGGCGTAGTAAACGCGGAGCACCTGAGTGCCGGCAGCAGGAGGCGGCGCAAGATGTACCGCCTCTTGCACCACCTGATTGAGGTGGTGCGTGGGCACGCGTTGTTGGTACGACTGCCACGCCTGAGCCACGGCGGCCCACACGGCATCCACCTGCCAGCCGGTCAAGGCAGAAATCGGGAGCACCGTGACAAAATCCAGGAAGGCAAGGCGTTCGCGCACCGCCGCCACCAGCGGCCGGGTGGTGCCGCGCACCAAGTCGGCCTTGTTGAGGAGGACCACCGCCGCCTTGCCCGTCCGCGCCACGTGCCCCGCAATGCGAAGGTCCTGCCCCGAGGGAGCCGCCGTGGCCTCCAAGACGATCAGCACCACATCCGCCCGGCGGATGGCCTCCAAGGTCCGGGCCACTGTGCGCGCCTCCAGCTGTTCGGCGATGCGGCTCGGCCGCCGCAGACCCGCCGTGTCTAAAAGCAGATAGCGCTGACCCTCGTGCTCCACGAGACTGTCGACCACGTCCCGAGTGGTGCCGGCGATAGGGGTCACCAGCGTCCGCTCCTCGCCCACCAGGCGGTTGAGCAGCGAGGATTTTCCTACGTTCGGGCGGCCGGCGATGGCCACCCGGATGGCGCCCTCGGGTTCCCCCACCGAGCCCTCGACCGGAGCCGGCAACCGCTCGACGATGCGGTCCAACAGCTCGCCAATCCCTTGGCCATGGGTAGCCGAGACCAAAAGCGGCTCGCCAAGTCCAAGCCGGTAAAAATCCCAGGGAACCACCCGCGGACTTTCGGCCTTGTTGACCGCCAACAGCACCGGCTTCTGGGTCCGGCGCAAGAGATCGACCACGGCCTCGTCGGCAGCCGTCACGCCTTCCTGGCCGTCGACGACCAGAACCAACACGTCGGCCTCGGCAATGGCCAGGCGGGTCTGCGCCAAGGTCATGCCCAAGAGCGTGGTGTCCTCCCCCATCCATATGCCCCCGGTGTCGACGACCGTAAACGGCACCCCATTCCAATCGGTGTGCTCGTACAGGCGGTCGCGCGTGACGCCAGGCTGGTCGGCCACGATGGCCCGCCGGGTTTGCGTCATCCGATTAAACAGGGCCGACTTCCCCACGTTGGGGCGGCCCACCAGTGCCACCAATGCCATTGTTGCCGCTCCTTGCCCCAATCCACTGCCGCACCCACGTCGCTGCCCAGGCCACGAGTCCCGAGGCCAAGGCCGCTGCCACGGCCATGGTGCCGGTCCCGACCGCACCTTTTTCGAGGCCGTCAACCAAGAGACTGGCCCCGATCGCCACCATGACGGCCGGTCCTGAGCCGGCGCCGAACCAGGCCGCCGCCATTCCCGTACAAGACACCTGCGGCCAGAACCAAGACCACTGCCCGGCCTCTTCCGGCACCCAGGGCCCTGCATGGGCCGTGAGGGCCGCCGCCAACACCGCCGGACCGAGGCCGCGCACCGCCGCGCCCCGGCTCTGGATTTGGCTCGAGGCCACCCAAGCCGCCCAGCCGGTCGCCACCAAGAGCCACCCTGCGGCGATGCGCCCACCGAGATCCCACCAGCATCCCACTGCGCCGAGGATCCCGGCCACGGCCCCCGCCCTGCGCGGCACGGCCGGCACCTCTGGACCCCAGCCGCCCCACCACCAGATGGCCGCCGCCAACCACGCCGCCGACACCCATAAACGTTCCATCGCCTCGCCTCCTCGATGAGGAGGCTGACCGGGCCCTCGGGTGGCTATACTGGCTCTAAGGCGCGAAAAAACCGCGTAGGTCTTTCTCCACTACGCGGCCACGGTCTCTCGAAACCGCCTCCGGCTCACCCCTCGTCGTCCCAATTTCCGGCGTGATACGCGTTCAGTCGCTCCTGCGGGGCACCGCCAGCTTCCGGCGCCTCGGACTCTTCTTGCGGCAGGTCGTACTCGACGTCGGCCTCGTCGGCCTCCCGCTTCGAAAGAGAGATGCGTTTGGCCACAGGGTCTACGTGCAGCACCTTGACCCGGATGACATCGCCCACGTGTACCACTTCGCTCGGCACCTGCACCCGGCGGTCGGCCAGTTGGGAGATGTGCACAAGCCCGTCCACTCCCGGTTCGAGCTCCACAAACGCCCCGAACGTAGCCAAGCGCACCACCTTCCCGGTGTAGATCCCGCCCTCGTGGTAGCGCTCCGCCACGGTATCCCACGGGTTGCCGGCCACCTGGCGCAAGCCCAACGAGATCTTCTCTTTCTCGCGGTCCAGCCGCAGGACCTTGACCCGCACCGGCTGCCCCACGGTCAAGACCTCCGAGGGATGCTTGATGCGGCTCCACGACATCTCGCTGATGTGCAAAAGCCCGTCCACGCCGCCCAAATCGATAAAGGCGCCGAAATCGGTCAGGCTCTTGACGACCCCCTCCCGGATTTGCCCTTCCTCGATGGTGCTCCACAGCTGGTCGTGGGCCTGCTTGGCCTCCTCTTCCAGCACCACCTTGCGGGACAGGATGGCGCGGCGCTTGGACCGGTCGATCTCGATGACCTTCAAGCGCAGGGTCTGCCCCAAAAACGGCTCCAGTTCGTTGACGAAGCCGCGGGCCACGTGCGAGGCGGGCACAAACCCGCGCAGGCCTACATCTACGACCAAGCCGCCCTTGACCACCTCCGTCACCGGCGCCTCGATCACCTCGCCGGTCTTCAGGGCTTGCTCCAGGCGCTCCCAGGCCACCATCTCGTCGGCGCGGCGCTTCGACAGCTTCAGGGTCCCTTCTTCGCCTTCGTATCCCAACACGTAGACGGAAATCTCTTCGCCGAGGTGGACCACATCCTCCGGTCGGTCGACGCGTCGGTGGCTCAGGTCTTGTAAATGGATGATCCCTTCGGACTTGGCGCCGACATCAACCAGCACCCCATCGTTGGAGATGTGCACCACTTTGCCCTTCACGATCTCCCCGGGATGCACCTCTTCCAACGGGGCATAGGCCATGGACGCCTCCATATCCATGGGTTCCGCGTCGTCGTTGGGTTCCCCTGCTGGCTGGTCAGCGCTCCCCATTCGCACCTCGTCCTTTTGCTCATCCATAACCTGCCGCCTCCCCACGTCCCTCCCGTGACCGCCGGTCGCCGGTCAGAGGGTAGTTCTTTACATATTATACCGGAACCGATAAACAAGCCAACATTTTTCGCGGAGACCAGCGATCCTCACCGGACCTGCGCCTCCGCCTCCGCCAGCCGCCCGGCGATGGCTTGGTACAGCCGGTGGCGCCCCTCTTCTGTGGGCATGGCCCGGTCGACATAAAAGGGAGGGCCAACCGACACCGCGATGTGCCCCCGGAACCGGTAGCGACCCGCAATTCCTACCGGCACGATGGGACATCCGGTCATTTGCGCCATCACCAACACGCCGGCCCGCATCGCCTGCAACTGCCCATCGGGCGACCGATGGCCCTCTGGGAAGATCAGGAGGCATTGGCCCTGGCGCAGCAGATCCACCGACCGCCTCAGGGCGGCGCGGTCTGCGCGCTGGCGGTCGACGGGATAGGCGTGTAGCGCGCGGATCAACCACGCGAATGGCCGCACCCGGAACAGTTCCGCCTTGGCCATGAAGTACACCGGGCGCGGCAACAGCGCTCCCATCAGCGGGGGGTCAAAGGCACTGCGGTGGTTGGCCACCACGATCGCGGGGCCCGAGCGAGGCACGTGCTCCATTCCCCGCACCTCAAGGGAGAACCAGGCGAAAAACACGGCCCGCATCAACCAGTAAAAGAAGCAGTACATCATTCGCACACGCGCAGGCGGCAGAAGCGCAAAAGCTCTTCCACCACGGCGTCCACCGCCACGTCGGTGGTGTCGATCAGGATGGCATCGGGGGCTCTCCGCAACGGCCCCACGGCCCGCCCGGCGTCCAGCCGGTCCCGGTGCGCGATTTCCTCCTCCACCGCATCCAGTTCTATCGAAAACCCCTGAGCGCGAAGCTCCTCCCAACGGCGCCGAGCCCGGGCCTTTAACGACGCGGTCAAGAAAAACTTCACGTCGGCGTCGGGCAACACTTCGGTACCGATGTCGCGGCCGTCTACCACCACGCCCCCGGCCCGGGCCAACGCCCGTTGGCGCGTCACCATGCCGGCCCGCACCTTGGCAAACCCAGCCACTTGCGAAACGGCGGCGTTGACCTCCGGGGCGCGGATGGCGTCGCTGACGTCCTCGCCATCCAAAAAGACCCGTACCGCTCCTCCCGCGCGCGAGGCCACGGCGATGTCGCTGGTCGCCAAAAGCTCCGCCAGCTGTTCTTCGTCGCGCAGGTCCACCCCCCGCCGCAAGGCCTTGAGCGCCAGAGCGCGGTACATGGCCCCGGTGTCCAAATACTCCAACCCTAGCCGGTCGGCCACCCGGCGCGCCACCGTGCTCTTGCCGGCCCCTGCCGGCCCGTCCACGGCGATGACCAACTGCCGCTTAGGATGCAGAGGACTCATGCCGCTTTGCATTCCACTCCGGAAGGTCTAGATCCGGACGCAACACGTGCGCCCCCCTCAGGTAGATGTGGCACACTTCGCGTTGCGACCGCTCCGTCTCGGCCTGCATCAACACCCGAATGGTGCGCGGTAGGGCTCCCGGCACCCCGATCTCGCTCATGCACATCACCGGCACGTATTTCCAGCCTAACCGTCGCGCCGCCTCGGCCGGAAACGCGGCGTTGAGGTCCGGCGTCATGGTAAAGACGATGCTGGCCATGGCTTCGGGAGCGACCGCGTTGGCTTCGGCCATGGCCCGGAGGAGCTCTTCGGTGGCATCCAGGATGGCGTCGCGCTGGTTGACCTCCACCGTGGTCGCTCCGCGGATTCCTCGAATCACGCCCGATACCCCTTTGCCTGATTCACTTCAAGCCTCCCCCAGGGGTGGGGTTGACTCCTCTAGAGCTTATCACGAGGTTTCGGGCCCAACAATACACCCCAGGTATAATGGAGTCAGTGGCCGCGGGGATGCTGCTCGCGCAGGGCTTCGGCCTGAACCCGGTCCCGGCAGCGAGCGCAGATGTACGGCGCTTGGGGAGCGCGTTTGCGCGCTTCGTAGGCCGCACTCCAGACCAAAAGCTCTTCCTCGGCGCCGCACAACTGACAGCGGATTTGCACGGTTCTCACCGCCCTTCTGGGGGAATCCCCCCGCCGGATTTCGATAGGGGGAACACGATGCGCCCACGTTTCCTTGGCACCTTGACCGAGCTGACGCCCGAATCGCTGGCGGCCGTCGCCGGGCGCCAGCGCCTGACCATGGCCCAAGACTATTGCGCCCAAGACCGCGTCCGCCATCGCCTTCACGGCCCGCGGGGGCTGGTCGGTCGGCTTTTCGGCTATCAAGGCTATTATATCCCGGTGGTAGAGGCCGGCCCGGACCGCCTGCACTTCCGTTGCGACTGCGGGCGCTCGCAGCCCTGCGCCCACGCCGTAGCCCTCGCCTGGGCCTGGGTCATCGACCCCCAGGGGTTTGCCGCCTGGGACCGCTTGGTCCTCCCAGAGGCCGAAACCCTCAGTGGCTGGACTTGGCTTACGGCGGCTCCGTTTCCGTGGGAGCGGGTACCGGAGCGGCCTGAGTTTTGGTTAAGGCCGCCCACCTGCCCTCAGGAACCGCCGTGGGCTGCGCTCGGCCCGACCCGAGGCTACCGGTGGCTCAAACAGTGGGCAACCCTGGTCCATCCGGCCTGGTGGGAGGTCGCGGCGTGGCGCACGGGGCTTTGGGCGAGTTGGGAATCCCAGGGGGCCGCCGTGGCCAAAGACGCCGAACACTGGGTGGCCATGGCCTGGCACGCGCCCGAAATTCCCTGGGGCCCGTTGTGGCCGCTGGTGGCTCCGACTCTGCGCCAGCGTCCCGACGCCCTCCTCGCCTGGCTCGGCCGCGGGCGCCTGGGAGATCCCGCACTTTGGCCCTTGCGCGTGGAGCGGATGTTGGAGGCGCTGGAATGGGCCGTCGGAATGACCCGCAGCGGGCGGGCCTTGGTCGTGGCCCTGCGCCGGCAGTACGCCTGGGCCGACCCGGACGGATTAGGATGGGCAGGATTCCTGGTTCGCCAAGGCCGAAAGCGCGCCGCAGTCCGCTGGCTGGAGCGCCGCCTACCCACCGATCCCGAACGGCGACGGGCCGCGCGCGCCCTGCTCATCGCCTGGACCGAGGGCGAGGAGCGCCTCGGGCACCAGATCGCCGACGCCTTGGAGCACCCTGCGCCCGAGAAATGGGCCGCCATCGCGGCCCACCTCGATCCCGAACGCTGGCAAACCTTGCGCCAAGGGCTCAGGGTAGGCGCCACACCAGCCCCGGAGCCGGAGTGATGCCGGGAATCCGGCCGCGCTTGGTGCGCGGGACCCCTTCCACTGCTTTGATGTCCATCGTCATGTCGATCGGCGGTGCAGCCGCGATATAGCTGCCCACGCCGAATCCTGTGGCGCCGGCGGCCTTCAGCGCAACGATGCGATCAGGTGTCAGGCCACCGGAGACAAAGATGCCGACTTCGGGAAACCCGGCTTGGGTCAATCGCACCTTCAATTCCCGGACCAGTTGAGGCGTGACGCCGCCGCGTTCGCGCGGCGTGTCCAATCGCACCGCGTCCAGGCGGCCTGCCATGGCTTGGGCCACCCGCACCGCCTCGACGGTTTCGTCCTGGAAGGTGTCCACCAAGACCGTTCGCGGCGCCTCGGGCGGCAAAACTGCATCGTAGGCCCGAGCTGCTTCCACGGTGTCGCCGACGATCAAGATCAGGGCGTGCGGCATGGTCCCTGCCGGCTTCAACCCGGCCTGCCGGGCCCCCAAAATCGAGCTGGCCCCGCGGGCTCCGCCGACCAAAGCGGCGCGATCCATCACCGAAGCCACTGCCGGATGCACGTGCCGCGCCCCGAAGGAAAAGACCGGCCACGGGTCGGCCGCTTCAGCCACCTCCCGGGCCGCCGTGGCCCAGCCGGAAGATGCGGCCAGAATCCCCAACAAGGCGGTTTCCATCAGCCCAAAGACCTGGTAACGGCCGGTGATGCGCATGACCACCTGTTTGGGCTCGATGGGACTACCTTCGGGCAGTGCCTCGACCAACAGCGGGCGCCCGCGCAGCAGCGCCAGGGCCTCTTCCACCCCTGCCAGGATCCCACGCTGGTTGGCAAACACCTCGGCCGTCACCACTGCCTCGCTTTTGCCGAGATGGGTCAAGACCTCTCGGGTACCGACGAAGTAGACGTCGGCCGTGAGCCCCGCTAGGATTTCCTCCGGGATGGCGGAGCGGATGCCGCGGTCCGGGGGGACGTACTGCCAGACCGCCGCCACCGACCGGATGGGGTCCTCCTCGGGCCACTCGGCTCCTGAACGTCCCGGGGTCGTGCTGGGTTGCTCCATTGCCTCTTCCCACCCTCTTGGGGGTTCGGCCCGGGCCCATCCCCGGTCAAGGCCACCGCCTCGCGAAGGGCCTGAACCTCTGCCCTGCCGAGTTCCCGGACCTCCCCCGGCTTCATGTCTCCTAGTTGCACGGGACCGATCCGCACCCGGCACAGCGACAGCACCGGGTGGCCCACGGCCTGAAACAAGCGGCGAATCTCCCGCTTCTTGCCTTCCCGCAACACCACTTGGACCAAGCTTTTCCCGCCTTGCCGCCTGAGCACCCTCACGGCCGAGGCCCGAGCCATGCCCTCTTCCAGCGCCACGCCCCGCTGCAGGCGTTGGAGGTGGTTCGGACCTGGAACCCCTTCCACCCACACCCGATACTCCTTCTCCAGGCCAAAGCGCGGGTGGGTTAACCGAAAGGCCAAGTCGCCGTCGTTGGTCATCAGAAGGAGCCCCGCGCTGTCCCGATCCAGCCGGCCTACGGGAAACACACGACCGTATCCCGGCGGCACCAGTTCGCGCACCAGATGCTGGGCATGGGGATCCCGAAGGCTCGTGGTATAGCCTTCCGGCTTGTAAACAGCCAAGACCACCTTGCGCCGACGCGCACGCACCGCCTCACCGTCTACCGTCACCCGGTCTTCGGGTCCCACGCGCTGCCCTAACACCGCCGGCACGCCGTTGACGGCGACCCGCCCGGCCGCGATCCATCGCTCGGCCTCGCGCCGCGAGGCCATGCCTGCCTCGGCCAGGAAGCGCTGCAGGCGAACCCCTGACTCTGGTCGAGGGGAAGACTTGCGGGATTTATTCGAGGGCAAAGATGCACTCCACCTCTACTGCGGCGTTGAGCGGCAACGCCGCCACTCCCACCGCCGAACGCACGTGCCCGCCGGCGTCGCCAAAGAGTTCGACAAACAGCGAGGAGGCGCCGTTGAGCACCTCAGCCTGTTGATGAAAATCCTCGGCCGACTGCACGTATCCTACCACCTGCACCACGCCCGCCAGCCGGTCGACGCCGCCGGCGGCGGCAGCAGCCGCCGCCATGGCATTGAGGGCTGCCTGGCGAGCGCCCTCCCAGGCCGTGGCCACGTCGACCTCGCGCCCGACCCTGCCTTCCGCCAAGAGCCGTCCCGCCCGGAACGGCAGCTGTCCCGCCGTGAAGCACAGGGATCCCACCACTCGTGCCGGCCGGTACAACGCAACCGGCGCCGGCGGTTCCGGCAGCTCCAAGCCCAAGGCCTTCAACCGCTCGCTGACCGCCGCCATCGTCCCCCTCCATCCCTCTGGCATGGCCTCGCCGCGCCGCACATAAAACCATAGCGGCCGTTCTGGAAAGGTCGGCATCCCGGCCTCGGCGCGCGCCCTCAGAAGCCCGAAGGGCCCATTCGAGATCGCGAGGTGCTCCCAGTATACCAAGTTTCGGGGCCAGAAGAAAATTTGGGCGGGGTGAGGGGATGGTGACAGGGTGGATCGAGGTCCTCTCGACCTGGGCGGTGCCGTTTTTGGTCGGATTTATTCCGCTGTACGGGTGGTTACGCGGCGTCAAGGTGTACGAAACCTTCGTGGAGGGCGCCAGCGAGGGCTTTCGCATGGCCATCCAGATGATCCCCTTTTTGGTGGGGATTTTGGTCGCCCTTTCTGTCTTTGAGTCCTCGGGCGCGTTCGATGCCGTCATCCATTGGCTCTCGCGGCCGCTGGGCCACCTCGGCGTGCCTGCCGCTGTGGTCCCCTTGATGCTGGTGCGCCCGCTCTCCGGCGGGGCGGCACTCGGCATCACCACCGGCCTGTTGCATCGCTACGGCCCCGACTCCTTCATCGGCCGCCTGGCGTCCACCTTGCAGAGCAGCACCGACACCACCTTTTACGTCATCACCCTGTACTTTGGCTCGGTCGGCATCCGCAACATCCGCTATGCCCTGACGGTGGCCCTGTTGGGGGATTTGGCCGGTTTTGTGGCCGCCGTCTACATCTGCCATCGCCTGTTCGGCGGTTAGACCTGGTCATCGCCCCCTCGCCGGCGAAAGACGCGGTCGGCGGCAATGGCCACCACCGCTGCCACCGAGGTGGCAAAGATGGTAGGGCCCACGATTTCCGCTGGATGGCGAGACCCCGCGGCCACCCTCAAGGCGATGACCGTAGCCGGCACCAAGTTGATCGACGCCGTGTTGATGGCCAAAAAGGTAATCATGTTGGCCGAGGCTCGGTCCTTGACCGGGTTTAAGGCCTGAAGCTCTTGCATGGCCTTCAAGCCAAAAGGGGTGGCGGCGCCTCCCATGCCTAAGAGGTTGGCGGCCATATTCATCAGCATGTTGCCCATGGCCGGATGGTCGGCAGGAATGCCCGGGAACAGGCGCGAGACCAAAGGCGCCATCGTGCGCGCCAGGGCCCGCATCAAGCCCGAAGCCTCGGCAATTTTGGCCAGCCCCAGCCACAAACTCATGATGCCGATGAACCCGAAGGCGACTTCGACCGCCTTTTCGCTCCCATTGACTACTGCTTGGGTGACGGACCCCACGCCGTGCGACCAGGCGCTGGTCACGATCCCTCCCAAGAGCAGGATGAGCCACACCACGTTGACCATAATACCCCAACCCCCCGGTTTGCCCTGTCCGGGGTACTATATGGCATGGCCTTTGGGGTTAAGACGCCGACGGCTCCGGAACCGTCAAGATGACGTTGTCGATGAGGCGGGCAGTGCCGACCCAGGCGGCCACCGCCAAAAGGTATGCGCCGGGTGCCAGCGGGTCTGGCGCCGCCCCCAAGTCCCAAGCCTGGACCAGTTCGACGTACTCGGGTTGGATCCCGGCCTCGGCCAGCACGGCCCGCACCGCCTCCACCAGCACTTGGGGGTGGCGCTCACCGCCCGCAAAGCGCGCCTGGCCAGCCGAGAGCGCTTGGTACAAGGCCGCCGCCTTGCGGCGCTCGGCCTCGGTCAGGTATTCGTTGCGCGACGACAAAGCCAAACCGGTAGGCTCCCGCACCGTCGGCACCACCGCGATCCGGACCGGGAAGTTCAAATCCTCCACCATGCGGCGGATGATGGCCACCTGTTGCCCATCTTTCTGCCCGAAGACGGCCCAATCGGGCTCTACGATGTGAAACAGCTTGGCCACGACCGTGGCCACGCCGTTGAAATGCGTGGGGCGGCTCCTCCCGCACAGGACTTCGGCCATGCGGCCCACCACCACCCGGGCCACGACCTCCCCGTGCGGGTACATCGCCGATTCGCTAGGAACGAACAAATAGTCCACCCCGGCCGCCTCTGCCGCCGCGCGGTCCGACTCCAAGCGGCGCGGGTACCGCGCCCAGTCTTCGCCCGGCCCAAATTGCAGGGGGTTGACGAAGAGGCTGACCACCGTCACCGTGGCCAATTCTCGCGCCCGCCGCATCAGAGCGAGATGCCCGGCATGAAAGGCTCCCATGGTGGGCACCAGCGCCACTGACTCCCCGCGGTGGTGAACCTCCCGGGAGATGGCCCGCATGGCCTCAATTTCGGTGACCACCTGCACTTACCGTCCACCCTCCTGTTTGGCGATCTCTGCCTCAAGACGGTTGCGCCACGCGTCGATCGGCAACGGCTGGTCGATCACGGCCACCACTTGGGCACCCCGCTCTAAGGCCGTAGCCGGCACCCAGGTGACTCCGGCGCGCTCGGCCCACGCGGGGATGGCTCCTGCATCTACGGCCCAGGTACAAAGCGGCGGCGACGGCGACGCCAAGATCCAGGCCTGCGCCGCCACCACAAGGCGCGGACAGTGGGGACAGGTCGGCGCAGTGAACACCACCAGGGCCCACTCGCTGAGCTCGCCGCCGCCTTGTTGGGCCGCGGCCGCGCGGATGCCGGCGACCAGTCCCTGCAACTGGTATCCCGCGACCGAGCCGGCAAATCCGATGCCGTACGGTCGCCCCGCCTCGTCCAGCAAGCGAAGGCGCGGCCATCCGTCGGTACCGCCCCGATGCCAGCCCAACACCGGGCCGGCGGCACGGCAAAACGCCGCCGCCACGGCCTCGAACTGGGCGACAAACGGATCGCCGGCCGGGCCTGACACCTCGAGCGCCACCGGATGCGCCAAAGTCCCCAACAGGCGCCGCAATTGGCGCAGTCCGCGGTCGGTAAATAAGGCGCCTTGGCTCACGACCCCTCTTGGGCCCATGCCGCTTCTGCCGCCGCTCGCATAAAGGCCACCATGCCCCCCTCCAGGACCCAAAGCCGCTGAAACCGGCGCCGCTTGAGGATATGGTAGGCCTGCATGGCCCGATACCCCGACCGACAGACCAAGACCACCTCGCGGTCGCGCGCGATGCGGTCGACTTCGCGGCGCAACCGGTCCAGTGGAATGGAGAGGCTGTCGGGAATGTGCCCGGCTGCATACTCCCCGGGCGTGCGCACGTCGACCACCTGCACGCCGCCGGCCCGAAGCCGCTCCTGAAAGGCGGCCACCGAAAGGCGGCGCACCCCAAACAGCGGCCGCAGCTGCCAGTATAAGAACCATGCGGCGAGGACGCCAAAGACGGTATTGGTGAGTGCCACCGCGACCCCTTCCTTGCTCCCCAGGTTGCTCCACCGACGTCACTGAGCGGTCGCGCCCGGGAACGTGGTGCCCAGGTCCCCGTTCTCCCGGCTTCCTCGGTTGTCTCGTTCGATACTGTTCGATACTGAAGGTAGCTTGATGGTACCGCGCCGCCTGTCGGGTGTCCAGGCCAGACTACGAGCCGGCACGCAGCGGCTGTAAGGCTAGGGCCCAACGGCGCAATTCGTCCAGCATCTGCCGCGCGGCGGCGTCCAAGGCCTCGGAGGCTTGAAAACGCCCTTCCTCGTCGAGGGCCTGCTGGACAAAGGGGATGACCACCGCCTCGTTGACCGGCACCATCTTGAGCGTCGTGACCACCTGCTTGAGCATCTGCACGGCCCGGGTGCCCCCGGAAACGCCGCCGTAGCTTACAAAGCCCACCGGTTTGTACTGCCATTCCCGGTGCAGGTAGTCGATGGCGTTTTTCAAAGCGGCGTTGAACCCGTAATTGTATTCCGGTGCCACCATGACGAAGGCGTCGGCTCCGTCCACCCGTCGGCTCCAATCCCGGGTGTGCTGGTGCTGATACCGCCCGAGCCGGGGATGATACGGTTCATCGAGGAGCGGCAGTCGAATCTCGGCCAGGTCGGCCCAAGCCACCTGAAAACCGCCGTGGCGTTCGGCCACACCGCGAAACCACTCCGCTACCGGCAAGCCCACCCGGCCCGGCCGCGTGCTCCCCACCACAATCAACAACACCGGATCTGCTCCTGTTCTCAACCCAATCCTCCTTTCGGCCACCTCCCAGGGCAGCCGTCTTCGACGAATGCCGGACCTTGGGCGCGGGGCCTCGGTCACGCGGCATCCTTCCGGCTCCAACGCGCTCCGACGCCCAGTTTCTGTTCTGTCAGAAGGGCAATCGCCCCGCGCGGTGTCGTCCATCCCGCGAGGCGATCCGTCCGTCCCTACCTGCAGGCCCCCGGGGGTCGCTCCGGGAGTCCTTTGGCCAGTTGGTCCGGATCCGGCGGGGCGCCGCGGCCATCGCGGCTAAGGCAGCCGTCCTGTAGCATGAGCCACCGCCGCGCCTTCTGCGCCACTCCTTCTGGATCCTGTTCTACCACCAAAATCGCCACCGCCTCGCGTCGGTTTAATTCGGCCAATGTTTCGTAAATAGCTGCCCGCATGTCTGCGGCCAGGCCGAGCGACGGCTCGTCGAGGAGCAACAGCGAAGGCCGACCGAGAAGCGCCCGCGCGATGGCCAACATCTGCTGTTCCCCTCCGCTCAGCCTCCCCCCCAGCACCGAAAGCCGCGGTTTTAGCGGCGCAAACAGGTCCAAGACGACCTCCAGTCGGTCGGAAAATCCGCGGGGATGCAGATAGGCCCCCATCTTGAGATTTTCGAGGACCGTCAGGCGCGGGAATATCCACCGCCCTTCGGGGACCAGCGCGAGACCCCTTTTGACCACCGCCGGGGCTGGCAAACCCACGAGGTCCTCCCCTTGAAACCAGATATGGCCCCGCGTGGGGCGGTGGAGGCCGGCCAGGACTTTGAGCAACGTGGTCTTGCCGGCGCCGTTTTCGCCGGCCAGCACCGCCCACTCCCCCGCCTCCAAGGTCAAGTCGATGCCCCGAAGCACCGGCTTGCCCCCGTAGCCGGCCTCGATTCCCTCACAGCACAGGAGCGCCGACGCCGTCGGCACGGCCGAGGCCACGGCCAACCACCTCCCGCGGGGACAGGATTTCGGACCAACAGCCTTGCGCAATCACAGATCCGTGGGCCATAAACACCCCGCGCTGCCCGACCTGTTGCACAAACGGCCAGTGGTGTTCGATGACCAACACCCCTACCCCCGAGGCTGCCACCGCCCGGATAAGACCGGCGATGGCAGGCCACTCCTCGCGGTTCATACCTGCCACCGGCTCGTCCAGCACCAGTACTTTGGGATTCCGGGCCAACGCGCGCGCCAGTTCCAGTCGCTTGCGGAGGCCGTAGGGCAACATCGGCGGGGTCAAATCCCGCGCCTCGGGCGGGAATCCGACCGCATCTAAGACCTTTTCGGCGCGGCCCAAGATATCGGCTTCGCCGGCGCGGAAGGCCCACCGGCGAAGGATGGCATCGCTCACCCGGTAGGCCCCCAACCCCACCGCCACGGCCACGTTTTCTACCGCAGTGAGGTGATCGAACAGGCAGAGGTTCTGAAAGGTGCGCGCAATGCCCAGCCGGGCCACCCGGGCCGGCCCCATGCCCGCCAGGGAGCGGCCGTCTAGGCGGACCACGCCCCCGTCCGGACGGGTGTGGCCGCAAATCACGTTCACCAGCGTGGTCTTCCCGGCCCCGTTGGGGCCCATGAGCGCGACCACTTCGCCCGCGGCCAGCGAGAAGCTGACCGATTTGAGGGCCTGAACCCCGCCGTAGGATTTTCGAACCTCAACCACCTCCAAGAGGTCGGCCACCGACGTCCCTCCTCCCCAGCCGAATCCGCGCTGCCCTCCATGTCTGCCAGGCCCGAGACCATCGCCGCCCCAATCCTTCGGGCGCCCACCGGAGCGTCAGGAAGAAGGCGATGGCGTAGGACAGGTTGGCCCATGGTCCGAACCCCATCAGGGCGAAGACCTGCGGTAGTACCGTGACGAATAGCGCCCCCACCAGCGGCCCCATCTCCCACCCGCTCCCCCCGATCACTGCCATGGCGATCAGAGTGATGGAGAGATTCGGGTCGAACACAGTGGGGTCGATGGTGCCGGACAACAGGCCGTACCACGCCCCCGCCACGGCGATCAGCGCCGACGAGAAGACAAAGACCCCCATTTTGACGGGGGCCAAGGCCGTGCCCAGGGACTCCAAAGCCAGGGGACTGTCTTTCAAGGCCCACAGGATGCGGCCGTACTGGGAGCGGATCAGGTTGCGCTCGACGGCCCACACCGCCGCGGCACTCCCGTAGATCCCGGCCCACAGCCAGCGGCTGGAGAGGGGATGCCCGCCGATGGTCGGCGCCGGTACCACCAGTCCCTGGCTTCCTCCCAGACTGCCCCCCAGAAAGGAAGGGCTTGCGTTAAACCAGGTGTTGAGGACCACCACCCCTGCCAAAGTCGACACCCCGAGAGAAAGGTGTTGGACCCGAAGCGCCGGCAACCCCAGCACCATGCCTCCCATGGCGCCGACGGCCGCTGCGGCCAGCACCCCCTCCGCCCAAGACTGATGGAGAAGGCCAGACCCCAGAGCGACCGTGTAGGCCCCCAATCCGAAAAAAGCCGCGCCGGCCAACGACAGCTGATCGGTGTAGCCCACCAAAAGGTCGGTCCCCGCAGCGGCCATGTAGTAGACCAGGGCCAAACTGACCAAGTACAAAACGTAGCGGTTGAAAACCCCCAACGGCAAAACCAGCCCAAGGATGCCCACCAGGACCCGACCCAACCTGCCCTTCACGCTCGGGGTACCTCCTCCCCACCGAGGAGGCCCCCCGCCCGAATCACCACCACGGCCAAAACCGCCAGCAAGGGCACGGCTTCCTTCCAGATCGACGCCAGATAATATCCCGCCACCGTCTCAAGGCCTCCGAGCCCCATGGCTCCCAAGAGGACCCCCCAGGGGGTGTCGATCCCCCCGAGAACCAGGGCAGCGAATGCCCCCAAGGTGGGCTCGTCCATCATCGTAGGAGCCACAACGGTCATAGGCGCCAGCACCAAGCCGGCCACGGCGCCGATCACGGTTGCGGCGCCAAACACCACAAAGCCGAGCCGGTCCGCGTCGACGCCCATCAAGCTGGCCGCTTGGGGATGGTCTCGCACGGCGCGCAGCGCGATGCCCATCCGCGTCCGGCGGAAGAATGCCGCCATCCCCGCCGCGACCAAGGCCGCCACCAGGATGGCGACACCTTGCGCCGACGACAGGGCCATTCCCCCAAGACGCCATTCCCCGTGGGCCCAGGGGGCCGGCAAGACTAGGGGATCGGCGCCCCAGATAGGCACCACCAGGTCTCTGAGCACGAGGTAAAGGCTTAAGGTAGCCATGCTGGTCACCAAGGGCGGCCGCGTGCGAAAAGGGCGGACGAGGACCCACAGCGCCATGCCGGCGCCTTGAGCGAACACCAGGTCTAGCCCTGCGGCCGCGAAGAACGGCCAGTGGGCCCGCAAGAGACTGAGCCCGACATAGGCCAGCACCGTCACCAACTGCCCTTGGGCGAAGTTGAAGACGCCGGTGGCTTGGTAAATCACGGCCATCCCCAATCCCACCAGGGCGTAGATGGCCCCCGTCGAAAGGCTTAATCCCACAAGCTCCATGCCGCGTTCCCTCCGTCAACGGTTGGAGCGGCGGCCGATCCACCCCGAGATCGGAACAAAGGTCCCGTGCTCCAGGCGGTCTAGCTGCACGGTTTGAGCCCCTCGGTGATTGTCGGGTCCGAAGGAGATGGGGCCGGCGACTCCGGGGTCGAAGTTCCGCAGGGATTGCAGTGCTCGCGCGATGCGGGGTCCGCTCGGGTTGGGCATAGCCTGCCGAATGGCAGCGACCAAGACCTCGGCACCCACGTAAGCATCTTCGGAGAGCGAATTGGGCGCGGCGTGCACATAACGCTGGAACCGTCGTACCATGGCCTTCACTGCAGGCGAGGGCATCGTGGGGGGATCGGTAAAGGCGTCCGAGATGGTCCCTTCACCGGCCGACCCCAGGGCGCGGACCAAGGCAGGATCCTCGTTGGCAGCCCCCATAAAGACCTGCGGCAATCGCCAGCCCAGTTGCCTGGCTTCACGGAAGAAGAGCACTGTCTGCTGACCCAACGCGTAGAGCAACACTGCGTCCGGGTGAGCATCTTTGAGGCGAAGAATCTGGGTGCTGAGGTCACTGGCCCCGGGAGGAAAGGCCTGGGCAGCGACCAGGTGTAACCCCAAGGCCGCCAAGGCCGACTGGGCCATAGCAACGGCTGGCGTCCCATAGGCATCGGCTTGATACAGAATGGCAATGCGCCGGAGGTGCAGCCGATTGACGGCGAAGCGGACAAAGGCGTCGACTTCGGTCTTCTCGGAAGGCACCGTCTCGAACAGCCAGGGACGTGGGGGCGAAGTCACGACATCCGAGATCGATCCCGCCCCCACGATAGGCACCCCGGCTCGGGCCGCCAGTGGCTCCAAGGCCAAGTTCTCGCTGGTCCCGAACGCGTTCAAAAATGCCACCACATGGTCTTGGTCCAGTAAAAGGCGCCCATCGGCCACCGTCTGGCTAGGTATGTACTGGTCGTCCTCGATCACCAATCGAATGGGGTGACCGTCGATGCCGCCATGAGCATTGACGGCGTCTAAATACGCTTCCTCTCCCTGTTCCAACGCCTGGCCCGCCGCCGCTTGCCCCCCCGTCAACGGCAGGGTGCTGCCGACGACGATGGGAGTTGAGGCAGAAAGCCGGGAAGCCGGTGCACTGCTAAGGCCGCACCCGCTGCCCACCCCAGCCGCCAGCACGAGCCCCAAAAGACTCTGGGCCAGCACTGCCCTTCGCATCGCTCGTATGGCCTCCTCGAAGATCATCGATGAATCCAAAGATGCATTCAAAAACGCGAGAAACCAAGCCAAGCTAGAAAGACCGCAAGACGGCTTCGGGGACTGCTCCCTTCGCCACCAGGCGATCTGCCCGGCTTCACGCCGGCGCCCTTTAAGGCTCGCGGCCCCGTTCCGCCCAAGCCCGCAGCCGGTGTCGCGCCACTTTTCCGCTGCCGGTCATCGGCAACTGCTCGACGAACCAGATGCGACGTGGCACCTTGTACCCCGCCAGGCGGTGCTCGAGAAACCGGATCAGCTCTGTGTCCCCCACTGCCCACCCGCTGCGCCTGACCACAAAGGCCACCGGCACCTGACCCCATTCGGGGTCTGGCTTTGGCACCACCGCCGCCGCCTCCACGGCAGGATGGGCCATGATGGCCGCCTCTACCTCGGCGGGATAGACGTTCTCCCCGCCGGAGATGATGAGGTCGAGGCGCCGGTCGAGCACGTGGAGCCAACCGGCCGCGTCCATCCACCCGATGTCGCCGGTGTAAAACCAGCCGTCGGGTGAAAAGCGGCCGGGCGCCGCGCCCTTCCAGTACCCTGTGGTCACTTGGGGCCCCCGCACCACAATCTCCCCCACTGCCCCGGGCGGCAACGGCCGGAACGGCCCCTCCCAGGCCGTGATGGCCACTTCGGCAAACGCCAGCGGGCGACCGACGGCCCCATCGGGTGCCTCCACCTCACCGCCCTCGGTAGCCACCTGGGCACAAGTCTCGGTCAAACCGTAAGTGAGCCGGATCGGCAAGCCGCGGGCGCGGGCGGCGCGGACCCAGTCGGGCGGGGCCGGACCACCGCCCAGCAACACCGCCCGCAGGCGGGGGGAAACCGGCCCGGGAAGAACCTCCAAGACCCGCCGCAACATGGTCGGCACCAAGGACACCAAGGTGACCGAGCCGTCGGTCAGGGCCTCCGCCACTGCCCGGGCATCAAAGCGGGGATGGATCACCACGCGGGTTCCGGCCAAAGCGGCCCGGAACAGGATGGCTTGCCCCCCCACATGGAAGAGCGGCATGCAGAGCAGCCAGGCGTCGTCGGGCAGGTGCCCGAGGCGCAACATGGAGCCCAAGGCGGCCCAAAAATGCTGCTCTAGGCGAATGGTGGCCCCCTTCGGCACGCCTGTCGTGCCCGAAGTGTAGAGGATGCTTTGCAAATCCTGGCCGTCGGGGGGATCGGCAGCCGCCAAGGAAGCCGTGGATGGAAAAGGAGCGCCGTCATCGGCGACCACCGCAGTCGGGCCCTTCCAGGCTGCGGCCACCTTCTGCGCGCCTTGGGAGTCGGTAATCACTGCAGCCGGTTCTACGTCGCGGAGCACGCGGCCCAACTCTGCCGCAGTCCAACGCAGGTTGAGCGGGACCACCGTGGCCCGAAGCCGCACCGCCGCAAAGAGAAGCTCGACCCACCGGATGCCGGGGGGAAGGTGTACCGCCACGCGGTCGTGCGGCCTCACCGCCTGGTCGGTTAACCACCCGGCGGCGCGCCCAACCCGCGCGTCGAAATCGGCATAGGTCCACCGGCACCCGCCGACCTCGATCGCCACCAGATCAGGCGTGCGCTCCGCCTGGACGCGAATCCAATCCCACTGCATCGCGGGTTACGGCAACCGGCCGAAGCGGGAGAAGTCTGGCCTGCGCTTTTCCAAGAATGCGTTCCGCCCTTCTTGGGCCTCGGGGGTCATGTAGTAGAGCATGGTCATGTCTCCCGCCAACTGCTGCAGCCCCACTAACCCATCGCTATCCGCGTTGAACGCCATCTTGAGAAAGCGGATGGCCATGGGGCTCTTTTCCAAGATCTCCTGACACCACGCCACCGTTTCCTCCTCGAGTCGTTCGAGTGGCACCACGGCATTGACCAGCCCCATGGCCAACGCCTCCCGAGCCGTGTACCGCCGACAGAGGAACCACAACTCTTTGGCTTTTTTCAAGCCGATCATGCGGGCCATAAGCCCCACTCCGAAGCCGCCGTCGAAGCTGCCGACCTTGGGCCCGGTCTGCCCAAACACCGCGTTCTCCGCCGCGATGGTCAGGTCGCAGACCATGTGCAGCACATGGCCTCCGCCGATGGCGTAACCGGCTACCATAGCGATGACCGGCTTCGGCAACGACCGGATCTGCCGCTGCAGCTCCAGCACGTTCAGGCGCGGCACCCCTTCGGCATCGAGGTAGCCGGCATCTCCCCGGACTCTCTGGTCGCCCCCGGAACAGAAGGCCTCGGTGCCCTGCCCGGTGAGGATAGCGACGCCCAACGTGGGGTCTTCGTGCACTCGGTGAAAAGCGTCCGACAGTTCGAACAGGGTCTGGGGGCGAAAGGCGTTGCGCACCTCCGGGCGGCTGATGGTGATTTTGGCGATGGCGTCGTGCCGTTCAAAGATCACATCTTGATAGCGACGGACCACATCCCAGCGGACCATGTCCTCACCTCCGGCAAAATGAACGTCCGTTCACCGCTCATTATGGGCCACCGACGCCGCACCGTCAACGCGCCAGGACGCGTTTGGCAAAAAGCCAGGCCTGGGCTGGAGCCTAAGGAAGCGGCTTTCCCTGCAGGCCGCCTAAAGCCAGTTCACGGGTTGCCGCTGTTACCCGTTTCCCATCGGTGGTACAATACCGCCGAACCTATGTTCACCTCTATGCCTCGCCTTGAGGGAGGTCGTGCCGTGTTGCTCCGCAGGGTCCGAATCGGTTGGAAATTGTTTCGGCCGTTAACGCTCACCGCTTCGCTGGTGCCGGTGCTGGCAGGCACCGTGCTGGGAGCCGAGCGGGCCGGTCACTTTCGCCCCGGCCTCTTTCTGGTGTTTTTAGGCATCTGTCTTTTGATGCAAGGCGCCACCAACATGTTCAACGAATACTACGACTGGCGCCGAGGACTCGACACGGCGGAGTCGTTAGGCATCGCCGGAGCGATTGTGCGCGACGGAGTGCCGCCGAAAGCGGTGTGGCTTGGGGCGTGGACGGCGGTGGCCTTGGCGGTGGCCGGGGGGCTCTGGCTCGGCTATCGGATGGGCAGCTGGCTTTGGTGGCTGGGGGGCCTCAGTGTCCTCGCCGGCTGGAGTTATTCCGGGGGGCCGCGCCCGGTGGCCTACGGCCCCTTTGGCGAATTGGTGGTGGCTGTCTTCATGGGGCCTTTTATCCTCGGCGTGGCCTATGACCTCCAGGCGGGACACTGGGGGGCGGCGGCGTGGCTCGATTCCGGGCCCATCGCGCTGCTGGTGGCCGCCATCCTCTTCGCCAACAACCTTCGAGACCTCGACCAGGACCGCGCCCGGGGCCGGCGGACGCTGGCCATTGGCTTGGGGATGCAGAGAGGCTGGCGGTTTTTGGCCATGGTGTATCTCGTCGCCGGATTGTGGACGGTGGGGTTGATACTGGCGGGATACCTGACCTGGGGCGGGCTTCTGGCCGTCTTGGCCGCGCCCACTGCCTGGCACAGCCTCCGCGCCTTCCGGCACGGGGAAGGCGCGCGGGGCATGGCCTTGACTGCCCAAACCCACCTCCAGTACGGCTTGGCTTTGGTGGGCGGGCTTTTTCTCGCCGGCCTGACCGGCGGGCATTAACGTCTCCCGCTGCCTGACGGCACGGCCGTGCGGGAAGGCCGTTCCTCCTCGCTAGGCCAGGTCATGCGCTGCCGCGCGGCGCGAAATTCCCGGCCCAGGCGGTCTAAGGCCGCCTCGACGCGGGCACGGTCCTCCTCGCCCAAGAAAATGTCAATGAGGCGAGCTTGAAAACTGCCGCGGCGCTCGAGATGGCGGAGGATGACGTCGAGCTCTCCGACGACCTGGCGAAAGAGGTCGATCTTCTCATGCAACAGGTGCAAGATGTCTTCTTCGATGGTGGCCTCGGCGTACAGGTTGACGATCTCCACCGGCTGTGATTGCCCCAGTCGATGGATTCGCCCGATGCGCTGCTCGATGCGCATGGGATTCCAAGGCAGGTCAAAGTTCACCAAACGGTGACAGCATTGCAGGTTCAGCCCCTGTCCTCCGGCTTCGGTGGAGACCAATACCCCGCCTTCGGTCCAGAACCAGTCTACCAAGGCATCGCGTTGACGCGGCCCTAACCCGCCGTCAAACACGCGGGCCGGGATGGCCGCTTCCTCGAGGGCCTCGGCCAAGGCCCGGCAGGAAGCCCGAAATTCGCTGAACACCAACAGCGGTCCGCCGAAATGCCGCGCCAACTCCACGACTTGGCCGACCTTGGCCGCGCGGGGAATGGCGCGAGCCAGCGCCACCAACTCGGGGTGTTCAGGGCCGAGCCAAGTCTGCCGCTCCAAGGTGGGCAACAGGGCCTGGGGGCTGGAACACAGTTGGCGCTGCATGGCCATGAGCGGTAACCAGGTCTGTTGCGCCGCCACCCGGCGCCGGTATTCTTGGCGCAGCCCTGCCGTCAACCGGTCGTAGAGGGTGCGTTCGGGAGCCGTCAGGGTGACGGGCCAAAGCGCCACCCGCCGCGGGGGCAATGGTTGCCCCACGTCGGTGCGCCGGTTGCGGACCATCACTTGCCCCAATAGGCGGCGCAGGTGGCGCGCAGATTTGGGAGTGCGGGGGGCCAAGATGAATTCGCGGTAAAACCGCAGGTACGAACCGAAGGCGCCCGGCTTGACCAGGTTGACCAAGTTGTAGAGTTCAGTCAGCCGGTTTTCCATGGGCGTCGCGGTCAAAAGCAACAGGTGGCGCCGCCACAACCCAGCCACCAGCTGATAGTTCTGCGTCTCGGCGTTCTTGAGGTGGTGGGCCTCGTCCACCACCACCACGTCCCACCACACCGCTTGGAGTTGCTCGCGCAAGGGCGAGCGTTTGGCCGCGTCAAGGGAGAAAATCCAGAGCCAACCCGACTCGCGGGGCGATGCCGAGGCCACAAAGCCGAACCGGTGTTCCAACTCGGCCCGCCACTGACTGACAAGACCGGCCGGCGTCAAGATCAACGCGTTGGCGATCTGCCCGCGCGCCTTCATCTCGGCCAGGATGAGGCCGGTTTCGATGGTCTTGCCGAGACCCACCTCATCGGCCAAAATGGCCGAGCCGCCGAGCCGTTCCACCACCGAGAGCGCAGCCTCGACCTGGTGGGGATGCATGGCAAGGCGCCCCTCGGCCACCCAGGCCTCGAGATAAGGCCACGCCTTCAAGCGCCGGCACAGGGCCTCTGGCGTCCCGCTCATCGTCCCCACCTTTTCGGCACGCCTTCCGTCAAGGCCTGAAGGCGGTCCCGGAGCGCCACCCGCAGCGGATGCGAAGGGAACCAGCGCGCTCGCTCGGCCGCCTCGGCGGCCACCCGGCGCAGCGTGTACGCCTCCGGCGCTACCCCCAATTCCGATGGCGCGATAGGCGTGGATACCCGCGCATCGGGGGTCCCCCGCAAAGAAAAGACTCCCACCATAGTCCGCTGCCCTCCATTCTGCAGGTAATCCAGGTAGACGCGACCACCGCGCCGGTTCCGAAGCCGCTCGACGGTGGCCCAGGGGGAGAACCGATCGGCCACGGCTCGGCAAAGCTTGGCCAACATCGCCGTCAGCTCGTCGGCCGGGGTAGGTTCGACGGGCAGGTATAGGTGCAATCCCGAACGCCCGGAGGTCTTGAGATAGGTGGGAACGCCGACGGTCTCGAACAGTTCAAGAAAGATTTCCGCCACCTGCACCACCTCCCGCCACCCTGCAGGTGGATGGGGATCCAGGTCGAGGACGGCCCAATCGTGCCCCAGAGGGTCTTGTTTTGGGCCCAACGGGACGTGGAACTCCACGGCCCCTTGTCCGACCCACCACATCAGCTGAGCTTCGCCGTCTATCGTGATGGCCTCCCGACTGTCTGGGCGGAGGTATCGTTGATAAAAGTGGGCGCCGTTAATCCCCTGGGGCCAACGCACCACCGTCAGTGCCCGCCCGCGCCAGTGCGGAAGACAAAACGGCGCCACGGCCCGGTAATACGCCACCATCTCTAGGCGCGTGACGCGCGCTTGGGGAAACATCACCCGCTCGGGGTGCGGGATGGGGATCCTCATCGCGGCTCCCAGGCCAAGACCCGGGCGTGGCGCAGGGACCCGCGGCGGGTCCGCCCCCGATACCCGAGCAATACCCGGCCCGGCCGCGGCCCGCCGGCAGGTCGGGGCAGGCGCGCCACCACCTGTCCCCCGAGATCGGCCACGAGCCAGCGCACGCCATCGGCGTAAGGCTCCACCTCGACGACGGGAAACCACTGGGATTGGAGATTCAAGACCTTGCGCCATTCGGGACTGCGCGCGCCAGGCCGATACCGGCTGTCCCAGCGCTTGGCCATCATCCCTTCCAGGCCAAAGGCCACCACCGTCTGCCACAGTGCCTCCCCGGCCTCGAGGGCGCCGGGCGCGACGCGGACGGCGCCGTGCTGCGGTACGACAATGTCTTGCAGCAGCCGACGGCGCGTTTGGAGGGGGCAGTCAAGTCGCCAGACATCCCGAAAATACAAGCAATCAAACAGAATGAGGCCGACGGGACCCCGAAACAGCGAGGATCCATCCTCGCCCCAGTCGTCCCAGCGGATGATCTCCCCGTCAAAGATGGCGCCGGTCGGCAGATCGCGCACCAGCGCGGCCAGTCCCGGAAGACGGGCAGTGAGATCCTGTCCGCGCCGGGAGTACGCGCGGGGCGACCCCACCGTGTTCACCACCGTCCGCCACCCGTCCCACTTGACCTCAAACCACCACCGGGCATCGGTGAAGGGTCGAGGATAGGGAACCGCCAGCATGGGCGGCACAAACCCTGGGGCGCTGTCGGCGCTCATCGTTCGCCCACCTTCTTCGCGCGCCGCCCCCGTGGTGAGGACTTCGCCTTGAGCGACGCCTCTAGACGGTCCAACAGGTCGGCCATAGCCGGTCCGGCCACCCACGTCTCCGCTGCCGGGGCCCGGATGAGATCGGTCTTGGCCCGCTCTTCCACCGCACGCCACCATGCGGCCCGCGCTTCGTTGGGATACGCCTTGGGGTCGAACCCGATGCGCATGGCCCCGATCAGACGCTCCGCCAGTTCAGCCTCCTTGGGGCTGACCGACACCGCTTGGTCTCCAAGCTCCATCCCGGCCAAGCGCAGGCTTTCCGGCCAGTACAGGGTGTGCAAGGCCAACGTTCGCTTTTCCACCACGCGCACCAAGGCCAACTGGGGCTCGGCTCGCCACTCCGCGCGGGCCAAGGCGGCCACTCCTTGCGCCTGCATGGCTTGCAAAAGGACCCGGTAGGGTTTGGCGCCCCCGCGTCCGGGCCCGACCCAGTAGGCGCTTTTGTAAAGCAGCGGGTCGACCGCCTCGGGAGCAAGAAAGCCCATCACGCCGATGACGCGATCGGCCGGCGGCGCCGTCCGTTCGGGAGCCGGGACCCAGGCGCCGGGTTCGACCTCTGCCACTTTTACCAATTCCGCGTTGGCCACCGGACGCTGGCAGTGCGGACACCATTTTTGGTACTGGATACGATGATGGCAGGCTTGGTGGATCCAATGCAGGCCGACTTTCTCGTCGTCGAGCGCCTTGAAGACCTCGACCGGAATCGCCACCAGGCCAAAGCCCAAAACCCCCCGGAACACCGGGCGCACGGCTCTCCCACCTCCCCAAAGGCTAGGGTGGGTCAATCCCCAGGGCTTTCAGCCCGGCAATCGGCGGGAGAAATGGCAAGGCCCCCCGGAGGGGGCCAAGGTCTGGAACCCGGCGGTTATGCCGGAGGCGGGGCGGGCTCATCAGACGCGCTCTTGGCGGCCCGGCCTCGACCGAGCCACTCCTGCAACTGGTCGAGTAATTGCGGGGCCGTGTTCATTAGACTCTCCACGAGGTCTCCGCGGTCGACCGACAACAGGCGTACGGTATCGCCTTTGACCACCAAGAAGCCGACCGGATGGACCGTCACTCCGGCCCCGCTGCCGCCTCCGAACGGACGCGGCTCGGCGTGGCCAGATTTGCTGAAATACTCGCCGCCTCCGGCGGCAAAGCCGAACGAAACCTTCGAAATCGGGATGATGGTGCCGCCGTCGGCAGTCGCCACGGCCTGTCCGACCACCGTGTTGACGTCGATCATGCCCTTGATCGACTCCATGGCGGTGCGCATCAGCCCTTCGATGGGATGCTCGAACCCGTCGCGCCCGACGGGTGCCCCGGCACCTGCGGGGACCCCGCTGTAGCTTTCTGCCATCACTGGGTGGTGCCTCCTTACGCGGCCTCATGAACCGGCTCCAAGGCCGTGCCCCTGGTCGTCTTCGAGTCCGCTGGGCGCCGGCACTAAGGCCGACGTCGTCTAAACCAACTGCGAACCACCGTTTAGGGTTCCCGTTGGAGCCCGCGCTCATGCGTCGTCCCGCGGTATGCGCGCACTAGGCTCACCGGCCTGGATGCGGCGTACGACGGCAAGCCATTGTTGGACGGTCGGCACGTCGCGCATGGACCGACCTTGATGCCGCCAGCGCACCATCCCTTGGCGGTCGACCACCAAGACCCCCGGCATGCGCCCAAGCCGCCACCAGTCCACGACCTGACCGAGCGCCCGCAACACGGTCCCTTCTGGATCCGCGATGGCCGGACACGGCAGCGCCCATTGGCGAAGGCGTTGCGGAGAATCCGGCGCAACCACCACCACGAAAGCTCCCGATGCGGCCACTTCTTCCCAGTGTTCCCCCAGCTCCCCGAGCTGGCGCCGGCAAAAGGGTCAGCGGGTTCCCCGAAGGAGCAGCAGCACAGATGGGGCGCGCGCGACGATGACCTCGGAGCCAAGCGGCTCCCCGCCGACCCCCAGCGCGGTAAACGGGGGCAACCGTTCTGGTTCCATCCCTTCCCCCTTCTTCCCTTACTTCGTTCCGAACAACCAACCCCGCCACGCGCGGCCGCTCCCCCACGACCTTCCCGGAGGTGCGGGCCAGCCGCGGGGTGATCTGGTGCCAGGCGTCCGGTCGGATATGCGCCACGTGGGCATGGAGCCGGGCCAGCGCCCGGTTGAGGCGGGCGCGCTTATGCAGCGCCTGTTTTACGGCTACAGGTCCGCCACCGGTCCCCCCGTGGACCGCAACACCCAATGCCGCACGCCGGCCTCCACGCCCGCCACGGCGCTCGGCCGGAACCGTTGCGGGCCGCGTTCCCCTTCGCAGGTGACGCGGACGAACTGCCACCTGCCCTCGCGGGCCACCATGGCTCGCAGGTCCGGGCCATCCCTGCCTCGTTTCGGGCAAGCGGCGGCGTCCTCGGCCGGTGCGTGCGCATCCGGCCGATCCGGGGCAGGACGACGTGACGTGGGTCGTCCACCCGGACCGCGCCCGTGGGGAATCTCACCGACCCCCGGCCCGGCGCCCCTTCTTGCGAACGCGCGGGAAGCCCATCGACGCCCCTTGCGCCGGCCCTGGCGATTTAGGGACCAGCTTTTGGGGGCGGCAGCAAGACCCGCCCATCCCGAGAAGTAGGCCTCCTGGGAGTTCTCTGCCCACCGAGGGGCCACCGTCTGCTCGGCGCGGTTGCACTCCCTGCCATGAGCCGGCAGGGACCCGGGCCCGGCCCCGGTAGAACAAGTCGACGGCCAACCGGAACGCCTGGTGCATCTCCACGACGCCTTCCTCCGCCGCCGAGGCCCCCTCAGCTCGGCGCCGGGCTCCAAAGTGCCCCGCCTGCCCCACTGTAGCCGGCCCCAAGGCCCTCGCCTCCCTGATGCTCCCGACCACGGGAGGTTCGCGGTGGCGGCCCTCGATTCCTCCAGGGTGGTCGGGGTTTTTCTGTTCCCGAGCCACGGGGATCGCCGGGGGAATTCGCCCCTGCAACCGCCGCGCCCCAAGGCCGCGGTCCACTTCGTGAGGCGGATCACGGTGGAGGCCACGCCTTGCGCGGTGTACTGGGGGAGCGGGCAGGCGCGCCTTTCTTGGGCGAAGCCCCGGGCGCCCCCTTTGGGGGACCAGGGCCGAATGGTGGCGCCGGAGGGCGGCGGCGCCGACGGCCATGGACGTCCAAAGGAGGGGCCACTCGGCCCGGCCCTTTTGGCCCGATCGTTCCGGGCCTCAGGGCCATTCGGCCGTCCCGGGTCGCTGCCATGTATCCGCCCTCGGCACGCCCAATGGCCGTTCCCGCCGGCCGGTCTTGGACTCGATAATAACCGCAACTGCCGCACGAAGGCTCCGGGTCGAGGAGGGATGGCAATGCCGAAGGTCCCAGAACCGCGCGGGGGGATTTCCCGCGAGGGGCTGCGCACCTTGTACCCCGGGTACTTTGCCTTGGTCATGGCCACCGAGATCGTATCCACCGCGCTTCTCACCGGAACTCCGGGGTTGAGCGGGCTGTCTACCGCCCTGTGGGGAATCGGAGGCGTGGCCTACGTGGTGCTCTGGGTGCTCTACCTTCTTCGCGCCGTGCGGTTCGGAGCCGACTTCGGTCGCGACCTGGCTGACCCCAGCCGGGCGTTCGCCTTCTTTACTGTCACGGCTGCCTCCAACGTGCTGGCCGTCCGTTCACTCCTGGCGGGCTGGGTGACGCCCGCCCTGGTCTTAGGCGCCGTCGGCGCGGCGACGTGGCTCGGGTTGGTCTACGGCCTGTTTGCCCAGTTCATCGTCCGCGAAACCGTCGCCTTCGGGGCCGTCAACGGCGCCTGGCTGATCGCTGTGGTGGCCGAACAGTCGGTGGCCACCTTGGCCTCGGCCTTGGCCCTTGGCCCCGGCAGCCCTCGCGCCCTGTTTACGCTGGTGGCGCTGGTGTTCTGGGCCATGGGCGTGGTGCTCTACCTCCTCTTCATCGGCCTCGTCCTCGATCGGCTGCTCTTTGCCCCCATCACCGCCAGCGACCTGACCCCCCCGTATTGGATCAACATGGGGGCAACGGCCATCACCGTGTTGGCCGCCGCGCGGTTGCTCTTGTTGCCCCATCCCCCGGTGCTGCTTGGGCTTCTGCGCCCCTTCGTGGCCGGAACGGCCTTGGTGCTTTGGGCTTGGGGCAGCTGGTGGATCCCCTTGCTGGTCCTCTTGGGTATTTGGAAATACGCGGGCGGGCGCGAACGTCCGACCTACCACCCGGCGGAGTGGAGTATCGTCTTCCCCTTGGGGATGTACGCCACGGCTACCTTAACCTTTGCCCGGGTGCCAGGCGTCCACCTTTTGGCACCGATCGGGGAGGCCTTTGTGTGGGTGGGACTGGTGGCCTGGGCCGCTGTAGCCGGTCTGGGTCTTGGGAGTTGGGTCGCGCGGCGGCTCGCGCCCCGCCGAGGTCCCGAACGCCCACTGGCAGGCGGGCCCACCCCCGATACCCACCCGTGACCCGCTCTTCGCCCCATTCCGACCGTCGCCCGAACTTTGGAAGGAGGTCTTATGGACACGTCGAACGTCCCCGCTCACCAAACTCCGGGACTGACCCCGGAGGATCGCACCGAGTTGCTCTGGGTCCTGGCCACGCGCTTTGGGCCCCTCCCGAGGGCCCTGGTCGAGGCCGTGGAGCGCTTGGAGGGCCCCAACGCCGTTGACCACTGCCTTCTGGCCGTGGCCAATGCCCCCACCGTCGAGGTCGCCATGAAGGCCTTGAGCCTAAGTAGCCCGCAATCCCTGTCGCCGACCGCTTCGCTCGGAGGAGGACGCCGTCATGGCTAGCCGACGCAACCCCTTGACGCGCAGCTTAAACTACCTGCGGCGCGGCCCGCGGTTCAACCGCGGGCACAGCGAGGAAAACCCGCGCGACCGCGACTGGGAAGACCTCTACCGCCACCGGTGGCAACACGATCGGGTGGTGCGGTCGACCCATGGCGTCAATTGCACCGGGTCGTGTAGCTGGCAGGTGTACGTCAAAGACGGGATCGTCACCTGGGAGACCCAGGCCACCGACTACCCCTCCCTCGGTCCTGACTTTCCCGAGTACGAGCCCCGGGGGTGCCCCCGCGGCGCGAGCTACTCCTGGTACCTCTACAACCCGGCCCGCATCAAGTTTCCCTATGTGCGGGCCGAGCTGTGGCAGCTGTGGCAAGAGGCGCTCCGGTCTGCCCCCGACCCCTTGGCGGCCTGGGAGTCTATCATTGAAGACCCTGTCAAACGACGTCGGTATCAAGCCATGCGGGGCAAGGGCGGATGGGTGCGAGTGACCTGGCAGGCAGCCGCCGACCTCATCGCTGCCGCCTGCTTGGCCACGGCCCGCACCTTCGGACCGGACCGGGTGGTGGGGTTTAGCCCCATCCCGGCCATGTCTCCCGTCAGCTACGCCGGGGGTGCCCGCTTCCTGTCGCTCTTCGGCGGCGTGGTGTTGAGCTTTTACGATTGGTATGCCGACCTGCCTCCGGCGTCGCCGCAAATCTGGGGAGAACAGACCGACGTCCCGGAAAGCGCCGACTGGTACAACGCCACCTACTTCATCATCTGGGGAACCAACCTGCCGATGACCCGCACACCCGACGCCCATTTTCTGACCGAGGCCCGCTATCGCGGCACCAAGGTGGTGGCAGTCAGCCCCGACTACGCCGAGTACGTCAAATTCGCCGATCACTGGCTGGCCGCACGCCCGGGGACCGACGGAGCTCTGGCCTTGGCCATGGCACACGTCATCCTCAAGGAGTTCTATCATCGCCGCCCCACCCCGTACTTCTTGGACTACGCCCGCCGCTTTACCGATTTGCCCTTCTTGGTCACGCTGGCCGCGCGCGATGGCCAGTGGGTGGCGGACCGGTTTCTGACCGCCGAAGACTTGGGATTGGGCGAGGCCTTGGGCGCCTTCAAGCCCGTGGTGTGGGATGGCCGGCGCGAAGGACCTGCCGTGCCGCTCGGCACGCTAGGCCACCGCTGGGATCAGAGCGGCCGGTGGCGCCTTGAACTGTCCAACCCCGATGGAAGCCCCATCGATCCCTGCCTGACCCTGATCGACCGCTCAACCGAGACGGTTTTGGTCTCCTTTCCCTACTTCGGACACGGGCAGAGCCAGTCCCTGATCCGGGGGGTCCCGGCGCGGCGGGTGGAGGCCGCCGATGGTACGGTATGGACCGTGACCACCGTCTACGACCTCTTACTCGCCCACCTCGGAGTCGACCGCGGCCTTGGCGGTGACTACCCGCACGACGAGGGCGACGCCAAGCCCTACACGCCGGCCTGGCAAGCCGCCATCACCGGCGTTCCGGCGGAAGACGCCATCCGCGTCGCGCGCGAGTTCGCCGACAACGCCGCCCGGACCTGTGGCCGGTCGATGATCGCGCTGGGAGCCGGCACCAACCACTGGTATCACTCCGATGTGATCTACCGCGCGATCATCGCTTTGGTCTTGCTGACCGGCAGCCAAGGCGTCAACGGCGGCGGGTGGGCGCATTACGTGGGGCAGGAAAAGGTGCGGCCGCTTGAGGGGTGGAGCACCGTCGCCTTCGGCCTGGACTGGGTCCGCCCGGCGCGCCAAATGAACGGCACCTCCTTCTTCTACTTTGCCACGGAGCAATTTCGGTACGAGGAGCCGCCTTTCCAGCCCCTGGCCGTCCCGTGGGGCGGGCGGTTCGCCACCTTACACCCCGCCGACGCCAACGCATTGGCCGTCCGCCTGGGCTGGCTCCCCTTCTACCCGCAGTGGAGCGTCAATCCCCTGGACGTGGTGCGCCAGGCGCGCGCGGCCGGATGCACCGACGATGCGGAGGTGGTGCGCTGGGCCAAAGAACGGTTGGTCTCCGGCTTAATCCCCTGGGCCGTCGAGCATCCTGACGACCCGGTCAACTACCCACGGGTTTTGTTCGTCTGGCGGTCGAACCTCCTCGGCTCGAGCGGCAAGGGGCACGAGTACTTCCTCAAGCATCTTTTGGGCACGAGCGGCCACCCGCTCGCAGACCCCGCCACCTCGTGGCAACCCACGGCAGTCGAATGCGCGCCCCACCTCCCCGAGGGGAAGTTGGACCTGTTGGTAGACATCGACTTTCGCATGACCGCCAGTGGCCTGTATGCCGACGTGGTGCTGCCGGCGGCCACCTGGTACGAGAAGCACGACCTGAGCACCACCGACATGCACCCGTTCATCCACCCGTTCAATCCTGCCATCGCCCCCATGTGGGAGGCGAAATCCGACTGGGACGCCTTCGTGACGGTGGCCAAGGCCGTCTCCCGCCTGGCCGCGCAGTACCTGCCAGAGGCCGAAGACCTGGTCATGACCCCCTTGCTCCACGATACCCCCGGTGAGCTTGCCCAACCGCACGGGCGCGTGCGCGACTGGCGCGAGGACCCCGAGACGGCCGAGCCTGGGCGCACCATGCCGGCGCTCGCGGTGGTGCGGCGAGACTGGGCCCATCTGGCCGAGCGCATGACCACGCTCGGCCCCTTGGTCGACGAGGGCATCGGGGCCAAGGGCATCCGCATCCCGGGGGGACCGGCCGTGGCCGAGCTCGTCCGGCGGGTGGGCACCGCAACCGACCCCGGAGTAGGGGAGGGACGACCGCGCCTCGACCATCCGCAAGCCGTGGCCGAGGCCATCCTCACCCTGTCGGGCCCTACCAACGGCCACCGCGCTGCCGAAGAGTGGGCCGCCCTGGAGGCCACGACCGGCCTCTCCCTGCGCCAGGCCGTTCGAGGGCGCGAAGCAGAGGCTCCGACCTTCGCCGACCTCGTGGTGCAGCCGCGCCTGACCTTGGCGGCTCCGGTATGGTCGGGGCTCGAGGCCCACGACCGCCGCTACTCCCCCTTTACGGCCAACGTGGAACTGGGTATCCCCTGGCGGACCTTGACCGGGCGCCAGCACTTCTACCTCGACCACGAGGTGCTGCTCGACTTCGGGGAGGGCCTTCCCCTCTACCGGCCGCCCTTGGCCCAGCGCCCATTTGCACCCGGCGAGTCTGAACCGACGGATGGCGGAGCGCTGTTGGTCCGGTATTTAACGCCGCATCAGAAGTGGGCCATCCACTCCACATACTTTGACAACCCGCGCATGTTGACGCTCTTTCGCGGCGGACAGACGGTGTGGATCAGTCACGAGGACGCCGAGCGGATGGGAATCCGAGACAACGACTGGGTAGAGGTCTACAACCGGCACGGGGCCATCGTGGCCCGGGCAGTGGTCAGTCATCGCATCCCGCCGGGGGTGGCAATGATGTACCATGCCCAGGACCGTACGGTGGGCGTGCCCCAGAGCCCGCTGACGGGCGACCGCGGGGGGACCCACAACAGCGTCACCCACATCCTCCCCAAGACGACCCACATGGTCGGCGGGTACGCGCAGTTGAGCTACGGGTTTAACTACTACGGCCCCACCGGCCATCAGCGGGACGTTTTGGCCTACATTCGGCCGATTTCCCAGGAGGTGAACTTCCTTGCGGATTAAGGCCCAGATCGCCATGGTGATGAACCTCGACAAGTGCATCGGATGCCATACCTGCAGCGTAACCTGTAAGAACACCTGGACCAATCGTCGCGGCGCTGAGTACATGTGGTTCAACAATGTGGAGACGCGACCCGGCCCTGGCTATCCCGTCCGTTGGGAAGACCAGGAGCGCTGGCGGGGCGGCTGGCACCGGGTCGGCAACCGGCTGACGCTCTTGGCAGGCGGGGCGTGGAAGAAATTGGCCACCATCTTTCACAACCCCGATCTGCCGGTGATCGACGACTACTACGAGCCGTGGGACTATGACTACGAGGCCCTGGTCGACCCCCGGCGGCGGGCCCACCAACCGGTAGCCCGGCCGCGGTCGGCACTGACCGGAGCGCCCCTCGACAAGCCGCATTGGGGTCCAAACTGGGACGACGACTTGGCCGGAGGTCCGCCGGTGGCCCAACAAGACCCCAATCTCAGCGAGATGGGCGAGCGGATCGTCTGGGAGTACCACCACACCTTTCTCTTCTACCTCCCCCGGATCTGTGAGCACTGCCTCAATCCGGCCTGTGTCGCCGCCTGCCCTTCGGGGGCAATATACAAGCGGGACGAGGACGGCATCGTGCTGGTGGACCAGGAGGCCTGCCGGGGGTGGCGCTTTTGCATCAGCGCCTGTCCCTACAAGAAGGTGTACTTCAACTGGCAGACCCACAAGGCTGAGAAGTGCACCTTCTGCTATCCCCGCATCGAGTCGGGCCTGCCCACGGTCTGCTCGGAGACCTGCGTGGGTCGCATCCGCTATCTCGGCCCCATCCTCTACGACGCCGACCAGGTGCTCGAGGCGGCCTCTTCTCCCGATCCCCAAGACTTGTACGGACAACAGCTCGGCCTGTTCCTCGACCCCACCGACCCGCAGGTGATCGACCAGGCCAGAGCGGCCGGGATCTCCGACGCGTGGCTGCTGGCCGCCCAACGCTCTCCCGTGTACGACCTGGCCGTGCGCTGGCAGGTGGCGCTCCCCTTGCACCCCGAATACCGGACGCTGCCCATGGTGTGGTACATCCCGCCCTTGAGCCCCGTCTTGCACCACTGGCCAGGCGCGGTCGACGAGGCCACCTTCCCGGCCATCGAGGCCCTGCGCATCCCGCTGGAGTACCTCGCGGCCCTCTTCACTGCCGGCGACGTGAAGCCGGTCCACCGGGCTCTCGAGCGCCTTTGGGCCATGCGGACCTGGATGCGGGCAGAACTCGTACCCGGCGAAGAGCCCTCGGCCGCCCAGGCGGTAGAGCGCGCGGGATTGACTCCCGAGGCGGTCCGAGCCATGGCGCACCTACTCGGCGTGGCCAAATACGCGGAGCGGTTTGTCATTCCGCCCGCCGACCGCAACCGCATCCAGGACTTAAGCGCCGAGCAAGGGCTCATCGGCCTCGAGGCCTTGGGTGGGGAGGTGCGGCCATGACCCGCGCCGTCCACACCCGTTGGCTTCGCAAGGCGTTGGCGGCGCTGCTCGACTACCCCGATGCCCGCTGGCGCCGGCGCGCGCACCGCCTGCTGCCTGTCCTGGCTGGTCGGGACGCCGACGCCGCCCGAGCCCTTGAGGCCCTCCTACCCCTGGCCGCCGTCGAACTCGAAAGCCTTTACGTGGCTACCTTCGATCTTGACCGGAAGACCAGTTTGCAGCTTTCGGCGCATCTTCCTCCCGACTTGCCGCCGGGTCCAGTGCTGGCCTTGGCCCTCGATGCAATTCGGACTGCAGGCTATGCGGTCAAAAATCCGGCCTGGGTCGACCACCTCCCCACGTTGCTCGAGTTCCTCGCCGTCTCCCCCGATCCTCCCTCAGTCCTCTCCCGACTCGTCGGGCAGGCCTTGGCCCATCTGGTCGATTGCCTGGACCCTGGCCACCCGTACCGGCCGCTGGTAGGCTGTGCCGCCGGCACGTTTGGGTCCGTGTCCCAGCCGGGCGGAGCCCTCTCCGAGTTCCAAGACCCCTCGGCGACTGTTCCCTATCCCCTGCTCTTCTGACAGGACGAGGAGGTGCGCCATGCTGGCCAGCATTTTTTGGGGCGCCGTGTACCCCTACCTCTGTCTCGCCGTTTTGCTCGTAGGCTGTTTGTACCGCTACGCCTACCGCCCGCTCTCCTGGACGTCCCGGTCGAGCCAAATCCTGGAAAGCCGTTGGCTCAAATGGGGCAGCCCCCTCTTCCACTGGGGGATCTTGGCAGTGCTGGCAGGCCATGTGCTCGGCCTTCTGGTCCCGGTGGGCATGTGGCAGGCGGTCGGAATCACTCCGGCCCTGTACCACCAAGGGGCAGACCTTATCGGCGGTCTTGCCGGCTTCGTGGCCTGGGTAGGGTTAGACCTCCTCCTCTTGCGCCGCGGGATACACCCCCGGCTTCGGCGCACGTCCAGCCTTTCCGACTGGGTGGCTCTTGGGTGGCTGTGGCTCGTAGTCACAAGCGGGGACGCCATCACCCTGTGGTACAACCATACCGCCGGTCCCTTTCCATACCGCCACACCGTCGGCCCGTGGTTCCGGAGCTTGTTTCTCCTCAAGCCCGACCCCGGCCTGCTTGGCCAACTCCCGTGGCCTTTCCAAGTCCATCTCCTGTTGGCGTTCGGCCTTTTTGCCGTAACCCCTTTCTCGCGCCTGGTGCACCTCTGGAGTGCGCCGGTGGCCTACCCGCGCCGGGCACCCATCCAGTACCGTCGGCGCGGGGCATTGCGCCCAGACGCCGCGACGGCAGCCGCCTCGGACTTGCATCGCCAACCGGGTGGGACCCGGGGATAAACCCTCCGCTACAGGTGGCCCTGGCCAGGCGAAGGCGACTTGGCCGCCATTCTTGGTGACGCGGGTCACGGTTGAGCGCGCCATCTGCCGGTATCGTAGAGGTAGCGCCGGGGACCGACGGCAGAGGAGCCGACCCCGGCCAATTCCAGGGCCGGGGTGCCGACGGCGCCGTGCGGAACAATGTCGTCCGGCGCTAAAGGAGGGGGGCAATGCCCCACGTCATCACCGAACGGTGCGTGGACGTCAAAGACCAAAGTTGCGTCAAAGTCTGTCCCGTGGATTGCATCCATCCAGCGCAAGACCTCGACGGCGACGCGGCTTTTGAAGCCGCCCCCCAGCTCTACATCGACCCCGAGGTCTGCATCGACTGCGGGGCGTGCGTGCCGGAGTGTCCGGTCGAGGCCATCTTTGCCCTGGAAGACCTGCCCGAAGAGTACCAGGCGGCCGCCGAGGAAAACGCCCGCTACTACCGGCGCCGGTGAGCGGCTGGGGTCACCCGGGGTAAGGGCCGCGGCTCCAGCCGCCGCGGCCCTTACCCCGGCCTTTTCACGACTGGGGTCGGCCAGTGTGACGGCGATCACGGTGCCGCGCTGGTCTCTTTCCGCACCATGGCAACAAGCTCCAACCCGCAAAATCCGGTACGGAGGTGCAGTCTCGTGGCGGAACTCCAATGGGTGCAGGTGGCGCGCCTGGAAGACATCCCCGAGCGGTCGCCGTTGGCGGTGTTCGTGGGCCCGTGGGCCATCGCGCTCTACCGCGTGGGCGACCAGGTCTACGCCACCGACGACACCTGCTCACACCAGGGTGCTTCCCTGTCCGAGGGCTGGTATGAGGGGTTTACGGTCACCTGTCCGGCTCACGGCGGCCAGTTTGACATTCGGACCGGACAGGCGGTGCGCATGCCGGCCGTCTCCCCCATCGCCACCTGGCCCACGTCAGTGCGAAACGCCGTCGTCTTCATCGGCGTGCCCGGCGATGCCGACAGCGGGAGGAGGTAAGCCGATGCCGCTCGCTTCCGGCAACCGCCGGGGCGGCCTTGTGGGCCCTTTGTCGCCCGATGCGCGTCGGGGCCACCGCCATCGCCTCCTCCCAGCTCTGGTGCGGTTTTACCGCTTTCCATCTGCGCGCCTGGCGACATTCGTCGTGGCGGCGATGGTGGCCGTCTTCCGCCCATCCGCCCTCGATTTGGCCGCCGGTTTCGGGGCGTGGTTTTGGGCCGAGTACGGGCTTCACCGCGTGGCCCTGCACCGCCCGTCCCCGTTTTGGGCCCGGCACCAGCTACATCACCGCCATCCGGGCGACGACCGCTGGCTGCCCATCCCCCTGGCCTGGACGGCGGCGTTACTGGGCGGGGCGGCTGTCGTCTTCGGAATGCTGGCCGGCCTGCCGCGGGTTCCCGGCCTTTTGGCTGGTTTTGCCTTGGGACTGGGGTACTTCGAATGGTGCCATTTCGTGGCCCACCGCCCGATCGCGCCGCGTACGCCGGTCGGCCGGTGGATCAAGCGGCGCCACCTCGCCCACCATGTCTGGAATGATGCCGTCTGGTTCGGCATCACACCCGGGGCAGGGGTGTTGGACCACCTGTTCGGGACTGCCCCGAGCCATCTCCCGCCGCGCCCCAAGGGGGAGGAGGCACCGCCATTACGGCTGCCCCGAGCCCAAGACCCGCTCCGGGAGCACTTTCAGCAGTGGTGGGAGAGCCTCCCCCCGACTTTAAGCCAGGCGTGGGCCGACGCCGCCGCTCGCGCCTGGCTGCACGCCCCGGGGCTGACGGTGATGGAGGGGGCCCGTCGGCGGCATGCGCGGGCAATGGAAAGTAAGGCGTGGCAAGGTGCGCTCGCGGAATGGTGTCAGGCCCAGGGCCTTTGGACGCCGCCCCTGGCCGATACGAGGAGCCAGGTCCGAACTTCGAGCGAGGTTTCGCCCGAGGGGCCCCCGGTTGGCAGCCACCAGAAGAGCCGCGAAACCGCAAAGGAGGAGTAACGATGCCGGATGCAGTCTACTTCGAAGGGTTGGTTCGCCGGCCTTGGGTCCTTTCCCACCCGCTGCCACCCCTTCCCCGGGTGGAATGTCCGATGGACCTCATCTGCGTTGAGGGGTGGACGAAGCCGCCCTGACCTGGAGCGGGTACCGCCTGCGCGATCTTTTGGCGTTGGCCGATCCGTTACCCGGCGCACGGTTTGTCGCCGTCGCCCAAGGCGGGTACGTGGCCGTCCTTCCCCTTCAGGCCGTGGAGGCCCACGATTTCCTGTTGGCCGACCAGGGCAACGGGCAGCCCTTGAGCGCCAAGACCGGAGGCCTGTGGCGGCTCGTCGCGCCGGGTTGGCCTTGTCTTTACCAGGCGAAGTCCGTCGAGCGCGTGGCGTTGGTAGTCCACGACGGCGTACAGACGGCGCGCGCCATTGCCACCCGCCGGCTTGGCCGTGCCTTCAGCGAACGCCTGAGCGACCGTGGCTGAAGGTTTCCAGCGGCAGACCGGAGAGCGGCCCAAGCTGAGGGAAGGCGTGCCGGGCGTCGGTGCGGTATGGTATTAAGAGAGCGCGCAGGGCACGGCGGGCCGGCCTTCCCTCCCCGAAGGTCTCCCGGGCCGACCCCAAGGCGGGGCGCGTGCCTGCAACTCCAGGTTCTGTCATACGGGCTTTTTCTTTTCTCTTTCCAATGAAGCTTTTTACTGCTTTTTGCCTAGGGAGGAACGCCTAATGGATCTCCAACACCCAAGCCCATCGGCCAAGCCTCGCCTCGACTGGGGCCAAGTGGTACCCGAGGCGCGCGAGGCCATGTTGGCGTTGGAACGCGCCGCGGCTTCCACTGGGCTTGCGCCGACGCTCCTCGAGCTCGTCAAGGTGCGCGTCTCCCAGATTAATGGATGCGCCTATTGCCTAGACATGCACACCAAAAACGCTCGCGCCCTGGGGGAGTCGGAGCAACGCCTGTACGCTCTGGTGGCGTGGCGGGAGACGCCGTTCTTCGACCCACGGGAGCGGGCCGCCTTAGCCTGGGCCGAAGCCATCACCCGCATCGGCGAGGGTGTCTCCGACACCTTGTACGAAGCGGTGCGAGCGCACTTTTCCGAGCGGGAACTGGTGGGCCTGACGGCCGCTGTGGTGGCCATCAACGGGTGGAACCGGTGGAGCATCGGCATGGCCCTGCCGGCCGGTAGTTACCGGCCTGACCGAACACCCGGCGGCGCAAGCTCCGACCGTTAGGTCTGGGCATTCCCCATAACGGTCTGTGAAGAAAGAACTAGACACGGAAGGTGAACCCGGACGCCCGCATCCCAACGGCGGGGAGGCAGGCAGGGGGCAGCGCCGCGGGGCGTGCCGGGGAGTGGTCTGATGGGGAGACCACGCCCCCCGCCGTACTCTCCAGTAGAGCCACCAGAGGCTGCGGAAGTACAGAGGCCATCGTCCTAGGAGGCTGCGTGATCCGTCAAGATCGCGGTGAAACTAGGGCATTTCTGACGGCGAAATCGGGGAAACCGCTGATTTGGTGCCCCGCTTCCCACGCGGCTTCGCGCTGGACCGTATGACGGTCCAGGTGGAGGGCCGCGATGGCCGCGACCGGTTCCCCTGGGGTCAGCGCTCGTGCATGGCCTGCCCCATGGCTGTTTCCGGGTGGCTTCCGGCCGCGCGGGCTTCGCCGCCTCGGCCCTGTCGGGCGGACCGTTGTCTCCGGCGCGCTCTCGGTTGCGGATTCGGTAGAGAGCGCCGGATCCGGAGAGGACGCGGCCGGGGTCTCGCGATGGCGTTGAAAGAACCGTGCCAACATCTTGTCAAAATTTTGTAGCCGGTGCCAGCGATCGGCCCCTGGCTGGGCTTGGGCGCGCCGTCCGCCACGGCCCGGGTGAAGGCGCGGTCGCAGTCCCGGGTCCCGCTCGCGATGGGGGGATGCTCCCGCAACCCGGCGGCCCCTGTCTGCCCGCGCGCATCCGGCAGAAATCCCCCCGATGGCGCCGCGTTCGTGATCCACCAGAACGGTGGCCTGGGTGCGGCCCTTGCAGCGCGCCCATTCGTCGAGGCCCACGGCGGTGGTCAATCCGGCAGGGGCAGCGCCTGAAGCCACCGATGGCGCGTCTGGCGGCTAATGGCCAGTCCTTCCGCCCGCAAGCGCCGGGCGACTTCCGCGGCCGACGCGATCAACATCCCGCGGGCCATGGTCGTGCGCGCCACGTCGGTCCAGCGTGGATAGGGCCCCACGCTGGACAGGCGTTCACCAAAAATCCCTTGCGCACTGGCCGAATTGGTGCAACAAACCGCCGCACCGGCCAGCGCCGCCACAGCAAATTCCCGGGCGACCACCAGCAGTGGCTTTCACTCGCGCACTGGCTTGCCCACACGTCGGGCAAAACCGCTGCCGGTGCAGTGGTGGCCGCCCAAATTGCCACGGGCGCCTGATCTCCCGTAACTTGGAGCACTTGCCGGGGAGTCTGTTCGCGGTTAAATTTCCAGTACAAATAAGACCGGACACGAGATCGTCATCTTGGGGCAGAGTGACCTCATGTCCTTAATTTCTAGCGTCTCCCAGATTTCGCCAAGCCCCAACTATGAACAAGAGCCGCTTTCACCGGGATGAGCAGGTAGGGACGACAGATGCGGTCGACAATTTTGGCCTGCGGGATAAGTCTCCTGTTGCTGACTACGGCCTGTGGCCACGACGGCACGGCCCGCCGTCCCTTCCCCTGCCTTTCCAGCGGTCAACGCCCGCCCCCGATCGCTCCCACGATCACCCCGTCGACCCCGTCGCTGCCCCGGTATGCTGCCCTTCGCGCGGCGTATCGGCTCACCAATGTCTGGCACGGCATAGTGGGGATAGGCGGTAGCCAGACGGAGGTTGACGTCGTCGCCGGCTCCCTCCGATCCCACCCCATGCAGGGCGTCGTGCTGACCATTGACCGGAGTTGGGAACCGGTCGCCTGTCAGACCTGGCTCGGCCCCATCGTCACCCCCGTGCCCGGGCCGCCCAGCGGAGCGGCCGAAATTGTCCGCGTGGTGCCCGCGACCGATACGGTGTGGGTGAGGACCACCAGGGATGCGCGGGTGCGGGCCGTGCGTCTGACGTTGGCCGCAATCGCGGCAGCCAGCGTCGCGCCCGGGCTCTCCCGGCCTTCCTGGCTCACCGGGCTCCTCGCGCAGGGACAGGCTCTCGGGAAGTAGGGGTCAACACCGGCGGCGATTGGACCCATGGGCAGCCAAGGGAAAGGGAGGCCCCCTGGGTAGAGGTCTTTCTCGGCGCTCGGGCGGACACTGCCCGCTTCAGGGCCACTGCCTGCGCCAAGACAACGGGCGGAACCTCGTGCGGCGTGGTCGGGGACTGTTGGTGCAGTCCTCGGACCCAGGCCTGGCAGTCCGTGGAGGTGGCCGTCGGGTCCACCAGAGCCGGCGCATCGGCCTTCGGTTTCCTTTCGGAGGCGTTGACCTGTATCCGGTCAACCGTTGCCGCGTCCTATCATCCGGAAGGCGTATAACCAGAGCTAGGGGCGTGTGAACCGCGACGCGCCCGTACGCCAGATGGCATGCCGGCGAACCCCTCGGCTTCCTCAGTAACTTCGACTTTATCCAGGCGGTAAAGCCGGTATGGCTCTCGCCGTCCATCGCTGCGCCGGAGGTAGTGACCGGCCTCATCCCCCAGGCCTTTTCAAACTGTTGCCCAGGTCGACATGCGACCCAAGTCCGTCGACCGGGTCGGCGGTATGCCACCGGCGCAGCGGTTCTAGGGTGGCCGTCCTCCTGGAGGATGGCATTTTTTCCCTCACGCAGTTCTTTCAACTGCGCGAGGCTATCATCGGCCTGCCGGTGCACCTTCTCGAGTTCGGCTGGCCGGGGTTCGAGTTCTTTGAGTTGCTCTCAGGGTTTGGCGTTGCTGTACGAATTTCTTCCAAGCCGATGGGGCAAGCTGCCTCTACGTCCTTCAAACGCCGGAGGAGGTTGTCATACTCCCGAATGGTGCGGTCAACCGCCTGTTTCCATGTCGAAACGTCTCGGGCCTGTCGCCACTCTGTCGGTGCGTCGTCGGCTTCCATGGCGCGCGCGTCGAGCTGTATTTGCACTGCCTACAGGCGTAGCATCGCGTCCGCTGCCTTCTCCTGGAATGTCTATCCTCGATTGGGCGCGATACCCCTCGCAATCGATTGCCCGGGTCAGACCGCCTTTCCTGCCATGCCTCTACGGACTTCGACCTCCCTTGCCTCGGCCCGAAGCGAGAGAAAACGCGCATACTCCTCTTTTCAGCGGTCATCCCAAGACCGCCGATCGACCTTGGGGGCCTCGTCCACGATACGGAGAAGCGCCAGAGGAGCCTTGGGCTAGTTCCAAAGATCTGCTTCTGCCTGCAGATTCGCACCGGGAAGCGTTTGGACACCCAGGGGCATCGGTTCGAGTACAACGAGACCGGCCGGAGATCCCCATCCTTCAGCGGAGTGGTCTCCGGTTTTTCTCGTGTTCATCGTCTGCTAGTTTTCGCCAAACGGCCATGGTGGACAAACGCCGCAGTCATGGGATTATGCAGTGATGGGTCATGCATAGCGTCTTAGCCGTGGGGAGAACGTCAACGCGCTCGCTTAACGCTCCCCGACCGCCCGCGCTCCGGCATATCGCAACCGCCGTGCCCGTTGACCGGGAAGCAGGTCCTAGACCGCCCCGAACGGCGTTCGTACCGCAGGCAGCCGGTCCATGACCGCCTCGGCCTTGGCCCTACGGCACCCGTCTCGGCCCGCTTTGCCCGCGCCCACACCTCGGCCGGCACCAAGAGCCCATGGGGCGGAAGGGCCCCCTCCGAAGGCGAGTTTCAACCAATCCCGCCAAAAGCTCCCCCAAGGCCTGACGGACGGCAGGATCGTCGCTGCCATCGGCCCCAAGGAGCACCACGCGCCGGTCGGGATGCCGAAACACGCCGCCATGGACGGCAAACGTGGCAACCGAGCGCCCACCGTCTTAACGGAGGGGGTTTTTAAGGCCAGCGGCAGCCTCACCCCTCCTTGCAGGGGGAAGAGCGCCGGCCGTCGGCCCGACGTTGTCGCGCCCTCCTGGCCCTTTCACCCCTCTTGCTGCTCTCGGACGTCGCGGCCTGATGGCTTAAGGCATGGCACCGCTTCGCCAGCCCTATCCTCGGGCGGCTTTAAAATTCGCACCACGGCCGATTCGTCTGGCTGGGCTTGGATTTCGTAAGGATAGCCGAGCCGGTCGAGCTCGGCCAACAAAAACACCGGCACCCGATCGTTGTGGATGACCACCACGTGACCCGGCGGCACCTCGTCCAACAACGCCAAGGTCCGCTGCATCGGTTCGGGCGGCACCAGCCCCCGGTTGTCTAGACGATGTTCCGGCCCTTCGACGGGCAAGGCCGCCGCAGGAAAAGGCGCGTGGTCCCCTGCGGCGTCCGGTCCGTCTTTGGCCTCCGGAACAAAGGTGGTGATGAGGGTTCGGCCCTCTTGGCGCTGTTCCACGCGATATCCCCGCCGGCGCATGTGGGCGATCAAGGGGGCGGGGTGGAACGTGCTCTTGACCACCAAGGCCTGGCCAGGAGCGAGCGACTCCACGGTGCGCATCATGGTCCCAAACAGGGAAAGCCCCTGTCGCAGGATGCCCTTGACCTCCACCACCTTCGGCTCCATCCCGGATCACCTCCCGGCTGCGCCGTCCTCGGCGGGCAGGAAATCCACCGCCCAGGAGCCGTCGGGCAATGCCCAAGGTTCGGCGCGAAACCCGCGCCGGGCCATTACCGCCAGCAAGGGGTCCGGCCGAAAGGTCGCCCACAGCCGAAAGCCTTCCCCCGGGCCAAGTTGATCGACAAATCGCATGATCTCTTCAAACGGCTCGATCCCGGCCTGCAGAAGGGGCCGCACGTCGAGCTCCTTGTTGAGCCCCTCTGGCAAGCGGGGCGACTGTGGCCCCCTATCAGCCATCGGTCCTCGCTCCTTCCCTCGCCCAGGGGCGCCGAGCAGCCGCAGGGCGCGCTGCCGGCACCCCACAGTCGGTCTTAGGCCGTCCGCGTAAAGCGGACCGCAAATCGCTCCGGCCCCTGTTCGACGTACTCGTAGCGAAAGGTGCCGGGTTTTTCGGCCTCCAATTGATAGAGCAGCGGTTTGGGGTCGTGGTCGTTGAGCAAAAGCGCGCTGTACCCCTCAGGCAAGGCGTTGAGCACGCCAAAAATGGTCTCGTGGCGAAACCGGGGGGCAATGAGGGGCGCGCTGATGATAATGGCGTCGGTGGATGCAACCGTCACGGCACTCACCTCTCTATGGTCCTGTCGTGGATTCAACCGGTATCTGAATCCCACCATGGCCGATAGCGCCCCGGGGGCTCTGTGACCGGGATCACGATTCGCAGGGGCCCGTTGGTGAGCCCGATCACGGTCGTGGGGGACGGTCGCGGCTTTACTCAAGTCGAGGTGCGCGACCAGCCGCCTTGGAACCCACAAGAACGGAGGAATGAGGATGGCGCGATGGTGTAACGCCCACGAGCTCGTTGCCTTTCATCCCGACCACGCCACCACCTACCGGGCCTTCGAGTCGCCCGAGGGGTTGGTGATCTGGTTCGGGTTTCAATCCGGCCAAAGCCTTCGGGAACATCAGACCTCGAGCCACGCCTGGATCCAGCCCCTGCAAGGCCGTGTGCGCCTTGAGGTAGGAGACGGGGAGGGAACCACGCTGAAGCCCGGTCAGGCAGTAGCCCTCGACCCCTACGAGGCGCATTCGGTCGTCGCACTGGAACCGTCGATCTTGCAGGTGGTCTTGGTGCCCCACCCGCATCGCCACACGCTCCTAAAGCCGGCACCAGCGGATGCCGACCCGGAAAGAAGCGAAGACCATCGCAGTGAACCTCCCGAACGAGGCGGGGATGACCGCGGGAGTTCCTGACGGGAGTGGGGCACGTCTGGTCAGATCCCTAGATCCCCTGAGCCGTCTTCCGGCCTTTGGCCGAGACCCTAGATGGCGCAAGCCAGGCGGTGTTCACCGCCGGTGCGGCCCACCGGCTTCCCGGAACCCGTCAAAGTCCCCAGAGCTCAAGCACCGGGTAGTCAACGCCACCGCTTCCGCCCCTTCGGAGCCGCCGGGCCGCACGGCTCCTGCCCAGCTGTGTGGCGGGGAAGACAGCGCGGGCCGCCGTTGGTGATCGGGATCACGGTGTGGCCGCGGGCGTCCCGGTACCTTCGCGTAAGACAGGTAACGCAAGGGCCCCTTTGGCCCCTCGTGCCAGGAAGAGGAGGGACCTTGGTGATCTCGGTCAGGGAAACGCCCCCGCGTTCGGACAGCCCGCCCCATACCAGGTGGCAGCGGCTTTTCGCCTGGCTTACAGTGGTCGACCACAAGCGCATCGGCTTGATCTATCTGGCAGGCGGTCTCGGATTCTTCATCTTGGGCGGCGTCGAAGCCTTCGTCATGCGCCTTCAGCTCGCGCGCCCCGACAACCACGTGGTCAGCGCGGCGCTGTTCAACCAGCTCTTTACCATGCATGGCGTGACCATGATCTTCTTCGCTGCCATGCCCCTCATCTTCGGTCTCGCCAATCTGGTCATCCCCATGCAGATCGGAGCCCGGGACGTGGCCTTCCCGCGGCTGAACGCCCTCAGCGTCTGGCTGTTTTTGGGCGCCGGGATACTCTTTTACACCAGCTGGTTTTTCGGTGCCCCCAACGCCGGATGGTTCAACTACGTGCCGATCTCCAGCCCGCCATACGACCCTGGGATCGGCATCCAATTCTACGATGTCGCCCTGCAGATTTCCGGGCTCGGCACCATCCTGACAGCCATCAACTTCGTGGTCACCATCGTCAACCTCCGCGCGCCGGGCATGACCTGGATGCGCCTTCCCCTCTTTGTGTGGGCGAATTTCGCCACCATGGTGCTGATCTTGGTGGCCCTGCCTCCGCTGTCGGTCGACCTGTTCTTGCAGACTTTCGAACGGCTCTTCGGCGCCCAATTCTTCGTCCCCGGCGCCGGCGGCAACCCGCTTTTGTGGATCAACCTCTTTTGGGTGTTCGGACATCCCGAGGTCTACATCGTCATTCTCCCCATCTTCGGCATCCTCTCTGAAGTGGTTCCGGTCTTCTCCCGAAAGCCGCTCTTCGGCTATACGAGCATGGTCGGGGCCCTGTTGGCCATCTGCTTTCTGTCCTTCATGGTGTGGGTCCACCACATGTTCGACCTGGGCCTCGGCCCCTGGATCAACTCTATCTTTGCCTTGACCACCATGACCATCGCCGTGCCCACCGGGATCAAGATCTTCAACTGGCTGGCCACCATGTGGGGCGGTCAGGTGCGCATGACCACCGCCATGTTGTGGGTGTTCGGCTTTTTGATCTGCTTCGTCGTCGGGGGCATGAGCGGCGTGATGCTGGCCATGGCTCCAGCCGACTTGCAGTACAACAACTCCTACTTTGTGGTGGCCCATTTTCACTACGTGCTCATCGGCGGCACGCTGTTCGGGCTGTTCGCCGGCTTCTACTACTGGTATCCCAAGTTCACCGGGCGCCTGCTCAACGAGCGCTGGGGACGGTGGAACTTCTGGCTGACTTTCATCGGCTTCAACGTTACCTTCTTCCCGCAGCACTTTCTCGGCCTCGAAGGGATGCCGCGCCGGATCTACACCTACGCCCCCCACCTGGGGTGGAGCTTCTGGAATGCGGTATCCACAGCCGGCGTCTTCATCCTGGCGGCCGGCGTCCTGGTCTTGGTCGCCAATCTGGTCTGGTCGTGGAACCACGGCGCGTGGGCGGGCGACGACCCCTGGGACGGGCGAACCCTCGAGTGGTCTACCTCCTCGCCCCCACCGGTCTACAACTTCGCCGCTATCCCCGAAGTGCGCGGGCGCGACCCCTTCTGGCTAGAAAAACGGTGGGGCCATGGCCGTATGGTGCCCGCCGAGACCCCGCCGCGCCACGTCCACCTGCCCCAACCTACCCTGGTCCCTCTGCTCTTAGCCGGTGCCATTGTGCTGGTCGGCTACAGCTTGGTTTTCGCCACGCCGGCTCTGATCGCAGCGGGCCTGGCTGCCCTCGGGTTCGCGCTCCATCGGGCCATGTTCATCCGGGATCCAGGCACGATGGTGACGGTGCAAGAAGCCCCAACCCACACGGTACCGCTCTGATCCTCCACCACGATCCGTCGGCGGGAGGGCTTAGGCCCAAGAGGGCGCCCAAGTCGAGGGAGACCTGCAGAAAGCCCCCGGCCGCGAACCTTGTGCGGCCGGGGGAAGCAAAATCACGGACCCTGGAACCCGGCCGCCAACACCGCGTCCTCGTGTTGGAAGTGGTCTTCCACGGCATGCAAAAGACGCGCCAGGAGTCCAGCCAGGTTCGGTCCATCCTGGCGCTGCACCGCTTGGTCAAGGTCGGCGATCAAGGCCGCGATAGCGGCATGTTCAGCACTTAAGGCCGTGCGGTCTTCGGCTCCGCCTGCTCCGGCCAAGGCGGGAAACCATTGCTCCTCCTCGGCCCGGGCGTGGGGCGCCCCGTCGCGGCGCCAAAGGTCGATGGCGGCCTCGGCGACGGCCACCAAGGTGGACACATCGGCGGCAGAGACACTCGCCGCAATTCCGTTGAGGTTGGCCAGCGCGTTGAGGAAGCTGTCGTGGACCAATCGATGCCAGATCCGATCGCCCAACGCCGGGTTTTCGTGGGTCATGGTACGTCCTCCTCCTTGCCTTGGCCCGAACGAAGCCCAAAACCCTCGGGCCGTTGGCCCCTTTATCCCCCTTCGGCCGCAAAGCGCCCCCGCATAGGCCTTGCGTCAGCTACAGCATACCCCTCCGGCGCGGGGTTTGCATGGCTTCCCCCCCAAGGGCCGCTGGTGGGGCAGTCTCGGTCCGCAAAACGGGCAAGGCCCCCCGGGACAAGACCGCAAGGACAGCAGCCAGTTCTTGAGCGTAGGCCATCCGGCGCTCGGGCTTTTAAGACCGGGACCCCGGCTAAGATCTCGCTTTGGCCTTCTGCCGAAGCGGGAACGCCAGCTGGCGCCTGGAAGAAGCGGGGCCTTTTGGGTCGGCGGGCCGTGAGCCCAGAGGGTGACCGGGATCACGGTGGGACTGCCTTCAGCCGCCTACGATGGGCCTGGAAGAGCGGGCGTCCGCTGGCCAGACGGCAGTCAGACGGACCTATGCGATAAGGGGAGGGGTGTTGGGCGTGCATGGGGTGAAGGTTTCGCGGTGGAGCATGGCATACTTTGCCGTAGCAGTGGGCTCGGTGCTCTTGGCCGAGATCCTCCTGGCGACGGGATTGGCCGATCCGGTCGCGACGGTGCAGAGTGGCTGGTCGCTGGCGGCGCTGCACCTGACCACAGTGGGGTGGCTCACCATCCTGATCCTCGGGGCCCTGCAGCAGTTCGTGCCGGTGCTGACCGTCACCGAGTTGACCAGCCAGCGCCTGGCCGGCGTGACCTTGGGCTTTTTAGGAGTCGGACTGGCTGGTTTGGTGGGAGGGTTTATCGGCCTGGCCGGCGGCGTCGGATCGCCACTGGCCGCACTGTTGCCCTGGGGCGGAGCGTGCGTGATGGCGGCCGTGCTTTTGGCTGGCTTCAACCTCGGGGGAAGCCTTGCCCGCTCGCGCCCGTGGACGCTCTCGGTCTGGTTTATTGCCACCGGGATGGGGTTTTTGTGGCTGACGGTGGGCCTCGGTCTGACCTTTGCCCTCGCCTTGACGGCAAGTTCCCCGACGGTCGGCACCTTCGCCGACTACGTCTTGGCTCGCGGGCTTCCCGCCCATATCGCCGGAGGACTCGTCGGGTGGTTGACCTTGACCGCCATGGGCGTATCCTACAAGCTCTTGGCCATGTTCGCTTTGGCTCCTGAGCACCGGAGCGGGTGGGCGAAAGCGAGTTACGGGCTGACTACCGCCGGCGTGGCCTTGGTCTGGGCCGGCGCCTTTTGGCCGCGCGACCAACTAGGGGCCGCGATGGCAGACGTCGGTTGGGCCTTCGGGTGGCTCGGGCTGGCCGCGTTCGTGGTGGAGATGGAGCGCCTCTTTCGCCAGCGCAAGCGCCGGCATCTCGAACTCAACGCCCGGGCAGGACGGGGGGCCGTGCGGGCCCTGGCTGCCCTGCTGGTCGCGGCCCTGGTGGTCCACCTGGCCCCATCTGACCCCCGCGCGAGCCTTGCCCTGGGCTTTTATGGGCTCTACGGATGGCTCGGCGGACTGGGATGGTCGCAGCTCTACAAGATCGTGCCGTTTTTGACCTGGATTGAGCGGTGGGGCCACGCCATGGGCCGCACGCGCACGCCCCGCGTCCAAGACTTGGTGGTCGAATCCCGCGACCGGTGGGCGTTTATGGTCTATCACGCCGCCATCCTGGCCGCCGCCGCCGGTTTGGCACTAGGATCCGAGGCGGCTTTTCGCATCGCCATGGGCGTAGGATGGCTCTGCACCCTCGACATCGCGCGCGCTTTGTGGCGCGCGCGCTATGCGTCGCCGTCGTTACCCACCGCCCGCAGGCCAGGGTCGGTGGCCTGGCCGAACGCCGGCGCGCCAGCCGTTAGCCCGGGAGACCGGGAACCCCGTCCGCGCCTTCCGGACCGGGCCGCGAAGGAGGGGGATGCGTGACATGCCGCTGACGCGTTCGACGCTTTTGGCCGGCCTTGCCCGCTTTACTGCCCCCTCCGGCATCAAACCCCTGCCCGCCGGACACATTCGCAACGTGGCGATAGCGCGTGCAGCCCGCGACGGTTCGACCGCGGTGACGATCGAGGTCGACGACCGCTGGCGTGGCGTGCCCTTATCCGAAACCGACCGGAAAGCCTTAGCCGACTTCGTGCGGACAACCTGGCCCGAGGTGTCCACTGTCGAGATCCGCCCCCGCTCGCCTGAGGCACCGAAGGCCGCAGGACCCAGGGCCCGCGCACTGCAGCACATCCAGACCCCTCCCGGAGTCGTGCTCCTGGCGGTCTTGAGCGGCAAGGGCGGAGTCGGGAAGACCACGGTATCCGTCAACCTGGCCGCCGCGCTGGCCCGGGGAGGATGGAACGTAGCCCTGTTGGACTGCGACCTTTACGGGTTCAGCGCCCCGGATCTGATGGGCATCACCGAGCTGCCGCGCCGACGCGGCCGCCGCCTCCTCCCCCCTGTCGCGCGAGGGGTGGCCGTGATGTCGATGCGCTACTTTGTCCCCGCCCACACCCCAGTCATGTGGCGCGGCCCTCTCTTGGGCAAGGCCCTGCGCCAAATGATGGAAGAGACGGAGTGGAACCGACCAGACTACATGGTCCTCGACCTTCCCCCTGGTACCGGCGACGTGGCCCTCGACGTGCATCACCACTTTCCGCAAGCCGCCGCGCTGGTGGTCACCACCCCCGATCCCGCCGCCGCAGCGGTAGCCGAGCGCGCCGGCCAGATGGCCTTGGCCCTCAAGCGCCGCCTGCTCGGAGTGGTGGAGAACCTCGCGGCGGTCTCCTGCCCCCACTGCGGCCACGCCCTCCATCTTCTGGGCCAAGGCGGCGCCGACCCAGTGGCCGAGGCCCTGGGGGTGCCAGTCTTGGTGCGGATTCCGTGGGTGACGGTTCACGACCGGGGATGGGGGGGTCTCGTGCCGGTCGGGCACCCGGTCGAAGCGGTTTACGATGCGCTAGCTGCCTGGGTGGTGGCAAAAACCGCCGAGCCAGGAGTGGACCCCCCTACGACTGCACCCGACCCCGACTAGGCCTCCAGGGGGCGCCCCGGCCGTCCGGCCTTCGCTGCGGCGCCCTCGGCCTGCCCCCGGTGAACGGCAGACAACCGAGGCCTAAAGCGGGCGGCCTTTTGGCCTTCTATCGCCGACAACGGGCGCACAGACTTGGGAGAACGCCTCGGAGGCCGACGGCGCCTCCTGCGATCTGCTATCCTGAAACCCATCGGAGGTGCGGGCGCCCGCCGCCCGACGGTCGCAAGTAGGCAAGTTCGAAGGCAGGCACAACGCCTGCCGCAAGGTCGAACGGCCGCAGGGGAGGCCCACCGTCCGACCGGCAGGATCGGCGGCGCAACCCTCAAGCCGTCTCCCATGGCCTGAAGGAACGAAAGGAGGGAGCGGCACCGGCTTCGGAAAACGGTGCCGCACCGACGATGGAACGGGTGTGGGTGGTGCAGCAGGTGCCAGGCGAAGACCTTGGCACGTTCGGCGCCGTCTTGGAGGCCAAGGGCGTCGTCCCAAAGTTCTTGTACGCGTGGGAGAACCCGCCCTGGCCTGACCCCGCCGAGGGAGACGGTGTCGTGGTGCTGGGAGGCTGGATGAGCGTCCACGATGCCGGCCGCCTCCCTTGGCTACAGGCGGAAATGGCTTGGCTCGGCGAGGTCTTGGCCCAGGGGCTCCCCTACTTCGGGATCTGCCTCGGCCTGCAGCTCATGATCCATGGTCTCGGCGGGACGGTATACCGCGGTCCCTGCCCTGAAATCGGCGTCATCGCCGTGCGCCGGACGGATGCCGGCAGACGCCATCCCTTGTTTTCCGACCTCGCGGATCCCTTCCCGGTGTTCAGCTGGCACGGCGAGACCGTCACGGTGCCCCCGGGGTGTACAGTTCTGGCCGCCTCCGGCCGCTATCCCGTCCAGGCCGTGGCCTGCGGTCCTCACCGCGTCGGGCTCCAGTTTCACCTCGAAGCCCATAGGGCCTGGTTGCGGGCGCTTGTCGCCACGCCCGAGTACCGGCGCGACCTTAGCGACGGCGAAGAACACGCTCTCGGGCAAGCATTGGCCGCTATCGAGGGGGATCTCTCGCACATCGGTCGATCGGTGTTCGGTCGGTGGCTCGCCCTTTGAATTCGCCGGCGGACGACCACGAGGCGCCTGCGATCCTGGGCCGCCCCTTTCCAGGTCTTGGCACATGTGCTACTTTGAGGTATTGAGAAAACTCCCAATGATTTGGAGAGGAGGCGTCGCTCGGTGCCGGACACCCCGCAACCCCGAAGCCTGCAGGAGCTCCTCGACCACATTCCCAACCTCGTCGACCACCTTTATAACCAGCCCTTGACGCTCCTCGGCACCTTCCCCGAGGTGCCGCCCGAATTTACCAACTGGCGGGACGAGCAGCACGCCTGGCGCGAGACGGTGGCACTCTTGGACCAGACGTATCACATGACCAACCTCTATCTTTCGGGCCCGGATGCCCTGCGACTGCTCGAACGCGTGGGCGTCAACCGCTTCCGCGGTTTTTTGCCGGGCCAAGCCAAACAGTTGGTGGCAGTGAGCCCCGAGGGTTACGTCATCGGCGACGGCATCCTCTTTTACCTTCCCGACGGGCGCCTAAAACTGGTCTCTCGCCCCGGCATCACCAACTACGTGCGCTTTCAGGCGGAAACCGGCGGCTACGACGTCGCGGTCGCCGTGGACCAATGGTCAGTCCAAGACCCCGGGCGCCCGCGCACCGTCTACCGGTACGAGCTTCAGGGGCCCCGGGCTCCAGACCTCTTGGAGGCGCTCCACGGCGGCCCGTTGCCTGCCGTCGGGTACTTTCGCATCGGCACCCTCGACGTAGCAGGGCGCCGGGTGTGGTTTCTCCGCCATGGCATGGCAGGGGTACCGGGAGCCGAGCTGTTCGGACCCTGGGAGGACGCGGCCGCGGTCAAGGCGGCCATCCTCGAAATCGGCAGCCGGTTTGGCCTCGTCCGCGTCGGCGCCAAGGCTTACGTCACGAGCGGCATCGAAGGGGTGGGATGGATTCCGTCACCCGTCCCGGCGATTTACACCAGTCCTGCGTTGCGGGCGTATCGCGAGTGGCTAGTACCCACCTCGGAAGAGGCCACGGGGTCACTCGGAGGCAGCTTCTACCATCCCGACATCACCGCGTACTACTTTACGCCCTGGGAGCTCGGGTACGGCCACCTTATCCACTTCGATCACGACTTCATCGGCCGTCAAGCCCTGGAGCAGCGGGCAGGCGATCGCCACCGCCAAAAGGTCACGCTGGTGTGGAACGGCGACGATGTGGCTCGGGCCGTGGCCACCATGCTCCATGAGCCGCCCGGCCGCCGCGCCAAATTCATCGACTGGCCGCTACCTCGCTACGCCTTGTGGCAGTACGACGCCGTCTCGAGTCTACGCGGCGACCCGGTGGGCGTGTCCACCACCTGCGGCTACGTGTCCAACGCCTCAGCCATCTTGTCGTTGGCCGTGGTCGACCCGGACTTCAGTCGGCCCGGCACCGAAGTCGTGGTCCATTGGGGCGAGCCCCATGGCGGCTCCCAAAAGCCCACCGTAGAACGTCACGTGCCGTTTGACATCCGAGCCACGGTGGCGCCGGTCCCCTACGCCGAGGCCGCTCGCCGCTACCTCCAAGCCGCGCGCGGGCACTAACCCCCGTCGAAGCGGGTCCCCCTTGGCGCCAAGACCGGATACCCGACGGCCCGCAGCGGCACCGGTTCTGGGTCGGGGGGACCCGCAGCCTGCTGGGCGGCCCAGGGCGTGTAGTAGCACACGGTCCAGCCGCGCGGAGTGGCGTGCGCCCGCAGCGCCGCCTCGGACGGCCAGCAGGCCATCCGGCCGGCGGCGTCCGCAGCCCAGACCACCTGGGTCCCGGCCCACCGCCACAAGGCCCGGACGCTGGGCGCAGACGGCGCGTCGATTGGCCCCTATACCCCGAGTGACGTGTGGTGGGACGGTATGTGCCGTAGCGCGCTGCGCGCGGCCCCGGCGCCTGCCCCGTCCGCCCCCCCGCATTTCCTGAAGGAGGCCTCGCATGCCCACCTTTTTCAGCTATTTGCCCGACAGCGACCAGGCGGTGGTGCTGTGGACGGGCACCGAGCGCCAGCCCGACGGCAGCCTGCGCGTGCACACCGGCTGTACCGCACGAAGGCCGCGGGTGACCAGCGCTTCGGCGACGGGGCGCCGCTGTGGGAGCGTGCCCAGACCGTCTCGCACTGGACCAGGTCGGCCGCGTCCACCTCGGCTGGCTGGCCGCCCGGCTGCACGCGCCCGAGCCCTCCGCGCCGCGCGATCCGCGCACCATCGACCGCGGGTTCGACGTGGGGGTACCCATTGCCGGGCACCCGCTGATCCGCGAAGCCGCCATCGACGAGCCGTCCTCCGGCGTCCGCATCGCCGACCCGCGGCCGGTCTGGGAGGCGCCGCCGAGGCCCGGCGTGTGGAAACGGGCCGGAGCCGACCGCGCTGAAAGCCTGGTTCGCGCTGCCGGGCCTCGACCCCGTCGCCGACGCGCCGCGCTGGCGCGCCGCCATCGCCCGGTGCTGCCGGCAGGCGTCGCTCTGGCACGCCCTGCCACCACGCACGGACCGGCCCCGGCCGCCGCCGTCGGGCCACTGGGCGAGTCGCCCTACCGGCTGACCCTGGTCGTGCCGCCGTCCGAGGCGGCCGCGCCCCCCGCCTCCCGGCGCGAGCCCGGGGGACTGCGACCGACCTTGCACGCGGTGCCGATGGGAGCCGACCGGTTCGGCACCTGGCTGGAGATGCCGCTGGAACGCCCAGTGCGAGAGCGGTGGATCACCCATGGCCCCGACGTAACCCGCATCGCCGCCCCGCGCACCGTGCCGATCGACCAGGCGCCGCAGACCACGATGACCGCGGTGCCGGTCCGGGGGTGCCCCGGCGCCGACTCCCTGTGGGTGACCTGCGATCCGGACGTCCGGTTCCGGCTGGAATTGGCCGTGTTCTCCCGGGCGACGCCGGAGGCGCAAGCCCAGCATTAGGGGTACCAGCTGGTCACGGACGCCGCGGGCACGGACCTGCGGACCCACTTCCAGCGCCCCCACCCGCCGCAGGACCCCCGCGGTTCCGGTGGCCGGAGTGGACCGCCACCGTGCTGGTGGCCGCCCTGGCTCCCGATCAGTGGATGGCGCAACTGGAGGGCCTCGACCCCCGCGACCACCAACGGGTCCGGCCGTGGCTCCTGGCCCAGGACGCGCGGGGCCCCCAGGGCCGGCTCCGCTGCTGGCCGTCCTACGAAGCAGCCGCGGCCGACCTCATGCCCTACGGACTGACCGTGCTGTGGGATGCCCGCGACCCGCGCCGCGTCGCCGCCGACGTGTACCGGGACGTTGCGGACTTGTGGCCGGGGCTCTCCCCGCACTCGCCGAGCCGCAACGCCCCCGGGCGCGGGCGGTAACTCCCCGGAAAAGGTGTTTTGCGCATGCCGTCCTACCCCCACCGCCGGCGCGGGCCTGGCGGGCGAGGCCCGGCGCTGGTGCGTGCATGGCTCGAGGCCGCTTTGGCAGACTGCCCTAATGTCCGGCTCTGCCTGCCGCCCCCCTCCCGGCCCGCCGCGGCAGTGCACGTCCGGCGGACGGCTCCTAGGCCTTCTGATGGCAGACGCGGCACCGGAGATAATGGAGATAGACCGCCACCCCCCGGGGAAGGAACCGAAAGGCCATGGGCGAACCCCCCGTTGCCGCAGCCGCCGACACCTGGGACATCCTGCGGCGCTCTCCGGCCTTTTGGGATGTCGACCCGGACACGCCAGACCCCGCCCGTCACGCCCGCTGGATCATCGTTCGGATTCTCCCGTTCGGGGCCGCCCGGATTGGTAGACCTCGGCCACCCCCACGCCCAGGTCCCCCTAATCCGACGTCGTCAAAGGCCACCGGAAACGGAAATCCGGCCGCATGGTACAGCACTTCGGCCACGTCGGCTTCATCCCGGACCCGCTCGCCCACTGGGGCATGAAAGACCCGGCCTTCACCGACATCCATCCGGCCGAAAAACGGCCAGTAGTCGCGAAGCTCGGGTTTTAGCACCCGATACGTGGTGCGCGGGGGAAACCGCTGCAAGGCCTCGGGTACGGCGCAAGACCGAAAGACGGCCAGGACCATGCGCTGGTCGCAACGTGCCCCCCGCCGCCCGATGCCCACGCTTTCGCGCCCCAGGACGTGGGCGCCGTCGCAGCCCACCACGTACCGCGCGAGGAAGTCCGTGGTCGGTCTGGCCTCCTCTTCCGGTTCAAGCCGCACGATCGCCCCCTCTGCGGCCAGCGCCACGGACTTGGCCGACCAGCCCCAAACGTTGACCACGGCCCGACCCGGGAAGGCGTACCCGCAAGGGGCTTAAGAGGTTGCCAGAGGCCGTGATGCCCCCGACGGGATAGCCGGGTGGAAGCGCCGCGCGGCCCGCACCGCTTGGTCACGGCCCCCAAAGTCGAAAGGTTCCCCCGAACGCTGGGTAAGGTTCTGACCCTACGGGATTGGGGCCGAACACCGTCGCCGTTCCACCACCGCCTTGCGGACGCCCGGCTGGCCACGGTCGATGGCCCAGCCTAAGCCGACGGGTCCTCCGCCGACCACCTCCTCCTGCGCGTCCATCGAGTCCCTCCCCCGCGGCTAACTCCGCCCATCCCCGACGCTGTCTTGTTGCCACCAGCCTCTCGCAGGGTATTGGAGCATCATTAGTGCCGCGACGGTACGCAGTCAGTCCGGTTCAAGGCCGAGTCGCCGGGGACCGGTGCCCCTGCCACGCCGTCCCAGCCAACCACCACAACACCACCCCCCAGGCCCGGGCCGTCGCCCACCCAGAAAACCGCACGCCGATCTCGACCTGGCCATGCCAGCCCACTGCACCCCACTGCGGTACCAGTTCCCACGCCACCTCGGGCCGCCTGCCCGGGGACATGGCGCCGACTGCTGCGGCCACGGACGCCCATCCCACCCCGAGGACCCAGGCGGTGGCGGCGGCATCGCCCAACCCCAAACGTCCCCGCACGCGAAGGTGTTCCCACTGCCCGATTCGCCAAAGCGCCGCGATGGGCCGACCCCAAGACGGCGTCGCCCTTGGGTGCCGGCGCCGCTGTGGAGAAGTGGCCGGGCCTCGGGTCGGCCACTGCCACTGCCATCGCCGGGAGTAAAGCCCAGGCGGCCACTCGAGGCGCAGTCCCAGAGTCCCTTCTACTCCATCGACCCCGAGTTCCAGCGAGACCCGAACCGGCCAGGTCGCCATCCCCGCGACGATTGCGACCACCGCCGCCGAAGCCCCCCAGACGATGGCGTTCACGGTGGGCCACCTCCTGCTCCCCTTTTCCTCCAGTATGGCCAGGGCCCAGTCGGCGCCTTTCCCGCCCGCAGACATAGGGCGCCATAGGTTTGACCTAGGCAGGCCCGCGCCCTATCTTGAAAACCAGAAGACAATTTCCACAAACCGCGTGGGGATTCGAGAGGCGGCGGGGGCGATGGAAGACCAAATTCGGGCCGAGGTCGAGCACCTCCTGGGAGAATTGCAGGATCCGGTGCTGGTCACCGACGCCGAAGGCCGCATTCAGTACGCCAACCCTGCCTTCGAAGCCTTAAGCGGCTGGGCTGCCCAGGCCTTGAAGGGGCGTTCGGCGCGCTTTTTGTGGGGCCCCGAAATCCCCCCGGCGGTGCGCCGGGAGGTGGTGCGGGCGCTTCACGAGGTCCGCGGCGTGGCGGTGGAGGTACCCCGACGCCGGCGCGACGGCCGACCATTCTGGGACCACTGCTCCTTGAGCCCCTGGCGCGATGATCAGGGTCGGCTGCGGGGATGGATCAGCGTGCACCGGGACGTGAGCGCCGTCCATGCCGCCTTGGCGCAACACCAGCAGGACCAGGCCCAACTGAAGATCCTGGCCCGGTTTTACCAGGCGCTGGCCGAGACCCGACGCCTTTTGGCCGCCCGGGCGCTGGAAGAGGCCCCGGAAGGGGTTCTGGTTCGCTGGTGCCAGCGCCTGGCCGAGTGGGGCGAGGCGCGGTTGGTGTTCTTGGCCCGGGTTCCACCCGGCCCCTTCCACTTGGAGATCATAGCCGCCGCCGGCCCGGCCCTGGGGTATCTCCAGGAACTCGCCATCCACGAGGACCCACTGTTGCCCGAGGGACAAGGCCCCGGCGGGCGGGCACTGCGCTCCTTGGGCACCGTGGCCATGGCGAGCCAGGATTCGGCCTTTGCGCCCTGGCGGGCCAAGGCGGAAGCCCACGGCATCGGTTACAGCCTAGCCGCCGCGACGCGCCTCGGCGACGGCACCCGCCTGTTGCTGGGGCTGTACCGCCCGCCGGGACCCCCCCATCCCCCAGAACTGGAAGGGCTGATGGGAGAGATGGTGGAAGAGGCCGCTGCCTTTCTCGTCCGGCGCGCCCAGGCGCGAGAATTGGCGCGCTACGAGCGGTACCGCACGGCCTATCAGGAGATTCAAACCCAGCTCTTGGAGGCCGAAGAGCCGGAGGAGATCCTGCGCCTTCTGACCGAGACCTTGGCCCGCTCCACCGACGCCGCGTTTGCCGACGTCTTGGTGCCCCGTCCCCATCGAGGGGTGTTGGAGCGGATCTGCGTGGCCGGACCGCTGGCTTGGGCCATCGCCGGCTTTCCCCCGGTAGCCCTGGAACCCGCGTCCGAAACCGACCCCATTCCGTTGCCGCTCCGAGTCTGGCGCAGCCGCGCACCCGTAGTGATCCCAAACCCCCAGAAAGACCCCACGCTGCCTCGCCGCTGGCAGGAGCCCCCGTTGCGGGAGATCGGGGTGGTGGCTGGGTGGCCGATCCCGCGCCCTCACCAAGGGCCGCCGGCGGCCGTGGTATCCATTGCCGCCCGCGACGCCGACGCCTTCACGCCGGCCCTACAAGCCCTCATCGCCGAGATGGTGCGTTCGGCCGCGCTGGCCCTCGACAAGGCCGCCCATCGACGCCAACTCGACCGCCTGCAGCGGTATCAGCACGCGGCCTTAAAGGCGCAGTACCGGTTCTTGCAGCTGCCCGACGCGGCCGCGCTCTACCAACACGTCGTCTCCCTGCTGGTCCAGGAAACCGACTGTCTCGGCGCGTACGTGGCTACGCCCGCCGGCGACCAGTTGAAGGTCGCCGCCTTCAGCACCCGCGATCCGCGTCTGGCCCAACGCCTGGAAGAGTTCGCGCCCATCCTGAAGGAAGATGCCGGCCCCTTGGGCCACGTGGCGCCGAGTCTGGCCTTCCGTCGGCGCGCGCCCTATGGTCCGATCTCCCCCGTGCCCACGCCGGAGTGGACCTCCGGCGCCCCATTGGAGGTGTTGGTAGAAGCGGTGGCGGCGTGGCCGGTCCAACTGGCCCAAGACCAGGAGCCGGTGGCAGTGTTGACCATTCTCTCCGACGACCGCGACTACTTCACGCCGGCCCTGCTTCAACTCATGGCCCAACTGGTGGAGAGCCTGCGCCTGGCTTTGGTGCAGCTCAAAGCCCGACAAGAGATGGCCCACTGGGCCGAGCGCGATCCCTTGACAGGCCTGCCCAACCGCCGCGCCCTCGACCTTTACCTAGAAGCCGCCTTGACCGAGGCCGCGGCCAACGACCGGCGCCTGGCCGTCTGCCTCGTAGACCTCGACGACTTCAAACCCGTCAACGACCGTTGGGGGCACGAGACGGGCGATGCCGTCCTTAAGGCCGTGGCCGACCGCCTGCGGCAGGCCGTGAGCGCCGAAGATTTCGTGGCCCGTTTGGGCGGCGATGAGTTTGTCCTCCTGTGCCGCGCCGACCACGCCGTCGACCTGCCGCGGACGCTCAATGCCGTGGCGGAGGCCGTGTTGGGTCCGTACCCCGAGCTGCCGGGCCTGCGGCTCAATGTCAGCGTCGGCGTGGCGGTGTTTCCCGACCACGGACGCCGTGCCCAAGACCTCTATCGCCACGCCGACCAAGCCTTGTACCGAGTCAAAGCGCACAAGCGGGACCGGCGCCGGTTCTGGGCCGTTTACAGCCCGGGGCCAGAATCGGCTTGAGGGTCGGAAAGCGGCGGGAGGTCTTCGATCCGGTTCAACCCAAACTCCTGGAGAAAGCGCGGGGTGGTGGCATAGAGGATCGGGCGTCCGGGAACCTCTTTGCGCCCCACCTCTTCGATGAGTCCCCGGGCCAACAAGGTCTCCAAGGCCCGCTCGCTCTTCACCCCGCGGATGGTCTCCACCTCAAGGCGCGTCACCGGCTGACGGTAGGCCACCACGGCCAGCGTCTCCCAGGCAGCGGCAGACAGCGGTTCCGGCCGGCGCCCGCCCAGCGTCTGGGAGAGCCACTCGTGCCATTCGGGCCGCGTCTTCAAGGTAAAGCCGCCCGCCACGCGTTCCACCGCGAGGGCGTGTTCCTTAAGCCGCTCCGCCAGGGCCGCCGCCAGCGCCTCCACCTCTTCCGGCGTACACCGCAACCAAGCCGCTAGGTCATCGACGGCCACAGGCTCTGCGGCACTGAACAACAGCGCCTCCAGAGCCGCCACCCGGTCCTCGGCCATCACCGGCGTCGCACCTCCACCGGCGCGAACGGACGAGTCTGGACTAACTCCACCTCGCCTTCGCCCCACAACCACAACAACGCCGCAAACCAGTCTACCTGGGCCCGGATCCCGCCGATTCCCGGCCAGGGAAACACCACCGGTCCTGCTGCCAGCCGCTGGCGCAGGGCCGTCACGGCCCTTTCGAGGGTCCGGTCCTGCCGCACCACCACTCCAGGCCGGGAAGGCCGCACGCGCGGTCGCGGTGGCCAGGCCCGGGAAAGGCGCACAGGATCGGCTCCGGCCACCGGCGGCGGGTCCACCCCCGGGGAAAAGGCCGGCGCCGGTCGGCCCCACCGGGTGACTGCCGCTGCCCTCAAGCGAGCCAAGGCCGCCACGGCCACAGGGACCCAGGAGCGGTCCGGTTCCGGCTTCGGTTCGGGGGGCGGCGGCTGTGGCGGCGGGAGCACCCACTGGGCCTTGCGCCGCACCAGCCATGCCGCCAAGGCCATTTCGGCGCCAGGATTCAAAAGGTCCTCGGCGACCCGCCAGTGCCGAGCCCGCGCCGCCACCACCGGATGCAGCGCCATGGCCCGCACCGACTCCGGCGCTCGCCGCACCTGGTCGGCCAAGGCCTCGAGCTCGACGTCAGCCGCCATCGCCGCCCATCAGCCGCTGCGGAGACAGCGACATGGCTTCGCGCACCGCCTCCATGGTCTTGGCGGCCTCGGCCTGGGCCGCCGCAGATCCGGCCTTCAGGATGTCGCCCACCGAGCGCCCGTGCGCCTCCCAATATGCCCGGCGTTCGCGCAGCGGGTCGAGCGCCCGGTTGATGGCGGCCGCAAGCCGCCCCTTGCACTCGACGCACCCGATGGCGGCAGTGCGGCACGCCTGGTCGATCTCCGCCACCTGATCCGGCGCCGAAAACACCCGGTGCAACTGAAAGACGGGACAGACCTCCGGATGGCCGGGGTCCGACCGGCGGACGCGGGCAGGATCGGTGACCATGGTAGCGACCTTGCTCCGCACGGCCTCCGGGGACTCCCGGAGCGTCAGGGTGTTCTGGTAGCTTTTGCTCATCTTGCGGCCGTCTAACCCCGGCAACACGTTGGCCTCGGTCAACAGCGGTTCCGGCTCGACCAACACCCCCTCGCCGTACAGGGCGTGAAAGCGCCGCACCACCTCTCGGCTTAACTCCACGTGCGGGACCTGGTCTTGTCCCACCGGGACCCACCGCGCCCGGTAGAGCGCGATGTCGGCCGTCTGCAGCACCGGATAGCCTAAAAATCCGTAGCTGTGAACCTCCCGGTGGGCCAACTCGCGCAACTTCTCCTTATAGCTGGGCACCCGCTCCAACCACCCCAGGGGGGTGATCATCCCCAACAACAACGCCAACTCGGCATGCGCCGGCACCCAGGATTGGCAGAAAATGACCGCCCGCTCCGGGTCCAATCCCGCCGCCAGCCAGTCGATGACCATCTCTCGGGTCAGCTCCGGCAGCGTCTCGGTGTTTTGGTAGCGCGTGGTCAAGGCGTGCCAGTCCGCCACCATAAAGAAGCACCGGTATTGATCCTGCAGGCGCACCCAATTGGCTAAAGCCCCTTGCCAGTTGCCGAGGTGCAAGGCCCCCGAGGGCTGCATCCCCGACAGCACCCGTTCCCCTACTGTCTGCACGTTCCTTCTCCCGCCTGTCCCGTCCTCGTTCAGGTCAAGCTGACCAACCAATTGACCACCGTCTGCCGCACCGGCACCATGATCCACTGCAGCACCGGCGTGAACAGCAAAAGGCCCAGCAAAATCCAAATCCCGTAAGGTTCGAGGCGATTGTAGCGGTCGGCCCAACGCGGCGGCAACGCCCCCGAGACCACTCGCGAACCATCCAAGGGCGGAATGGGAATCAGGTTGAAGAGGCCGAAGGCTACGTTGAGTAGCACCATGTCCCCCACTACCCTCAGCACCCACGGCCCGATCCCGCCGCCGGCCAGAAATCCCGGCACGTGGCTGAGGCCCGCCACGACCAAGGCCGCGATCCACGCCACCACGAAGTTGGCGAGGGGCCCTGCGGCCCCGGTCAACATCAGGTCGCGCCGGGGATGCCGGAAGTAGCGGACGTCCACCGGCATCGGCTTGGCCCATCCAAATCCGAAAATCAAAAGAGCCAACAGCCCAATCCAATCGATGTGGGCCCACGGCTCGGGAGACAGGCGCCCGGCCCGTGCCGGGCTGGGATCCCCCAACCGGTTGGCCATCCATCCGTGAGCGTATTCGTGAAAGCTGATGGCCACCAAGACGGCCGGAATCGCCAGCAGCACCTCTTGCCAGGACGCTCCCAAAATCATCGCTTCCGGCCCCTTTCGCCCCGCTCCGCCTGTCTTACCTCACCACGGTTCCCACGGGCGATCCAACCGATACAAGTCTTCCCACCGCTCGCCCTCTACCCACACGCGGGCCTGCCCCTCCCGGACAGCCACCACCGGCGGTCGCGGGACCCGGTTGTAGTTGGAGGCCATGGTATAGTTGTAGGCGCCGGTGCCCAACACGGCCACCACGTCGCCCACGGCCACATCGGCCGGCCACTGTTGCTCGGCGATAAGGATGTCGCCACTCTCGCAGTAGCGGCCGGCGAGGGTCGCCGCCACCGCCTCGCCCACCTTGCCGTCCACCTCTGCGCGGTACGGCGCCTGGTACAGGGCCGGGCGGATGTTATCCCCCATCCCGCCATCGACGGCTAGGTAACGCCGGCCGGACGGCACCGTCTTGATGGCTCCAACGCGATAGAGCGTCACCCCGGCCTCGGCCACCACCGACCGCCCCGGCTCCATGTACAACCGCGGCGGCGACCGATCGGGCGGCGTCCACTGGCGGAGGAGCTCGCGCATGCCCTCGACGACGACCTCGAGCGGAGGCGGGTCGTCCTCGGGGGTGTAGCGGACGCCGAGCCCGCCGCCCACGTCTAGCACCTCGGGCCAAAACCCGAGCCGCTGGTACTGGTCGCGGGCGAATCCCAACAGGCGCTCGAGATTGGCCAAAAACGGCTCCACTTCCAAGATCTGTGAGCCGATGTGGGCGTGGTAGCCTACGAGGTCGAGGTGTGGCGCAGCCAGCGCCGCATCGACGGCGCCCTCGGCGATACCGGCCGCCATGGCGAGCCCGAATTTGGTGTCAAACTGTCCGGTGCGGATAAAGGCGTGGGTGTGGGCCTCGATCCCGGGCGTCAAGCGCAACACGATGGCGGCCTTGACTCCCGCAGCACCAGCCATCTGGTCCAACAGCGCCAATTCGTCCAGGCTGTCCACGGCCCACAGCCCCACGCCCTGAGCCAAGCCGTAGGCGATTTCGTCCCGCGTCTTGACGTTGCCGTGAAACAAGATGCGACGGGGGTCAAAGCCACCCGCCAAGGCTGTAGCCAGTTCTCCGCCCGAGACCACATCCAGCCCCACGCCCCGCTCTTCCAGCAACCCCGCCAGGGCCCGGCAGAGGAAGGCCTTCCCCGCATAATACGGTAGACCGGGGGGATCGCAGGCGGCCAGCGCCGCTTGGTACCGCCCGAGACGGTCGACCACCGTGGCGTAGTCCATGACGTAGAGCGGCGTGCCGAAGGTTTCGACCAGCTCCGCTACGGACACCCCGCCAATCCAGATGCGATGCGCGTCGTCCCGACGCCAGGTCATGGGGTACAATCCTCCGCCCTCCCTTGACACGCCCCCGATGGGCGAAAGCGCCCGCCAGCGGGCGCCTTAACCCTTTCAGCCTACCATTGATGAAAGGTTGCGGTCAATTGGGAGGGCCGATTCTTTCGCTACTCCACCAAGCTGCGCGGATTTTCGACGGTCATGCGCCGGATCTCGTGGACGGCAAACCCCGCCTCGGCAAAGCGCCGGATGAAGGCCGCCATCCCATCCACCGGGTGCAAGGCCCGCGGTTGGCCGAGGTCGGTGGACAGCACGTTGCGCTCGGGTCCAGTCTGCCGCACGGCGTGGAAGACCGACTCCCAGGTCACCTTGCCGGTCTCGGGCGTCGTGAAGCAGTGTTCGAGGAAGGCGCCCATTTGGGCAAGCTCTCGCTGCAGGTCCAAGGGCAGGTTGACGGTGGGAAAGTCGACATGGGTGATCACGATGCGCCGGACCCGTAGGGCCACAGCTTCGCGCACGACCGCCAGGATCTCGCGCGGGTTGAGGTGCCCGGTGGCCAACACCAAGTCCCGGTCGCGCAGGACCTCAAGCACCGTGCGCACTTCCGGTCGCACCTGCCCGGCCTCGTCGAGGACCTGGATGGGGGGCCGCAGGCGTCCTTCCGCCAACCACTGCTCCTGCAGCGACGCCCAGTAGGGCTTCTTTTCGGGGGGCACCTGGCCGAGGTGGTCGGCCTCGTTTTGGGCGTCGACGGTGGGAAACCACACCACCCGCGCGCCTAGCAAGGCCGCTACCTCCACCGCCTGAGGATTGATCCCGCCCACGAAGTTGTTCAAGGTCAGGCTGCCCACAGCCAGCACCCCCGGATGAAGCTGGCGCACCAAGGTCGCGCGGTCAGCCGTCGGCACGTGGTGCGACTTCAACACGAATCCGCCCATCCCTTCTTCGGCCACCCGTCGCGCAAGCGCGAGGTCATCCATCTTTCGAGGCAACACGTCAGGCCCGCTGTGGACGTGGAGGTCGACGGCCCCTTCGAAGCAGGGACGCAGCGCGGGATCCAGATCGATCATGGAGATGGTTCGCCTCCTTCAATCCGCCTCCAATCGAGATGTTCACAACCATCAACGCGCGCCAATCACTTCAACCACGAAGCGTCCTCATTCAATTCCTGCCGCTCTCCGGTTCCTCCGGGGTGAAAAGCGCGATCTCGGGGGTCTAGGCCGAAGTGGGACCGGACTCCGCCGTCAAGAACTCGAGTACGGCGCGGTTGAACGCCTCGGGCACCTCTGTGGGCACAAAGTGATCGGCGTCGAGCGCCACCAACTGCGCGCGCGGCAGCCGTCGCAAGGCCTCCTCTGCCAATTCGAAGGCGTTGACGCGGTCCTTTCTGCCCCAGATCAGCAGCGTAGGGGCCGCGATGTGGGGCAGGCGGCGCAAAAGGTGATACCGCTGGCGGTGCAGGGGGTCGTTCATGTGGCGGAGGATCAGGCGATACGCCTCGAGGGCGCCAGGTACGGTGGTTTTGGCAAAGTCGCGGTGGGCGACGGCGTCGAGGTCGACCAGCCCAGGCGGTGTGTGCTCGGCCCACTGGGCGCGAATGGCCTCCAGCGTAGGCGGCTCGAACTCGGTCATTGACCGCAAGGTGCGGGTCGCGAGTCCGCCGGGCGCGACCAACACCAGGCGGTCGACCCGCGTGGGCGATTCGTAAGCCAAAAGCGCCGCCACCCAGCCCCCCATCGAGTGCCCCACCACGTGCGCGCGTTCGATGCCCAACGCGTCTTGAAATTCGCGCACAAAATCGACCAAGTAGGCAAACGAGTATTCGCGCGGGAAGCGATCGCCGAGCCCCCACCCCATGAAGTCCGGCGCCAAGACCGTCAGCCGTTCCGACAAAGCTCCCCAATTGAGCCACCACGCATCGCCACCTGCGGTGTACCCCACGCCGTGCAGCAAAATGCAGGGGGGCCCCTCTCCGCCTGCGAAGTACCGCGTCCGCCCATGGCTCAACGTCACCCAACGAGCCTCTACCTCAGCCAATCCACACCCTCCTTCGGTCGAGGTCGCATCCGGCGGAGCTCGGGCGCCCCGCCCCGACCTCTGCCGCCTATTGTACCGCGCGGAATGGGGCTAAGGGGACCACTTGGGAGCGGGTTTGGCAAACTGCGCCCGCCCCGTGTTGGGGGCGGGCGCAGGACGTCCTATTCCCGAGGTCCCGGCCAGCGATGAGTGCGGTCTTGCGGCAGCGTCAACGAGGGGCGCATGTACTTCCAGTTCAAGGGTTTTCGCACCAACGCCGCCGCCAATTCCGACAGGTGCAGCGGCAACAGCGGCCAGAGGTAGGGGATCTCGAAAGAGGTGGTGCGGACCAGCATGATGAAGGGCAAGAGCAGTCCGGCCGCAAATCCCGCCCAAACGGCGTGGGCGGCGATGCCCAAGCCGGTAAACCCCAGCAGCACCAGCCGCATGACCCGGACCGCCATCCCAAAGTCGATGTCCGGCGCGGCAAACGTCCCCACAGCCGCCACCGTGACGTAGACCATGGCCTCGGCGTCGATCAGTCCCGCCTTGACGGCGATGTCGCCCAAAAGGATGGCTCCGAAAAAGCCCATGGCCTGCGTCAAAGGGTCCGGGCTGAAGGTCAGGGCCAATCGCAAGAGGTCGACTCCGAACTCCAGGCCTGCCACCTGCCAGAAGAGCGGGATCTGATGAACCTGGGGGCGCGTGAGGACGGCCCAGCCGTCGCCGAAGTGCACCCCCGCCGCCAAGAGGGCCAGCCACAACGGCGGCCCGATCCAGGAGAAGATGAGCCCAAGGAAGCGCACCCACTTCAAGTAGGTGCCGACGACGATCCCTTCGTGGTACTCTTCCACCGATTGCAAGAAGCTGAAGAATGAGACCGGAAAGATAAGGGCGTTGGGCGAGGTGTCTATCATCACCAAGACGTGTCCCTCGGTCAGGTGTTCTGCAGCCACATCGGGCCGCTCGGTAAACCGCGACACCGGAAAGGGGTTCCACCACGGCTTTTTGATCAGCCACTCTTCCAAGGCCTTCTCCGACATGGTCAAGGCATCGACGTCGATGGCTTCGATGCGGCGCCGGACTTCGCGCACGAAGAACGGGTTGGCCACGTCTTTGAGGTAGATCAAGGCGAGGTCGCTCTTGGAGCGGCGCCCCACCTCGAACATCTCGATACGCAGGTTGGGGTCGCGCAGGCGGCGGCGGATGAGCACCGTGTTGAAGATGAGCGTCTCTACAAACCCGTCGTGTGGGCCCCGCAACACCCGTTCGATGGAGGGCTCCGAGGGGTTGCGGTCGGGATACTGCCGGACGTCCAGAACGATGGCGTGCCGCACGCCATCCACCAACAGAGCCACCGGACCGGCCAGGATCTGGTCGGCGGTGGTCTTCAACTCGTCCTCCGGCGTCACCTCGATGTACGGAACCCGTTCGCTCAACAATTCCCGCAGCGAGGGCGGGTCCAAGGCACGGTCGGGCGCGCGAAACAGCTGCTCTAAGACCAGCGTCAACACCGTCTGGTCGACGAAGGAGTCGAGGTAGACCAGGGCCGCGCGCCGCGCGCCCAGCCGAAATTCGCGGACGATGAGGTCGAACGTTTCCTTGTACCCCAGATAGTCTTTCAACCAGTGCAGGTTTTCCTCCAGGTCGGCGCTGACGGCCTCGCGCGCCGCCCGCGCCTTACCCCGGACGTGATACTGCACCTCCATGGCCGACTTCCCTCCCTTCCTCATCGAACTTGCCTCGCAAGAGCGCCCGCAGGGCCTCGGTGGTGGCGGGGGCTCCTCGTTCTGGTCGGTCCTCGCCGTCCATCTTGCCCGGGTCGCCCAGCCCCACCACCGGCACCGAAGGATAGCGCGCCAACACGTCCACGGTATCCCCGTGCAACACCGGTCCGGCCGGATCCCCCTCCTTGTCCACGGCCCCCGACACCGTTTCGGCCTCGGCCGTGACGGAGGCATCAGGCCGCACCCCCGCTACGCCCCGGGTATGGGCAGCAACGGCCACCACCCCGACGACGTCCAGTTCCGGCGCCCGCAAGATGTCCTCTAGCGCCCGCTCTCCGCGCCCGCGCGCAGGGTCTCCGCGGTCGTCGACCATGGCCAGCACCGGGTCCCCCGGGGTCTTGCGAATGGCCTCCACCAGCGCCTGGCCTCGGAGCGGCGTGGGGTTGCCGGCAGAGGCCCGCACCAACCCGATCCCGAGCCGGCGGCAGGCCACCTCCGCCGCTCGATAGGCGGTGTGGTCGCCGTCGGTGAGCACAATCACCCGTTTTGCCACGCCGGCTCCTCCTCCCCCCTCCTACGCACGTCGAGCCATCCCCTAGGCGGTTAGGCCCGCGGCCGGAACACCAAGGCCGCCGCCAATCCGAACAACACCGCCGCCTTGATTCCGCCTCCGGCGGCCTCTAGCCCCCCCGTAAAGAGGCCCCACGCCCCCTTTTCCTGCACCGCCTCCCCGATGCCTTTGACCAGCGTGTATCCAAAACCAGGAAGCGGCACGCTGGCGCCGGCACCGGCCACCTTTACCAACGCGTGATACCACCCCGTGCCACCAGCCAAGGCCCCCGCCACCACGAACAGCACCAAGACGTGGGCCGGCGTGAGATTGCTGGTGTCCAAAAGGAGCTGAGCCAAGGCACAGAGAAGCCCCCCCACCACAAACGCCCACACGAAGGTCACTGCCTCATCCCCCCTCGGCCACCACCGCCACCGCGTGTGCGATGCCGGGGATGCTCTCGCCCTGCTGGCTACTGGTGGGCGAGAGCAACGCTCCGGTGGCCACCAGCAACAGGCGGTGCCACGCCCCGGCGTCAAGCCGCGCCGACAGGTACCCACCGAACACCGCCGCCGAGCAGCCGGCTCCCGAGGCGCCGTTGTGGACGTCTTGGCGCTTCCGGTCGTACAAGATGCGCCCGCAGTCATCCAGGCGCTGGCTCCAGTCTTCCCCCGTCTGCTCGTTGAGGAGCCGCAGCGCCAGCCGGCGCCCGAACTCCCCAAGGTCGCCGGTAAAGATGGCGTCAAACGCCGCTGGGGTCTGGCCGGTGGCCTGAAGGTGGCGCAGGATGGTGTCCACTGCCGCCGGCGCCATAGCCGATCCGTAGTCGTTGGGGTCTTTCTGCCCCCAGTCCACCACGCGGCCGATGGTCACCGCCTCGACCCGAAGGGGATGCGGCTTGTGGTCCAAGATGGTGCTGCCGGCAGCAGTGGCGGTCCACGACGCCGTGGGGTAGCGTTGATTGCCCAGTTCCACGGGGTAGCGGAACTGGCGTTCGGCGGCAAAATGGTGGCTGACGGCCGAGACCACGACCGTCTGGGCTCCGGCCCCGGCCACGAGCAGGCTGCCGGTGGCGAGTCCCGCCGTGAAGGTGGCGCAGGCGGCAAACAAGCCCAACAAAGGACGGCCGTGCTCGCGGCCGGCAAACGAGGTGGTCACCAGTTGGTCGAGCAGGTCGCCGCCCAATACCACGTCCACCGCCTCCCAGTCCAGCCCGGCCTTGGCCAGGGCCACGTCCTGGGAACGCCGCAGGAGATCCCGCTCCTCCTGCTCAAAACTTTTGGAGTCAGGCGGAGGGGTCCAGTGCAGGTCAAAGTACTGGCCCAAGGGGCCCTGCCACTCCTTGTCGCCGACTGCCGTGCCGCTTGCGGCCACGTAGACCCCATCGAGACGAAACGTGGCGGCACCGACCCGTTTGACGCCCACCGTCATATCCTCACCCCGAGCACCAGCCGGGCCAAGCCCACTACAAACGCCGCCGCCATGCCCCAGCCCAACACCGGGCCGGCCACCGTGAAGAGTTTGGCCCCCACTCCCAGCACCAGGCCCTCGCTGCGAAACTCCATGGCCGGCGCCACCATGGCGTTGGCGAAGCCGGTGATGGGCAGGCTGGCCCCCATCCCGGCGACTTTGGTGAGCCGGTCGTACCAGCCCAGCCCGGTGGCCAAGGCGCCCAACCCCACCAGGACGATGGCCGTCGGTGTGCCCGCCTGGTCCGGGGACATCCCCTGTCGTTGGAAAAACCATTGCACCCACTGGCCCACTTCGCTGATGGCCCCACCGACGCCAAAGGCCCAGGCCAGGTTGCGCGCGAGGGGTTTTTTCGGGCGCATGGCCTCGACCCAATACCGGTAACGGGCGCGCAGGGCCTCGTCGGCACCTTGTGCCTGCATGCTCCGACTCCTTTCCTGCACCGTCGGGACGCCTCCCGGGACGGCGAGGCCCCGTGTCCAGCAAGGGAACGGGGCCGCGACCAGCCGTTCGGGAGGGGAGGGAAGTCAGGGGCCGTCCCCCTGCCTCCCGAAGGGAAGTTAACGGCGAGAGTTGTCGACGCCGAAGGCCAACTTGACGTCGACTTTGTACTCGGTCACCCGGCCGTTTTGGACCGAAGCCGTCCAGTTGGTCACTTCCACGCCGGTGATGTTGTCCACCGTGCGGGCAGCCTCGCGGACGGCGTTGTCGACGGCGTCCTGCCAACTGGTGGGGGATTCGCCAACCAGTTCGATGACTTTCGCGACGTTGGCCATAGTAAAATCCTCCCTTCCCCTTGCTTCAGGGTCCGGGAGTAGTATGAACGGGGCCTTGGCTTTTACTCCTCGCGCTGCCCTCAATCCGAATCCTGTAGGGCCATTTTCAACCGATCCAGGGCCCGGCGCTCCAGGCGCGAGACCTGCACCTGGGAGATGTGCAGGCGTTTGGAAATGTCCATCTGGGTGCGCCCTTCAATGAAGCGCGCGCGCAGGATGTAGCGTTCGCGGGCGTCAAGGTGGCGAAACGCCTCGCTCAAGGCCAATTGGTCCAACCAGTCGGCTTCGCGAGAGGCCTCGGCTACGCTGTCGGCCAGCTCCGTCTCCGATCCGCTAGGCGTCTCCAGCACCTGGTTGAGGCTGGTCACCGGGCGCGCGGCCTCCAAGGCCTCGGTCACTTCGTCCAGCGCCACCTTCAAGTCCTCTGCGATCTCTGCCGCCGACGGTTCGCGCCCGAGTTTTTGGGTCAGGTCGGCCCGCGTCTGTTCCACCTTCGCGGCCAGTTCGCGCAGCGACCGCGCTACCCGAATCGGCTGGTCGTCGCGCAGGTAGCGCCGAATTTCGCCCATGATGAGCGGAACGGCGTAGGTGGAAAAACGCAGACCCCGGTCGACCTCGAAGCGGTCGATGGCCTTGAGCAACCCGATGGCTCCCACCTGAAAGAGGTCCTCCGCCTCGTAACCGCGGCCGGCAAAGCGGTGCACGATGTGCCAGACCAGGTTCCAATGGCGTTGGACCAGCGCTTCGCGGGCGGCGGCGTCGCCGGAACGCGCGCGGCGGAAAAGGTCGGCGTCCTCGGGGGTTTCCTCGGGGTGGTGGGTTTCACTGGACATCGCGGGATAGCGCCCCCACCCGTGCCCGGCGCCGCATCTCCACGCGCGTGCCCCGCCCGGGAGCCGACTCCACCACCACGGCGTGCATCAGCGATTCCATGAAGACGAATCCCAGCCCCATGCGCTCGGGATCGGTGGAATAGGCCGGCTCGCGGGCCTTGGCGATATCGGCGATGCCGACGCCCCAGTCCTCGACGGTCACCACCAGCTCGTCGCCCGCCACGCTGCAGGCGACCTCGACCCAGCCGTCTTCACGCCCTTGATAGCCGTGGATGATGGCGTTGGACACCGCCTCGGACACCGCCACCTTGATTTCCTCCACGTCGCTCAGCGAAAACCCGATCTGCCCTGCCATCTGGGCCACGGCCACCCGCGCCAGGCCCACGTTATCGGCCAATGACAAAAATCGGAGTATCATGCGGTTGGTCATCGCCTCATCCTCCTGCTCCCTTCGCCCGGGGCATCAGCGCACCGGGCTTTTGGGCAGATGGTCGCTGATGGTCACCAACTTGGCGATGCCGGCCAAATCCAAGACCGTCCGCACTGGAGGGCGGACACCGGTCAGCTGCAGGCTTCGCCCACGAGCCGAAAGCCGTTTGTAACGGCCCAAAATCACCCCGAGGCCAGAACTGTCGACAAATTCCACTTCCGTCAAATCGATGATGAGGTCGCGGTCCGGAAACCGGTCGATGAGCTGGTCCAAGGCCTGCCGGAGTTCACCCGCCGACTTCAGATCGAGGTCTCCTTTCAGGGCCACCACCAGCCGTGGGCCGTGCAACAAGTGGACGATGGTCATGGTCGCTCCTTCCGCCGCTCGATGCAGGGTGAGCAACGTTGCCTTCGCGCTTAATCATAGCCCGTCCACGGCGCGAAAAACGGCGGCTTGTGGCCGCCGTCGGAAAAAATGCCCCTCAATATTCGTCAGATTCCAAAGCCGTGTCGCGCCCAGAACGATGGGGCTGTTGGCGGACGGCGTCCCACAACACCGCGCCGTGCTGGTCCACCCACCCCTCGACCGGTTCCACCGTCCCCGACGGTTCCCGAAACGCCAAGGGCGGCCCTTCGTGGTAGTCCACTTGGCCCGGTTCATCCTGGGGAGAGTCGGAGGTCCCGTAGCTCCACAGTGCGCCCACTTCCTCCCAGGGCGCCGGCCGCCCGGCACTGCGCCGTCGGGCGTCGACCTCTTCGTCCGATGCCGCTTGGCAACTGCGGCAGTAGACTGCCCAAGGCATTGCCTCAAGCCGCGCCGCCTCGATGGGCCCGCCGCACCGGTCGCACTGCCCATAGGTGCCGGCTGCCACCTTGTCCAGGGCGCGCTCGGCTTCGCGCAACCGTCGGCTTAAACCGCGCTGCAGTCCGAGGTCTAACGACCGGGCCGCCGTCTCGGCCCCAAGGTCTGCCGGGTGGTTGTCGTAACTCGACAGCTCTCCCACGGTCTCGGTCTCGCTGGCCGCCAAGCGGCGGCGCAGGCGCTCCACCTCTTGAAGCAAGCGGCGCCGGACCGCCTCCAACGATGGCGTCATGGGATCGCTCCTCCCTTCGCACCTGGAGCCACAGCCGTTCCCACCACCTGCCACCACGTCCGCCAGAAGAGTTCCGGCCACGACACCCGCCGCACTGCCGCCTGGGCCACCAAGGGCACCTCGCGCACCACCCGGTCCCCCACCGACACCGTCAAAGTCCCCAGCCGCTGGCCCACCGCAACCGGCGCCGTCACCCGTTCAGGCAGACTGGCTCGTACCTGGACCATAGGCGCCTCCCCCTTGGGAACCGTGACGGCTACAGGGTGCGGCGCGACGGCCGTTACGGCCTCCGCCGCACCGCGGTCTACGCGCACCCGGCCCCACGCCATCCCGGCCTTTGCCACCGGCACGGTTTGGTAGTGGTCAAATCCCCACGTCAAGAGCGCAGCGGCATCGGCAAAGCGCGCCTGGCTGGTGGGCTCGCCCAGCACCACGGCGATGAGCCGGGTGTGGTCGCGCACGGCTGTGGCCACCAGGCAAAACCCGGCTTCCCTGGTGTAGCCGGTCTTCAACCCATCGGTTCCGGGATAGGTGCGGAGGAGCCGGTTCTGGTTGATGAGCCACAAGGTGCCCCCTTTGCCGTTGCGCAGGGTGCGGTCCTGCCACTGCCGGGTATAGCGCAAGAGCAGCGGATGCCGCACGGCGTGGCGCGCCAAAAGCCCGAGGTCGTAGGCCGTAGCGTAGTGCTGAGGATGGTGGAGGCCGTGGGGGTTTTGGAAGTGGGTCTGGCGCATGCCGAGCCGTGCCGCGGTGCGGTTCATGGCGGCGACGAAGGCCTCCTCGGACCCGGCCAGATACTCGCCGAGGGCGTAGGCGGCGTCGTTGGCCGACCCCACGGCTACGGCGCGCAAAAGTTCGTCCACCGTCAACCGTTCGCCCGGCTCGAGCCAGATCTGCGACCCCCCGACCCGCCACGCCCCTTCCGAGACCGGCACCCGGTCCTGAAGGTGGATGCGCCCGCGTTCCACGGCCCGCACCACCAGGTACAAGGTCATGAGCTTCGTCACGCTGGCGATCGGCAACGGGGTGTGCGCGTTGTGGGCGAACAACACCTGGCCGTCGGCGCTCTCCAGGAGCGCCGCCTTGGCCGTGATGGGAGGCGGCGGGCTCGGGGGCGGCGCGAAGGCCTGCGCGACGCCGCCGAAGGCGCCCGCCAGTGCCCAGGCCAAGCCGATGCTCCACCACCGCCACATCGTCAACCCCCCCTTGCCCGTCTGCCGGGAATTCGGGGCTAGTGTAGGCGGGCGGGACCGGAATCATACCCCGACGTCGGCGTCGAGGTTGGCGGCCTGGCCGGGCCACGGTCCGGCGCCGAACAAGGCGGCGGCCGTCGCCCCAAGGTCGCGCAGGCTGTAGCGGATGCCCCCGCGGCCGGGTTTGACGCCGCGGCCGAAGACCAGCCACGGGACGTCCTCCCGGGTGTGATCGGTTCCACGAAAGGTAGGGTCGCACCCATGATCGGCGGTAATCCAGAGCTGGTCGTCGTCCGACAAGAGATCCCACCAGGTGGGGAGCGCCTGGTCCAGCTCTGCCAAGGCCCGGGCGTAGCCCGCGGAGTCGCGGCGGTGGCCGTAGCGGCTGTCGAAATCGACCAAGTTGGCTTGGATCAGTGCGGGTCCGGCCACGCACTTTAGGGCCTGGGTCACGGCCGCGATGCCCTCGGCGTTGTCGGCCGTGGCCACGGTGTGGGAAAAGCCGCGGTGGGCGTAAAGGTCGGCGATCTTGCCGATGGCCAGCGTAAAGACCCCCATCGCCTGCAAGTGTTCGGGCAACAGCCGCCCCGGTGGCTCTGCCACCCAGTCGTGACGCCCTGCCGTGCGCACAAACCGTCCCGGCGACCCCGTGAAGGGTCGGGCGATGACGCGGCCTACGCGGTGTGGCCCGTCCATGACCCGGCGCGCTGACTCGCACCACGCGTAAAGCTGCTCGCGCGGCACCACCGCTTCGTGGGCCGCGATCTGCAACACGCTGTCGGCGGACGTGTAGACGATGGGGCGGCCGGTGGCAAGGTGTTCGGGGCCGAAGGCTTCGAGGAGCGCCGTCCCCGAGCCGACGGCATTGGCCAGGATAGGAACGCCCAACGCCTGTTCCAGGGCCGCGACCACCTCCGGCGGAAACCCGTGGGGATAGACGGGGAACGGCCGGTCCACGGAGAGGCCCGCCATCTCCCAATGCCCGGCCAGGCTGTCCTTCCCGCGGCCCTCCGGATGCACGCGAAAGGCGCGGCCTAAAACGGGTCCCCTCGCGTTTTCCGACATGCGAACCAGCGCGCCTAAGCCCATGGCCTCAAGATGGGGCAAGGCCACGCCGGTCGCCTCGAGCACGTGGGCCACGGTGTTGGCTCCGGCGTCGCCGAAGGCGTCGGCATCTGGTGCCGCCCCGATCCCGACCGAGTCCAGGACCACCCACACCAACCGCATCGCAGATCCTCCCCCATGACCGACGCGTCGGCCGCTGTCGCCCTCAGGCTCGGGGATGATGGGCGCGATAGGCCGGCCCGATGCGGTGTCGCTCCACGTGGGTGTAGATCTGGGTGGTGGTGATGTCCTCGTGGCCTAAAAGCGCCTGCACGGCCCGCAAGTCGGCTCCGCCTTCCAAAAGGTGGGTGGCGAAGGTGTGGCGCCACTGGTGGGGCGAGACCGGAGCCAACCCAGCACGCTCGGCGTATCGCCGCACCAGTTTAAAAACGCCTTGCCGGGTAAACCGCCGACCCTGCCGGGTGAGGAAGACGGCCGCCTCTCCGCGGCGGAGGGCCCACTTCGGGCGCACCTCATCGAGGTACCGGCTGAGCCAAAAGCGGGCATGGCGACCCATCGGCACCACCCGCTCCCGGCCGCCCTTGCCCCGGCAGCGCACCCGCGGAGGATCCCACCACAGGTCTTCCAGCTCCACGGCAATGACCTCGCTCACCCTCAGCCCCGTGGCATAGAGCACCTCCAACAAGGCGCGGTCGCGAAGACCCTGTGGCCGTCCGACATCGGGGGCTGCCAAGAGCGCGTCTACGGCCTTGGACGACAACACCGTCGGCAAGGGTCGCTCCACGCGCACGGGCGCCAGAACGGGAGCGCCGTCCTCCGATGTCGGCGGGTTCCAATACCGGTACCACCGCGCGAGCGCCGCCCGCCGGCGCGCCACGGTGGCGGCACTGCGGCCCCGTTCGCGCTCGGCGGCCAGAAACCGGTTCCCCCACCCAGGGTCGTGCACGGCTGCCGGGTCCTCGCCGCAGAACTCCCAGAAGGCCAACAGGTCGGCTTCGTAGGCGGCCAGAGTGGCCCGCGACAGGTGTCGTTCCAAGCCGAGGTGGGCCAAAAATTCACCGAGGCCGGGCATCGGCGTCACCGCGCCGCCACCTCCGTCCAGTCGGCCCACGGTAGTCGGTGGGCTTCGGCCACGCGCGGATGGGTCACCCGCCCCCGATACACGTTGAGGCCCCGCGCCAGGGCCGGGCGGCGCCGCAACGCCGCCTCCAATGGGGACGCGGCCAGCTCCCGGATCCAGTCGAGGCTGGCGTGGGTCAGCGCGTAGGTAGCCGTGCGGGGCACGGCACCGGGCATGTTGGCGACGGCGTAATGGATGACCCCGTGGCGGACATAGGTGGGATGGGAGTGCGTGGTGGGATGGTCTACGGTCTCCACCGATCCCCCTTGGTCGACGGCGACATCCACCACCACTGCTCCCGGCCCCATGCTCCGGACCATCGCCTCGGTGACGAGATGCGGCGCCTTGGCGCCGGGGATAAGCACGGCTCCGACCACCAGGTCGGCCCCCTCCACGACCTGGGCCAGATTGTACGGAGTGGAAAACAGCGTGCGCACCTGGCCGCGGAAGTAATCGTCCAACCAACGCAAGCGGCGCGGGTCCACGTCCAACACCGTCACCTCGGCCCCCAGGCCCAAGGCGACGCGGGCGGCGTTGGTGCCGACGATCCCCCCGCCGACCACCACCACCCGCCCGGGAAGGACGCCCGGAACGCCGCCCAACAACACTCCCCGACCGCCCCAGGCGCGTTCCAAGAACTGCGCCCCGACCTGGGCCGCCATGCGCCCGGCCACCTCGCTCATCGGTTCGAGCAGGGGCAGACTCCCGTCGTCGAGTTGGATGGTCTCGTAGCCGATGGCCGCCATGCCCGAATCGATCAAGGCCCGGGTCAGTTCCGGTTCCGGTGCCAGGTGCAGGTAGCCGACGAGGACGAGGTCAGGCCGAAAGAAGCGGTACTCCTCCGGCAACGGCTCCTTGACCTTCACCACCATCTCCGCCGTGCTCCACACCGCCTCGGCCGAAGGCACCACCTCGGCGCCCACCGCCCGATATTGGTCGTCGCCGAACCCACTGCCCTCCCCGGCCCCGGCCTCCACCTGCACCTGATGGCCGTCACGCACCAGGCTGGCTACTCCACCGGGCGTCAGGGCTACCCGGTACTCGTCGGGCTTCCGCTCTTTGGGCACTCCGATCCGCATAAGCGCCTCCCTCTTCCCCGGCTCGTCTTGGCAGTAGTGTACCATGTCGAAGCCCCGGGATGCTTGTCCCCTCGCCCTTTATGGCGTAGCCCGCAAGACCCAGTGCAGCACAGTCGGTGCCAAGAACACCTCCCATCCCGTGGCGGCGACGGCCACCAGCGCCATGACCAGGGCGCCGGTGGTGTACCGGGCAAACTCGGCGAAAAGCCCCCCCTGGCTCGAAAGCTGGCGCCCTTTGACCAGCCACCAGGAAAAGGCCAGGGCCAGCGCCCCTGTGACCACCAAGGCCGGCACCCATAAGAGGTTCTGAACAGCCACCGCCCCGAGAAGCCAACCGATGCCCGCTTCGGTGCGGTCTCCCCACAAGACGCCCAAGCTAAACCCGACCACGAAGCCCCGCAAGAAGAGGGCCGCCAACACCAGCGGCACCCCGACCACCGACAGGCCGAGGAGGTAGACCAGCCCGAGACTCTTGAGGTTGGCGACTAGAGCCGCGGCGAACGCCCCTGCCGGCATAACCCCGCGGGCCAATCCGGCCAAAAGGGCCCGGAGCGCCGCCGCCAGCCCCGACCGTTCGGCCGGCGTCAAGACGGAAAAGGCCAAAAGGCCAAACACGCCGCCTAAGGTGACGCCCCCCAAGCTGGCGAGTCCGAACCCGAGGTACCGGCGGCACTCGCGTTCGACCACAAACCCCCATCGCCCACCGCGCATACCGTTCCCTCCCCCGCACGGTATGTTGCGGCGGTGCGCTTTATACCTGACCGCGACCGCTCGGTGCCTCGTCCAAGACCACCCGGCCCCACCGACCGCCTCCGCCGCCGAAAAGTTGCAGCTCGCCTCGGCGCAGGCGATGAACGGCCAAGCCGGCGCCCCGGCCGACCTCGGCCTCGAACCAAGCCGGATCCACCACCTCGCGTGCGGCCAAGTCGGAAAAGGCACGGCGCACCCGGCTTAATCGACCCGGCCCAAAGCCCGGCACCCAGGCCCATGGCACCCGTTCCCGATACGGCGGGCGAGGGAGGCTCCCCGTCTCGGCCCCACCCAGGGCCAAAATCCGAGGCGCCACGCCCCGCACCACCTCGGCGCCGCACTCGGGGCACTGGGCGAGGTCGGGCGGCTCGACGAAGTGGCCGTTACGGCATCGCGCCCGGTGGTACTTGCCAAGCGCCGGCGGCACACCCACGTTGGCCACCACCCGCCCCTGGAAGACCGCCTCCCACACCCCGTCGGGTGTCAGATCTCCTGCGTCGTAGCAGGTGAACTCTCGGCCCACCATCTCCAAAGAGTGGGCGTCGGAATGGGTCAAGAAGGTCACCTCGGCCAATGCGGGAATGGCGGCAGCCATGGCGGTGTTGGCCGAAAGCCCGAGCTCAAGCCACCGCACCTTCGGAGGATAGAGGGAAGGCCACAAGGCCAGTGCCCCGCGAAAGGGGGTAAAGGCGTGGGCGGGGAAAAAGACCCCGCCCCAGCTGGCCACCTCTTGGGGGTCAACCGGAAGGCGCGGCGTGCTGAGGCAAGGGTTGCGGAGCCGCTCCAGGGCCTTGCCGAGGCGCCGCGCGAGATCTGCCCGCCGGGCTGGAAACCAGACATAATGTGCCCACTGGCCCGCTCCCGGCAACGGCAGTTCGCACTCCACCCCCACGAGCAGCGCAAGCCCGCTCTCCGGCAGATGGTAGCCGGCTTCGAACGGGACCGCCCGGCCCTCTGCCACCCAAGACTCCAGGGCCGCACCGAGACAGGGATTGAGCCCATCCACCAATCCCACCGCGTCAAGCCCGAAGGCGCGAGCCCGCGCCACCACTGCCTCTAGGGTCATCGCGCGGCTCGACGGGATCTTGACCGGATGTCCTGCCGGATCCTGCCCGAGGTGTACGTGCAGGTCAGCCGTTACCAACATGGCCGCCTCGCCGTGCGCCGGCACCGCCACCACAGTAAACCGAGCCAGGCGATCCCGTTTTCCACGGCCCCCGCCGCCAGTGCGGCGTCCACCGCCTGAGCGTCCCAAAAGGCCACCGTGACCCGTTCGTCGGCGTCACCGCCGGCCTGGCCCGGATGGAGGTCGGTGGCGTAGAACAGGTGCACCTGCTCTTGCGTGTAGCCCGGAGAGGGGAAGAAACGCCCGACGGCCTCCCAGATTCGGGCGCGCCACCCCGTCTCCTCTTCTAGTTCCCGCCGGGCGGTGGCCTCCGGGCTCTCCCCGGCTTCCACCTTGCCGGCCGGCAACTCCCACAGCCACTGTCCCACGGCCCACCGAAATTGCCGAATGACCAAGACGGCTCCGTTGGCGTTTTCGGCCACCACGGCCACTGCCGGGACTCGGACCACCACCTCCCGGGTGGTGGCCCGCCCCCCGATCTGCACCGGGTCGACCCGCACCGCCAAGGTCCGCCCCGCGAACACCACGGTACCCGGCCCGGCCGCCTCTTCCCGCTCGGGTTCGCCCATCACGGCTTGGCGGCCGGGCGTATCTCGACCAGGGCGTGCTTGAACACCAATCGCTCCACCCCTTCCCGGTCTACCACCACCACGGCGTAGCTGTCGAAACCGGCCAAGCGTCCGACCACGCTGCCGCCGCCAGCGATGACGCATTCCACCGGCGTCTTCTCTTGCATCCAGCGCTGGAACAGCCCCTCTTGGGCTCGGCTGTGGCGCGCCCCCGTGGGCTCCGCCAAAGGGCGCACCACCACCCCTTCGCCCCGCGGCCGCGGGACTACTTCTACCCATTTGCCGGCCATCTCCGCTCTCCTCTCTCCTCACCCGCGGGCCGGCGCCGGCTCGGCGCCAAACCCGGCTCCCAGTCGGCGGTTGACCGCATCCAGCACGGCTCGCACGGCTGCCCCGAGGCCATCGCCGCGTTCGGCCACAGCCCCCACCAGGACCTCCTCGCGCCGCCGCGGATTGAGGTAGCTGACTGCCGCCACCACCACCGGGCGGTTGGCCAGCTGCACCTGCTGCAAGTCGGCCAGGGCCAGCGCCTCGCGTACGGTGGGAATCTGGTTGAGGGCCTCGACGGTGGCCGCCGCCACCGGCCGCAGGTGATGGCTCGGAAGGTACCGCCCCCTCCATTCCCCGACGTATTGCACCGTGTCGTCGTCGGCCGGTTGCAGGACCACTCTGGCCGTGGCCGTTCCGCCGATGGCATCGAGGTCGAGGCGAAACTCGGCGATGGTCAACCGCCCGCCCGGCCGCACTTGGGGACCGTCCGCCACCTGGGCCACCGAGATGACCCGGCGATCGACCCGAATCCCCCACTGTGCCAAGAGCGCGCTCTCCACATCGCGCACGATTTGCTTCGGGGACCGTTCGACGGTGGCCAGGATGTGAATTTCCTCGATCGCCCCCCAATCGTTGACGGCGATGTAACACCGCTCCACCCCTGGCAGTCGGGTTACCAGGGCCTCCATTTCCGCGACCTCAACCCGCGTCGCATCCCCCATGCTTCGATCCCCCGTGTCAGGTCTGTCCCGGGGGATTTCGCGATGGCCCGCGCAAATTCCTGTTGCATTCGGCCATCGATTAGCTGGCTTTCATCTGCATGCGCAGCCGGTCGGCCACCATGGCGATGAACTCCGAGTTGGTGGGTTTCCCGCGCTCGCGGTTGACGGTGTGGCCGAAGATCGAATTAATCACCTCCACGTTGCCGCGCGCCCACGCCACCTCGATGGCGTGCCGGATGGCACGCTCCACCCGGCTCGGGGTGGTCTTAAACTTCTGCGCGATAGAGGGATACAGCTCCTTGGTCACTCCGCTCAAAAGGTCGACGCGATTGACCACCATCAGGATGGCCTCGCGGAGATAGAGATAGCCCTTGATGTGGGCAGGGATGCCGATCTCGTGGATGATGTTGGTGACTTCCACGTCTAAATGGCGCACCGGCACCAAGGCCAACTTGTTGGCCGAAGCCGCCACCTCGGCAGGGCGCCGGGCCGGCTGCGGGCGCTGGGCCAGTTGCTTGATGCGCGCCGCCAGCACCTTGAGGTTGAACGGCTTCAAGATATAGTAGTCGGCGCCGAGTTCCAAGGCCTTTTGGGTCATGGTCTCCTGACCGAACGCCGTGAGCACGATGACCTTGGGACGCTTCTCCCCTTCCTGTTGGGCCAGCCGCTCTAAGACCCCGATCCCGTCCAGATGGGGCATGATGATATCAAGGATGACGACATCAACCGGGTGATTCTGTAAAAATTCCAAGACCTCCAAGCCGTGGGCGGCCACGCCCACCACCTCGAGCCCCTCTTCCGCCGCCACCGCCTCTCGCAAAAGTTCCCGAAACTCCCGATTGTCATCCGCAACCAACACGTTGATGGCCATGCTTTCGCCTCCGCAATCTTGCCAGCATAGTCTCTTCCCTTCCCTTTCTTCTCCGGCATTTGGGAATATCCTGCCTCAGGCTAAGACTCCAAGGGGCGAACCTTTCTCAGCTTTTCGACAAAAAACGCGCCGGTTTTCCGGCGCCGGCCGGGTCTCGGCGCGCATCGTAGCCACCCTGCCGGGCCGCGGTCGAGCGCCGTCGGCCGGTTTTCAGGGCCCGCCGCGCTCGGCCGCCTGCACCATCCACCACGCGTAGCACCCGTATCCCACGGCCGGATCGCCCTCTACCACGTGGGTCACGGCGCCGACCAACATCCCGTCCTGGACGATGGGGCTTCCGCTCATACCCTGGACCACGCCGCCGGCCGCCGCCAAAAGCCGGGGATCGGTGACGCGAAAGGCAATCCCTTTGGGATCGGGGTGGGCTTGAGGATAAGCCCGCAGGATCTGGATCTGGAAGGTCGCCACGCGGTCGCCCCGCACCACCGTCCACACCGTCGCCGGCCCGGGATGCACCTGGTCCGGCAGGGCCACCGGCATCGGAGGCGCTTGGCGCAATGCCGCCGACCAGGCCTTCAGGCGTCCGGTGACCCCCAACCGCCCGTTGGCCGTCACGATCCCCCAAAGTTGCGGGTGTCGTTCCAACACCCCGATCTTCTCCCCGGGCCGATCCCCTGCCTGGGGGCGGATACCCACGATGCGGGCGCTCAGCACTCGGCCTTCGCGCACCGGAGCCGGTATGGCGCTCATCCCATCGGTGACACTATGGCCAAGGGCGGCAAATCGCCCCGAGGGGAGGACGAAGGTCAAGGTGCCCACGCCCCCCACCCGGTCCTGAGTGAGGACTCCAAGGCGGTACCGGTGGCTTTGGGGCGACCAGGTGGGAACAACGGCAAGCTGGCGCCGGCCGCGCGCTCCCAGCACCGTCAGCACCACCGGGCGCTGGGCGGCGCCGGCCTTTTGGACCACGGCACTGAGCGCGCGCGCCCCATCCAGGGCCTGGCCGTCTGCCGTAGACAAGATGTCCCCAGGGCGAATCCCGGCCGCACGCGCGGGGTCGACCGGGCCGCGGGCCGTGACAATGGGCGACCAGCCGGTGACGAGAAGCCCTTGTACGTGGACCACCACTCCGATGGCCTCGCCGCCAGGGACCACCCGCACGGCGGGCTGCGTATCGACCTCCGTGCGCGGTCCCGGCAACCATCCCCAGAGGTTGAAGGCCAGGCGCTCGCGACCTTGGGCCTCGGCCTTCAAGGTCAGCCGCGGCCCGGCCACCCACGTCGGACGCCCTCCGGGCCTGTGGCCGTCGACGGCCACCACCGGTGGTCCCGCGACGGCCACCGCGACAGGCAGGCCCGGCCACCAAGAGGCCTGCCACTCGCTGCCCACCGTCAGTTCCAAGTGGCGCGGCCAGGTGGCCAACCCTTCGACGGGAGGCGTCGCGGCCAACCCGAGTACCACAGCGCCCATCCCCAGCGCCACCCACCGTTTGAGGCCACCCTCCGCCATTGGACTCCCTCCTTGCCGTTGCCGCGACGCGTACCCCTAACCTCCCCCGGCCCGGTTCGGCTTCATTCCCGGCCCAGTCAGGAGCTCGCTGTCAAACCAGGCAAGGGCGTCGGCAAGATAGCCGACGGCCGGGCGCTTTGCGCCGCCACCCCTGGCGCGGGGGGCAGAAAGCGGCGGTCACACCAACCCCCGGCCAGGCGCGGGATAGGCGACCGGAAAACTGGGCAGCATGAAAGCGAAGTCCCGCCCCAACCGGGGGCGGGACCTGGCCGATCCGAACCGAGGCCGTCGTCAGGTCAGGCGCGGCGCCGGTCCGCCCAGCGGGCAAACCGCCGGGGCATCCGGTGCCAGGCGGCCCGAACCATGCGGTGCCGCGCGCCGGTGCGGGCGCGTGCCCAGTGCGCCGACGCCGTGGCCGTCCGGCCGCCTGATGCGGCCAACCCAGACCCGGTCGTGCCGGCGTAGCCGGCGCAGGCCGCCGTACCGGAAGCGTTGGGATTGGTCGGCTTGCCCAGGATCGTCACCCGCACCGTCTGGATGCCAAAGGCGTTGACCTGGGACTCTGAGGTGTTCATAAAGAGGTCGACGCGGTTTCCCCGAATCGCGTCACCCTCGTCGTCGGCCTCGCCGATGAACCCGCCGGCCGGCAGGTTCGGCGAATGGTACCCGGTGATGTAAAGGCAGGTGCCGAGCGGGATCACCCGCGGGTCGACTGCCACGTCACCGGCGCGCAGGGGCTGGCCGAAGTAATCGGTGGCCCCATAGGGATAGTTGTCCTGGGCACTGGGGCCGTAGGCCGTAGCCACCATGGTCAGGGTGCGCCCGCCTTGAGGCGCCGAGGCGGCAAAGGTGGGAGCGGGAACCGTGAGCAACATCCCCGCGCCTAGGGCCAAGCCGCCCCACGCGGCGGTCCAACGGGATCGTCGTGCCATGCAACGGATCCTCCTCGCGTGTATTGCCTCCGGGGTTAGCTGACGGGTTCGGATGCGCGAGACACCCTATCGGCGAACCGAATTCACCCCAAGACGTGGGTCCCCCGGTCGTGGCCGACGGCCACGATTCGGCGTGTTTCAGGATAGGGCACTTTGGCCCATCTGTCAGATCCGCTCACGGCCCCAAGGCCGGCCCTCCCCAGCATTAGGACGAGCATGGCGCCGAACACAGCTCGCCCGGCAACCGCATCCCAAGCTTCCAAACCCTGCAAGCCCCGCAAAAACGCCCGGCCGCCGCCCTTAAACAAGCCGGCGGCGGCCTTGGGACCCAGCGCCCTTCAGGAGCCGGGCCGGCGCCAGATGCCGCGGGCGATGAGCTTTTCCACTTGGGGCTCCAGCACCGCGCGGCGGTACGCCGCGTGTCCCTTCGGGGCCTCCTCCAGGTAGAGGTTCTTCGGGTAGATGGGCTCGGCGTAGATCAGCCGGTATTGTTCGACTTGGAGGTCTTTCAGCCAGTTGTCCCACGCGGCCCGCGTCCGATGTTGGCGCAAGGCTTCGATGTCGATGGTCCCGGCCACATAGGTAGACCCGTTCCCGTACCCCTGCTGGCCGACGATACGGCCCTTGAAGTCCACGATCATCGACTGACCGCCGAAGGTGTCGACGGGTACCGGGGAGTCCTGTTCCAAGTAGTAGGTGCCGAGATTGGGGGCCACGACGTAAAAATTGTTGTCTAGGGCACGGGCGCGGTTTTGAATGGCGAAGAACTCGTTGCCGGTATGCGGATGGGGATAGGATCCCCGATAGACCACCTCGGCCCCGTTCATGGCCAGACCGCGCGCGTTTTCGGGATAGGAGCCTTCGTTGGCCATCATGATGCCCAGGCGACCGATGGGGGTGTCTACCACCGGGTAGAACGCCTCCAGCCGCTCGCCGTACAGCGCCACCCAACGGTCCCAGACGTCGAAGGGGGTCACGGAGTGCTCGACCGGCCAGAGCGGAGCCACCTTGTGGTGGCGCAGGATGACCGTGCCCTCTGGGTCGAGGATGAACCCTACGTTAAAGAACCGGCCGGGAAACTCCGGATGGCGGGCCTTGGCCTGGGCCATGATGTACACCTGCCAGTGGCGGGCCAGCTCCCCGAGAAACGCCGTCTCTTCGCCCGGGATGTCGATGGCGCACTCCTCGGCGTAGCGGGCGTGGTCGAGGTCGAAGACCTCATCGGTAAAGCCCTGCAGGGCGCCTTCGGGGATAGCCACCAGGCGTACCGGCAGGTCCAGGCTGGACAGCCAATTGGCCGCCGCCATCAGGTCGGCCAGATGCTCGAGATTGCGCCGGATCTCGGCGCGCTTGCGAATCCCCCGCACGGTGGGAATCAAGCCCACGGCAGTGTACGGTTCCACGGCCATCTCCTCCACCCTTTCTCGCGCGCCCCCAATTTCGGGGCCTGGATTTTACAGCCACAACGCCCAGGCGATGCCCCAGAGCGTGCCCACCAAGACCTCGTACGGCGTGTGTCCCACCGATTCCGAAAGTCGTCGCTCCCCGTCTCGGGCCAGGCGGTTCAGCGCCTGGGCGTGGATCCCCACCGCCCGCCGCACCCCCACAGCGTCGTAGAGGACGATCAGCGCCACCACCGCCGCCACTGCAAACGCCGCCGACTGGGGGCCATAACGCCGCGCCGTGCCCGCAGCCAAAGCCGACACCATGGCGGCATGGGCACTGGGCATCCCTCCCGGCCCTACCAGCCGTTCCCAGCGCGCCCGCCGGCGCCGCCAATAAAATAGCAAAAATTTAAGGACCTGCGCGGACAAGGCCGCGCCGACCGCTGCCGTCAACACCGGATTGGCGGCCACGGCTTGGCCCGCAGCGCTACCCCACGCGTTGTCCACCCGCTGCCCCCTCGTCTAACAGCGCCGCGGCGTGTTCTAAGGCCACCGGATCCTGACTGCCGCTGAGCATCCGCGCCACCTCGCGGGTCCGCTCGGCACCCGCCACCCACCGGGCCCGGGTGAGGCTACCCTCGGCGCTGACCACCTTCTCCACCCACAGGTGGTGCTCGGCTAAGGCTGCAATGGCCGGCTGGTGGGTCACCAGGACCACCTGGTGGCGCTCGGCAAACTGCCGCAAGAGCCGGCCCACCCGCGCCGCTGCCACCCCCCCAAGCCCACTGTCGGCTTCATCGAAAAGGAAGGTAGCCGCGCGCCCCTCCCTTAAGGAGAGGGTCATGGCCAAGGCCACCCGCGCCATCTCTCCTCCCGATGCCACCTTGTGGAGCGGCTTTTGCACCTGGCCCGGCGCCGGTGAGAAGGTGGCCACCACGCGGTCCATCCCCTGCGGCGAGGGCGCGTCGGGGAAAAACTCCAGGGCAAAGGCCGCCCCCGGCATCTCCATCCCCTCGAGTACCGCCACCAGGTCTCGGACCACCCCCTCGCAGGCCCGCCGCCGGGCCTGGGACAAGGCTTCGGCCGCCGCCTGCCACTTAGCCTGCTCGGCGGCCACCTTGGCCGAAAGCCGGGCCTCCTCGCCGGCCTGGTCGCGCCACGCCGCCACCTCTTGGGCCAGCCGCTCCCAGGTGGCGATGACGGCGTCGAGGTCGGGCCCGAACCGGCGTTTGGCTCGCGCCAGTTGGTCGAGGCGTGCCGCCAACCGCTCGGCGCGGTCCGGCTCCCACTCGAGGTCGGCCTGCCAGCGGGCGAGCTCCCAGCTGACCTCCCGCACCAGCTGGCGCGCTGCCTCCCACTGCTCGGCCTGGGGATGAAGCCGGGGGTCGAGTTGGGCCATGGCCGAAAGCTCGCGCCCGATGGCGGCAAGGAGCGCCTCCACACCGCCCTCGCCGTCTCCCTCGAGTCCCGCCCGGATGCGGGCATAGCCTTCCGCCAGGCGTTGGCCATGGCGCAGGCGGTCCAGCTGTGCGGCAATGGCCGCGTCTTCCCCTGGTTTTGGGGCCAAAGTTTCGAGCTCCGCCAACGCCTCCTCCCGGCGCGCGCGTTCGGCGGGGTCCGGAAGGCCCTCCGCCCAGGTCCGCAAGGCGCGCTCTTGCGCCTGCCACGCCCGCCATGCGTCCTCGACGGCTTGGCGCAGGGTCAAAAGGCCGGCCGCGCGGTCGAGCCAATCTAAGACGGCGGCCGCGTTGAGCCGGGTGGCGGCGTGTTGGCCGGCGTACTCCACCAGCGTCTCGCCCACTTGGCGGGCCACCCGTCCCGGTACCGGCTGCCCTTGGATGCGAAACCCCGACCGGTCTTGCACCACGTCGCGGGTCACGACCAACTCCTCGCCGGGGTCCACCGCAATCCCCGCCTCGTCCAACGCCAGCCAGGCGGGGTGGTCGGGCGGCACGGCCCAGGCCTGGGCGATGCGACAGCGCGAGCCAAACCGCCCCAGCCACTGGCTCTCCCACCGCAGGCCCAATCCCGCCAAGATGGCCTCGAGGATTTGGCTCTTTCCGCTGCCGGACTCCCCCGTGATGACGGTAAAGCCCGGGCCCCAATCCAGGTCGAGATGCTGGATGAGGCCGAAGTTTTCCACCTGCAAAGTCTTCAGCATACGCCTTACCGCAGGGAGCGGAGCCGGTCGGCAATCAGCGGGGCCTCCTGGCGCGAACGCGCCACCACCAGCACGGTGTTGTCTCCCGCCAACGTTCCCGCGACATCCTCCCAGTGCATGCCGTCGATGGCCTCCGAGGCCACGTTGGCCCCCGCCGGCAGGGTCTTGACCACGACCAGGTTTTCGCTCACCACCACGTCCACCATCACCTCGCTGAGAATGCGGCGAAATTTCTCGTGGGCAGCCGAGACCTGCTGGGAAGGCAACGCGTACCGATGGCGGTCCTGGTACGGCACCTTCAAAAGCCCGAGCTCCTTGATGTCGCGGGAGACGGTAGCCTGCGTGGCGGGGATCCCGCGCTCGGCCAAGAGCTCGGCCAGCTCCTCTTGGGTCTCGATGGCGTAGGTCTGCACCATGGCCTGGATCAGCGCCTGCCGGGCGCGCTTGTCGTGCCGCATGCCTCAATGCCCCTTTCTCCAACCGCGCAGCACTTGGAAAAAGTTCCAGCCAAAGCGCCGAATCAGCCGCACCTTCTGGGCGCTGGTGCGCACCACCACCTCGTCCCCGTCTTCCACCGGGTGCGCCTCCTGGCCATCCACCGTCACCAGGGTCTCGCGGTGTTCGGTGCGCACGCGAATCCGCACCGTCCTCTGGGCCGGGATGACGATAGACCGGTCGAAAAAGGAGTGGGGACAGATCGGGGTGACCACCATCACCTCCAGGTCCGGCGTCAAGATGGGCCCCCCGGCCGACAGCGAGTAGGCCGTCGACCCGGTGGGGCTGGCCACGATCACGCCGTCGGCGGGATAGCTGGTGACAAAGGCGTCGTCGACAAAAGTCTCCAGGTGGACGAGGCGAGCAAAGGGCCCTTTGGCCACCACCACGTCGTTGAGCGCCTCATAGCGGCGGATCTCCTGCCCGCCCCGCACCAGCCGAGCGCTCAAGAGGTTGCGCTCGTCGAGCTGAAACTCCCCCCGCAGCACGGCGGCCAAGGCGGGAAACAGTTCGGGCACCTCGACCTCGGTGAGAAATCCCACATGGCCGAGGTTAACCCCCAGGAGCGGCACCTGGTAGGGCGCCACCCGCTTGGCGGCGTTGAGCAGCGTCCCATCGCCGCCCAGCACCAAGGCCCACGCCGCCCCTGTCACGGCATCCTCCCAGGCCTCGACTCCCAGCTCCGGGTAGCCCAAGGTGCGGGCTGCCTCTTGGGGCAGGAAGGTACCCACGCCGTGGCGGGCGAACCAGGGCAGAAGCTGGGCGATGAGGCCCCGGACCTGTTCCTTTTCCGGATTGGGCCAGATCAACACCGGCCCTGCCGCCTCACGCGTCACCGTCGCCCTCCTCGCTCCAGGCCTCGCGCACGGCGCCGTCGAGATCGTCGGGCCCGAGCCGAGAAGGCTGGCCGAGCCGCCACAGGATCAGGAACTCCCGATTGCCCGACCCGCCCCGGATCGGCGACGGAGCCACGGCTTGGGCGCCCAGGCCGGCCCCGTCGGCTTCCCGCACCACCGCCTCCAACACCTCCCGATGGACGTGGGGATCGCGCACCACGCCTCCCTTCCCCACGGCCCGTGGCCCCGCCTCGAACTGCGGCTTGATGAGCGCCACCACGGCGCCCCCCGTCGCCACCACCCGCTGAAGCGCGGCGAACAACCGTCCCACGCCGATGAACGAGACATCGATCGAAGCCGCGGCAAACGGCCGGCAGCGCCCGAGCTGCTCGAGAGTCAGGTAGCGGGCGTTCAGCCCTTCCCGGACCGTCACCCGGGGGTCTTGACGCAACCGCCAGTGCAGCTGCCCGCGCCCCACGTCGACAGCCCACACCGCGCGGGCGCCGTGTTGAAGCCAACAGTCGGTGAATCCCCCGGTCGAGGCCCCGATGTCCACCACCTCCCAGCCTTGGGGCGACAAGCCGAACCGGCGCAGGGCGTACTCGAGTTTCACCCCGCCCCGGCTGACATACCGCCACCCGCGGTCGTCGACCGCGACGCGATCCGCCTCGTCCACCCAGGTCCCCGCCTTGGTCACCGGCTTCTGGTTGACCCTAACCTGCCCCGCCAAGATCAACGCTTGCGCCTGGCTGCGGGTGGCCGCCAAGCCCTCCCGCACCAGCCGCACGTCCAGCCGTTCCCCCCGCTTCACCGCGCCGCCGACGACATCCGGCCGAGCCACGCCTCCACCCGCTCGGCGATGCGCTCGCCCGACAGCCCGTACAGGGCCAGGTAGTGATCCACCGGACCGTGGTCGATAAACGCCTCTGGCAATCCCAACACCACCACTGGCGGGGTATCGCCGCGCTGCGCGGCCCATTCCAGCACGGCGCTGCCGAATCCGCCCGCCGCCACGTGCTCCTCGACCGTCACCAACAGGCGACTCGTCCGGGCGGCCTCAGCCAAGGCCTCGGTGTCGAGCGGTTTGAGGAATCGGGCATTGATCACCCCCACCCGCCAGCCGGCCGCCGCCAACAGGTCCGCCGCCTTGAGCGCCTGGTAGACGATAGGCCCAAAGCCGATCAGGGTGACGTCCTCTCCGCGCCGGATCCATTCCGCCTTGCCCCAGGGAATGGGTTCGAGGCGGCCGTCCCAGGCCAGTCCCCGCCCGTTGCCGCGGGGATAGCGAATGGCCACGGGACCCGGCCGGGTGATGGCCGCCGCCAAAAGGCCGCGCAGCTCGTTCTCATCCTTCCCCATGGCGATCTCGAGATGCGGGATGGGACGCAGAAAGGCCAAGTCGAAGATGCCTTGGTGCGTCGCCCCATCGGCCCCCACCAAACCGGCGCGGTCGATGGCAAACAGCACGGGGAGATTCTGGTGGCAGACGTCGTGGATCACCTGGTCGTAGGCGCGCTGCAGGAAGGTGCTGTAGACGGCGAAGACGGGCCTAAGGCCGCTGGCGGCCAGGCCGGCGGCAAAGGTGGCCGCGTGCTGCTCGGCGATGCCGACGTCGAAGAAGCGGTCGGGAAAGGCCTTGGCAAAGAGGTCGAGCTTGGTGCCGTCGGGCATGGCCGCAGTGATGGCCACGATCTCGGGATGCTCTCGGGCCAACTCCACCAGCGTCTCCGCCGCTACCTGGCTATAGCTCGGCGGGGCGGCGGCGTCGGTCAAGATGCGCCCCGACTGCACCTCAAAGGGGCCGGGCCCGTGAAACCGGTCAGGTTGGCGCTCGGCGGGGGGATAGCCGCGCCCTTTTTGGGTCACCACGTGGACCACCACCGGGCCATCGACGGCGCGCGCGTTGCTCAGGACCGCGATGAGGTCGGCGAGGTTGTGCCCGTCCAAGGGGCCGAAATACCGGAAGCCCAGGTCTTCGAAGACGTTGCCCGAGACCAAGGCGTAGCGCACCAAGTCTTTGAGCCGCTCCACCGTGCGGGCGAGACGGCCCCCCACCACCGGCACCGACTCCAAAAGCTGTTCCACTTCTTGTTTGAGGCGCGCGTAGGCTGGCGCCGACCGCAGGTCGGTGAGGTAACGCGAGAAGGCCCCCACGTTGGGGGCGATGGACATGGAGTTGTCGTTGACCACCACCAGGAGCCGGGTCTTGAGGTGGCCGGCCTGGTTCAGCGCCTCCCAGGCCATCCCCGCAGTCAGCGCCCCGTCCCCGATGATCGCCACCACGTGGTGGTGCTGCCCTTGGAGGTCGCGGGCCACGGCCATCCCCAGCGCGGCCGAGAGCGACGTGGCGGCATGGCCTGCCTCCCACACGTCGTGGGGACTCTCGGCGCGCTTGAGAAAGCCCGACAGTCCCCCCAGCTGGCGCAAGGTGCCGAACCGGTCGCGGCGGCCGGTGACGAGCTTGTGGGCGTAGGCCTGGTGGCCGATATCCCACACCAGCTTATCTTGCGGCGAGTCGAAGACGCGGTGCAGGGCCAGCGTCAGTTCCACCGTGCCCAAGCTGGCTCCGACGTGGCCCCCGCTCTTGGCTGTGGTCTCGATGATGGACGCCCGAATTTCTTGGGCCAAGGCTTCCAGTTGCTCCAGGCTGAGCGCCTTTAGGTCCTGGGGCGCATCGATCCGCTCCAGCATGGCCTGCCTCCCTTCTCGCGTCAGCGCTCGCGCTCTACGGCCTGTTCCAGCAGCAACGCCAGGGCATCCGCACGCGGATGGCCCTGCAGCGCTTGAAGCGCCCGATCGCGATGGTACTGCACCCACCGGCGAGATTCGTCCAATCCGATCAAGGCCGGATAGGTCACCTTGCCGCGGGCGGCATCGGTGCCTTGGGCCTTGCCCATCTGGCGGGGGTCGCCGACCACATTCAAAATATCATCGACGATCTGAAAAGCCAATCCGAAGTGTTCGCCGAACTGCTCCAGCCGCTCCTGCGCCTGGGTCTCTCCCACCAGCACCGCCGGCATGGCCACGGCCGCCGTGATGAGGGTGGCAGTCTTGCGCCGGTGGATCGACTCCAAGAGCCCAAGGTCCGCCGTGTGCAGGTCCGCGCCCAGGTCGGCCACCTGCCCGGCGATGAGTCCCCGGCTACCGGCGGCCTCAGCCAGCACCCGCATGGCCGCCAACACCCGTTCGGGGGCGAATTCGACCGCGCCCTCCCGGGCCAAACACAAAAACGCCTCCGTCAAGAGGGCATCGCCGGCTAAGATGGCCAACGCCTCGCCGAAGACGCGGTGCGAGGTCGGCACGCCCCGGCGGAAGTCGTCGTCGTCCATCGCCGGCAGGTCGTCGTGAATCAATGAATACGTATGAAGGTATTCCACGGCCAACGCCCAGGCTCGAAGCGCCCCCCGCCGGATCCCGAGGTATCGGCCCGCCGCCAACACGAGCAGCGGGCGCAGGCGCTTTCCCCCTGCCAGCAAGGAGTACCGCATGGCCTCGTGGATCCGGCCGCCGGGCACCTCCTCGCGCTCCATGTCGGTCCGGATCCAGCTCTCCACCAGGGCTTGGCTCTCGGCCAACCACCGTGCTGCCGCGTCCACTTAACCCTCTCCTGCCATAGGAGTAGCGGCCAGTTCCGCCTCGGCGCGGCTCAACAGCCGGTCGGCGGCTTGACTTAAGCGTTGGGCCTCGCGGAACAGGGCCATGCCCTCTGCCAGCGTCACCTGCCCGGTTTCCAGCCGCCGCACGATCTCCTCCAACCTAGCGATCACCGTCTCGTATTGGCTGAAGTCCAGCTCCGGGTTGTCCATCGCTCCTCTCCTCTTCCAGGGCCTGCATCCACCGAAATCCATTATACCAATGAACCTGATACTGCAGGCCAGGGGCGATGGCCTCGTAGCCCACTGGGCGGCCCTCCCTGTCGGTGACGTAGGTGTAGCCCCGGCGAAGCGGCCCCTCCGGGTCGAGCCCTCCGAGCCATCCCCGAAGCCGTTCCAGTTCCACCCGCCGCTCGGTCAACAACCGCTCCAAGGCGCGCTCGGCCCGCTCTTCCAGGCGGTCGAGCAAAAGCCGCTGAGGCCGCCAGAGCTCCTCTGGATGCGCCAGCACTCCTCGTCCGGTCCACTGCGCCCAGCGCTGCCGGGCCAGGGCCAGCCGCTGCCGCATGGCCGCCACGGCCCGCTGGCCGAGCTCGCGCTGCCACGCCCAAAGCCGGGCGGCCTCGGGCACGGCCAGCTCGGCCGCCGCCGACGGGGTTTCGGCGCGGAGATCCGCCACCAAATCCGTCAAGGTGACGTCGATCTGGTGGCCCACAGCGGAAATCAGGGGGACCGGGCAGGCCGCCGCGGCCCGGACCACCCGCTCGTCGTTGAACACCATCAGGTCCTCCCGCGAACCGCCGCCGCGGCCGAGGATGACGACGTCCACCGCAGCCGGCGAGACCCGGGCCAAGGCCGCCACGATGGCCTCGGCGGCCTGTTCCCCCTGCACCAGGACCGGGTAGAAGACCAAGGGCATGCCCGGGAATCGGCGGCGAATGACCGTCTCCACGTCATGCCGGGCGGCTCCAGAAGGCGAGGTGATCAGCCCAACGGCCCGGGGCAAGAGCGGCAGGCGGCGCTTAGGGCGTTGGAAGAGCCCTTCCGCCTCAAGGCGCTGGCGCAGGGCCTCGAGCTCCTGCCACGCGCTCCCGGTGCCCAAGACCTCCAGGGCACTGACGTACAGCTGCGTCTGCCCGTCGCGCTCAAACACCCCAAGCCGCCCGTAGGCCAACACGGCCTGTCCATCCTGGGGGCGAAAGGTAAGGCCCCTGGCGTCGCGCCGGAACATCACGCAGCGCAGCTGGGCCGTGGCATCCTTCAGCAGGAAGTACCAATGGCCCGAGGCGTGCTGTTTGACCCCCGACAGCTCCCCCTCTACCCACAGCGCGCGCCACTCCGGCACCCCTTCCACCAGCTGGCGGAGGGCGGCCACCAAGCCGCTGACGGTCCAGCGCACGTTCAGATGGCCGCCTCGCTGGCCGCGAGGCCCTCGCGCGCCGCATAGGCCGTCCAGGTGTTGGCCAACAGCATGGCCACCGTCAGCGGGCCCACGCCGCCCGGGACCGGTGTGAGCCACCCGGCGCAGGTGCGCACAGCGGCAAAGTCCACATCCCCTTCAATCCCTTCCGCCGTGCGATGAATCCCGACGTCCACCACGGCCGCCCCCGGCTTGACCCACTCAGGGCCGACCAGACCCCGCCGCCCCGCCGCCACCACCAGCACATCGGCCTCGCGGGCGATGGCTTGGGCGTCCGGAGTTCGGGAGTGCACGATGGTGACGGTGGCATCCCGCTGCACCAGCAACAGCGCCATGGGCATGCCCACCAGTCGGCTGCGCCCCACCACCACGGCCCGCCGGCCGCGCAAGGGGATGGCGTACTGGTCCAGAAGCTCCAGGATGCCGCGCGGCGTACACGGCACCAGTCGCGGCTTTCCGGCCGCAAGTCGGCCGAGGTTGTCCGCCGTCAGCCCATCGGCGTCCTTGGCCGGGTCGAGTACCTCCAGCACCGCTTCGGAGGAGATGCCAGCCGGCAGTGGCAGTTGCACCAAGATGCCGTCGACGGCCGGATCTTGATTCAGCGCCTGGACCGTCGCCACCACCTCGGCCTCGGGCGTGTCCGCCGCCAGGTGGATCTCCCGGGCGGCCATGCCCACTGCGGCCGCGGCGCGACGCTTGTTGTTGACATACACCTCGGAGGCGGGATCATCGCCCACCCGGATGACCACCAGCCCGGGAACCCGAGCCCCAGCCTCCCGCCGGGCCGCGATCCGCTGCGTCAGGCGCTGGCGCACCGACTCTGCCACCTTGCGACCGTCCAGTACTACCGCTTCGCCCAAATCCTTAACCCTCCTATTTTCAGTAGCCGAGCATTCACATCGTGGGCGGCGCGCCGGCCCGGACGGCATCCCAGCCCAAGGCCGCAACCCCCACGGCGTTGTCTCGGCTCAATTCCACCGGCGCATACCGCACCGAGAATCCTCGCGCCGTCCACCGCGCCTCCCAGGCCGCGCGCAGGCGGCGGTTGGCCGCGACGCCACCCACCACCCACAGCGGCCCCGGGGGCACCGCCACCTCCACCCAGCGCCCGATCGCCTCCGCCAACGTAGCCTCGACCAAGGCCGCCACAGCCGCCGGCTCCCATCCCTGCTCCTTTCGCCGCAAAATCTCCGCCTCGGGTCCCGAAAGACTGATCCGCCAGCGATGCCCTTCCCGACGAGGCGCCGCGAACGAAGCCGGCGGGGGCCACGGACGCTCGGCGGCGAGGCGCTCCAGCGCAGGACCGGCGGGAAAGGGCAGCCCCAAGGCCACCCCTACCCGGTCCACCAGCTGCCCGGCATACAGGTCGGCCGTGACTCCCACCGCTTCCACCGCAAAGCCGTAAGCGGCACGGCGCCGCACGTCCAACAGCTCTGTGGTGCCCCCGGACAGGTGCAGGGCGAAAAAGTGCGGCGGAGGCTCCTCCCCGAACCCTACGGCGGCGCGGATGTGGCCCTCCTGGTGGCTGGTGGCGTAACACGGGATCCCGAGTGCCCGCGCCAGCACCCGCGCATAGCCCACCCCCACCGCGAACTGGGGGAGGTAGGCCTCGGGCATGGGACGCGGGCGCGCGGAGACCGCCACTGCCACGAACTCCTCGGCCGGCACCGTCTCCGTCAACGTGGCAAACAGCTCCGGCAGCTGTTGCAGATGGTGGAAGACCGCCTCGCTGGGGCGCAACCCGCGCGCCCCCGGCGCCACCGGCAAGGTTCGGCGCAGGTCGGCCCGCACGCCGTCGGCCGTCACCACCGCCAGGGAGGTGGTGTAGGCGCTGGTGTCCACGCCGAGGACCGCCCCCCGGATCATGGCGCGACCTCCTGGGGCCGATACCGCCGGGCCAAGCTGGCCAAGACTCCGTTGATAAACCGCTTGCCCTCGGGTGTACTGTAGGTGTCCGCCAACTCCACCGCCTCGTCGATCACCACCGACGCCGGGACCTCCGGCGTCCACCCCAGCTCGTAGGTGGCCAGGCGCAGGATGTTGCGGTCGACCGCCGGCATGCGCCCGATGCGCCAGCCCACGGCCACCGATTCGATGGCGGCGTCGATCTCCGCGCGGTGAGCCAAGGTCCCCTGGACCAGGCCGATGACAAATTCGCGGTCGGAACGCCTAACCTCGGCGAGCCCCCGCTCTAACAGCGCCTCGACGGCCGGATGGGCCAGGTCCTCCTCGAACAACATCTTCAGCGCGGCGATGCGCCCCCGGTGTCGCGGCATGAACGGCGGGCCTCCCTTCCCTCTCGCGGCCTCGGGTCTGACCAGAGCCCAGCGCTCCTCAGCTCGGGCCCCGGCCGGAACGGGCAGGGGTGAACGAAACCCCCTGGACGTGGATCGACACCTCGCGCACCCAAAGCCCGGTCATGGCCTCGACCATGCGCTTGACGCGCTCTTGCACCCGCTGCGCCACCTCCGGGATCCGGCTGCCGTAGGCCACCACCAGGTTTAGGGACAGGCCGACCGTCTGCCCCTCCAGATCCACCCGCACCCCGTGCGGCCCTTGGGAGCGCTTGCCCAAGCGCTCGCTCAAGTTGCCCACCAGCCCCGGACTCAACCCCACCACCCCCTCCACCTGCGAGGCGGCCAGGGCGGCAATGGTGCCAATCACCTCGTGTCCGATCTGAACGCGCACTTGGGGCCTCGGCGTCCCCGACGCCGGCACCTGGCTCGGCATGGTTGTCCTCCCCCCGGGTTCAGGCTCCCGGCACCCGTTCGGCCAGGAAATTGACGTGGATGCGACCGGCTTGAAAGTCTTCGTCCTCCATCAAGCGGCGGTGCAGGTCGAGCGTGGTCTTTACCCCCTCCACCTCAAACTCCGCCAGCGCACGGCGCATGCGGGCCACGGCCTCGGCCCGGTCCCGGCCCCAGGTCACGACCTTGGCCAGCAGGGAGTCGTAGAACGATTGCACGGCCAAGCCCTCGCGCATGCCGGCATCGACCCGTACCCACGGCCCCCCGGGCTCCCGCCACCGGCTGATGCGGCCGGGACTGGGGCGAAACCCCTGCGCCGGGTCTTCGGCGTTGATGCGGCACTCGATGCTCCAACCCCGCAGCGCCACCGGCCCTTCCGGGACCGTGAGGGGATAGCCGGCGGCGACGCACAGTTGCTCCTTGACGATGTCGATGCCGGTGACCATCTCGGTTACAGGGTGCTCGACCTGGATGCGGGTATTCATTTCCATAAAGTAAAACGAGCCGTCCTGATCGAGCAGAAATTCCAGAGTCCCGGCACTGGTGTAACCGACGGCGGCGGCGGCGCGCACCGCCGCCTCGCTCATGCGCCGGCGCAGGTCTTCGTTGACGGCCACCGAAGGCGCCTCCTCCAAAAGCTTTTGCCGGCGCCGCTGGATGGAGGACTCGCGCTCGCCCAGCGTCACGATGCGGCCGTGGGCGTCGGCCAAGACCTGAATCTCGATGTGGCGCGGGTTGTGGAGGTATTTTTCAAGATAGACGTCGCCCTGGCCAAAGGCCGATTTGGCCTCGCGGCTGGCCCGCTCCAGCGCCTCCTCGAGCTCTTCGCGCCGTTCCACCACTCGGATTCCGCGGCCACCCCCGCCGAAGGAGGCCTTGACCATGACCGGGTACCCGATGGCGTCGGCCGTGGCCCGCGCCTCCTCCAAGCTGGTGACAGGCCCCTCAGTGCCCGGCACCACCGGCACCCCCGCCCGCTGCATCAGCTGGCGGGCCTGCGCCTTGACGCCCATCTGTTCGATGGCTGCCGGCGGCGGGCCGATGAAGGTCAAGTGCCAGGTGGCGCAGACTTCCGCGAAGTGGTGGTTCTCGGACAGGAAACCGTATCCGGGATGAATGGCCTCGGCTCCGGTCTGAACGGCGGCGTTGATGATGTTGGGGATGTGCAGGTAGCTCAAGGCCGCGGGCGCCGGGCCAATGGGGAAGGCCTCGTCGGCGTACTCCACGTGCAGCGCGTCCTTGTCGGCCTCCGAGTACACCGCTACCGTCTTGATTCCCAACTCCCGGGCCGCGCGCATCACGCGCACAGCGATCTCCCCGCGGTTGGCCACCAGGATCTTCTTGAACAGAGGTCGCTCCCTCCCGCACGATTCTCCCCCATACTAGACCACAACCGGATCCCCTTGTCCAGAGGAACCCATCCCTGCCTTACCCCGACGCCTTGGGCATGATGACGATATTCTCGGGCTGTAGATGGGTGACGGTCATCACGGCGTCCGCGATCTGCGCGATCTGGCTTTCGGTCAGTTGGGCCGCGCCCACCACCACCACGGCCGAGGACTGGGTGATGGTGGCCGCTGCCAGGGGAAATCCGCGCGCCGACAACAGGCGCTCCACTTCCATCTCCTGCTTCATCTCCTGGGTGTCGCGGACCAGCGTCTTGGTGGCCTCGGCCTTGGCCTGACTGGAGAGCCCGGGTTCCTTGAGCAGATTCTGCAAGGTGGCGATCTCCTGGCTCATGACCCGGTCGCGCTGGGCGCGGTAATTCACAAAGTAGTTTTCCAGCGCCTGCACGCCTTGGGCCGCCGTCGAGCCTTGGGCCGAGACGGCCGGGGCCGAACCGGTGGGCGCGCTGACCGACTTCGGCTCTCCTCGGTGGTAGACGACATAGCCCAAGAGTACCGCCAACACCATGACAAAGGCGGCAAAACGAATCCACTGTGGCCGTTTCACGATCCATCCCTTTCCTTTCTCCTTGGCTCTTTCGCCCCTTCACGGCTGCCTGTGGTTGTGCGGGGGCCCACCCGGCCCGTCCCGGCCTCGCCTTACCCGCCGGCCCCGCTCTGGTCGGGCAGCACCAACACCTGGTAGGGCGCCACCCCCAAGAGCGTCTCCACCGCCTCGGTGAGCTCCTCGCGGATACGGGGATCGGCGGCAGCCGGGGCGACGACCACCACGCCCACCACCGACGGCCCGACCTCGCCAAGGGGCACCACCGCTTGGCCGTTGGTCTGCTCCAACACCAGCGGGGCGCCTTGGGCACTGTCGCGCGTCGACAGGTACTGCCGCTCTGGCGTGTGCTGAAGGTCGACCGCTACCGTCACCGGGCCCACACCGGGAATGGCCTCGAGCACGCCTGTCAGCTCTTGGGCCACGGCGGCTTCGGCCGCGCCCCACTCGCCACTGCTTGGCGCCGCCGGGGCCGGTGCCTGGGCGGGGCGCGGCGCTGGCTGCCCAAGTCCGCTGCCCCAAGCCATCAAAGCCACTCCCAGCGCGGCCAGGGCGGCAAGGCGCACCACCTGGCCGCGCTGGCGCGGGTTCAGCCGCTGCCACCAATCACTGAGGAACATGCCCCATCCCCTCCTCTCCGGGTCCCCGGGTCACGATGCGCACGGTGGGCGAAGCGGCGGGATTGCCCGTCGCCAGGCGCACCGCAGCGGCCACGAAGGCCCGAACCGGCCCCGGGGACTCGGGGCGGTCGAAGACGACCGAGACCACCCAGGTGGAGCCTGACCGCGTCACGGTGCAGTCTGTTACGCCGGGCAAGGTTTTGACCATGGCCGCGATCTGTCCCACCTCCTCCTGGGCGATGAGGGCGTCCCGCTCGGGCCCGGTGCCCCCCGTAGGGAGGGCCAGGCGCGCCGCCCCGAGTCGCACCCGGACGGCGTCCCATGCCGTCACCAAGGGGTGGGCCATGGCCCAGAGCACGAACAGTCCCACCACTAACCCCGCGTACCGGCGCAGGTCGGCGCGCGGCAGTAGCCACTCCGCGAGGTTGCCCAACAGCACCACCACCATCAAGGTGCGAATCCACGCCGCCACCTCCCCCATCACAGGCCGACCACCCCCCGTGCGGAAGCGGCCACCACGGCGATCATCAGGAAGAACATCAGGCCTACCGCTCCGGCCACGGCGATAAGCCAGCCGATGGCGTTGGCCATGGCCGTCAAGCTCTTGGTGATGGACTCGACCCCCAAGGGCTCCGACGCGGCCGCTGCGACCCGGTAGCTGAACATCACCGCAAACAGTTGCACCACCGGCAAGCTGACGGCGACGATGACCGCCAGGGCCCCCACCAGGCTGACCGCGTTCTTGAGCAGGAGCGAAGAGCCCAAGATGGCCTCCATGGCATCCGAAAACATCTTCCCGACCACCGGGACGAAGGTTCCCATCAGGAACTTCCCGGTGCGTAAGGTCAACCCGTCGGCCACCGAGCCTGCAGCCCCTTCCACGGCCATCACCCCGAGAAAGAGGGTAAGCAGGCCCCCCAAGAGGGTCAGTCCCGCCTGCCGGAAGAGCAGGGCCAGCTGGCGCAGCGAAAAGCGGGGTAACCACTCGCTCAGCACCTCCACCACGGCCGCCATGAGGATGAGCGGCAGCACCCAGCGCCGGGCCAGCACCGCCACCACGTTGACCGTGGCCAACATCAGGGGGTGAAACATCCCGGCCGAGGCCAACGCGCCGCTGCCGGCCATCAACACCACCACCAGGGGGATGAGGGCCTCCATCAGGTGCACAAGTCCTGTCACCAAGCCTTCGACCAAACCCAGCGCCTCGCCGAAGGCCTTGACGGCCACCACGATGACACTGGAGGTCACGGCGATGCGCGCCATTCCCACCACGCCGTCCATCTCGGTGGCCTCGGCCAAACGCTCCAGCACCGCCCCGAGGACGGCCAACAACAAGATGATCCCGAGCCAACGGACCTGTCCCGCCACGCCGGCCACCGCCGCCCGCCCCAAGGCCGGCAGCAGCTGCCCCAAGTCGACCGGGTTGCGGTGGGCCAAAAGGTCTTGGGCCACTTCGCTGATCGACGGCAGGTGCACGCCGGGATGCGGCTGCAACAGCTGCTCGACCGCGTGGTTGAAGGCCTGGTCGGGCAAGGAGGCAGCCTGCTCGGCCACGGCGTGCCCGAGCGGCCCGGCCGCGAAGGCCACACCGTGGCCCAAGGCCAGCGCCGCGCCGGCGCCGGCGCCGACCGCCCACCGCCACCAGGTTCTTCCCACGGCTGCCCCTCCTCTGCCTTCAGCTTGGGATCAGGGCCAGAAGGCTCTTGGTGATCAAGGTGATGAGCGGTACCGCCAGCACCAGGACGGCGATCTTGCCCGCCAGTTCGATCCGCGCGCCGAGATGACTCTCGCCGCTGTCGTAGGCCACGCGCGCCGCCAGCGTAGTGAGGTAGGCCATGCCCAAAATCCGCAACAAAAGACCGAGGTAGGCTCCGGGAATGGACCCGAGCTGCGCCAAGCGGTCGAGGGCGGCCACGGCGCCCGCCAGGGGACGGATGAGCCACAGCAACAAGAGCGCGCCGCCCACCAGGCGCACCACCGTGCCCCACTCCCCGCGCATCTCGCGAAGCAAGCTGCCCATCAGGGTCAAGACCAGCCCCGCCGCGACTACCTTTAACACCGCCGCCACCACTTGGCTTGCGTCCATGGCCTGTCTCCCTCAGAGGTTAAACAAGGTCTTGACGGCGTCGAAGACGGTGTAGATCTCCCGCACCACCATCAAAAACCCGATCGCCACCCCGGCCAGCGCCACCAGCTGTCCCCATTCCTTGCGGTCGAGGCGCTCCAGGATGGAGTACGCCACCGTGACCAGGATCCCGATTCCCGCCAGTCTGATGATGAGGTCGATACTTTCGCCCACGGCATCCTCCCCGGCCTACAGCATCCAGATGGCCACGGCACAGCCGGCCAGGGTGCAGAGCGTCTGCACCAGGCGCCCGTCGGCGGTTTCGGTCTCCTTGACCCGGCGTTCGAGGTCGCGCCACTCCTGCCGCAAGCCGTCCCACAACGCCGCCTGTTGTCCGCTGGGAACCGTGCCCACCTGCCCGAGGAAGGCGGAAAGCAGGCGCGCCTCTTCCGCAGAAAGGCGCGGGTCTTGGGTCAGGGCCGCGACGGCGGCCTCGCGGAGATCAGTCCCCGGCCGCGCCAAGGCTTGAGCCAGCCGCTCGGCCACACGCCGAAGTTCGGGATGAGCCCCGGCTGCGAGCTTCAGGGCCTCGCCCACCGGGCGCCGCCGCCACACCACCTCGCCCTCCAACTGCTCGAGGCAGCGCCGCCACTCGCCGAGAGCCCGTAGCCGGTCGCGACCCGGTTGGGTGAGCACGCGCCCGACACCGACTCCCCCCACCACCACTGCCAGTGCCCCCGCCCAGGCGATCACGGTGCACCTCCGGGCCTCCGGAAGCGCTCGACGGACGCGATGCGGTCCGGCCCCCGGGTGGGGTCCAAGCGCACCAGGACGTCGAAGAGCCCCCGGCGCCACAGCCGGGCCAGGCCCGGCGACCATTCCAGCTCCTGGGGATGGCCGAGGTGCAGGCTCGCGACGACCGCCACCCCTGCCCGCTTAGCCAAAGCCACCGCCCGCGCCTCCTGTTCCTCGCCGAGCTCGTCCACCACCACCACCTCGGGGCCAAGTGCCCGGATCGCCGCCAGGATGCCTTCGGCCTTAGGCCACCCGTCGAGGACGTCGGTGTGCGCCCCGAGGTCAAACTGGGGACATCCGTCGACGGTACCGGCGAGCTCCCCGCGCTCATCGACCACCACCGTCACGGCGCCCCCATCAGACCAGATGCGGGCCAAGTCGCGGATCAACGTGGTCTTCCCTCCCCGCGGCGGGGCCGCCACCAGCACCGAGCACGGCACGTGGAGCCCCCACCGCGCGACCAGCGGTTCCGCCGTGCCGCGAAGGGCCCGGGAGCGGCGCAGATTCAGTCCCGAGATGTCCCGCACCGTCACCACGCGGCCGGCCTCGACCACGGCCGTGGCCGCGATGCCTACGCGGTGGCCGCCAGGCAAGGTCAAGAACCCCTGCCGCAGGCTGTCTTCGCGCGCGTACCAGGAGTGCTCGGCCATCCCCAGCGCCAGCGCCTGCAGTTCAGCGGCGGTCATGGGCGGCAGGGCCAACGTCCGATGGCCAAAGGCGCCGTAGACCACTGGGGGGCGCCCGACCCGAAGGCGAACCTCTTCGATGGCCTCCACCACCGCTGCGGGCAAGCCGGTCACTGCCTCCCGCAGGGCGGGGGGAAGGTACTGCCAGGGCTCCACGCTGCCACCCCCTGTCCCCGGTCGCTGATATCTACGGGACGGGCCCCGGCTTTATGCCCGCGCAAAACGAAAAGGGCGCCGGGCACATCCGGCGCTTGGGATGCGGCGCGCGCCTATCCGTTACGAGGTGAGCGGCTCTTCTTCGTTTTCGTAGACCAGGCAATCTTCGTCGGAGTCGTAGACGATGTTCCCGCAATGCGGGCAGGTCAACTGGATCCCCTCTTCCTCGAAGAGGGCAGGATTGTAGGATGATTCCTTGTTGCAGCGCGGGCACTCGAGGACGATGTAGTCCGCTTCGCGGACGCCCTCGGCTCGGGTCCGACGCGGCCCGCGCCCACGGGCATAGAGGTCTTCCTCGAGGTGCATGAGGTCGGTGTCCAACTCCTCGACGTAGTTTTCGAGATCGACCTGGTTGGCCCCGATCTCCTCGACGTCGAGCGCCATTTCCCGCAGCACATCCACCATTTCGGCCAGCATCCGGCCCTCGCGCCCGCCTTCGCGCAGTTCAAGGCGGTCGGCCATACCCTCCAGATGCGAGATCCGTCGCCGCAAATCCGCCATGCTACCCCCTCCTTTGCCGCTTTTACCTTGCCCAAAGGGCGGCGCTTCATACCTGGCACATTGCGGGCAAGGAAAGCCGGAGGCGGGCGCTTAAGCGCGCCCGACGTACTGGCCGGTGCGGGTGTCGACGGTGATGAGGTCGCCGACCTCGATGAACAGCGGCACCTTGACCACGGCCCCGGTCTCAAGCTTGGCCGGCTTGGTGCCGCCGGTGGCGGTGTCGCCTTTGAAGCCCGGCTCGGTTTCCACCACTTTGAGGTCGACGCTGTTCGGCAGCTCCACCCCGATCGGCGTGCCGTTGTGCAAGACCACGTAACAGGTGAGATTCTCCTTGAGAAACTTCACCGCGTCCCCGACCTCGTCCCGGTTGAGCGAGAACTGCTCGTAGGTCTCGGTGTCCATGAAGGTGTATTCGTTGCCGGATTCGTACAGGTACTGCATCTCGCGCCGCTCCACCCGCGCCAACGGCACCCGCTCGCCGGCGTTGAAGGTGCGGTCGACCACGCCGCCGGTCTGCAGGTTCTTGAGCTTGGTGCGCACGAAGGCCGATCCCTTGCCAGGTTTGACGTGCTGAAATTCGATCACCTGGTAGAGGACCCCATCCAGCTCGATGGTGACGCCGTTGCGAAAGTCGTTGGTGGAAATCATGGTCGACAAGCCTCCCTTGATCGTATCGCTCCCTGCCGAGGGGCCGACGGCGTCACCACTCGCGCCACGCCTTGTCGGCTTGAGTCAGGCGGCGGTACCCGTCCTGGGTCACTACCACCGTGTCCTCCAATCGCACCCCACCGAGTCCAGGCAGATAGATGCCCGGTTCCACCGTGATGACCATATCGGGTTGTAACGTCCAGTCACGCGTGGGATGGGATGACGCCCAAGGCGCCTCGTGCACCTCGAGGCCCACCCCGTGGCCGGTGCTGTGACCGAATTCGGCCCCGTAGCCGGCCTCTTCGATCACCTGGCGGGCGGCGCGGTCGACTGCCGAGGCCGCCACTCCCGGCCGGACGGCAGCCAGCCCGGCCGCCTGGGCCGCCCGCACCACCTCGTAGACCTCGCGCAGCCGCGCGCGCTCGGGGTGGTCGCCGGCCAAGGCCCAGGTCACGGTCTCGTCGGAATGATACCCTTGGTAGACGGCGCCGAAGTCGATGGTGACGAGCTCGCCCGGCTCCAGTTTGCGATCGCTGGCCAATCCGTGCGGCAGCGAGCCCCGTGGCCCGGAGGCGACGATGGTGGGAAAGGCCACCCCTTCGGCACCAAGCTCCCGCATCTTGGCCTCGAGGTGCAGGCTCAGGTCGCGTTCGCGCAGGCCCGGGCGCAGGATGAGGGCCACCTGCGCCAGCGCCTCGTCGGCGATACGAGCGGCCGTGGCCATGCGCTGAAGCTCCTCAGGACTTTTGACTACCCGCAGCGCCTCCACCACGCCGGCCGTCTCCACCCACTCTACGCCTGGCGCTTCGGATACCGCCCGCCGCCACTGGGCCACGGTCCAGTGTTCGGCCTCAAACCCGATGCGGCGCGCGCCGACCTCGCCGGCCAGCGCCGCCACCTGTTGCCAAACCTGGCGCTGGATGGGAACGATCTCGTAGGCTGGGGCCTCGCGCTCGGCCTGCTCTAAATACCGAAAATCCGTCAAAAGCCAGCGGCGGCCGTCAGCGATCAGCACCACCCCGGCCGATCCCGAAAACCCGCTCAGGTACCGGCGGTTGGGTGCCGACGCCACCACCAAGGCCTCGGCCCCCTGCGCCTGGGCTCCCGCCAAGGCCCGGGCGGCCCGCCCCCTATGATCCTCCACCCGTGTCCCCCCCTCCCAGTCGCGCCGCCAGCGCCGAGATGGCCAAGCGGTAGCCGAGCGGGCCGAACCCGCTGATCTGCCCCCAGACCACCGGCGCCACCAGGGACCGCGCGCGAAACGCCTCGCGCGCGTACACGTTGGTCAGGTGCACTTCCACCACCGGCAAACCCAAGGCCGCCAAGGCGTCCCGCAGGGCGTAACTCTGATGGGTCAATGCCCCGGGGTTGATCACCACCCCCGCCACCCCGCGGTCTGCCAGCCCCTCGAGGTAGTCGATGAGCGCCCCCTCGTGGTTGGACTGAAACGCCTCCAGTTCAATGTCGGGGAAGGCGGCACAGAGTTCCGCCCAAATCTCCGGCCACGTCGTCTGGCCGTACACGGCCGGCTCGCGGCGCCCGAGTCGCCCCAAGTTGGGCCCGTTGACCACCGCCAGCCTCAATCGGCCCATGGCTCCTCCGGGTCGATGCCAGGCAGGGGAAAGCGTCGGCACAGGCTCTTGACCCGGGCCCGGTAGGGAGCCGGGTCGAAGCTCGGCGGCGCCTTGATGACGCCGGCGATGATATCCGCCAACTCGTCCATCTCCTCAAGCCCCATGCCCCGGGTGGTCACCTGCGGCGTGCCGATGCGGATGCCCGATGCCACCGTCGGTTTCTCCGTCTCGAAGGGAATGGTGTTCTTGTTGACGGTGATGCCCACCCAATCCAGCCGGTCCTGCGCCTCCTTGCCGGTGATGCCCACGGCCTTGACGTTGACCAACATGAGGTGGTTGTCGGTGCCGCCCGAAATCAGCGGCAGCCCGCGCTCCATAAGACCGCGGGCCAAGCGGGCGGCGTTTTGGACCACCTGCTCCTGGTAGCGGCGAAAGGCGGGCTGCAAGGCCTCCCCAAAGGCCACCGCCTTGCCGGCGATGAGGTTCATCAGAGGCCCCCCCTGCAGACCCGGGAAGACCGCCTTGTCGATGGCCTTGCCCCATTCTGGCTTGGCCAAGATGAACCCGCCGCGCGGGCCGCGCAAGGTCTTGTGAGTGGTAGAGGTCACGAAATCCGCCACTTCCACCGGATTAGGGTGCAGGCCTGCCGCCACCAACCCCGCGATGTGGGCCATGTCCACCATTAAGAGGGCACCCACCTCATCGGCGATGTGCCGAAAGGCCCGAAAATCGATCTGCCGCGGGTAGGCCGAGGCGCCGGCCACGATCAGCTGCGGACGAAACCGCCGGGCGATGTCGCGCACGGCGTCCATATCCAGGCGATGGTCGCGCGGCGACACCCCGTAGTGCGCCACCTGGTACAGCTGGCCCGAGAGGTTCACGGCGCTGCCATGGGTGAGGTGGCCGCCGTGGGCGAGGTCCATACCCAGGATGCGGTCGCCCGGCTTCAGAGCGGCCAAGTAGACAGCGGTATTGGCCGGAGCGCCGGCGTGGGGCTGCACGTTGGCGTAGGCCGCCCCGAAGAGTCGCTTGACGCGGTCGATCGCCAACTGTTCGACCACGTCGACGAATTCGCACCCCCCGTAGTAGCGGTGGCCCGGGTAACCCTCGGCGTACTTGTCGGTCATGACCGACCCCACCGCTTCCCGCACTGCGGGCGAGGTCCAGTTTTCGGACGCGATCAACTCGAGGTGGCCCGCCTGGCGCGCCTCTTCGCGCCGAATGGCGTCGTACACCTCGGGGTCCACCGCCTTGAGGTGGGACGTCACCACTTGCATCGGTTCACGCTCCTGCCCTTCTTCTACTGCCCTGACGCCGCCCGACCCCCATCCCGAGACGGCGCACCCCCGTCTTTTGCCTTCAACGCCCTAAGCTTAACACAAACCGCCCGCGCTTGGGCGCGGCCTTACGGCCTTACGGCGACGCGGTCTCGACCTGGTGGGCGTACTCTGCGGGCGCCAACAAGGCCCCGGTGCGAGACACCGCGACCGTAATCAACCAGCCTTCTCCGTAGGGGTCTTCGTTGATCAGCTCCGGATGGTCGTGGATCTTCGCGTTGACGGCCGTCACGGTGCCATCGACCGGACTTTTCAGCTCGGCGGTGGATTTGACCGACTCCACGGTTCCAAACCGCTCACCCGCCCCAATCGCCTGCCCGACTGCCGGCAGTTCGACGAACACCACGTCCCCGAGCGCCGCCGCCCCATACGCGGTGATTCCGACCCGCCCCTGGGCGTCCACCCATAGGTGGTCGGGCGTATAGCGGCGGTCCTGGGGCACCTCGCCCATGCGCTGCCGCCTCCTTCCTCTCCTTCCCCGTTTCCTTGCGCCGGGAGCACCGGCGTCGGCCCCCCAAAGGGGGGTTACCCTTCGGCCGGGAGCCCGAGCTCCGCCAAGGCCTCTGCTACCCACTCCCAAGGCACGTCGCGCACCACCTCGGGACGGCCTACTTCTTTTAGCAGTATCCACTGCAGCCCGAAGCCACGCGCCTTCTTGTCCCGGCGCAGAGCGGCCTGGAGTCGGCTCGCATCGACGTGAGGCAGGCGGGTGGGCAGTCCCCAGGCCGAAAGCCATGTCCCTACGGTCGCGCGGACAGCCGGATCCAGTCCGAATCGCCGCTCGGACAGGCGCAAGGCGACCAGGCATCCGAGGCCTACCGCCTCGCCGTGCTTGAGCGTCCCGTAGCCCAAGACCTGCTCCAAGGCGTGGCCGACGGTGTGGCCGAAGTTTAAAAACATCCGCTCGTGGGCCTCAAAAGGGTCGCGCCGCACCACCTCGACCTTGACGGCGGCCGTGTGACGGATGATGGCCTCCCATTCCGGCCCGATCTGCCCGATGGGCGGCACACCGCGGCACAGCGCCTCCCACAGCCACCCGCCGGCGATCAGGGCCGACTTCACCACTTCGCCCAACCCGGCCCGCCACTCGGCCGCCGGCAGCGTAGACAAGGGGCGAAGGTCCAACAGCACCAGCCGGGGCAGGTAAAACGCCCCCACCAGGTTCTTCCCGGCCGGAAGGTTGACCGCCACCTTGCCCCCGATGGCGGCATCGACCTGGCCCAAGAGGGTGGTAGGCACGGCGGCCCATGGCACCCCCCGTAGATAGGTGGCTGCGGCGAATCCGGCCACATCGGTCACCACGCCGCCGCCGACTGCCACCACCCAGCTGTCGCGCGTCAGGCCGGCCTCCCCCATGGCTGCCCACAATGCCGGCAAAGCCTCCACCGCCTTGGCCGACTCTCCACCTTCCAGCCAGTGGACCCCGACCCGCGCGCCCTCGGCCAAAAGCTCCTCCGTCACTGTGCCGGCGTATTCGGCCACGGCGGGATCTGCCACCACCAACCCTGGGGCAGGGCCGAGGTCCAGCCAGTCTCCCCACCGAAACACCGGGCTTCTTGGCACCACTGCGCTGACCTGCCACGCCGGCGCCTCCACCCGCAAGGGACTCGGCCCTGCCTGTGCGCGCCACGCGTCTACCACCTGCGCTGCCACCGTCGACGGATCGGCGGTGTCGGTCCGCACCCGAAACCGTTGCAAACTTTGATACCAGGGGCGCCGCCGGGCATCGAGTTCCCGAAGGCGCCGGGCAGGATCAGGTCGGAGCATGGGCCGCTCGGAATCGGCCCCCACCCGCTCCCGTAAAACCTCCGGCGGGGCGTCGAGCCACACCACCCACTCGGACTCGACCAATCGGCGGGCCCCAGGCTCCTCCACGGTTCCCCCGCCCAGGGCCACCACTGCCGGCGGCCCCGCCAGAACGGCGGCCAGGGTGGCGACTTCTCGGCAGCGGAACCCCGCCTCGCCCTCCTCCGCGAAGATGGCCGGAATCGGCTTTTGGGCCCGCCGTGCCACCTCCTCGTCGAGGTCAATGAACGGGCGGCCGAGGGCCTGGGCCAAGATGGGACCGATGGTGCTTTTGCCGCTCCCCATCATGCCCATCAACACAAGGTGGCGGTTCGGCTTAATACGTTCGGACATACTGCTCCCACTGGTGCATGCGCTGGGCGACCTCCTCCAGCGAATCGCCCCCAAACTTTTCCAGCACGGCGTCGGCCAAGACGTGCAAGACCATGGCCTCCCCTACCACGCTGGCGGCAGGGACGGCCGTGACGTCGGAACGCTCTACCTGAGCCAAGAACGGCTCCTTGCTCTCGATGTCCACCGACCCAAGCGGCGACATCAACGTGGACAAGGGTTTCATCGCCACCCGGACGCGCAGCGGCATGCCGGTGGTGATCCCCCCCTCGATGCCGCCGGCGCGGTTCGAGGCGCGCTCCCACCCGTGCGCTTGGGTCCAACGAATGGGGTCGTGCACGGCCGATCCAGGCTTTTCGGCCTGGGCAAATCCCGTTCCCACCTCTACCGCCTTCATGGCCGGGATGGAGATCAAGGCCTGGGCCAGCTGCCCTTCCAGGCGCCGGTCCCAATGCACGTAACTGCCCAAGCCCACCGGCAGGCCGAAGGCCACCACCTCGAACACTCCACCCAAGGTGTCGCCGTCGGCCTTGGCCTGGTCGATGCGGGCCATCATCTCCGCCTCCACACTGGGATCGGCCACCCGCACCGGCGAGTCCTCGGCGCGCTGAAGCGCTTCCCAGCTCCATTCGCGCTCGGCCACAGCCACGTCCCCGATGCGGAGCACATGGCCCGTCACCCGGATCCCCACGGCCTCCAAAAAGGCGCGGGCCACTGCCCCCAGAGCCACTCGCATGGTGGTCTCCCGGGCCGAGGCGCGCTCCAGGACGTTGCGCAGGTCGCGGTGCCGGTACTTGATGCCGCCCACGAGGTCGGCGTGGCCTGGGCGGGGGCGCGTCACCACGCGGTCGGGCTGGCCCGGATCCGGCGACATGCTCTCACGCCAGTTCTCGAAGTCGCGGTTGGGTACTACCAGTGCCACCGGCGAACCCAAGGTACGCCCGTGGCGCACCCCGCCCCAGATCTGGACGGCGTCGCGCTCGATGGACATGCGTCCGCCTCGGCCGTACCCCTTCTGCCGGCGGGCCAAGTCGCGGTCGATGGTCTCGCGGGTCAGCGGCACCCCCGCCGGCACCCCTTCTACGATCCCCACCAAGCCCGGCCCATGCGACTCGCCTGCCGTCAACCACCGCCACCGACCCAACGTACCTACCCCTTTCCCCCGCATTGTTTCCGCTTATCCAATTGTCTGGTCCAATTGTTTGGTTGTCCGATGGCCCGACCCGCCTGTTCAGTGCCGCGGCCACACCGTCAGCCCGATGACGGCTCCCAACACCAAGAAGGGGCCCAGGGCGATGGCGCGCTTCGGAGGCCGTCGGCCGAGCCACATCCCGATACCGGCCCACGCCGCAGCCGTCCACAGGCCAAGGGCCGTGGTCCACACTGCCGTCGGCCACGCCAACGCAAAACCCAACGCGGCTCCGAACTTGACGTCGCCCATGCCTAAGCCGCCTCGCGACCACAGGTGGGCCACACCCAAAAACAAAAACAAGCCCACCCCCATCAGTACCGCCTGCGGCCAAAGGCCGTCGTGCCCGAACGCGCGCCCGAGGCCGCCTAAGGCCACCGTCAACGCCACCAAGCGGTTAGGGATGATGGCCTCGGTCCCGTCTACCCACGCCACGGCCGCCCACACGGCCGCCAACGCCGCCACAAGCCAGCTCGGCCAATTCGGCAGGGCAAACGCCATCCATCCCCCCAAGACTGCCGCCGTGCCCGCCGCATACCCGCGCCGCCGCCAACTCGGCACCGTGCCGCCGCCGGCCCACGGCAAGCCCAGTGCCGCCAAGGTCGACGCTTGGGCCGCCGCCCACCCCTCATGCATGGTCCAGATCGGCCACGGCCTCGGCCAAGGACTCCGGCCCCAAGCGGCCGAACCAGTGTTGCCACGCGTGGCGGGCCTGAAGCACCAGGAGCTCCAACCCGTCCACGGTCGGGCAACCGAGCGCCCGCGCGCGGGCCAAAAGTGCCGTCGTGCGCGGCACGTACACCCAGTCCACGACCAAGGTCTGGCCGGCTTCGAGCGGTACCTCCAGCGTCAGCGGCGACTCGCCCCGCTGCCCGAGCGGCGTGGCGTTCACCACGGCCGCCCACGGCCCGGCCAAAGGCGCCGCCTCCCAGGCAATCGCCTCCTCGGCAAAGGTTACCCGCTCCGGCCGCCGTGCCGCCACCACCGGCCGAAGCCCCAGATGGCGAAATCCGGCCACGGTCGCCCGAGCCGCCCCACCAGCGCCCAAGACCAGCACCCGCTGCCCGCGATGGCTCTCGGCCCACGGTCCAATCCGCGTCACCAGGGCTTGGACGTCGGTGTTGTCGCCTACCCACCCCGCCTCGCTCCAGCGCAGGGTATTGGCCGCCCCCGTGGCTTGTACCCAGGAGGAGGCACCGGCCAACAGCGGGAGCACCGTCTCTTTGAGCGGGCGGGTCAGGTTCACGCCGCGCCCGCCCACAGTATAAAAGGCCTCCAATTTGACCGCGAGCTCTTCCGGCTTCACTGCCACCGGCACGTAGTAACACGCCATGCCCTCTTGGCGAAAGGCGTGATTGTGCAGGCGCGGCGACAAGGAGTGCGCCACGGGATACCCAAACACGGCGTACAGCCGGACCTCATCTGCCATGCCTCTGCTCCTCTCTTCACCGCCGAAGGGGCCGCATCCATCCCCCCTCAGCCGCCGACCACGTCCTTCAGTCCTCGACGGGCCACCCACCGCTCCATGTGCCGCATCCAACGAGTCCAGACGAGCTCTCGCGCATCGACCGGCTGCACCAGGATGGTGAAGAGCGAAAGGCGGTTGCCGCCCCAAATGTCGGTGAAGACCTGATCGCCGATGACGACGGTGTTGTCCACTTGGGTCCCCATCTTGCCCATGGCCCGGGTGAACGCGCGCCGCTGGGGCTTGCCGGCGCGGGCGATGTGCATGACTCCAAGCTGCGTCGCAAATCGCTCCACCCGCTCGGCTAAATTGTTGGAGACGATGCATAATTGCAACCCTGCTCCGCGCGCGCGCTCCACCCATTGCAACAGCTCACGCGGCGCCTGGGCATGGTTCCACGGCACCAAGGTGTTATCCAGGTCGAGGATAATCCCTTTGTACCCAGCCCCGGCCAGATGGCCCAAATCGACTTCATAGATCGACGGGACGTAGAGTCTCGGCTGGAAGATGCGCCACACCCTGCATGTCCCCTCTCCCCCGGTCTGGTTTTAGTATACCATGGCTCGCTGCCCTGGGTCTCCCTACCCGCGGCCCGCCAGGCCGCTATTGACTTTTGCCGGCAGCAGGGTAGACTAGGATCGTGGTAAAACTGAGTGAAATAGTCGGAAATAGATTGGGCCGCCGGGGGAGTGGGCAATGGCAACACCGATTCTAGCGATCCGCGACCTTCACGTCGCGGTGGACGACCAGCCGATTCTAAAGGGCGTCACCCTCACCGTCAAAGGCGGCGAGGTGCACGCCGTCATGGGGCCGAATGGCACCGGCAAAACCTCGTTGGCCCAGACGCTGATGGGACACCCGCGCTACCAGGTGACGGCGGGAAGCGTCACCTTGGATGGACAGGACCTTCTGGCCATGAAGCCCGACGCCCGGGCGCGAGCGGGCCTGTTTTTGGCCATGCAGTACCCGAGTGAGGTGTCGGGGGTCACCACCGCCAACTTCCTGCGCGCGGCCATCAACGCGCGCCGTCCGGAGACCGATCCCATCCCCCTCAAGCAGTTCCGGGACCAGTTGGATGAAGCGATGCGGCTTCTGGAGATGGATCCGCACTTTGCCAACCGTTACCTCAACGAAGGATTTTCCGGAGGCGAGAAGAAGCGCAACGAAATCCTCCAGATGTTGCTTTTGCGTCCCCGCATCGCAGTGCTAGACGAGATCGACTCCGGGCTCGACATCGACGCCATCAAGGTGGTGGCCAAGGGAGTCCAGGCCCTGATGGGCCCAGAATTTGGGGTGTTGTTGATCACCCACTACCAGCGGATCCTGCAGTACCTGCCGGTCGACCACGTCCACATCATGGTGGACGGGCGCATCGTGAAGTCGGGCGATCGGGCTTTGGCCCAGGAACTGGAAGCTAAAGGGTACGACTGGGTGCGCGCCGAGCTGGCCGCCTCCGGGTCAGGGTCCTGAGGAGGTCCGAGCATGGAACAGGATACTGCCGTGGTCACGCTGGCAGCTGCCGACGCCGCGTCCATCGCGGCCTTTGTGGCCGAACACTATCAGGGTGAGCCGCCGTGGCTGACGCAGGCGCGCCACCAAGCCGGCACCCTGGCGGCGACTGCTGCCCTGCCCCAGCGCGCCAAAAGTGCCCTCCGGGCGCGCCGCTGGGAGGATGCGCCGGTGTTGGCCGAAGGGGTCCCGGCGGTCCCGGCAGCGCCGCGCGATGGGATCCGAATTACCCGTGGCGGCTACCGCTCTACGCCCTTGCCGGCGGCTTGGACGGCGGCCGGCGTGCTGTGCTGGAACCTGGCCGATGCCGTGCGGCGAGCACCGGAATTGGTGCGCCAGTACCTCGGCCAAGCACTGGCGGCGGAACCTGTGGGCGACGGTGCCGTCGGAACCGAGGGCGCGAAGTTCGCCGCGCTCAACGCCGCACTCTGGCAACACGGCGTCTTCCTCTACGTTCCGCCGCGGGTGCAGCTGACGGAACCCGTCACCGTCGAGTACTGTATAGAAGATAGCGCCGTGACCTTATACCCGCGCACCCTCCTCATCGCCGACCGCGAAAGCCAGGTGCGGGTGATCGAGCGCTACGTAAGCCAGGAACCCGAAGGGGCCGCGCGCCGCCTGCTGTCGGCAGTGGTCGAGGTGTTCGCCGGGGAGGGAGCCCGCGTGGAGTACAACGCCATCCAAGACCTCGGTCCCTCGGTGGATGCGGTCGTGCATCGGGCGGCACGGGTGGCGCGCGACGGGCAGATGTCGTGGAACCTGGGCGAATTTGGCGCCGGAGTGCTGGCCGGACGGCAATTTACCGCGCTGGAGGGGCCCGGAGCCGAGGGGCGCACCACGGTGGTGTTTTTCGGCAACCGCGCCCAACAGCAGGAGTACACCGCCATCACCGAACACGCAGCGGCGCACAGCCAGAGCGACCTCTTCGCGCGCGGGGTGATGAACGGCCGCGCCCGCAGCGCCGTGACGGCCGTCACCCACATCCGTCGCGGCGCCCGCGGCAGCCACGCCCGGCAGCGGGAGGAGACGTTGATGCTGTCGCCGACGGCGCGCGCCGAGGCGGTGCCCTCGCTCCTGATCGACGAGCACGACGTCTTTGCGGCGCACGCCGCCAGTGCCGGCCCGGTGGAAGAGAGCACGCTGCACTACTTGATGTCGCGGGGACTGCCGGAAATCGAAGCCGTGCGCCTGGTGGTACACGGGTTCCTGGCCCCGGTCATCGACCGCCTCCCCCAAGATGCCGTGCGCGACCTGGTCTGGGAGCGGGTGGAAAGGAAGATCCGGGAATGACAGCGACCTTGGCATCCTGTAAGCGCGACTTTCCCATCCTTGGGCGCGAGGTCCACGGGCACCCCTTGGTCTACCTCGACTCTGCCGCCACTGCGCAGAAGCCGCGGGCAGTGCTGGAGGCTGTGCGCCGGTACTACGAGCAGTCGAACGCCAACGTGCACCGCAGCGTGCACACCTTGGCCGATGAGGCGACCGCCCTGTACGAGGGGGCGCGGCAGAAGGTGGCCGCGTTCATCGGCGCCGAGCGGCCGGAAGAGGTGGTGTTCACGCGCGGGACCACCGAAGGCCTCAATTTCGTGGCCCGCGGCTGGGCAGCCCGGCACCTCAAGCCCGGTGACGAGGTCGTCACCTCCCCCATGGAGCATCACTCCAACCTCATCCCGTGGCAGCAGGTGTGTCGGCAGACGGGGGCGCGGCTGCGGTTCATTGAGCTTTCGCCGGACGGGACGATCGACCTGCAAAGCGCAGCGCGCGTCATCGGGCCGAAAACGCGGCTCGTCGCCTTGTCGGCCCTCTCCAACGTGCTCGGCACCATCAACCCCATCGCGGCCATTGCCGAGATGGCCCATGCGGTGGGCGCCGTGATGGTGGTCGACGGCGCACAGTCCGTGCCCCATCAAGTCACGCGCGTCCAGGAATTGGGCGCCGATTTTCTGGCCTTTTCGGGGCACAAGATGTGTGGGCCTACCGGCATCGGCGTGCTGTGGGGGCGCATGGAGCGCTTGGAGGAGATGGACCCCATCCTCTACGGCGGGGAGATGATCGCCTACGTCAGCCGCGACGCCGCCACGTGGGCTGCCGTACCGGCTAAGTTCGAAGGCGGAACCCCCAACATCGCCGGGGCCGTGGGGTTGGGGGCCGCCGTGGACTACCTGACAGCCATCGGCATGGAGGCCATCGAGGCCCACGACCGTCGCCTCGGGGAACTCGCCTACCGGCGCTTGGCTTCCGTGCCGGGAGTCACGGTGTACGGGCCGCCGGCCCCGCGGGGCGGACTGGTGGCGTTCAATCTAGCCGGTATCCATCCCCACGACGTGGCCCAAGTCTTCGATGCCCACGGCGTGGCCATTCGCGCCGGCCATCACTGTTGCCAGCCGTTGATGCAGTGGCTGGACGTGGGGTCCACCGCCCGCGCCAGCTTCTACCTGTACAACGACGAGTCGGACATCGACCGTCTGGTGGAGGCGGTCGAAGCCACGAAGAGGTACTTTGGCCAATGAGCACGGACGATTCACTGGAAGCGCTATACCGGGAAACCATCCTCGACCACAACCGATCGCCGCGCAACCGCGGGCAGTTGCCCGACGCCACTGCGACCGTGGGCCTACTCAACCCCACCTGTGGGGACCAGATCCGGCTCGACGTCAAGGTGGTAGACCAGCGGGTGGTCGACATCCGCTTCACCGGTCATGGATGCGCCATCAGTATGGCCTCGGCCTCGATGATGACCGAAGCCGTCAAAGGCAAGACCGTGGAGGAGGCGCTGGGCCTGGCCCGCGATTTCAAGCGGTTTTTGACCGGTGAGCGGCCCCAGCACGACTTGGGCGAGTTAGAGGCCTTGTCGGGAGTTTCCCGGTATCCCAGTCGGGTCAAGTGCGCCACGTTGGCGCACAACGCCTTGGAGCAGGCGCTGTCGGGCTCTCCCCCGAACCCAGCGGGGGACGCGTAGAATCGCCCGCGGGCGGAGCCTGCGGCGACAAAGGGAGGGGATCACGTGGCCACCGAACCCATCGTCCACACCGAGTACCAGTACGGCTTCAACGACGGCGACGTCGGCGTCTTGAAGTTCCAGCGGGGCCTGACGCGCCAGACGGTGGAAGATATCTCCCGCATCAAGGGCGAGCCCAAGTGGATGCTGGACTTCCGCCTGCACGCCTTGGACGTGTTTTTGCGCAAGCCGATGCCCACCTGGGGCGCCGACCTCAGCCAGCTCAACTTCGACGACATCATCTATTACGTCAAACCGTCGGAGCGGCAGGGGCGCACCTGGGACGAGGTGCCCCAAGCCATCAAGGACACCTTTGACCGGCTCGGCATCCCCGAGGCGGAACAGAAGTTTCTGGCCGGCGTCTCGGCGCAGTATGAGTCCGAGGTGGTCTACCACAGCATTCGCAAGGATTTAGAGGAGAAGGGGATCATCTTCTGCGACACCGACACCGCCGTGCGCGAATACCCTGAGCTGGTGCGCGAGTACTTCGGCACCGTCATCCCGCCCGAAGACAACAAGTTCGCGGCCCTCAACTCGGCGGTGTGGTCAGGGGGCTCCTTCGTCTATCTCCCCAAGGGAGTCCGGTGCGACATCCCCTTGCAGGCCTACTTCCGGATTAACTCCCAGAACATGGGACAGTTCGAGCGCACTTTGATCATCGCCGACGAAGGGTCTTTCGGCCACTATGTGGAGGGGTGCACGGCCCCGGTCTACAGCACCGAGTCGCTGCACTCGGCGGTGGTGGAGATCCTGGTCAAGGAGGGCGCCCGCATGCGCTACACCACAGTGCAGAACTGGGCCCCGAACGTCTACAACCTGGTGACCAAGCGGGCCGTGGCCTACAAGAACGCCACCATGGAATGGATCGACGGCAACTTCGGCTCGAAGGCGACCATGAAATACCCGGCCGTCTACCTGGTCGGCGAAGGCGCCCGGGGGATGGTGCTCTCCATCGCCGTGGCCAGCCGCGGCCAACACCAGGACACCGGCGCCAAGATGATCCACGCCGCGCCCCACACCTCCTCCACCATCGTCTCCAAGTCCATCAGCCAACGGGGCGGCAAGGCCACCTACCGCGGGCTGGTGCACTTCGCCCCTGAAGCCGAGGGCGCCCACAGCCACGTCAAGTGCGACACCCTCATCCTGGACGCCGAGTCGGCCTCGGATACCATTCCCACTGCCGAAGTCGACACCAACGCGGCCAAGATGGAGCACGAGGCCACTGTGACCAAGGTCAGCGAGGAGCAGCTCTTCTACCTGATGTCGCGCGGGTTGAGTGAAGAGGAGGCCACCCGGCTCATCGTCCTCGGCTTCATCGAGCCCTTCACCCGCGAACTGCCTATGGAGTTTGCGGTGGAAATGAATCGGCTCATCAAGTTCGAGATGGAAGGAGCCATCGGCTAGTGGGGCGTTGGGTCAAGGTAGCGGCGGCCGACACCGTCGCCGAAGGGGCGCCGCGGGCCGTGGCCGTCGACGGATGGGAGGTGGCGCTGTGGCGAGTGGGCGACGCGTTTTACGCCACGGATGACCTCTGCTCGCACGCCGAGGCCTCGCTGTCAGAGGGGGAGCAGGTCGGCTACCGCATCATCTGCCCGAGGCACGGAGGCCAGTTCGACATGCGTACCGGCCAAGCGCTGCGGTTTCCGGCCGCGGCCCCCATCGCCACCTTTCCGGTGCGGGTCCAGGACGGGGCCTTGTGGATTGAGCTGCCCGAGTGACGGTGCGGTCCGGCCAAGCCCGGACCGCACGCTCATTTAGGATCCGCCGTCGGCCTCCAAGCGGCGCAACAGCGCCTGTTGCAGCTGTTGGGCCAAAGATTCCACCGCCTCCCGCAAGACCTGGCGGGGGTCGGGGTCGCGGTGCCGGGCCCAGCGATCCAGCCACGGCGCCACCTCGGAACGCTCGGCGGCCCAACGAGTGAGCCATTCGCGCGGGTCCTCCCCTTCCAAGAGCGCCACCCACCATGCCGGCAGGGCGGTGTTGCCCATGCCAGACACGGCCGCACCGCCCACGGCCAGGGCCAACCGGATCCACTGCGGCCAAGTGGCGGGGTCTTGGTGGCGCAAAAACCGCGCCAGATCGGGGTCGATGGCCAGCGCCCGGCATTCCAAACAAACACCGCCCCGACCGTCATCGGTCAGGGCCACCCAGCTATCCCCCATCCTCGTCCTCCTTTGCTGCGGCCATGCCCGAATCGCCCCCCTTGCCGTGGTTCCACAGTGCCTCCAGCCGATGGGCCACCGGAGCCAGGCGGTCTCGCCGCGCGCGCAGAAAATCGACCAAGGCCTCGCGCCGCCGCCGCGACAGCCCCCATTCCCGAGGCACCGACGCGACCAGCGCCTCGAGCTCCTGCCGGCGCACGGCCGTGCAGACCTGAAGCGCAGGGCCGAAATCAAAGCGCACCGGCACCGAGAGCGCAAGGCGCGTCAGCAGCCCGGGGGCCGGGAAGACGGTACGCGACCGCGCCAAATCGTCCACCGTCCATCCTGGCCCTCCCGGCAAGATGAAGCCATGGTCGGTGGCCATCAAGCGAAAGCCGTCGCCGGCCGGACATAGCAAAAGATGGGACGACTTGAGGTCCTGGTTGTGTAGCCAAGTCTCTACCAAGGCCACCAAGGGCAGCGCCGACCAGTTCTGGACCTTCCGCCAATCCAAGCGCGAGTCCACCGGGCGGGCCCCGGCCACGTACCACGTCCCAAACTGGAGCCCTGGACGCCAGCGGATGCGCTTAAGCTGCGGAAGGCGGGCGAGGTGTTCAAAGGGAATGGACACCAGCACCACCTCAGGCACCGGTGCCCCGAGGCCCCGCGCCAGAAGGGTGCCGATCCAATCGCTGGCGAGGCTCCGCGTCGTCTGGGGATTGTGCTGCAGCTTGACATGCACCACGCGTCCGTCTTGGATTCGCAACAAAATCGGGTGCGATCCCCCCTCGCCCCCTCTGCCCACGTACGCCGCGGCCTCGAAGGTCGGCACCGCCTCCCACACCGCCTGCATCCCCGCACCTCCCGCTCCTGCCGGGGCGAGCCGTCCCGTCTCATAGCCGGCCCGCCGACGGCATACAATGCCGGTAGTCTGGGAAAGGAGCCACCGAGATGAGCGAGAAAGTCCCCCCTTCGGCTGCCTTCAAACCGCCTGAGGCCACGGCCCTGAAGGAGGGTTCGGCGGCCCCCGCGCCCCACGCGCCGCTCAAAGGGCGATGGGACCGGGACCTCGAATGGAAAGACGTCGACTGGAGCCAAAAGCACGAGGAACCTAAAGCGCCCACCGAATCGGACCCTAATCCTTCGTCCAATCCGGAACCGGCCGCCCCGACGGCGGAAGCGACCGCTGCCCCCTCGCCCCGCCCTGCCCCCGGTGCCGCAGGCGCCGCGCGTTCGGCCTTGGCCGAGGAGTTGCAACAGACTGCGCTCTCGCTCGCCGCCTTATCCTTGGCCGTCGACGCCCTCGACGGGCTGTTGCACCGTAGCGGCAGCGAACTCAAGACCCTGTTCGGGCCGTCCTCCCCCCTCGTCGAGGCGTTGAGCCAGGCCGCAGCCAGCGGCGGCGAGCGCACGCGCACCGGAGGGGACTGGGGCGAACTTCTGCGTCAATACCTGCGCCGCTGACCGGCCGCCGTTGCCTCGGGGACGGCCGGTCGCGGCAAGGTCCCTCCCGCGGGGCGTGCGGTCAACTCGAGCTGCGCTCCCGGAAGAGAAAGGGGATGAGCTGCTCGAAGGGAGAGGTGCGGCGGACCGAGACGATGGCCGGGATGGGCACGGCAAACCGTTCGTGAAAAGCCAAGGGCGCGATGCCGGAGATGACCACGTTGCGCAGGATGACGTGGTCGGTCGAGACTTCGGTCAGCCGGCCGATGACCACCGGCCCGAAGGGCGGGGCCGTGGTGATTTCGATCACGTCCCCGATCAACCCTGCCAGGTAGGCGGCGAAGGTGACGGGAGAGGGCGTCGCCGACGACGACTCGGATTCGTTGTCGTAGTGCGAGCTCGAGGAGAACCCCCGCTCACCGCCCAACAGCAGCAGGAGTGGCAAAAGGTCATGGTGCCGCCCCAACAACAGGAAGGGCAGCAGGTCGTCTAACGAGGAGCCCGAGCTATAGGCCACTGTGGATTCCCTCCTTTTGGGTTTGCCTTACCGTATGCGCTCCCGGGGGAAAGGGTTCCAGCTTCTCCTGGAAACGGGTAGCAACGCTGGAGGCGTTTGCATATGGTGGGATGAGCGCTGTGCGCACTGCTGTGCGATACGGTGCGCCGGTGGGGCTAAAACCGCTTGAGACCAAGGGAGGGATCCCCGTGAACTCCGCGACTTCGCGATCGCATACGCCCCGCGCTCGCTGCCATCGCCACCGCTCGGGGCATCCGTGGTTTTGGGTCTGGTACTTTCTTCGGCACCGCCGTCGGTCGTCTTCGCACCGCCGCGCCTATTCGCCGCCGGCCATCCGCTCTTAATTCGGGCCGCCCCGCGGACCTGGGCCCGCCGACTCTGCCAGGTACAGAGCCCGGGCCTTATTTACATTTAGTAAGTGACTTTTATAGTGGAAGGATAGGGCGCGCATGGCGTGCGGCGGCTGACGGCATTCCGCTGCCTTTCGGGGGAAAACAGGGAGGGATCATCCATGGCCATCGCGGCGTTTATCGGTCGCCTGCTCTTCGGCCGCTTCTTTCTCTACTTTCTCTACCAGGGGATTCACCATTTCACCCACTACCTTGCCCTCAAGGGTTACGCCGCCTACAAAGGCATTCCCGCCCCCGGTGCTGCAGTCCTCTGCTCGGGGCTGATGCTGCTCTACGGAGGGGTGATGTGGATCCTGGGGACGGCTCGGGTATCAGCGGCCATCGTCTTGGCCATTGCCCTGCTCGGCTTCTCCTTAGGCGTGCGCCACTGCTGGGCCGTCTCTGATCCCCAGGCCCGCCAAGGGGACCAGGTCGATTTCTTGAGGAACCTGGCCCTTTTAGGGGCGCTGTTGGCCCTCCTGGTGGCGCCGCCGACGGTAGGGGCACTGGGCGCCTGAGCCCCTCTACCCCGCGCTCCGCTAAAAAGCGCCCGGCCACGGCGGGGCCGGGCACTTTCGCATCCCGGTCCCCGGGCGCCAGGTGCCCCCAGGCCGCATCCGGCCCATCTCGCCCCTCATCCGCCCGAGGATTCCGGCTGCACGCCGGCCGGCGCCTCCCGGGGGGCGTCGAGCCGCCCTACGCTGACCGCCGCCACCAACCCCACGATGGGTAAGGCCAGGACCCCGGCCACGGCGCCATCGCCGTAGCCGAGGCCGCCCAAGGCCACCGGCTTTCCAAACCAATCGGCAAAGGAAGCCCCGAGCGGTCGGGTCAGGACGTATGCCGCCCAAAAGGCCAACACGGGATGGGCCCCCGCCCACCGGGCCACCAAGGCGAGCGCAAACAGGCAGGCGAAAATGAGGCCAGAGCGAAGATACCCCCAGTGGAAGGCCACCGCCGTCATGTCCCCGGTGGCAGTGCCCATGGCAAAAGTGGCCACCACTGCCGCCCAGTAAAACGCCTCCCGGCGGCGCGTGTTGATGGCGTGGATAGACAGGGTGCCCTCTTTCCGGTACCAGCCCACGAAGACGGCCGTGAGGAGGACGGCAAACATCGCCGTCGACCAGGCATAAGGCACCCCGACCACGACGTGCAGGACGTCGGCTACCATGGTGCCGAAGACCGCCACCATCACGACCAGCAACCAATAGCGCCAGGCCACGTAGCGCCGGGCGCTCCACTGCAGGGCGAACGCCACCAGGAAGCCCAGCGCCCCGGCCATCACCGCCAGGTAGGGATTCCCATGATGCACCGAGAAGTCTGACGTCGCCTCGCCGAAGGCCGTCGACAACCCCTTGATGAGCCAAAACGCCGGCGTGACCCGCGGCACCTTCGGGCCTTGGAGCGGCCTTCCCCAAACGGCCGCCATCCCAGCGGCACGGGAACCGCGGGAGCGCGCCGTCGGTAAATCCCGCCGCACGCTCTCCCCTCCCCCATGGATGCGGCCGACCCGTGGGGCCGGTCGCTTCCTCCGAATAAGGCCGGGCCTTCCCGACACCGGCAGTCTACCACATCGGGCTCAAAGGGCCCGGGGCTGGGCCCGCACCCTCACCGGCTGCACTGCCGGGCGGTCCTTCACTCCAGCGCCACAACAGACGGGATGTCGTGCGGCGCCTTGCGGTCACAGCTTCTCGAATCGCGCCAAGGCCCGGAACGGCCAAAAAGACTGGACGCACGGCCTTTAGGCGGGGGCAGCATGGACACTCCACCGCTACGGCCCTTGGGCGAGGCCTGGTTGAAGGTAGCAGGAAAGAGCCCCCCGCCCATGCGTAGGCGAGGCCGGAAGGCCGGCCCTTGCGGCCATCCCGCCCCTCGGGAGACGGCGTCGGCGACCTGGCCCGAAGGCTTCGCGTTCGTTGCCCGGCACAGCCGAAACCCCGCCGCCGGCCGGTCGGGAACGCGGGCCCAGGCCGATACGGCAGGCCCCAAGTCGGCAACGGTCTTCGCAGCGTCTTCCGGCACCGAGGGCATGAAAGCCGTCGTTAAAAGGAACCGAACCCTGGTCGCACCTTCTTCTGCACTTTTCCTCCCTGCACTGTCCCTGAACCGTCCCCAAAACCGCGCTTACGGGAACCTAGGGCCCCAGGACCACAGGAGCTTAGGCCCCACGACCTCGGGCCCCGATCCGCATGGGCCCCCTGTCGCCAAACCGATCAGGAAGGCGGGGGTGCTCCCAGCCCCCCGCCCAGACCACAGCGCATGCGCACCGACCTGAGAACCGTTCCGAAAACCCGCCGCGCCCGGTGCGAGATGGGACACTTCAAGACCGGCTCGACGCCGCCTCCGGCATCACCTCCGCCCGCATCATCTCCCAGTCGCGAGTCTCCTGCCCCAGCATGCCCCCGATGAAAAGCCCGATGCCGCCCAGCACGATGAGGACCAACACGGCGTAGGCGTAGGGAACGAGGTGGCTCAGCCAGAGGATCCAAAAGCTGTAGAGCGACGGCAGGATGAGTCCAAACTGGTACGGCACGGCCACGCCCGTCGCCCTAAGCTGCACCGGAAAGCGCTCGGCCAGGTACAGGATGACCACGCCGAAGGGGCTGGCCGTCAAGAGCATGGCCAGTCCGCCCATCACCCACACCCAGGGACCGGCCGCGTGCGCCTGGGCGGTGTGGATCATCAAGAAGTAGACGGTACTGCTCAGCAGCGCAAACCAGACCCCCATGGCCCGCAGTAGGGTGCGGCGGCCCACCTTTTGGCTCAGCACCGGATAGAGCAGGACCATCAAGGAACCGGGAATCTGCACCCAGAACTCGAACTGGCTGACGGCCGTCGGCGGCTGGTGGAGCACCGTGATGAGCAAGGTCGGCGTGAACGACAGCACCGGCTGCGAGGCGAGCCAGAACCCGGCCGTAATCAAGAACACCTCGAGCAAGGTCTTGCCGTGGCCGCCGGCGAAAAACTCCTTGAGGGGAGCCCGCTGGTCGCGCGCGCGCACTTCGGCCAAGGCGTGGAGCTCCGGCACGCGCGCGAAGTAGATGAGGTAGACCACGCCCAAGGCCACTCCCACGAAGAAGGGGATGCGCCAGCCGAAGGTGACGAATTCGGCGTGCGGCATCGAGGCTTGGACGACCAGGTTGATGAGCGTAATCGCCAAAAGGGCCAGCCCGGCCGGCATGGAGACGAGGCCGGCCGCCCACCCTCGCTGCGCCGGCTTGGCCCGCTCGATGGCCAGCGGAATCGGCCCGGCGTAACCCCCGGAGAGGCACATGCCCGCCAAAAGCCGCAGCGCAATCATCAGCGCCACCGAGAAGTAGCCCCAACTGGCATATCCCGGTAGCAGCGCGATGCAAAGGGTAAACACGGTGAAGCCGATCCCAGCGACCAGGGCCACAGCCCGCCGGCCGTACTTGTCGCCCAAGTGACCGGTAAAGAGGCTCCCCAACGGGCGCCCCAACAGCGTGACCGTAAACACCAACGTACCCAAGGTGGCCTGAACGGTAGTCGGCAGCGTCGTGGGGATGAAATAACTTAAGGCCGCAGGCAAGACAAACGCCGGAAGGTAGATGTCGACGCTGTCCACAAACATGCCGATCATGCCGCCGATGAGCGACCGACGGCGCGCCGAGTCGCTCGCTGCCGCACCGGCCAACACTTCCTCTCTCTCCACACCCTATCCCTCCTCTGTTCCGAAATCCCCGGCACCGCCATCCCTTCCCGAGATGCGACGTGGGGAGGAGACCTCTGCAGGACAAAATCCGGAACCATGAGAGGTCCTCTCGTGTATGCTAATTCTGAATCCATCCGGATTCATAGGACTTTTTGTACTAATTTCTGCAGTTTGGATGGCACACCGTGTGCAGTGCGACCGGTCGCAGAGGCCGAGGCCCTCCCTTTTCTTTACTTGGGAAGCGGTAGCGCACGCCGTCTGCAGAAGGTGCAAGTCCCCCGCCGACCGTGGCCCGGACAGGCCCCGCCGCCCTGGCAAAGAAGAGGGACGGGGATACGAAACCTCTCCGCACGGCTCAGGTCGTCGGATCCCCTAAAACGGCATGCGCGGGAGCGATGGCCATGGTCGGCCGGCCGGGGTTGTGGCCGCAGCGGAGCTTACGGTATCCGGTCGCGTGGCAGGGTTTTATGAAGCCAGTGGAGGACGTTCCGGCGGCCGAGTCCCTGTCCATGGGGCCGCGGGAGGACGGGGCGTGCCAAAAGGCATCGCGCCGACCCCTCGCAGAGCAGGGGCCAATCGCCGTCGCGGGCACCGCCCAGCGGGCCGAGCAGGCCCGGCCGGGCAAGCGGAGTTCCCTCCGCCGCCGTCGCCCGCACCGTTGGCGAAGCCGCCCAGTCTTGCCGGAGTGGCGGCGGCCGTTCAGGAAGTGCCAAAGCCGGTGGACTTCGAGCAGTGCCAGGACCCTAGGCCTCCCGAATCGGCGGCGACGGCGTCCGTTCGCGCGCCGGGACGCATAAAAAGACACCAGGGCGGATTCTTTGGCGGGACGCATGCGACGCACCGTGCGACATCGAGCCGCGGTCTTCAGGACCACAGGCACAACACCTGCCGCGATGCCCCGCGAGGACGCCCCATCGCGCCTTCCCGGCCCTTCGCGCGCCCGAGTCCCTGCGCCATGCTCGATGGCCTTCCCGGCAGGCACGGGGCCCCGGTCTTCCATCTTGAAGCCGTCGGGGATCCACGACCGGCCTTGCCCTCAACCGCCTCGCCGGGCGTTTGACCCCCATTGCCCGGTTCCGCTCCGGCCGTGCCGACCGCGTCTTCAGATTTCAGGGGCTTTCGGCCAGAGACGGCTCGGCCGACCGGATCTGGCCCCTTAGCGCTGGACCTGGAGGTCGTTTAAGATGCGCGTCACTGCCCGCTTTTCGATGCGCGACACGTAGCTTCGGGAAATGCCGAGCCGTTTGGCCACGTCTCGCTGGGTCAGCCGGGGTTGGCCGTTGAGTCCAAAGCGCAGATCCAGCACCATGCGCTCTTTGTCCGACAGCTCCTGCACGAACCGGCTGACGTTTTCCAGGATGACCTGGGTCTCCACGGTATCGGCGACGGCTTCCGCCTCGGTCCCGAGGACGTCGAGGAGCGAGATCTCGTTGCCCTCGCGGTCTACCCCAATCGGGTCGTAGAGGCTGACCTCGCGATTGGTCTTGCGCTTGTTGCGCAGGTGCATCAGCAGTTCGTTTTCGATGCAGCGCGCGCAGTAGGTCGCAAGCCGCACCCCTTTTTGGGCATCGTAGGTGTCCAGCCCTTTGATCAGCCCCACAGTGCCGATGCTGATGAGATCGTCCTGCTCTTCGCCGGTGTTGGCGTACTTCTTCACCACGTGGGCCACCAGTCTAAGGTTGTGCTCGATCAACCGGCGCCGCGCCTCCTTGTCACCCCGAGCCATGGCCTCGATGGCCTCGGCCTCCTCTTCCGCCGACAGCGGTTGGGGAAAGGCGTTGCCCCCGAGATAGCCCACCAACCACAGGGCGCCTTGGACCAAGGACCCCACGAGGATCAACAGCATTCCCAAACTCATGCCGCGCTCGACCCCTTCCTCACTGCTCCTGCCTGACACCATCCGAAGCTTCGGGAATGCTATCTTATGCCCGCTGCTGGCCTGAGGTGCCTCCATGGCCTACGGGATCGCCCGCGCCGGCTGCCAAAGTTCGCGGCCGCGGCCAGGCAAACGGTTTCTCCGCACCCGGTGGAACGCGGTATAATTGACTTGACTTCAACTTTTGTCGTGGCAACCCTTCCCGCAGGTGACGGCAAGGAGGCGAATATGGCGCACCAACGCGTGACGGAGGTCGCTCCGCACCACCCGTGGAGCATCGATTACAAGTGGATCGCCCTCTCCAACACCACCCTTGGGGTATTGATGGCGGCGTTGAACCAGACCAGTCTCATCATCGCCCTGCCGGCCATCTTCCGCGGGATTGCGGTCGATCCCCTGGCGCCAGGGCAGACCGGTCTTTTGCTGTGGGTGTTATTAGGGTTTAACATCGCAACCACGGTGTTTCTGGTCACCTTCGGGCGGCTGTCCGACAGCAAGGGCCGGGTTCGCCTGTACAACCTCGGGTTTCTCGTCTTCACCGTCGGCTCCATCCTCCTCTCCCTCACGCCAGGCAAGGGGTTGACGGGCGAGGGAGAACTCATCGCCTTCCGGTTCATCCAGGGGCTGGGCGGCGCCTTTCTCTTCGCCAACTCCAGCGCCATCTTGACCGACGCCTTTCCGGTCAATCAGCGCGGGTTCGCCCTAGGGTTAAACCAGTTGGCAGCCGTAGGCGGCTCGGTGGTGGGACTCGTGGTCGGCGGTATCCTGGCCACCATCCACTGGCGGTGGGTCTTTTTGATCAACGTCCCCTTCGGTATCTTCGGTACTGTGTGGGCTTATGTGGCCTTACGGGAGATGCCGGGGCCACGCCCCCCGTTGGAAATCGACTGGGTGGGCAACCTGACCTTCGGCCTAGGTCTCTTGGCGGTACTTTTGGCCCTGACCTACAGCATCTTGCCGTGGGGCGGACATGTGACGGGCTGGCACAACCCCTTCGTCATTGGGGCGTTGGCCGCCGGCATCGCGCTGCTCTTGGCCTTCGTGCTGGTCGAGGGGCGCGTGCGCGACCCGTTGATGGACCTTCGGCTGTTCCGAACCTGGGCCTTTACGGCCGGCAACATCGCCGGGATGTTTGCGGCGGTGGCGCGCGGCGGCCTCTCGTTCATGCTGGTGATCTGGCTGCAGGGCATCTGGCTGCCGTTGCACGGCGTGCCCTTCGCGGCCACGCCCCTCAAGGCCGGGATTGACCTCTTGCCGCAGATGGCGGGCTTTGTAGCGGCGGGCCCCATCTCCGGCAAGCTCTCGGACCGTTACGGGGCGCGGTGGTTTGGCTTTGCCGGCATGGCGTTGTCGGCGCTCGGATTCTACGAGCTCGGCTCCCTGCCGGTGCACTTCCACTACTGGACCTTCGCCTGGTGGCTCTTTTTGGTCGGCGCCGGCCAAGGGCTCTTCGCCTCACCCAACACGGCCGCCATCATGAACAGCGTGCCGCCCCGATACCGCGGCGTGGCCTCGGGGATGCGCTCGACGTTCATGAACGCCGGGATGATGCTCAGCATGGGGCTCTTCTTCACCCTGCTCATCTCGACCTTAGCCGTGGGCCTGCCCTCGGCCTTGATGCAGGGGCTGACTCAGGCAGGGTTACCGGCCGCCGACGCCGCGCGCATCGCGCACCTGCCTCCCATCGCCTCCCTGTTCGCAGCCCTTTTGGGCTACAACCCCATGCGGGCGCTTTTGGGACCGGCCGTGTTGGCCCGCCTAAGCCCCGCCCGCGTGGCGGCGTTGACCAGCATCGGCTTTTTCCCCAACCTCATCAGCCGGCCCTTCATGGCCGCGCTGCATACCGTCTTCGTCTTCTCCGCCATCATCTCGCTGGTGGCGGCGGTGCTCTCGGCCCTCAGAGGCCGCGCCTACGCCTGGGAAACCGAGAACCGCACCGACAGCCACGCCGGCGAACGCCCCTGATCCGGCGGCCGGCACCAAAAACCTTGCGGGGACGCCGGGCCAAAGGCCCCGAGCGTCCCCGCTGCCGTCTTGCGCGGGTTTGAGATCAGGCTCGGCTCTGGTCTTGGAACCCGTTGCGGTGCGCCCCGCTGCAGAACGGCTTGGTGGTGGACATGCCGCACCGACAGAGCGCCACGGCCCGCCCTTCGGGCAAGGTGAAGGGGTGCCCCTCTGCGTCCTCGATCGTTATCGGACCTTCGACCAGATAGGGTCCGTTGTCCCGGACCTTGATGACCACCGGCGTGTCCGCCACCCTGATCGCCCCTTTCACGTCGCGGTTGAACCGTATGTGCGCCGCCCGTCTCGCGGGCACCGGCCCTGGGAATGACTAGGCCGGACTTTCTAAATTATAGCATCTCGCGGAATCCGCCGGGGATCGCTCGCCGTCCTCGGCTTCCCGCGGGCGCTCTTGGAACACCACGCCGGGCCACTGGGCCCTGCCGGCGTAGGTGGCAGGAGCCTCAGCCGACCGCGCCACCTCGCCCCCCGTAAGGCAGCCCCCCCGCACGGGGCAAAGCAGGCAGGTCGGGCGGCGGGCCGTACAGACCAAGGCCCCCATGTCCATCAGGGCCTGGTTGAAGGTCGGCCCTTGCCCAGGAGGGATGACCGCTTCGGCCAGGGCCCACAGCCGGTGGCGGGTGTCGGCGTGCGAGTCGCGCCAGTCCACGCCGAAGTAGCGCCCCAAGAGCCGGTTGACGTTGGTGTCGAGGATGGGCGCATCCTGTCCAAACCCGAACGAAAGCACGGCGCCTGCCGTGTACCGCCCGATTCCCGGCAGGCGCAGGAGTTCGGGCAGGCTGCCCGGCACCTCCCCCCGGTGATGCTCCATCAGGTAGCGCGCGATCTGATGCAGCCACTGGCCGCGCACCTTGTACCCCAAAGGGTCGGTCAAGGCCTTGACCTCGGCCAAGGAGGCCGCGGCCAAGGCGGCCACGGTGGGAAACCGCCGGAGAAACTGCTCGTAGACGGGAATGACGGTGCGGACCTGAGTCTGGTGGAGCAGGATCTCGGAGACCAGAATAGCGTACGGGTCGCGGGTGCGACGCCAGGGCAGGTCGCGGCCGTGGTGCCGATACCAGTCCAAAATCCCCTCGCGAAAGGGTAAAAGCCGGGCCGGATCCACCGTTGCCCGAAGGCGCAGCCGCTTCACGAGGCCCCCACCTGCCGCTGTCGGCTCCGCCAGCGCACGCCCCCGCCCCGCGCTGCCCAACGGTTGTACCACAGGGCCCCGACATAACACCAGGCGCCCAAACCCACCGCCAAGAGAAAGCCCAAGGCCGCCCACAAAAAGCCGGTGAACACGGCCACGCCCAAGCGGAAATACCCCGGCGGCAGCCCAGGACTGAAAAAGTCGAGGCGGATCCAGAGCCAGAGCACTCCCGCCAAAAGCCACACCACCACCCACGCGAAGACCAACATGGCCCCCGTCAGCCGCGCGCGGTGCGGATCGAGGCGGGTGATGCGCCGCCACCCGCCCTGCTCCTCCTCCTCCCAGTCGAGGGGACGGGCAAACGGCACCACGATGCGGTTGTACAGCACCAAAGTGCCCGCCCACGCCGCCACGGCTGCCAAGGCCCCCCCGCCGATCCACAGCGGCCAACCGCCGCCGGCGTAGCCCCAGCCGGCCCCGACGGCGCCGCCTGTACCGACGCCAAACGCCACCGCCGGGAAAAACCCGGCACTGAGCGCGGTGCGGGTATCGACGTGGGCCACGGCCGCCCCTTCCTGAAACCAGGTCAAAGGCCGCCAGCGCCGCGCCGCACGGTTATAGAGAGCCAGCGCCACCTGGCCCATGGCCACGGCCCCCGCCCATCCGCTGGCCCCGCGCAAGGCACCCACGACCAGACGTCCGGTGACAACCCACCCCCCGATGGCTTCCCCCACCGCCGGAAGCCACCACACCCAGGCCCAGATCCGCCACCAAGGGCCGAGGTCCACGGATGCCATCTGCCTTAGCTGCCACAAACGCGCCACCTCGCTTGCAACCCATTCGTCACGGGGGAGGCGAACTCCTCCCCGAAGATGGGGACGGGGCGCGCAAGGCGGCGATGTGCGCCAGTTGTTGCTGATAGGTGGTGGCGAAGACGAGGTGCCCCTCGGGGGTCGACACAAAGTAGAGATACCCTACCCGGGCGGGGTGCAAGGCAGCCTCCAACGCCGCCAGGCCCGGGTTGTCGATGGGGCCTGGAGGAAGGCCCCGGTAAAGGTAGGTGTTATATGGGGAGGCAACGGCCAAGGCCGATCTCCCCGCCGGCGGCTGGCCAGATAACGCGTAGCGCACCGTTGCGTCAGACTGGAGCGGCATCCCACGTTTGAGGCGATTCCAGAACACCGCCGCCACCAACGGGTCGTCCTTGGGGCGGTCCGATTCCGCCTGCACCAACGAGGCCAACGTCACCCATTGTTGAAGGCTCAAGGCCGGATGCGCCTGTCGCTGCCAGATCCCCGCCACGGCGCGCTCGGAAAACGTCTGCCACATCATCGCCAACGCCTGTCGCGGAGAGGCGCCCCAAGGCACGGCGTAGGTGGCCGGAAAGAGATAGCCTTCAAAGGGGTCTCGCACTCCGGGCGCGGGGTCCGGCATGCCAGAAAACGGTGTGTGCAAAAGGCGCCGGTACTGTGCCGGTGTCCCCACGCCGGCTTGGACCAGGCGCGCCACCACTTGGCGCACGGTCCATCCCTCCGGGATGGTCACTCGCACCACCGCCACTTGGCCCTTCACGATGGCCTGCAACATCGCCGCCGGGGATTCGCTGGGCGAGAACCGATAGACGCCCGCCTTCAGGTCTCGCGCTCCGCCAGATAGTCGGCTCCACAGCGCGAACCACAGCGCGCTGCGGATGAGGCCCGCCTGGCGCAACCGCTCGCCCACGACCGCAGCCGAGTCCCCCGGGCGCACCACCACCGTGACTAGGCGATGGTTTTCGGGCTGGGCCGGTCCGCTCGCCCACGCCACCCATCCGGCACACAAAAAGGCGGCCAGGACTGCTGCGACCCCGCGCCCCCCCGGCCCGCCCCATGCGCCGCGCCCCGGTCTCGGCCCGTGCTGCGTCGTCTGGCCGACTATGCTTCGCCGTCCTCCTCGTCGAGGAGGTCCTCATAGGCCTGGGCGACTCGCTCCCACTCTTCCTCCGACTCGATGTCGACCAAGATGTCGTCGCCGTCCGCGTCCTGCTCGACCCGCAGGATCACGGCCTCTCCCTCTTCATCGTCTTGGGTCTCGTCCACCGGGAGCAAAATGGCGTACTCCTGATTATCCACCTCGATGACATCTACCACCACGAAGTCGTGGTCGCGGCCCTCTTCATCGGTCAGGGTAATGACTTCGTCCTCTTCTTCGGGAATCGGTTGTTGCACATCCTTGTCGTTGGCCATGCTTTACCTCGCTTTCGGGTCGTTCGGGTGGTCGGAATCCTGACGTCGGAGGAAATCCAAGTAGCTTTGCAACAGCAACGCGGCGGCGAGCCCATCCACCAGCGCTTTGCGGCGCTTTCGGCGCACGGCCTGCTCGATCAGCAAGCGCTCCGCCATCCGGCTGGTTAATCGCTCGTCCCACGTGACAACCGATCCCCAAAACCGCTCGCGCAACGCGTCGACCATGCGCAACACCTTGATGGCCTGCGGACCGATGGTGTGATTCAGGCTCACTGGCAATCCTACCACAATCTGCTCCGCCTGCCACGCCTCGGCCCGGGATAAAATTTCGCGCACGGTGTCCTCGCCGCGGTTGACGATGGGGGCGTCCGGCTGGCTCACAAGCCGGGTCTCGTCGCTGACCGCCACCCCGATCCATTTATCCCCAACGTCCAGGGCCATTATACGGCGCACGGCGTCAGGGTAGGGTCCGCTCCGCTTCCAGGTGCTCGACGTACTGGCGCAACAGCTCCTCCACCAACTCGTCGCGTTCGACCCGGCGCACCAGGTTGCGTGCCCCCATATGGCTGGTGATGTAGGCAGGGTCCCCGGACAAGAGGTAGCCGACCAGCTGGCTGATGGGGTTGTAGCCTTTGTCCTTGAGCGCTCCGTAGACCTCCCGCAGCACGGCGTCGGCCTGATTGGCGGCGGGGCGCACCCCCGGCAGCCGACGCGTTTCATCGAGTTCCATCGAATCCGCCTCCTTCAGTGCGATGAGCGGACGCGTTCACTCGGACGTTGGGATTCGGCGTGGACCCACTCCCGAACCATTGCCTGCGCTGCTTGGAGCAAATCGGCTACTCCCTCGACCCGCCGGCCGCCGGCTTGAGCCAAATCGGCGCGCCCGCCCCCACTGCCCCCAATGAAGGGGGCCAACCGCTTGACGGCGGCGTCGGCCCGCACGCCGCTCTTGGCCCACCGCGGGCCCACATAGACGGCTACGGCCACCCGGTCTTCCCACCGGGACACCAATATCGCACTGTCCACGAGTTCGCGCAAGCCGTCCACCAGCGTGCGCAGATCTGCCGGCTCTTTCACCGGGACTTCGCGCACGACCCACCGAAAGCCGCCCTCGCTCTCCGCCTCCTGGCCGAGCTGCGCCCCTTGCGCACGCAGCCCAGCCAGGCGGGCGGCTGACAGCTCCGCCTCCTTGGCGCGCAGGTCTGCCAACAGGGCCGCGACTTTGGAGACCACGGCCTCCCCGGGCACCCTAAGCTCCGCCGCGAGCCGGGCGTGCTCCCGCAGAAGCCCCCGCGTAAGCCGCACGCTGTTCCACCCGGTCACGGCCTCCACCCGCCGGACGCCGGCGGCGATGCCGGACTCCTCGACGATGAAGAACGACCCGATCTCGCCGGTGCGCCGACAGTGGGTGCCGCCACACAGTTCCATGCTGGCCCCCGGCACCTCCACCACCCGCACCCGCTCGCCGTACTTGTCCCCGAAAAAGGCCAAGGCGCCGCGCTCAAGCGCCTCCTCGCGCGTCATCTCCACCGTTTCCACGGGGCGGTCTTCCAGGATCCACCGGTTGACGAGCGCCTCCACGGCCTCGATCTCTGCCTCTGCCAGCGGCTTCGGGTAAGAGAAATCGAAGCGCAACCGGTTTGGCGCCACCAGGGATCCGGTTTGGCGCACGTCTTCCCCCAGCACCTGGCGCAGGGCGGCATGCAAGAGGTGGGTACCGGTGTGGTTGCGGCGGACGGCCCGGCGCCACTCGGGATCCACCTGGGCCGCTACTGGCTCACCGACCGCCATCCGCCCCTGCTTGACCACCGCCAGATGCCAAATGCTTCCGGCGGCCCGGACCACATCGACCACCTCGGCCCACCCTTCGGGGCCCGTCAAGGTGCCGTGGTCGCCCACTTGGCCCCCGCCCTCGGGGTAAAAGGGCGTCACCGGCAGGTGGACCCAGACCTCTTCGCCTTCGGTCACGGCCCCGCGCTGTTGGCCCTCCACCACCAAGGCATCGACTACGGCCTGGGCCTCCGTCTCCCGCTCGTAGCCCACGAATCGGGCCGGTGGGCGCTCGGGCAAGGTTTCGCCTCGCGCCCGCCGGGCGGCCCGGGCGCGCTCGCGTTGGGCCGCCATAGCCACCTCAAATCCTGCCTGATCTACGCCGATGCCCCGCTCGCGCGCCACGTCGATGCAAAGGTCGAGCGGGAACCCGTAGGTGTCGTACAAGAGGAAGGCATCCTCGCCGCTCAGCACCCCGCCGGGGCCAAGTCCTGCCAGCCGTTCGTTCAAGACCCGCATGCCCTGGGCCAAGGTCTCGCCAAAGCGCGCCTCCTCTGCCCGGATCTGCTCCACCACTGCCGTAAGTCCCCGCTCCACCTCCGGGTACACGGCCCCCATCACCTGCCCGACAGTGGGCGCCAAGCGAAAGAGGAAGGGGGCCTCGAAGCCCAACTGAAACCCGTAGCGTGCCGCCCGCCGAAGGATGCGGCGCAGCACGTATCCCCGCCCTTCGTTGCTGAAGGTGACGCCTTCGGCCAAAAGAAAGGTGATGGCCCGCACGTGGTCGGCGATGACCCGAAACGGCAGCCCGGCCGGACCGGGATCGTAGGGTTGGCCCGACAATCGCTCCACCTCGGCCACCAACGGGCGCAAGAGGTCGGTTTCGAAGTTCGACTCCACGCCCTGCAGGTAGCTGGCGATGCGCTCCAGGCCCATCCCGGTGTCGATGCTGGGGCGCGGCAAGGGCGTGAGCCGACCGTCGGCACTGCGGTCGTACTGCATGAAGACCAGGTTCCAGATCTCTTCGTAGCGGTCGCACCCACATCGCCCAATGCCGCAATCGGCCCCGCAGGCGAAGGCGGGGCCGCGATCGATGTAGATCTCACTGGAGGGCCCACACGGCCCGGTATCCCCCATCGACCAGAAGTTGTCGTGTTCGCCCAGCCGCACGATGCGCGCTGGCGGGAGGTGGGCCACCTTCTGCCAGAGTTCCGCAGCCTCGTCGTCGTCCCGGTACACCGTCACCCAGAGCACCTCGCGGGGGATGCCGAGTTCGTGCACCAGAAATTCCCATGCGAAGGCGATGGCCTCGGCTTTGAAGTAATCCCCGAAAGAAAAGTTGCCCAACATCTCAAAAAAGGTCAGATGACGCGCGGTGCGCCCCACCTGGTCGAGGTCGTTGTGCTTGCCGCCGGCCCGCATGCACTTCTGGGCCGAAGCGGCGCGGGTGTACGAGCGACGTTCCCGCCCCAAGAACACCTCTTTGAACTGCACCATCCCTGCGTTGGTAAAGAGCAGGGTAGGATCGCCGGCCGGCACCAGGGGCGAACTCGGCACCACCTGGTGGCCGCGCTGTTCAAAATACCGCAGGAACTTCTCCCGGATGACCCGCGACTGCATCGCATCCTCCTGATCTCAAGCAAGACCGACCAGGGGGGCACAAGGACTCCCACCGCCCTGGCTTTTCGACCATTTTACGGGTTGGGCTGGAAAGCGGTCAAGTCGGCCCCGGCGCGCTCCGGCAGCGCACGCCCCAGGTCTTCGGGAAGGACAGTGCCCACGGCCAGCCGCCGATACAGGTGGCCGATCCCCACCTTCAGCACGGCCGCCACCGGCACCGCCAGCAGCAGCCCGGCCACCCCGCCCGCCTCGCCTCCGGCCAGGATGGCCAACACCACCACCAACGGGTGCAGGCCCACCGAGTCGCCTACTACCTTCGGGCCGATCACGGTGCCCTCCAGTTGATGGATGGCCATGAACCCCAAAACCACCCACAAGGCCTTCCACGGCGAGACGGCCAGCGCGATGAGCACGGCCGGCACTGCACCCACCACGGGCCCTACGTAGGGGATGACGTCGGTCAAGGCCGCGACGGCCCCGATCAACGCCGCCAGCGGAATTTTGAGCCACGCCACCCACAGCCCAGCCAAAAGGCCCACCACCAGCGCCACCACGAGCTGCCCCCGCACGTAGCCCCCCAAGGCCGCATCGACGTCCAGCCCCAGCTTGAAGACGGCGGGGTGCCAGTCCACCGGGACCACGGCCCAAAAGCGCGCCCGAATCCGGTCTAAGTCCTTGAGGAAGTAAAAGGCCAACACCGGGGCCACCACCAGGCTGATGACGCCCGGAACCAGGCCAAACAGGGCGCCTACCACGCGCCGAAGAAGGGCGTAGAGCTGATTTTGCAGATGCTGGGTAGCAAGCGCCAAGGCTCCTCGCAAGGCCGCGGGGATAGGTGCGCGGTGGACGTGGTAGATGCCCCGGGCCCACGCCTGCTCGGCCACTTGGGCCCACGTCGGCAGCGAGCGGATGAGGGTGGTCGCCTGCTGGACCAAGAGCGGCGTCAGGTACAGCACCACCACCGCCACGGCTAGACCGAGTCCCGCGTACACCACCAGCACGGCCACCGACCGAGGCAGGCCGTGGCGGTGGAAGAAGTCCACGGACGGTGCCAAGAGATAGGTCAAGACCAAGGCAAACACAAACGGCGTCAGCACCGGGCGGGCCACCCAAGCCACCCACCCGGCCGCCGCCGCCATGCCCAACACGGTGGCCACCCGATACGGGCGGCCCTTCGTCCACCGCGGTCGCACCGAACCCGTTACCCCATGCGCCGGCGCACGGCACCGGCCCAGCGGCTGCCGCGCCGCGCCCAGCGCACGGCCTTGGGCGCCCAGGCGTTGGCTTGGCGCCACACCCGCCGGTACATGGGAGGCCGCGGGCGCAAGAGCCACACCCCGGCCATGACGGCGCCCACCAGGGCTCCCGTCATCATCCCGGTCACATACCGCCTCACGTCGACACCCCCTCTACGCCGGATTCTCCGTCGATGCGAGACAGTTCCCCATCGATGCCGACCTGATACATTCGGACCCCGCGCCAGGACACCGCAAATTCGATGAAGCAATCCCAACAGTAAAACTGCCCGCTGCCCACCCGTCCCACGTTGCGCCCGGCACACCGGGGGCAGTGATAGCTTTCCACCGCCGCACCCTCCCTTTGCCACCTGCCCTCAGTCTGCCCGTGCCCCTGTCATTTCATGCGTAGGCCGCCAGAACCCTGGAACTCGCGCCAGTCCACCACCCAGGCGCCGTCGAGGAGGTCGCGCAGGAGCCCCCGGGAGATGACGGCTCCCGCCACCGTCCAGGTCTCTTCGTCGATGACCACGTCCTTCAGCCGACCCACCTCCTGACCCGCCCCGTCCACCACCGGCCGGCCCAGCCATTGGGCGGCGGACTTGGCCTGCTCGCGAAACCAAGCGCGCGGGCGACGGACGGCCAGCGACCGGTGAGCCAGCCACACCCCCGTGGGACGAATGGCCAATCCCTCTCCTGCCGGCACGAACAACACCTCGGGCCACCAGTGCTCCAGGACCACGCCGGCTGCCCGGCCCTCGGACCAAATCAACAGCACCTCTTGCACCCGCCGCCACGGTCGCCGCTCCTCGGCCACCCACACCGGCAGATGCAAGAGGTGCCAACGGGTCACCACCCTCGACCCCTCCCTCAGGCCCTCACCCGGTGTCTTGCCGGGGCATCGCCTCCGGATCGGCCGGCGGCTTCGCCTGGCGCTGAATCCGCCCGCCGCCGACCACCCGCTCCCCCTGGTAGAGCACCGCCACCTGACCCGGCGTCACTGCCCACTGCGGCTCGGCGAAGGCCACGACGGCGCGGTCCGGCCCCACCGGCGTCCATGTGGCCGGTACCGGTTCCATGTTGTAGCGGATCTTGACGGTGCCTTCGACCGGGCCCTCGGGGACGCGGTCGGCCACATACGCCACCTGGCCCACTTCGGCCGTCTTCCGATAGGCCTCGGGCCGGCGCCCCACCACCACCCGATTGGTCTCGGGATCGAGATCCACCACGTAATGCGGTTCTTTGGCCGCGATGCCGAGTCCCCGGCGCTGGCCCACGGTGTAGAAGGCGATGCCCCGGTGGCGGCCGAGGACCTGCCCGGCCGTGTCCACCACTTCACCCGGCCGCTCGGCCTCCGGTCGGCGGCGCAAAAGATAGGCGTGGTAGTCGTTGCCCGGGACGAAGCACAGCTCCTGACTGTCGGGCTTCTCCGCCGTCAACAGTCCCCGCGCGCGGGCCATGGCCCTGACCTCGTCCTTCCAGTATTCCCCCAGCGGGAAGAGAAGATGCGCCAAATCCCTCTGCCCGAGCGTGTACAAGAGGTAGCTCTGGTCCTTATTCCGGTCCCGGGCCCGCCAAAGCTCATAGCCCCCCTCGCCTCGGCGGATGCGCGCGTAGTGGCCGGTGGCAAGGTAGTCGGCCCCCTGGGCCCGAGCCCACTCCCACAAGGCCCCGAACTTGATGTGCCGGTTGCACCAGGCGCAGGGATTGGGCGTGATCCCCGCCAGGTAACCGGCTTCGAAGGGGAGGATGACGCGCTCGAAGAACGCCGCCTCCACGTCGACCCAGTGGTGCGCGATACCGAGGTGGCGCGCCACCCGGCGGGCGTCGACCATGGCCTCCAGCGAACAGCAGCTGTTGGCCGCCTCCGGCGGCAGGTGGCGGAGCGTGACACCGATCACCTCGTAGCCCTGTTCCAAGAGGAGAGCGGCGGCCATCGAAGAGTCGACGCCGCCGCTCATCCCCACCACCACCCGGGGCGGCATCACAACGCCTCCTCGGCCCACTCGCGGGCCGTGGATTGCACCAAGTCGGCAAACGTGATGGCGTCCATGGTGGCGATGAGCGCCGCCTGCACCCGGCTCCACACGTCGGGTCCCACGCAGCGGGTCACTTCCGGGCAGATGCGGGGGTCCTCGCTGGTGCAATCGGTGATGGCGATGGGGCCCTCCACAGCCCGCACCACGTCGCCCACCGTCACCTGAGAGGGCGGTTTGGCCAAGATATAGCCCCCCTGGGGCCCGCGCAAGGCCTCCACGATGCCGGCTCGCTTGAGGAGGGGCATCAACTGCTCCAAGTAGGGATCGGGCAGGTTCTGCGCCCGCGCCAACGCCGGCACCGTGACCGGTCCCCGCCCGTAGCGTGAAGCCAGCTCGTAGACTGCCTTGACGCCGTATCGGCCTTTGCTGGACACCCTGAGCATCGCGCCACCTCCTTCGGCGACACCGACCGCCGTTCTACGCTTAGGGTATCACCGCGGCGGGTCGGGGTCAATTTGCCCCGCCGCCTCCCGCAGCCGCCGCCACTCTGCCACCCGCTGTCCCAATGCCCGCTCTTCACCGGCATCGCCTGGCTCGTACAGCACCGTGCCCCTCAGCGGCGGGGGCAGGTAGGAGACGGGCACGAAATGGCCTGGATAGGCATGGGGATAGCGATAGGGTTCTTGGATGTCGGGGCGGTAGTGCCGGTCGCGCAAAAAGTTCGGCACCTCGAGCCCGGGATGGCGCGCCAAGACCTCGTCGAGCCGGGCCAAAGCCGCCACCACGCTGTTCGACTTCGGAGCCAGAGCCAGGTAGAGAACCGCCTCGGCCATGGGGATGCGCGCTTCGGGCAGCCCCACCCGTTCGAGCGCCATGGTGGCCGCCTCGGCCACCAGCAAGGCGCGCGGGTCGGCCAGCCCCACGTCCTCCGCTGCGTGCACCAACACCCGGCGCATGACGTACTGCGGGTCCTCACCGCCCGCCAGAAGCCGTCCCAGCCAGTACAGCGCCGCATCCGGGTCGGATCCGCGAATGCTTTTGATGAGGGCCGAAATCTGGTCGTAGTGGCGGTCTCCGTCGCGGCCGTGGTAGTGCGGCCCGGTCACGTCCCCGAGATGCTCTTTCGTCAACCGCAAGATGCCCTGCGCCACTGCCGCCTCGGCGGCCGCCTCCAAGGTGGAAAGCGCCCGGCGCGCGTCGCCCCCCGCCGTGTCGGCAATGGCAGCCAAGGCCTGCGGGTCGGCCTCGAGTACGCCCTCCAGCCACTCCCCGCGGCGGGCCCAGGCCGCCTCTACGATGGTCCGCACGGCCTCGTCGGACAACGGGCGGAACTCGAACACCTGACAGCGCGACAACAGGGCCGGGTTCAAGGTGGCCCAGGGATTTTCCGCCGTCGCCCCCAAGAGCACGAAGCGGCCCGCTTCCACATAGGGCAACAACACATCCTGCTGCGCGCGGTTCAAGCGGTGAATCTCGTCGATGAACACCACTGTCCGGCGCTGATAGAGCTGCCAGCGGGTAACCGCCTCCTCGGCCGCCCGCTTGATCTCCCCCGCCCCGCTCTCTACGGCCGAGAGCACCACGAGGTGACTGCCTCCCGAACGGGCCAGGATCTGAGCCACGGTGGTCTTGCCGGTCCCTGGGGGCCCGAAAAAGATGGCCGAGTGCACCGTGCCCGCTGCGATCCAGCGGGCCAAGGGGCCGCCCGGACCTAAAAGGTGGGGCTGCCCTACCACCTGGCTTAAGACAGTGGGCCGAAGCCGGGCCGCCAACGGCATCTTGGGTCCGCCTTTGCCGGCAGGCGCGAAGAGGTCGCCCGCTCCCCCATCGGCCGCTCCGCGCTTCGGTGCCAAGGCCGTCCCCTCGCTACAATCCCAGGCGCTTGAGCAACTGGGGTTTGGGCATGGCCCCCACCACTCTGGCCGTCTCCTGGCCGCCGTCGAACCGCAAAAGGGTGGGGATGCTCATCACGCCGTACTCCGCCGCCAAGGTGGGATGCTCGTCGACGTTGACCATGGCCACCACGAGCTGGCCCTCCCGCTCAGCCACCAGCTCTTCCAAAATGGGGTGGATCATGCGACAGGGCACGCACCAGCTCGCCCAAAAATCCACGATGACCGGGACGGTGCTGTTGTGAATAAGCTCCTCAAACTGACTCTGCCCGGCTATTGCGACCCCGCCGGCTGCCATCGCGCATCCCTCCAGTTCGCCTTCATCTTAGCAGGCCACCCGGCGGGATACAACGAGGGAGCCGGTGAAAACCCGGCTCCCTCGTTCCCCACCATGCCGTGTCATGACCGACGTTTTGAACCTGCTCGACAGCAGGTGGGTGCCTCCCGTTAACTTTCGCAGTCCCCTGGCGCTATCGCTAGCGGGGGCAGGACGGCCGTCAACTGAGGTTTCGGCTCCCTATGTTTTGGTGTTGGCTCAAAACATATCGGAGCGGTCCACGCACACAGCAGGGCTCGTGCCCTGATTATAGCCCCCCGGCGACCGGGTTTCAAGCCGACCCAGGGCCGCTGTTCGGCTTGCGAAAGGCGGGGTCGTTGACCGACCCCGCCGGCGACTTCCCCTTCCTCGCGTCCTGCCAGATCAGGTGAGGTTTTCCTCTTCTTGGGCCATCTGCGTGACCATCCGCGCCAGCATCTTCTTCTCCTCGGGGCCCGAGGCCTGCCAGATGCGCTTGGCGACGCGGTCTTGCGCGCTCTTCGGCTCCACGCCGGCCTGCAACATGGCGTCGCCCATGGCGATGATGTCGTCCTCGACGTTGTCGTCACCTTGGCGCAACCGCGCCTGCACCCGAGCCTTGAGATCCTGGAATGAAGACGGCACGCTCTTCGCCACGGAAACCCCTCCTCGACCGAGCCAGTGTGGAGGCGCCGGGGTTCGGCCGCCTCGCCTTTCAGCATGCCTCGCGGGCCGGGAAACTATGTCGCCTGTCCCGGTATAGCGCGAGGCCCCTCTCTCCACACTAGGACCCAAGGACGCCCCGAACCGGGCCGTCGCTTCGCCTAAAGGAGAAGGGAGGGGAGTGCGCGTGAAATTCGTGGGGGCAGTCGTCCGCTTCATCGTCTCTGCCCTGGTTCTGATGCTGCTCGGCTACTTTGTCCCCGGCTTCTCGCACCTCGGATTCTGGTCGGCCCTTTTGGCGGCCGTGGTCATCGCGCTGGTGGGATGGGGGTTGGAACAAGCCTTCGGGCGCCATGTCTCCCCCTACGGCCGCGGCGTGGTCGGATTTTTGGTCTCGGCCCTCGTCATCTACCTCGCCCAAGTGGTGGTGCCGGGCATGCACGTCACCGTCCTGGGCGCCCTAATCGCCGCCTTTGTCATCGGCATCATCGACCTGTTCATCCCGACGGCCGTGCGTTGACGGCTAGCTCGGCTCCACTACGGTCAGCGACAACTCCCGAAGTTGCCGGGGGTCGACTCGACTGGGGGCTTCCGTCAGCGGGTCGGTTCCCCGCGCCGTCTTGGGAAAGGCAATGACCTCGCGCAGACTTTTCGCTCCCGCCATCAGCATCACCAGGCGATCGAGCCCAAAGGCGATGCCGCCGTGGGGCGGCGCCCCGTATTGGAAGGCCTCCAGCAGAAACCCGAACTGGGCCGTCACCGCCTCAGGCGAAAGCCCTAAGACGCGAAAGACCCGGGCCTGCAGTTCCGGCTGAAAGATCCGCATACTGCCGGAGGCGAGCTCGACGCCGTTCAAGACCACGTCGTAGGCCAGCGACCGCACCCGTGCCGGGTCGGTCTCCAAGCGGTCGAGGTCCTCTGGATGCGGCATGGTGAACGGGTGATGGGCCGAGACCCATCGCCCCTCCTCATCGGACCACTCGAACAGGGGAAAGTCGGTCACCCACAAAAACTTCCATCCTGATTGCCGCAGGCCAAAAGCGTCGGCCGCCTCCAGCCGCAGTTGTCCGGCAACGGCGCACGTCTCGGCCCGAGGCCCCCCCACCACCAACAGCCCATCGCCGCGGGCGATGCCGGCCGCAGCGGCCAGCGCTTCCACAAACCCGGCCCCGAGGGCCCGGGCGTTGGTGCGCAGATCCTCGCCCCGCCAAAGCCAGATGAGCCCGGGAGCCCCCAGGGCACGGGCGCGTTCCAAAAGCCCATCCCACTGGCGGCGACTGGGATTGACGCCCGGCAGGACGACTGCGGCCACGTGTTCGGCCGCTCCCAGTACCGGCCAGTGGTCGCGGTGAGCGGCGGCGGTAAGGTCCAAGAGCGGGGGGCCGGCCCGAAGGTCCGGCTTGTCGGAGCCGTACCGGCGCTGGGCCTCGTCCCACGTCAGCCGCGGGAAGGGCTCGAGGTCGACGCCCAGGCTCTCCCGGAACACCGCGTGGACCAACGCCTCCATCTCGCGCAAGACGTCCTCTTGGTCCACGAACGACATCTCGATGTCCACCTGAGTGAATTCCGGCTGCCGGTCGGCCCTGAGGTCCTCATCCCGGAAGACCTTGGCCACCTGATAGTAGCGGTCGAAGCCAGCCACCATCAACAGCTGCTTGAAGAGCTGGGGGCTTTGGGGCAACGCATAAAAGTGCCCCGGCTGCAACCGACTCGGAACCAAGAAGTCGCGCGCACCCTCGGGCGTCGACCGCGCCAAAGCCGGGGTCTCCACCTCCAAAAAGCCGTGTTCGTGCAGGTACCTGCGGAAGGCGAAAACCACCCGGTTGCGCAAGGCAAAGTGGGCCAACATCTTCGGCCGCCGCAAGTCGAGGTACCGATAGCGCAGGCGCACCAGCTCGTCGACCCGTTCCGCCTCCTCATGCGGCAGAAACGGTGGAGTCTTGGCCTCGGAAAGCACCGCAAGCCGCATCGGCTCGATCTCAATGGCCCCCGTGATAAGCTCGGGGTTCTCCATCCCCGGCGGGCGCGCCCGCACCACGCCCTCCACAGCGATGACCGATTCGGGCCGAAGCCGGTCGGCGGCAGAAAACACCGGTCCCGCCGAAGGATCTACGCGCAGCTGGATCACCCCGCTGCGGTCGCGCAGGTCGATGAAGATCAATCCGCCGTGATCGCGACGGCGATCCACCCACCCCGCCACGGCCACCGTCTTGCCAATCTCTTGGGCGGAGACCTCCGCCGCGTAATGTGTTCGGTGCAATCTCAAAAGCCTCCCTCGCGCTGCCGACGTCGTTCTTCCTAACGGAGGTCAGGGGCCGCTTTGGGCTCGGCCCACGGCACGCCCACGGCCAGCCGCGCCGCGGCCACCCCTTCCCACTCTAACAGCCGCTCTTTGGGCCACGGGGCTTGTGTCCCCTGACCGAGGTCGCGGACCACCACCTGGCCAGCCTCCCACTCCCGACCGCCTACCAGCACTGCCCAGCGCGTGCGGCGGGCGGCGTCCTTGAGCTGGGCGCGCACACTGCGCCCTAAAAGGTCGCTTTCTGCCGCCACCCCCTGGTTCCGCAACCACTCCGCCAGGCGAAAAGCCTCCTCGGCGTAGCCGGGCAGGTGCCCCACGTACAGCGGGGTCGGGGCCGTGACGGCCAAGCGGTCTCCCAACGCCCCCAACAACCGCTCGATCCCCATGCCGAAACCTACCGCCGGCACGGTCGGACCGTCGAGGCTGGCCACCAGTCCGTCGTATCGGCCGCCGCCGAACAGGGCCACGCCGGCACCGAGGCTCGGGTGCCCGACCTCGAACACCGTGCGGGTGTAGTAGTCCAACCCGCGGACCAAGTGCGGGTCGCGCTCGACCCGGCGGCCGGCTGATGCCACGGCCGCTTCCACCGCCGCGAAATGGGCTCGACAATCGTCACACCAGTAGTCGGCCAAGTCGGGTGCCTCCGCCCGCACCGCCACGTCCACCTTGCAGTCCAAAAGACGCAAGGGGTTGCGCTCGAGGCGGACTTGGCAGTCCGGGCACAACGCCTCCCGACGCGCGGCAAAGTAGCCCACCAGGGCTTCGCGGTATCGCGGCCGGCATCGCTCGCACCCGATCGAGTTCACCCGTACCTCCGGGTCGGCGAGCCCTGCCGCCTCCACCACCGCCAAGGCCAACAGGATCACCTCGGCGTCGGCCAACGGCGACTCCGACCCATAAAGCTCAGCCCCGAACTGAGTGTGCTGGCGAAACCGCCCGGCCTGGGGGCGCTCGCGCCGGAACATGGGGCCAAAATAACACAGGCGCACGGGCTTGGGCCAGGCCTGCAAGCCGTTCTCGACATAGGCCCGAGCCACGGCTGCGGTCCCTTCCGGGCGCAACGTCAACTCGACCCCGCCCGCGTCGCGAAACGTGTAGCGCTCGTGTTGGACGATATCGGTGTGTTCGCCCACGCGCAAGAAGACCGCCGACTGCTCGAAGATCGGGGTCTCCACCGGTTCAAACCCGTACCGCCGCGCCACGGTCAAGGCCACCTGACGCAACCCCTCGACCTTCCACGATTCGGGCGGCAACACGTCCTGGGTTCCCCGGGGACGTTGTAACTCAGTGCGCATCGGCGTCTTCTCCTTCCCGCTCTAGCCAGATGGTCACGGGACCCCAGTTCACCAGCCCCACTTCCATCTCTGCCCCGAATTCGCCCGCTGCCCACGGCACCCCTTGGGCCGCGACCCGTTCCAAGAATTCCTGGAATCGCAGGCGTGCCGTCGCTTTATCCAAGGCGGCGGTAAAATCCGGGCGAAATCCCTTCTGCATCGCCCCGTAGAGCGTAAACTGGGGAACCACCAACAGCGCCCCGCCCACGGCCCCAAGGTCGCGGGCCATCCGTCCGGTCTCGTCCTCGAAGACGCGCAGGCGGGCCAGCCGCGCCGCCATCCAGTCCAATTCGGCCGGACCGTCGCGTTGACCGAATCCCACCAAGGCCAAAAGTCCCATCCCGATGGCGGCCACTTCGCGCCCGTCCACCCGCACCCACGCCGACCGCACCCGTTGCACGACTGCCCGCATACCCCTACCGCCGCTCGTAGCTGACTCGTTCGACCCGCTGCACGTAGGGCAGCCCCTCCAACCGGTGAATGATGCGCGAGAGCTGTTCTAAGTTGCGGACCTCCAAGCGCACGTGCACCACAGCCGTCTGGTCTCTAAGACCTTGGGCGCGCGCCGCGAGGATGTTGGAATCGGCCACGACGTTGGCCACGTCGGCCAGCAGTCCCGGCCGATCCCAGGCGTGGACCACCAGTTCTGCCGGATAGGGCAGCGGCTGGGCGGTCTCGTCCCAACTGACCTCGATGAGCCGGCTCGGGTCTTGGCTCATCTTGCGCTCGTTGGGACAGCCCAGCCGGTGCACGGTCACGCCGCGCCCGCGGGTGAGGTAGCCGATGATGGCGTCGCCGGGAACCGGCTGACAACAGCGCGCAAGCCGCGTCAACATGCGGCGCTGGCCCCGCACCAAGACCTCCGGCTCCCCCGTGCCCGCCGGCCGCGGCCGGCGCGCCACCACCGGCGGCCCTTCGGCGTCTACCTGCCGCGTCAGCTCCTCTTTGATGCGGTGCACCAGCTGGACCGGGTTGACGCTACCGTCGCTGATGCCGATGGCCGCCTCTTCCACCGAATGGTACCCCAGTTTTTTGAGGAGTTCCGCCAACCGCTCTTGCCCGAGCTCCAACCCGGCCCGACCCAGCTCGCGGTCCAACATCTCCTGCCCGCGCGCCAGATGCTCCTGGCGTCGCTCCTTTTTGAGCCATTGGCGCACGCGGTTTTTGGCCTGCGAGGTGACCACGAACCTGAGCCAGTCGGCACTCGGCCCCGGGGAATGGCGATTGACCAACACCTCGACGATGTCGCCGTGCTGGAGCGGAGTAGACAAGGGGACGATGCGCCCATTGACCTTGGCGCCTACGCAGTGGTGTCCGACATCGGTGTGGATCCGATAGGCGAAGTCGACCGGCGTCGAGCCGGCCGGCAGGTCGATGACGTCGCCTTTGGGAGTGAACACGAACACCTCGTCGGAAAAGAGGTCGACCCGCAACGTCTCCATGAACTCCCGGGCATCGCGCATGTCCCGCTGCCACTCCAAGAGCTGGCGCAGCCACGACAGTTTCTGGTCGAACCCAGGGTCGGGCCTCCCTCCCTCCTTGTACCGCCAGTGCGCCGCCACTCCGAACTCGGCCGTGTGGTGCATCTCAAAGGTCCGGATTTGCACCTCCAGCGGTTCTCCCGTCGGGCCTACCACGGTGGTGTGCAGGCTCTGGTAGTTATTGGACTTGGGCATGGCGATGTAGTCTTTAAAGCGCCCCGGCACCGGCTTCCACAGCGAGTGCACCAAGCCTACGACCGCATAACAATCCTTGACCGTCTCCACCAGCACCCGAATGGCAATGAGGTCGTAGATCTGGGCAAAGTCCCGCCCCTTCTTGAGCTTCTGGTAGATGCTGTAAAGGTGCTTGGCGCGCCCCGAGATCTCCCCCTTGAGCCCTTGCGCTGCGAGTCGCTCGGACAGCTGGCGGATGACCGCCGCCACGGCCGCCTCGCGCTCTTGGCGCTTTTTGGCCACCAGATCCTTGACGGTGTAGTACCCTTCTGGGTCGAGGTACTGGAAGGCCAAGTCTTCGAGTTCCGACTTGATGTGGAAGATGCCCAGCCGATGCGCCAAGGGCGCGTAAATCTCCATCGTCTCCTCGGCGATCCGGCGCGCCCGCTCCGGCGGGAGGTGGCGCAGCGTGCGCATGTTGTGCAAGCGATCGGCCAACTTGATTAAAATCACCCGGATGTCCTTGGCCATGGCCAAAAACATCTTGCGCAGGTTCTCGGCTTGCTCCTCCTCCCGGCTGCGCACTTCCAGGCGGTCCAGCTTGGTCACCCCGTCCACCAGCTCGGCGATCTCCGGGCCGAAGGCGTTCTCCACGTCCGCCAAGGTGTATGCCGTGTCCTCGACCACGTCGTGCAAGAGCGCCGCCACAATGGTCTGCTGGTCCATGCGCAAGTCTGAGAGAATGGCCGCCACTGCCAAGGGATGGGCGATGAACGGCTCTCCGGAGGCGCGCGTCTGCCCGGCGTGGGCCGCGTCGGCAAACTCGACGGCCCGGCGGATCACGTCGGGATCGGTGGCCTCAGCCTGGACGAGGTGTTCCACCATTTCTGCCACCGTCATGGCCGCCCCTCCTTCCCTGCCGCTGGCTCCAGCGACCGGTTTTCTACCAAATTATTATAACGGCTTGGCGCCACCCCCTAAAGGGCGAAACCGAACGCCCATAGCGGCCGCCGCGCTCAAGGCTCAGACCGCATTCCGGGGCCGCCCTGGGGCGACACGCCGTCCGGGGCCGGGTCGACGTGGACCATGACGCTCTGCATCCGCGGCAACGCCAAAATAGCCTCCTCGACGGCGTGGGCGATGGCATGGGCGTCGAGCAACGAGCTTTTCCGGTCCACGACGATGGCGATGTCCACCAGCACCATTGCCCCGGCCATTCGCGTGCGGACCTCCGAGATCCCTAAGACCCCCTCCACGCCCTGCGCCGCCGCGCGAATCGCTGCCACCGTCTCGGGTCCCGCCGCCCGGTCCATGAGGTCGTTGGCCGCCTGCCCAAAGAGCTGGACCCCAAGCCACACCACCAACCCAGCCACGCCCACGGCCCCGAGCGCGTCGGCATGGGGCACGCCCAGACGGCTGGCTAGAATACCGGCCGTGGCCAAGCCCGACGAGATGACGTCCATCCGGTTGTCGAGCGCCGAAGCCATGAGGGCGTGACTGCCCGTCCGGCGCGCCACCGCGCGCTGGCTGCGGTACATGCCCTCTTTGAGCACCATCACGGCCGCCGCCACGGCCAGGGCTAAGGCAGACGGCACCTCGGGCACCGGGTGGGCAAACGCCGCCAGGCCCCGGGTCCCCAGCTCAAAGCCGGCCAGGATGAGGAGCACCGCCACCACCTTTTGGGCCACGGCCTCGGCCTTGGCGTGGCCGTAATTGTGCCCCTCGTCGGGCGGCTGCTGCGAGATGCGCAGCCCCACGGCTACCGCCGCCGACGCCGCCAAGTCTGCCGCCGAGTGCACCCCGTCGGCCACCAAGGCCTGCGAATGGCCGACCACTCCCACCCCGATCTTGATGGCGGTCAAGGCCAAGTTCCCCACCACGCCCCACCAGGCGCTGCGCTCGCTAAAACGCAGTTCTTGACCGGGCTCCGGCACGCCTCCCTCTGCCGCCTCCCCTCGCTGCTGCCTTCCAGGCGTCTTTTGGCCACGCCGGGCCGCGGTCTTCTGCCTACGACGCCGCCCGCGGCCGCGCCCGCCGCTCTTCCCGCTGGCGCAACAGCAACCAGAGCGGGCTTGCGATGCAGATGGAAGAGTACGTGCCCACGGCCACCCCGATGAACATGGTCAAGGAGAAGTCGCGAATGTTGCTGCCGGCGAAGGCCAAGAGCGCCGCCAACGCGATGAGCACCGTCGTCGAGGTATAGATGGAACGCACCAACACCTGGTTTAAGCTCAGGTCGACCATGCTCTCAAAGCTTTCTTGCTTGCGCCGGCGCTGGAGGTTTTCCCGGATGCGGTCGAACACGATGATCTTGTCGGTGATGGAGTAGCCGAAGATGGTGAGGATAGCCATGATGAAGTACTGGCTCAACTGGATGTGGATGAGGGCGATCAGCCCCACCGTCACCACCACGTCGTGCACCATGGCCAAGATGCCCGCCAAGGCGAACCGCAGCTCGAAGCGAATGGTGATGTACAGGATGATGGCAGCGATGGCGATAAGCACGGCAATCAAGGCTTTGGTCTCGGTCTGGCGACCCACGATGGAGGAGACGCGGCTCGTGGAAATCTCTTGGAAGGGGCCCACCTGCTGCCGCAAGACGCTGAGGAGGTGGTTGCGCTCGGCCTCGGAGATGTTAGGGGTGGTGATGACCAGGTTGTTGCCGGTTCGCCCCAATCGCACCACCGTGCTGCCCCCAAGCCCCTGCCGGGCCAGGACCTGGTCCACTGTGGCCACCCGCGTGGCATGGAGGAAGTTTAGATTCATCTGCGTCCCACCAGTGAAGTCGATGCCGTAGTTGAGCCCTCGCACGGCCAATCCGGCCACGGCCAGGAGCACCAACAGGAGCGAAACCGCGAACCACAGCCGGGTGTGCCGGATGAACGCCCACTGAAAACGCATGCCAACCCCCCATCTCCGGACCGGATGCGGCCTACCCCACGAACAGCGGCCGCGATTCGGCCCATCCCGCCTCGGCCACCCAGCGGATGACCACGCCGGTGACGGTCACGGCGGTGAACAGCGAAATCGCCGTCCCGATCATCAACGTCAAGGCAAACCCTTTGACTTCGCCCGAGCCCATGAAAAAGAGGATCAACGAAGACACGAAGGTAGTCACGTGCGAGTCGAGGATGGCGCGGATGGCGTGCCGAAACCCTGCCGCCACCGCCGCCCGGGGCGTCTTGCCGTTGACGGCGATCTCCTCGCGCACGCGGGCGAAGATGATGACGTTAGCGTCCACGGCCATCCCCACCGATAAGATCAACCCCGCGATGCCGGGCACCGTGATGGTGGCGTGGATGGCCCACAGGGCTCCCAAAATCAGGAACATATAAATCACGAGCGCTATGTCCGCCACAAGACCCGCCAGCCGATACCACAGCACCATTACCAAGGCGATGAGGAGAATCGCGATCTCCGCCGCCACTTCGCTGGCCTTCACCTGGGCGGCGCCCAAGGTAGCGCTGACGGTGCGCACATCCAGCACCTTGAGCTTGACCGGCAGCGCTCCCGACTGCAACAACAGCGCCATCTGCTGCGCCTGCTTCAAGGTCGAAAACCCGCCGGTCAGTTCCGCCTGGCCGTTGGGAATGACCGATTTGACCACCGGCGCCTCCAAGAGTTTGCCGTCGAGGTAAATCGGCAACTGTTGGCCGAGGTACTGGGTAGTCGCTTGGCGAAAGATGGCCGCGCCCTTGGGGCTGAAAGTGAGTTCCACCACGTTCTGGCCTTGCACGATGGCCGCCTGGGCATTGGAAAGGTCGGCCCCAGTCAGGAGCACCTGGCCGGTGGGGCTCTTAATCTGCAACAGCGCCGTCTTCCCCAAAAACTGCAACGCCTGCTCCGGGTTCTTGACGCCGGGCAGTTCCACGGTGATGCGGTCGCTGCCTACCTGTTGGATGACCGGTTCCGTGACCCCGAGCGAGTTGACCCGAAAGCTTAAGATCTCCATCGCCCGCTGCATGGCTTGGGCATTGACCGGAGCCCCCGGTGTCGGCACCGCCTGATAGGTGGCGCTGACTCCCCCTTTGAGGTCGAGCCCATACCGCAGGTGCTGGGTCAGCGGATTGACGGCGATGAAATAGTATCCCGCAGCCAGTATCAGGGCGATCAACGCAAAGAACTGGATCGCGCTTCGGCGCCGCATACCTGGCCCCCTCGTGAAAAATCGCCTCATTATACGCCGGGTCGAAAATGGCTGTCAAACCGCTTCGGGCAAGACCGCCCACCCCCGGACGCCGAATCGGCCCGCAGCCAAACCCTTGGGAGACGACAAGGGGCGGCGGCAAATTCTTCCTGCCTGCGTTGCCCGAGCCCCACGCGCTGGCAGGGGGCGGGCAAAAAGCCCATCCGACCCCTAGCCGTAGGCCGCGGACCCGGTGCCGCCTAGCCTGCCCCTGCCGCCGACTCTTGCCACATCCGCCGGTCTCCGATGCGCCGGGTCAAGTGGCGCGCATCCAACACCTCGAGAAAGCTCACCGCCACCTTGCGATTGGTCCCCAGGCGCTCCCGAAGCTCTGCCGTGGTCAGGGGCGGACCGCCCAAAAGGGCCTCGCGCACCACCGCCACGCCCCGCTCGTAGGCCTCGCGGTGCAGGTAGAGCGACTCCTCGAGGCGCACCAACTGGCCCTGCTCGACCAAAAGCGCGAGGTAGTCCTCCAGCTCCGCCGGGGGGATGCCGGCCTCTTCTGCCCATTGTTCTACCGCCCGGGGGTGTAGCCCGTCCTGTCGCGCCGCAGACAGCAGGCGCGCCATCCGGTCCGCCTCTTCGCGCGTCGGCTGGGGGACAAATCCCTGCCGCTTGAGCCACTCGCGGTCTTGCTCTACGCCCTCCACCAGCTCCAGCGCCCAGGTCCAGGCTCTGACCGGCCACCCTGCGGCCAATTCGGACCGAGCCTGTTCCTTCGGCAACCCCAACCGCAGACGATGCTCGCGGTGGTAGCGTTCTACAGCCTCGACCAGGCGTGCCTGCCACGCCTCCCAAGCCTCGCGCGACCACCACCAGCGACCCTCTTCGTCGTGCAGGACGGGATAGACGGACAGCGCCCGCGCGACCGCCTCCTCCAGCATGTGTGCCGCCTGCGCCAACTCCTGGCGACTTTGCGGGCGCGGGGCCGTCCGCAAAAGCTCCAAGAGGAGTTCATCCTCGCGAAAGGCCGCCAATTCCTCAAGGCGAGCCAAAAGCCGGGGCTCGCGCCGACGGTGCCGGACGCCCACCTCGATCACCCGGCCACCGCCGATGGTGGTGATCGGGCTGTAAGAGCGAATCAAGAACCGGTCTTGGCGGGTGGCCACCAAGGGTGTGGCCAGGCGGATCTCGCAGAACAGGCGCTCTCCTCCCTCAGCCACTTCGCGGTCGTAGTAGTACAGCCGCCCCACGGCCTCCCCCGTCCCCAAGTGACAGTGGACCGGGCTGTTGATGGGCAGTGCCGGCGCCGAGGGCAACAGCGTCAGCTCGACCACCAAGCTGGTCTCCCCGCGTAGCATCCCCGGCACGCTGATCACCTGGCCCCGATACATCTGGCTACGTTCCACCCCGGCCAGGTTGACCGCGACCCGCTGGCCGGCGATGGCTTCTTCCACTTTGTGGCCGTGCACCTCCAGTCCCCGCACCCGTGAGGCGATCCCCTCAGGCGCAATCTCCACCGCCTGCTCAAGCTCGAGCCGCCCGCTGACCAACGTCCCCGTCGCCACCGTGCCGAAGCCCCGCACCGTGAAGACCCGGTCCACCGGCAGGCGGGGCAGTCCGTCGGTGGGGCGCGGCTCTACGGCGTCGGCCAGGCGGTCGAGGGCCGCGCGCAGCCCATCCAGCCCCCGCCCGCTGACGGCATCGACCACCAAGAGCGGGGCCGCCTCCAAGAACGTTCCCCGCAGCTCCTCGCGCACCGTCTCTTCCACCAGCTCAAGCCAGTCGGCTTCCACGAGGTCGGCCTTGGTGATGACCGTGATCCCGTGATGCACCCCCAACAGCGTCAAGATGTCGAGGTGCTCGCGGGTCTGGGGCATCACCCCTTCGTCGGCCGCCACCACCAAGATGACGGCGTCGATGCCGTGCACGCCAGCCACCATGTTGCGCACAAACCGTTCGTGGCCAGGCACGTCGATCAAGGCCGCCGTGCGCCCAGAGGGCAGCGTGAAGTGCGCAAAGCCCAAATCGATGGAGATGCCCCGGGCCTTCTCTTCCGGCAGGCGGTCGGTATCCTGTCCCGTCAAGGCCCGAGTCAAGGTGGTCTTGCCGTGGTCGATGTGCCCGGCGGTTCCGAAGATGACCGGATGGCTCACGAGCCTCGTCCTCCCCCCTCCTTCATCTGCCCCGGCAAGGCCGGGGCCTAACCCTGGCGGAAGTGGCGCACGGCTCCCTGCTTCGTAAGGTGCCGGCGCAGGGCCAACATCGCGGTGTAGGTGGGCAGCACGTAGACCCGACCGGCGGCGCTGTCGACGGCGCCCTCGAGCGCCCGGGCCAGATCCTCCTCGATGGTCAGCGCCTCTGCTGCCACTCCGGCGTATTTCAACCGCACCGCCATGTCCAGCGCCCGGCGGCCCGACACCCACCACTGCCGCACGGCCACGCGGGGCAGCCAGCGCTCGAAGTCCACGTCCCACAGCCAGGAGACGTCGCGGCCGTCGGCGTAGTCGTCGTTGATGGCGACCAGCCCCACTGCCGCTTGCGGCTCGGCGGCCAGCGTGGCCAGGACCTGGTTGAACCCGGTGGGGTTTTTCACCAAAGCAAACCAGACCTCCCGCCCCCGCACGGCCGTCCGCTCCATGCGGCCGAAGGCAGGGCGGAAATCGTTCAGGGCCTCGCCCAGGGCGTCGGGGGCCATGCCCCAGCTCCACGCCCACGCCATGGCCGCGAGCTGGTTGTACAGGTTGTAGGTACCGGGCAACACCGCCGGCACCCACGCCGCCACGTCGCCGAAGCGCACCTTTACCCGTCGGTGCACCAGGTCCATCTCCTCAACCGCCACCGTCAACGGGGGCCGCTGCCACCCGCAACCGGTGCAGCGATACTCTCCAAGGTGCGCGTAGAACCGTCGGCGGTAGAGGAGCTCTGCCCCACAGAGCGGGCAGTGGCGCACGTCGCCAGGGGAATCTTCTGGATCGCCCCATCCGGCGACCATGCCGTAAAAGACCACCTGTTCGGACCGGAGGGGTTCGCCGAGGCGGGCCACGTTGGGGTCATCGGCGTTCAGGATGGCTCGGCCGTCAGGGTCTAGGGCTTCCAGCCCGCGGGCCACGAGCCGCACGGCGTGGGTCAACTCGCCGTACCGGTCGAGCTGGTCGCGGAAGAAATTGGTCACCACAATCCCCCGCGGGCGCAGCTCAGCCGCCGCCCGCGGGACCGAGGCCTCATCGGTCTCGAGAAGGGCAAGGTCTGCCCGAGGCAAAAGGCGCCAGCCGGTGGCCTGGATCAAGGCGGCAGTCAGCCCTAACACCAGGTTGGCCCCCGTCTGGTTGCGCAAGACGGCCCGGCCTCCTCGGCGCATCAGGTGTTCGGCCAATGCCGCCGTGGTCGTCTTGCCGTTGGTGCCCGTGACCAACACGGCTCCCGACGGCAAACGCCGGCCCAATTCCTGCAACACAGAGGGGGCGATGGCCCGGGCCACTGCCCCCGGCAGGGAGCTTCCCCCGTGTCCCAGCACGCGACTCGCCCAGCCTGCCGCGCGCGCCAAAAAGACCGCCAGCCACAGCCGCACCCTACGCCCCGTCGCTGCCTCGCCTCGTTTCGTCCCTTTCCGGATTCTCGGTCTATCCTACCACATTCGACCCTGCCCTACGGTCGCGGCCGGGCCTCGGGCGCGGCGGAAGACGCCGGCTTGGGCCGGCGCAGGGCCATCCCGACCCCCAGGGCCAGAGCGCCGCCCGCAATGGCAAAGGCGCTGCCCAGTCCAAACCGCCCCACGGCCCATCCTGCCAGCAGTGGCCCTCCCACCATGCCCAAGGCGTAGCTGGCCTGGTAGACGGCCATGGCGGTGGTGCGCACGCGGGCCGCCACCTCTTGGATGGCCATGGCCATAAGCGTCGGGCTAAGAATCCCTCGCCCCGCCCCGAACACCGCCTGCAGCGCCAAAAGTCCCCAAGGCGCCCGCACCCAGGGCATGGCCGCGCACGCCACCAGGGCCAAGACCAACCCGGCCAAGCTCACCCGTTCCAAGGGCCATCGCGATACCCACCGCCCTGCCGCCAATAGGTTGACCAGGGTAGCGGGAATCTGGCCCACCATGGTCAACACCCCGAGGGCAGACCGCGAAAACCCGAGGTGGTAGGCCCACACCGGTAAAAAGCCGAACGGCAGGACGAACGTGGCCACCTGCGAGAAAATCCCAAGGCCCGCCGCCAACCGCAGCGACGGCGTGGCCCGTAACAGCGACACCGCCTTCGGCGCCGCCTCGCCCTCCCCGCTGCCTCGCCGCCCCCGCTCGTGCACCGCCGCCAACAAGGCCAGACCGACGCCGGCCGTCACCGCCGCGGCCCAGAACGGGACCTGCCATCCCCAAAGCTGGGCCATCCATCCCCCCAAGAGGGCCGCCAGCACCTGTCCGCCGGAGTTGGCAAACGACACCCATCCCAGGGCTGGGCGGGCCCCGCCGGCCCCGTACTCGTTGACGTACAAGGTGGAGAACATGGCCCAGAAGCTGGCCGCGACCCCCGCCAAAAGGCGCCCCAAGACAAACACCCAAGCCAGCGGAAAGGCGCCCATTACTGCGCTCGACACCGCCGCCATGCCGAGGGCCACGGCGAGAAACGGCTTGAGGTGCCCGGATCCATCGGCCCAGATCCCGAGCCACGCCCTGAGGGTCAATTGGGGCAGGCCGTAGGCCGCCACGGCCAACCCCACCCAGCCGTACCCGCTGCCGTTGCGGACCATGTCCGGCCCGAATACCGGCACGTAGAGGTAGAGCGACATCCAGTAGAGGGCGATGACGCCCAACAGCGCCATCGCCCGGCCACCCATCCCGCGCCCCATCTCTACCCCCCTCCTCCGCGGCCGTGGGTCGGGTTCAGGGTGCAACGGCGATGTTCACCACGGCCGGCGAACCTTCGCGCACGGCGGCGATCGCCTGAGCCAAGGCGTCGGCCACGGCCTCTGGCCGCTCCACGCGCACGCCAAAGGCGCCGCCGGCCGCTCGCGCGATCTCGTGGTAGGCAGGCGGGTTCTCGAAGTCGGTGAAGAAACATCCGGTGCGGGCGCCGAAGCCATCCGGGTGTTGGCGTATCGTGGCCCGCCGCGCCGCATCCCAATTGGCGTTGTCGAACACGACGGTCAAAAACGGGGCCTGGTATCGGCGCGCCATCCAGTAGACGGCGGTCGGCACGCTGAACATGAAGGCGCCGTCGCCGGTCAGGTGCACCACCAGCCGCTCGGGCGCCGCCAGTTTCGCGCCCAAAGCGGCGCCGCCGCCCCAACCGAGCGAGCTTGCACCGCTCGAAAAGAGCGTCCCGGCCCGGGTCCGCGGCAGGTAGCGGTTTACGGCACCGGCCGCCCGCGAGCAGGTCTCGTTGATGACCAAGGCCTCGGGCCCGATGAGCGTGTTGAGCACCTGGCTCACATACTCAGGGCTGATGGCACCCGGCGCGCCCGGATCGGGGTGAGCCGGTGACCCGGCCTCCCACGCCGCCCGCTGCCGCTGAATCCATCGCCGACGGGCGGCCAACTTGGCCGGGTCTTGAGCGAAGCCGGCGTCAAGATAGGCGAGACATTGTTCGAGCGCCACCGGCGCCGAGACCCGCCACGCCGCCTCGATGGGCAGATGCCACAGCGGAATTCCCGCCTTGATGGGGTCGAGGTCGAGATGAAAGACGCGGGTGCCGGGACGGGGCGTGGCGTCCAGCGGTACCCAGGGGACGTCGGCATCTAGGATCACGATGAGGTCGGCTTCCTGCACCAGGCGCGGAGCCTCGTGCCCCACGTGGTGCGGGTGGGTGTCGGGGAAGTTGAGAAAGCGGCGGCTCGATTCCACCACCGGCACGGCCAGGCGCTCACTGAGTGCCACCAAGCGCTCGACGGCCTCCGGCCGCCGCCCGGCGTACGCCGTGATGATCACCGGGCGCTCGGAGGCGGCGATGGCCTCCACCACCCTGCGCACGGCTGCCGGCGGCAACGCCGTCTCCCCCGGCTCGGCCCAGACCTCCCGCGGCCAGTCCGGCGACACCGGCTCTTCCAACATCTCTCGTGCCGCCACGAGGTAAACCGGGCCGGCAGGATCCGAGCGGGCCATCTGAGTGGCCCGGAACACCAGCATGGGCAGGACTTTCCCGGTCTTGACCTCATAGCTCCACTTCATGTATTCCCGCACGATGCCGCGCTGGTCGTAGACGTCCTGCACAAATTGGATGAAGTCGGTACGACTTCCCTTCATCTCGCCGTGGAGCGTCACCGACGAGGCTCCGGCGAGGATAAGCACCGGCACCCGCCCCCGGGCGGCATTGTGCACCATACCCCCAAGGTTCTGAGTGCCCACGTCGACGTGGACCAGCACCGCCTGCATGCGCCCGGAGACGTCGGCATAGCCCATGGCAGCGGCCAAGGCCACCGTCTCGTGGGGACTGGTGACGATGCGCGGCAAGGGTCTGCCCTCTGCCGTCCGCCGCGCCCAACTCTCCACCAAAGCCGGATGATCGGTACCGAGGTTGACAAAGAGGTACTCAACGCCTACAGCCAGCAGGGCATCGGTCAAGGCGTCGGCACCGGTATACACCGCCGTCGCCTCGGGGGCCTCAAGCCGCCCATCTTGTGTCATGCTTGCCCTTCCCTTCTCTGCTTCCCGAATTTTCATGCCGCCAGGGACGGTCCCCCAACTGCCGCCGGGCTTGGGCCCGATGGCCGCCGTTCCTCTCTTCCAGGGTATCACCAGGCCCCAAGCCGATAAAGAGGCCGCCCTGGGACCGAGATGCCCAGGGCGGCCCACGATGCCCCTGCCCGCACCGCTTTTGGCCCCCGGCCGCGGCGCGCCGGACCGACTACCGCGGCAGGTTGGGGAACCGGTACTTGACCTCCCAGTTGGTGGGCACGAACTTGCCGTTCTCGATGCGGACCATGGCGATGTTGTTGACGTCGCTCACGCTGCCGTGCTGGGTCGGCGTGTAGTGGTAGTTGCCGTCCACGGTCAGGATGGAGAGGTGGTTCATGGCGTCGGCGATGTCGTTGCGGGTCAAGGCCTTGGCCTGCTTCATGGCAGTAAACAGGATCTGGCCGCCGGCGTAGGCGTCCACCGCAAATTGCGGCGGCTGGGTCCCGTATTTAGCCTGGAATTCCCGGGCGAACTTCAAAACCATGTTGGTAAACGGCGTCGTCGGAGGCAGGTAGGTGCCGAGGTCGGCGTCGTTGCAGTCGAGCACGATGCCGTTGGCCAAGTTCCCCAACGGCTGGGTGTACTGGCTTAAGCACTGGGTGCCGCCCATCATCAGCTGCATCTGCTTGTTCAGCCCGTCGGCCATGAACTGCTTGGTCAAGATGACCTCCGCCACGCCGGGCCCCCACACCGAGAAGACCTGCGCGTTGGTCTGTTTCAGCTGGGCCAAGATGGAGCTGAAGTCGGTGGTGTTGACCTGGAACTTGTACTCCCCTACCACCTGGATGCCGTCTTGCTTCGCCAACTTGACCATCGCCGGGACCCCGTCGACCCCGAAGGCATCGGTCGTGTCCCAAGCCACCGCAAACCGTTTGATGCCCTTGTACTTCATCCACTGCACCAACGGCACGGCCCAGTACTGGGGCAAGGGCACGTCTTCAAACACGTAGTGCTCTGGCGGGATGACCACTGACGGACTGAGGCTCGGGATCAGCGTGGGGATGCCGAGCCGGTTGGCGATGGGGCCAAACGCCTCGGCCACGAAGTCGTCGACGGGCCCCATGACGGCCAACACCCCTTGCCCGTTGACGGCATAGAGGTCGGTGATGGCCTGGTTGGTCGAGGTTCCGTAGTTCTTGACGATCAGCTGGATTTTGTGCCCGTCGATCCCGCCTTGGGCGTTGACGTCGTCCACGGCCAAAGTCAACCCCTGCACGTCACCCTCCCCAAGGAATGAGGTGGGCCCGGTGAGGGGCGAAATCAAGGCAATTTTGATGGGCGCTCCGGGAGGAAGGCCGCCTCCGCTCTGCTGCGGGGCCGTCGACGGGCCGGTGTTGGAACCGGCAGGCTTGGCTGCCGAGCCGCAAGCCGTAATGGCCAAGCTCAGGGCTGCGGCCCCTGCCGCAATCTTTGCACTTCGCGACGCGTTGAGGGTCGCCATGGTCTTCGTCTCACTCCTTAATTATCTATACTCCGATGGATCATTCGATTCGGTATATTCCAGGCGCGCCTGCGCCCGACCCGAATTGGAAACCGAACCTCCCTCGCTGGGTTCCCGCGAGGATTCCCGGGAATCGCGGGGGATGGGCCGTCCTGTGCCCTTTGCCCCAACGCGTGGGAACAGGTTGCGGACCACAGTCCGACCCCACCCGGCCGGACGCCGCCTGCTGTGCGGGAAGCGTTCGGGCCGCAGCCGGCGCGCTCCCCTTCCCCTCGGAAATACGCCGCGACCGCGTCTAAGCCCTCGACGAACTCCTCCGTCGCCTCACCCGCCACAGTGGTCCAATACGGCATTGTAATAGTTTGAATAGGAACTTTCAATAAACGAGGGGGAGAATATCGACGGGTCGCACGCCTTTTGGAGCAAAATCCGCCGCAGGCACCTTTTCTCCGTCCGGGCCCCAACCCGAAACGGCACGGCCGATGGCCCTGCGCCCGGCACCGCCGCCCCCACCTTCCCCGGCCGCGATGGCGCAAGCCGCGGCCCGTTTGCGGCAACGGCCCACGCCCCGGCGCACCCCTTGGCCCAAACGCGTGTGAACCCCAGAAGACCTAAAGCCATCCCCTATCGCCTCCCGTGGAGGCGGCGCCGGGCGTTCCGCCGGCGTCCACCCTTGGCCGGTGACCGGATGCGGGGAGTAACACGGCACCACCTCCGTGGCCGGCCATCGCGCCGGCTGCGGGTCCAGGAGCTCCTCGGGGCCTAAGGGATCCTCCGGATAGGTCACCGTGAAACGGCAAGGCATCCGGCGCGGCGGGTGCACCCAGCCGGTGGCGTAATCCGCCGCCACGGGATGCGGTAGTCCAGCGCCAAATCTTCCAGGCCCCATCCTCCGTGACGTACTCGTCTCGCACAGCCCACCTTCCCCCCACTGCTGCGTCTTTCCCGGCGCCCACGCATGGCGGCCGGCATGAGCCATCGAAACCGCGCCCGGGCCGTCTTGCGGTCGGGACTGACAGGGATGACCCCTTGCCGCTTCAGGTGGTCCAAGAGATACCCCCAGCGCGGGCCATCCCGGCCGTGCCCGTG
>JAIMBD010000023.1 GCA_023511625.1 Bacillota bacterium | reverse complement strand
CGCCGCCGTCGGCGGGCTCGGCCGCATCCACTCCAACAGCACCTTGCGCGCCGGTGCCGCCATACTCCTCCCTCCTCAGCAACCCTACTCAAGACGCCGACCGCACCTGACTCGCTGGCGTAGCCAGCCTTGCTCGCCGCTCGTCGAATCCGAATGCCAGCCCAAATCTGACTCTCGGCTTGACCATCCTAGAATCGAATTTATCCTCCGCTCGTACAAAAAGAAATTGGTGTTATAATACAAATAAAGAGATTGAATTTGTGGAGGGCATCCTAGATGGATACGGTGCCATCGCAGCCCATCCCTCAAGCGCCGGAAGCCTCCTCCGCTGCCCCGCCACCCACACCCGACGCCGAAGAGGCCTGTCCGACCTGCCTAGACGCCCACCCCACGATACCGAGCGGCTCGTTGCGACAAACCCTCCGTTTGCCTCCACCATCTCCTCAGAACGCAGGAAGCGGACCCGTCACGCCCCGCCGGCGGGCCAACCACGCGCCTTCGAGCACTTGGCACGAAAAACGGCGCCGGGGTCCTTGGTGGGCCATCCTCGATCCGTTAGCCGCCGAGCCCTCCCCTAAGACCTGGCTGTCTGAAATCCTCCGGAAGGCGTGCCGCGAATTTGAGGCGGAAGCGGGCGGAATCTGGTGGCGCGCGTCGTCGTCCGGACGGCTGGAGCCCTTAGCCGGCTTGGGCGTGCCAGATGTCGCAGAGGTCTCCGAGGCACTGGAACCCTGGGCCCGGCGGCTCGCCGCGGACCGGTTGGGGCGGCCGGTTTGGAGCAACCGACCAGATGTCCGAGACCGCTGGCCTTCGCCTGGTTCCATCTCGGTCCGCAACTGGATGGCCGTCGCCGCAGGGCGAGAGACCGGCGGAGTCGGCCTGTGGGTCCTGTGGAACCGCCCGACCCGCCCTTGGCGCGCGCGGGATGCCGCCGTACTGGCTGGGCTCGCGCGGTGGTGCATGGGGATATTCGATCAAGTGCAGCGACTGTATAACCTGACGGAACGTTACCACGAGATGGCGGACGAACTTGTCGCTCTCCGCCGGCGCCATCGCGTCATCGAGGACCACAACCAGATGCTGGGCGGTCTCGTGCGCCTTCACACCTCCCTGATGCGCGGGCTTATCGAACACCGCGGATGGGCCCACTTAATGGAGGCATTAGGCCAATTCTTAGGCTGCTCGGTCGCTTTAGAAGACTCCCGTGAGCACCCGATAGCAGCGACGTCTCCACCTGAACGGGGCGAGTCTCCCCGACTGTCGCAAAAATATCCCATCATGGCCGGAAGCCGTCTGTGGGGCTACATCTGCCTGCCCTCCGGGCTTGCCATGAACCAGGTCCGGCGGATGGCGGTAGAAGAGGCCGCTATGGCCGCTGCGCTGGCCCTGGTGCAGGAAGAGACATTGGCCCAACAGCGGCTCCGCTTGGCGGGCCGCCTCTTCCACCAACTTCTAGAGAGCCCGGCAAACGCGACCGACGACGTTTTAGTTCAGGCTTCCGGCCTCGGAGTCACGTTCGACCGGCCCCGGCGCCTTTTCGTACTCAGTGCCCCTGCCATCCACGACGCCTGGTGGGCCGACGAATTCGCCGGACTGGACCGGCTCCTCGACTCGGTGGTGGCCCGTCCTTCGGCGGCAGGTCTGGTGACCACAGCCCGGCGCCACGTCGTGGTGTTGGTAGACGATCAACCCCGCGAAGTCCTGGCCCGACTCGCCCACGAGGTCTTGCACCGTTTGCGAAGCCGCTTGGCTTCGAGCGAACTGCGCCTGGCCATCAGTGCCCCGGCGACGGCGCCCGCGGACTACCCCGAAGCCTTACAGGAGGCCATCTTCGCTCTGACCACGTTTGCTGACCAACGCTTGGTATGGGCAGAAGCGCTGGGCTTTGCGGCGCTCTTTCGCCGTTGGAGCGCGCTGCCGGAAGTCGCCAGCGCCGCCCGACGAACCCTGGCCCCGCTCCTAGCCCAGCCAGAGAGCAGCCGCCAAAAGCTCCTGACGACCCTCGAGGCATACCTCCACAGCGGTGGGCAGTTGGCGGCCACTGCCGCCGCTTGCTCCACCCACGTCAACACCGTGCGCTACCGCCTGAGCCGAATCGAAGCGCTGTTAGGGGCACGCCTCGACGACGGCGAAACCCGTTTTACCCTACAATTAGCGTTGCGCCTGTGGCGTGCCGGGGCCATCCCCACAGAGTCGGGCGGCTAATCGCCGCCCTTCAGAACCTCGGCTTCGCGGTGACTCTTCCCCGGCTCGTTTCGGCGGGCGCGCTGGCGGATCAACGCGATTTCGCCGTCATCAATGGCCCGTTCGAACCGCCGAAAACCGGCCAAGCGAAAGCCGTGGCGGGCCCCGAGGCGATGGATCTCTTCTACCTTCGCCGGATCGATGTCCGGTCCCAACGTAAAGGGCTCGAGGCGCCCCTCGAGCGCCAGGATCATCGTCTCAGCCATGCAGGCCTCGACCATTCGCGGCGGAAACCCGAAATCGAAGCCCATGTCCGCCTTCTCCCCAGGGACCTCGATGACGCCGCCGTCGATTACCAACACGTCGGCCCGTCGCTCGGTCACCACGGGAGAAAGATTGCGGGGCCGGGCGACATCGCAGACCACTGCGCCCGGCTTCAACGCCTCGGGACGGACAATGGCCTCCTGCGCCGAAGAGACGGCAATGACCAAATCGGCCTGGGAGACGGCCCGGTCCACATCGGTCGAAACCGCCACCCCAAGGTGCGGATGGTGAGCCTGCAATTGCTCAGCCAACTCCGCCAGCGGTGCCGGACGCCTAGCCACCAATGTCATGGCCCCCACCTGCGGCGCCAAAAGGTGGCAGGTAGCACGCCCAATGGAACCGCTCGCGCCGATCACCGTGACCGCCGCCTGCCTCGGGTCGATACCCATGCGGGCCGCCGCCTTGAGCGCCCCCTCCACTGCCGTGGCAGTGGTGTACGAGTTGCCGGTAGTCACGGGAATGTTCAGGCGCTGAGCCAGACTGACCCCGCGGTCACCGGCAATCTTGGTAAATGCACCCAATCCCAAAATCTCTGCCCCCAGCCGCTCGGCCAGCCGTCCCGCCTGCTCTAGACGGTGCAGCACCCAGGGATAGGGCGATTCCAACAGGACCTTCGGCGTCAGGGGCAGCCCAATGAGCCACCCTTCCAACGTCTCACCTGTCAAGGAACGGACGCCGGTCACATGGCTGACCACCATAGGCGGAACCCGCTTGAACCCCGCTTCTACCCACCGTTGCGGAAGATAGCGGGTAAACCGGTATTTCCGGGCAAAGTCGTCGAATCGCAAAGGATGCATCACGAACGCAAACCGGCGCACGTCCTTCCCTCCTGGTCGCCCCAGTCAAGGCCCCAACCGCCGTCGAGGCTGCTTAGGTTCATTCTACCGCAGTTCGCCCCTGAGATTCGGAGGCTTTGCCCCATACCTGGTTTCCTTTGCCCCCATGCAACTATTGACCTATTGATCGGACAGGCTCCGTCATTCTATAGTCGATTAAGATTACTCATTCCATTTCCGCAGGCCGCACGTGCCTGCAAGCCGGTGTTTCGTGCCTTAGAAGCCTTTAGTCCCCTGACCCAGGCTGACAACCCTAAAGGTAGCAGTGAAGTAACAAGAAGTAAGAGGGGAAGAAGTAAGGAGAGAGCGCACCGATGATTGAACCCCGTTCCGAAACCCTCGATCATCCGCGCGGTCCCATTACCGTCTGGCGCGCGGGACACGGTCACCCGCTTTTGTGGTTGCACCCCGCTGGGGGATTTCGGTGGTCCTTGGGTTTGGCCCAGTTGGCGGAGCGGTATGAACTGGTGGCGCCAGTGGCCCCTGGATTCGATGGAACCCCGTTGTGGCCGGAGGTCCATTCCATGTCTGCGCTGGCCGACTGGGTCGCGGAAGTCCACGCCCGCACAGTAGAACATCCCTGCCCGGTGGTGGGGCACTCCTTCGGCGGGTGGCTGGCCATGTGGTACGCCGTCCGCCATGCCGATCAAATCACCCGCCTGGTGCTGATGGCACCGGCCGGATTTCGCCCGCCGGACAGCACCGTATCCCTCCAAGACGTGGCGCGGCAGCTCTTCGTCCATCCCGAAAAAGCGCTGCCCTCCGACAAATCGCCCCAGGTGGAGGCCGGCAACCGTGAGGCTACCCGCCACTACCACGGGCCGTCCCCCCGGGACGAGGAACTGGCACAGCGGTTGTCGGAGATCACCGTGCCGACGCTCATCTTGCGCGGAGCCCGGGATGTGCTTATCCCCCATGCCAGTATGGAAGAAATCCAGGCCGGAATCGGCCATGCCGTGGTAGTCCAATTACCCGACGGGGGGCATGGGTTGGATACCGATCAGCCTGAAGCCTACGCGCACTGGATCCGCGCGTTTTTAGAGGGCGCCGTGTAGGCGCTCGTCATGGCCACACTGAAGACGGTATACTAGAAGTCCCCGGCGGGGGACTTCCCGTTCCAAGTCCGGATTCTGTATCGGAATAGTCAACTTTGTGCAGGGAAAGGCGAAGAGTACGAGAGCCCACAGAAGGGAGTCATGCCATGCCCACCGTGAAAGACGAAATCCTGCAGGCCAATGCCCACTACGCGCAATCCTTTAATCTGGGATCGCTGCCCATTCCGCCCAGCCGGCACTTGGCCGTGGTCGCCTGTATGGACGCGCGGCTCCACGTGGAAGAGATCTTAGGGTTAAAGCCCGGTGACGCGCACATCATCCGGAACGCCGGCGGCGTGGTGACCGAAGACACCATTCGGTCCCTCGCCATCTCCCAGCGCCTCTTAGGAACACGGGCCATCGTCCTCGTCCATCACACCGACTGCGGCATGGTGACCTTCCGGGACGACGACCTTCGCGACGCCATCGAGCGCGAGGTGGGCATCCGGCCCCCGTTCACCTTCGAGGCCTTCCGCGACCCGGCAGAAGACGTCCGCCAATCTATCCGCCGGATTCAGGCCAGTCCTTTTATCCCTCACAAGGACGCCATCTACGGATTCGTCTACGACGTCAAGAGCGGGCAGTTAACCCCGATCGAGCAATGAGCGCGGGAGGGCGGGGCCTGGCCCCGCCCCTGCCGGTTCGCCCCAGCGGCCCCCTGAACGCTGAAGCCGTTTGATGTCGGATCGGATGGCCTCGCTCTTTCTGCCGGTTTCCGGTGCGGTTCCTTTTGCCTGTTCCAGCTAGATTGGCTCTGGTCCATTTTTGGGACCCGTGTTTCCTCGTCGGTTGACCACCTGGGGGTCCAGGTCGGGATCGAGACGGCACGAGGGCCATCGCGGGTCCGGCCGTTCCCGGGCCATTGGACTCTGCCGCGTCCCTGCGGCCTGAAGCCTCCGAAGCGTGGGCCGCCCGGGCTGCCAGCCGGCTCGTATCTCACCGGGCAGGCAATGGGGTCAGTGCTTCGCGCTGGCGGTCGAATTTTGTTCCCGGCGGTAACGGACCCCAAGGGTCAGACGGTGACCGACCCGTTGCTACGGGAGTCATTTGCGGGAGGAAAGCCCCACGCGGCACGAGGGTCGGGGCCGGAATGCCGGACAATCGAAGTGCCTGTTTCGCCATGGGATGCAGTGAGGAAGGTTTCAGGCGTGAAGATCCACGGGGCCCATATGCTGCGGGCTGAGGGAGCACAGCATCTTGGTCCGCATCCGACCCCTCGCGCATGCATTCCACCGTGGACAGTTTCAGGACGCCCTGGTCCCGAAGCGCGTTCGTGCGATGGCGCGTAAAAGTTCGCCGTTTCCAGAATGCCATCGACGAGATGGGGACCAAGCAAAGCCGAACCCGTCGTTAGGACGCGAACGGAATCTGATGCGCCGGGCAATAGCCAGGACCCGAAGGAAGGCGTCGCAAGGATACCTGATTTTGCCCTAGGACGTCACGTGGCTCCCCCGCGGTAAGATCCCGGCATCTCTACTGGGCTGCCGGGCCGCCGAAGCGCCGTCGCTGGTGTGGTGACGCCCTCAGGGCGACGACTGCAGTCCACCAGGAACCAAAAATTCCCGCCAGCCTTGACATGTGCGGGTTACGAGGATATGGTGCGCCCGAGAGGACTCGAACCCCTGCTTCAGGCTCCGGAGGCCTGCGTGATATCCACTTCACCACGGGCGCACTTCGTTTGACCGTATTGTAGCATCCCCCGGGAAAGCTCGCAACCCAGCCCCGTTCCGAGGTGCGTGTAAAGGCACTAGGAGACCTTCAGCCCTCCTCTTCGAACGCACCCATCCGCCGAGTTCGCGGGAATCCCCTCGAGGCCTTCCGGAAGATCTCGTCTGTGGGACGATCCCTAACCGTAAGAAGGTTACACGGCGCCGCCTGTTAAGCCCCGGCAGTCTGCAGGGGATCGCCGTTCACCGGTGAATCAGGCTCATGCGAAAGGGATGCGGGATGTATGGCCAGAAGCAATGGGAAGAAAGCAATCACCCCAACAAATTACGGGTCTAAACCGCGTCTTAAAGAGAAGACTAAGGCCGGCCTCGTCCGGGGCTCCTGCTTGCCGTCCCGCGCCGAAGAATCCCCCTGCCCCCGCACCAAAACGGCGTTGCACAACGAAAAGCGATGTCAACGCTTTACCTGTTCACGTCAATCTGACATACCGTCTTGGACCCTAAGCCACTAGACCCTGCGTCGTAGAGATCACCCCGGCGCGCCCAAGCTCCGAACGTCTTATCGGCCCGGCTCGAGCGGACAGCAATGGCCGCGCACCGAAATAGCCTTCTTATGCTTCGCTTCCCTGAGAAGAAGCCTTGCCAGAGGTTCCCGCTCAGCGGTCACGGCACCGCCCGCGATGGATGAGCCCCAGATGCTCCTGGCTCAAGACGATGAGCACGGGCCACGCGCCATGCCCACACTTCCCTCGTTCGGTTGGATGGTCTCCACGCTCTATTACGAGGGGAACGACAGTCCATGGAACAAATCGCGATAGTGCGTCGCTACTTCACCGCATGGAACCGGCACGACCCCGCCGGCGTGGCCCGTGCCTTCGTCGAAGGGAGCGCATAGCCCGATCCCAGCACCGGCCGCGCCTTGCCAGGAGAGGAGAGCGCCGCCTGAGCCGACTCACTCTTTACCGCGTTTCCCGCTCTGGCCTTCCAACCGGTCGCCGAAAGCGTTTTTGGCCCCGGGAGGGCGGCCGCCCAATGGTTGATGGTCGGCACCAACCCCGAGCCATTTCTGGGGATCCTGCCGACCGGAAAGACGGTGAGCCTGCACGGTGCGGATTGCATCACCGTCGAGCCAAGCGGCATCCGCAGCGTCCGGGGTTATTTCGACCGAAACGCTTTTTTGAGCAGTTGGAATGGCAGGTGGTCGTGCAATCCGAAGCAGCCGGTCCATTTCAGTTCGGGTTCGCCAGCCGGGTCGCCGCAGGCCCGAACCGAGGCGCCATCAGCCTGACCTGGGTCGAGGTGAACTCGGCGAACAGACGAGAGGAGGTACGTCGGCTCACCCGTCAGATTGCGGCTGAGCTCAGGCACCTCCCGGGATTTCTCGGCTGGATGGGAGACATGGTGGAAAGCCGGATGTTCACCGTCACCGTATGGGAGACCCCTGAGCACGCGCCGCTTGTTGGTGGAGGGAAGCCACCCGGAGGCGATGCGCCGTTTCTTTGCGCCGGATTTCTGCGCCACCGGGTGGAGCGGGGTATGGGTCCCCCATCACCTCAATGCGGCCTAGGTGCTTTGCCTATCCTGCGGCAGGTGGGCGGCCACCGGCGAACAAGATGGGAAGTGCGAGTGCGGGGCCGGCCTGCCACCAGCCCATCCCTGGTAGAAGCAGGCTGAGAACCCTAGAGGGCGCATTTCGCCGGACCGGGCCTGAGCGCCGCGGCCGCGCCATAGGGCGAATGTTGGCCTGAATTAAGCGGTCCCTCCCGTCATCGAGGTCAGGTGTCCCTCGGCCAGATGCCAGTGGTAGTCAAACCGCAGCGGTCCTTGGGAAATCGGAAGGTGACTGACCACCACCAACCCCTTGTCCTGAGTCCAGCGGCCCAACGCACCGACCACTTTCCGGGCGTTGGCCCCGTCTAGTCCCGCCAACGGTTCGTCCAAGAACAGCCACGGGGTTTCCCGCAAAAAGGCCCTGGCCAACTTCAACCTGCCGGCCTCACCGCCCGACAGCACCTGCTCTCCTCCTTCTAGGTAGGTGTCCAGGCCCTGGGGCAAATTGGCCAGCCAGCCATCCAGCCCGACTTCGGCCAAGGCCTCCTCCATCTGTCTCCGAGTGGCCTTCGGGTTGGCCACCGCCAAATTTTCCGCCACCGTGGCCCGAAAGATGTGCGAGTCGTCTCCCACCCAGGTGATGCGCGCGGAGATCTGATCAGGCTCCCAATCCCGCACGTCCCTTCCGTCGAGCCACACCGCACCGCGGAAAGGCACCATCCCGCTCAGCACCCCTAACAAGGTGCTCTTGCCGGCCCCCGAGGGGCCGGTCAGCAAGACGTGGGTTCCCTCGGCCAGGTAGAAGCTTTGCCCCTGAAGAAGGTCGGGGCCACCCGGATTGAGGCGAACCCAGAGGTCCTTGGCCACGTAACCCGGGGTAGGTGGAGGCGTTGGCCCCGCTGGCCGATTCCAGGACGTGTCCTCCGGCCAGATCCGGCTGGCCGCCCGTATGCTCTCCACCCAAGCCGGAGCCGCCCCGGTCAGCGCCCCCAACGCCTCCTGAAATCCCAAAGGCACGAACACCAAGGTAGCCAAGGCCACCGAAGCTAAGGCCCCATGCTCTACCAAGGTCGCCGCCAGCGGGACCATCGCCACGGCGGCCAGGTTCCCCAAGGCTAAAAAAACCGACTGGACGTGGGCTCGGGCCAGATCCCGACGCCACTCCAGCTCGCCTAACCTCCCTAGCGTCCCTCCCAGCAGCTCTCGCACCTTGGGTTCCATCCCCAGCACCACGATATCCGAGAGGCCCTCCATGGCCTGGACCAGGGTGGTCCACCAAGCCCCCTGGGCGCCGGCCACGGCGTCCGGATGCCAAAGCTCCCGCCAGACCCATACCGTCGGCACCAATAGCGCGGCCACTGCAAAGCCCGCCGCCAGCCTGCCCACCGCCGCACCCACCTGGGTCAGGGCCAGGACGGCCAGGCCAGCGGCGGCGATAAAGGCCACCAGCGGTCCCGCCCCCTCCAGGTAAAAGTTCTGTAGGCGCTCGACATCGTGCATCAGCCGACTGACCCAATCTCCGCTCCCCGAGGCACGCAGCGCAGCCCCAGAGATCGCGGCGGCCCGGCGGAACACCTCCCCCCGGAGCCGGGAGAGGACCTTCAGGATGGCATTGTGGCTGAACAGGCGCTCGGCGTAGCGCAGAGCGGCCTTGGCCAAACTAAAAAAGCGCACGCCGGCAATCGGTACGTAGAGCAAAAGCAGCGTCGCCGGATGAAAGGCGGCGCGGCTTAAGAGGTAGGCTGACGTGGCCAGCAGGCAAAGCCCCGCCATCCAAGTCAAGGCCAAAAGGCCGCTTCCACCTGCCAGCGGCCCCAGCGACGGGGCAAAGATCTGCCAAAGACGCCGCATCCTCATCCCCCCTGTCCGACCTGACGGACCCAGTCCGAGCTTATACCCGGGGCGGGCGAAGCCAGACCGAGCCCGCCCCCACCCAGGTGAAGCTGATGCGTGGCCCAGCTGATCTCATGCGGGTAATGGGTGACCAAGACGGTGGTACGCCCGTGGGCAAACCGCCCAAGGTGCTCGAGCAGCAGGCGGCGCGCGGTGGGGTCCAGATGCTCTCCCGGCTCGTCCAACAACAACACGGAGGGCTCGCCCAAAAACAGGCGCGCCACTGCCAGCCGTTGACGTTCCCCAAAGGAAAGGTTGGCACCGCCCTCCCCAATTGGCGTATCCAGCTCCTGGGGAAGGCCGGCCACCCAGTCGTCGGCCAAGGCCAAGGCCAATGCCTCCCATAGGTCATGTTCTGACGCCTCAGGATGTCCCCAGAGGAGGTTTTGCCGAATGGTGCCGATCACCAAGTAGGGGTGCTGAGGAAGGTAGCCGACCCGGCCATGCCACCAGGCGCGATCCAGGGCTTGTACCTCCACCCCGTCCACCAAAACCCGCCCGGCCACCCGCGGTCCCAGCCCGAGCCACAGGCCGAGAAGCGTCGACTTCCCGGCCCCGCTCGGTCCGGTCACCAAGAGCGTCGCCCCCGGCTCCACCCCAAGGGAGAGGCCATCCAACACCGGCTCCAGTCGGCCGGGATGAGCCACCCGAACCCCCTCGAGGGCAAGGGCGGGGGCTCTCCCGCGAAGGTCCAGGACAAGTCCAGTGGTTCCGCCCTGATTGGCCCTTGGGGCCTCGATCAGACCAAAGATACTCTCCACCGCGGCAATCCCACTCTGCGCCTGATGAAAGCCAGCCCCCAGCTGGCGGAGGGGGAGAAAATACTCCGGAGCTAAGATCAGGACCGCCAAGGCCGGTCCGAAGCCCAGGCGACCGTGGACCAGCGCCAAGCCGGTGGCCACCGCCACCATGGCCACCAACAAGGCCGCGCCTAACTCCAGCACGAAGGCGTTGAGAAAGGCCAGCCGCAGTGTGTGAAAGACGGTGCGGCGATATCGTTCGGAGATCGCTTCCACCCGCCGCGCGTAGGCCTCTACCTGCCCAAACCGCCGAAGCGTACCCACCCCTTGCACCAGGTCGAGGAATAGCCCCTCCAGGCGGGACAGTAGCTGAAACTGGCGGCGGCCGGCCGCCTCGGTGGCCCGTCCGACCAAAGCCATGAAGAACGGGATCAAGGGGGTGGTCACCAACAGCAAGAGCCCTGCCGGCCAAAACCACCACCAGACCCCGGCCAAGAGGACCAAAGGCACCGACAAGGCGTAGGCCAACTGAGGTAGGTAGCTTCCGGCCAACTCGGCCACTGCGTCTACCCCCGCCCCCGCCGCCGCCAACACCTCTCCCGGGTTGGGGATCGCCAGGGGGTCGCGCTCCATGACCGCGTCGACTATCCGCAAGCGCAGGGCCTCGCGGAGTCGGCGCGCAATCGCGGCCCCGGAGACCCGCCGCCCCCATTCCCCCAGCCCCCGCAACCACGCCAAGCCGCCCCCGATGGTCAGCCACCGCCACACCGGCATCGACCATCGGTGGCTCAGCACCGTCTGGCTGATCCCCTCCCCGAGCCATCCGGCCAGGGCGACGGTGGCCACCGCCGAGCCCACATTGGCCAGCACCACCAGCGCCACCGAGCGAGCCAGCCAAGGGAAGTCGGCGAAAAGCCTCCGCAGCACCGGCCTTAGCGCGGCCGGCCCGGTCGCCGATTGGTTGCTCCCCGCCTGCTCGTCCATGACACCCCTCCCTTGGGTAGCCTGCCCAGCTTCCCCACCCATCACCCGAAAAAGTCTGGGGCCCCTAATAATGGAAGTGGTCGCGGACGCTCACCCGCTGGCGGAAAACCCAGTAGGTCCAGGCCTGGTAGGCCAGGACCACCGGCAGCGCGATGGCGGCGACGACGGTCATCACGTGCAGGCTGTAAGGGTTAGAGGCTGCGTTGTAGACGGTGAGGCTGAAGGATGGGTCGATCCGGCTTGGCAGGACGTCGGGAAACAGGTCAACGAAGACCGTGGCCACCGACAGGACGATAGTCAGCCCGGTCATCAAAAAGCCGAGCCCGTAGCGTTCGTGGAGGAGCAAGAAGCGCACTGCCACCATGGCCAGCCCGGCCAGGATGGGAACCACCCCGGGGTCGACGCCGAGCTTTTGGGGGAAGTCGGTGTAGAAGTAACTGAGGGCCACGAAGAGAAAGTAGAGCGCGGTGGCCATCCCACCCACCCGAAAGGCGGCCCGGCGAGCGCGCTCCCGGATCTCCCCCTCGGTCTTGAGCCCTAGGTATAAGGCGCCGTGCAGCAGCATCAGGCCGGTGGTGGCCAGGCCACCCACCACCGTGTAGGGGGTGATCAAGGAGAGCGGACCACCCACAAAGTCCCCCGCTCGGTCCAAGGACACTCCGGCCAGAATGTTTCCCATCGCCACCCCCCACACGAAGGGAGGGACCGCGCTGCCGAAGAATATGAGGCCATCCCAGGTGCGCCGCCACCGCCGGTGGGCATCCTTGCTGCGAAATTCTAGCGCCGCGCCGCGGACGATCAGGGCGACCAGCAACAGGGCCAGGGGAAGGTAGAAGCCGCTGAACATCGCCGCGTACCAGGCCGGAAAGGCGGCAAAGATGGCGCCGCCGGCGGTAATCAGCCAGACCTCGTTGGCGTCCCACACCGGCCCGATGCTGGCCACCACCGCCCGCCGCTCGGTGTCGGTCCGACCGACAAACGGCATCAGCATCCCGACCCCGTAGTCAAACCCCTCCAGGAAAAAGTAGCCGATGAAGAGCACGCTGACCAAGACAAACCAGAGCACGTTGAGGTTCACGAGAGATCCACCCCCCATCCGGGCGCCGGCACCGGTTCCTCCACCGAGGGCTCCCGCCCCTCCAAGCCCAGGCGAATGTATTTACGCATCAAGTAGACCGCCGCCAAGCCCATCGCCCCGTACAGGCCGCCGAAGAACAAGAGCGTGATCCACACCTCTGTGGTCGATACCGACGGGGAAACCCCCTGGGCGGTCCGCTCCAATCCGTAGACCACCCACGGCTGGCGCCCCACCTCCGTCATTACCCAACCCATGATGTTGGCCACGTAGGGCAGGCCGATCGCCCAGGTCATCATGCGGAGAAACTGGGGGTGAGCGCGATGGCGCTGGTGGAGGACCCACCAGGTTCCAACCGCTGCCAGTACGATCATCAAGGTGCCCGCCAGGACCATCAGCCGGAAGCTCCAAAAGGTGAGCACCACCGGCGGCACGTAGTTCCCGGGCCCGTAACGGGCGACATCGGCCTGCTGCAGTTCGTCAATCCCGGTCACCCGGCCAGTCGGGTGGTTGTAGGCTAAGATGCTGAGGAGGTCCGGAATCTGCACCACTGCCCGGTTGGTCTGAGTGGTGGGATCGATGAGGGCAAACACCGTCCAGGGCGCGTGATCGGGGCTGGTGTGCCACAGCGCCTCCGAGGCGGCGATCTTCATCGGCTGAGCCGTCACCAGGTGCTGGGCCTGATCGTGGCCCACCACCGCCACCAAGACACTGGACACCAGCGCCACCACCAAGCCCAGCCGGAAGCTTTGCTCGAAGGATTCGACGTCTAGTTCCCGGCGCAGGAAGTAGGCGCTGACCCCGGCCATGAAAAAGCCTCCGGTGGCCAGGGCCCCCAGTTCCACGTGGGGAAATTCCACCCACAGCTGGGGATTGCCCAAGAGCGCAAAGAAGTTGGCCATCTCGGCGTGGCCGTTGCGCAGGACGTAGCCCACCGGCTCCTGCATGAAGGCGTTGGCGGTGAGGATCCAAAAGGCGGAGAGGCTGGAGGCGCCGGCCACCAGCCAGATGCTCAACAGGTGGAGGCGGGGAGAGAGCCTGTCCCACCCAAAGATCCACACCCCAAGAAAGGTCGACTCCAAAAAGAACGCCAAAAGCGCCTCTACCGCCAAGGGGGCACCAAACACGTCGCCGACAAACCGCGAGTAGTTGGCCCAATTCATGCCGAACTGGAACTCCTGTAGAATGCCGGTAACCACTCCGATCGCGAAGTTGATGAGAAACAGGCGGCCGAAGAAGTCGATCAAACGGCGCAGGCCTGGGTCGCGCCCGCGATGTACGTACATCGTCTCGAGGATGGCGATCAGCAAAGCCAATCCAATGGTAAGGGGTACGAAGAGAAAATGATAAATCGTGGTCACGGCGAACTGAAGGCGGGCTAGTCCTAGTGCGGTCATGAGGTTCCCCCTTCCCCGCATCGGCATCCCATCTGGCAAGGCATTCCAGGGAGATCATAGCACGCGCATTGCGGCAGAAAGAGGGCGAAGCGGGCAATTTCAAAGACTCCAAGGGGATTGGTACAAGAGAGTAGCCGGGGATCGCCGCTCGGATTGGGCAAAATGGCCCATCGTGGAGCGGGACCACGCAGTCGACCTCAAGCGTCCTGGATCATCACGACGAATCGGGGAGCCCGCCGAGCCACCGTGCGGCTCAACAGGTCAGACCCCCTGTCGCCCGTTGTCGAAAGCGGTCCCCGCGGAGTACGGGGTGGAACAACTCGGTCCTCGCCGAATTCCTCCCTCGAGCCGGCGAAGGTCACGTGTCGGACAGGCGAAGGCCTAGAGGTACTGGCGAGCACCTTCTGCGTCGGGCATCGGGGCCCGCATCCCTACAGGCAGATGCCGATCCACCGCAGGCTTCTGCGAGCCTCCTGGCGACTTCCCCCAACGCGACACGAATTCGGTTCGCGGTTGGCTGAACTCGGGATCGCCCTCGGCCAGCCAGTCGATGGCCGAGGGGGTGTTGTGTGCTAGATTCTCGGTCATTAATCCACACGACCGTTAGCAGTGGTGAACTAGCAGTTGTGAACCCTCTGAGGCGTGGAATCCAGCACCGGACCTGAGCAAGCTCCCAAGGCACGATACCCCCGCAGGACCGGCACCGTGATCTGGATCGATCGGGTCAACCTTCTTCACGCCTTTGGCCATCCAAACCTGATCGCCCGTTCCTGGCCCCGCTTTTTCCCATCCCTTACCATAAAATCCGGGGTGAGCCAAAGATGGAACACCGGATCGCCGTGGCCGTAGACGGCTCGCCGGCCAGCATAGCCGCCTTGATCTGGGCCTTGGCCTACGTCCAAAGCTCGTCCGGCGCGCTTCTGGCTGTGCATGTCGCCGACCGTTCGGCCCTGTGGGCGGAGGAAGCCGCCTACGCGTATGCCGGGGCCTCGACGGCCGACATGGAGCGCTTGACTGCAGCGTGGCACGCCCATCAACGCGCCGTGGCCCACTTGGTGGAGGAGATCGCGCGCGAGCACCACTGCTCTGTGGTCTTTCAGACGGTTACGGCGCTACCCGGGGAAGGAGGGCCCGCGGCGGCGTTCTTGCGCGTCGCCCGATGGTGGGGCGCAGAATTGTTGGTCACCGGGCGGCGTCGCCACCCCAGCTGGATAGACCGCGTCTTGGGCAGCTTTTCCCGCTGGTTAGTCGCTCACGCCGACCTTCCGGTGGTTTTGGTGCCGTCACCGGCCACCGCGCGGGAAGCCTGGTAAGGGAAAGGCAGGAGGAAGACCCGTGGACGGCGAGGTCGCGGCCATCAGCGAAACGTTGCAGGTGCCGCCAGGGCTGGACAGCCGAGAGGTGGCCAAGCGGCTTGCGCAGTACGGCTTCAACGAGGTGAAACCCCCTCCCCGGCATCCGATCCGCCGCTTCCTGGAGAAATTTTGGGCCCCGGTGCCTTGGATGTTGGAAGTCACCGTCGTCCTCACCTGGATGCTCGGCCACCTGTTGCAAGCCTGCATCATGCTGGCACTGCTGGCCTTCAACGGCGTCGTCAGCTACGTGCAGGAGGAGCGCGCCGAACGGGCCCTTGAGCTTCTGCAACGCCACCTGAAGGTGCAGGCGCGGGTCTGGCGCGACCAGCGCTGGCAGGTAGTGGACGCCCGCGAACTGGTCCCGGGAGATGTGGTCCACGTGCGCATGGGCGACATCGTCCCCGCGGACCTGACACTCGCGGACGGCACCGCGCTTGCGGACGAGTCGTCCCTGACCGGAGAGGCGGTACCGGTCCAAAAGACGGCCGGCATGACGCTTTACTCCGGATGTGCAGTGCAGCGCGGCGAGGCCACCGGTGTGGTCCAAGCCACCGGCAGTCGCACTGTCTTTGGGAAGACCGCCGAACTGGTAAAGGTGGCGCGCACCCGCTCCCACCTGCAGCGCACCATTTTCCAGATCGTGGGTTACCTCGGCGCGCTCGACATCGCCCTGGTAGCGGCGATGCTACTCGCCGCCGCGTCGCATGCCGCCTGGAGCCAGGTTCTGCCGTTTGCTTTAATGGTCATCATCGCCTCCATTCCCGTCGCTCTCCCGGCCACCTTCACCCTTGCCGAAGCCTTGGGCGCGGAGGCGCTGGTCCGACACGGCGTGTTGGTCACGCGCCTTTCCGCCATCGAGGAAGCCGCATCGATGGATGTGTTGCTAAGCGACAAGACAGGTACCATCACCGAAAATCGCCTGACGGTGCGCGAGGTGGTGCCGCTTGGCCCCTGGGAACCCACTGCGGTGCTCGAACGCGCCGCCTGGGCGTCGGACCCGGCCACCCAAGACCCCATCGACCTAGCCGTTTTGGCCACCTCCCCCCAACACAGCCGCGCGGCGGTCGAACGTTTTGTCCCCTTCGACCCCGCCACCAAACGCTCGACCGCGCTGGTCCGCGATGAGCATGGATCCCTGCGCGAGGTGATCAAAGGCGCTCCAGCGGCCTTGACCGAAGCGGCGGAATGCGTCCCAGCAAAGCTCGAAGCGGTCCTCGATGCGCTGGCCGAGCAGGGGTACCGCACCCTCGCGGTGGCCGAGGGGCCAGTGGGAGGCCCTTACACGCTCATGGGCGTCATCGGTCTCGAGGATCCGCCTCGGCCAGATTCCGCCCCGTTGATCCAACAACTCGCCGCCCTCGGCGTGACGACCAAAATGGTGACCGGAGACACGCCCAATACGGCCGCGGCCGTTGCCCGGGCGGTGGGCATCGGGACCCGGGTCTACCCCGGCAGACCCCAGAACGGGGTGCAGGCCGACCAGGCGGTCCGCTACGACGTGTTCGCCGGCGTCTATCCTGAGGACAAATACCACCTTGTCAGGGCGCTGCAGGCAGCCGGCCATGTCGTCGGCATGACGGGCGACGGGGTAAACGACGCCCCCGCGTTGAAGCAGGCCGAGGTCGGTATCGCCGTGGCCAATGCCACTGGAGTGGCCAAGGCGGCCGCCAGCATGGTATTGACGGAACCAGGCCTTTCCAACCTGGTCGCGGCCGTGGACACCAGTCGGCGCATCTATCAACGCATGCGCACCTACACGCTGAACAAGATTATCAAAACGCTGCAGATCGCGCTGTTTCTCACCACCGCCTACTTCGTCACCGGGCATCTGGTCACCTCTCCGCGGCTCGTGGTCCTGCTCTTGTTTGCGAACGACTTCGTGACCATGGCCATCGCCACCGACCGCGTCCACCCTGGGAAAAAACCGGCGCGTTGGCGCATCGGCCAGCTGGTGGCCGTCGCCGCCGTGCTGGCTGCAGTGATGGTGGGCGAGGCCTACGCCGTGATGGCGTGGGGACTGATCGTTCTCCATCTCCCTTGGGCCGCGCTCCCCACGCTGACGTTCCTGATGTTGGTGTTCTCCGGCCAAGCCACCGTCTACGTCGTGCGCGAGGTCAGAGCGTTCTGGGCCAGCCGCCCCAGCGCCACTCTCCTTGGCGCAAGCCTCGGCGACAGCGTGGCGGTCTCGGTCATGGCCCACTTCGGATGGCTCATGGTTCCACTACCGTGGGGAGTGGTGGCCGGAGTGGCCGGATTCGCCCTGCTGTTCTTGTTGGTCGCCGACGGCTTAAAGCGCGTCGGCCTACGCTACGCCGCGATTGAGTAAACTCGTTCGGTCACGGGCTGTTCGCTCGGCATCGGCGTGCTCGGCTCACGAGGTTGCAGCCCGGAAGCCCGGCGCCCGGGAGAAAGCGCGAGGCCGCCACCGTCCCATCGTCGCCGTGCGCAGCCGTAAACCCCCTGGAGGAGGGATCCCATGACCACGCGAAGAATCTTGGCGGTCAACGGCGGCTCCTCGTCGCTCAAATTCGGCCTCTTTGCGGTCAGCGCCGACGCGGAAAAAGCCCTGTGGATGGGTGCCATCGAGGGCATCGGCGCGGCCTCTGCTCGCTGGTGGTGCCAATCCGGCTACGGCGAGCGCACGGAGGGGCAAGGCCCAGTGGCCGATGCGGAGGCGGCTGTCCACCGCCTGGTAGCGTTGCTGGCCGCAGCCTCCTCAGAGCCGCCGGACGCCATCGGCCATCGCTTGGTCACGGGGGGGCCCGAACTTTCGCTCCCGGTCCTCATCGACGACACCGTGCGCCTGAGGCTCAATAGGGCCGTGCCATATGCGCCGCTTCACCTGCCTTACGGCTTGGCCGTGATCGATGCCCTCGTGCGGCAGTTCCCGACTCGGCCCCACGTCGCCTGTTTTGATACCACCTTTCACCGTACCCTGCCGGAGCGCGCCTGGCGGCTTCCCCTGCCCCGTTCCCTCGCCGCCCAGGGCATTCGCCGGTATGGGTTTCACGGCCTGTCGTACGAGTCGATCGTGGACCAGCTGAAGCCCGATCTCCCCCCGCGTCTGGTCATCGCTCACCTCGGCAGCGGGTGCAGCGTGGCCGCCGTGTACCATGGCGTCAGCGTCGACACCACCATGGGACTGACCCCCACCGGCGGGGTGGTGATGGCGACGCGGCCGGGCGATCTCGACCCGGGCGTCCTGCTGTTTCTCCTGCAACAGGGCGGGTACGGCTTAACCCGGTTGGAAGCCCTCCTCAACCACGAATCAGGCCTCTACGGCCTGTCAGGAATCACCGGCGACATGGCCGCCCTTCTCGCCCAACGCCAAGCCTATGAACCGGCGCAACAGGCCGTGGCCAGCTTTGTCTACTCGGTGCAAAAAGCCATCGCGGCCATGACCGTGGCGCTAGGCGGCTTCGATACCTTGGTGTTCACCGGCGGCATCGGAGAGCATGCGCCGGCGGTGCGCCAAGCCGTCGCCGAAGGCCTAGCCCATTTGGGCGTCGAGCTGGATGACACGGCCAACCGGCTTGGAGGCCCCGTGCTGTCCGCGAGGTCGAGCCGCGTAGTCGTACGCGTCCTCCCCGCCCAGGAAGAGCGCATGATCGCGCGCCACGCCGCGGCCGTGCTGGACGCCGCCCGCCCCGAATCCCAAAGTGCGCATTAGAATCCAGGCCACGTCCAGGCAGCGACCTCCGGGTCATCGGTCCCGGTCTTGCGGGCGCGCTCAAGGTGCCGCAGCTGTTCGTGGCGCAACTTCTCCCGCACGCGTCCCCAGCGCGCCGCTTGACCCGGCACCCGGTCGAGCACATCGATGGCCAACGAAAAGCGGTCGATGTGATTTTCGATGGCCAATTGCAGCGGCGTGTTGATACTGCCCATCTCGCGATAGCCATGGACGTGAAACTGGGCGTGGTTCGGTCGCCGGTAGATGAGTTTGTGGATCAGGGCTGGGTAGCCGTGGAAGTTGAAGATGACGGGGCGGTCGGGCGTAAAAAGGCTGACGAACTCCGCGTCGGAAATCCCATGGGGATGCTGGCTCGGCGACGGCAGCGCCATGAGGTCCACGATGTTGACAAAGCGCAGCCGAAGCGCCGGGACAGCGCGGCGCAAGAGCGCCACCGCCGCCAAGGCCTCCATGGTAGGGACATCCCCCGCGCTGGCGATGACGGCGTCGGGCTCTCCGTCCTCATCGTTGGAGGCAAAGTCCCAGATACCGACCCCTTTCGCGCAATGGAGCACCGCTTCCTCCATGGGCAGGTACTGCAGATGGGGCTGCTTGTCGGCGACAATGACGTTGACATAGTTGGCGCTGCGGAGGCAGTGGTCTAGGACGCTCAACAGGGTGTTGGCATCCGGCGGCAGATAGATGCGCACCACATCCGCCTGCTTGTTGGTGATAACATCCAGAAACCCAGGGTCTTGATGGGTAAAGCCGTTGTGATCCTGTCGCCACACCGTCGAGCTGATGAGGATGTTGAGCGAACTTATCGGTGCGCGCCAGGGCACGGCCCGCGCCTTTTCGATCCACTTTGCATGCTGGTTGACCATCGAATCGACGATGTGAACGAAGGCCTCATAGGAATTCAACAGCCCGTGCCGACCGGTCAGCACATACCCCTCCAGCCATCCCTCCAAGGTATGCTCGCTCAACACCTCCATCACCCGGCCCCAGGGTCCAAGGTGGCCGCCGTCGTCGTCTGCCGGCTCGTGCTCTGCCACCCACGTCTTGTCGGTGGCCTCAAACAACGCCTGCAGCCGATTGGACGCCGTCTCATCGGGACCGAAGACGCGAAACGTCTTGGGGTTTTGCCGGACCACATCGCGCAGAAATTGGCCCGCCAGCGCCGTGCTACTGGCCCACTCGGTGCCCGGAGCCGCCACCGGCACTGCGTAAGCTCGAAAATCGGGCAACGCCAGGGGTTTGCGTAGCTGCCCGCCGTTGGCGTAGGGATTGGCACTCATGCGCCGCGCCCCTTGGGGAGCTGTGGCCCGAATCGCTTGCCGGAGGGCACCCGCTTCATCAAAGGCCTGCTCTGGTTCATAAGCGCGCAACCAGGCCTCCAGGAGCGCCCGGTGCGCCTCGTTGGTTGCCACATCGTCCAACGGCACCTGATGGGCACGCCAGGTCCCCTCCAACAGGTGACCATCCACCGTCTTGGGCGCCGTCCAACCTTTGGGGGTGCGCAACACAATAACCGGCCATCGTGGCCGCACCACGGCGCCGCCGTCTCGCGCCGCCGCCCAAATGCGCCGGATCTCGGTCACTGCCTCGTCCAACGCTTCGGCCATGAGGTGATGTAGCCGCTGAGGATCGTCGCCGCTCACAAACCGCGGAGCCCACCCGTAGCCCATCAGCAAATGCGCCAGCTCCTCTTCCGGAATCCGCGCGAGCACCGTGGGGTTGGCCAGCTTGTAGCCGTTGAGGTGCAAGAACGGCAACACAGTGCCGTCCCGAGCCGGGTTGAGAAACTTGTTGCTGTGCCAGGCTGCGGCAAGCGGGCCCGTTTCCGCCTCACCATCGCCCACCACCACCGCCACCACGAGGTCGGGGTGGTCAAAAGCGGCACCAAAGGCATGGGCCAAGCTGTACCCCAGTTCGCCCCCCTCGTGGATCGAACCCGGCGTCTCCGGCCCACAATGGCTCCCCACGCCACCGGGGGAGGAGAACCGGCAAAACAGGCGGCGCAACCCTGCTTCATCGAATCCGCACTCCGGATACCATTCCGAGTAGGTTCCTTCGAGGTAGGCGTTGGCCAGTACGGCAGGGGCACCGTGTCCCGGACCCGAGATGTAAAGGATGTTGAGGTCCCAGCGCCGAATGGCGCGGTTTAGGTGCGCCCAGATAAAGTTCTGGCCGGGAACCGACCCCCAGTGACCGAGTAACCGGGGTTTGATGTGCGACGCCGCCAACGGCTCGCGCAACAACGGGTTATCCTGCAAATACAACATGCCGAGGCTCAGGTAGTTCGCCGTCCGCCACCAACGGTCAACGGCCTGGTACTCCTCGGCAGGAAGATACGCCATCGTTCCGCCTCCCTTCTCCACCGCCCAAGGTCCCAGCCTGCGCCTGGGCATCGCTGCGTAGCAGGTAGCACAACGGCGCCGTTGGCCGACACTCGGCTCGTCGAGGCCCCTGCGCCTCTCCGGAGCGATCCCGTCCTCGATGCCCAGACCCCTGGAACCGGTGCCCCCCTCCCCAAGCTTACTACGATCGTCCTTGCCCAAGCCTCCCAACGCCGGTTCCGCGAAATATTCTTGGCCCTGCGGACATCTCGTTGGGTGCCGGCGCCAAAATAGGGCGCCGGCATTGTTCGGGAAGATCTCGCGAAGGACGAAGGTGGCGCGCGCGCGTCCCTGACGGTTCTAAAAGCCGGATCCTCCTGCTTGCTGGCGACCCCTTGTGCGTTTCTAAAACTTGTTCGGGGTCATCAACATGTGGTAGCATAGCCGCACTGAATTCCCTAGATGCTGTGCGATTACCCCACCAAGGAGGCATCTTTTCATGCCCACCCTTACGGTCACCAAGCGCGACGGGAGCCGAGAGCCCTTTAACTTTGTTCGGGTCCGGGTCGCGCTGGCCTTTGCCACCCAGGGGCTCCCCGTCGATCCCGCCGAGCTCGAAGCCGAAGCCAGCATCGAATGGGTGGACGGGATCCCCGTCGACGCCATTCAAGAAAGTCTCATCCGCACCGCGTTGAAGCGCCTGACGCCTGACGCCCCCGAATGGGATGCGGTCGCCGCGGGACTGTTGCTGTACGACCTCTACAACCGCGCCCGGGTCAGTCGTGGGTTGCAAGACATCGGCTACGAAGATTACCCCGGGCTCGTGCGGCGCCTCACCGAGGAGGGCCAATACGACCCCGCCCTGTGGGCCACCTACGGACCGGACGGCCTCGCGGAAGCCGCCACCTGGATCGACCCCCAGCGGGACCGGCTGTTCTCCTATGCCGGCCTCAAACTCCTCGCCGACCGCTACTGCGTCCGCACCGCTAGCGGCCAGGTGGCTGAACTGCCTCAAGAGACCTTTTTAGGCATCGCGCTGGCCCTGGCCCGCGCCGAGGCGCCGCCCGAGCGCCTGGCCTGGGCCCGCCGCTTCTACGACGCCCTGTCCCAGCTCGACATCACCGTAGCCACTCCGACCTTTGCCAACGCCCGCCGGCCCCACGGCCAACTCTCCTCTTGTTTCGTCGACGTGGTCCCGGACTCGCTCGAAGGCATCTATCACAGCTTGACCACCTTCGCGCGCGTCTCCAAGTTCGGCGGGGGCATGGGCGTGTACTTAGGCAAGATCCGTGCCACCGGCGCCCCCATCCGCGGCGTCTCCGGCGTCGCCAAAGGCGTGCTGCCCTGGACCCGCCTCTTCAACGACACCGCCGTCGCCGTCGACCAGCTCGGCCAGCGCGCCGGCGCCGTGACCCTGTGGCTCGACGTCTGGCATCCGGACGTCCAGGACTTCCTGGAGATCCGCACCCCGCAGGGCGACGAGCGCCGCAAGGCCCGCGACGTCTTCCCCGGCCTGTGCCTGCCCGACGCCTTCCTCGAGGCGGTCGAAGCCGACGCCGATTGGCACCTGTTTGACCCCTTTGCCGTCGAGCAGCACCTCGGGTTCCGCCTCGAGGACCACTGGGGCGAGGCGTGGCGGCAGCGCTATGCGGCCTGCGTCGCGTGCCCGGACCTCCCGCGCACGACGCTGAAGGCCCGCGACCTCTGGCGCCAGATCCTGCAAGCCATCTACCGGTCCGGCACCCCCTTCCTCTTCTTCCGGGACCGGGTCAACGCGCTGAACCCCAATGGGCACGCCGGCATGATCTACTGCTCCAACCTCTGCACGGAAATCGCCCAGAACCAGACGCCGAGCCACCCACACGCCCCCGAAGACACCGGGGACGCCATCGTCCAACGCGTCGCGCCCGGCGACCTCGTGGTCTGCAACCTCGCCTCCATTCATTTGGGCCACGTGCGCGCCCCCGAAGATGTCGACCGCCTGGTCCCCCTCGCCGTCCGCATGCTGGACGACGGCATCACCATCAACCACCTGCCGGTCCCCCAGGCCACGCGGACCAACCTGGCCTACCGGGCCATCGGGCTCGGCGTCCACGGCTACCACCAGTACCTGTTGGCGCGGGGCATCCCCTGGGAGTCCGACGCCCACGTGCAGGAAGCCGATGCGCTCTTCGAGCGCATCGCCTATCGGGCCATCGAGGCGTCCTGCCAGTTGGCGCAGGAGCGCGGCCCGTATCCCAAATTTCAAGGCTCCGATTGGCAAACCGGCGCCTACTTCCAAAAGCGCGGGTACACCAGTGCTGCGTGGCAGCGGCTGGCGGAGGCCGTCGCGACCCATGGCCTGCGCAATGGGTACCTCTTGGCCATCGCGCCGACCGGCTCCACTTCCATCCTGGCCGACGCCACGCCCGGCATCGACCCGGTGTATGAGACCTTGTGGCGCGAGGACAAGCGCGGATACTCGGCCTGGCGGATCGCCCCCGGCATCGGCGGGATCGACACCACCCGCATTGAGACGGCCCATTACATCGACCAGGCCTGGTCACTCAAGGCCGCGGCGGCCCGTCAGCGGCATCTCGACCAGAGCCAGTCACTCAACCTCTACCGCACTCCCGAATTGGACGCCAAGACCTTGTCGCGCTGGTATCTCGAGGCCTGGCGGCTCGGGCTCAAGACCGTGTACTACTTCCGCAACTTCCGCCCGGGCGCCACGCCGGTCCCGCGCCCGGCCGTCGCCCGCACCCCGGCGGCGCCGCCTACCCCGGCGCCGACCGATGGCGGCAGTCCTCTGGCTATCGTCTGCCTCGGTTGCGAGCTATAATTGGGAGGAATTGCCATGGATACCACCCTGCATCGCTCCCCGCTCTTTCATCCCGCCGGGCCCCGACGCCCGACGGGACTGGTGGGAGACACGACGTGGATGCTCGAGCTCAACGGCTGTCGCTACCCCTGGGCCGACCGCCTCTATCGGACGATGCGCGATTTCTACTGGAAGCCAGACGACGTCTCGCTGGTGGCCGACCACGCCCAGTTTCCCAAGCTGGCACCGGTTGAACAGGAGACCTACCTGCGCACCTTGGGCTTCCTGATCTACCTCGACTCCATCCAGTCGGTCAATCCGGCCTGGCTTTCTCAGTACGTGGCGGCTCCGGAGGTGGCCGCGTGCCTCATCACTCAAGCCTTCTTCGAAACCATCCACAGCCAGAGTTACGACTACCTCTTGACGTCGGTGGTCGACGCTGCTACCCGTGAGCGGGTCTACACCTTGTGGCGCGACGACCCCGTCTTGGCGGCGCGACTGGCCACGCTGGTGGACCCCTATGAAGCGTTTCACCAAAACCCCACCCTAGACCGGTTTGCCACTTTGTGCTTTGCCGATCTGCTGCTCGAAGGGGTCTACTTCTGGTCGGGCTTCAGCGTCTTTTTGACCTTGGCTGCGCGCCAGCAGATGACGGGGACGGCACAGCTCATCCGGCAGATTCGCCGCGACGAACAGCAGCACCTCGGGCTGTACACCCAAATCCTGCGCACGCTGCGCGAGGAGGTGCCGGAGCTTTTCACGCCGGCCTTGGAAGCCAGCTGGCGGGCGTTGGCCGAAGACGCCGCCGCGCACGAAATCGCGTGGATGGAGACCATTACCGGCGGCCAATTTCCCGGCCTTCCTCCGGACCGCGTCGCCGACTACATCCGGTGGTGCACCAACCAGCGGTGCGAGGCGGTCGACCTGGCGGCGCCATTTCCGGCCGTGGTGCGCGACCCCATGCCCTGGCTCGAGCGCCAAGGGGAAATGAACACCGGCAAGGCGGATTTCTTCGAGGCCGCCGTCGTCAACTACCAAGACGACCTCGACTTCTCCGACCTGTAACCAGACGGCCTACCCGGAAGTTGGCCATCTGTCTCGCGGGGGGGGGGGGCGACGCACGTGACCCCAAGACCCCAGGCGGCCGGGTCTGGGCAGGTGCGACGCCCGTTGGGGAAGACGCCCTCCCATGCCCCTCTCAACCCCCCGGGGCAACGTCCCGTTCCCCCGCTCTTTCGCGCAGGCTTCTCCACTCCTTGCCACCCGATGCTCGACGGTCCGAGAAGGTGCGCCCGGCAACGGAGAGGACGGAGGGCATGTGGCCCGGTCCCCTGCGGTCTGGTGATTCCCGACGTGTCTAATTTCAGAGATTCCGGCACAGCCGGGTAAACCCTCCACCCGAGCTCCCGCTCCGTCATACGCTTCGCATCGTCAGGCAAGCGTCGCGGGAGGCAACCGACAGGCGGTGGCTGCCGAGCGGCGTCAAATGGTCTGAAATGGCCTTAACCGGACAGGGGCTCTGGCGTCCCCATACTCAGTGATTGTCGAGAGCGCACCTACTTCTGCACCTCAGTACTGTGTATTCCGGAAACCTTTAGCCACCATTTCCGATTAAACTTCCACCACCGATTCCGCTAAACTTCCGCCACGGATTCCGAAAACCCTCCACCACCGATTC
>JAIMBD010000034.1 GCA_023511625.1 Bacillota bacterium | reverse complement strand
CGGCTCGAAGCCCTCGGCTATCACGTCGCCCTGGAACCGGCCTCAGAGGCCACTTAACGCCGAGGGCGAGAAGGCTCTTTTTCAGAGGAGATCACCATCCTTCGGCGGAGTTATCTCATGTCCCTATTTTTCATCTTCTCCCAGATTTCGCCAAGCACCAACTGTGGACAAGAGCCAGGTTTATCGGAATACGCAGGATGACCACCGCGGGCTGCGGTACGCCACCGAACAGCAGTTCCAAGGCGCCAGTTGGCAGCGCTGCCAAACCCACCTGACGCGGAATGTCCTCGATGCGGCCCCCAAAGCGGTGCAGGCCGAGCTCCACGGTCGCCTCCGCACCCTCTTTGAGGCCCCCGATCGGGCCACCGTCGACATCCTGTGGGAGAAGCTCCTCCAGGACTTTGCCGAGCGCGCTCCCCGGGCGCTGGCGATTTGCGAAGACGGGCACGAGGATGCGTTGGCGGTATTGCAGCTCCCCGAGCCGCTACGCCAGCGGTTGCGCACCACGAATGGCGTCGAGCGGCTCAACGCCGAGATCCGGCGCCGGGAACGAGTGATCCGCATCTATCCGAACCGGGATTCCGTCGTCCGCCTCTTGGGCGCGCTGTTGCTGGAGCAGCACCAGGCGTGGGCCACGGGCCCGCGGTCTCTGAATCTCGAACCCTACTGGCAGGCCAAACGGTCTTCCGCGGCGGCAGACACGCCGCCGGATTCCGGAGCGACATCCGTCGCGTAACCGTTCCCGGACCAAGGGACCAATTTTACCCACAAACCAGGACTTGACCGGAACCTGGGGCACGGGATACCCACCGGGTATCTCTTTTCCGGCGTCCGTCGCTTCCTTCATCCAAATGGCCCGAGAGCCAAAGAAATGCCCCGCTTCTTGAATGGTCAATGGCTATCCTCCCCAGATCGGGACATTTCCCACGTTTGGCCACGTGTATCCCTCCCGTTCCTTCTCTAATTCCCCATTTACGGATATGAAGCGCTGACGTGGTCCGGAAATCCCGGGATAGGCGCCCACTGCGAAGATAGCGTGGCCGTTCCAATGGCCCGGATGGTCCACTGCCAGCCGTGGGGCGTTGGAATTGGGTACCAAACCAGTTGGGTAGGGACCACTACTAATCCGGGCCCCACGCTTTGCTGCACCCATTGCCAATACTGCTGTGACGCTGCCCGACTAGGCCACTGGACGGTTTGGGAAAGGCGAATCGCAGAGGTTGCCAAGGCGGTCTGTAAGGCGGATCGGGCCAGCCGTAGCTGTAAGGCATCCCCAATCAGGGCCATGATGGTCAAGGCCAACCAGGTTATAAGCAAAGACATCCATAGAACACTGCCTGCACGACGGTGCCTATCCGTCATGGTTGGATCACGGCCCGCGTTACCGACATGGCCACTGGGTGCATCCAACCGGGCAAGGACGTTGTATAGTGCACAGTGATCTCGTCCACGGCCCCTTGCGTGCGGGTAGCAATCGTGGCCGCTTCGGGGACTAGGCCGTCGGATTGCAGAATCCTCCGGGCCATCGCCGCTGCCGCCGAGGGATCGGACGTTTGGGCCCACGTTACCGCGGCAGCCTCTGCTGCGTCAGACAAGGCAAGGTAGACGCGTGCGGCATCGCCGATGCCCACTGTCGCTAACAATGTGCCCAACCATAGCGGCAAGGTGATCAGCAACTCCAAAAATGCGTTACCGGCTAGGGAATGGAATTGAGATTCTGGGTGATTTGAGCGAAGGCATTGGTCAGGGCGTTGCGCAGCGCCTCGATGGGCACTATCATGGCCAGGACGACGATGATTATCCATATGCCGTTTTCTATGAACACATTGCCTTCTCGCGCCATCAGTCCTTTCAATCGTTGCCCCCATCGGTTCACCAACCTCCTGAGCCACGGTTTCACAGGGCATCCTCCTCCCTCATGCAGGCGAACATCGTCTACACTTTCCACGTCCATTAGTGTACCGTGGACGTTAAACAGGCTTCCTGACAACATCGACGGCGCCGGTCTCTTCCGCGCCTTGAAAGAAGGGCGCGGCACCCCACCGATGATCGACGAGTTTACGGACCGTCTGGCACCGCTGGGGCTGCGTCAAGTGCGTCACACCTAGGGACGCCCCGGCTCGGCCGCCTATGGAGCGCACATGCGGACCGACGGGACCTCGCGAGGACTCCGAAACAGCGCCCGGTGGTTCAAGAGCCCGCTGGACCTGCGCCCCCTGTCGCATGGGACGGACGCCCGGATTCGCGGGAAGGTGGGGCTGTGACCTCGCGCGGGCTGGAGTACCTCTTACAGCGGTTGCTCCGGGACGCGGGCGTCACCTCGCCCCGGACCGTGCTCGCGGACCTGGAGCGGGTGTAGGCGGTGCCGCAGACGGTCAACAACCCAGCATACGTGTGCAACACACCGCTGAGAGGGCCCTCCACCCCGACGTTCCGGGTGGCGGGCGTGGCCGTGCCGCCGATCATTGCGCAGCGCCCCTAGTGCCACGGCATCACCGGATCCCCATCAGGCCGCCATTGTTGGCCCGGTCCCTGTCAAAGTCAAGCCGGGAGGAATCCATCCTAGGGGGCGTCCTCACTCGCGGCAAACCTCGAAGGCCCCATGCTTGGGCGCTTTCGGCGTTAGGCTTCGAATGAACGGGGAGTCGATGCCACCACGGATGCTGGTAGGCTTCCGTGCGAGGGTGGGCGGGTCTCCGAAACGTTTCCACCCCCCTGTCACCCCCGCCTCCTCCCGAACCGGATCCGGTCCAGTGCGCGGTGGCGACGGCCTAGCGCAGGGTGACGGCACGCCACTGCGTGCCAGGCCGTTTGTTGCTAGAGGTCTTCGGATTTGGTAGATGGTGTGCCACGTTCCGCGACTAAGTTCTACGTTGGTAGCCTCCCTGGGCGGCGGCTTGCGCGCCGCTCCTTTCCGGCCGTCGCCATCGCCAACTTATCAAGCCTGGGGCAGTCCGTTCGCCGGTTCGCGCAATTTCTGGGCTCCCGGGATGTTCCATTATTCCTCGTCGAGCTGATCCCGGATCCCGGAACGAATGAGCAGACCGAATCCCGAATCTGGCATCATGGTGGTCACCAAATACAGGCGACTGTCTCCGGTGTTGCGGATCTGATGCACCACTCCAGGAGGAACCAACAGGGAGGTCGCGGGTTGTAACTTTACGATTTTCTCCATGTTGCTCACCGCGTGGTCCCAAAAATCGCCTCCCCCGATCCGGCCGGGACGTAAAAATGTAGAAAGGCCGCCTGATTCTCGTTTTTCGGCATCTGTCCTCCGATGTCGAAAACCTCGAGGAAGAGGAAGAACGAAGCCGGATGTAACACCCTTTCGGTATAGAATCGCGAACTTGTTGCTGTCCTTCGCTGCCTCGGCCTAGAGAGCTATGCATTACCCATAACTCCCCGGGACGTTTAGCCTGCCCTGAAAAATTTTTCTGAGCTACAAGGCCCTCCTCAAAGGAACTAGTATAACGATTCCTAAATAACGCTCCGTTCTAGTAGGTCGAGCTCGTCCAGTTTATACCGCCAACGAAACGGGA
>JAIMBD010000022.1 GCA_023511625.1 Bacillota bacterium | reverse complement strand
CGCCCGCTGCTTCAGGGGGCTCGGCAGCCGGTGCCGCAGGGTCAGGCGCGGAAACCGGGGGAGGGCTAGCCGCCGGGGAGGGCGTAGACGCCGCTAAGGCCGCGAGCAGGGCGTCGATCTCGGCTTGGCTTAGGGGCCCCTCGTTGGGGTCGCCGTCACCGGGTTGCCGGGCATCGTCGTGTGGCATACTCACCCTCCCTAACAAGGATCCATTCGTCACCCGGCACCGAATCCCTGCCGTGCGGCGAAAAAATCCGGGCCCTCGAGGAGGGCAGGGCTTGGCTCTCCCGGCGGTGGCTAGACGCCTAGGGATCAGGAGGGGGAAGATCCGAGGCGGGCCATGAGGTTTTGCTGGAAGCCGCGCACCGTCTCCTCGGCCCGCTTGCGAATCAAGGGCTGGGCAAACTCGCCCAGGCGTCCGCCGAGGGTGACGTCGGCATCGAGCGCGATGCCATCGGATTGGGCCGTGAGGCGAAAGATGCCGTACACCGTCCCGGCCATGTCCTGAAGGGTGACCTCTGCCACCAGCTGGTTGGGAGCGGGGCGCTGAAGGCGCGCCGTCCCTTCGAGCCGCAAGCGCACGGGACCGATGCCGTTCACGGCTTGGATGCGATAAAGCCCCGTCTGTATCGGTTCCACCGCCGTGACCCCGGGGATGCAGGCGATGAGGGCGGCAGGGTCTTCGGTGGCCGCCTGCCAATCGGTGACGGGAATCACCTGGGCGAATTTCACCGCAAGACCTCCTCCAGCACGCGGCGCGTCCACACCCGGGCCATGGCTCGCTTGTATTCGGCACTGCCGCGGAGGTCATCCCAGGGGTCCGCCCGCCGACTTGCGGCCTCGGCCACTCCGGCGATCTCGCGGGACCCAGGTTTTTCGCCAATCAGCTGGGCCGCTTCGGGTACCCACACCGGCGTGGGTCCAACGCCGCTTAGAGCCACCCGCGCCTCGGTCACGCGCCCTTGCGCGTCGCGAACCACAGCCGCGGCCACGCCCACGGTGGCAAAGTCATCGTGGCTGCGGGGCGTAAACTTCCGGTAGGCGGCCCTAAAACCTGGAAGTGGCGGAGGCAAGAAGACGGCCGTCACCAGGGCGCCTGGTTCCAGGGCCGTCTGCATGTAATCGGTAAAGAAGGCGGGTTCGAGCTGCTGGCGCCGGACGCCCTGGGCTGTGGCCACCTCCAAGGTCGCCCCCAGGGTGAGAAGCAGCGGGGGCAAGTCCTGGTTGGGGTCGGCGTGGAGCAGATTTCCTCCCACGGTGGCCACGGCGCGCACGCGGGGGTTGCCGATTTGGTTGGCGGTCTCGGCCAACACCGGATAGCGCTGCCGCACGAGCTCGGAGCGGACGAGTTCGGCCAAGGTGGCCGTGGCCCCCAACCTGAGCCCTCCGTCTTGGGTTTCGCGAATGGGGCGCAGGGCCGCGATGCGGCCCAAGTACACCACCCGGCGCGGCGCCAACAGGTTTTGCTTGAGCATCAACACCGTCGCCGTGCCTCCGGCCAAGGCCACCGCTCCATCGGCGGCGAGCTGGGTCAGGGCCTCGTCGAGTTCGGTAGGGACCGCAAGTTCAAACGGCTCCATGGATCGACCTCACAATCGCGGCGTACCCGGTGCAGCGGCAGAGGTTTCCCGCCATGTAGTGGCGGATGGTCGCCTCATCCGGGTGGGGGTTTTCCAGTAACAGGGCGCAGGCGGCGGTAAACTGGCCAGGGGTGCAAATCCCGCACTGCAATCCTTCATGTTCCACAAAGGATTGGGCAAGGCGGGGGAAGCGCTGCACCAATCCGTCGGCCGTCCAGACCGTTTGGCCGTCGACCAGGGCAGCGAGGTACAAGCAGCTCGAGACCGGTTGGTCGTTCACTAACACCGTGCAGGCTCCACACACTCCCACTCCGCACGCTTCCTTCGGGGCCGTGGTCCATTGCCGGACCGCATCCAGCAACAGCGTCTCCGGCGTCACCTCCTGGGTGACCGGATTACCGTTGAGCTCATAGTGAATCTCACGTTTCACAAGGCCACCTCCTTGGGACCGGCACTGGGGACGCGCACCAGGTGCTGGTAGACGCGTTCGGCGCTGATGGGCAGATCGCGAATGCGCACGCCGACGGCTTGGGCCACGGCGTTGGCAATGGCCGCAGCAGTGGGGACGTTGGTGAGCTCCCCCACTCCCTTGGTGTTGCCGAACCCAAGCCCCTGTCCGCCTGGGACCAGCACCACCTGCAGAGGTGGAACGTCTTGGGCCGAAGGAATCTTGAAGTCCCCCAGAGTGGCCGCCGTCACCTGGCCCTCGCGGACGGCGAGGTCTTCCATGACCGAAAACCCGTAGCCCATCGCCAAACCGCCTTCCAACTGGATTTGATGCGCCAAGGGGTTGACGATTTGGGCCACGTCGACTGCGGCCAGCAATTCCAACACGGCCACCTGGCCGGTCTCGGGATCTACCGCCACTTGCGCCACCTCTACGCAGTAGGAGGTGACCCGCGGCACCCCTTCCGGCCGCACCACCACTTCCACGGTGCCGGTGTGGCCTTGGGCCGCCCAGGCTTCCAACGCTTGGGCCACGGCAACCCCAATGGCTGCCGTGACGCGGCTGCCCCCCACGCCGTCGTCGTAGGGCAGCTCGCGGGTCGACCCTTGCACTACCGTCACAGAGGCCTCCGGAATTCCGAGCGCTTGGGCCACCGTCCGCTGCACCACCGTGTGCGATCCGGTCCCGGTTTCAGGCAGGGGGATGACCACCGTGACGCGTCCATCGGCTTCTCGCGTCAAGCGCAGGCTGGTGGACCCGGGAAAGGTGGCGCGGTTGTAAATGGCGATCCCTCGCCCGTAGCGCCAGCCGGCCGGGACCGGTCGCGGCCGCAGGGCCGCCAGGGCCGCTTCCAGGGTCTTGTGCCCGCGGTGTTCGACGGCTTGGATGCCGTGAGCGTCGACTTCTCCGGTGGTGAGCAGGTTTCGGCGCCGCAGTTCCACGGGGTCGATGCCCAACGCCGCGGCCAACTCATCGAGGGCCGATTCCACCGCGAACACCACCTGGGGGGAACCGGGAGAGCGCATGTGGCCTCCAGGCAGGGTGTGGGTGTAGGCGATGCGCGCCGTCAGTTCGAGGGCCGGGATGCGATAGGCTCCACCAGCCTCCCGCACTCCCAAGAGCTCGGCCGTCTTGGCGGGCTTGTAGCCGGCGTAGGCTCCGCCGTTAAAGAGGGCGTCGACGGCCAAGGCCGTCAGGCGCCCTTGGACGTCTGCGCCGACGCGCACGCGGATGCGCCCAGCATGGCGGGATTCAGTGGCCGTCAAATCCTCGTTGTACCGCAGCTGCAACAATACCGGACGGCCGACCAAACGGGCCAGTTCCAGACACAACGGCGCGTCCATGGGGGAACCCTTGCCGCCGAAGTCCCCTCCAATGGCGACGGGATGGATTTCGATGAGGGCGGGATCCACGTCAAAGTACGCCGCAAGTTGTTCCCGAAGCCGGTAGGGCGACTTGTTGGGGATCCACAGGTGCATTCGGCCCTCGCGATCGATCTCCGCCAGGCAGGCCTGCGGTTCCAGGTATCCGTGCTGTCCGGCCGGCGTGGTGTAGACCGCGTCTACGATGGCCGCGGCCTTTTGGAGTCCCTCCTCCACACTCCCTCCGAACGTCAGATGGACGCGGGATTGCAGGTTCGGGGGATCGTCGGGGCCGACCACTGCTCCTGGATAGGCCCAGGCTTGGGCGTGCACCCGGGGCGCATCGTCCGCTAACGCCGACTCGGGGTCTAGCACCGCCGGCTGCGGGTCGTATTCGATGCGGACACGGCTCGCGGCGCGTTCCGCCGCGGCCCGGGTTTCGGCCACCACCGCGACCACCCGCTCGCCCACATACCGGACCTCTTCTTTGGCCAAGGCGGGAATGTCGCGCACTGCCCGCCCGTAGGTTCGGTCGGGCAGATCGCGGCCCGTGACCACTGCCACCACCCCGTCCAACCGGCGGGCTGAGGCGGCGTCGATGAGGCGGATGCGGGCGTGAGGATACGGGCTGCGCACCACGGCGGCGTAACACAATCCCGGGCGACGCACGTCGGCGGTGAACGCCATGGTGCCAGCCACTTTGGCTGGCGCATCGATTCGGGCCATAAGAACCTCCTCGCGGGATCCTGGTGCTGGGCGCCGCCAACCGGCTTGACGGCGCAGGGCTCGGCACCCGGTGCACGGGACGTCCAAAATCGCATGCGAATTCAGGATACGAAAAGCCCCCTCGGCCTGTCAACGGCTACCAGATGGCGGCGGGGGAGGCTCGGCGGAGGAAGACGGCAGCCAGTCCGAGTCTTCCTGAGAGTCGGCGCCATCCAAGAACGGCGCCGCCTGGCCGGTGCGCAGAGTCCATCCGGCGACAAGCCGATACAGCAACCCTGCCAACCGGTGCTGCTCGGTGGTCTTCAGGTGGCGGTAGATGTCCCCTAGATGGTCCCAATGCGCTTGCAGGGTGTCGGTCATCAAGGCCACGCCGCGCTCCGTCAGGCGCACGCGGATGGTCCGCCGGTCGTGGGGGTCCGGGGCGCGTTCGACCCAGCCGTGCGCGGCCAGCCGAGTCACCAGCTTGGTGACGTTGGTGCGGGTGACGTACATCTCTTCACTGAGTTGGCTCATGGTGCGCTCTCGGTCTGGGCTGCGGAAGAGAATCATCAGGGTCGAATACTGCGCCTCGCTCAGTCCGTGCCGCCGCACATCTTGATTGAGCAAGGCGAGCAAGAGCGGGTAACTGCGCATGAGGAGGATGGTGAGCTCAGACAGTTCCGGATGGATTCCCGGGGTGACGTGGCGATAGCGCTCTAAGGTGGCGCGGATGCGGCGGCGCAAGGCGGCCTCAGTGGCAGCGAGGGAGCCGGCCGGGAGCGCGTCGGTCGCCCGGGGCGGGGGTTCGGGGGACGACGGGGCCAGCGGATGGTCTTCGGGCATGGCTACGCCTCCTTGTCGACCGCCTTGTCGCGCAGGCGGACGTTCTCCACCTCCATTGTAAAGCCTGGCGCAGTGATGCGGGAGGAACTCGCGCCAGGATTCTCCATCACGCCGGACTACCCCTGCTCTTGTAAGTTCCTTTAATTATCAGTATGATAAACCAGGACACTAAAAGGCGTTTCCCTTGCCGGCTTGGGGCGGCGGGATCTTTGTCCGGGTTTTGGGGGTTAGGGGAAGGAGGCAGGGCGAGATGAGCACGCCCGGAGAAGCGGTCCCGGGTTTGGCGGCGGCCCCATCGCGCCGGTATGTGACCACGTTGGTTACCCTGGCGACGTTGGGGGTGTTGTTGTCGGCGTTCGACTCAGTGGCGCGCAACGTGGCGCTGCCTTTGATTCTCCAAAGTCTTCACATGAACATCGCCGAAGGCGGCTTGGTGTTTAGCGGGGGATTCTTGGCCAGTTTTCTCTCCAACCTTCTGGTGGGGCCGGTGATTGACCGCTTCGGGCGCAAGCGCGCCTTCTTGCTCACCCTTTTGGCGACGGCGCTCTTCAGCGGGATTACCGCCTTTGTGACCACCGTGTGGGAGTACGCCGTGGTCGGGTTTCTGGCCGGAACCTGCCTGGCGGTGCAAGAGCCGGCGCAGGTGTTGGTGTCGGAAGAGGCGCCAGCCCGTTGGCGGGGAACCCTGATGGGCATCGTGGGCGCGGGATTTGCCATGGGATCGATCGTGGTTAGCCTGGTGGGCGCCGCCATTCTCCCCAGCGGCAATTGGCGCATGCTGTTTCTCTTGGCATTCGCGCCGGTACTGTTGGTGCTATTGGGAGCGGCCTTTCTGCGTGAGCCGCCCCGTTCGGCGGAGGCGCTTAGGGTCAAGCGCGAGCGCCAGCGCATCGCCAGCGGTCAAACCGTCGCCACCACCTTTGCCATCGACGAGGTGAAGGCGGTGCAGCCCGAATGGGTGCAAATCTTTGCCCCCGACCTTAGGCGCCAGACGCTGGTGACTGCCATCTTCGGGCTTTTGGTCAACTTCAGTACCGGCTTCGTCTTGGCCTTAGGGGTTTCGTATCTGACCGCCTTTGACCACATCGGCATTGGGGTGGCATCCTTGGCCATTGCCGTCGAAGGGTTGGCTACGCTCGTCGGGACCATACTGGTGGGATGGCTTGCCGACCGCATCGCGGCGCGCCATATCCTGGTGGTGTGGTCGATGGTGGGCGGCATTGCCGTCGGGCTGTTGGCGATTCGGGGCGGGCCGAGTTGGGTCTTTTTCGCCATGGCCCTGTTCGGCTTTTTCGGCCAAGGGGCGCTCGGCTGTTGGTTTCGGTATCTGGCGGACTCGTTCCCCACGCGGGCCCGCGGTTCGGGGACCGGTTTTGTGGTCGGCGTTTTCTTCTTTGGACTGGCGTTTGCCCCGGCCATCTTCGGGGCGGTCATGAACACCGGGAACTTTCCCGGGGCGGCGCTCTTGGCGGGGGGTATCGCCATCGCCGGAGCCTTGGTGCTTCTGGCCGGCAAGGTGATTCCCCCGCGCAAGGAGCTGGAGGAAATCGTCATCTAGCGTCGGAGTGGGTAGGAGCCGGGAGGACCACACGAGGAGGAGACACGCATGGTAGACCCAGAGACCAATCGCCTGTTGACGCAGGTCGGGCGGGGCACGCCGATGGGGGAATTGCTACGGCGGTATTGGCATCCCATCGCGGCCGTGACCGAATTCGAGGAGACGACTATCAAACCCGTGCGGCTGTTGGGGGAGGATCTGGTCTTGTACCGCGACCTGTCTGGCCAGTGGGGCCTGGTTGAGCGCCAGTGCCCCCACCGCCGGGCCGACCTTCTGTACGGTTGGGTGGAGGAGTGCGGCATCCGGTGCAGCTACCACGGGTGGGCCTTCGACGCCGAGGGGCGGTGTACCTCGCAACCGTACGAAGACCTGACCCGTGGCGAGCGCAACCGGCGATTCCGGGAGTCGATCCGCATCGCCGCCTATCCGGTGCGCGAGATGGCGGGGTTGCTCTTTGCCTACCTGGGCCCGTTGCCGGCCCCCGAGCTACCGCGGTGGGAGCTTTTTGATTACCGCAACGGGTTCGCCCAGATCGTCTTTGCCGATGTGCCGTGCAACTGGCTGCAGGCGGCAGAGAACAACATCGACCCGGTGCACTTCGAGTGGCTGCACGACAACTGGGCGGCACGCCAAGCCGGGCGGGGCGGAAACGTGGCGCCGACCCACCTGAAGATCGACGTTTTCGAATGGGAGTTTGGCTTCGGCTACCGTCGGATTCTGTCCAACACCGACGAAACCGATCCGCGTTGGACGCAGCCGCGGCTGCACCTGATGCCCAATATCTTTATGCCGGGGGGGACCCACTTCGAATACCGGGTGCCGGTAGACGACGAGCACACGTTGAGCGTGGTGTGGGCCTGGGAGGCGGTGCCGCTCGATCGCCAGCCGTACGTGCAGACGCGGATCCCGCACTGGTACGCGCCGATTCGCGACGAGAAGACAGGGCGGTGGATCACCAGTCACGTGATCAACCAGGACACCGTGGCCTGGGTGGGACAAGGGCCCATCGCCGATCGGTCCAAGGAGCACTTGGCCAGCTCGGATATCGGGATCACGATGTTCCGGCGGCGACTGAAAGAAGACCTGGAGCGGGTGGCGCGCGGCGAGGATCCCTCCGGAGTCATTCGCGACCCGGAAAAGGCCCGGTTGGTGCGCTGGCCCGACAACCGGCGCGCCGTCATCGAACGGGGGCTTGCGCGGGAGGAATGGTTGGCGCGGCGGGCGCAGCGCCGGGACCTGATCGCCGCCGACGACTATTTTATCTTCTACGCCGGGCAACCCGAATCGGTGCGGCGGGAGTACGAGGCGGCCATGGGACTCGGGGCGGCGGCCGAGCCGAACCTGGGCGCCGTGCGGTAGAGGCCGTGCGGTACCATAGCTTAAGACGAGTCGTTCCGGGATCCACGGCGGACCGGGCCGAGACGGGGGCCGCCATGAAAGGAGGGGCAGGACAATGGCCGCGATTGTAGGAGGCATTGGCACGTCGCACAGCCCGATGTTGGCCTTGTCGGGCGATCAATGGGCCGAGTACGCGTTGCGCGATCGGGCCAATCCCGAGTTGGTATTTCCGCCCGATGGGGTGGTGCGGAGCTTCCACGAGGCCGTGGAACAGGTCCCGGCGGAAATCCGGGAGCGCCCGCGCACCGTCGAGGTGTTCCGAGCGCAGTCTTCCCGCTGCCAGCGCGCCATCGAGGCGCTCGGCGCCGCAGTGCAGGCGTTGTCCCCCGACATCGCCGTCATTTTCAGCGATGACCAAGACGAGTGGTTTTATGACGATTTGATGCCGGCGATTGCCATCTACTGGGGCGCGACGGTTCCGCTCATCCCGCGCCGGCCCATGGGCGACACCGAGGTGGACCGCGCCATTGCCCGCGGGTACGGCGACCGAGAACTTGAAGTCCCGGTGGCCTCCGAACTGGCGCGGTGGATCATCGACCACTTGATGGAGCGCGACTTTGACATCGCCCAATTCTCCGAAATCCGCGAGCAGTACGGCGGCCGTTTGGTGCGGCGCCTGCCGCTGCCAGGCGGGGGGGAGACGGCGCGGGCCCGGGTAACCCCCCCGCACCGCCAAGGGTTGCCGCACGGGTTTGCGTTTGTGGTCTATCGCCTGTTTGGGAACCGGCCGATCCCCATTGTGCCCATCGTCATCAACACCTTTTATCCGCCCAACCAGCCGTCTCCGCGGCGGGTGTTTCAGCTCGGGCAGGCGGTGGCCGAGGCCATTGCCGAGTGGCCCCAGTCGGCGCGGGTGGTGGTGATCGGGTCGGGGGGGTTGAGCCACTTCGTGGTCGACGAGCCCTTGGACCGCGCAGTATTGGCGGCTTTGGCCGAAAAGGATGCGCCTAGGTTGCAGACCTTGCCGAAGGCGCGCCTGCTGTCCGGCTCCTCGGAGATTCGGAACTGGGTAGCCGTGGGCGGCGCCATGCAAGGGCTACCGCTGCAGTTCGAGCTGGTCGATTACGTGCCGGTGTACCGCAGCGAGGCCGGGACGGGTGGGGGATGGGCCTTTGCCACCTGGCGGTAGGGCTTCTTCGAGGATTATGCCTGTTCCCAACGCGCATGGTGGCGGGCTTTGGTTTCGTACATGGCCCGGTCGGCGGCCCGGACCAGCTCCGTCAAGGAGCCGCCGGCTGGGCTCCATGCCCACCCCAGGCTCACGGCAACCGGTTCGGGGTGTTCCGGGTCGCCTGCCGGCACCCAAAAGGGCGGAGCCACCAAGGCCTCTTCCACCCGCGCCAACAGCTCGGGACCGTGGGTAGGGCTGACATCGGGGAAGGCTACCAAGAACTCGTCCCCGCTAAGCCGCACCACCACGTCCTCGCGGCGGATGACGGGGCGGATGCGCGCCACGAGGTCGCGCAGCACCAAATCACCCACCAGATGACCGTGACGGTCGTTGATCTGCTTAAAATAGTCGATGTCGCCGTAGATGGCCCCTAACGAATGGTCTTGCAGCAACCGCTGCAGGTAGAGCTCGCCCCAAGAGCGCGACAGCGCTCCCGTCATGCCGTCGAAGCGCAGTTGATGGTAGGTCTTCTCGATATGGCTCTTGATCTCCACCCACAAGATGAGCAGCCACAGCAATCCCGCCACCCACAAGGTGGGAAAGGGGGCCAGCCCGTGTCCGGGGAAGCGGCCATCGTTCCATACGGCCGCCAAGGCCCCGACCATGGCCAAGCTGTAGGCTCGGATCCGGCGAGGGACGGGACGGCGCAAGAGACGGGCCACGAAGAGCCCCACCCAGACCAACGGCCATGCTTCGGCCACGGTCAGCCACGCTCCGGCTCCGCTGCCCGGGGGAGGGACCACCCAAAACCCAGCGGCGTTGGCCAGGAGCAGCGGGGGATGGGCAAAGAGCGTGGCGGCAGCTACCCACGCGGTGCCGGCTGCCGTCCATCCCCACCCCAACCGCCATTTCGGGGGCAAGTCGAGCAACACCACCATGGCGTCGGTGACGGCCCATTCCAGCGGCATGCTCACGGCCACCCATCCCCGAAACCAGACCGCGGCGGCGCGCGGTGTGGGGGCTCCTATCCATCCGGCCAACGTCACCCAAAACGCGGTCCCCAAGGCCATCGTGACGGCAAACGGACGCGCCCACCGCTCCCACTGGCTGTTCCAGTAGGTCACGAAGAATCCGGCGGAAACCCAATCCATGACCGCCAGCGCCCATTCCGGCAGCGCCAAGAGCTTCAAGGCCACGACGGCGTGCAACAGCGACCTTACCGCCTCAACTCCCACCGGCTTCGCCTCCGCCAGTGGGCCCGCTGTGTCGGATGAGTGCGTTCAATCTGCCCCCCGAATCGGACCACTTGTCGAATCAATGCGAAACCGACACCAAATTCACTGTACCGCGGCGCCTTCATCCGATCAAGTGTGGGGGGCAGAAACCCCAAAGCCGTATCTCCCGGCTTCAGCCAACCGGCCGGGGACTGAGGCTCAGGTGAAATGGGGTGGCGACGGAGGTCTTGGGATTGGGGACCACCTCGATCCAGGTCGGGCCTGGATCAAATGGCGCCAGTGTGCCGTTCGGGGTGTAGAAGCGGGTGGGAGCGCCGGGTCCGGTTTTTTCCCAGGTGCCGCGAATCACCTGATGGCCCAAGAAGAGTAGAGCAGGACCGCGCCCTTGGGTCTGAATTTGAATCCATCCGGTGTGGGCCGGATCTGGCAGGTAGCTCTCGGTGGTTTCCTGGATGACGACGTTTTTGGCCACCACAGGCGCTCCCGAGTTGAGCCCCATCACCTCTTGGAAGCCGCCGCCCGAGGCGCATTCAGGGCACGAGACCCAGCGCGTCCACCCCTGGAGGGCGGAGTTCCAGCGCCATTGTTCCACGGAGTTCCGGGGGTTCCAGGTCAAGGTGATGGTCTGGACTGACGGCGTGCCGGGCGCTTGCGGGGCAAAGGGCCAGTGCGGCGCCACTGGGGGGTTGCCCCACTGCCGCGCTGCAGTCGCCATGACGGCGGCGATGTCGGTGACGAGGTTGTGGGGGGCGGGTCGGCTGGTCAGGCGAGTGCCTAGCGCCTGGGCGTTGGAATCCAGATCTAGGTTGTGGATGCCGTCGCGGGCAATGGCGGCGGTGGCGGGACTGGAGGAGCCGGCGTGGGCGTAGGCCGCATCCCATTCCCGGACCCAGCTGACGAAGTACGGCCGAGCCGATCGCACCGGGCCGACCTGGGCCGGGGCGTGCCCCCAGTACAGCAACATGTACCGCGGGTAATAGAAAAACTCGGTGTAGGCCTCATAGACGACATCCGCCGAGCGAAGCCCCCACTGGGGGCGCCCGTACTCGGAGTTTTCCACCATGACCGCGACCAGCGGGCCGTGGCGCGGCGTAGGAAGATTGGTCAACGGGTCGAGGGCCGTCGCGGCGTGGCTGGGTGCTTCGGGCGAAGCCGGATGGGAAGTCGGCGCTTTGGGGGCCGCTTGCCCGCAGGCGCTCAACAGCGCCGCCGCCGCGGCCAGTCCACCTAATCGGGTCCAACGCATGCCGGGGGATGGGACACGTAGAGTCATGGGCGCACTCCTTTGCTTTTGGGTTCGTCCCTCAACGGGCATGTCCATTATCTTAGCCGATCCGGACAGTCGGCAGCCGACCTTCATGGCTCGCTGCCGCCCCAACGCGTGGGCTGTGGTACCATAGCGAGCAAGGAACGCCGCACTACGCGGTCGCACGGCACCACACAGGCCTGAGGAGGGATGGCGACGTGGTCGAAAGCCCGCGCGCAGGCCGGGAGCGGGCGCCCCTTACGGCTCGACAAAAACAGGTGTTGGCCCTGGTGTGCGTCGGCGTCTTCATGGGGGCGCTCGACGGCAGCATCGTCAACGTCGCCTTTCCGACGTTGTCGCGCGTCTTTTCTGTCCGCATCCCGGCGGTGGGATGGGTCTCGGAAGTCTACCTCTTGACAACGACGGCCTTGGTCACCATCTTTGGGCGGTTATCCGAGCGCTGGGGCAACCGCACCATCTACCTGACCGGGTTTGCCGGATTTCTGATCGGGTCGGCGTTGTCGGGGGCGGCAGGGAGTTTCGGCTGGCTCGTGGCGTTTCGAGCCTTTCAGGCCGTCGGGGCATCGATGCTGGTGGCCAACAGCGTAGCCATCTTGGCGCAGGAGTTACCCCGCGGGCGATTGGGGACGGCGTTGGGGGTGCTTGAAGCGTCGGTGTCGGCGGCACTGGTCGTGGGCCCGGCCTTGGGTGGCGTCTTGATCCAAGCGCTGGGCTGGCGTTGGATTTTCTATGTCAACGTGCCCGTGGCGCTAGGGGCCATGGGGTGGGCGGCGCGGCTCCTTGCCCCCCGTTCGGGCGGGGCTCATCGCGCCGCGTTTGACTGGGGGGGAACGGTCGGGCTCGGCATGGGGCTCGGCGCTTTGCTTTGGGGGATCAACGCGCTGCCGACGGGGGCGCCCCTGGCGGTGTGGCTTCTGCCCACTGCGTCCGGGGCGTTGATGTTGGGCGGCTTGGTGTGGTGGGAGAACCAGGTCCGCGATCCTATGCTGGATCTGAACCTCTTTCGCCGCCGCGCCTTCGCGGCGGCGGCAGTGGCCAAGGTGTTTGCCTATGCCACCATGTTCGCGGCAACGCTGTTGGTGCCGTTCTACTTGCAGGACCGCCTCGGATTTCGCCCGGCCCACGTCGGGGCTTTGATGGTGCCGATGCCGGTGGCCCTGGCAGCGGGGAGCCTTGCGGGCGGGCCTGCGTCAGACCGGGTCGGCTCCCGGCTCCTCGCCCCGTTGGGATTGGTGGTGGCGATGGCTGGAACCGCCTTGTTCTCCTGGGTCAGTCCGGGGCGCGGCGTGGGGGTTTTGGTGGCCGCTGGAGCGGGGCTCGATTTAGGTTTGGGCGCCTTCATCGTGGCCAACGACCGCATCATCATGCACAGTGCCCCTCCCGAAAAGGCCGGCACGGCCAGTGGGGTACTGGCGATGATGCGCAGCATCGGCATGGTGTTGGGATTGGCGTTGGGGGCGACGGCGTTCGCCGGGTGGCAGGGCGCCTTGGTGCATCAGGGCTGGCCGGCTTCTGCGGCCTTCGTGGCCGCGTTTCACTGGGTTTTGCTCGCGGCTGTGGGGGCTCTCGGGGCCGGGCTTAGCCTGACTTTGGTTCCGCCGGATCCCGCACCGCCCTTGGCCCCGGCCAAAGTCCCTGAAGAGGGCTGACCCGGTCCCAGAGGCGGTGCTTCAGTGGCGCACGTGGCCGCCATCGCCGACCAACCGCTGTCTGGCGAGAAACGCCGCACCGTCGCACCCGGAAAACCGGACGACCCCATCACCTTGGGGCGACTCCCGGCGGGGCATGGCGCGCCCTGCGACGGTGGACTTTTCTTCCAGAAGCCCATGCGTGTAAAGACGGGCCTCGCGGGTATCGGTCAATTCGGGCGCCCCCCGTTGACGGTGATGCCGCGTGTGCCGCGTTCGGTCGCCACGACCTGCCTGAACCCGATCACCCGCATCGTGGCAGCTACTGAAGCAAAAAGCCTCTGGCCGTGCCCTGGAACACCGCGTCCGAGGCGGGGTTGATGATGCGGCCGCACTGGTGCACCGGGTCATGCCCGCCACCACGTGCCGGCATACCCGGTAAGAGGAGGCGAGATGGAGCCGAAGGACTGCCGGCCACCATTCGGGGTCGGCGTCTACCAAGGGGCGGGCAGGGGGGCCAATTCCGTTCTTTCCCGGCACGTCCGCGCGGTCGAAATTTGACTCCTTGCGCGCGACGAAGCGCACGCACCGCATCGTCCTGGGTCACGCCGTCGCGTCAGCCGCGCGCCCAGGTCCCGACGCGGGCAAAGGTCTCGCCCCGGGCGGCCACGTCGGCCAGTGCCCGCTGAAATCCGCGCCGCCTGAACCTTGGGGCATCGGCTGTGCCCGGTCCGTCCGCAGCGCCGGGCACGAGGGCCGCTCGAGGCATCCCACGCCCTCCTTCTTCCTGGCCCTGAAGCAAAGCCCGCGCCCCTATTCCGGGGATATCTTCCCGGGGTTGAAAAGGTCGTCGGGATCCCAGGAGCGCTTTAAGGATACCCAACGACGGTGGCCGCGCTCGTGGGGACTCCACGGTAACCCTTTTAAGCCGAGCCCGTGGATGCACTCGGCGTTGCCCCCCTGGGCCTGCGCCATGGCCACCAAGTCGTCGATGGCGTGCTGCATGGCTTCCGGATGACGCCCCGGCGCCACCATGTCCTCCTCGTGGGTGGCCTCGGTTTCGAAGAGGACGGCCGAAAAGAGCCACGGCATGCCCCAGATGCCGGTCTCGCCCAGGGTCAACTCGGGACTTTGGGCCACCCGCGCCATCAGCCGGCGCCGAAAGGCCGGGATTTCCTGAGGCCACAGGGCCAGATTGAGGTAGTCCAGCCCCATCCATCCCAAGGCGGCGCGCCGGGCGCTGTCCTGCGGCTGATGGACCTCGCGTTGGAACCGCTCGGCCCACAGGTGGCGGCCCTGCCAGTAGCTTTCGGCGCGCTCGGGGCCGAGATCGACGCCGCCGCTGGCGGCCAGCAGGCGGGCTGCCGCCGCTAACCGGGCGGGAGCCTCTTCCCGAAGCCCCATGGCTGCCAAGCGCAACAGCGCGGTGCGACCGTCCGCGTCTTCCAGGCCAGGGGAAAGGTCCAAGGCGTCCGGGCGCTGGTCGCTGAAGTCCAAGAGGTCAAATCGCAATCCGGCCCGCCACAGGCGTAAAATCCCGTCAAACCCCGCCTCGAACCCAGCAAACCGCCAGGTGGCAAATTGGACCACCTCGGGGCGGTCCACGGCCTGGACCCACACCCGCGTCACGATGCCAAAGCTTCCTTGGCTGCCGATAAAGAGCGCCCGCAAGTCAGGGCCTACCGAGGACTTGAAGGCCTGGGTTTGCCAGCGTTCGCCGTCTGGTGTGACTACCTCCAAGGCCACCACCTGTTGGCCCATGCTGCCCCACCGCCCTGCATGGTACCCCACGCCGTCGGTGGAGACTGCGCCACCCACCGTGGCCATGGCCACGCTCCAAGGGTCATGGACCAGCATCAAGCCGTGGGCCTCGAGCTCGCGGTTGATCTCTCCCAGCACGGCGCCGGCTTCGGCCTCTACGATGCCGGTGGCGGGATCCACGGCCACCCGTTTGAGGCGGGAGAGGTCCACCACTACTGCCTCTTTCAGCGGCACGGCGCCTCCCATTACCCCTGTGCCGGCTCCGCGGGGGACTAAGGCCACGCCGAAGGTGCGCGCCCAGCGGACTACAGCCGCCACCGCCTCCGGACTTCCCGGATAGGCCACGGCGGCCACGGGGGCGATACGGTGACGTCGCCCGGTCAGGCGGTAGTCTCCTGCGGCATCGCGGCCGGCCCACCGGCGCGCCAGGTCGTCCCAGGTCACGGCGCCCTCTGGCCCCACCGCTTCCTTCAAGGCCGCTTTCGCTTCCGGCGTCACGTCACTCGGCTCCCTTGGCGATGGGCAGGCCGGGACGGGATATCCAGTCGCTCCAGCTGCCGGGGTACAGGCGCGGCGAAAGCCCCATCCGCCGCAGTCCGATGACGTCGACGCAGGCGGAGACGCCTGACCCGCAGTACACCACCACTTCGCGGTCGGGTGAAAAAAGGCTGCCGAATTCTTGCCGCAAGACTTCGGGCGGCTTGTAGCGTCCCTGGTCGAGAAACCGGCTCCAGGTGAGGTTGACGGCGCCAGGAATGTGCCCGGCCGGTTGGTCTAAGGGATCCTCTTCGCCCCGATATCGCTCCGGTGACCGGGCATCGATGAGGCAGCACCACTGGGCGCGGGCCAAAACCTCGGCATGGTCTGCGACCAGCGAGGGATCGGGGGTCGGTTGAAAACGGCCGGGCAAAGGCGTGGGAGGCACGTCTTGGGTCACTGGACCCCCCATTGCCAGCCACGCCGGCCATCCGCCGTCGAGCACCCAGGCAGCGGGATGACCAAAGTACTGGAGCAGCCACCACAAGCGCGCAGCTCCCTGCCCTTCTTGGTCGTAGGCTACCACCCGACGGTCTTCAGACAGTCCTAAACGGCGCATCGTCTCGCCAAATCGACCGGGGTCCGGCAGCGGATGACGTCCGCCGGGGCGTTGGCGCGGGGCCGCCAGTTCCGTTTCCAAGTCGACGAAGTGCGCGCCCGGAATATGGCCTTGGCGGTAGGCTTCCCGCCCCCACTCCGGGCGAAAGAGGTCAAACCGGCAATCGATGATCAACAGGGCGGGGTCGTTCAAATGGGCCAACAGCCACTCGGGCGAGACCACCGGGTCATCGGGCGAATAGGGCATCCCTGTGCTCCCTCCGTCTTGGGCGTCGCTGGGTTTTCCCGCGCAGGCGTCCGGCCGCGCGGTCTTCCCCCATTGTAGTGGGTTGCTCTCCGAAAGAAAAGGCGACGTCCTCCGGGCTCTTCGGTCAAACTACGCCTACCTCCTTCCTGACCCTTCATCTGCCAGGACCGGCGTCCACGGGGTCCGCGCCGGGCGCACGGTGGGTGCCGACGTGGCGGCGCCGCGCTGACCCAACAGGGGGAGGGCCAAGGGCGTGCGGGCCACGAGCCCAATCACCGCCCAACTGACGAGCAAGGTCAAGGCGATGGTCAACGGCGTGACCACAAGCCCCGGCAGGCGGTGCAGGGGCGGAACCACGTAGCGCAAGGCCAGCCACAACACCAAAGGATGCAAGAGGTAAATCCCAAAAGACAGACGGCTTATGCTCTTGATGGCAGGACTAATGCGCCAGTGCCGGCCTTGTTCTGCCCAGGTCAAACCCCACCGGTACAGGACGAGGATCCAGAAGAAGCAGTACGGGACCATAAACGGTTGCAGGACTGCTGACGCGGTGATGACCGGTTGGTGTAAGGCCCAGTGATTAAACCCGTACCACGCCCAGGCCAGACCGACCGACGCCAGCCACGCCGCCAAAAGGGGCCGGCCGTGCGCTCGCACCCAGGCGTTGACCTGGTCGAGGTGGATGGCGGTCAGGGCACCCAAGAGGATGTAGAACTGGTAGCTGAACCAGGCCATGTTGCGGTAGGCCAGAAGATGGGCCCAAAATCCGTGGGCCGGCAGCGCGTATTGGTAATAGGCCATCAAGGCCGCCTCTGCGAGGGCGCTTGCCGCCAGCATCCAGCCGTGCCACCGGCGGGTGCGCTGGAGGAAAAAGACCGCCCACGGCATCAACAGGTAGATTTGCATGGTGATGAGCAGGTAGTACAGGTGGTACCAAGCGCTGCCGGTCACAAGGGCCAGCCCCCAGTGCACGGCAAAGCGGCCAACCGGCCACAGCGGCACCGACAGTCCCACGTAGATGGCACTCCAAATGGCGTAGGGGAGGCCGATGAGGAGAAAGCGCCGGCGCCAAAAACGCCCGACGGGTCCCAGTCGAGGGTAGTAGCTGTAGAACAGCACTACGCCAGTCATGAACATGAAGGCCTCGCGGGTGTAGTGGAGCAGGCTAATGACGGCGCCAGCCCCCACGCTGTTGGGGGGATTGGTGAAAAACACCGAATGGACCGCAATGACGCCCACCGTCGTCAAGGCCCGGATCCAGTCGATTTGGTCGAGGTGCCGAGGCCGGAAGGACCCCGCTCGAACCGCCGGCGTCTCGCCTGCCGCCGTTGCCGCCATGTTCAGGCCTCCTTGTATAGGGGTCTTCAGAGATGGAACCCATTCCGGGGTCTATCGCGGGGTTTTGGGCGCCTGCGCTTAACCCCTTCACGGGGGCTAGACATTTACACCCCCGCGTTGCCGACAGCGCCCACCGGAATACCGCAGTGGGCAGATTTCGGCCTTTAGTATAGCGGGCAAGTGTTACAAACCTGTTTCTGGAACCCTTAAGGCGCCTCGGCCGGAAGGTATGGCAGAATAGGGCCGAGCAGGAGTTGAAGGGTCAACTCCGCAGCAAGGGAGGGGAAGAGGGAAATCATGTCGGCTGAACGATTTCTCGTGCTGTTGACGCGAGGTCCGGAAGACCCGGACCGGGTGACGGTGGCTTGGGTGATGGCCAATGCGGGACTGGCGCTCGGGAAACAGACGGTCGTCGTGCTGACCAACGAGGGGGTGCGCATCGGTGATCCCGCCGTGGTGGCGCGCATTGCGGAGCCGGGATTTGAGCCGTTGGAACGGCTGGTGGCTCAGTTTTTGGAGGGCGGCGGCGAGGTGTGGGCATGCACCCCTTGCGTGGAGAAGCGGGGTCTGAGCGGCCACCTGCGGCCAGAGGTCAAGCTGGTGGGTGCCGTGTCGGCGGTGGCATTTGCCGCCGAGGGCGGGCTCGCGTTCTCGTTTTAGTGCGGGTTAGCCGCTTGCAGGAGGAGTTGGGCGGAGGGTCAAGAGCAGGCGGACCAGGCAATAGGCACCGACGACGTCCCACGCCCAGTGGCCTCCGGTGGCCACCACCGCAAGGCCTGTCAGGACGGTCCACCCCTCGAGGTAGGGGCTCTTGGCCCAGCGAGGCCAGACGGCTGCGGCCAGAAGGTCGAGGCGGAACACGTGCCCGCTGGGGAAACTGCCATGCAAGATGCGGGGATGGGCAACGGTGCCGGCAGCTCCGATCCACGGAGCCAGTCGGTGGACGAGGGCGTTGGGAGAGGGATTGAGGGCCCGAATCCAGATGGGCCAGGGAGGGGGTGGCGCGACCGTTTGGGGGAAAGGCGTGGTCACCCCATGTTTGAGGGCGACTTCGACGGCGCTGCCGACCACGAGCGCCCCGAGGGCCCAAAGGCCGCGCCGAAAGTACCCGAGTCCGACGGCCAGCGTGAAGGCGACCGGCACTGCGCCCACGATCCAGACGAGATTCAGGGCTGGGACGGTGCGCCCAACTGCCGTCCAGCGCGCGGCCATCCAAAGGTCGAGGGCGTGGACCGGCGAAGAGGGGGCCAACCAAGCCGCGACTGCCAGGGCCACTGCCCAGACCCCAGCCTTAAAGGCGCGTCCGCGGGTCATGGCCGTCGTCCTCCGGACGGCGTCGTAAGCCACGGCAACGGCGCCTCGCCCCGAGACCACGCAACGACGCCCGACAGCGGGCGCAGCGGGTTGGAATACGGGAGCGGGCGACCCTTAAGGTCTGTGACGGCACCGCCGCTCGCCGCAACGAGACAGTGCCCGGCGGCCACATCCCAGGTGTGGATCCCGCCTACCGTCAGGTAGAGGTCGGCGGTGCCGTCTGCCACGAGACAAAACTTGAGGGCGCTGCCGCGTTCTAAGACGGCAGTGGGACGGACACGGCGGCGTCGAAGCCATGCAAGCTCCCGGTGCCCGTGGTGGGCGCTGACGGCCACCACCAGAGAGGACGGGTCGCGCGGCGCCGGGGTCAGTTCCCGGTGCGCCTGTCCATCCCACACTGCGGCTCCGTGACCTGATACGGCCCAGTAGGTGCGGTCGGCCGCCGGCCAGTCGATCAGGCCCAACACCGGTTCTCCGTCCGCAATCAAGGCTAGGCAGAAGACATAGTCCGGGCCTCCGGCCAAAAAGTCGCGGGTGCCGTCCAACGGGTCAACCAGCCAATAGCGGGGGACCTTATGGCGTGGGAACCGACCGCCGTCCTCTTCTGACACCACCGGCTCATCCGGCCATAAACGGGCGAGGGTGGCCGCCACCGTGGCATGGACTTCGCGGTCCGCTGCTGTGACGGGGGAACCGTCGGCCTTGGTCTCCCACGGTAGGTGGGGGTGGCGCCACCAGCGGCGGAGAATCGTTCGCACCTCGGCCGATAGTTCCAGCAACGGATCGATGCGCTGGCGCAATCGCAAGGAATCAGAACCGGTGTGCACGCGTGCATCCTTTCTCCCGCGGCGCTACCAGGGGGATAGATTTGCGGGCCGACCCGGTTAGTTTCGCCGCTTGGACGGGCATCCTGGATTCCGGGGCGCATCGTCGGTGGGAGCTCGCGGAATCCGTTGGGGAGTGGCCGCCGGGTGGGCCGTCGGATGGTATCGATTCTGGCGCCATCACCTGTGGGTCCTCCACTGGCAGGGTCACTCTGCTATCTTAGCTGGCCGGGCTGTCCGGCCGGTCATCAACCTGCACCGGCTTAACCTCCACCCCGCGACTTCAGGGATGGAGCACGGGGCATGGCTTTTGCCGTCGGTTCCCGAGGCCGTGGCCCAAGCGGTGGTCATCCTGGGATACGCCCTGGCGCTGGTCTTGGCCTGGTTTCGTTAGCGCAAGCTCCAGGGCTGCCACCACTCGTCGTCGAGGCGCATCCCCACCCAGAAGGGCCCAAAGTCGGCATAGCGCGCGCTGGTTTCGTCAAACCGCATCTCGTAGACCAGTTTTTTGAACACCAGCGGGTCGTCGGCAAACAGGGTTACGCCCCATTCCCAATCATCCAACCCTTGCGACCCGGTGATGATCTGCAGCACCTGGCCGGCGTACCGACGGCCGACCTCGCCATGACCGCGCATCAACTGCGCTCGCTCTTCCCGGGACAACCGGTACCAGTTGTCGTTGCCCTGGCGCCGCTTGTTCATAGGGTAAAAACAAACGTATCGATGGTGGGGCATGGCCGGAAAGAGGCGGCGCTGGACCTCCGGATGGTCGGCCCCGCCCCGGGCCAGGTATCCGCTCAGTTCTACCACCGACAGGTAAGACCAGACTTGCTCCCAAAGCTGCCGTCCCACCCGATCCAATCCATGTTCGACCTCGTAGAGGTCGTCGAGGCGCCGGCGGAAGTGCAAGAACATTACGTCGGCCTTGTGGCCGACGATGGCGAACGCTGCCGAAGAGCCCGCTTCGGCAGACCGTTGAGGCCCTTCCTGTTGCCACCACTGTCGCCATGCCGCCTCGGCGGTTGCCCTCGCCTCCGAGCCCAGACCCTGCCACGCCGGCCAATTTAGCCGGCGAAAATCGTGGAGGACGTACCACCCCTCTAAGGTGTCCACCGGTTCACTCACGAGCGCTTCACCCCCCGTAACGTGTTTGCGATGGCGGTCGCCGCGTCCCGGTGGGGCCATCAGGCGGCCTGCCCTTTTTACGGTGGGGATTATACCATAGCATGGGAATCGTTACGCCTAAGCGGGCAGAACGAGGAGGGACGTGCCATGGGCCAAGTGACGGCTGTGGTCGAAGCAGGAGGATGGGCCCGGATCCGGATCGACAATCAACCCTACCGAAATTGTCTGGGTCGCGCGATGTGGAACCAGCTACGGGAATGTGCACAAGCCCTGGCGCGAGACGGTCAGGTGCGGGCTGTGGTCGTGGAAGGGGTGGGGCGGGACTTCACCACCGGCTACGACTTGAGCGAGCTTGCCGGCCAACCGGTTTCGATGGTCAACCGCGCCTTTCAAGAGATGGAGGCGGCCATTGCCGCCGTCGAGTCCCTCCCGGTGCCGGTGATCGCCGCCGTTCGAGGCTACTGCCTGGGAGGCGGCTTTGAGCTGGCTCTGGCGGCCGACCTTCGATGGGTCGGCGACGACGCGCGATTGGGGATGCCGGTGGCACGGTTGGGCATCATGCTCAGCCGCCGCTTCGCCTGGCGATTGGTCCAGGCCTTAGGCCCGAGCGCCGCCAAGGAATTGTTGTTCACCGGGCGGCTCCTCGATGCGCACGAGGCCCTCCAGCGCGGCGTGGCCAACCGGGTGGTCCCGGCCGGCGAGGTGGCTTTGGCCGCAGGCGAAGTCGCCACCGCCATCGCCCGTCTTTCCCCCAGCGCCGTTCAGCAGGCCAAGCGGTCGGTGGGGGAGGTGGTGGGGCCAGCTACCGACGACGCCCCGTACTTCGTGGACGCTGCCGACTTTGCGGCCGCCGTGGAGCGGTTTCGCCGCTAGCCGGCTTGGGCCCGGGCCTGCTCTAAGGTTTCCACCATGGCGTGGACAACGTGGCGCAGAAGGTCTCCATAGGTCTCGTTGGGGTCGGAGACCGAATAGGCGTCTTCGCCAAACCGCTCGATGTCCGCGAGAAGCTTCAACACCATCTCCGCCTGGGCGGCCAGGTGCCGACGTACAGTGGCTTCCACGATGGGCCCCTCCTTTGTGCAAATCTTAAGGGCAGCTTGGGGGAACTCGGTGCGCCTACGAGCGTAGCCGAGTCGGCGGCGATTGGCAAGGGCGGCGCCATCCCGGCGACGCGGAAGATGATGCCAAATCGGGTCTGGGCGAGGCTGCCTAGTTGATTGACTGCCCCCAGAACCGGGATAATGCCATCAGCAAGGGCAAGTGGGGCGCAAGGGATCGTCGGGAAGCGGACCATCGCGTAGCAGGTGCGCCTGTGCAGCGCGTGCCCCGAGGGGCGATCGTGCCCTGATGCGGGTGGGAGCACGGCCGCTGTTCCCCGTGAACCGGCGTCGCCGGCATTTTACACAAGGAGGCCAGAAAATTCGCATGCTTGAAGCGGTCAAACTGTGGGAGCCCTCGCCGGAAGTTGTCGAACGAGCTCGGGTCACGCATTTCCTGCGCTGGCTTGACTCTACGCGCCATCTCCATCTACCAGATTATTTTGCCCTGTGGCGGTGGTCGGTGACGGAACCCGATGCGTTCTGGCTGGCCGTGTGGGAATATTTTGATTTAGGTCCCCTACCGCCTGGGCCGGTGTTGGCCCGGCGCACCATGCCCGGGGCCGAATGGTTTCCCGAGGCGCGGATGAATTTTGTGCAGCAGGTGTTTCGCCGCTTCCAAGCCGGCCGGCCGGCGCTGTGGGCGGCGGGTGAAGAGGGGTCGCTGCGGGCGTGGACCTGGGACCAGTTGGCCACCCAGGTGGCGAACCTGGCCCACACCCTGAAAACCTTCGGCGTTCAACCTGGGGACCGGGTGGCGGCCTATCTTCCCAATCTCCCGGAGACGGTGGTAGGTTTTTTGGCGACGGCCAGTCTCGGAGCCATCTGGTCGGTCACCTCGCCCGAATTCGGGACCACGGCGGTCGTTAGCCGATTTCAGCAGATCGCTCCCAAGGTATTGCTTGCAGCCGACGGGTACCGCTACAACCAGCGGGTCTTTGACCGCCGGGCGGAGGTGGCCGAGATCCGGCGGGCGCTTCCGAGCTTGGAAGCCACCCTGTGGCTGTCTCCCTTGGGCTTGACTCCGCCCGATGACGTCGTGCCGTGGGAAACCGCCGTGGCCGGAAACCATGCCTTGTCCTTTGCCGATCTGCCGTTCAACCACCCTTTGTGGATCGTCTATTCCTCGGGAACGACCGGCCTCCCCAAGCCCATCGTGCACAGCCACGGGGGGATCGTACTCGAGGAGGTGGTCAATTGCGGCTTTCAACAGGATTTGGGCCCCGGCGACCGCTTCTTCTGGTTTTCGTCCACGAGCTGGATCATCTGGTACCTCGTGGTCAGCGCGCTGTTGGTGGGCAGCGAGATCGTGCTCTACGACGGGTCCCCGGTGTTTCCGGAGGTCGATGCGATGTGGGCGTTGGCCGCCAAGGCCCGCGTGACGTCCTTTGGCACCAGCGCAGCGTACCTTGGCCTGTGCCAAAAGGCCGATATCTGGCCCGGCCGCCGGTACGACTATCAAGCGCTGCGCGCAGTCACCTCGACCGGTTCGCCACTCGGTCCGGAGGGGTTTCGCTGGGTGTACGAGCGCGTGAAGCCCGATGTCTGGATGGCTTCGGGCTTGGGGGGGACCGACATTGCCGGCGTGCTGGTGGGGGGCGTGCCGGTGGTTCCGGTGTGGGCCGGGGAGATTCAGGCACCGGCTTTGGGCGTTAAGGTTGAGGCCTGGGGGCCGGATGGCAAACCGGTGCCGGTGGGCCAAGTGGGGGAGTTGGTGGTGACGGCACCGATGCCGTCGATGCCCCTCTACTTCTGGAACGATCCCGATATGCGGCGGTACCGGGAGAGCTACTTCGAGCCCTTTCCCGGAGTCTGGCGCCAAGGGGACTGGATTGCGTTTACCGAACACGGAGGCGCCGTAGTTCAAGGCCGATCCGACTCGACCATCAACCGGCAGGGCGTGCGTATGGGCACCAGCGAGATCTACCGGGTAGTGGAGGCCATGCCGGAGATCGCCGACAGTTTGGCCGTAGACCTCGAGTGGTTAGGCCGCCCATCGTGTCTTGCCCTGTTCGTGGTGCCAAGGGCTGGCAAGCCTGTCACGCCGGCGTTGGCTCAGCGCATTCGCGAGCGCATCCGGACGGAGTTGTCCCCACGGGTGGTCCCTGACGCCATCTACGCAGTGGACGCCATTCCGCATACGCTCAACGGCAAGAAGGTCGAGGTGCCCATCAAACGCCTGTTGCTAGGCACCCCCCGGGATGCGGCCATCAATCTTGGTGCCATCACCCATCCCGAGACCATCGCATTCTTCGAGCAGCTGGCGCAGGCCTTAGCCCGTGACCCCAGCCAGGATCCCTGGCGTCTGTAGGCCCTCGCGCTCAGCACCCGGCCGGCCGGGTTCCGGCAGGCGGGACCGGCCTGTCTTAGGTCGGATGGGCGCCCGACTGGAGTCCTGGGCGCCCTAGTGGCGGCAATCCCGCCGAAAGCCGCTCCTGTGTCCGCCGATGGGAGCTGCGCTGACGACAAGCCCCCGGCCTTTTTGAGGCCGGGGGTTTTAAAAGCACGGTGGGAATCAGGTGGCGAGTTCTTCCAGCTCGCGGCGCGGCGGGATTTTCCGTCCTGCGAAGAGGATCAGCGCGCCGACCAGCACGATCCCGGCCGACAGCAGCGGCGCTACCGTCAGGTGCCCCGAATTCAAGATCTGCCCGTACATGGTCGGAGCAAAGATGAATCCGAAGAAGTACACGGCGGTGACAAATGCGCTGCCGGTACCTCGGGCCCGCGTGGGGAAGGAGTCGTTGAGATAGCGCCACCACGTACCCTGATAGCCCTGGCCGAAGAAGCCAAACGCGGCCATCAGAGCATAGATCCAAGCCGGGCCGCCCCGCACGGCGAACAGTGCCACCACGACCGCCCCGATGATGTTCCACACGATTAAGAGGTTACGCGACGCCCAACGGTCGGCCAGCCAACCGGCCACGATCTCCCCCACGAGGGTGAAGATCCCTTCGACCGTCAAGGCCAGCGAAGCCGCAGCGATGCCGAGGTGGTCGAAGATGACGAAGTACTCCACACCGACGACCAAGACAAACCCGACGCTGAAGTTCACGAGGATGCCGAACAACGAAGCGACGATGGTCTGCCGGCGCAGGTCTGGCGCGAAAATCTGGGCCCATTCCCGGCGTACCGCCTTGTCCTCGTCGATGCCGAAGGTAGTAGCTACGTGCTCGCCGTGCCGGATGCGGGCGCTCTCCCGTTTGACGCGCAGCGCCTCGGCCGACCGCGGCGGTTCGCGCAGCGCGAAATGCGCCACCACGGCCAAGATGATGGAGGTGAAGGAGAGCAAAAACAGCAGGCGCCAGTTTCCGGACGGCAACACGACGGCCCCCACCAATCCGATGACGATGGTGCCCATGGGGAAGCCGGCGGTGACGATGCCCGACAACAGGCCCCGCGACTCTTTAGGGGCCTCTTCGGCCACGAGGACGTTCCCGATTTCGATGACCGTCAGGACGATTCCGGAAAAGAACCCCACCAGGATGTACTCCACCACGTTTTGGATAAAGGCGGTGAACCCGCTGGTCAAGGCGATGGCGATCATAGAATAGACGAAGACGCGCTTTCGGCCCCAGCGGTCCATGATCGGGCCCACAAAAAGGTTGCCCAAGGTGGTGGCGATGAATCCGGCCGAGAGCACCATCCCTCCCGCAGCCACGTTCATGTGCAGGTATTTGAGAATCAGGGGTAACGCATCATTGCGGGCGACCGAATCGAAGGCGGAGACCAAGACCCCGAGCGTCACCACGATCATTAACACGGTGAGATAGCGCGGCGACACCGATCGCAGTTCGGACTGGGGTTGTTGCATGTCATTCCTCCTTGTGCCAGAGACGAAAAAATGCCGGCATCGGCCGCGGGCCCAAACGGGAGCGGCAAACGCCAGGGCGATTGTAGCACGGGCCAGAGTTCGGCTCAATTGTATTGCGCCAAAAGTCGCTGGGAAGACATTACCACCATTTGTATTCCACCCATGTCATATCACAATTTCATAAGCAATAAATGGGAGTGCACGAACCCAAATCAAAACAAATCCTTAAACAATTTTGAGTATATTATGGCCCCTGCCCGAAGCAAAAAACACAGCTTCCTGGTCTCCAGGAAGCTGTGCAGGTCTACCGGTAGGCCCTTAAGCCGGATATTCAATGAGGCCGCGCAGGTTTTTCCCGGCCCACATATCCCGATAGCCCTGGTTGACCGCGTCGAGGGAGTAGCGGGTGGTGATGAGCTCCTCGAGCTTCAACAGCCCGTCGCGGTACAGCTGGAGCAGGCGGGGAATGTCCCGCACCGGGTTGGCCGAGCCAAAGGTCGACCCCAAGATGCGCTTCTGGTAGCCGATGAGCAGCGACTCGGGCAGCAAAAACTCCGCCCCCTGCATCGCGATCCCCACCATCACCACCGTCCCCGTCTTGCCCACCACGCTCAAGGCCTCCATGGCCACGTCGGTGTACACCTCGCCCGCCGTCACGATGGCCTTCTCCGCCAGAGCCCCCCACGTCAGCTGCTCGATCAGCTGCCGGGCTTCCGCCCCAGTCGCCACGGCATGCGTGGCCCCAAACTCCAGCGCCCACTGGCGCTTCGACGCCAAAGGGTCCACCGCCACGATGTAGCGCGCCCCCGCCAGCTTCGCCCCCTGGACGGCGTTGATGCCCACGCCCCCGATGCCAAACACCGCCACCGTCTCCCCCGGCCGTACCTGGGCCGTGTGCACCGCCGCCCCCCAGCCGGTGGTCACGCCACAGCCCACCAACGCCGCCACCTCAAAGGGGATGTCAGGGTCGAGCCGGATGCAGGAGGCCTCCGGCACCACCGAGTACTCCGAGAAGGTGCCGAGCAAGCACATGGCGCCAATGTCCTGACCGCGGGCGTGGAAGCGGTAGGTGCCGTCCAAAAGGCTGCCCGGGCCGATGAAGGCGCCGAGGTCGCACAGGTTTTGGTGGCCGGTCGAGCACCACCGGCAGTGGCCGCAGGCGGGGATGAAGGCGCACACCACATGGTCCCCGGGCTTGACCCGCTCCACGCCGGGGCCCACCGCCTCCACGATCCCGGCCCCTTCGTGGCCGCCGACCA